>AUJT01000004.1:33371-178821 GCA_000424365.1 Lachnospiraceae bacterium NK4A144 | reverse complement strand
GCAAGATATTTTATACGTGAGATCATAAAGTCCCTTCCGGTGACGAAAGGGCAGCAGCTTTTGGCAAAAGTTCCAGAAGCTGTGTATAGGAGCACATGCACGTTGTCTACGTTAATTAGTCTGAATGCAGAGCTTTGCGCTGCGGCGTAAGTGTCTCGGTGTCAGACCGTATATGTAGTCAATGAGTCCGCACCCCAGAAAAACGGGTATGGAAGCACGCGACTTTAGTCGTGTGAGGCTTCACAGAATCAAATAAGGTTCCGTATGGAACTCGAGATGAAGCTGTGGCAGCGGGATATGTGCCATGTAAGAGATGTAATCCGTAAAACAAAAAATCGTCTATATAGTCAAAACAGGAGCAATCGGTCTGATTGCTCCTGTTTCTTATAAATAGCTTATTTTAATTGCAAATGCGGTAGTACAAATGTCAATCTAATGTGATCTGTCCGGTAAAGTTTCCGCTGAAAGTAACGATGTTTCCATCCTGAGAGTACATCTTCTTCGGTATGCTCTTTGCCTTTCCGTTGATCGTTACCTTGATATTCTTAAGTTTTCCCTTTGAAACCTTCTTTGATGCTATATTGCTGTCAGTTACTTTGAAGGCATCAATAGTGATATCGAATGATTCAGTGCCCTTGAAATCCTTTCTGGACGTCTTTACGCCCTTTATAGATTTAAGCTGTACCTTTATAGTTCCGACATTCTTGCTTCCGGTAACCTTGAGCTTGATATCATTTCCTGTATAGGTCTGACCATTATAGTTAATGATAATTCCAAGATCTTTGTTGCTGCTGTATTTCTTGCCGTTATACGGAAGATTAACAGGTCTGGTCACAGTTACCCCGTTTCCGAGATCGGATGTAACAGTAGTTTCAGATTTAGAAGGCTGAGACGGAGTTTCCGGCTGTGAAGGATTCTCCGGCTGTGTTGGATCACTCGGGTCTGCAGGAGCCTCAGGCTGAGACGGAGTTTCCTGACCTTCATCGTAGTAGAAGATAACGACATTTGAATCAGCGTATTTCAGGATCAATGTCTTAACACTTTTGCTGCAAAGTCTGTATCCACTGATCTTTTCGAGTGAAGCCGGATTTATGGTAACTGTTGTGCCATACGCTCCGGTATAGAGTTTCTTTGCCAGGATCTTTCCGCTCTTTCTATCAGCCTGTACAACTGTATAGGTAGTATCAGCCTTTTTGTAAGTGCAGATGATATTCTCAGCCTTAGCAGATGACAGTGTCACAGAATTTCCTTTTACAAAGGTATAACCATTGATCATATCTGAAACATCTGCAGCAGCCACGTTAGAGTCAACCTTTCCGAGATGAGTTTCCGGCATAATAAGATCATTGCCGTTTTCGTCTCTGAAATAAACCGTATAGGACTGATAATCCTTGGCTTTTTCCTTTGAAATAGCATTTTCGATCTCGTCAGTTACAAAACTTACAGGTTTCCATGAAGTGAAATAATCATCAGCTGTAAATCCGAGATCAGCTTCAGCGTCACAGATCTTTCCGCTGTTAGCTGTTGAAAGTACGATCTTTGTTTTCTTGTCCTTGTTTTTGATAACACGCTTGGCCTGAGTTACAACTTTGCCTGCTTCTTCTGTATCATATTCTCTGTAAGATACATCCTGAGGCATACGTCCGCTCATGCTTGCCCAACCCTGATCAAGTACCAGACCGTCTTTGACGATATTAGTATTCTTAAAAGTTACCTTTGCCTGGGCATCCCATGGTCTTCCTAAATAATTTCCGCTAAGTGATAATCCATCTGAAGGACCTGTGATCACGCAATTATTGAACAGGTAGCCATATTTGGCAGCCTCACCCCTGTTTGCTGTGATGTAGGCATGCTTTTTATTTGTATCGCTGTATCCTTCATATTTGAGCACACAGCTTTCAAAAACGTAATCGCCATATCCGAAAATGTAATCCGTATTTCCGGCGATAGTACAATTCTTAAAGTATCCGGTCGTTCCCTTGTGGGTGTACAGGGTATCCTGACTTCCAAGGAATGTACAATTAGTAAATTCTGTATTTGAAGCATCTACAGCAAGAGCTGTTGCACGTTCAGTAGCTGTTGTTGTTCTTACATCTGTTCCGGCAGTTCTTTTTAATGTGATCTTTGTATCCGGATATGCGTCTGTTGAAGCTTCTGCGCCATCAGCGATTTCTTCTTCCGTAACATATCTGTTAAATGAATTTTCAAAAGTGATACCGTCAGCAGCAAAGCCCTCGGCATTGCTCTTTACATATACGGAAGCACCCCACTTATCAACGCTGCCCTTATTCTGCTTATTATAAGCAGCTTCCGGATCGTAGTATCCTTCTTTTGCACTGTAATAAACATAACCGATACCGTAGTACCAGGTGAGCTTTACATTTCCGTCATCAGCCTTGAGTGTCAAATTTGGAGTATCGATCACGATCTGCTCTCTGTAAGTGCCGGGAGCAATATGAAGAGTGATCCTGCCTGTACCTTTACGTGTTGCAGTTATTGCATCGACAGCTTCCTGTACAGAATCGAAATTCAATGTCTTGTCAGAATATCCGACATATACATCTGAAGCGTCTCCAACGGATGTATAAGTTTTAGCAGCATTAAAATACAGATCTTTTTCTGTAAATGCATCCTTTACAACGAGCTTTGTTTTTGTTGTGAATTCCTCATTATCGATAGCTGCTGTATATGTGCCGTTTCTAAGCGCAGCACTGAACTTTTTGTCGTTTACTTCACCGATGTAAGTCTGTTTATCTGCAGTATTGGTAAAAGTGATCTTTGTCACATTTTTATCCTTAGGAACATTGAGGAGTTTACCGAAAACACTGTAAACTTCGGCCTTATCAACTGTAAGATCAACAGTCTTTTTAGCATCAGCTTTAACTGTATTCTTGCCAATAAGAGCGTAATCATAGCAGTTATACAGAGAAACTGTATTATCTGTATTTGTGTTTAGTTCTGCAGTATAATTTCCATCTTTATCAAAAAGAGCGATGATCTCGCTGCCAGTGCTGTCAGTGAAGACAAGTCCGGACTTAGATATATCAAAACCATCGTCAAATCCGGTAACTTTACCGGATACGGTTACTGTATCTCTGCTCTCGATAGAGAGATCGTGTGTAGTACGTGATGTAGCGTCTGATTCATTAGCCTTTACAGTAGATGTTGCATCTGTAACAGCAAATCCTGCTGCATTTCTAATAGATGCTTTATATGTATGACCTGATTTGATATATGCGGCATATCTGTTATTGTCAGCATCTATCTCTGCTTCTTTCTCTTCGCCTGATGCAGTGTCTTTAAGAACGATCTTATAATTCGCCGGTGCAGAGAGAGCGCCAAAGTCGACTTTACCCTGAACTACAGTATCTGTACGTCTTACAACTCGGAATACATCGATCTTACCGTTATTTGCTGTTTCTGTATAAATCTTGTAAGTGCCGTCATTCTGCGCTATAAATTCATATTTTGCAGGCTTGGTAGAAACAGTAAATACTTCATCCTGATCAGAAGAGGAGTTTACAAAATGAGCTGTTTCATCACTGTTTTTTGAATCCATATAGATATCAATGATGTTTCCGGCCTTAACATTTGCGATCTCCACATATCTTCTGTCAGAACCGCCATTACCGTTTGCGTAGTAATAACCGTTTGAAGAATAACCGTCATCAAATGTGTATTTACCTTTTTTAGCAGTTGCAGGCTGAGTATTTCCAACACCGTCTGCTGTATAGATCCTGTCTCCGACAGCGTAGCTAAGAGTCAGATCGTCTACAACCAGTTTTCCGTTTCCGGCAAATGCTTCACTGACAGTCTTTACAACAACAGTTTCGCCTGTAGTTTTATCAGTTTTTGTCTTGCTGTATTCAGCAACGAGATCTGATGCTTTATCGTACTGGTCTGCAGTTATATGATCTTTTGCACCTGATATATCAGAAGCTTCTCCACCAAAGTCCCAAACGTCGATCTCGCCTGATTCCTGAGTATCAAAAACAGACTTTGGATAGGAAGTGCTGATGCTGTAGATATATGTGCTTGCGGTACATTCGATTACGGCATAACCGTAACCTGCATATTCATAAGAGAATGCGCTTCCGGAAGAATACTCTTCACCGTTTATTGTGATCGCACCCTGAACATACTTTACTTTGATCTCAGCCTTGCCGTTTGTAGACTTATTCAGCGGAACTACGATCTTTGTGCCGGCATTTACCTGTGCATCGTCCGTTCCACCATTTTCTCTGGGATTGAATTTACCATTACGTGCATCTACATACAGAGAGTGGAAGAAGCCAGTTTTTCCCTCAAGACACTTTGCATCATCCTTTATCGCATCATGATCTGTAAAATCCCAGACATTATACTCGACCGGATATTCAAACTTTGATGAATAATCGTCGGGATCTTCTGTATTTCCATTGCCGCCATTGTCATCATCGCCATTATCATCATTTCCGCTTCCTGAACTGGAGCCGTCGGAGTGCTTCACGGAAAGAGAGGCAAAATAGCTGCTGTCTTTTAATACGTCAAGTTCGATAACCTTGGCTTCACCTTTATATTCATAGGTATATTCAAAAGGATTATAAGTTCCGGACACTTCAAATTTGTTTCCGTCTATTTCAAACTGATCGGCATCATTATTGTATGCCTTGAGCGTGATGACAGCATCTCCTTTAACAGGGAAATAACACTTTGTACCTGCGTTTACCTGTGTCCACTGATCACCGTTCGGAGCAGCCTTTGCACCCGGAGCGGAAGCATCGATAAACATGTTGTCATAAAGGTATGTGTTGCCTTGGATAGTGTCTTTAAGGCTGTCGATTCCGAAATCCCATGTGTGATCCTCTGCTTTGCTGAGATCAACATCTTCTAATGAAGCCGTTGAATCAGAGGCTTCTGCTGCATAAACATTTGTCAGAAATATATTCCCATGTATATTTCCTGACATGAGTGCCGCGGCACTTAGTGCTGCAACACACCTCACAAACTTTGCTTTCCTCATAATAACTCTTTTCTTTTTGTATCTGGACAATTAGTACAAATGTTTGTTCGTAACCGTGATACATAATACAATGTACAATGATTAAGACAAACGGTATTAATATTATCACATTTTTTATAATTGTGCAGGTTTTAAAGCAATTTTTGTACGAGGTTTACGTTATAACGGTGCGCATATCTAGGAAATAGACAAGAATCCGTTACGTGAGCGAGCTGAAAGCGAGTGAAACGTAACCGTCAAATAAAGCGGAGAACAGATATGATAGTACGAGTATATTGGATTTGTAATATGAGATGATATAATTAAGAGGTACATGCAGGTAGGCGTTAAGTGGGGAAGGGGAACGTCTATGGAGAATAAAATGGATTTATTAAAGGAATATATTGAACGTATAAAAATATATATGGTTCACATGTGAAAAAAGTTATTTTATTTGGGTCTTATGCTAGGGGCGATTTTAACAGTGAATCCGATATTGATATCATGATATTGTTGGATATTTCGGATTTGGAGGCAAAAGAGTATCAGACTAAACTTTTTGACGTCACTTATGATTTTAATATGGATAATGATGTTGAAATTAACCCGATAGCTCATAGTGAAGAATTATTTTTGAAATGGATAGATGCGTATCCGTTTTTTAATAATATAAACAGGGATGGAGTGATTCTATATGGAGCAGCATGATCAGGATTGCGGAACTAAGGAAGATTTGTGTTTATATCAAATTGGATGAAAATCCGGCATTTACAGGCGGAAAGAAAGTTGTAAAGACAAAGAAAAATGAAGATCGATAGAAAAAATGTTTGCGCTGTTTTTAAGAAATATACTGATCAGTATGATTCGTCGGATATAAAAGTGGCGCTGAAGATAGAGCATACATATAAGGTTGCGGAGATCGCGGACAGGATCGCGAGATCCATTAACTTATCAGAGGAAGATACAGACCTGGCATGGCTTCTCGGAATGCTTCACGATGTGGGGCGTTTTGAACAATTGAGAAAATATCACACTTTTATAGATTCAATATCTGTAAATCATGCGGCAATGAGTGCTGATGTGCTTTTCAATAAATATGATGCCGAAGATGAAGACGCTCCGCAGCAGATGAGGATAAGGGATTATGCAGCAGACTCATCAGAGGATGCCATCATTGAGAAAGCCATCCGTCTGCATAATGTTTTTAAGCTCCCGGAAAAGCTGACGGAACGCGAGAAAATGTTTACGGATATTCTTCGTGATGCGGATAAGATAGATATATTGAGAGTAAATTGCGAGATCCCTATGGATGAGATATATGATTGTCCTATTGATAATCTGAAGGTAAATCGTGTGACACCGGAAGTCCTTGCAGATGCACTCGGATGCAGAAACGTAGACAGAGCGCATGTAAAGCAGCCGATAGATCATCTCTTTACCCACATTTCGCTTACATTTGGATTGGTATATCCGGAGAGCTACAGGATCACCAGAGAGCAGGGATTTCTGAAACAGATGATGGCATTTGAAAGCGGAGACAAGGTAACGGCAGAGGGACTGTCGGAGCTGCAGACCATAATGGAACAGTTTATGGAAAAACGTGCATCGTAACGATAAAAAATAATTATCGGCAATTCCCATTGACATAGTATGAAAATATAAGTTATCATACGATATACTTTACTACGGTGAATGGGGAAAATAATATGGAGAGAATTACAGAAATTTTATATGCAATCGATGATTTCATGTGGGGAAACTGGATGACATATCTGGTTCTCGCAACAGGAATCATTCTTTCGGTGCGTTTTGCTTTCAGGTATCAGAGAAAAGCTGCATTCAATTTCAAGAATACCTACGGCACGATGTTTAAGCAAAGCGAAGGAACAGGAACGATATCCGGATTCCGTGCGGCTTGTACGGCTCTTGCAAATACCATCGGGACAGGAAATATCAGTGGTGTTGCGACAGCTATCGTAAGCGGCGGTCCCGGAGCGCTTATCTGGATGTGGATCTCGGCGTTTTTCGGAATGTCTACTAAAGCCTGCGAGATCATCATTGGTCAGCGATACAGAGAGCATTACGAGAAGTCTATGGATGAATATGTCTGCGACCGCTCATTCGTGCTGAAAAATGCTTTTGGCTGGAAAAAGGGTGCTGTTGTACTTGCTGTATTTTGTTTTGTTTTCGGTCCATGGACCTGCTGTGTACAGACAGAAGCTGTTACGAGTTCGATAAATCAGGCTTTTGGCGTAAATCCGCTTATCACTGACATCGTGATCGGAGTAACCTGCATTGTGACTATCTGGGGCGGACTCAGAAGGATCTCGGATGTAATGAGTAAGGCTGTTCCGATAATGGCAGTTCTTTACATTATCATAGGACTCGGAGTTATCATTTTTAACTATCAGGAGATTCCGAGAGTTGTGATGTTGATCGTAAAGAGCGCTTTTTCTCCTACTGCTGCTATGGGCGGTTTTGCTGGAGCAACGGTTCGTGATGCGATCCAGTACGGTGTTGCCCGAGGCATTTACTCAAATGATGCAGGTACAGGCTACGGAATGATAGCGCATGCCAGCGCAAAAACAGATCATCCTGTGCGTCAGTCACTTTGGGGATGGGGCGAGATCTTCCTCGATACGATGGTTGTATGCTCGATCACAGCATTTACGATTATTATGACAGGTTCTTTTTATGAAAGTGATGCGACCAGCGGAGCTCTCACAACCTATGCGTTTACTTCTGTATACGGAAAGATCGGCGGACAGCTCACAGCCATAGCTATAGCGGTATTTGCGTGGACTACTATCATCGGTATGTACTACACCTGTGAAAAGAGCGTAAATTATGCGTTTGGCGATTCTGAGGCGAACAAAAAAATGATGCCGATTTACATGATCTATTACATGGTTCCGTGCGTTATTTTCTATAATATTCAGGCAGATATCCTGTGGGCATTTACGGATATCCTGTCTGCGGTATATGTGCTCATAACGATATTTATAATAGCGGCAAAGCATAAAGAGATATTCAGGCTCTTTGATGATTTCTGGAAGAGATACCTGCCGGCGAAAGAGCGAGGAGAGGATCCGGAATTTGTGTCATTTGACTGCAAGGCAGAGAAATAACTATTTGGAGAAATAAAATGGGAAGAATAGATGATCTTATTAAGAATGGAAAACTCATTGTCATGGATGGTGCTATGGGAACCGAGCTGGAGAAGCGCGGATATAATGTAAGTGATGCATTGTGGAGTGCTAAGTTTTTAAGCGAAAATCCTGATGCGATCGCAGCGATTCACAGAGATTATATGGAAGCTGGCGCAAATGTCATTACCTGCTGCAGCTATCAGGCGACAATTCCCGGTTTTGTAGAAGCGGGTTACAGCGAGGAAGAAGCAGAGGCGCTTATCCGTAAATCAATCGAGATCGTAAAAGAAACCAGAGAGCAGTGGTGGAAAGAGTCCGGTGAAAAGAAGGGTGCGGAGTATCCTATTGTCGCAGGTGATATCGGACCTTACGGTGCGTATCTTGCGGATGGCTCGGAGTACAGCGGTTCATATGATCTCACAAAAGATGAGTACAAGGACTTTCACAGAAAGAGGATCGAAATCCTTAAAGAAGCAGGTGCAGAGATTTTTGCTGTAGAGACCTGCCCGAAGCTCGCAGAAGCAGAGGCTGTCGGAGAACTTTTGGAAGAAATGGGATGTGATTTCTGGGCAAGCTTTACATTTAAGACACCGACAAAGATAAGTGATGGAACTGATATAGAAGAAGTTGCAAAGACAATGTCTAAATTTTCACATCTCAAGGCTATCGGTGTAAATTGCACACCTCCGGAGATTGTTTCTGACATTATCCTGAATTACAGGAAGTATACGGAGGTCCCTGTCTGTGTATATCCGAACAGCGGTGAAGTTTATGATGGTATAAATAAAGTCTGGAATGGTGCTCCCGATGGCAAGAGCTACGTTGACCGTGCAAAAGACTGGGAAAGAGCCGGTGCAGGTTTCATCGGAGGATGCTGCAGAACTTCACCGGATGACATCAAAGCAGTCGCAGAGCTCAGAGACAAGGGATTTAAGCAGATAAAGGTAACAGTTCACACGTAAACGGAGCACTACGCTGCGGAGTTTACGACCAAGAAAGATGAAAAGCCATTGGATTTTGCCCATCGCCGGAGGCGATTTAATTGGCAAAATCCGTTACGTGAGCGAGCTGGAAGCGAGTGAACAGTAACAGATAAAGATCTGATACATATACATTAATCCTATGCGGCAGCCGATATATATTAAAAGGTGTTATTGGAGAGCATAAATATGCGGAAAGGAGTGTCTATGTCTACAAATGATTTTTTTCTGGCGTTGGGCGGTTTGATCATGATAGGTCTCGTTGCTTGTCTGATCTACTATATTTTGATCATTATTGCTTATTGGAAGATATTCAATAAAGCGGGAGAAGCGGGATGGAAGGCAATCATACCGCTCCTCAATGTGTATACGATGTATAAGATCGCATGGGATGGAAAGATGTTTTGGACCGTAATGGGACTTGATATCATAAGCAGTGCATTGGCAAGGTCAGAAAACGGGGCACTTGCGGCAATTGCTGCTATACTTGCGATCGGAGCACTTGTGATCGGAATCATGCTTAATTTCAAATTGGCAAAAGCATTTGGAAAAGGAACAGGATTTGCTATCGGTCTGATCCTGTTAAATCCGATATTTATCCTGATCCTGGCATTCGGAAGCAGCCGGTATATAAGAGTAGATTCAGACGATCAAATCTATACAAATGTAGTATAAGTAATGTAGAAGCCTGTCAGACACAGTCGTGTCTGACAGGTTTTTTATGCGGAGCACTTAGCAAGGTATTTTCGAGCCTAGCGTAACTTGTTTAACTGAGAATCTGAAAAGTAACGGTTCACACGTAAACGGAGCACTACGCTGCGGAGTTTACGACCAAGAAAGATGAAAAGCCATTGGATTTTGCCCATCGCCGAAGGCGATTTAATTGGCAAAATCCGTTACGTGAGCGAGCTGTAAGCGAGTGAACTGTAACAACGGAGAATCTTAAAAGTCGGATTATTTGTTCGGGTTGACGAATCCTGTAATATGAGTATCATAGAATTAAGTATCAACTAATGATTATAATAACATAAATAAAAACTTATATATCAGGAGAGCCGACATGCGGGAAAGCGTATTGTGTTTATTAGAAGAATCAGCATACAAATATCCGGAAAAGATCGCTATCTCAGATGAAAAGAGAAGTCTTACATACACAGAGCTTGTATCTGAGGCAAAGAAAGTTGGAACATGGATCACGAAAAACAGGTCTCTCGGGGAGAGGAACCGCGCGGCAGCGGTTCTTATCGATAGAAATGTTGAGACCCTTATCGCATTTTTTGGAATCCTGTACAGTGGAAATTTTTATGCATCTATCGGACCGGATTTTCCGGAAGACAGAAGAAACAATATCATAAACAGCCTTAACCCTGTGTGTGTCATAGATGCACGTAAAAGAGGAAAAGATATTGAGGGCGCGGTACGCATATCAGAAATCCTGGAAAACTCTGAACCGGAAGCAGAAATTTTGTCTGAGATCCGTGAAGATGCTATTGACACCGATCCTCTTTATACTATTTTTACCTCCGGATCAACCGGTGTACCAAAGGGAGTTCTTATTTCTCATAAATCGGTATTAGACCTGACAGATGCCTTTAAGGATGCTTTCGATTTCGATGAAGACTGTGTATTTGGCAATCAGGCTCCGTTTGACTTTGACGTATCTGTAAAAGATATCTACAATTCCCTTGCAGTTGGTGGAACGGTACACATCATCCCGAAGAAAATGTTTGCCATGCCCGGAATGATGGCAAGATATTTGTCTGAAAGAGGGATAAATACGCTTATTTGGGCAGTATCCGCTGCGAATATCATGTCGAGATTTGACGTATTTAATGGTGAAAAGGCAGAAAATCAGATAAAGCTGCGCTACCTTATGTTTTCCGGAGAAGTGATGCCTGTTCATACGCTTACTTATTGGCAGGAGCATTTTCCTTTTGCCCGTTTTGTAAATCTGTATGGTCCGACAGAAATAACCTGTAATTGCACCTATTACGAGGTAAAGAGGCGTTTTGCGGATGATGAGATAATTCCTATTGGAAAAGCATTCCGAAATACCAGAGTATTTCTTATGGATGAAGAAGGAAAAAAGATAAAAAAGCCGAATGCAGCCGGTGAACTTTGTGTAGAAGGAACAGGACTTGCCCTTGGATATTGGAATATGTCTGAAAAAACCGCAGAAGCATTTCCTCAAAATCCGTTCCTTACAGGATTCGGAAACAGGATCTACAAGACAGGAGATCTAGCGAGATATGATAAGAATGGTGAGCTTTGTTATGTTGCCAGAAAAGATTTTCAGATAAAGCACTTCGGTCACAGAATAGAGCTTCAGGAAATAGAACGGAACATAAATGCGGCACCAAATGTTGAAAGATGCTGCTGTGTATATGATCAGGAAAATGAGAAGATAATCTGCTGTTATGAAGGACAGGAAGGCCGTGATGAGATCATAAAAGTACTTTCGGCTAAGGTTCCAAAGTACATGTTTCCGCAGAAATATCTTTTTTATACAAAACTGCCGCTGACAGCACACGGTAAGATTGACAGAAAAGCACTTCTTGAAATGGCAGTACATGATGAGGACAGTGGAAATGAATGTGCTTAAAAAGATCTATTTCATTGGTTCATCGGGACTTATGTACCAGTGTGTGAATCTTATAAAGAAAGATTCCCCGGAGCTTTCGATGAAGATACTGGAAACAGGTCATACCCCGTCTGATCTTCGGAGAGCTGAAAAATATAGTGCAGAAACCGGAAACAAACAGAAATTATTTGAGATTTTACGTGAAGAAAAAGAATACTCTATATTGTTTTCGGTGAATAATCCTTATCTGATCCCGGCAGATATAGTGGCTAAAGACAATTTTGTTATGGTGAATCTCCATCACGCTCTGCTTCCGGCACATCCGGGCAGAAATGCTGAGGCATGGACGATCTACGATGGAGACACTGTGGCGGGTATAACCTGGCACAGGATAGACGCAGGGACAGACAGTGGAAATATACTTATACAAAAATCTGTACCGGTCACAGAAGAAACTACTTCATTAAAACTCTTAAAACTCCTTAACAAAGAAGCAGTCGGTGCATTAAAAGAACTTTTGCCGGTTACGTCTATTCCCGAACGAAATGGTACAAAGCAGTCGATCAGTGAAGATCGTATGATCCGTTACGCAAAGGACGTACCGGCAGACGGCTTGCTGCATCCGGAGTGGGACGGTGCTCATATTTCACGTTTTCTTCGTGCAATGGATTATGATCTTTTGGAAGTGATGGGAAAGCCCCGGGTTATCATTGACGGATTGGAGCGACGTATCAGTGCGTATAGGATCCTTAAAGACAACGAGAAATTTGAAGCAGCAGAAGGTGAATACGTGATCAGTAAAGATGGCTATACATTTTATCTAAGTCTCGAAGGAGCAGTGTGATCATGCACTGCTCTTTTTATGTTGGGACGTGCAGGGCATATATTTCTCTCTTTCCGCGCTCGGACATCACTAAGCTCATGTGTTGCCCTCATAAGAACGGTAATTTCTGCGAAACTCGTCGCGTTGCGACTCAAACAGTTCGCATAAATTACCTAATCGGTCAACTCATTCACTAAGTGATGCCGGCTGATTGCTGCAAGAGAGAAATATATGCCCTGCACTTACGTTTCAATCACGTTAGAAGCGTGGAATTTAGTACATTACTGTGGAGTGCAGATACCTAAGTGTCAGCGGTATAAATATCTCCTGGAGCAATCAGCCGGCAGCACTTAGTGAACACACTGGGCGAATAGGAAAAATCTGCGAACTGTTTGAGATGCGTAAGCATCGAGTTTCGCAGATTTTTCCGAGTTTATGAGAACAGTGCGTGAGCTTAGTGTCTGTCCGAGCGCGGAAGGAGATACTTATACCGCTGGCACGTACTACCGAGCCGTGACGGGATATACTATTCAAAGATTCACGTACCTTCAAGCCACGTACCTTCAAGCCACGCACCAAATTTTATACAAAACACAATGTACGATCGCTCCTGCATCAAGCCGATACAAAAGGTGAAAACAATCTTTGTACCTTTGTACAGATAGGAGAAGCCATGGACGTCTCTCTCAAAAATTGTAAAGAATGCGGACACCTGTTTCAATATCCGGGATTTGGAGATCGGATCTGCCCGGACTGTAAAAAAATAGAAGATCGTGCCTTTCAGAGAGTAAAAGACTTTCTGTATGACTATCCCGGAGCCACGCTCTATATAACGGCAGAAACCTGTGAAGTTACCCCTGACAGGATAAGAAGGTGGCTAAGGGAAGAACGACTTCAGTTTGTAGAAATAACCGGTACGGGATTAACGTGCGATCATTGCGGAAAACCTCTCACATCAGGAAGATTTTGCGCAGACTGTAAATACAGATTTGCAAAAGAAGCGGGTACGGCTCGCGATTATACAGAACAGGCTCAAAAAGAAGCGGAGAAAGAAAAAGAAATGGGAACCGGCTCAAAAATGTTCTTTCTCGGTAGAGGAAGAAGAGGCAGATAAAAAAACATGTACAAAAAAATGTAAATCTGTTACATACCTGTTTGGGGATGGTTTATATATTTGTATAGATGTGTTGTGTTAAATGATGAAATGACTTACTTATAAAAATAATTGGTATTGTTTAAAAATACTAAAAATTTTAAGCGTTGTATGCATTAACTTAATTAGTTGTGCATAGAGCGCTTATTTTTGCATAAAAATATAAACAAGATTACCCTTGATACATTGTTCTGCATAAAAGGATTTGTTAAGATTGTCTTAAGATTCGTACATACCAGGCTTAAAATTTGTCTGTTTGAGGGAGAAAACCACGCAAAGAGGTAAGTACGGATTGTAATCTTATGGGAGGTCTTTTTATGGGAAAAAGGACAAAGAAACTGATGGTCCTGCTTCTGTCGGCAGCGATGACAGCGTCACCGCTGGGAACCGCAGTCGGTGCAACTGATGTACTGGCGTCGGAAAAGAAGTCAGGAGAGTCCGATTCTGCAGAAGAAATCAAGGCAGAAGAGGACAAGGGAGAGTCGGCTTCTACCGAAGCCTCAACTGAAGCAGCAGAGGAAACCAAGGAGGAAAAAACAACTGAAGAAACATCAGAGGATAGCAGTTCTGTTATAGCAGAATTTAACTTTGATGATGAAGATGGCTTCAAGGGTGCAGGTGCAGTAGCAAAACCGCAGAATGGTTATGAACTCACAGAAGATGCCGTAAGCGGAAAAGCACTGAAGCTTGATGTAAATGAGAAACAGTGGCTCGATGTAAAGGGCGAAGATGGAAAGAATGTACTTAGCGGTAAGGATGAATTATCCGTTAATTACTGGGTAAAAGCAGAGAATACAGCTGATGCAAAACAGGGCTGGACATTCTACGCAGCAGCAAAAGAAAATGCAAAGCCATCATACCCTCACGAAAAATATCTCGCTGTCATCGATACAAAGAAGAGTATCGAAGTACAGAGATGGAATAATGATAACGGCAGAAAGCCTACTATCAAATCGGAAGATGATTATTCCGGATGGAAGATGGTTACTATCACAGAAAGCAAAGACACATCAAAGCTTTATGTGAACGGTGTGCTTAAGGATACACTTAATGATCAGCCGGAGCTTTCAAAGAGTATCGGAGGAGACGACGGTATTTTCCAGATCGGTAAGGCAAACTGGGATGACGGTGAGTTCTTAAATGCGACACTGGATAACTATAAAGTATATTCAGGAGCACTTTCTGAGGAAAAGATCGCTGATCTTTATGCAAAGGAAAAGGCTGAGCTTGATGAGACTCAGAAAGCACTTAAGGAAAAAGAGGAAAGAGAAAATAATCTTTCGGATGAAGAGCGCGTAGCAGCTGATGTGAAGGCACTTGAGATTCCGAATGCAGATGATATCCGCGGAAACATCTATCTCGCAGAGACAGGAGAAAAGGGCTCAAAGATCACATGGAAGTCCTCTGATGCGGAAGTGATCTCTGATAAGGATAAAGGTGAGAAAAAGGCTGGTGTCGTAAACCGTCAGGATAAGGACACAAATGTAAAGCTCACTGCAACAGTTACCTATGGTGAAGTAACAGAAACAAAGGAAATCGAGGTTACTGTAAGGAAGGCTGCTGAAAAGAAAAAGACCACACACTATCTTTTCGCAAACTTCAAGGGAGAAGGCTTATCAGATGGAGAGCAGATTTATTTCGATGACAGTGAAGACGGTCTTCACTGGAATGCTCTTAATAATGGCAAGCCCGTTTTCGAGTCAAAATATGGTGAAAAGGGACTTAGAGATCCTTTCATCATCCGTTCTCCTGAGGGCGATAAATTCTACATCATCGCAACCGACTTAAAGATCCATGGAAACGGAAACTGGGGACGAGCTGTAGACAGCGGAAGCAAGTACATCGAGGTATTCGAGTCTACTGATCTCGTAAACTGGACAAATCAGCGTCATGTAAGAGTTTCAATAGATGATGCAGGATGTACATGGGCTCCGGAAGCTTTCTATGATGAGGAAAGAGGCGAATACTTTGTATTCTGGGCTTCACATGTAAACGGACGTCATCATATTTACTACAGCACAACCCGTGATTTCTACAATTTCTCAGAGACAAAGGAATGGATCGAACTTAAGAATAAGAATGGTGAAGTAACAGATATCATTGATACTACCATTAATTCTGAGAAGGATGAGAATGGAAAGACTGTATTCTACAGAATGTCTAAGGTAGAGGCAGGCGACAATGGAATCATTGATGAGGGAGATCCTACGGGCGGCAAGTTCGAGATGATCGAGAAAGCTGATTCTCTCTACGGTCCCTGGACAAGATTGAAGTCAAAGTTCCTTAATAATCAGGCTCATGTTGAGGGCGGTACAATGTTCCGTTTCAATGATGATGATGCTGATAAGGATCATAAGTGGTGCCTGCTCCTTGATAACTATGGCGGTATCGGATACTATCCGTCCTATACAGACAGTCTCGCAAGCGGTGAATTCAAGAGATATAATTCTACAGAATATTCATTTGCATCAAAAATGCGTCATGGTACTGTAATCCAGATCACAGAGGATGAGTACAACGCACTTGGTGAAAAGTACGGACGCACACTTCCGAAGGAAAGCGAAGAACAGACAGAGCCTACCAAGCTCGTAGCAGAATATGATACAGATGCACTTACAGAGCTTGCAAGCGGCACAGAGATCAAGAATACGGCAGAGGATGGCTTAAACGCTGTGATAAAGGGCAAGGGCGCAAAAATCAAGAATGGTGCTCTGTATCTGCCCGGCGGAAATGCAAATGAGAATGCGTATATCGAACTTCCGAAGGAACTGTTTGTAGGACAGGACTTCCTCACAATGTCACTCTGGCTCAAGAATGATACAGGCAGCGGTGACTATGCAGCAATGTACATGGGTGAGGACTCAAGCAAGTGGAACAGCAGCGGTCAGCCGGGACTCTATCATATCCTGAATCCCTGCAACCCGAGCGGATTCTTTAAGTCTGTAATGTCCAAGTCAAGAAACGCTGGATCACCATGGACAACAGAGACAGGAGTATCTGACACAAAAACTGATAATAACTGGCATCTTTATACAACAGTTATCTCTTCTAACAGTATCACGGGATACTATGACGGTAAGAAAGTATGCAGTGAGAAGACTGATGATATGACTGTAACAGGATTCGGTGAGGATCTTGCAGCATATATCGGTAAGAGCGGCTACAGAGGTGACAAACTCTATAAGGGCGGAGTACATGGCGTACGCATCTATCAGGGTGCGCTTACAGATGCAGAGGTAGAGAAACTCTACAAGGAAAGCAAGGAGAGCGTTCCGGAGAGCGGAGAAGAAGAGAAGTATGTAGCTCCGACATCTGATGTAAAAGCAACAAATGTAAAGGTTGGCGAGATCAAAGATCTCACAGTAAAAACAGGTGAGTCTGTTAAGCTTGATACAAAGGCAGAGATCACTTTCTCTGACGGCAGCAAGAAAACAGATGCAAAGGTTGTCTGGTATGATGAAGAAGGTAATAAAGTAACAGATACAGCTAAGCTTGGTGTAGGAACTCATAAGCTTACCGGTAAGCTTTCTTACTTTGGAAATCCTATCATTGCGCAGAGAGCAGATCCGTACATCGTTTATAACGAGAAGGATGGATATTACTACTTCACAGCTTCATGGCCTGCATATCATGATGTTGAACATGGTTATGACCGTCTTGCACTTAGAAAGAGCAAGACTCTTGAGGGACTTGCAGATGCAGAAGACAATATCATCTGGAAGGCATCAGGAAACGGTGAGCTCAGCCATCACATCTGGGCACCTGAGCTTCATAAGGTAAACGGAAGCTGGTACATGTTCTTCGCAGGACAGTCTGAGAAGGGCAATGTATGGTCTATCCGTCCTTACATTACAAAGTGCACCAACGAGGACGATATGCTGAATCCTGAATCATGGACAAAGCCTGTTCGTATGACAAATGCAGACGGAAGTTACAAGGATTCTTTCGATGCATTCTCACTCGATATGACAACCTTCAATGTAGAAGGAATTGATTATGTAGTATGGGCTTATAAGCCTAATAGTGGAAGTGATTCTATCCTGAAGATCGCAGAGCTTGATTCTAAGGATCCTTCAAAGCTTGCATCAGATCCGGTTATCCTTACAGAGCCTGAATACAGCTGGGAAGTAAATGGAAATCAGAGAATCGATGAGGGCCCGGGTGTCCTTATGAAGGATGACAAGATCTTCCTCACATTCTCAGGATCTACAACAGGACCTGAGTATTGCATGGGTATGCTCACAACTACCAAGGGAAAGAATCTCCTTGATCCTGATTCCTGGAAGAAAGCTCCCAAGGCTGTTCTTGAGACAAAGGATCTCGATCAGGAATATGGCCCCGGCCACAACAACTTCACTACTGATAAAGACGGCAATGTGATCCTTGTATATCACTCAAGAGATGAAAAGTGCTACAACGATCAGTGTGAATGGGCTAACGTCCAGCCGCTTTACGATCCTTGCAGAAATGCAAACCTTGCATATGTAAGATGGTCAAAGGACGGCAGACCGGTATTTAACAATACTGAGGCAAAGGAAACAGCAGGTCTTTCTAATGATCAGAAGACCTACAGCATGACAGTAACAGTAGGTACTAACGAGGATAGAGTAAAGGCTGATGCAGATGCTCTTGAGATCGTAGATGAAAAGAATATCCGCGGCAACATCTATCTGCCTGAGACAGGAAAGAATGGATCAAAGATCACCTGGAAGTCCGGAAATACTTCTGTAGTAACAGATAAGGCAGAGGGAAAAATCGCTGCAGGTAAGGTAACACGTAAGGATAAGGATACAGAGGTTAAGCTCACAGCAACCGTAACATATGGCGATGTAAGCGAGACTCGTGAATTTACAGTAGTTGTAAAAGCAGCTCCGGCTGAAAAGGTAACATCAGATTACATCTTTGCACACTTCACAGGAAGCGAGAGCAACCCTCAGGAGGAGCAGATCTACTTCTCTGACAGTAAGGATGGCTATAACTGGACAGCATTGAATGATGGTCTTCCGGTTATCACATCTACTCTTGGTGAAAAGGGACTTCGTGATCCGTTTATCATCAGAAGTGCGGATGGAGACAGATTCTATCTCCTTGCAACAGATCTTTCCATTAATCTTAACGGCGGATCTGACAAGTGGAACAGAGCTGCAACAAGAGGCAGCAAGTCACTCATGATCTGGGAGTCTGATGACCTCGTTAACTGGAGTGATCAGAGAATGATCAGAGTAGCTACAGATGATTCTGGCTGCGCATGGGCTCCTGAGGCAGCTTATAACGAGGAAACAGGAGAGTATTACGTTTACTGGTCATCTGATGTCAAAGGCATAAAGCACGTTTACTATGCAAAGACACGCGACTTTGTGAACTTCACAGAGCCTGAGATCTGGATCAGTAAGAAGAATAAGGACGGAAAGGATATCAGTACTATCGATACTTCTGTATGTCCTGTAAAAGAGAACGGAAAGACAGTTTACTTCAGACTTACAAAGGTTGAGAGTACAGGAAGCACCGATCTTCGTATGGAAGACACAGATCCTGCAAAGGGAACTTACGAATTCCTTGAAAAGGCTGAGTCACTTGACGGCCCGTGGACCAGAATTCACTCTGACTTCCTTACAAAGAACACAGGTGTTGAAGGCGGTACTATCTTTAAGCTTAACGGCGAGGATAAGTGGGTACTTCTCCTTGATAAGTACAGCACAGGCGCAGGATATTATCCGGCAGTAACAAGTGATCTTAACAGCGGTGAGTTTACAAAGCTTGATGACTATTCATTCCCTGCAACAATGAGACACGGTACTGCAATGCCGATCACAGCAGAGGAATATGCAGCCATCGAAAAGAAGTGGCCTGCTGAAAAGGAAAATGAAAATCCTGATACAACTCTTAACGAGGCAGCTATAGCACACTTCTCATTTGATGATGATGAGAACGGCTTTGCCGGAAAGGGTGCAGTCGCAGAGTCCAATAACGGCTATGAGCTTACAGAGGGTCATGACGGAAAGGCTCTGACACTTAATAGCGGTAAGGAGCAGTGGCTCAACCTCACAAAGAAGGATGGCTCATCACTTCTCACAGGTGAGGAAGAGATCACTATCAACTACTGGAGTAAGACAAAGAAGGACGGAACAACAAAGTGGAGCTTCTATGCTGCACCTGACACAAAGGCACAGAACTCCAATCAGGAGAAATACCTGGGTGTGATCGATCCTCTCAGAACCAATTATCTGGTAGTAGAGAGATACAACAATAACGGCGGCAGACCGAGCAATGCTCAGACAGCGAGCCAGAAGAACGATGAGTGGAAGATGGTTACTGTAGTAGAGTCCAACCATACTTCTAAGCTCTATATCAACGGCAAGCAGGTTTCAAGTGTTGGAAGTATCTATGATCTGAAGGATATCTTTGGTGACAACGGTATCGTACAGATAGGTAAGGCAAACTGGGGAAGCGGCGAGTACTTCACAGGTTCTCTGGATGAATTTACTATCTTCAACAGAACACTGAATACAAAGGAGATTGCACAGCTCTATAACGGTGAAGTTGAGTTTACCGATACAACACCGGATGACCCGACTCCGACACCGGACAACCCGACACCTGAGAATCCTACACCTGAGAATCCGAACGGTTCCGAGTCACAGAACAAGGCACCTAAGGTACTTACAGGAAAGGTTCTTGATGAAAATTCTGATAACGTAGTCCTTGTAAAGAGTAAGGGTTACAAGATCCAGCCTTCCTTCAAGGTAAAGAAATATGTACTTGATAAGGCTGAAAAGAAGATCATGAAGGTTTCCAAGTCCGGTAAGATCACTATCAAGAAGACCGGTACAGTTACACTCGAGATCATCGGAAAGAATGGTGAAAATAAAGAATTAACGATTTATGTTGAGTGCCCTGCACTTAAGAAGACAACAGTGACAAGCACAAAGTCATTTAACGTATCAGAACTGCTGACAGGTACTACATATGCAGTACCGACATCATTCGCATCATCAAAGAAGGATGTAGCAGAGATAAGTGAAAGCGGTGTTATCACAGTTAAGAAGAGCGGATCCACAAAGATCACCGTTAAGTTTGGTGATACAGTTGTACATACAACGCTCAAAGTAAAGCTTCCGTCACTTAGTGCATCAAAAAAGACTATTAAGAAGGGCGCAGTTACTCAGCTTAAAGTCAAGAATGCAAAGAGTGATGTAAAGTGGAGCAGCAGCGACACAAGTGTGGCAACAGTTGATGCTGACGGAAATGTATTTGGAGTTTCTGCAGGAAAAGTAGAGATCACAGCATATGTTGACGGAGCAAAGATCGGAAGCTGCAAAGTAACTGTAAAGTAAAGATTTTGTGTAAAAAGTAGATCATGTGAATAAGCCGGGGGCTGCACTTTCGTAACAGAGAGTGCAGCCCTTTTTGATGCGTAAAAAATACAAAAAAATATATGTTATTCCGACATAAATATGCCGATACAAACACATATAGTGGCATGGGCAGTTTGTATCAGATCGCAGCAGGGGAGCTTTAGAATGAAACTGGGTAATATTGATATAACTATATATATCCTATCTGATTCCATGGAACTTGAGGAAAGTCTGAACTCCGTGCCGCGGATCGAAGGCACAGAATTCCGGATTCGGACGGTGAGTTCATGCGATGATATACAGTATGAAAAGGAAAGTATTGTCATTTTGATATCGACATCTTTAGAGGATATTGAAAGGTGTCGGGAAATTGAGGACAAGTGCTATAGATACTATCCGGTATATATAGAAAATATAACGGAAGAACGTGAGATTCCTGATTTTATCGCAGCGCTGTGGCCGAAAGAAGAAAGCCGAGAGGCTAGAAATTTTAGAATTAAAAAGCTTATCAAGCTTATAAAAACAGAGGTTTATGAGTGGGTTTATAACACCTATTTATATACTACGATAGACAACATACCGGAGCTGGTATGGGTAAAAGATAAAAAGGGAGCGCATATACTTGTAAATAAGACTTTTGCCCGGACAGTCCATAAGGAACGTGAAGACATAGAGGGCAGGGGACATTACTATATATGGGATATTTCACCGGAAGAATATGAGTCCGGTGAGTTTGTGTGTCTTGAATCCGAAGATGAGGTCATGACGGCAAAAAAGACATTGGTGTTTGAGGAACCGGTTAAGACTAAGGATGGAATGATGCATTTCATCACTTACAAGTCGCCGATATTCGATAAGCATAATGATGTGATCGGAACTGTTGGAGTGGCGCATAATGTTACGGATTTCAGTAATCTTGGTATCCAGCTGTCGCTTCTTATTGCAAACATCCCGTTTCCGCTTCTTATATGCACCAATGACTGGGAAACCATGCAGGTAAATTCATATTTTCAGGCGGCTTTTCATATGGACGGTGTGGATCTGGCTCTGTTTGATTACAGGAAATGGAAATCTGAAAAACTCACAGCGGTTTCAGAACCAAAAACTAATGAAAAGAAGCATTCGGTAAGTCAGGAATTTACTACTGTTGTTGACGGAAAAGAACGTATTTATGTGGTGATCGAGCAGGAGATCAGAGATTATTTCTTTAACAGCGCAGGTTATTTTGTTCTGCTCCATGATGTGACAATGGAGCGTAATTATGAAAAGAAGATACTGCAGGCTGCGAACACTGATCCGCTGACGGGGCTTTATAACAGGAGATTCTTTTATAATTACGTGCAGGAACTTCAAGGCAGGGCACTGACACTCCTGTATATGGATCTCGATCACTTTAAGGAGATAAATGACAGTTTTGGCCATAATAGAGGAGATGATGTTTTACGCCGGACAGCTAAGGCAATGTGTGAGATATTCCCTCAGGGAACGGCATTTAGGCTTGGAGGGGATGAATTTGCACTGATAATCGACGGAATTCCCGATGAAGAGGAGTTGCAGGCTCAGTGCGATAAAATGGTCTATTCCGTAAAGGATATGTTCCGGGAGACTGACAGCCGGATATCCGTAAGCATTGGAAAGGTTTCGTCGAACGGCAAAGATATGGACATAGACAGTCTGATACATGAGGGCGATGCAAAAATGTACTCGATAAAACAGGAGCATCATAAAGAAACCGAAGGTCAGGAAAGAGGAGGAAGAGAAAATGCTACTTAAGGTTACATGTATTTCAGAGGACGGAACAAACGGTATCGAGATTTGCACGCTTTATGGCATCAGGTTTAATAAACAGGGCTTTGCGGTTCTCTCAACAGAACACGAAAAGCATGATTACCTGGTTCCTATGAAAGAAGATGCTTTTAACGTACTTTGTAAAACGTATATCGAATGTGCAAAAGAGGGCGCGAAAGTTATCGAGCTTGTGGGTGGTTCGGTGTATCGTCTTCGTAAGAATGCCATGTTCCTTGAAAAAGTTGATTCAAAGTATGAATTTAAGCCGCTTTAACTGTTGCTTAATGGGTATAAAAAGGAAAAGGAGGATAAGAAGTGGAGAAATCAAGAAGGATTTACGATGCAATAGCAGTTGTGGCATTTGTGATCGTATTACTGGCCGTGGCATTTATTAAGCCAATGTATAACCCAAATAAGCAGGCAGAGCAGTTTGCGAATGCGGAAGGGGCATATACACCGGGAACTTATACTGCCGAAGCTGATGGTTTTGGCGGTAAGGTAGCACTAGAGCTTACTGTTGGTGACAATGGTGGTATCACAAATGCTGTTATCACAGGAGACGGTGAGACTCCGGATGTAGGTGGAGCTGCGATCCCGGAGCTTGCAAATCAGATTCTTGCAGCACAGAGTGCGGAGATCGATGGTGTTTCCGGCGCGACTGTTACAAGTGGTGCAGTAAAAGAGGCACTGGCAGCGGCTATTGCCGAGGCAGGTGGACAGGAAGTGGCATCAGGACCGAAGGCTGCTGACGGAAATCTGTTTATCCCGGGTACTTATAAGGGAACAGCAAAAGGTTTCGGCGGCGATGTTGAGGTTGAGGTCGAAGTTACAGAGAACAATATTGAGTCTTTAAATGTGACTGGAGACCATGAGACTGAAAATATCGGTACATTTGCAGTATCAATGCTTCCGGATAAGATCCTGGCAGCACAGTCTGTAAATGTAGATGCTATTTCTGGTGCAACAGTTACAAGTAAGGCAATCTTACGTGCATTACAGGATGCTCTGAAGCAGGCTGGCTGCGATATCAGCAAGCTTCCTGAGGCTGAAGCAGTGGATGCAAACGCTCCTAAGAGCGAGGAAACAGTTGATGCTGATATCTGTATCGTCGGTGCCGGCGGCGCAGGTATGACTGCAGCGATCAAGGCAACTGAAAATGGAAAGAAAGTAGTTGTTCTTGAAATGATGCCCTATGCCGGAGGTAATACAACAAAGGCTACAGGCGGCATGAATGCAGCAGAAACACATTATCAGAAAGAACAGGGAATAGAAGATTCTGTTGAAACTTTCATTGAGGATACAATGGAAGGCGGACATCAGATCAACAACCGTGATCTGGTTACCATTATGGCTGAGAAGTCCGCAGCAGCTATTGACTGGCTTGACTCCATCGGAGCACCTCTTCCGAAGGTAAGCTTCTCCGGTGGTGCTACAAATCAGCGTATTCATGCTCCGGAGGATGGTTCCGGTGTCGGAGCTTTCCTTGTAACAAGATTTTTGAATAAGATGGATGAGCTTGGTATCAACGTTATGTATGAGACCAAGGCAACAGATCTTATATTTGAAGACGGCGCCGTTGTTGGTGTAAAGGCTGAAGGAAAGACAGCTAACTATACTATCAATGCAAAAGCTGTGATCCTTGCAACAGGCGGATTCGGTAATAATCAGGATATGATCGTTAAGTATCGTCCTGACCTTAAGGGTACGGTTTCTACCAGTGCTCCGGGTGCTATGGGAGACGGTATTGTAATGGCTGAAAAAGTAGGCGCTGATCTCGTTGACATTGATCAGATCCAGCTTCATCCGACAGTTGAGCAGGGAACTTCAATGCTTATCACAGAGAGCGTTCGAGGCGACGGTGCAATCCTTGTAAATCAGGAAGGTAAGAGATTTACAAATGAGCTTCTCACACGTGATAAGGTATCTGCAGCAGAGCTTGAGCAGACCGGCGGATATGCGTATATCATCTTTGACCAGAGACTGAGAGACGGTCTTAAGGCTATTGAAAAGTATGTATCTACAGGTATCACAGTTCAGGGTGATACGATCGAGGATCTTGCAGGTCAGATCGATGTGGATCCTGCAACTCTGGCAGAGACGCTTGATACCTGGAATAAGGCAGTAGCTGCTAAGAAGGATGCAGAGTTTGAGCGTGACACAGGAATGGATAATGACCTGAGTGTAGCTCCTTACTATGCAATAAAGATCGCACCCGGTATCCACCATACCATGGGTGGTGTAAAGATCGACACCAAGGCTGAGGTAATTGATAAGAGCGGAAATCCTATTCCGGGTCTCTTCGCAGCAGGTGAGGTTACAGGTGGAGTTCACGGCGGAAACCGTCTTGGAGGAAATGCTGTAGCTGATATCGTTATATTCGGCGGCATAGCAAGTGACAGTGCAGTAGAGTATTGCGATAAGTAATAGAAACACCATGTTCATATAGGGACGGGTTTGGTATGATTAATACTGACCCGTCCTTTTTCATATCGCGGGAAATTTTGTTAAAACTTCATTTCTTTTGAGAAGAGGCTCGAATGGGAAAAGAGAATAACGTATTTAAATTGCACAGCGAATATAAACCCACCGGCGATCAGCCCCAGGCTATAGAGAAACTCGTAAAAGGATTTCAGGATGGAAACCAGTGTGAGACGTTGGTTGGTGTTACCGGTTCCGGAAAGACTTTTACAATGGCAAACGTCATAGCGGCGTTAAATAAACCAACGCTTGTCATATCACATAATAAAACTCTGGCAGGTCAGCTTTATAGCGAGTTTAAAGAGTTTTTTCCTGAGAATGCTGTAGAGTATTTTGTGTCCTACTACGACTATTACCAGCCGGAGGCGTATGTGCCGTCAACGGATACGTATATAGAAAAGGATTCATCCATAAATGACAACATTGATAAGCTAAGACTTGCGGCTACAGCCGCGCTTTCCGAAAGAAGGGATGTTATAGTCGTGGCCTCTGTTTCGTGTATATATGGACTGGGATCACCGGATGATTATCTCGCAATGATCGTGTCTCTGCGTCCGGGACAGGAGAAGGACAGGGATGAAGTTATTCATGAACTTATAGGGATACAGTACACGAGAAATGATCTGGATTTTCACCGTGGAACTTTTCGTGTGCATGGAGATGTATTGGAGATCTTCCCAGCGGAAGAAGATGAAACTGCTATCCGCGTAGAGTTTTTTGGTGATGAGATAGACAGGATAGTAACGATCGATGTCCTTACCGGAGAACCGAAGGAAGAACTTCGACAGGTTTCTATCTTCCCTGCTTCTCACTACGTAATGCCCAAGGAAAAGATGGAAGCCGGTATCGCACGCATCGAAAAAGAGCTGGAAGAAAGAGTTAAGTTTTTCCGGTCGGAGGATAAGCTCATAGAAGCCCAGAGGATTTCCGAGAGAACCCGTTTTGATATGGAGATGCTTCGTGAGACAGGTTTCTGCAGCGGTATCGAAAATTACACGGGACCTATGTCCGGTATGCCGGCGGGGACTCCACCGACGACCCTTATGGATTTCTTCCCGGATGATTTTCTGATAATTGTTGATGAGTCCCATATCTCTATCCCGCAGATCGGAGGTATGTTTAACGGAAACCTCTCCAGAAAAAATACGCTTGTGGAATATGGCTTCCGCTTACCGAGCGCAAAAGATAACAGACCGCTTTCTTTTGATGAATTTGAACAGCACATAAATCAGATATTATTTGTTTCTGCGACACCTGCTGATTATGAAAAAGAGCATGAGCTGCTGCGGGCAGAGCAGCTGATAAGACCGACGGGTCTTCTGGATCCGTTGATCGACGTCCGACCGACCGCAGGTCAGATCGATGATCTGGTGCAGGAGATAAATACTGAGATAGAGAAGAAAAATAAGATACTGGTCACGACGCTTACGAAAAAAATGGCTGAACAGCTTACGGACTATTTAAGAGAGATCGGTATACGTGTGCGTTACCTTCATTCTGATATTGATACGTTGGAAAGAGCTGAGATAATCCGCGATATGCGTCTGGATGTTTTTGATGTGTTGGTCGGTATCAACCTTCTCCGTGAAGGTCTGGATATACCGGAGATTTCGCTGGTTGCGATACTTGACGCGGATAAAGAGGGATTTTTGAGATCTGCGACATCGCTTATCCAGACTGTAGGACGTGCTGCGAGAAACGCCGAGGGGCATGTTATCATGTACGCGGATTCCGTGACGGATTCCATGAGGATATGTCTTGACGAGACTGCCAGGAGACGCGAGATACAGCAGAAGTACAATGAAGACCATGGAATCACGCCGCAGACCATTAAGAAAGCAGTTCGCGATCTTATTTCGCTTACAAAGTCTGTAGCAAAGAGCGAATATGAGTTTAAGAAAGATCCTGAATCCATGGATAAGAAGGAACTTGAGGAACTCATAAAGAAGGTTGAAAAGAAGATGAAAGCTGCTGCAGCAGAGTTGGATTTTGAAACGGCAGCGGAACTCAGAGATAAGATGATGGAACTCAGGGAAAATCTGAATTCGTTTACGTAGAATTGCGTGAACTGGATCAGCAGCGGAGCAATTCGTGTCATCATATAATGATTCGAAGTCACATTGACTAGATTTTGTGTGTTCTGTTTATGAAATAATATCCTTGACGTATATTTTGTGACCTTTATAATAAAAAAGGTTGTGCAAAGTGGGGAAATACAAAAAAACAACCGAAAGGGAAACAAAATGGAAATGCTTTCAGTGGTCGTTCCGACCTTTAATGAAAAGGGCAACGTAGAGAATCTGGTTAAGCAGATCGGTGATGCCCTTAAGGGAATTGAATACGAAATAGTTTTTATTGATGATAGCACAGATGAGACACCGGAGGTTCTTCAGAAGATTTCGGAAGAAAATGACCGTGTTCGCTATGAGCACAGAGTTAATGAGAGTGGTCTGGCTACGGCAGTTATCAGAGGCTTCCGTATAGCAAAGGGAGATTTTCTTGCATGTATGGACGCGGATCTGCAGCATCCACCTGCAATCCTTCGCCCTATGTATGCAGCACTTCGTTCAGGCGCAGATTTCTGTATCCCCAGCAGACTGATACCCGGTGGGGATGACGGCGGTCTTAACTGGTACAGAAAGTTTGTATCCGGCACAGCACGCTGGATCGGAAAGATCGCTCTTCCGTGCCTCAGAAAAGTAAGTGATCCGACTTCCGGTCTTTTCATGTTCCGCAAGGGATGTATCGCTAATGCAGATCTCAGACCGGTTGGCTGGAAGATCATGATCGAAGTTCTGGCAATGAGTGAATACAGCTCCATCATCGAGATCCCGTATGCTTTCCAGAATCGTACCAGCGGTGAGTCAAAGCTCAGTTCAAAGGTTACTATGCAGTATCTCCAGCAGGTACTGGCACTGATCTTCCGTGCAAGCAAGCGAGGCGGCATCACAGTAACACGCTGGACAAATTCCTATACGGAAAACATGGTTAAAAAGTTCATAGGTTAATTTATAGCCCTGACGTTTTTATAAGCGTCGGGGTTATTTTGTTTTTGCTGTAAGTTGTGGCAGGCGAGGGCAGTTTGTATAGTGATTTTTCTTCGCGCTCGGACAGACAGTGGCAGGCGAGTACAACTTGTATAGTGATTTCTTTCCGCGCTCGTAGTGCACTAAGCTCACGCGGTGTCCTCATAAGAGCGGAAATTTTCGCAAAACTCGATGCTTCGCATCTCAAACAGCTTGCGAAAATTTCCTATTCGGACATCGTGTTCACTAAGTGCATACGGCTAATTGCTACAAGAAATAACTATACAAGCTGCCCTCGCCGTGGACGGCTGTGGCAGCTCGTAGGGGTGGATGATGAAAGGTATCGAAGGATAACAGCAGGTGCGTGCATAAGTTCGATAATTGAAATGAATACTTTTATGAACTTGATTGTGGGTAGGAGCTGTGATAATATCATTTACAAACGTCTGTTCCGAATGTTTATTTGTGTAAGCGTGAGTGCAGGTTGTATATGTTTTATTGGAACAATCAGCCGGCAGCACTTAGTGAACGTGCTGTCCGAATAGGAATTTTCCGCAAACTGTTTGAGCCGCATTAGCGGCGAGTTTTGCGGAAAATTCCGTGTTCATGAGGACAGTGCGTGAGCTTAGTGTCTGTCCGAGCCGTGACAAGAAAACATATACAATCGGCACGTGACTTGGAGACAAAACATGGAAAAAAAAGAAGCTACAAAAAACTACAGCCAATTTATAAAAATACGTGGTGCAAAGGCACATAATCTAAAAGAGATCAACATCGACATTCCGCGAAACGAAATGGTAGTCCTGACAGGACTGTCCGGTTCGGGAAAGTCCTCCCTAGCATTTGATACGATCTATGCCGAAGGGCAGCGAAGATATATGGAATCACTCTCGTCCTATGCGAGACAGTTCCTCGGGCAGATGGAAAAGCCGGAAGTAGAGTCTATAAGCGGACTTCCGCCGGCAATTTCCATCGACCAGAAATCAACAAACAGAAACCCTCGTTCAACAGTAGGAACAGTAACGGAAATATATGATTACTTCAGACTGCTGTATGCGAGAGTGGGTATCCCGCATTGTCCGGAATGCGGCAGGGTGATCGAGAGACAGACTGTAGATCAGATGGCAGATCAGATCATGCAGCTGCCGGAGAGAACAAAGATCCAGCTGCTTGCGCCGGTAGTACGCGGAAGAAAAGGACGCCATGAAAAAGTCCTCGACAGAGCAAAGAAAAGCGGATATGTCCGTGTACGTATAGACGGAAATATGTACGAACTCACGGAAGAAATAGCGCTCGATAAAAATATCAAGCATAACATCGAGATCGTAGTAGACCGTTTGGTGGTAAAACCCGGTATAGAACGCCGTCTCACAGATTCTATCGAAAATGTGCTGTCACTTGCGGATGGACTGATGATGGTGGATGTGATCGACGGAGAAACGCTGAACTTCTCCGAGAGTTTTTCATGTCCGGACTGTGGAGTCAGCATAGATGAAATAGAACCTCGCAGTTTCTCTTTCAATAATCCTTTCGGTTATTGTCCGGACTGTATGGGGCTTGGTTATCATATGGAATTTGATGAAAGTCTCATGATTCCTGACAGGTCTCTCTCCTTTAATGAAGGATGCGTGCAGGTTCAGGGGTGGGCTTCATCAAAGGATGCAGGAAGTTTTACTCATGCGCTTTTGGAAGCGATGGCGGAGTACTATAAATTTTCACTCGATACTCCGTATGAAGATCTTCCTGAGAAAGTGAGGAAGGCATTTATTTATGGCACGGATGGCGCTGTGATGAAAGTACATTATAAAGGTCAGAGGTCAGAAGGTGTATATGATGTGCCGTTTGAGGGACTTATAAAGAATGTAGAGCAGCGTTATCGTGAAACAGGTTCAGACTCTGCTAAGGCAGAGTATGAAAAATTTATGTGTGTCACACCGTGTCAGTCCTGCGGAGGCCAGAGGCTTAAGAAAACATCTCTGGCAGTTACGGTCGGAGACAAAAACATATATGAAGTGACAAGTCTGCCGATACGCAGACTTCTTGAGTTTATGGATGGACTGGAGCTGGATGAGCATCGGCAGATAATAGGAAAACGCGTTATAAAAGAAATCCATTCAAGAGTAGAGTTTCTGGTAGAAGTCGGACTTGATTATCTGACGCTTTCACGCGCTACGGCTTCTTTGTCCGGAGGTGAAGCGCAGCGTATAAGGCTTGCGACACAGATCGGTTCCGGACTGGTGGGCGTCGCTTATATACTTGATGAGCCCAGTATAGGTCTGCATCAGAGAGATAATGATAAGCTTCTTAATTCGCTAAAAAAGCTGAGAGACCTTGGAAATACACTGATCGTCGTTGAGCATGATGAGGATACGATGCGGCAGGCAGATCAGGTAGTGGATATCGGTCCGGGCGCGGGAATGCACGGTGGTGAAGTTGTGGCTCAGGGTACTGCGGAGGAAATCATGAAGGTGCCTGAGTCTATTACCGGAAAGTATCTGTCCGGTGAGCTTACGATACCTGTCCCTTCAGAACGCAGGACTCCGACGGGCTGGATCAGGATATGCGGCGCAAGAGAGCATAATCTTAAAAATGTAAATGTCGACCTTCCGCTGGGGATAATGACAGTAGTGACCGGTGTTTCGGGCTCCGGAAAGTCATCACTTATAAATGAAATCCTTTATAAAAGCCTGGCGCATAAGCTAAATCGGGCATTAACTGTGCCCGGAGATCATGACAGGATAGAAGGTGTTTCACAGCTGGATAAAGTTATTGCTATTGATCAGTCACCAATCGGAAGAACACCTCGATCAAATCCTGCAACTTACACAGGTGTATTCGATCAGATACGTGATCTCTTTGCAGCAACAGTGGAGGCAAAAGAAAGAGGGTATGCCAAGGGGCGCTTTTCCTTTAATGTAAAGGGCGGACGATGCGAAGCATGCGCAGGTGACGGCATAGTGAAGATAGAGATGCACTTCCTGCCGGATGTATATGTGCCGTGTGAAGTCTGTCATGGCCAGAGGTATAACAGGGAGACTCTGGAAGTACATTACAAAGGAAAGACAATATTTGAAGTTCTTGACATGACGGTGGAGGAAGCGCTTAAGTTCTTTGAAAATGTCGAGTCAATCCGTAGAAAGATACAGACTCTGTATGATGTCGGACTAGGATATGTGAAGCTCGGTCAGCCGAGTACAGAACTATCCGGAGGCGAGGCACAGAGAATAAAGCTTGCGACGGAGCTTAGCCGTCGTGGCACGGGAAAAACCATATATATCCTTGATGAGCCGACAACGGGTCTTCACTTTGAAGATGTCCGGAAACTGGTAACGATACTCAGGCGCTTGTCGGAAAGCGGAAATACGGTCATTGTCATTGAGCATAATCTCGATGTCATAAAGTGCGGCGATTATATCGTAGATATGGGACCGGAAGGCGGTGACGGCGGCGGAACCGTCGTTGCGGAAGGAACTCCGGAAGATGTGGCAAAGATAAAAGCTTCATACACAGGGGCATATATAAAGAAGATGCTTGATCGGGACGGAAGAGCGTCGCAGCCTGAAAAAACAGAACATATCATTCCTGAGGACGAAGAAAAAAAGAAGTCTAAAGCTAAAGGCTTTCGCAGATCCGGTCGATAAACATAATGTAAAAACATGATTAAGAGCGCGGACAAAGGAAAATTGTTAATAAAATTTTACTAATTACAAAGAATTTATGAATTAATAAAATTTTATTGTCAAAGCGACGTTTTTGGGTATAATAACAATGTATGCGTAGCTTTATACGCTTAGTTTACTATGCTTTCAATGCGGAATTTGCTCCGCTTTATCATTGTTATTCACTGAAAGGGGAAAACGAAAATGGTCGCTACTGATATTGGAATTGACCTGGGCACTGCAAGTATCCTTGTTTACATTCGGGGTAAGGGCGTTGTCCTGAAAGAACCCTCTGTTGTCGCTTTTGATCGTGACTCTAATAAAATAAGAGCAATCGGCGAGGATGCAAGACTTATGCTTGGACGTACACCGGGTAACATCGTTGCTGTCCGTCCGCTTCGTCAGGGCGTTATTTCAGACTATACCGTTACGGAAAAGATGCTGAAGCACTTCATTGAAAAGGCTGTCGGAAAGAAGATCTGGCGTAAGCCGAGGATCAGTGTCTGCGTACCGAGCGGTGTTACGGAAGTTGAGCAGAAGGCAGTTGAGGATGCTGCATATCAGGCAGGTGCCAGAGATGTAGCGATCATCGAAGAGCCTATCGCAGCAGCTATCGGCGCCGGAATCGATATAAGCAAACCTTGCGGAAACATGATCGTTGATATAGGTGGTGGAACATCCGATATCGCGGTTATTTCTCTTGGAGGCACTGTAGTTTCTACATCCATCAAGATCGCCGGAGATGATTTTGATGAGGCTATCGTTCGTTATATGAGAAAGAAGCATAAGCTTCTTATCGGTGAGAGAACAGCTGAGGACTTAAAGATCAAGATCGGTACATGCTTCAAGATGCCGGAAGTGGATTACATGGATGTCCGCGGACGTGACCTTGTAACAGGTCTTCCTAAGACTATAAAGGTTTCCAGCGAAGAGACGGAGGAAGCTCTTCGTGAGACTACTTCCCAGATAGTTGAAGCAATCCATGGTGTATTGGAGAAGACACCGCCGGAACTGGCAGCGGATATCGCAGACCGTGGAATCGTACTTACAGGAGGCGGAAGCCTCTTAAGAGGTCTTGAAGAACTCATAGCTGACCGTACAGGCATCAATACGATGACTGCAGAGGATCCGATGACAGCAGTTGCTATCGGAACCGGACGTTACGTTGAGTTCCTTGCCGGATATAGAGACGATCTCTCATCATAATGATATGAATATAGGGGGATTGGGATATGGTAAAAGGCTTATACACCGCATACACAGGCATGATCAATGAGCAGCACCGGATGGATACGCTGACGAATAATCTTGCGAATGTGAATACTACGGGTTTTAAGAAAGAAGGTACTACGTCCCAATCCTTTAGCGATATACTTGCATACGATATAAAGGACAAATCCGAATACAATCTTCCAAAAAGAATGGGAGTTTCCAATCCCGGTGTAAAGATTGGAGAGAATTATACCGATTATTCTATAGGTGCACTTCATGAAACAGACAATACATTTGATCTGGCACTTTCGGATAAAGGTTTCTTCGAGATAGAGTTTACAGACAAAGCGGGAAACACATCCGTAAAATACACACGGGATGGTTCGTTCACTCTCAACGCACAGGGAAATCTGGTTACAAAAGACGGAGATTTTGTTCTCGATTCCAACGGTAATCACATTACGCTCGATCCAACACAGGAAGTATATATAAATCGTTTTGGACAGATCTTCCAAAACAACGCCCAGCAGGCAACGGTCGGTGTGATTGATTTTGAGAACTATGATTACCTTGAGAAGTATGGAGAGAATCTCCTTCAGACAGTAGATGGTGCAACAGAAACAGCTGCAAATACACAGGTACTTTCCGGTTATCTGGAACAGTCAAATGTAAATGTGGTGGAGGAAATGGTCAATATGATCGCTATTCAGCGTCAGTATGAGGCGAATCAGCATATGATCAAGACTGTTGACGGTACACTTCAGATTGCAGCTAATGATCTTGGCAGAATCAGCTGATAGGCTGCTTTGCCCGGAGAACCTGCTTTAGAGTTGGACATTGGTAGGAGGATTAGTTATGGTACGTTCTTTATGGTCAGCAGCAAGTGGTATGATCGCACAGCAGAATAATGTTGATACGATCGCAAACAATCTGGCTAATGTAAATACGACCGGTTACAAAACCGAGACTAATGAGTTTAAATCACTTCTTTATCAGACGATTCAGACCAGGACAACAACCGCAAACGGGGTAAATAAGCCTATCGGTTCTCAGATCGGTCTGGGTGTCAGAAACTCGTCGATCACATCGCAGTTTACACAGGGTGCGTTCACTGCATCAGATAGTAATACAGCACTGGCCATTAACGGCAAGGGCTTCTTTGGAATTCAGGGCGAAGACGGAACCACATACTATACAAGAAACGGTAATTTTGTGTGGGCTCTTAATACAGCCGGAACACTTTCCCTTACGACATCAGACGGACTTCGTGTCCTTAATACAGCAGGTAATCCTATCACGATAGGTGCCAATTATATAGCAGACAAGGTGGCGATCGGAGACGATGGCGTACTTATGTATCCGGATGATGAAGGTGTACTTCGGCCCATGAACATAACGATAGGTCTGTGGCAGTTCCAGAATGCAAAAGGACTTGATAAGATCGGCAGCAGCTTATATGCAGTTACAGGATCTTCAGGAGCAGCATTAAATGAGAATACCAATAACAATCTGACAAAATCCGAGATACGTGCGGGTTATCTGGAGGCGTCCAATGTTCAGATCGCAAATGAGATGGTAAACCTCATCATCGCACAGAGAGCGTATGAGTCAAATTCAAAGGCTATAACAACTTCTGATGAAATGATGCAGCTTGCAAATCAGCTTAAGAGCTGATGTTGACTGGAGGTGACGATATATGTCTTCCCTAAGTGAAATCGGAACAAGCTATGCTTCACAGATTGCGCGTAACGCGCTTGATACATCGGCTACATCCGGACTCAGGACGGATTATAAAAATTCTTCTGATACGGAATTACTGGAAGCCTGCAAGAGATTTGAGGAATACTTTATCGAGCAGATATTCAAGGGTGCGCAAAAGACTATCATGAGGGATGAATCGGAGGAGTCGGGTTCTTCTTCTACTCTCAGGAGCTATTGGGAGGATAATCTTGCTCAGGAGATAGCTTCGCAGGCAACGGCGACACAGAGTATAGGTCTTGCACAGCAGATGTTTGAACAGATGAAGCGCAATCAGGGTATGACTATCGAAGAAGTTGATGCAAAGCGGGCGGCTGATAAAAAAGCAGCTGACGAAGGATCGACGGAAAAAGCAGCAGAAGTTTAACAGAAAGAAGTGGCGGTCCATTATATGGCCGCCATTTTTACGAGTGAATATATTTTGGAATCAATACAGGGCTCGGTAGAGCATATCATTTACAGAAATCCCGATAATGGTTATACGGTTTTAAATTTAGAGACAGAGGACGGAGAAGTTATCCTGGTTGGCATGATACAGGCTGTTGAGGAAGGTATCGAGCTTGATGCTGAGGGTGACTTTATTTATCATGCCCGATACGGAGAGCAGTTTAAGGCTGAAAAATGCACTATCCATGAACCGACAGATGCGGAGTCGATCCTTCGTTATCTGGCAGCTGGGAGCATTCGAGGGATAGGACCTGCGCTTGCGAAACGAATAGTAAAAAAATTTGGAGAAGAAACATTTCGGATAATGGAGGAAGAACCGGAACGGTTATCGGAAATTAAGGGCATCAGCATGAATAAAGCGCAGGATATCGCTGAATCCTTTGCCGAAAAAAACGGTATCCGCAGAGCTATGATGTTTCTTCAGCAATACGGCATCTCCAATCGGCTTTCTCAGAAGATATATGGAAAATATCATGAGCGTCTGTATACCGTGATCGCTCAGAATCCTTATCAGATGACTGAGGAAGTGGAAGGCGTGGGATTTAAGACTGCCGATGAGATTGCTCAGAGGGCAGGAATAGACAGACACTCTGATTTCAGGATACGTTCGGGGATTTTGTATGCACTGACTCTTGCAGAGGGAGAAGGCAATATTTATCTTCCGAAAGAAAAGCTTCTTCCGGAGGCTGCGTCATTACTTGCGGTAGAGCAGGAAGCGGTAGAAGAACAGCTTTCCGATCTCATGATGAACAGAAGGATCGTAGTCAAGAAAAAGGGTGAAGAAAGCAGGATTTACAGGAAATCTCTTTATCAGGTGGAAGCAGAAAGCGCAAAGAAATTGATCGAACTTGACTTGCGTGAAGACCTTCCGGAGAAAGAAATTGAAAGAGATATACAGACTATAGAAGCAAAAAATGATATTACGCTTGCGGATGAACAGAGACATGCGGTAGAAGAAGCGGTTCAGAACGGCATTTTTATAATGACGGGAGGACCCGGAACCGGTAAGACTACGACGATAAGAGTTCTTTTGAGATATTTTTTATCAAAAGGAATGGATGTGATGCTGGCAGCACCCACGGGGCGTGCGGCAAAGCGTCTCACGGAAGCGGCCGGGATGGAAGCGAGGACTATCCATCGTATGCTGGAAGTTTCGGGAGGACCTCAGGAAACGGATCAGCAGACATCGCTGAGATCCTTTGCAAGAAATGAAGAAAATCCGCTTGAAACGGATGTTGTGATAGTTGACGAGATGTCCATGGTAGATATATGGCTGTTTCATGCGCTTTTGTCGGCCATATCCGTTGGAACTAAACTCATTATGGTAGGTGATGAACATCAGCTGCCAAGTGTGGGCCCCGGGGCAGTGCTTAAGGATATCATCGCATCCGGAAGATTTCACGCAATATCACTGAACCGCGTGTTCCGTCAGGCAGAGCAGAGCGATATTGTTATGAATGCGCATGCTGTGCTTTCGGGAAAAGTACCGGTTATGGATAATAAGAGCAAGGATTTCTTTTTCCTTGATCGTAATGAATCAGAGAAGATAATCGAGGGTATCATATATCTTGTTTCAAAAAAACTTCCGCCGTATGTAAAAGCGGACCCGTCTGAAATACAGGTTCTGACTCCTATGAGAAAGGGTGTACTCGGGGTTGAGAATCTTAACAGGTCCCTGCAGGGGGCACTTAATCCGCCGTCACCCGAAAAGGAAGAAATAGATGCCGGAGACGGACTGCTGCGTCTCGGAGACAAGGTCATGCAGACAAAGAATAACTATCAGCAGGAATGGAGTCAGGAAATTGAGGGGAAGACTCTAAAAAGAACAGGAACCGGCATATTTAACGGTGACATGGGTACAGTTATCGAGATAAGCCGTGAAATGGGAACTGTTACGGTCAGATTTGAAGATGGCAGAACTGCAGTATATCAGCCGGGAAACAGGTCGGAACTGGATCTCGCGTATGCGATAACTATCCATAAATCTCAGGGAAGTGAATATCCGGCTATAGTCATGCCGCTTCTCAGCGGTCCGGAAATGCTTATGAACCGCAATCTTTTTTATACAGGGATAACCAGAGCGAAGAAGTGTGTAATGCTTATCGGAAAAAGAGCTACCATAGAGCAGATGATAGGCAATACACATGAACAGGTCAGATATACGAGCCTCACGGACAGGATCAAAGAATCGTGTGGTGATATGGCAGGAGAGGGGGCTGATGAGTAAGAACGGAAAAAACAGTGGCAGAAATATCGCAGAGAAACTTATCTGGATCCGCGAAGTGCTGCTGGACCTGATCTATCCCAGACGATGTCCGGTCTGTGACAGGGTTCTTCCTTTCAGAGGAGGGCTTATATGTACGTCCTGTGCAAATGAGCTGGAGACTGTCAGGGAACCGTCATGCAGGAAATGTGGGAGAAAGCTTTTTTCGGAAACAGCAGAGTATTGCAGGGACTGCCTTTCGGTATCGCATACATTTGACAGGTGCATTTCTGCATTTATCTACAATGACGCCATGCAGAGATCGATTTTTAGATTTAAGTATGGGAACAGAAAAGAATATGCACATTTTTTTGTACAATCCATGGCGCGGATCGGATGGCGTGAGATAAAAGCGCTGCATCCTGAGGCGTTGATACCTGTTCCGTTACATAAAAAGAGACTTTCCGTACGTGGTTTCAACCAGGCGGAGCTGCTGGCTTCGGGGCTGTCAAAGGAACTGGGAATACCTGTGATAACGGGGCTTCTGGAGCGCAGAAAGAACACGGCTCCTCAGAAAATGCTGAGCCGTGAGGCGCGGCGCAAAAATTTGAAAAAGGCTTTTCAGTTAAGTTCTTGTGATGTAAAATTAAAGCGAGTGATTGTCATTGACGATATATATACTACAGGGAGTACTTTAGATGAGATAGCATTTCTGTTAAAAGGGGCAGGAGTGCAGGAAGTCTATGGTTTTACATTATGCTCCGGGATATCGTTGTGACAGTTGTGGTCAGGTATCTGTATAAGGGTATTATCAGGTACGGTGTCTGAAGGTGAGGCAGGTTTTGGGAAGATCTGCTTCTGGAAAGTGAGAGGGAAAATATGAATGTAAAGAACTGTAGGAAATGCGGCAGAATTTTTAATTACATAGGAGGACCGGTGATCTGTCAGCAGTGTCAGGAGAAAGCAGAGGAGACTTTCCAGAGGGTTAAGGCATACATTTCGGAAAATCCGGGAACATCTATCGCATCTACAGCAGAAGCATGCGAGGTTGAGGTTGCTCAGATCAAACAGTGGCTTCGAGAGGAGCGTCTTACATTTGAATCTCTTGAAGGATCTGAACTCGCTTGTGAGAACTGTGGTAAGCCCATTCTTTCCGGACGTTTTTGTGATGAATGTAAGAAGGAAGTTGCAAATGGCTTTGCTGATTCCATAAAGGGACCTGAGGCTCCGGCTGCGCCTGTTAAGAAGGCTGACAGCGGATCAAAGATGAGGTTCCTGAGAAACCGGTAATGACAGCTTATGCTGAATGAAGAAAGAATAAAACTAATGACCAGAATGGCTTCTTTTGAGGAAAACGAGGGAAAGAAGTCCATTTCAATCACAGAGTATTTCCGTAGCGATTACGTTGGCTTTCATATGCTGAAGACTGCGGTGTCGGTTACGCTGGCATTTGTGCTGATCGTCGGGATCCGCCTGTTCTGCCGTCTTGATGAGTTTATTTCCGAGTTTTATGAGACAGATTTTGTTGGTCTGGCGGAAGGATATCTCAGGGAATACCTGGTAGTTCTTCTGATCTACCTGCTGTTTGCGTATATTTTGTATTCGTACAGATATACACAGGCACACAGGGATGTCAAAATCTATCAGAAGGCACTGAAAAAGCTTAGATCACTATATGAAAGACAATAATTATGGCAAATTTACTTTTGGTCAGAAACCAGCTTAAGGAGTTCTATGCAAAGTATGAGGTGTTTATAACACCTGCGCTGAGATTCCTGTTGGCGCTGATCACCTACACTATTATCAATAAAAACATAGGATATATGGAAGCACTGGACAGCCCGGTGCCGGTCATTGCTGTTGCGCTGGTCAATTCTATATTGCCGGTAAATGCGATAATGGTCTTTGCAGCGGGCCTTACCGTGCTTCACCTTTATAAACTTTCGCTTGTTTGCGCAGGTGTTGTATTAATGATGTTTGTACTGCTTTTTTTGCTGTACTTCAGATTTTCGCCAAAGGATGGTCTTGGTGTGCTTCTGACACCTCTTGCCTGTGCATTGAATATTCCTGCGACGGTGCCTCTTGTATCGGGACTCAGAGGCAATATACTGTCGTCTGTGTCAGTAGCGTGCGGCGCGATCGTTTACTATACCATAGGTTATGTAAAAGATAATAATGCTTCGCTTGCGGGAGCTGATATAGAGTCGGCTGTGAATCAGGTGAGAGTTCTTGTGAATGGGATTATAGGAAACCGGTCAATGAGGGTTACTGTGGCAGCTTTTATGGTCACTGTAATAGTGGTATATCTGATCAGACGATTGTCGATAAATTACAGCAGGATCATTGCTCTTGCGACAGGATCCATAGTAAATGTGATAATTTTCCTTGCCGGTGACTTCATATATGATCTGCAGATGAATCTGATATTCCTGCTGCTTGGCGCGATAGTCTCTTTTGCTATTGCGTATGCTATCGAATTTTTCTTCCTTGCAGTTGACTATACCAGAACGGAATATCTGCAGTTCGAAGATGATGAATATTACTATTATGTAAAAGCTGTGCCAAAGCTTTCTGTTTCTGCACCGGAAAAAACGGTAAAGAAGATAAGTTCTGCAGGACGCGGCACAGTAGATAGCAGGGTACGCTCTTTTGAACGTACAGAACGCAGACGGACGGATTCATGACTGGAATCGCTAATTTTGTTGGTTATCTCGAAAAGTTCATATCGTTTGATTCCATACCGAGAATGGTCACAACGGATTATGTGGAAATCCTGATTATTGCATTTCTTATCTATGAAGTACTTGTCTGGATAAAGAATACAAAGGCATGGTCGTTGCTCCGCGGAATAGTTGTGATCGTTCTTTTTATTCTGGTAGCTTACGTATTTCAGATGAATACGATCATATGGCTCGTGCGTAATGCACTGAATGTAGCCATTATGGCGGTTGTTGTTATTTTTCAGCCGGAGCTCAGAAAGGCATTGGACATACTTGGAAGAAAGAATATCTTTCGGTCCTTCATTTCTTTTAATGTGACACCGAATTCCGGTGAACGTTTTTCGGACAAGACAGTTAATGAGATCATCAAGGCATGCTATGAGATGGGAAGAGCCAGAACCGGGGCATTGATAGTTCTGGCGCAGAATGATGCCCTTGATGAGTACGAAAGGACCGGAATAGAACTTGACTCTATCGTTACGAGTCAGCTGCTCATTAATATTTTTGAGCATAATACACCGCTTCATGACGGAGCTGTGATCATCCGTGGAGACAGGATCGTATCGGCTACGTGTTATCTGCCGTTATCTGATAATATGGAGCTTTCAAAGGAACTTGGTACGCGTCATCGTGCAGGCGTCGGTATATCTGAGGTAACGGATTCATTGACACTTATCGTATCCGAAGAGACAGGACGGGTATCAATAGCATACGAGGGTGAGCTTTTTAGGGCGGTTGATGCAGAGTTTGTCCGCACCCGCATGACAAAACTTCAGAATAAAGTTCGAAAGACTCCGGAAGAGCGTCGCCTCTTTTTCTGGAAAGGGAAGGGCGGTGACCGTTCATGATTCAGACGATGAAGGAGTTTGGAAAAAAGCTTGCGTCCAATCCTGGAATAAAGCTGCTTTCGCTTATCTTTGCCTTTTTGCTGTGGCTTGTGGTAGTGAGTATCGATAATCCCGTGATGACACTTCCGTTTACATCAATTCCTGTGACTATCGAAAATGCAGATGTGATGGAAGAAAACGGAAAAGCGTTTGAGCTATCGGATTCAAGCCGTATGATATCTATAAGTGTTCGTGCGGAAAGGTCAGTCCTCTCGGAGTTATCAAGGGATAATTTCAAAGCCACAATAGATATGACCGAATTGGAGGGGAATCGTGTGCCTATCGAAGTCAAGGCAACGAGGTACGCGGACAGGATACAGTCCATTACTCCCAGACAGGAATATGCCACTGTGATGATAGAGAATCTGAAAGAATCCCAGTACAAGATCCAGGTAGAGACAACAGGAGACGTGGCGGATGGATATACCGTGGGAAGTAAATCGCTGACGACAAATGTTGTTAGGGTATCGGGACCGGAGTCAGTTGTTTCGGAAATCGCAAAGGCTGTTGTGAGAGTCAATGTTTCCGGAATGACAAGCGAGATTCACACAACCGAACCGGTTGTTCTTCTAAATGAAAATGGTGAACCCGTTGATACATCTGCACTTACCATGTCGGTTAAGGAATCAAGTGCAACGGTCGATATTTGGGAGGTTAAGACGGTTTCTCTCACCGCGGCATATACAGGTACGCCTTCAACGGGATATTCTGCTACAGGAAATGTAGAGACATCTGTTAAAACTATAGATATTACAGGAGATTCAAAAACTCTTTCATCTGTTCAGTCGGTTTCAATACCGGAAAGCGCAGTAGATATTACGGGCGCGACAGGTGATGTTACAGTTACTGTAGATATAAGCAGATATCTGCCGAGTGGAATATATCTCGTTGATTCGTCAAAGTCGGAAGTGGCTGTAACGGTAAGGCTGGAAGCAGCACAGAATAAGACACTTACTGTACCGATCTCAAATCTGACTTTAGAAAATGTTCCGGAGGGAATGACTGCTTCACTCCAAAATGCAACAGGAGTGTTTACAGTAGATGTTCAGGGACTTTCATCCGTTCTGAATACACTTGTGCCGTCCAGTATTACGGGAACGGCAGATCTTTCCGGTGTATCAACGGATTCTGAGGGAAATGTTACTCCTGAGTTGTATGATGCCAACGTGGTTCTGAGTCTCCCAGGTGGAGTGACTCAGGGAAATGCAACAGTTAAGGTACTGCTGCAGAAAGGCGATGGCGATACATCCGATAATGGTGATTCGGATGAATCAAATTCTGATCAGCACGGTGAAACAGAAAAGACTGATGACAGCCAGACTGTGGACCGTGACTAATATTTGAAAAATAGTCGGATAGAACGGCAGAAGGATTGAAAGGATTATTTATGGCTAGATTGTTTGGAACAGACGGTGTAAGAGGAATTGCCAATACAGAGCTGACACCTCTTCTTGCGATGCAGCTTGGTGCGGCAGGTGCCTACGTTCTTACTGAGGAACATTCATATCGTCCTACTATTATGGTTGGATGTGATACTCGTATATCAGGAGATATGCTTGCAAATGCGCTTATGGCAGGTATTTGTTCTGTTGGAGCAAATGCAGTCTATGTAGGTGTAATGCCTACACCGGCGATCGCATATCTTACCAGAAAATATAAGGTTGATGCAGGTGTTGTTATTTCAGCATCACATAATCCTGTTGAATTTAATGGAATCAAGTTTTTCAACGGTGATGGATATAAGCTTTCGGATGAGATGGAAGATCGCATAGAAGAGTATATCCGTAACGGAAATAAGGACCTTCCTAAGCCTACAGGTTCAGGTGTTGGTAAGATCAAGTACAGAAGAGATGCCAGAGAGGAATATATCAATCATTCCATGAGTCAGATCAGCACAGATCTTACAGGTCTTAAGATCGTTGCCGACTGTGCAGAAGGCGCATCCTATATCACTTCGATCGAAACACTTCAGGAACTTGGAGCTACGGTTATACCAATCCACAATCAGCCGGATGGTACAAATATCAATAGTAACTGCGGATCCACACACATGGAAGAATTGTGTGCAAGAGTTGTAATGGAAAAAGCGGATGTCGGACTTGCATTTGATGGTGATGCAGATCGTCTCCTTGCTGTAGATGAAAACGGACATGTTGTAAACGGTGATGAGATAATGGCGATCATCGGAAATCACATGAAAGAGCAGGGAACTCTTAGCGGAGACACGATCGTTGTTACTGTAATGACAAATCTTGGCTTCCTTCTCATGGGTAAAGAGAAGGGAATCCGCGTTGATCAGACTAAGGTGGGAGATCGTTATGTGCTTGAGCATATGAGAGAAATCGGTGCATCTCTTGGTGGAGAGCAGTCAGGTCATATTATTTTCCTGAATGAAAATACTACCGGAGACGGTCTTCTCTCAGCATTGCATCTACTGGAGGTGATAAAACTCAGCGGAAAGAAGCTATCTGAACTTGCAAAAGTCATGGAAGTACTGCCGCAGGCTCTTTGTAATGCAAAGGTACCTACACACAAAAAAGATAAGTATCTGGAGTATTCTGAGATCAAAGATGCGATCCAGGCGCTTGAAAAGAAGTATGCCGGAGAGGGAAGAATTCTCATTCGTCCTTCAGGTACAGAGCCGCTTGTTCGTGTAATGATCGAGGGTAAGGATCAGAAGGTTATTGACGCAGATGCACAGAAGCTGGCTATGCTGATTGAGAAAACAGTCATCTAATTGTTATTGTTCAGACGCAACCGGAGCACTACGCTGCGGATGCTACGAACACTTAGCGAACGAATGTGAGCTTAGTGAGAGTGTATGCTTTAGCTGGTTGCGACCATAGAATAAGGCGAGCCATCATGATTTTGCCCATCGCCGTAGGCGATTTAATTGGCAAAATCAGTTACTGGAACGAGCTGATAGCGAGTGAACAGTAACATCTAATTTTAAATTGTGGATACTGCATACAGTATACTATGTTTAAATTGCATAAATTGCCGGGAGATGATATAATTTGTTTATAAAAAATGTTGAAACTTTCGGCAACAATAGGTGAGTGAAAAAACTATCGCAAACAATCGGACAAAAGCTTGCCTATGATATTAATCGACTGGAGGGAAATGCGATATGGTCAGTCAGAAGGTCGTTATAAAGAATCCGACCGGACTTCACCTTCGCCCTGCAGGAATACTCTGTAAGGAAGCCATGGAGTTCAAGTCATTGATCACATTCAGGTTTCGTGAGAACACAGCAAACGCAAAGAGTGTTTTGAGCGTTCTTGGAGCATGTGTGAAATGTGGCGATGAAATCGAACTGGTCTGTGAAGGCGAAGATGAGGGTGAGGCTCTGAAAAGATTGGTTAGTGCGATCGAGAGCGGACTCGGCGAATAAAACAAAAGGAAAGCGGAGCTGTGATGAAGATTCACAGCTCCGCTTAATTTTTTTGCTAATTTTGTCACTGGATAAATGAAAACTTTTTGTCAGGATTGAAACGGTTCCATAAAAGGCTTATGAAGATAAGTATTAACCAAAAGTACATTGTGAAGTATATTGGAAAATAGTACTTAAAGTATGATGCCGGTGCAAGAATAAATACGATTATAAAGTGACCGATAAGCCCGCCTGTCATGAAGAAAGTAAACCACCGTCTCCGTATCAGACTGTAAAGGCACAGCAGAGCCAGTATAATATGCGGGATATACAGATTATAGGCAATGGTTTTGACGATACTTACAATAAACAATGCAAATCCCTTAATACCGCCCTGCTCCCATTTGATGTCATAAGGTGTAGCGGCGTAATCAAAAGCGCCGATCCTTGTTCTTAGGAGGACATCAGGGTTGTTTATAAATATGTTTCTGCACCCTTCGGTGTATAATTCGTAATCTTCCGTTGTGGCAGTCTCTATCTTTCCTGTGTAACCTGGATAATAGAGGATGAGAACATCTTCATAATTTATGTTTCCAAGGTCATTATTGATGGCATCTATAGTATCGAGATTAAGGTAATGGGCGACTTTTTCGAGGTCGTCTTTATTTTTTTCGCGGTCAAGCCCGTTTCGCATCATATTTGTGATGGTGTAGGCATAAAAAGGTCCCATTCGGTTGTTGGCTTTGTCATCCATGCGGTTTGGCAGGATACCGTTTTGTGGTATGGCTACGATATACTGGATGATAAGCGCAGAAACTATGAGTGTAATAGCTTTTCTTTTATTTCTGAGTTCGGGATATGTCAGGAATAAAAGTATCGGAAGTATGACCGCAAAGTATATTCCTTCGGTTCTCCACTGGGTAAGGACAGCGCCGAGAAATAAGATCCAAAGAAGCTTTGCGCGTGTGATGGATTTTTCTTCGAGTTTGTCCATCAGCAGTGTGAACAGTAGGAACAGATATAGCAAAAAGTAAACCGGGATACGATGTGCCGATGTAGTATAAGCGAGCACAGGCGGGATCATAAATGCCAGATACTGGATCATACCGTATTTGGCAGAAAGATACTTTGAAAGCCTGTGCACTACGTATCCGCATACAAGAAGCTGTATAGCTACTTTGACGAGAATCGGTCCGAACCATGCAGGTATAAGCATCATTGAAATAATGTAGTACCATGTGGTTATGTAATAAAACCAGGTGTAGCTCGCAAGGTTTGAGGCTTCCTGGAATATGAGTGTTTCGTCGTTTGAAAGAAATCCCTCTGGAAGCTTAAAAATAAGCACGGCAATTATTGGAACAAAGTAGATAGCAGCATACTTAAGGATGCTCATAGTTTCAGGCGTGTGTCTGATAACGGCTCTCCAGATCACGAAGAGCAGGATAAAAAGCAGGATCTTACACGGATAATAATTCAGTGGCTCAGCTATGGGTGAAACTGTGAAAATAAATTTATCCGTAAAAAAAGTGATGATCCAGTGTATCAGCGCGATTATCAGAGATATGCGGTTTTTATCCAAAAACTCAAAAAACGGATTTTTAGCATTACTACGGGACATAAAGCTCTCCTTTGATCTTTCAGGCAGAACCTGTTTTTTCTGATAAATAGGATACACTTTATTTGTCTTTATTTCTAGTTTTTAACAAACAGTGACAAGCTTGACAAAAGATGGTACAATACCTTAGTTAATCATGGGACAGGAGGCGAGAGTGCATCCTGTTATAATAGAGCGGAGGATAAAGCTATCATGAAAACACTGCTGGTTACAGGAAGCAACGGTCAGCTTGGAAGAGCAGTAAACCGTGAATTTGCCGGAAGTACTGAGTATGAGATCTATAATACTGATGTAGCTGAGGGTGAAGGCATCCACGCACTTGATATCACAAACGTGGATCAGGTAATTTCTCTTGCAAAAGAGCTGAAACCCTACGCAATCATAAATTGCGCTGCCTACACAGCGGTTGATGAACAGGAAACAAAAGGGGATCTTGCATATAAGATCAATGCACTCGGCCCCAGGAATCTGGCTATCGCAGCTACGGAAGCAGATTCAAAACTGGTGCATATCTCTACAGATTATGTATTCCGCGGTGATGGAGATCGCCCGTATACAGAGTTTGATACAACAGGACCTGTAAGTATGTATGGAAGGACAAAGCTTGCAGGTGAGAATTTTGTGCGTGATTTTGCAAAGAGATATTTTACTATCCGTACAGCATGGCTCTATGGAGACGGAAAGAACTTTGTAAAAACAATGCTGAGACTCAGTGAAAATCACGATGAAGTAAGCGTTGTAAAGGATCAGCTCGGAACACCTACCAGCACAAAGGAGCTTGCAAAGGCAATCCACTATCTTCTACCGACAGATAACTATGGTCTGTTCCACGGAACCTGTGAAGGAGATACAAACTGGGCTGATTTCACAGAAGAGATCTTCAGACTTGCAGGCAAGAATACAAAGGTAAATCACGTTACAACAGAAGAGTATAAAAAGATGAATCCCCAGAGCACTGACAGACCGGCATATTCTATTCTGGATAATTATATGCTGCGTCTTACCGGTGATTTCCGTTTTGCTGACTGGAAGGATGCCATCAGAGAATATATTGACGAAATGTAATTGAACGGCAGCAGCTGTTCTGAGGTGTTTGAAGCCGTTTAAAAAGGCTTCGGTTATGAAAGGATTATTTATGAGAAACGTTGCACTTATTACAGGTATCACAGGACAGGACGGTTCCTACCTTGCAGACCTGCTTCTGGAAAAGGGCTATGAGGTACACGGTATCATCAGAAGACAGTCCAGCATCAATACAAAGAGAATTGACCATCTCTACTACAATAAGGAACTTAAGGATAAGACATTTTTCCTTCACTATGGAGATATGACTGACTCCAGTAACCTTAACAGACTGATCGAGCAGATCCAGCCTACAGAGATCTACAACCTCGCAGCTCAGTCACACGTAGGTGTATCATTTGAGGTTCCTGAGTACACTGCTGAGACAACAGGTATCGGTACACTTCGTATCCTTGACGCTATCAAAAAGAATGGTATCAAGTGCAGATTTTATCAGGCATCTACATCTGAGCTTTTCGGAGGTATCCCGGATACAGCTCCGCAGTCAGAAAAGACTCCGTTCTATCCTAAGAGCCCGTACGGAGCAGCAAAGCTCTACTCATACTGGATCACAGTAAACTATCGTGAGGCATATGGTCTCTACGCTTGCAATGGTATCCTCTTTAACCATGAGTCACCTCGTCGTGGTGAGACATTTGTTACAAGAAAGATCACACAGGCTGTTTCACATATCGTAAAGGGAGATCAGGATGTTCTTCAGCTCGGAAACCTCAACGCAAAGCGTGACTGGGGTTTCGCAGGAGACTATGTAGAAGGTATGTGGAGAATCCTTCAGCAGGAAAAGCCGGGCGACTATGTTCTTGCATCTAACGAGACACATGCTGTTCGTGAGTTTGTTGAAGAGGCATTTAAGGCTGTTGGAATCGAGCTTGCATGGAGAGGCACCGGCGTAAACGAAAAGGGTTACGACAAGGTAACAGGAAAGGTTTACGTAGAGGTTAATCCGAAGTACTTCCGTCCGGCAGAGGTTGAGCTCCTTTGGGGTGATTCAAGCCGTGCAGAGAAGGAACTTGGCTGGAAGAGAAAGACAGATTTCAAGGGTCTCGTTAAGATGATGATGGATGCAGATATGAAGGAGATCACAGGTCAGACACCGGAAGAGTATCTCGCATCACAGAAGAAGGCAAAATAAAAATGATTGAAAAGAGTGCAAAGATTTATGTGGCAGGCCACCGCGGACTTGTAGGATCTGCCATTGTCAGAAGCCTTGAGGAAAAAGGCTATACAAACGTTATTGGTCGTACACATCATGAACTGGATCTTACGAACCAGGCAGATGTATTTCGCTTTTTTGAAGAAGAGAAGCCGGAGTATGTTGTTCTCGCAGCAGCTCATGTTGGTGGTATAAACGCAAATCAGACATATCCTGCTGATTTCATTTACATCAATTCCATTATTCAGTGTAATGTTATAAAAGCTGCGCATGATCATCATGTAAAGAAGCTTCTGTTTCTTGGAAGCTCCTGTATTTATCCGAAGATGGCTCCTCAGCCTATTCCGGAGGATGCGCTTCTGACAGGCCCTCTTGAAACTACAAATGAGGCATATGCTATTGCAAAGATTTCCGGAATGGAAATGTGCAAGTTCTTTAAGAGACAGTACGGCGATGATTTTATCAGCTGCATGCCGACAAATCTTTACGGACCGAATGATAATTTCAATCTTGAAACAAGCCATGTAATGCCTGCTATGATCCGTAAGTTTGATGATGCAAAGAAAGCAAATGCTGAATATGTAGAGCTTTGGGGAACAGGTTCTCCGCTTCGTGAGTTCCTGTATGTGGATGATATGGCTGATGCCTGCGTTTATCTCTTAGAGAACTACAGCGGTGAGCAGCATGTTAATATAGGAACAGGCAAAGAGATCACTATCAAGGGTCTGGCAGAGCTTGTAAAGAAGGTCGTAGGCTTTGAAGGTGAGATCAGATGGAATTCCGACATGCCGGACGGAACACCCAGAAAGCTTTGTGATGTTTCAAAGCTTCATTCTATCGGATGGAAAGAAAAGGTTGACCTTGAAGAAGGTATCCGCAGAGAGTACGAGTGGTACCTTTCACAGGATGAAAAGGATCTGAAAAAATGATCGTGAGAATTGTTCTGGTTGTGCTTGGTACGCTTCTGATATTGACATCGGGATTGACGGAAAGACCGTTAAATACTCTGCTCGATATGATGCGCAGAGGATTTTCCGGTGGAAATGATGAGATTCACGCAGGTGGAGCGGCCGGAACAGAGGAGGACCTGTTGGATAATCGGAAAAAATGGAAGATTCTGATCACAGGATATATCATTTTTGCGATATATGCAGTGGTATCCATCGGGGCTATATTTACGCTGAACCGTAAGATCAATACTCTTTATGGCAGTATCACATCCATGGAGAAATCCATGCAGGAGATGCAGGATAATGCAGGATCAACGGTTTCGGATAATGGAAATTGACAGGACGGATTCATGATACAGCTTCTGATACTGACAGCCCTGATAATTTTGAATTTTATACTTTATGCAGCATTCGGCTCGCTGGTGACCGGACGGTTGAAAGACCGTCCGTTTTCAGCGACCGTTTCTGTTATAACGGGTTTTTTTATTTACTATCTGACTTTTGAACTGGTATGTGTCCCGATCATGCTAAAATGGCGACCGCTGTCGCTTCTGTCTGAAATATGGGCGGTGATCCTGGCAGTGGTGATCATTGCTGCGGCCTTTTTGAATCGCAGACTCTTTGTGCCTAAGTTAAGAGAAATAGGACGATTTCTGACAGAACACTGGGGATTTGCGTGTGTAGCAGCCGCTTTGATGATGGCAGAACTTATTGTGATCATTCATGCGTATCAGTTTACGCTTGATGCGGCATTTTACGTGGCAACTGCAACAACCTCGCTTCAGACGGATATGCTGAATATCTATGATCCTTATACAGGAATGTGGCAGGATCACTTTGAGATGCGATACTTTTTTGCGACATATCCCTTAAATGACGCAGTAATGTGCAAGCTTACAGGCGTTCATCCTCTTTTGTGGACGAAAACTGTAATGGAAGCTGTGACGATCATAATGTCGAATCTCATCTACTACAGGATAGGAAAGAAGTTATTTAAGGATAATTATGGAAAAACAGCAGTTTTCCTGTTTTTCTGCGGCATTATGAATTTCTTTTTTACGACGATCTATACGGCATCAGCTTTTTTGACGACCAGAACATATGAAGGAAAGGCAATACTCGGAAACGTAGTTATGCCCCTTGTTTTCCTGCTGTACATGAAGCTTTTGGAAGATGACAGGGATAAGAAAATCTGGCTTATGTTGTTTGCTGTGGCGACAGGATCGGCAGTATTGTCGAATTCGGCGAATATGCTCGTTCCAACGGCTGTAGCTGTGTTTACTTTGCCGTTAGCTGTGATCAAACGCAGATTTTCAGTACTTATAAAGGCATTTTTATGCGTATTACCATGCCTTATATTGATCCTTCTTTATATCGCATACGTGCGGGGAATGTTTGTTATTTATACATATCCAAGATGATGAGGTGATACCTTGCAGACACTTACGGTTCAGAGTGAAGGTTTTCTTTATGTACTGAAGTGCATACAGTATTACTGCGGAAGCGGATTATATTTAGCTTTGTGGGCAGCAGCAGCGATCTTTTTCCTTGTAAAGGGAAAAGACAGGGAACGTAGGATCTTTGCGTTTCCGGCACTTATGCTTCTTATAACGATATTTAATCCGGTGGTTCCGGTAGTAGTTAATCATATATTTGATATTAATAAAGAATATTACAGGTTTTTCTGGATCGCGCCTGTCATAGTGACTGTGGCTTACCTGGCTGTCGAATTTCTGTATAAGAAAAATTCTGCGGCACGTATACCGGTCTTTATAGGTATTACGCTGATATTTATAGGGGCAGGGACATATGTATATGCAGACGGTTACATACCGGCGGAGAACTATTACAAGATACCAAACGAGGTCATTGCCGTAAGTCAGGTGATCCGCGACAATTCAGAGGTGGAATATCCGGTAGCTCTTTGTGACTTTAATATGCAGATGGAACTCCGGCAGTACGATGCATCGATACTGCTTGCTGCGGACAGGACACAGTATCTCGCGATAATCAACGGAGAAGAGCAGGATGATCAGGTTAAAGAGCAGAATATATACGTAAACAGGCTGCTTAATGTGATCACAAAAAATGTGGCGATCCCTGAAGATAACTTCCTGGAAGCAATGCAGAAAACAAACACGGAATTTATCGTTTTGTCAAAGGAGAGTCCTATAATCGACTACCTAAAGGATACAGGGCTCAAAGAAGTCGGAAGTACAGGGGTCAGAACCGTTCTTCATTACGATCTTCCGGAAAGACAGAAAATGGAACTTGCGGATTACAAGGCATTTTGGAACTAAAGCTGGAGAAAAGATTGAAACTGACTGTTTTTACACCAACTTATAATCGGGAAAAGCTTCTTCCAAGAGTTTACGAAAGTCTCTGTGCTCAGACAGACAGAGACTTTCAGTGGCTTATCGTTGATGATGGTTCGACGGATGGGACAGAGAAGCTTGTAAACAGATGGATAAATGATGGTCTGCTTTCTATCCGCTATTATAAACAGAAGAATGGCGGAAAGATGCGGGCTCATAATACCGGAGTAAGGCTTACGGAAACAGAGCTTTTTGTATGCCTTGATTCGGATGACAGTTTTACATCAACTGCGGTTTCTGATATATTGATGAAGTGGTCAGAAGTGGCTGATAAACGGGATTGCGGCGGTATTGTCGCTCATAAGGGAGCAGATGAAGAGCATACTCTTTACGATGCTGTGATGCCGGATATTTCTTTCAGTACGCTTCAGGGCCTGTACAGGCAGGGATTTAAGGGAGAGACAACTCTTGTTTTTAAGACGGAGCTTTTGAAAAGGCATTTGTTCCCTGAGATCCCAGGAGAAAAGTATGTTCCGGAAGATGTAGTGTATGATGAGATAGACAGAGAATGTGTTTTGGCGGTACTGCCAAAGATACTGACAGTCTGTGAACTCGTAGAATCCGGACTTACAGACAGGGTGGCGGCACTTAGAGAAGAGAACCCCACAGGGTGGTATCTCTATTATGTTAATCGATCAAAAAATACACCCTGGTCGCCATTGAAAGTTAAATACATCAGTCACTACCTCAGATTCAGAGGAGTGGCAAATAGAGAAGTAAGAGATAGAGAATTTTTGCCGGCTGGACTGGCATTATTAGGGGTGCCGGGAGCACTGGCGCTTATTTTTGCCGGAAAGCGATAGTGTGAGATGAAAGCAATTAAATCGACAGATGCGCTGCGGCGCCTTTATATGCTGGCTGTGTGTGCAGTCATGATAGCGGTTGACTCGGGAGCGATCCTGTACATTCTTAACAGGATATATAATCTCGAATTCAGGACACAGCTGTATTTCAGGGGTCATTTGTTTGTAATGGCTCTTTATATCGGAGTATTTATTTTCCTTGGAAGAGTATTCGGAGGATTACTGGTAGGTGTCAGAAAGATCGGGGAAGTGATGTTTTCCTTTGTCTTTACGGCATCGTTTACCGGTACGTTTTTTTACTTTGTTGTAATGCTTTTGTCTTATAAGTTTCCGAATCCGGTTCCGTTACTTATAGTATTGGTACTCCAGACAGTTTTTTCGGGGATGTGGATCTCGGTTATGGGCAGGATCTATCAGAGGATGTTCAGACCGTATGACGTTCTACTCGTATATAGAGGAAAGTCCATTAGAAAATTTAAGGATAAGCTCGCAACGAGAAGAGATCAGTTTCATATTGCCGAGTCTATAAGCACGGACGAGGGATGGGATAAGGTCACTACGGTTATATCAAAATATAACACGGTAATGCTTTGGGATATCCCTGCAGAAACACGTAATAATGTATTCAAGTATTGCTATGAAAATTCCAAAAGAATATACGTAATGCCGAAGATCTCGGATATCATTCTGAATGGTTCCACACCGGTGCATTTATTTGATACACCGCTATTGCTTACGGAAGGTAATCCTTTGGAATATGAGGAACGGATCATAAAGAGGATCATGGATGTTGTTCTTTCACTGATCCTTATCATTCTGACATCGCCCATAATGATCATTACGGCGCTTGTAATACACTTTTCTGATGGCGGCCCGGTGCTTTATAAGCAGGTTAGATGTACAAAAAATGCCAGAGAATTTGAGATTTACAAGTTCCGGAGCATGATCGTAAATGCGGAAAGTGCAGGAGTGGCTGTGCTTGCTATGGAAAAAGATCCGCGGATAACGCCTGTCGGTGCATTTATCCGTAAGTGCAGGATCGATGAGCTTCCACAGCTCTTCAATGTTCTAAAGGGTGATATGTCCTTTGTAGGACCGAGGCCTGAGAGACCTGCTTTTATCGAGAAATACAAGAAATCTATGCCGGAATTTGCTTATCGGATGAAGGTACGGGCAGGTATCACGGGATATGCGCAGCTTTACGGTAAGTACAATACTCTTCCGTATGATAAGCTGAAATTTGATCTTTATTATATAGAACAGTATTCTATATGGCTTGATATCAAGCTCATGATCCTTACGTGCAAGATCTTATTTACTAAAGAGAGCACAGAGGGAACGAGTGAAACCGTAACAGCAGGTTCTGATGGAAGTCAGATGCAAAAAGGGGAGAAAAGGAATCCATGATCTCGGTTGTGATACCGGTTCATAATGCCGGACGCTTTATCTGCGATACGATCCGTTCCGTTATCGCTCAGGATTATAAGGACTGGGAACTGATCCTTGTGAATGACCATTCTGAGGATGACAGTGTTGAAAAGATCAGATTTTTTATTGATGAGTATGCTGAAAAGGGAGAGCCTGATCGCATTCGTTTCGTTGATGCAGGCGAAAGGCGAGGTGCGGCAAGTGCCAGAAATGTCGGGATAGATGCTGCAAGAGGACGGTATATAGCCTTTTTGGATGCAGATGACATATGGGAGCCGGAGAAACTGGAGAGACAGCTTGCTTTTCAGTCAAAGATAAACAAGGCTTTCACTTTTACAGGGTATGAGTTTGCGGACGAAGACGGCGTCGGAGTTGACAAGATAGTCAGAGTGCCTCTTCACATGAATTACGGACAGGCATTAAAGAATACGACTATTTTTACAAGTACTGTGATATTTGACACGGAGCTTATATCAAAAGAACTGATCCATATGCCGGAGGTTCCGAGTGAGGATACGGCAACCTGGTGGAAAGTATTGAGACACGGTTATGAAGCGTGGGGGCTTGATCAGCCGCTCACACTCTATCGCAGAAGCGGCGGCACATTATCTGCAAATAAGAAGGTTGCAATACAGAGAATCTGGAATCTCTACAGAAAAGTAGAGGGTCTGAGTCTTATAAAGAGCATGTGGTGCTTCGCTTTTTATGCGCTTCATGCTGTGGGAAGAAGAATATGATCCCGAATAATACTGAAAACAAGTTAACGGTATTGCTTTCTGCGATGAATCTTGAGGATGACAGTATCGTTCGTGAATTAAATATCAGCGGAGATGTGGTCATTATTAATCAGAGTGATCATGCTGACGACAATATGACAGAGTCAGATATGCAGAAGATCAGGATGATAACCGTACCTGAAAGAGGGCTTAGCAAGAGCAGGAACAGAGCTCTTAGGGTGGCTAAGGAAGAAGGCGCTGAAATCTGCATTTTCTGTGATAATGATGTACAGTATGTTCAGGATTACCAGAAAAAGATACTTGATGCCTTTAAGAGACATCCTGAATCAGACCTGCTGGTTTTCTTTATAGAGAGACCGGAGCGTCATTCTCCGATATTTGACAGGGAGAGACAGATGGGCAGGCTGTCAACAATGAAGATCTTTTCTCCGGAGGTAGCATTTCGTTTATCATCACTTAGAGAAAAAAACATCGTTCTTGATGAAGCCTTTGGTGCCGGAGCGAAGTATGCCATGGGTGAGGAAAATATCTTTTTATGGGATTGCCTGAAGAATGGATTAAAGATCACCTATATTCCGGAAAGGATAGCGGGACTCATACCTAATGAATCTACATGGTTTAAGGGTTATGACAGGATCTTTTTCAGAAACCGCGGCGCGGGATATTACAGAATGAGCAGAGTACTCTGGCCGCTTTTATGTATCCAGTTTGCAGTGAGAAAAAAAGCGTTGTTTGGCGGGCAGGTTTCTGTGATGCAGGCGGTCAGATGGATGTTCAGAGGTAAAAAGGAATATGCAGAGGAACAGAATATTTCTAATAGGCGATGACTATTCCGGGACTGGACCTGCGAATGCCACACTAGCGCTTAAAAATGCACTTCCGGCAGGTACATTGACACTTGCGTCTCGTGGTAAGGTGAAACGCGCTCTTGAGATCCTGAGAAAGATGCCGGATGCAGATGCTGCGGTATTTTCGGGATATTCAAGGCAAAATCTCCTTGGAATGAAGATCGCAAAAATATTTCAGATACCAAGTATTTATCTCATGCATGGATGTGTGGAATATGAAGACAGGATAAACAGAGTGCCGGATGAAGCGATGGCTCGTGATGAGCGAAAGATGCTTGATATGGCAGACCTGATACTGGGGGTTTCGGAGCAGTTTGCAGACTGGCTGAAAGAGTATTATCCCGAGGAACGCAGGAAAATAGCATTTCTTACAAATGGAGTAAGCTGGGAACAGTTTGGTACAGATAAGTCAGAAAATGACGAGGAACGGAAACAGTTTTCCGTGCTTTCTGTCGGCGGAGGAATGCCGAGGAAGCGTATTGTCCGTATTGCGCAGGCAATAGCGTATTTACGGGAAAACGGTTTTCCGGAGATGTCATTGACCGTTGCAGGAGCAGAAGGCGCAGATTCTTCGGAAATCCGGCGTTTTTCTTTTGTAAATGATCTGGGACGATTGACAGCTGCAGAAATGCAGTCAGAATACCGAAAACATTCGATTTATATACAAAACAGTATTTTTGAGACCTTTGGACTGGCGCCCCTCGAAGCGCTGTTGTCCGGAGAAGATCTTCTTCTGTCGGACAGATGCGGAGTTTTATCCGTTCTGGCAGGTATAGAGGAGAAAGATTTGATTCATGATCCCGATGATCCTATGGAAATCGCGGAGAAAATACGAGAACTTCTGACAGACGGTAATCATGATCGCCTGATCAATGCAATAGATAAGGAGTCAACTTCATGGAACAGCAGAGCACAGGAGCTTCAGAGAATCGTTTTGCGCCTTCGCTCAGGCAGACGATCCTGAACTGGGCGGCACTTGTTATCCTAATGGTTTTTTATGCCGGAACCTGGACATTTCCAGGTTTTTATCATGTAACGGAAATATATAATACGAGCATAGTATTTGCGGCATTAGCGCTGCTTTTCTTTAATAACGTAAATCTGATAAAGGCGCTCAAAACAGGTGACAGGATGCTGTGGGTTATGGGGGCGACACTCGTGATAGCGCTTTTGAATCTTTTTATAATAGGTTCAAATAAGGGATGTTTCCTGATAATAGCGGACTTTTTACTGATCTGGTATCTTGCGCCTCATATAAAGTTCACGGAACTCCAGAAAAAGGTCTCGGGAGTTTTCTTTCTCGTGATGTTTATATCATGGTTTCTGTACGACAGGGCATTTTCGTATAATTCAAATACAGGTGCCACGGTTACGGTATTTACATTTTTCGGGGCAATGATATTGCTTACGTTTCTTACATCAAGGAAAGAAATATACGGATTTTTTATCGTTATCTCCGTTATCCGTGTAGTGACTCTGGTCCTCTGGCATCTTGCGAGAGGGGCATTTCTCGCACTTTTCCTGTTTCTCTTTTTCTTCTATGTGGGTATGAGATTTATAGCTAAGAGAAAGTGGGCATATACATCACTGGTACTGTTTTCTACACTTGGATCACTCCTTTTTGTAGCAGTATATGTGGTCCTTGGTGGAACCGGATTCAATATGAAACTTCCTTTCTTCTACAAAAATATCTTTTCGGGACGCGAACAGATATGGTATGAGGTATGGGAGATCCTTCGTACACAGATCTTTTTTGGAATAGGTTCGGGAAGAAAGCTCAGGAGTTTCTTTGAGTATAATATCCATAATGCCATGTATGACATATTGGCAGTTTACGGGCTGACGGTATTTGTGGGTTCAATGATTCTCATATGGAGCAGATTAAAGGATATGAGGTCTGTTCTGCAAAAAGGTGCCAATGAAAAGATCTGTGCAGCCTCGGCTTTATTTGCGATCTTTATCGAGTCTTTTATCGATATGGATCTCATGTGGGCGGATTATGCACCGTTACTGCTGTTTCTTCTGTGCGTGATCTTTAACGGAGAAATGATCGCAGGAAACGGAGTAAAGAATAAATTACCGGAGAAGATGAGATGAAAGAGGGAAAATACCGGTATCTTTTTCATAATATGGCACTATTTACGGTGAGTTCCTTTGTATCTAAGGTTCTGGTATTCTGTCTGGTTCCTTTTTACACATCAGTTCTTACGGAAGCAGAATACGGTGTGGCGGATGTCATGCAGACGACGCTGCTGCTGTTGGTGCCGCTTTTATCAGTAAATGCGGGAGAGGCAGCCCTTAGATTCGGTCTTGACCATGTGAAGGATCGGGACAGGATACTTCTTTATGGATTAAAAAAGGTAATTCGCTCGGTCCTTATAACAGCCGGAATATCATTGCTGCTGGCGGCATATCTCTATACAGGACTGCCGAGACCGGGATTTATGGCAGGCAGAAACATGCCGCTATTACTCATTCTTTTTGCTGTGCTGTATATTTGTGACAGTTTCTATGAGTTTATGCTTCTCTATTGTCAGGGGACAGAGCAGGTTCAGATAATGATCACAGGAAGCGTATCATGTACGCTGCTTGTTATAATGTCAAATCTGTTCTTCCTGCTTGTGATTTCGATGGGGCTTCTCGGATATCTGTTGGCGCAGATGATAGCATTTTTGGGGTCTTTCCTGATAATGTTTCTCTTAATTGATGGAAAGTCCGGTATAAAGCAGGCGATCCAAAGAGAAAAAGCCGGAGCAGGTGCGGACTGTCTTGAAAATGAGGTCACGACTTACGGTTCATCAATGCTTCTTTACTCAACTGCCAGCTGGGTAAATAATGCTATTGACCGTTATTACATAATTTTGATGCTCGGAGCATCGCAGAACGGTCTTTATGGCGCTGCGTACAAGATACCCGCGATACTGCAGACTGTTCAGAGGATATTTGCTCAGGCGTGGCAGATGTCGGCTGTTAAGGAGTATAAGGGTGCGGACAGAGAAAAGTTTTTCTCCGAAATGTACCGTACATATGAAGCAGTTCTCTTTATGGGATGCGCAGGGATAATCTGGCTTTTAAGGATAATTGCCGCGCTTCTCTTTAGGAAGGGTTTTTACGAGGCCTGGATACTGGTTCCGCCGCTTCTTGTTTCCGTGATCTTTGGTGCCCTTGAGGGATTTCTCGGATCCATCGCACTTGCATTTCGTGACGGAAAGAGTATGGGGCGTGCAACAGGTGTTGGCGCGCTCGTAAATATAATCCTTAATTATTTCGGTATTATGAGATTCAATACTTTTGGTGCCGCACTTGCCACTCTTTGCTCTTATTTTGTGATGTTCGCACTTGCTTTTGTGTTTGTGCGAAAGCACGTGAAGCTGGAAGTAAAGATCTTACGTGATATATGGGCGATAATGCTGCTTATGATCGAATCGCTTCTCGTGATCTTTAATATGAAAAACTATTTTTGGTGGAATGCAGGAATAGTGTTGTTGCTTCTCTTTCTTTTCAGGGGAGAGGCGATGCTTGTCTTGAGAAAGCTGATGCAGAGGAAAAATGCTGACTAAAGAAAAAAAGCAGAAAGCCACGGACATACTGGTTGTGTTGCTGTTTCTGTGGTTTTATATATCATCATTTTTGTGGCAGCCGTTTTATGCGGCTGTTTCACCATATGGAACGCTGATCCTGTGCGCAGGACTTGGATTATTATTTTTACTGAACTTAAATATAAAGGACAGTCTCACAGATCTTTGTGTGATGATAGCGGCAGATGTGGCAGCTGCTATAAATCTTTTCATACTTCATTCAAATAAGGGAGCAGTCCTGGTCGTATGGAGCATGACGCTTTTACTGTTTCTTACAGGGTGGATGAAGATTTCTGAAAAAACAAAGAGGATCATTTCCGGATGCGCGTTTTTACTGGTGATCCCATGGTATGCGATCGTACGTTGGGATTATGGCTTTAATATGGCTGGACTGGCATTTCTCGTTTTCTTCATAATGGGAGTGGTCTTTCTGGAATATATTAAAAATGACTTTATGTTTGATTACATTAAGTGGGTACAGATAGTCTTTTTTGCTGCTACATGTTTACTGCTTATCTGTTATCATGCGCGATCCATGATAGTGTCCCTCCTTGTATTCGGCGGTGTCTGGCTGCTGCTGCCGTTAGTTTCCGGAAAAAGAAATGTTTTTCGTCTGATAGTAATGTTGTTCACACTCGGAAGTATCGCGTTTACAGGGTTGTACGCAGCTATCGGAAGGACGGGATTCCAGTTAAAGATATTATATAAAGACGTGCTGAGTGGTCGTGAAGCTATCTGGTCAGAACTGTGGGAAGCTTTTATACATCGTCCTCTTACAGGCGTAGGATCGTCTTATGAATTAAAAAGTTTCTTTATATTTGAAGTTCATAATGGACTCTTTGATATATTGACGGTTCATGGAATAATAGTATTTCTGCTGTTCTTATGGCTTTTGTACAGAGCGTTGTTTCATTATGAGACACAGAATTACTCATGGTATCCGGACAGGAGACTGGCTCTTTCGGGAGTTTTTGCGCTTCTTATGGCATCATTTTTTGAGAACTGCTTTATAGTACCGCCTTACAGCGTGGTGTTTTTCTCATTGCTTTTGATTGCGGATAGCGATTTTGACTGATATATACGGATTTGCTATAATAACTCGGATTATGGGATTAATAGATTAACTCTTCGGTACAGCCGGAAACGATAGATAAATCATGAAAAAACTTATTGAAAATAAACAATTACTGATCCGCCGCATGGGACTTATCACTTATGATGTTCTTGCGGTCATGGCTTCGTGTGCCCTTGGAATTTTACTTAGATTCGATCTTTCATATGCCAAAATGATGTCTACGGCAGGCGGTTATATGTGGCAGGAAAACATATGGCGCTTCCTTCCGATAAACATCATATTGACTATCTTTATATTTAATATTTTTCATCTTTATTCCAGTTTATGGACATATGCCGGCATACCGGAGATGACATCTGCCGTATCGGCATGCCTCGTTACCAGCATGCTTCAGGCTGCGGGAATGATCTTCCTTCATTTCACGATGCCGAGAAGTTATTATTTTCAGTATGCTTCCGTGTTAACTGCGCTGGTGCTTGTATCGCGTTTTGCGTACCGTCTTTTCAGAACTTTTGTGCAGAAGCGGACAGAAAGTGCACGAAATAAGAACGTAATGGTGATCGGAGCGGGAGAAGCAGGTAATTCGCTTATCCGTGAGATGAATACCAGCAAGTATATCCAGAAGAGCGTCATGTGTGTTATAGATGATGACCGTGGGAAGATTGGAAATTATATCCATGGAGTAAAGGTTGTCGGCGGACGTGAGGATATTCTGGAGGCTGCGGCACAGTATGATATCGATGAGATCATCGTTGCCATACCGAGTGCAGCGAGACAGCAGATGAAAGAGATCCTTGACGTATGTAAGGAAACAAAGTGTGAACTGAAAACACTTCCGGGAATATATCAGCTGGTTAACGGTGAAGTAAGCGTAAGTCAGCTTAAGAAAGTAGATGTAGTGGATCTCCTTGGGCGCGAGCCTATTCAGGTAGATCTTAATTCCATCATGGCTTATGTTACGGGAAAGGTCGTACTCGTTACGGGTGGAGGCGGTTCTATCGGTTCTGAGCTTTGCAGACAGATCGCGACACACCACCCGAAACAGCTGATCATACTTGATATCTATGAGAATAGTGCGTATGACATTCAGCAGGAACTTGCGGAAAAGTTCCCTGAGCTTAATCTCAAGGTGCTTATCGGTTCTGTACGTAATACCAAGCGTGTAAATGATATCTTTAAGACCTATCGTCCGAATATCGTATATCATGCGGCAGCGCACAAGCATGTTCCGCTCATGGAAGTGAGCCCCAACGAGGCTATCAAAAATAACGTCATGGGAACCTGGAAAGTGGCACAGGCTGCGGTAGATAATGATGTAGATAAATTTGTAATGATCTCCACGGATAAGGCTGTAAATCCCACAAATGTAATGGGTGCCACAAAGAGGATCTGTGAGATGATCGTGCAGTCCTATAACCACAGAGGAAAGACCGAGTTTGTTGCAGTACGTTTCGGAAATGTCCTAGGATCAAACGGTTCGGTAATACCGCTTTTCAAAAAGCAGATAGCTGAGGGCGGTCCGGTAACAGTTACAGATCCGAGGATCATCCGTTACTTCATGACGATACCTGAGGCGGTTTCGCTGGTACTTCAGGCTGGCGCATATGCGAAGGGCGGAGAGATCTTTATCCTCGATATGGGAGAACCGGTAAAGATCCTTGATCTCGCCCGTAACCTTATCCGTTTATCAGGATATGTACCGGGTGAAGATATTGAGATCAAGTTCACAGGATTACGTCCGGGAGAAAAGCTTTACGAAGAGATGCTCATGAAAGAAGAAGGCATGCAGGATACTCCGAATAAGCTCATCCATATCGGAAAACCTATTGAATTTGATGAGGAGAGCTTCTATAAAAAGCTCCATGCCCTTGATAACGCATCACGTTCCGAGAGACTCGATGTTCATAAGTGGATCGGAGAACTCGTGCCTACGTATAAGTACACTCCGGGAGTATATATACCCGGTGAGACTCATACAGATTTTAAGGATGCGGCAGAGGCAGTGGAAGAAGACGAAAAGCTTCGGACATATAATTTTAAGGATTATCATAAGCCGGTTGACTCGGACGATTAAGAAATTCACTTGCGATGCGTTTCCGAAAGGTGAAAAGGAATGTTATATAGAAAATATATAAAAAGACTTCTGGACATCATATTGTCGCTTACGGCGATAATATGTCTGTCTCCGGTATTGCTTATCACGGCTCTTCTAGTCAGAGTAAAGCTCGGAAGTCCTGTGATATTCAGGCAGCAGCGTCCAGGACTAAACGGAAAGATATTCGGACTTTGCAAATTTCGAAGTATGACTGACGAAAGAGATGCGGAGGGAAATTTGCTGCCGGATGAAGTCAGACTCACGTCTTTCGGAAAAAAACTCAGGGCTACATCCCTTGATGAGCTCCCGGAATTATTCAATATCTTAAAGGGTGAAATGTCTGTCGTAGGTCCCAGACCGCTTCTCGTACAGTATCTTCCCCTTTATAACGAGAAACAAAAGCATCGTCATGATGTATTGCCGGGACTTACAGGACTCGCTCAGGTAAACGGACGAAATGCGATAACCTGGGAAAAGAAATTTGAATATGATGTAGAATATGTGAGAAATCTGTCATTTCTTCTGGATGTAAAGATAATACTCATGACAGTTGGGAAGGTTTTTCACAGAGAAGGAATAAACTCCGAAACATCAGCGACCATGGAATTTTTCACAGGTACGCCTGAGGAGCATAGAGGAGAATAAAGTAAAATGATCAACGTTTTGATTCTGTCTGCCGGACGTAGGGTGGAACTGATAAATTGCTTTAAGAATGCAAGAGACCGTCTTGGGATTAAAGGAAATATAGTCGCTGCAGATTGCTCAGAACTGGCTCCGGCGCTTTACTTTGCGGATATTAAGGAGATCGTTCCGAGAATTTCAGAAGGTGTAAAGTATATAGATTCCATTATTGATATATGCAAGCGTGCGGATATATCGCTCATCGTTCCGACCATCGACACCGAGTTAAGACTTTTATCCGAAAACAAGGGTAGGATCGAAAAAGAGACTAATGCAAAAGTACTGGTTTCTGATGAAAGTGTCATAAACATCTGCCGTGATAAGAAAAATACCCAGAAATTTCTCGAGGAGCATGGTTTCAAGGTTCCGCATATGCTTACGGACGAAGAACTTGATGACAGTGAAAACCTGAAATTCCCGCTCTTTATCAAACCTCTTGACGGTAGTTCATCCATAAATGCATTTAAGGTAAATGATCAGGAAGAACTGGCAACATATCGTAAACTTATTGATAAGCCGATCGTGCAGGAGTTTATGGAAGGCACGGAGTACACGATAGATGCTTTCCTTGATTTTGATGGAAAACTTATAACACTGGTGCCGAGGATACGTATAGCTACCAGAAGCGGAGAGATCGCAAAGGGAGTTATCACACGTGATCAGGAAATCATGAAAGATGTCACACGTCTCATGCAGGAATTAAAGCCGATCGGACATATTACAGTTCAGTGTATGAAGACAAAAAGAGGCATTGAATATATAGAGATCAATCCTCGATTTGGCGGAGGAGCGCCGATGTCCATAATGGCAGGTGCAGATTCCTGCGAGAATCTTTACAGACTTCTCTCAGGAGAACAGCTTACATACAATGAGAATTTCAGAGATAATCTGACATTCCTCCGATTTGATCAGAGTATCATGCTTAATGAAAAAATGGAGCGGGAGTATGAGTACGAAGGCAGTTATTTTTGATCTTGATGATACACTGATCTCTGAGATGGAATACGCGAGAAGCGGATATACTGCTGTAGCAAGGGCACTTGCCGGAGAAGATATGACTCTTGCAGGATTGCTTAATGGTAAAAAACTCACTGCTTCTGAGATTAAAGAGCGTTTTCTAAGTCTGGCAGAGGAAAGCTCTCGGGAAGTGTTCAATCGTTTTCTGTGTTCGGTTGGTACAGAAGACAGCAGAGAAAATGTTATGGCACTTGTTAAAGTCTACCGCGAGCATAAGCCGGAGATCACTTACCATAAGGATGTAGAGGCCACACTTAGGGGCTTAAAAGAGAAAGGATTCCGAACAGGAATCCTTTCAGACGGTTATGCCGTAACACAGAGACGAAAGGTAGAAGCGCTTCACGCAGAAAAGGATTTTGACGTGATAATCCTTACTGACGAGATCGGGAGAGATGCGTGGAAGCCGTCTCTAACCGGGTTTAATAAGATTTCAGAAAAACTCGGCGTAGTTCTTAGTGAAATGCTGTATGTGGGAGATAATCCTGAAAAGGATTTTTATATTTCTCATACAAGTGATATACGTACTGCGCGCATAACACGAAGTGACGGTGTATACCGTAACAGGGATTATCGTGAGGGAATCCGCGAGGATTACACACTTTCATCTCTTACGGATATATTGAAGATTTTGTGAAGGTATTTATAACAGCCCGAAGCACTTGCTGCTGAGGGCGTATGAAAGTGTAAATAATTCGATGGTAACTCGCTATTTGCGGAGCAAATCTTTAATTGCGGGTTACCTTAAATGTTCAGAATCCAAGGGGGCTGAACATTTAAATCCCGGAAATAAAAGCAGGGAGAGAAAAAATTATGAAAGTATTGTGCTTATTTCAAAAGTTCAGCTTTTCATCATCAACGATCTATCTGGATCTCGTGAATGCGCTGGCAGATAAGGGACATGAGGTGCTGATAGCTGCCGGTACATCAGAGGGACAGGATGACAGCAAACTCGATATCCGCGGAAATATCCGTACAGCGTATGTGACGCTTCCGGATCAGTTTCATACTGACAAGATCAGAAAGGGACTGATCCAGCTCATGATCGGCAGAAAGATACTTGGAACTGTAAAAAAGTTCTTTTGGCAGGAAAAGATAGATCTGATAATCTATCCCACACCTCCGATCACGCTCGCAGGCATACTAAAGCCTCTAAAAAAGCATTTCGGGGCTGTGAATTACCTCATGCTTAAGGATATTTTTCCGCAGAATGCGGTGGATCTCCAGATGATGAGAGAGGGCGGTCTGCTGCACCGGTATTTCCGTTGGATGGAGAAAAAACTCTATAGAGACTCTGACAGGATTGGCTGTATGTCAGAGGGAAATCTCAAGTATATACGGAGTAATGAGCCGGACATACCTGCAGAAAAGCTGGAGATCTTTCCGAATTCTGTGAGAATACTTCCCGAAGATCCGGAGCAGAAGTCACGCGTAAAAGACAAGGACAGACCGGTAACATTTATGTTTGGCGGAAATCTCGGTCGTCCGCAGGCTGTAGACTTCCTTTTGGAAGGCATTCGTAGTCTGAAGGATTTTCCGGATGCGAGATTTTTGTTTATAGGTGATGGAACAGAGGCACCGCGTATACAGGAATTTATTGATAAAGAAAAGCCGGGTAATCTCATCCTCGAAAAGCAGCTTCCGAGGGATGAATACGAAAAAAGATTATCCGATGCGGATATCGGCATCGTTTCCCTGAGTCCTGATTTCACGATCCCGAACTATCCATCAAGGATCCTTTCATATATGCAGTTAGGAAAGCCGGTATTTGCTGTGACAGACCGTGTTACGGACATACATGCGTTAGTTACATATGAAGCCAGATGCGGCTGGTGGTGTGCGTCTGACGACTTGGAGAGCTTTTGCAGCACAGTGAAAAAAATCGTTTCGGAACGGGAAAAGTTCAATGAATTTGGTATGAACGGCAGAAATTATCTGGTAGAACATTTTGATGTTTGTAAATCCGTTAAGATGCTTGAAGAAGCCGTTAATATGTAATTTCGTGGAATGCGTTCATTTTGCGCGATATGATGTCAGGGTCAAAAGGTCAAAATCCGATTGTGCTTGCACAAAGAGGATTGAGACCTTGGGACCCGCAAAACACGAGCAAGTAGCGTTATTACGCGGAATGCGAGTGTTTTAGGATTGCGGGAATTGCGTAGCAATGAAGCAATCCGTGACATCAGTAAGGGGCAAAATTTACTTTTGACCCTTACATCACAATAATTAGTTAGATATAAATTTGCGTTCATAGAGGAGGATATTATGAACGAATCAATTTTTGATGGAAAGACACTGATGATCACAGGCGGTACCGGTTCCTTTGGTAACGCGGTACTCAAGAGATTTCTCAATACAGGAATTAAGGAAATCCGTATTTTTTCAAGAGATGAGAAGAAGCAGGATGATATGCGCCATCTCTACAATAATCCGAAGATCAAGTATTATATCGGAAATGTGCGTTCTCTGCAGTCACTTGAGGATGCTATGCACGGCGTAGACTATATCTTTCATGCAGCAGCGCTCAAGCAGGTTCCGAGCTGTGAGTTCTTCCCAGTAGAAGCAGTAAAGACCAACGTTATCGGTACAGATAACATGCTTACAGCAGCGATCCATGAGGGCGTAAAAAAGGTTGTATGCCTTTCAACAGATAAGGCAGCATATCCCATCAATGCAATGGGAACAAGTAAAGCCATGATGGAGAAGGTATTTGTAGCAAAGAGCCGTACCATCGAGCCTGAGCATACACTTATCTGCGGAACACGTTACGGTAATGTTATGTGCTCCAGAGGCTCAGTTATTCCGCTTTTCATCGATCAGATCATGGAGGGCAGACCGATCACCATTACCGAGCCAAAGATGACACGTTTCATCATGTCTCTTGAGGAAGCGGTTGAACTTGTGATTTACGCATTTGAAAATGCACACACAGGTGACATCATGGTGCAGAAGGCTCCGGCATGTACGATAGAGGTGCTCGCTGAGGCTGTAAAGCAGCTTTTCCATGCAGAGGATCACGAGACTCGTGTGATAGGTGTACGTCACGGTGAAAAGATGGCTGAGACACTTCTTACAAGCGAAGAGTGTGCAAGAGCTATTGATGAAGGAAACTTCTATCGTGTACCGTCCGACAACAGAGATCTGAACTACGATAAGTACTTCATTGAGGGTAATACAGAGAGACCTAAGTTTGATACATTTAACTCTGATAACACAGAGATCCTTGATGTAGAAGGCGTAAAGAAAAAGCTTCTGGAACTTGAGTACATCCATGAGAGACTCAGAGAGGCTGGTTTGGAATAATGAAGATCTTAGTTACAGGAGCCAATGGTTTCCTCGGACGTAATCTTGTATGGAACCTTAGAAATGCAGGATATACAGACATTTACGAATATACCCGTGAGTCATCTGACGAGGATCTGGATAAATATACGGCAGATTGCGATTTTGTTTTTCATCTCGCGGGTGTGAACCGTCCGAAAGATCCTGCAGAGTTTATGACAGGTAATGCAGGACTTACAAAGAGAATACTGGACCTGCTTGAAAAGCACGAAAATCTTGTGCCGGTGCTTTTGTCCTCATCGACACAGGCAGGACTTAATAATGATTATGGCGCGTCAAAGAGAGCGGCAGAGGAAGAGGTGTTTGTATACGGAAAAGAATATGACGTTCCGGTATACGTATATCGATTCCCGAATCTCTTCGGAAAGTGGAGTAAGCCGAATTACAATACGGTAGTAGCTACTTTCTGCCACAATATCGCAAGAGATCTTCCAATCCAGATAAATGACCCTGGGACGATCCTGCATCTGGCATATGTTGATGATGTGGTTGATCAGTTTTTACGTATCCTTAAGACCGGTATAAAGCTTCCGGCAGGAGAATTTGTGACTTTTCCGCCGCGTCTCGTATATGATGTGAAGCTCGGTGATATCGCAAAGTGGATACGTGAATTTAAGGAAAGCCGTGAAAACCTGCAGGTACCTGATATGCAGGATCCTTTCAAAAAGAAGCTTTACAGCACTTATCTTAGCTTCCTTCCGACGGACGCATTTTCATATCCGTTGAACATGCATGTTGATAACAGAGGCTCCTTTACAGAGTTTCTAAAGAGTCCTGAACGTGGACAGGTGAGCGTAAATATCAGTCACCCCGGCATCACAAAGGGACAGCACTGGCATAACTCAAAGAATGAAAAGTTCCTTGTAGTAAAGGGACACGGACTGATACAGTTCAGAAAGATCGGCACGGATGAAATAATCGATTATCATGTTTCCGGAGATAAATTAGAGGTTATCGATATCCCGACCGGATATACACATAACATCATAAATGAAGGCGATGACGACATGGTAACGATCATGTGGGCAAATGAAGTATTTGACCCGGAGCATCCGGACACCTTTGCAGAGCCGGTTTGATAGGAGCAGCGAAATGAGCAAACTGAAACTAATGACAATACTTGGTACACGCCCGGAGATCATCAGACTCTCAGCTGTTATCAAGTGTGCAGATAAATATTTTGATCACGTTCTCGTTCATACGGGACAGAACTATGATTACACATTAAACGAGATCTTTTTTAAGGATCTGGATCTCCGCCAGCCTGACTATTATCTGGACAGCGTGGGAAAAGACCTTGGCGAGACAATGGGAAATATCATTGCGAAGTCATATGCGCTGATGCAGGAAGTAAAGCCTGATGCACTGCTTATCCTCGGAGACACAAACTCAGCGCTTTCAGCGATAAGTGCAAAGAGACTCAAGATACCGATCTTCCACATGGAAGCCGGCAACCGCTGTTGGGACTGGAACGTATCGGAAATGATCAACAGAAAGATCGTAGATCATATCTCTGATATAAATATGCCTTATACAGAGCACTCCAGACGCTACCTTCTCTCAGAGGGAATCGATGGAAAAACGATGTTTGTCACAGGTTCACCGATGAAAGAGGTATTTAATACCTACAAAGAAAAGATCGAGGCTTCAGATGTACTTGAGCGTCTTAATCTGGAAGCAGGCAAGTATATCCTCGTAAGCGCGCATCGTGAGGAGAATATTGACCTCGAAGAGAACTTTATGTCTCTTATGAATGCCATAAACGGTATAGCTGAGAAGTATCAGATGCCGGTTATTTATTCCACACATCCGAGATCCATGCATTTCATCGAGAAGAGGAATTTCAAATTCCATCCTCTTGTTCAGAATATGAAGCCCTTCGGATATATGGATTACAATAAGCTTCAGAAAAATGCTTTTTGCGTATTGTCCGATTCCGGAACGCTTTCCGAAGAGTCAGCGATGCTTGATTTCCCCGGAGTACTTATCCGTACTTCTACAGAGAGACCGGAAGTACTTGATAAGGGAACTATCGTGATCGGCGGAATAAAACAGGAAGATGTCGAGCAGGCTGTAGAACTCGCGGTATCGATGTTTGAAAATAAAGAACCTGTTGTAGAAGCAGAGGATTATGCGGACAGCAATGTTTCCGTAAAGGTAGTAAAGATCATCCAGAGCTACGCAAAGATCGTAAACGAAACCGTTTGGCTTAAGCACTAATTTATTGGGAGGAACCGGACATGAGGATTGCAGTACTGGATATAGCTGCGAGTAAGACAGGAGCACTGTCGGTGCTTCAGGATTTTGCGGCATATGTTAAAAAAAATGCAAGTGAACATGAATGGTTCTTCGTGACCGGGGCTGAGGGACTCCTTGAGGAGTCTCCGGATGCTCCGGATTTTCATGTTATCGTGCGTTCGGATGTAAAAAGGTCAAAGATGCACCGTCTGGCATTTGATTCTGTTCATGGTGCGTCATTTTTGGAGAAACTTGAACCGGATGTGATATTATCCATGCAGAATACTCTCCCAAGGGGAGTTGAGCGTATCAGAAAAGCAGATGGCACAAAGGTAAGAACGGTGCTCTATGTGCATCAGCCGCTTGGCTTCCAGGATACGAAGAGATTTTCATTTATAAAGTCCGGTGAACGAGAGCTTGCAATGTATCAGTATCTGATCGCAGCAAATATTGATAAGTCAGTAAAAGCTGCAGATCATGTGATAGTGCAGACCGACTGGATGAAAAAAGCGGTCATGGAAAAAGACAGGATACCGGAAGAACGCATTTCTGCGGTGCTGCCGGATATAGATGACTTGTCAGGATTCCGGGATCTGTCGTTATCATGGAAGAATGGAAATTTCATTTTTCCTGCAGGTCCGATATATTACAAAAATCACTCGGCAATCGTAAAAGCTTCACGGATGCTCAGAGAAGAAGGCGTGACAGGTTTTAAGACCGGTTTCACACTGGAGGCATCTGACCTTCCATGGATAGATGAAACAGAAAAAAATGATCAGGCCATAGAGTGGCTCGGTTCACTGCCAAGAGCGGAACTTATGAGACGTTATCAGACATCGACACTGATCTTTCCGTCGTATATCGAGACTTTTGGATATCCTCCGGCAGAAGCGCGCCAGTTTGGAGTGCCGATTTTGGCAGCGGATACACCGTTTACAAGAGAGGTTCTTCATGGGTATGAAAATGCGTGGTACTTTGATCCGTTTAAGCCGGAAGAACTTGCAGATCTCATGAAAAAGGTGATCCTTGGTGAGATAATCCCGGCAGAACCGATATTTACCGCGGATATGGAGTCATCCTGGGGAAAAGTTGTGTCTATCCTCACAGAAACAGAGGGAACAAGATGAAAGAAAAAGCAATGTTTATCGTAGGTGAGTGGTATTATCCTGCAATACTGCTCGTATATGTTCTGAGTATGATCTCGCTGGATGTGATCCATCCGGGAGTATTTTCTGCTGTGTTTATGCTGATATTCTGGGCAGGACTGCTGCTCTGGGGGATCGGAAAAAAGGACAGACTGAAAGTAATGTCCAAAAAGCTTCCGGCGGTCGACATCATAATGTGTCTATGGCTTTTGTACAATATTTTGTCCGGAGTATGGACTGTTGCAGGCTCAGGCATACCGATATCAGTGTATCTCGGAGAACTATTTACAACTGCTCTTCCTATGGGATTTTATTTCATGGGACGCTTCAGCGAGAGCAGAGATGCATTTCATAGGAATTTTCTGTTATCTGTCGCAGTGGTAGGTGTGATCGGAATAATTCTTTATGTGACAGCGCCTTTAGTTTATATTAATTACCTTTTCCGTTTGGAGTACATTTCTCTTCCTGATGCACCGACTATGAGAGTCAGGATGCATTCTGTTATCGGAAGTACTCTTATGGGGTACCTGTCATCTGCAGCTATGCTGTCAGCAGCGCATTTTTTCATTGCGTCTGAGGGCAGAAAGGGCAAGATAATGTTTTTCTTCTGCGCATTCCTTGCTTTTTTCAGCAATCAGAGAGCAGCTATGGTAGCAGCGATCGTGATAGTTCTCTATATGAATTATCTCGTTTTCTTTACATTCCATATGCTTCCGAAAAAGTATTTTGCAGCAGAGTGTGGTGTGATAGCAGCGGGATTTATAGGACTTGTCGTAGTATTTCACAGAGCATTTGAAAAGGTATATGCGCGTCTCGTATCTCTCCCGGGAGCGATCGGACAGCGCTCGGATCAGTGGGTAGGCGCTGCAAATAACATGTTTAATAAGTGGCTCGGCAACGGTCTCGGTGCAAACGGTCACAGAGCTATCGGATATACAGAGCATCTCATTGCAGATGGCGGTATTGCAAAGCTCTACGTTGAAATGGGCATCATAGGTACATCATTGTTTGTATTTCTGATGCTGCTCATATTAAAAAGAGGCTTTAAGAATCTAAAGAAAACGGCACCGGAAGTAGGTATCATCATAGTTACACTTTTGATATCCATTGGCTCAAATATGATGAGCTTCGCACTGGCAGTACCGGTACTTTACTATGCGATAGGCGCTATAGCACATGAAGCAGAGAGTGGAGAAAAAGCTGAATGAAGATCATTGCAATGTATCTCCCGCAGTATCACTCATTCCCTGAGAATGATGAATGGTGGGGAAAAGGTTATACGGAGTGGACTGCGGTAAAGCGTGCAAGGCCGCTTTTTAACGGACATATACAGCCGAAAGTTCCGCTTGACGGCTATTATGATCTGGTTCACGATCAGCCGGAAACTTTTAGAAGGCAGGCAGAACTTGCGTCAAAATACGGTGTCTATGGTTTTTCTATTTACCAGTATTGGTTTAAGGGGCATCAGCTCATGGAAAAACCGATGGAAATACTTCTTGCGAATCCGGATATAAATCTCCGTTATTGCATTACATGGGCGAATGAGACCTGGACACGTACCTGGTACGGACTTCAGGAAAATGTCCTGATGGCGCAGGAATACGGTGATGAAGCAGACTGGAAGAAACATTTCGATTATAATTTACAGTTTTTTAGAGATCCCAGATACATAAAGGTCGGAAACAGACCGGTTTTTCAGATATACAGGACACATGATATAGAGAAACTGTCAGAGATGAAGGAGTGCTGGGACAGATGGGCACGTGAGGCCGGCTTTGACGGCCTTTTCTGGATCGGTGGAAACACAGCGCAGACGGCTGACAGCAGACGTGATCTCATGGACGGCTGGTATGATTTTGAGCCCGGGTATACGCTGAATCACCATTTCAGCAGGGTTAGGAGATTTAGATACATCCTTGGCACAGGAATGAGACACCTTAGGAATGTCATTGTGTCAAAGCTCACAGGCGGGAAGGGACGTATGATAGTCGAGAGACGCATCCCGATACACTGGATCCTTGAGAATATTGGTACTCGTTCTTATGAGGAAAATGAGTATCCCGGTATCATTGCTGAATGGGACAATACTCCGAGACGTGACTACAAGGGACTTATCTATACAGGTGCAGAGCCGCAGTATTTTGAAAAGATGCTGGGTGCTCTTCGTGATAAGGTTTCTGGCAGAAGCGAGGATTTTGTATTTATAAACGCCTGGAATGAATGGGGCGAAGGCGCCATGCTGGAGCCCACCAAGAATAGCGGTTATGCATGGCTGGAGGCTGTGAAGCGTGTTCAATCGTAAGTATTGAACGCGTTCAGCTAAGAATAAGTACCTCTTGTCACGGCTCGGACAGTTATCCTGAATTGCCTATTCGGACAGCGTGTTCACTAAGTGCTGCCGGCTAATTGTTCCAAGAGGTATTTATTCTTAGCTTCACGCGGTAAAGGTTATCGAAATACACTTCTTGTACTAATTACACGAGATGAACGTACGGGAATGCAAATAAATATATAAAAAATGAAAACATTAAACGATGCAAAAGATATATTAAAAAAATACTACGGTTATGAGTCGTTCAGACCGGGGCAGGGAGAACTCATTGAGGCTGTGATCTCCGGCAGGGACGCGCTCGGAATCATGCCTACTGGAGCAGGAAAATCCCTTTGTTTTCAGATTCCGGCACTTCTCGCTGACGGAATAACCATAGTCATATCGCCTCTCATATCCCTAATGAAGGATCAGGTTGCGTCGCTTAATGCTGCGGGAGTTCATGCAGCGTATCTCAATAGCTCGCTCACGGCAAGACAGTATGAAAAAGCACTTGAGATTGCAAAGACAGGCAGATATAAACTGATCTATGTGGCTCCTGAGAGACTGGATACACCGAGATTTCTTGATTTTGCACTTGATCCGAGAGTAAATATCTCATTTCTGGCAGTTGATGAAGCGCACTGCGTATCACAGTGGGGACAGGATTTCAGACCGAGTTATCTAAAGATCATGGACTTTGTGAAGAAGCTCCCGAAAAGACCGGTTCTCGGCGCGTATACAGCGACAGCTACGAGACAGGTCCGTGACGATATCAGGAAGATACTTGAGCTTGATGATCCAAAGTGCATTACCACAGGCTTTGACCGGGATAATCTGTACTTTGCGGTAGAAAAGCCCAAGGATAAATATGCGGCGCTCAGATTCTATATCCGTGAAAAAGAAGATGCCATGCCGGGGCTTTCAGGGATCGTTTACTGTGGAACACGGAAAAACGTGGAAATGGTGACGGAGAGACTTACACAGGACGGTTTTTCGGCTGCGGCATATCATGCAGGAATGAGCGAAGAGGACAGAAGCCGCAATCAGGAAGCATTCATAAACGGTGAAGTGCAGATAATGGTTGCTACAAATGCTTTCGGAATGGGGATTGATAAGCCTGACGTAAGATTTGTGGTGCATTACAATATGCCAAAGGATATGGAGAGCTATTATCAGGAAGCCGGACGAGCAGGACGTGACGGTGAAATGGCAGAATGTATGCTTTTCTACAGTGGTCGTGATGTCAAGATGAATGAGTATTTCATTAATCTTGATAATGAAAATGAAGATATGACCGAGGAAGAAAAAGAAGTCATCCGTGAACGTGACAGAGAACGTCTGAAAAAGATGACTTTCTACTGTTTCTCAAAGACCTGCCTAAGAGACTACATCCTGCGGTACTTTGGGGAAGTGGGAAAGGCAAAGTGCGATAACTGCTCAGTATGCTTAGGACGCGGAACAGGTGAGGCTCCGAAATATGCCTCTAAAGAGAGAGTCAGACGGGAGCGCAATATTACGTTCAATATTCCGGAAGGACTGGGGGACGCAGAGTACAATTCAGAAAGGGCAGCGGTGTACAGTGCTCAGGCATCAGTGGGCATGTCCCGTAGACAGCGCAAGCAGTCTATGCTTGACAGCATGAGCGGAAGTGACCGTGAGATATTTGACGCACTCCGCGAAGTACGTACAAAACTCGCAAAAGAGCACCATACGCATCCGTATATCATCTTTGCGGATAAAACACTGGTACTCATGAGTAAAGCCCGGCCGCATACCAAGGCAGAAATGCTTGAGATCAGCGGTGTCGGCGAATACAAATACGAAAAATACGGCGAAGAATTTCTAAATGCGTTGAATTCGTTTAGGTAAATGTCAAAGATTTTTTTAGAGAGAAAGTCGGACCTTATTGTATAAAAGTAGTTCTCACATCTGCGGGTGTTGCAACTTCTTTATTTTGTGAGAGATAGTGACGCCCGCGTGGAGAGGTCATATCATACACGCGGACACGTCGCCTCTGTTGAAGCGCTGCGCCGCCTATCATCAGGTGCTTCGGCAACTCGGGGATTTTGTGCTCATGCGCTCCGCGCGATGAACAAAATCCCCTCAGACAGTGCCTCTCGCACCTGAGCTATGCTCGCGCTTCTGCCTCCGGCTCGAATTGTCCGCTTAGTATGATGTGACCTCCCCACGCGGGCTGGTTATTTTTTGAAAAATTCATACTTTACAGCAAGAGTCAAGCGTGATAGCATAACAAAGCTGAATTGAATCTGTTTCAGTGGAGTCTGGCGTTTCAGCCAATATTTCCCAAGATTGAAATTGAACATTGTCTATGAAGGCATAAATATTGCTTTGCTTAAAATGTCTATATTTTGGTGATTTCATTTCTTTATTCTATTGTTTTATCCACGAACCAGTTCTTTTTATGCGTGCTATGCAAGTTCGCTTGGCGAGGTTTTATCGAGCCTGGCGTAACTTGTTAGTAAAAAATATATATGTGGAGGACGATACTTGAAAGAAGAAACGGAAATCGCCTATCAGAATAAGGACATAATGTCCAAGGTTCTGGCAGAAGAATTCAAGGGAAAGTCGTTTGAGGTCTATGGTGTGGATCTCCCTAAGATCGTGGATTCCAGACCAACTGAAATGGCAGCGGTAGAGGCAAATGAGCTTCGCATGGATCGATTATTTTTACTGGAAGATGGCAGTTATATGATAGTCGATTATGAAAGTGACTATGACGAGGAAAAGAAGATTAAGTATTTGGGTTACATTGCAAGGCTTGCAAAGACTTTATATAATGAGCTCAAGTATTACCCAAAGCTCAGGGTACTGATCATCTATACAGCAGATGTAACGAGAGAGCGAACAAAATCAGATCTTGATATGGGCGCATTTAAGTTGCATCTCGAGGAAGCATTTCTGTCAGATGTTGATGGAGATGAAATTTTCGAGAGAGTGAACGAAGAGTCTGATAAGAAAAGAAAACTTGATGATCGGGAGTTGATGCAGCTCATAATTGTTCCCCTGACGTACAAGAGGAAAGAGGATAAACAGAAGGCGATCGAAAGAGTAATCAATCTTCTGGACAATATCGACGATGAACGTCAAAGAGTTTTTGTATTAAAGGGGTTACTTGTTTTTTGTGACAAGGTGATCTTAAAACCTTTTGCAGAAAAGATAAGGAGGATGCTTATGAAGACACAAGTAGAGCAGATAATCGAACAAGAAAAACTGGATGCAATAGCCGAAAAAGTTGCTGAGACCACGAAGACTGTTACTACAACAGTAACAAAGAGTGTATCAGAAAATATTGCAAGGAACTTCCTCAAATCCGGAAGTGCTCCGGAGGAGGTTGCAATAAATACTGGATTATCTCTCCAGGCTGTAATGGAACTTCAGAAGAATCTGTAAGCTGAATGCACGGTAAAGACAATAGAATAACTTGGGATGATCAACTCCTGGTGTAAGGTATGAAATAATGTCTTAAATCAGGAGTTTTTTTAGAGAGAAAATCAGGTAACAGTTCACACGTAAACGGAGCACTACGCTGCGGATGCTACGAACACTTAGCGAACGAATGTGAGCTTAGTGAGAGTGTATGCTTTAGCTGTTTACGACCAAGAAAGTTGAGTAGCCATTGGAATTTGCCCATTACCGCAGGCGATTTAATTGACAAAATCCGTTACGTGAGCGAGCTGAAAGCGAGTGAGCAGTAACCTGAGTTGCCGAAGCATTTGAGAATAGGCGGTTGAGCGCTGACGACGAGGCGATGTGTTCACGTGTATGATGTACCACTTCGGGCGGTCGTCACTTCTTGCAAAAAATCTTTATTATCTGCCGGTCTTTTTATTTGAGCAAATAGTGCAATCGTGCTACAATAAAACGATTATGGATAATAAACAAATAGAAAAAACAAAATCCGGACCGAAAGTATCGGTCATTTCAATAATAGCAGGTGTCGCACCGTTTTTGCCAAAGTGCATAGACAGCCTTTTAAGTCAGGACTGGAAAAATCTGGAGATTATACTCGTAGTGGGTGTTGAGGATCCGAAGCACCCGGAAGAAGACGAGTGCTATGAGATAGCAAGAGAAAAAACTGCAGGAGACGAGCGCGTAAAGCTTGTTGTCATAAAGAAAAGCGGCGCAGGTGATGCGAGAAATCACGGTCTTAAGGCGGTTACAGGTCAGTATATTGCGTTTGTGGACGGTGATGACTGGGTTGAGCCTACATTTATCACTCATCAGATGAAGATGATGAGTGAGCATCTGGCAGATATCGCCGTGTGCGGCAAGTGGAGCGAGTATCCTGACGGCTCGGTGAAAGACACCTATAAGCCTGTTCAGGAGCTGTATCCCGAGGCAGCATTTAGAATGATCCTTGAGGGAACAGGCTTCTTTTTCCACTGTTGGGACAAGCTTTTCAAGGCAGAATTGTTCAAAGATGTGACATTTCCGACAGACAGATATGTGGAAGACAGATACATAATCGGCGGGATCGTTGCAAAGGCAAATAAGATCGTATTTGACCGGACACCGCTGTATCATTTCAGAGTTCGCTCAGATTCACTGTCACGCATAACAAAAATGTCAGAGATAAATACAGAAGCTGATATAGAGTTTTGTGATTATACAGAAAAGCATTTTCCTGCATTAAAAGAGCAGTGCGAGGCATTTTTGCTGTACGATCATATAACTTGTATTCAGAATGCGCTCGTAAACGGGACATTTACAGAGGAAAGTGCAGCAGAGCATTTATCCTACATCCGCGAGCACAGGAAGAATGCAAAAGAAAACAGCTATGTAAACAAAAATACCCGTATAAAGGCATTTCTCGCGGTCTATTTCAGACCGGGATTACGATATATAACAATGCGCGGAAAAAAACGCGCGGAGAAACAGCATGAAAAGTTCAGTATTTCATAATAAGAAAATATTATTTATTTGTCGTGAGACCTACTCAAAGCCGTTATGGTTTCTCGCGCGTGACCTCGCAAAGGACAATAAAGTCGGTGCATTTTATATAATGTCCAGTGAGAGCCGATTTGCAAAGTGTTATTACAATGAGCATACGATCTGGGAATTCAGAGAAAATCTTCCTGAATGTAAACTCTATGATGTGAGTGATATCTGCGATAAGTTCGTAGAAGGCATGGAGAAATTCAGGCGAGAGGGCGGACTTGACGGTAAAGGTCACGGAAAGAGAAGCCGTATTCTTATCGACAGACCTGATGACCCAAAGACAAAGGGACCTGCGGATATTGAATTCCTGAAAATGATCGAGCGTGAGTATACTCATTTCAAGACTTTGGGTCTCCAGCTCATGAGCTCGCAGGAAAATACAAAACATTATCACTGGAGAGAGTACTGGTCAGTTACCAGTGATGAAGAAAATCAGTACTGGCTGGAGCTTAATTATAAAAAGATCTTTGATGTACTGGATGATTTTCAGCCTGATGTGATACTTGACCTCGATAATGCCGAACTTCAGAGAACTCTTCTCTGTGAGGTTGCATGGAAGAGAAAGATTCCATATCTCACGATAGAATACGGAAAATATGGCTATTGGAAGTATCCGAGTTTCCAGAATTCATTTGGGATAGACCCATATTTCAGAAAGATTTATGAAGACAAGCTAAAACTCTCTGATGAAGAGATGGCTGAGTCTATAAATTATATAAAGGATTTCCGTGAGAAATCAGACATTATGAATCCGGAGTTTGCAGGCTCTGTCACAACGCAGTACGAGAGAGACAGCTGGCTCTGGATACTTCGTGTGATGAGGGGCAAGTGGAATTACTTTATGGATCAGGACCGTAAGGGAAATAACAGGGCGATAAAGAAAAAGAGTAATATGCTTTATGCCCGTACATGGCCGTATCTCAAGTATTATTGGAATGCCATGACGAGAAAGAGAAAGTTCCTCGTTCCGAATGATCTGTTTGAAGTTCCGGTTGAAGGTGAAGACTACGTATATATGCCGCTTCATCTGATACCTGAGTCATCGGTTTTTGTAAAGGCGTCCTACTATGTGGATGAGTTGAATCTCATCGAGCAGATAAGTAAGTCCCTGCCGGTTGGCTGGAAGCTTTACGTAAAAGAGCATCAGGCAATGCTTGGTGAGCGTGATCCTGAGTTTTACAGAAAAGCCGGAGAAATCGCAAATGTCCGTGTAGTTCAGATAAATCATTATAAAGACCCGAAGCCCTGGATCGCAAAGGCAAGGGGAGTTGTGACTATCACCGGAACTGCCGCGTATGAGGCAGCACTTCTCGGAAAGAAATCTATCGTATTTGGAGATGTTCCGTTTTCTATAATTGACGGAGTTACAAGGATCCGTTCATATGAGGATCTGCCGGAAGCAATCCGTTCATTTGGATCGATCGACAATATCCATTCGGCTGCAGCTTATTTGGAGGCAGTTAAGGAAGCAGGCGCGGAAGTAAAGATCTTTGAGCTTATGGATGGCGCAGAAGATATTTTTGCAGGAAAGACAAAAGAAACACCGGAGTTTGACGAAATGCTTCAGGAACTCCTTTATTTCTATGAAAAGGGATATCAGAGGTGGCTTAACGGAGAGATCCGTGATGACGTGCCGAAGGATGGAGGAAGAAATGAGTAAAAGTGTCATTGTTGACCGTCTGAAAGAAGGAAAATTCACACTGATCGCTGAGATTGGAGTAAATTATTACGATATTGCGGCAGAGAAGGAAATTTCCAACATGGATGCGGCGAAGCTCATGATAAAAGAAGCTGCCGAAGCAGGAATCCATGCGGTAAAATTCCAGACCTATAAGGCAGGAACTCTCGCAGCAAAGGCTTCACCGGCATATTGGGACAGAACAGAGGAGCCGACAGGTTCACAGTACGAACTTTTCCGGAAATTCGATTCTTTTGGTGAAAAAGAGTACAGAGAACTTAAAGAGTATTCAGACTCGATCGGCATAGAGTTTTTATCAACTGCTTTTGATTTTGAATCTGCAGATTATCTGGATCCGCTGATGGAGGTATATAAGATCTCATCATCAGATCTTTCAAACCTGCCGTTCATCGAGTATCAGGCACGTAAAAATAAGCCGATCCTTCTGTCTGTAGGTGCATCAAACCTCGATGAGATCCATCGTGCAGTAGACCTGATCCATAGCGTGAATGACAAAAAAGTGACCCTTCTTCACTGTGTTCTTGAGTATCCGACACCGCTTAAAGACGCAAACCTCTTAAAGATCGAGGCTCTTAAAAAGGAGTTTCCGGATTGCTACATTGGTTACTCCGATCATACAAAGCCACAGCCTGGGTTTGATGTGCTGAAAACAGCATATAATCTCGGTGCGGTAGTGATCGAAAAGCATTTTACGCTGAATAAAACACTTGTCGGAAATGATCATTACCATGCGATGGATCCTGAAGACGCAAGAGATATCCTTGATGGGATCGCACTTCTCGATATGATCCGCGGAAATGGTGAGATAAAGGCGCTTGAAACAGAGAGTGCTGCAAGAGCAAATGCCAGAAGATCAATCGTAACAACCTGTGACATCAAGGCGGGTACAGTCATCACAAAAGAAATGCTTACATTTAAGCGTCCCGGCACAGGTATCTCTCCGTCTGACATCGATAAGGTTGTAGGCAGGAAGGCAGCGGCAGATATCGCAGAGGATACGATCCTTATGGGTGATATGTTGGGTTGATCTGTGAAAAATAAATTTGAAGTACAGTTGTAAATATTTAACAGTTTCAAAAGAGAGGAATATAAAACGTCGGTTCTTGCATCGCGTATTTGGCGGTGCTAGTACCGTTACGTTTTATCTTTCAGCGAGAGCGTCCCTCGTTGGAATGTTCAATATTTACAACGTCACTTTACGAAAGATTATTTTATGGAAAATAACAGTACCAAGGCTGTAAAGTCCGGTTTCTGGTATGTACTGAGTAACGTGCTTATCCGCGCGGTGGGAATCATAACCGCGCCGATATATACGCGGCTCCTGACACCTGCAGAAACCGGATATGCCAATAGCTTTAATAGTTATGTGTCCATTATAACGGTGGTCACGTGTTTATGTCTGATATACAGTGTAGGTCGGGCAAAATTAGATTTTAAGGACGAATTTGACGAATACATGTCATCTATCCAGACGCTGTCAAGCGGATTTGGTCTGATCGTCATGATACTCGTCATGTTTTTTTGTCCGGCAGAAGGATTTCTGAAATTTCCAAGAATAGTGATATTTATAATGTTTGCATATCTGGCGGTTTATCCGTCTATTGACTATATGCAGTACAGATATCGCTTTGAGTACAAGTATAAAGAAAATATAGCGATATCGATAATAATCACTGTTGCGACATTAGGACTTACACTGGCGCTTCTTTTCATAAATCCGTCAGACCGGGGATTTATGAAGATCCTCGGAACTGTTATCCCCAGTGCAGCGGTAGCGCTTTGGTGTTATATAAATCTTCTGCGGCGAGGAAAGACACTTTATAAAAAAGAGTACTGGATATATGCTCTTAAGATCGGTATTCCGATGATACCTCATGGTCTTGCTCTTATTTTGTTATCACGAATAGATGTAACCATGATACAGAATATTTGCGGTGATTCGGATACAGGTCTTTATACCTCGGGTTATACCATAGGAACACTGCTGATGTTTATAACTAATGCTGTTTCGCAGGCTTGGCTTCCATGGTTCAATGAGCAGATGTATGAGGAAAACAGAGAAGCGATACGCGAGAAGAATAAATTGCTCATGTTTTACGGCTGTGTAATGACACTTTTCTTTGTCGCAGCGGCACCGGAAGCGGTAAAAATCCTCTTTCACAGAAATTATTGGGATTCCATGTGGGTCGTTCCGCCGGTGGCACTTGGAACGCTGTGTCAGTACTTTTATACAAACTATGTAAATCTTGAGCTTTATACTAAAAAGACAGCATTGATCGCCGGAAACTCTGTGATCGCTGCGATCATAAATATAGGTCTGAATGCATACTACATACCGAGATACGGATATATAGCAGCTGCATATACAACTCTTGCAGGATATTTTGCTCTGATGATACTGCATTATATCTGCACGAGATTCATGCTTAGAGAAAAGGTTTATGCAGACGGTCTTTATTTTGTGATGGTGATCCTTACGAGCGCAGCAGGAATCGCATTGTCGGTTCTGTATCCGAACTGGATCCTTAGATATGCGATGCTTGCGGTAGTCGCAGCTATTTTGGCAATTATAAAAAAGAATGATATAATCATGGCGATTTGTTTCGTCCGGAGGAAATTTTTTAAGTCATGAAGATTCTAGTGTGTATCCCTGCCAGGGGTGGTTCAAAGCGTATTCCGCGTAAAAATGTCAGACTTATGAACGGCAGACCGCTGATACTTTATTCAGTGGAAAATGCCTGTGCTCTGACAGAAAAATATGAAGTTGATGTAGTGGTATCGACAGACGACGAGGAACTTTCCAGTATAGTGGAAAATACCGGAGTTGATGTAGTGATGCGAGATCCTTCTCTTGCGACAGACGGAGTCACACTTGATCCCGTGATCCATGATGCAGTATGCAGGATGGAAGAGAGAAAGGGCGTGCATTATGACACGGTCATCACTATGCAGGCAACTTCTCCGACCCTTAAGGCAAAGACCGTTTTGGCGGCTATTGACTATTTCGAAAAAAATAACTTTGACACAGTGATAAGTGTTGTTAATAAGCCGCATTTGTCATGGACGGAGAAAGACGGACAGATAGTAAAGAATTACGAGAAGAGACTTAATTCGCAGTTTCTGCCTAAAAACTATCTGGAAACAGGTGGATTTCTCATTACAAAACGTGAGTGTGTGTCAAAGAATAACCGCATAGGAGAAAATGTATCTGTTTTTGAGACTAGTCCGGAAGAAGCTGTTGATATTGATACATACGAGGATTGGATCACGGCGGAGGCTATTCTTGGCAGAAAAAAGATCCTTTTCAGAACGGTAGGAAAGAGAAAGCTCGGAATGGGACACATCTACAGATGCCTCTCCCTTGCATATAAGCTTATAGGGCATGAGCTCCTGTTTGTTACTGATGCTGAAAGTGAAATGGGAATTGAAAGACTTAAGAGCTCTTTCTTCCCGTTTGAGGTTATATCAAATAACATAGAATATGAGCAGGTACTTGCAACATATAAGCCGGATATCGTCATAAATGATATCCTGGATACGGAAGAAGATCTTATCCGGTTAGAGAGAAAATACACTGACAGGATCGTGAATTTTGAAGATACGGGAAGCGGCGCACGTCTTGCGGATGCAGTAATAAATGCTCTGTATGAAAACCATACCGACCGTCCCGGAAATGTTTACGAAGGATCTGATTATTACTTTATCCGCGATGAGTTTCTTGAGGAGAAGCCAAAGAAGTTTTCAGAAGACTGCAAAAATATAATGGTAATCTTTGGCGGTTCAGATCCGACGGATCTGACAGGGCGTCTTTACCGCATTGCAGAGAAGCTTCATGATGAGATGCCGGAGACAGCATTCCACTTCATCACAGGTTTCGGTTATGCGCATAAGGATCAGGTAGTTGATATCCCTGAGAAAAATATCTTTGTCCATAATGATGTAAAACGTGTTTCGGCATATATGAAAAATGCCGATCTCGCGATCACCAGTCAGGGACGTACCATTTATGAGCTTGCGAGCATGGGTGTTCCGGCTATAGTACTTGCGCAGAATGAACGTGAGGCGCAGCATGTGTTTGCAGGCATTCAGAACGGATTTATAAATCTCGGTCTTGGAAGCAGAACGGATGATACTACAGTGATCCAGACTATCCGCTGGCTTGTAAACACACCGAATGTTCGTCGTGAGATGCGTTCTGCTGAGCTTACAAAGAAATTTGAAAACGGACAGAAGCGAGTAATAGATCTGATACTTGAAGATCCTGAAGAGACAATGGGTGTGAGGAAGTGAAGAAAGTCCTTTTTATAAATTCCATAGTGGGAAACGGAAGTACGGGACGTATCATCACAGGACTTATGGATGCCCTTGCAGCCAAAGGGATAGATAGTGTCTGCGCATACGGCAGAAATAGCGCACCGGAAGGGTATCGTACATATCGCATAGGTTCTGATATGGATGTAAATATGCACGGTGTGCTTAGCCGTATCACGGACAGACATGGAATGTATTCCGCGGGAGTCACGAAGAAACTCATTGAATTTATACGGCGTGAAGATCCTGACCTTATCCATATTCACAATGTCCACGGGTACTATGTGAATGTTCGCATGCTTTTTGAGTACTTAAAAGACGAATATATGAAAAAAGCAGGACACAGGATAGTCTGGACACTTCATGACTGCTGGACATTTACAGGTCACTGCACTCATTTTGCATATATCGGCTGCGACAGATGGAAAGAGGAAGGATGCCATGACTGTCCGCAGAAAAGACAGTATCCGGCATCCTTTTTGATGGATGCGTCTAAAAGAAATTACATCGATAAAAAGGCACTTTTTACAGGTATCCCTGAAACGGAGCTTGTAACCCCGTCTCGTTGGCTTAAGGATGAGGTTCAAAAATCGTACTTAAAGGATTATCCGGTACATGTGGTCCCTACAGGGATAGATCTGAAAAGGTTCAGAGCACTTAAATCCGATCTACGGGAAAGATACGGGATCGGAGACGGACTGCTTTTACTTGGTGTAGCAAATCCCTGGAGGGAACGAAAAGGTATCGATGACTTCATGGAGATGGCAAAGCGCCTGAAAGATAAAGCCGTGATAGTCATGATAGGACTGAAACCGGCACAGATGAAAAATCTGCCGGAGAATGTCATAGGAATAGGACACACGGACAGCATCGAAGAAATGGTGCAGTGGTACAGCACAGCTGATGTGTATGTAAATCTTACGCTGGAAGATACATTCCCGACAACTAATTTGGAATCAATGGCATGCGGCACACCGGTGATAACCTATGAGACAGGAGGAAGTCCGGAGTCGCTCACGCCTGATACGGGAATTGTCGTGCCTGTAAGAGATATGAATGGTGTTATCCGCGCCATAGATGATATGACATCACGAGATGCTGACAAAACAGCTCTTGCCTGCAGGACACAGGCAGAACAGTACAGCCCGGAAATAAGGTTTGAAGAATATCTAAGAACGGTCTACAGAGTATGAAAAAATTTTTGACACGTTTTCAGAACAGCATACAGACACTTATAAAATTTCTGCTCTATGGCGGTTCCATGGTGCTTTTCTTTTTTATGCTCGGAATTGAGAACCGGCAGGTCAGAGTATTATCGAGAACAAGCGTCATCATGGGAGTTATGTATGTCATAATGGCATTTGCATTGACTCGTATATACGGAAGCTTTGATGTGGGACGGAGAAAAAACAGGACGATAGTTCTGGCAATGGAACTGACCCTGTTCTTTACGTCAGTCGGGACTTATCTGGTATTCCTCATAATGAATGTTAATGACGCAAACGGAAGAGTATTCAGGCTTACGTCCATAGGATTCTTCCTGTTGTCCCTCGTTTTGCAGGCGATACTTGTCATACTGATGGTCTATATCGGCAATAAGTTTTATCTGTATGTCACACCGGAAGAACATACGACGGTCATAATCGCGAATGTGGCTGAAAAAGCCAATATTGAGCGCGTTATAGGGTCATTCAGGCAGAGATATGTTATTGAAAATATAGTTCGCTATGATGATCCGGATATAAAGAAGCTTGTAAAAGAGTCGGATGCTGTATTTTTCTATGATGTTCCGGCAGGAGAGCGAACAGAACTCGTAAATTACTGCTATAAGCATCAGATAAATATATATCTTAATCCGGATATTTCAGACATTGTGGAAATGACGAGCCGCGAGATGATGTTTGGAGACGTGCCGTTTCTTGCTCATGAAGCACGGAAGATGACCTTTGAGCAGCGTATAGTAAAACGTCTGGCGGATATCGGAATCTCCGCATTTTTCCTGATCTTACTGAGCCCGTTGTTTTTGATCTCTGCGGCTCTTATCCATGCGGAAGACAAGGGAAGTGTTTTCTTCCGGCAAAAGAGAGCAACTATTCACGGAAGAGTTTTTGAGATATATAAGTTCCGTACCATGAAAGAAAACGTGGAGAACTTCTCTGCGACATCAGGTGATGACCGCATAACAAAGATCGGTCATTTCCTCAGAAAATACAGGATAGATGAGCTTCCGCAGTTATTAAATATAATCCGTGGGGATATGTCTCTCGTAGGTCCCCGACCGGAAATGCTGGAAAATGTCAGTGAATATGAGAGAGAAATGCCGGAGTTTCGTTACAGGCTCCGTATGAAGGCCGGTCTTACGGGACTTGCTCAGATCGTAGGCAGATACAATACTTCTTCCAGAGACAAGCTTATTCTTGACCTCATGTATATCGAGAATTTCAGTTTGCTCTTAGATATCCGTTTGTTATTCCAAACGGTACTCGTACTCTTTAACGCTGATGACTCCACAGAAGGGTTCAGTCAGGACGGTGATAAGGAGAATTAATGTTAGTTTCAATAATAACCGTTTGTTTTAATTCAGAAAAAACAGTGGCGCGGACAGTAGAGTCTGTGCTTGCTCAAAGTGCAGATGAGATAGAGTACCTGATCGTAGACGGTGGCAGCACCGACAGGACACTGGAGATCATAGAGAGTTACAGACCACGCTTTGAAGAAAAGGGATATACCCTTGATATAAAGAGTGAGCCTGATAAAGGTATCTATGATGCCATGAATAAGGGCATAGACAGAGCTCATGGGGATATCATCGGTATCATTAATAGTGATGACTGGTATGAATCCGAAGCGGTGAGCACGATGATCACGACTTTCGAAAAAACAGGCTGTGATCTGGCATTTGCTGATATCAGGATGCATATGAGAGACGGAAAGACCTTCATTAAACATGCAAAGGTGCGTAAATACACCACCAGCCGTGACTGGAATCATCCTACGCAGTTTGTGGGCAAAAAAGTGTACGAGAAATTCCGTTATCGCTGCCGTGACATAAGTGATGATATGGATCTTTACTTCAAAGTAAAGAGGGCCGGATACAAAATAGTCGCAGTTCCTAAAGTTCTCGCTGACTTTCAGATGGGAGGCGTCAGTAGTCGTATTCCCGCAAAGGAAATAATCCCACGCATCAAGCGTCGATTTAGGATATACAGGGAAAATGATTACAGCTTTTTGTACATCTTTGAATGTGTAGCATTTGAGCTTATAAAATATGTACTGGCGTGAGCACTATGATGTCAGGGTCAAAAGGTCAAAATCCGATTGTGCTTGCACAAAGAGGATTGAGACCTTGGGACCCGCAAAACACGAGCAAGTAGCGTTATTACGCGGAATGCGAGTGTTTTAGGATTGCGGGAATTGCGTAGCAATGAAGCAATCCGTGACATCAGCACTATGACAAAATCTGTTAAGTGAGCGAGCTGTGAATGAGTGAACAGTGACACCAAAACAAAGAATTGGAAAAACCATGAAAACACTAACTTTTTTCTCAAACTATTTCAATCACCATCAGGAAGCTCTTTGCAATGCTTTTTACAGCATACTTGGAGATGGCTTTACTTTCGTAGAAACCGAACCTATGGAGCAGTTTCGTTCCGATATGGGCTGGGGCAGAAAGGCTCCGTCATATGTGTTAAAGTCCTATGAATCCGATGAAAATCTGAAAAAAGCATATGAACTCGGGGAAAAAAGTGATGTGGTTATCATGGGAACAGCTCCGGAAGATATGATAGAAAAGCGTCTGGAGTTTGATAAACTTACATTCCGCTATTCGGAAAGACCGCTTAAAGAGGGCAGGATAAAGGTACTTATCCCCAGGCTTGCAAAGAAATTCGTACATAACCATTACAGAAACAGGGACAAAAAACTGTACCTTCTTGCAGCCAGCGCATATTGTGCATCAGATTATAAATTTATGCACTCATATATAGGAAAGTGCTATAAATTCGGATATTTCCCAACAGGAGAGAAGAAGTCATTTGCGGAGCTTTCAGAACTGAAAGACCGGAATAAGCCTGTAAAAGTACTGTGGGCAGGACGATTCCTTAAACTTAAGAGAGCAGATCTTCTGATACGTGCAGCGAAAAGATGCAGAGATGCAGGCTATGATTTCCGGCTGGAATTTGTCGGAGACGGTGTAGAAGAAAAGCATTTAATGAAGCTTGTGCATGACCTGAAACTCGAAGATATCACTGAGTTTAAGGGATTTTTGAGCCCAGAAGAAACCAGAGCAGAGATGGAAAAGGCAAATATCTTTGTAATGACCAGTAATTTCTTAGAAGGCTGGGGATCTGTGATCTACGAGGGACTGTCTGCAGGATGCGCAGTGATCGCAAGCCATGCAGCAGGTGCCACACCTTTTCTGGTATCACAGGGAAGAACAGGATTTGTATTTAAGAGCGGAGATGAGGACAGCCTCACGGATAAGCTTGAAACACTTCTTAAGAGCCCGGACACAGCTCGTGAACTTGGCCGTGCAGCGCACCAGAATATGCAGAAATACTGGAATCCGGAAGTTGCAGCATCGAGGATAGTTGAGATGTCGGATGCAATGCTTTCTGGGTCAATGAAGCATTATAACGAGGGGCCCCTTTCGCCTTGTGAATATCTGTACAATAACTGGTACCGGGAATAAATCAATAGTGACAATAGAGGAGTCTATATTTGAAAAAAGTTGTTTATTTAATGGAGTATCCGATCGATCTGCCGGGAGGCGCACAGCTCTCGACGATCAGTATATGCAATGCTTTGGTAAATAATCCTGACTGCGGTTATGAGCCTGTTGTGATCTGTCCGGAACTCCTTGATAAAAACTCAAAATACGATTTCAAAGTCAGAACCTATCCAATGGGTGAGAGTCGTGTAAAAAATCTTTTTATACGTATCAGAGCATTTCTAAGGATAATTCGAGAGGAACAACCGGATCTAATTCATATCGAAATGTCAGAATCGCTTATAACCTACGGTTTTATCAGACATTTCTTTCCGAAGATCCCATATCTCTACACAGACAGAGGAATGTACTTTGGCTACAGGACACGGTCAAAGCTCTTTATGATGCCTGTACTTAAGGGTGCCTCGATGATGGTCACCACAACTGAGAAAAACCGCAGATTATGGGAAGATAATTCGTCGATCCGTCCGTTGAGCGTAATATATAACACCATAAGCCCGGTATTCAGTGAGTATGACGAAAGTCGAAAAAAACGTGATGGCTTATTTACGATCGGATTTGCAGGACGTATCTGCATAGAAAAAGACTGGCCTTTTGTGCCGGTACTCGTTAAGGCTCTTCATGACGCAGGATTAAGATTTCGGGTACATCTGGTGCTTTCTCTTTTTGAAAAGGGCGATGACGTACAGGCAGCGGAACTCAGGAGAAAGATAGCAGGCATCATCGGAGATGAAGATCTAATTTATGAAGAGGATCTTTCGCAGGAAGAAATGAGCCGTTATTATTACGGACTTGATCTTTTCCTCATGACATCACAGTTTGAATCCTTTGGAAAAGCTGCAGTGGAAGCCATGAGCCGTAAATGCGCGGTACTTTCTACTGCTGTTGGAGGACTTCCGGAAGTGATCGGTGATCCGGCCTGCCTATATACAAAGGAACATCCGGAAGTTGCTGTTTCTGCAGTAAAACGTCTGATGGAAGAACCTGAGGTACTTAAGAGATATCAGGAATACTTCTACAGGCGCTATCGTGATAACTTTACGGAAGAAGCCTACCTGGATAAACATCTCCGGGTATACCGCGAGATCCTCGGAGAATAAACATAACTATGAGTAATAAAAAATCAGCTTTTGGAAGTTTTTTAAGCTTTTTTTACGGGAATTTTATAGTACTGCTGCTTGGATTTGTACAGACACCGATAGTCACAAGGCTTATGTCCACGGACGAATACGGCAGAGCAGGAATGTTTGAGGCTGCGGTTTCTTGCATTTATATCTTTGCCATACTCGGACTCGATCAGTCTTTTATCCGTTATTATTATAAAAAGAATATTGATCGTGATTATCTCATGAGAAGCTGCTTAAAAACGACGCTCATGATAGTTGCGGGTCTCATCGTTATTTATCTGTTTACTGCGGAGTATGTTAATTACTGGCTGTTTAAGAGAAATACAAGCCTGGATGTCACTATCCTTGTGATAGGATATACAATTATTTCAGTGTTTGAGCGCTTTCTCTTTCTTGATGTCAGGATGCAGCAGAACGGAAAACTTTACTCAAATATCAATATTTCACAAAAAGTATTAAATATCCTGTTAATATTTGGTACAGCGTGGTTTTTGGGAAATGATTTTAGAGTAGCGCTTTACGCCATGACTGTTTCATGGGGTATTACGACGCTGTTTCTGGGAATCAGATATTTCCTTATAAGGACAGGAAAGATAAAGCCGGTTGTAAATGGTGAGGCACTTACGAACGGGACAGAAAAAGTATCCATAATAGAGCTTATTAAATATGGATACCCGTTCATAATGGTCCTTCTAATGGAGTGGTTATTATCGAGCTGTGACAGCATAGCGCTTAAAACCTGGTCGGATTACAATGAACTTGGCATTTATCGTGCTGCTGTGAAGATAATAGTTCTTCTCGTGACCTTCAAAAATACGTTTTTGGCATACTGGTCTCCGGTAGCCATGGAGCGGTATGAGACCGGAAAAGAAGAGGAAACGAAGGCTTTTTTCAGACAGGCATTTCGAATAGTTCGTTTCTTCTGTGTGCTGGCAGCTATCGGACTCATCATGTTCCGGCAGGTGATCGTACTGCTTCTCGGAGCAAAGTACAGAGGTGCGGATAAGATAATTCCGTTCCTGACACTTATGCCTATCTTTGCAATGATGTTTGAGATCACAGTTCAGGGTATTAAATTTCAGAAGAAAAATATGTATCTGAATATCGCGAGTGCTGTGACGATCGTATGCAATATCTGCGGAAATGCGATTCTTGTACCGCGTCTTGCGGGGGTCGGAGCTGCGATCACGACGGGACTGTCTTATATTATTTATTTTGCGATCGGTTCTTTCTTTTCAGAGAGAGTTTACCGCGTTAGATATGATTTTATCCGTACGGCGGTTGACGGCATTCTTTTGGTTATATTGGCATTTGCGGCATCGTTTATGGATAGTATCGTGATCACGACTGCTATGGCGATAGGTTTTATACTCGCAGTCTGTGTGATAGAAAGAGACAGCTTGGTTTTGTCATTTAATTATGGGCTGTCTGTGCTTCAGAAGTTTATAAGAAAGAAGTAAAATGTAATTTTTTATAGATGAGGTAAAAATTGAGACAGGACAAGAAAAAGAGAAACAGAATAGCGATCGTGGGAGGAGCAGCTATAGTGCTGATCCTCCTAAATCTTTTCATGGTTCCGAATCATCTCATGAACGAACTGGAGATATATAATCACAAAACTCAGACAATGTATGATCCGGCGTTTTTGGCTAACGGCCAGTATCCGGATATGTTTTTGCGTGTATATCTAAAAGACCGTACGGTTCGTGTTTCACAGGAAGTAAAGACCTATGACATGTATGGGACTTACGGTAAAGACGATATGGACGGAAATCCTTTTGACCGGAATTACCTCATTGAAAATGATTATACACTCTGGTTTCGTCAATTCGCGGATAAAGTCGAGGTTGATAATGACATTGTGAGCGGTAATGCGGTGTCTGAGAATTTTGTGCCGGTTCAGGATGATTTTATCCATCTTGGTCAGGCAAATGACATGCTGCGTTATGCATTTCCCTTAAATAAAGAACATGTGCAGCAGGCGACGGCTTTCTGGTACTCATGGTATTATCATGCATTTGCGGAGAAGAGGGAGAAAGAAAGAGGTCAGGACCTGTTTCCGGATGTCTATGTTAATCTTGCGGATGATGATAGAGAGAAAAAGCTCGTAGCTGTATGGGGACCGGATCAGGATCTGTATCTCATGAGTGAAGACTATTACAAAAGAGTTATTGGAGATACCGGAAAGGAGGATGCCGAATGAATGAGGTTATAGATGTTTTACAGCAAGGCTCTGGTGCGGCATTCAGAAATCAGGTACTTGTAATAATCGGAGTATACATTATTGGCTTTTTTCTGATCCATCTGCTTAGAGACGGCATAAATGACAGATGGGAAGCGCTGCTTGCCTATCCCGTAGGACTTGCATTTTATGCACTTTCAGGATATACGCTTTTACTTATCGGCGTAGAGTTTTGCGTACGAAATGTTGTTTTGCTTATAGCACTTGTACTCCTGGTTATCCTTTTGATAAAGAGAAAGCGCGGTATAAAGATCGAAGCATTTGACCTCAAGTCGCTTTTGGCATCATGCTTTGCAGTGGTTATCCTCGCAATGGTATTCACTTCAGGCGATTTTCCGGTAGCTGTTTCAAATGATTCGGTTTATTATTATTCGACCTACCCGTCGATCCTTACGTCTGAGGGATTCTATGTATCGTCGCTTGATTCTTTTTTAAGTAACGTAGGACAAACAACGGCGGTAGTAAATTGCCTGCCGTTCCTTTTCGGGTTTGATGAGACTTTCGGCATACAATGGGTTCTAAATGTATTTTTCCTGCTGATATTTCAGGAATCATGCAGAGAAACTGCGGTAAGAACAGGTGTAAGGTCGAAGTATGCAGCGATCGCTGCCGGAATAGCTGTTCTTGTACTCGCTACATCCGAGCCGTTTCTCGGAACTGCTGTGTGGGTATTGTCCAATGCTTACTTTATGGAATACTTCTTTTTAGCCTTTTATCTGGCTGTAAAGATGGCAGAGGATGGGGATTCGGCAGATTATCTTGTGGTACAGGCGTTGCTTATCGGAATGATATCCATGCTCCGTATGGAGGGTGGGGTAATGGTGACGATCATGACTGTCCTGATATCGGTTTATCCTGCATCAAAGAAAAAACTCCTTTTAGTCTATTGTCTGCCACTGTTTCTCACCGTTGCAGGCTACTATATGATGTTCTTTGGTCGTATGGGGATCGATCCGCTTTACAGCTTCCTTGACTGGAAAAAAGCGGCGATGATGATAGCCATGGTAGTTGCTCTGGTTGTATATATCGTGCTGATACGCCCGTTTATTCCGGAAAAATATATACCAACATTGCTTTTGGGTGTTTTGCTTTTAGGAAATGCCGGAATCTGCGTGATAAGCAGAGAGCGCTATCTTACCGATATCAAAGCGTTTATACTAAATATCCGTCAGGGAAATGGCTGGGGGATCTTTGGAGTAGTTATAGGTGTACTGTTTATCCTGATCGCAGCGGATTTTGTGAGAAATAAAGGGATGCTTAGCTGTATATCGGCGGTTGTGCCGGTAGTGATGCTTTCTGTGATCGCCGTATGCTGGGCGAGAGGAGGAGTGCTCGCAGTCAGAATGAGTGACTCCGGAAACCGCGTAATGATGCAGATCGCTCCTCTCGTTATCTACGTGCTTTATACGTATGCGATCAGGTTTTGTATGATGTCAGGGTCAAAAGGTCAAAATCCGATTGTGCTTGCACAAAGAGGATTGAGACCTTGGGACCCGCAAAACACGAGCAAGTAGCGTTATTACGCGGAATGCGAGTGTTTTAGGATTGCGGGAATTGCGTAGCAATGAAGCAATCCGTGACATCAGTAAGGGGCAAAATTTACTTTTGACCCTTACATCTTTGTATGCATCCCGATAAAGAAGCTAAGTGATGTGACAGGCGTTGTATATACGGCAAAGCAGGATTTTTAAATCCAGCCGCCATCGAGACCGATTATCTGACCTGTAAGATAGTCAGTGGCTTTGGAAAGGCTCAGTACGAGATCTGCAACGTCGCGTGGTGAGCCCATGCGGCATGCGGGTATCTCATCTATCAGTGCATTTCGTTCGTCTTCCGTAAAGCATTTATTCATGTCAGTATCTATGACACCGCAGGCGATAGCATTTACCTGGATATTGCTTGGCGCGAGTTCCTTTGCAAGAGCACGTGTCAGCGCATTTACACCGCCCTTTGATGCAGAATAAGCGACTTCTGTGGAAGCGCCGACATTTCCCCAGGCGGAGGAAATATTGATGATCTTTCCGGAATGAGCCTGAACCATCTTAGGAATAGCGTTTTTGCAGGTATTATATACGCTCGACAGGTTGGTCTGTATGACAGTATTCCATTCCTCGGGAGTCATATCCTGCAGGAGCCCGATCCATGAGATACCGGCGTTATTAACGACCACATCGACGGCTGGCATTTCGTCTATTACGCTTTTTACAAAGTCGAAATTGCCGATATCGCCTGCAAAATGGTGTCCAGGCAGATCGTCAAGCGCATGGACGTCTTTATGGCATATAAGCCACAGTGATACGTTTTCACCGTATTCTTCAGTGAAACGCTCCGCAACAGCGCGGCCTATCCCACGGGATGCGCCGGTTATCAGCACGTGCAGTATATGGTCAGTTTGTGGGTTGCATTTTTGTGTATTTATGTTCATCATAGTTATGATTATAACGTATTTAGTGGTGAAGTGCATGTAAGGTGACACAAGAGCTATCGCAGGCGATGCTCTTACAGATACTTCTTGCAGCAATCAGCCGGCAGCACTTAGCGAACACGTTGTCCGAATAGGAAATTTATGCGAACTGTTTGAGGAGCAAAGCGACGAGTTTCGCAGAAATTTCCGTGTATATGAGGACAGCGCGTGAGGTTAGTGCAGTCCGAGCGCGGAAAGAAGTATCTGTAAGAACAGCGCCGTATAGAAAGTTTTGAAAAACTTAGATTGGAATAAAGAACATGAAGAATCAGATAAAAATAAAAAATATCCTGCTTAGCATAGCTCCGGCTATGCTCACATTTGCGATATTCATGGGTGTGCTGCTGGCAAAGGGAATATTTCCTTTTGGGGATGGCAGGATAGACTATTACGACATGGGGCAGACAAACGCCCCGCTGTATTATCATATCTGGGACGTACTTCATGGAAAAAGTGCTCTTTTCTATAGCTGGTATATAAACGAAGGGCAGAATCTTTCCATGGGAAGTGCGATCCAGTGGAATATTTCTCCCTTCAATCTGTTCTTCTTATTCATTCCGCGAAATATGGTGATGAAGAGTCTGTCTGTATTTATGGGGCTTCACCTCTTTGGAATGGCGCTTGCTATGTACGTTTTTTTGACGGCAGTAAAAAAAGAAGTACCGTATCATGTCAGATTTATCGCATCAGCAGCGTATGGTCTTTGTGGATACACGCTGACACATTACACTATCCCGACCTATCTTGATACATCTGTATTTCTGCCGTTGCTCGCTCTTGGATTCTATAAACTCATGAAAGACGGTAAGCCGTGGACATATACGCTGATGCTTGGATTTACAACTGCGCTTAGCTACTATCTGGGATTCATGCATCTGATCTATATCCTGATATTCTCCGGAGTATGGATGTTTATATTGCTGCGCGGGAAAGAAAATACGGAAATCCGCAGAGACAGGATCTGGAAGATAGCGGCAGGAACAGTTGGCGGTCTGGCGATTTCGGCAGTGATGCTGATACCTGCGGTTCTTCAGATGACAATGTCATCCAGATTTAACTCCAATCTGAGCGGCGGACCGGTCGATACACTTGTGTCGATATTAAACTCAGTAGGTGCAGACGAGTATTATGTTAAGGGTTGGCAGTTATACGGACTGGAATGTGCTCTGGCAGTGATCCTTTTCGGAGCGATTCATTTCAGAAAGGATGTAAAACGTACAGTAACGGTACTTTTGATGGTATTTATACCCTGTGCGCTGATACCTTTTGAATCAATAAATATCCTGTGGCACTTTGGAACCTATTACCATTATCCGATCAGATGCGCATATCTGATCCCTTTTGCGATCCTTACAGGAGCAGTTTATTTCTCCGGAGAATTTGCAAAGGAACGGTGCGGAGAAGGGAAAGCTACACGGTTAAATAATGTAGTTTCGCTGGCATTTGCATTTGATTTATCCATGATATTTGTGAGTTATGTGCTTTCATATTATTTTGATCATGATACATGGACGGTTCAGGAGCTTTACCGGTTTTGGGTGATCTTTGCAGCGGGATTGTTTGTGATTTTCCTCATTTGCGCGCTGGTACGTTATGGAAAGATCAAAGTGCTTAAAAGCATGTTTTTTCAAAAAACAGCGTTTTATATGATGATACTGCTTCCGATAGCCGAGCTTGTGATCGGCGCAGCTGCCGGATACGGTAATCCACACTTCACGGATAGATTTTTTGCTGACCCGGAGCAGTCAGGTGAATACGTGGTTACAGCTATGGAGCTTGATGAAAAGCTTCATCTTACCGGAGATGCTGAAACAGACAGGATACAGAGACTCAAGAATCCTGATACAGACTTAAATACAAACTACGGCATGGTAATGGGTCGCGCGACTGTTACAGGCTGGGCGAATACCGTTACGGGAAAACAGCAGAAAAGTGCAGAAAAGCTTGGATACAGTACCCATTTCATGAGGATACTGGATGCAGGCGGAACATTCTTTACAGATTCTCTGCTTGGCGTTACGGAGTACATAACCAGAGTACCGTTTGAAGGAATATCACCGGTAACAGAAAAGACAGGTGAAGCTGAGACTTCAAATGGGAAATACGAATTATACAGAAACAATGCAGCTTTTCCATCGGTTATCGCGATCAATGGAAAAAGTTTGGAAAGTTTTGATCCGTCAGAAATGCATCTTGCGGATGCGCAGAATAAATTGTATCAGGCAGTAAGCGGCAGTGATGGCACGATCATAACGCGTTTTGACGATGAAAACGGTAAGACTGAGCGAAAGATAAAGATAGAGGGACGAAAGGCTCTGTACATGAAAGGCGGACAGGCTGACGCTGTACAGGTAAATGGAAAAAATATTCCGGTTCCGACGATCGGAGATATGGATAATACAGCATATCCTGCATGGTTCAATACCAGTCTTATCTATCTTGGGTCCTATGAAGATCAGGAAGTGATTCTGAACTGTCCGGAAAAATCGTACATTTTTATCCTCGATCTGGATAAGCTGCAGAGCCTTAGTGATACTCTGAATGCAGAGGGAGCAGATGTAAAAGTCGGAAAGTCCTCTCTCACAGCAACCGTTAAGGGCTCAGCAGAAAAAAATATGGCGATCCTTCCGATACACTGCGATCCCGGCTTTTCTGCAAAAGTAAATGGGAAAAAAGCAGAGCTCACAGACATCTCAGGAATACTTACAGGTATACCGGTAGAAGACGGAGAAAATGAAATAGAGCTTACATTTTGCCCGGCGGGACTGATACCCGGAAGTATCATCACAGTCCTTTCGTTATTGGCAGTTATTCTTCTGATGATCGCAGAAAAACGCGGAACATACGTTAAATCTGGCAGTGAGGAGATGGTACAGAGTCCGGCAGGCAGGGTGATAGAATTCCTGTATACACTAGCCTTTGGAACTTTTGCAGCAATTTTTTATGCTATACCTATGGTGTGGTTTGTGATACATGAGGTTTTGAAGAAAGTATTATGATCCTAATTTGTCCACATTTGTTCTTCAACTCATGATATGATAGTAGGGTTAGGATTTTATGATGAAAGGAATATCGTATGAAAGTCGTTATTCTCGCAGGTGGTCTCGGAACACGTATTTCCGAGGAGAGCCATTTAAGACCGAAGCCGATGATAGAGATCGGAGACAAGCCGATACTTTGGCACATCATGAAAGAGTACTCTCATTATGGATTTAATGAGTTTGTGATCTGCCTTGGATATAAACAGCATATGGTAAAGGAATTTTTTGCGGATTACTATCTGTATTCATCAGATGTTACATTTGATCTCGCGGAAAATTCCATGGAAGTACATAACCATTATGCGGAGCCGTGGAAGGTAACTCTAGTGGATACGGGACTCCATACCATGACAGGTGGACGTGTTCGCCGCATCAGAGATTATATAGGTGACGAGACCTTTATGCTCACTTATGGTGACGGAGTATCTGACGTAAATATTGGAAAACTTCTGGAGTTTCATAAGAGTCATGGACGTATAGGAACCATCACTGCGATCTCTGTCGATCAGAGATTTGGCGTACTTGATCTCGGTAAGGGTGGTCAGGTTCATGAATTTGCAGAAAAAGAAGAAAAAGATGCCGGAGTCGTAAACGGCGGATATATGGTATTTGAGCCTGCTGTATTTGATTATATCGAGGGTGACGATACTGTATTTGAAAAGGGACCGCTCCCGAAACTTGCAGAAGAGGGACAGCTCATGGCATTCCATCATGACGGATTCTGGAAATGTATGGATACCCAGAGAGAAAAAGAGCAGCTCGAGAAGCTTTGGGCATCAGGACAGGCACCTTGGAAAACATGGAATTGATAAAGAGGAAATATGCTGGACATTTCTTTTTATAAAAATAAAAAAGTACTTATCACAGGCCATACAGGTTTTAAGGGAAGCTGGCTCACAAAAATGCTTTTAATGGCAGGAGCTGTCGTTACAGGCTATTCTTCCGAGCCTCCTACGGAACCGGCACTTTTTGATATGCTCTTTGACGGAAATGAGTTTCGTTCAGAGATCGGCGATATCAGAGATTATGAGCATCTTCGCAGAGTTTTCATGGAGGAAAAGCCGGAGATAGTTTTTCATCTTGCAGCACAGCCGATAGTTCGTACTTCGTATAAAGAACCCCGTTACACCTATGAAACAAATGTGATGGGAACCGTAAATCTGTTAGAGTGCGTCAGAGAATGTGATTCGGTAAAGTCTGTGCTTAATGTCACAACTGATAAAGTTTACCTGAATAGAGACGACGATACAGCTTTTAAGGAAGATATGCCTCTCGATGGCTATGATCCTTATTCAAATTCAAAATCCTGCTCGGAACTTGTGACTCACAGCTATGTGAAGTCTTTCTTTTCTGATGAAAACAGTCCTGCAGTGTCTACTGCCAGAGCCGGAAATGTAATAGGCGGCGGTGATTTCGCTGTGGATCGTCTGATACCTGACTGCGTACGTGCAGCAGAGGAGAAAAAGCCGATAATCATCAGAAATCCCGATGCAACCAGACCGTTCCAGCATGTTTTGGAACCGCTGGCAGTATATCTCGAGATCGCTGAAAAGCAGTATGAGGACAAAAAGAGATTTGCGGATTATTACAATGTCGGACCGGAGCTTACGGATGTAAAGAGTGCAGGTGAACTTGCGACACTTTTCTGCAAAGCCTATGGAGATGGTCTTACGTGGGAAAATCACAGTGATGGTGGGCCGCACGAAGCATCTTTCCTGAAACTTGACTGCGCAAAGATACGTGAGAAGCTTGGCTGGCATCCGATTTGGAGAGTCGGAGAAGCAGTAAAAAGAACCGCTCTCTGGAGCCATGTATATATCTCAGGCGGAGATGTACGAAAAGAGACCGAGCGTGAAATAAAAGAATACCTTCAGGACATGGAAGAGTCGGTATTCAGGGTTTGATATGAGGAATAAAATGAATTTTGAAAATATGACAGAAAAAGAAGCGCGTCAGCAGATACTGGATGCAGTAGCAGACTACGCTAAAAAATATCACTGCGAGAAAAAGCCTTATGAAGAAGGTCAGAGGATCCCTTACGCGAGCAGGGTTTATGATGAAAAGGAAATACTGAATCTCGTGGATTCTTCTCTGGAATTCTGGCTTACCTCCGGAAGATATACAAACATGTTTGAGAAGAAGTTTGGCGAATACCTCGGAGTTCCCTATGTATCAATAGTTAACTCCGGCTCAAGCGCAAATCTTCTCGCATTTATGACACTTACCAGCCCTCTTCTCGGAGACCGCCGTATTAAGAGAGGCGATGAAGTAATAACAGTGGCAGCGGGATTCCCTACAACTGTCGCTCCTGCGATACAGTATGGCGCTGTACCGGTATTTCTAGATGTGACAATACCGCAGTACAATATCGACACAACACGTCTTGAGGAAGCATATTCCGAAAAGACAAAGGCTGTTATGATCGCGCATACTCTCGGCAATCCGTTTGATCTCGGTGCTGTAAAGGCATTTTGCGAAAAGCATGATCTCTGGCTCATAGAAGATAACTGTGATGCTCTCGGAACCACTTATACGATAAATGGAGAGGAGAAACTTACAGGAACGATCGGAGACATCGGAACATCAAGCTTCTATCCTCCGCATCATATGACAATGGGAGAAGGCGGCGCTGTTTATACATCGGATCCTCTGCTGCATAAGATAATCCGCTCTATGAGAGACTGGGGAAGAGAGTGCAGCTGCCCTTCAGGCGTTGATAATTCATGTGGACACCGTTATGACGGCCAGTACGGAGAGCTTCCGGCAGGTTATGATCATAAATATGTATATTCACATCTCGGATACAATCTCAAGCCTACAGACATGCAGGCAGCAGTGGGATGTGCACAGCTTGAGAAATTCCCGAATTTTGTAAAGCGCAGAAGAGAGAACTTTGAGACACTTTATAACGGATTAAAGGATCTGTCCGACAAGCTTATACTTCCTGAGCCTTGTGAAAATTCAAAACCTTCATGGTTTGGATTCCTGATAACAGTAAAAGAAGGATCAGGACTAAGCCGTAATGAAATGGTACAGGAGATAGAGAGAGAAGGCGTTCAGACCAGAATGCTTTTCTCGGGAAATATACTGAGACATCCGTGCTTTGACTCTATCCGTAACGACGATACGGCATACAGGGTTGTGGGAGACCTCACAAATACTGATTACATCATGAATAATACGTTCTGGATCGGAGTATATCCCGGAATGGATGCGGCACGTCTCGATAGAATGATCCGCGTGATACGTCACGCAGCTAAGGCGTAAAGATCTGGAAAAAAGGAGCAAAATGAGAAACATAAGATTGCTTGACTGTACGCTTAGAGATGGCGGTTTTGTAAATGACTGGAGATTTGGACGCGGAGATATCATAAATCTTTTTGAACGTTCAGTTTCAGCAGGTATTGATTATATCGAAACAGGTTTTCTTGACGAAAGAGAACCCTTTGATCCTGACAGGACAATGACACCCGACAGCGAGGCAATGGATAAGATATTTGCAGGGTTAGACCACGGAAATGCAAAGATTTTCGGAATGATCGATTATGGCACCTGCGATCTGTCCAGGATCAAGGATGCGGAGGAGTCTGTTTTAGACGGAATCCGTGTCATGATAAAGAAAAATACTAGACATGAAGCTATTGCATTTTGTAAAGAGCTGAAAAAGAAGGGGTATCTTGTAGGAGCACAGCCGGTATCCGTTACAGGTTATACTGATGATGAGATGATCGAACTTGTGAGGGAGATAAATGATCTTCATCCTATAGCGATGTATATTGTAGATACCTATGGATTGTTGGATCGTACAAAGCTATTGCATATATATGATCTGATCGACAGCTATCTGCTCCCGGACATTGCGATCGGATACCACGCGCATAACAATTTCCAGCAGGCATTTTCAAATACTGTAGCACTTATGGAAATGGAATCAGAGCGCGATCTTGTGATAGACGGTTCTGCATACGGAATCGGAAAATCCGCAGGAAACTGTCCGTTGGAGCTGCTCACAACATGGATGAATGAGCATGAGTATACTCATTACCATACGAGTCAGGTTCTTGAGATGATAGATACCTGCATCATGAAGATCTATGAAAAAAATCCATGGGGATATCAGATGCAGTATTTCCTCTGTGCAAGTAATGACTGTCATCCAAAATATGCTCAGTATCTCCTTAAGAAAAAGACTCTTTCTGTAAAGTCTATAAACGAGATACTTTCCATGATCAAAGAGGAAGAGGCACTTGCCTTTAATCAGGAATATATCGAGAAGCTATATCTTGAGTATCAGAACAACACAATAAGTGATACAGCAGACAGAGAGCGGTTGGCAGAAGCATTTAATGGAAAGACCGTACTTGTACTCGGTCCCGGTCCATCTATCGGAAAAGAAAGAGAAAAAGTCACTGATTTCATAGCATCAGAAGCGCCGGTAACAATGGCGATAAACTTTATGCCGGAGAGATTCCATCTTGACTATATCTTTTTAAGTAATGCAAAGAGATATATGCAGATGTCATCAAGGCTTGCAAAGCTCTCTGCAGAAAGCGGAAGCAGGGCTCTCAAAATAGTTGCTACATCAAACGTAACTCCTGCAAGAGGAAGCTTTGATTACAATGTAGACTACGCAGGACTTGTAGACATGAACTTTGAGATCCCGGATAATTCTCTTCCGATGCTTCTCCGTCTCTTAGCCGACACAAATGTAAAAGAAGTAGTACTTGCAGGCTTTGACGGTTATATTCCGGAATCCGGACGAAACTACGCAGATTCAGGCATGGAGTACGAATTTGCGGCAGACTACGCAATAAAGCTCAACCACTATACAGGTGAAGTAGTCCGTGCCCTCAGAGACAAGGGAATGAAGATCCGTTTCCTCACATCTTCTAAATACGAGGCATGAAGTTTATTACCGGAGCGAGCCAGAGGCGAGTAAACGGTATTGAATGAGAGTGAAAACCAAAGTTTACCTAGTATATTATCTCATGCAGCAATCAGCCGGCAGCTGTTAGCGAATACACTGTCCGATTAGATAATTTATGCGAACTGTTTGAGCCGCAATGCGGCGAGTTGCGCATAAATTATCGAGTATATGAGGACAGTGCGTGAGCTTAGAGCTGTCCGAGCGCGGAATGAGATAATATACTGTAACAGTTCACACGTAAACGGAGCACTACGCTGCGGATGCTACGAACACTTAGCGAACGAATGTGAGCTTAGTGAGAGTGTATGCTTTAGCTGTTTACGACCAAGAAAGATGAAAAGCCATTGGATTTTGCCCATCGCCGGAGGCGATTTAATTGGCAAAATCCGTTACGTGAGCGAGCTGGAAGCGAGTGAACAGTAACAATATACTAGGTAAACGTACGGGAAGTGTAATTGATAAACAAGCACAAGAAAGAAAAGTATGTCATCATTAAAGTATAAAGCAGCACTCTGGGATATGGACGGCACACTATTCTACACAAAGCGCGGAATAGTACATGCGGTAGATGAAGCATCAAAAGAAGCAGGTCTACCGCTCGTAGACCGTGACAAAGTAGATATGTTCATCGGACCACCGATCCAGATGGGATTCCAGAAATACTATGACCTTCCGATGGAAGAAGCAATACGAGTAGCAAATCTCTTTAGAAAAGCCTATCGTGAAAAGGGATACGTATTAGAATGTGACCCCTATGAAGGTGTTATCGAATCCTTAAAAGAGTTAAAAAAGGCTGGTGTAAAACTGGCGGTTGCAACGCTCAAAAAGCAGGATATGGCAGAAAGGATCTGTGAAAAATTTGGGTTAGATACTGTATTTGACTGCATCTATGGATCAGATGCGCTCGATAACCTGAAAAAGCATGATATCATCAGACTTTGCTGTGAAAACATGGGAATAGAAACTTCTGAAGCAGTAATGATCGGTGATACGATATTTGATGCAGAAGGAGCAGAAAAGGCAGGAAGTCCGTTCCTTGCAGTTACATATGGATTTGGCTTCCATGAAACAGGTGACATAGAAGGCTATAAAGCCATCGGAGCAGCTGCAAACGCATCAGAAATCCCGGGATTTTTTGAATAAGAAAACAGTCGAGGTATCTATGAGAGATTGCATCAAAAAAGCAGAGAATGTCTTTGATCGATTTCGCGCAAAAAAATGCTCATATATGATCAGCTATACCGTACTCTTTGCAGTGTCCGCACTGCTGGTGTACGGATATTTTGCGTTATACAGAAAGACGATGGTATGGGATGGTGACGGAATAAAACAGCATTATAACGCACTGCTCTATATCAGCAGGTATTTGAAAAATGTGATGAATACATTTTTAACAGAGCACAGGCTGGTATTTCCGATGTGGGATTTTTCTGTAGGTTACGGGTCGGACATACTGACAACGTTTCATTACTACGGAGCAGGAGATCCGATGGTCCTTCTGTCGGTACTCGTTCCGGAATCTCTTATAGAACATTACTATACGTTACTGTTTTTAATGAGATTATATATAGGCGGACTTGGTTTTTCGTGCTTTTCAATACTTCATGGAAACCGTAGGAGCACTACATTGATCGGAGCGTTGATATACTGCTTTTCAGCGTTTCCTATGGTACTAGGTATAATGCATTCCTGCTTCCTGCTTCCGGTAGCATGGTTTCCGTGGATACTGTATGGAGCTGAGAGGATCTTTCGAAAGAAAAATCCGATCCCTTTTATACTTGCAGTAGGAATCGCAGCTATCAGTAACTATTATTTTTTCTATATGCAGACTGTTCTGCTGGTTATCTATTGCGTATTCCGTTATATAACGATCTATAAAAAGATAAAGCTTAAGGAACTGATCCCTGTATTATTACGATTTACAGGTGCGGGAGTTGTAGGTGTGATGCTGTCACTTCCTATAATGCTGCCGCTGGTACTGGCAACTGTAAATTCCGGTAGATTCAACTCAAAGCATGCGGTACCGCTGCTGTATGATCTGTCATATTATGTGAAATTTTTTGCCGATTTTATGAACACTCAGAGACCGGGCTACTGGACTCTGATGGGCTACACGGCGATAGGAATGTTTGCTGTAATGACACTCTTTTTTCATAAAGAAAAAAAGTGGCAAAGCTACAGAGTTATCTTCATCATTGGCACAGCTATGCTTATGATACCGGCGTGCGCCTTTGCACTCACCGGATTTTCCTATGTTACGAACAGGTGGACCTGGGGATACTCGATGATAGTCGGAATGATAGCGGCAAAGGTACTCCCTGAGCTTGAAAACATAAGTGAGACGGAAAAAAAGAGGATACTTATCGCAGCAATATGTCTTGCTGTATTTTTTCTTGGCTTTTCCGTTACGCGAAACACAGAAAGCATCACCTGTTTTCTGATATTGATATGTGTAGCTGCCCTAATGATGGCAAACACCGGTCTTTGGAAAGATAATACCGCTCGTACGATGATCCTGATGATACTGCTGATGGTATCAATAGCTGCAAATGGTAAATACCGGTATTCTGTAGTAGAGAATGATTCGTTGGTAAATTACCTTGACTTCAATGCTGCAGACAAAAATCTTCTTGAAGAAAATGCGGATGAGGTATTAAACGAAGTTAACGATAGCAGCTTTTACAGGATAGATGAATCATCATTACCGATTACCATAAACTCATCGATCTTAAGGAAAAAGTACACAAACCGTTTGTATTTTTCATTAACAGATGCATCAAGCTCCGATTTCTTAAATAAGCTCTATTTTAATGTTACAGAGGAGTGGCATTATGATGGAGTGGAAAATAGAAGCCTTTTGGAACTTCTGACAGGTGTAAAGTACTATATTTCCAATGATGATTCTGAAAAGCTGGTCCCGCCTATCTATAATGAAAAGGCGGCAGAGGGGGACACGCCTGTAGGACATGTTACGGTGTGGAAAAATCCGGATGCACTACCCGTTGGTTTTACCTGTGACAGCTATATTCCATATGACAGGTTTTCTGATATGTCAGAAACTGAGAGAGAAGCGGCTTTACTTACAGGCGCTGTCATGGAGCATAGCAGTCTTCCGGAGGCATCGGTTAAGGATGATTCGGTGTCGGTACTGGAGGATATCATAACAAAGGGAAATGCAGAGGTTACGGGAAATTCCTTTGTGATCCGTCATGGTGGTTCGCTGACGCTAAAATTAAAAAGTGCCGGTGATTCTGAACTTCATGTATTATTTAAGAATCTGCAATTTAAAGGCATGAAGCAGAAAGATACCTATGATGACGGGGCGTGGTCTCAGCTTACCGCATATGAAAAGCAAAAGGTTTATGCAGAAGATGCCTTTCATACACTTGATAAAGAAAGTACGATACTTTTTGATGATGGAGAAAGGCAGAGCATAGTAGGAATTATTACCGCTAACAGTGATGTTTACAGTGGACGGCATGATTTTTTGGCAAATATGGGCTATAGTGATGCTACGCCAGAGGAAATTACCGTAACATTCCGAAATCCCGGAACTTATACATTTGATAAATTTGACGTGATCGCATCGCCGTTATCTGACGTATGGGATGCTCAGGAAAGATTCGGACAGGAAGTACTGACGGATATAGAGGAAGGTGTCAACTGCCTTTCCGGAAAAATAACGGTCACAAGACCAAAGGCTCTTGTTTTATCAGTTCCTTATATGAAAGGGTGGAGAGCCTATGTCGATGGAAATGAAACAGAGATTATTCCTGCAAATGTGTTCTTTATGGCACTGGAGCTTGAACCAGGAAGTCATGAAATAGAACTGCGTTATGAAACTCCATATGTCCGGGTTGGACTGATAGGCGGAGTCGGTGCAGTGATATTAGTAATGTTGATCGGGATTTTCAATACAGGAATTATTAAAAATTTGAGAAAAAAGCAGTAACAGATGAAAATTGTGGTATTCTGAAGAATACTGTAAGGTGTGATCATAGCGAAAGAATACCGGAAAAATTTCGTCAGATATAAACTGACGTCCATGGAGGAGATAGATTATGAAGGTTAAAATAGCTCAATATATAGCAGATTTTCTCGCGTCTCATGGCGTAGATACCGTGTTTACTGTTACAGGCGGTGGTGCAATGCATTTAAATGATGCATTCGGTCATCATGATGATCTTCATTGTGTGTACAATCACCACGAGCAGGGATCGGCTATTGCGGCAGAGGGGTATACCAGACTTACCGGAAAAATCGCAGCAGTATGCGTAACAAGCGGTCCCGGTGGAACAAATGCCATAACAGGAGCATTTGACTGCTGGGTAGATTCTGTCCCTATGTTTGTGATTTCAGGTCAGGTAAAGCGCGAAACTACCATGTGGTCAACAGATGTACCGCTTCGTCAGCTTGGTGACCAGGAGGGTAACATTACAGAAATGGTGAAGTCTATTACTAAATTTGCTGTAATGATCACAAATCCGAATGAGATCCGCTATCAGCTGGAAAAGGCATGGTATCTCGCTAATCATGGCAGAAAAGGTCCTGTATGGATCGATGTGCCGCTTGATATTCAGGCTGCTATTGTTGATACAGATGATCTCACAGGTTTTTCACCTGATAATACAAAAAAGAAAGAACAGCCTGTATTTAGAAAAACAGACGCAGACAAGATCCTTGAGCATATAGAAGCTGCAAGGAGACCGGTTATCCTTGCGGGAGAGGGAATCCGTCTGGGTGATGCTTATCCCGAGTTTCTGGAGGCAACACACGCGCTCAGTATTCCTATCCTTACAGCATGGAATGCACAGGATCTCTTATGGGATGCAAATCCGTATTATGTAGGTATTCCGGGAACTGTTGGACAGAGAGGGGCAAACTTCATCGTTCAGAACGCTGATCTTCTGCTTGTGCTCGGATGCCGTATGAATATACGTATCATTAGCTACAATAAGCATCAGTTTGCAAAAGATGCATATAAGATACAGGTTGATATCGATGAAAATGAGCTTCATAAGCCTACGGTAAATATCGATATGCCTATCCATGCAGATGTAAAGGAAGTGCTCTCAGAGCTTGCACACGCATCCACCGATGAAGTTGGTGATCATCAGGAGTGGCTCAAGTGGTGCAGAAACATTTATAAGAAATATTCACCTAATCTGCCTGAGTACAGTGAAGTTCCAAAGCCCATGAATCCGTATCCTTTCCTTGAAGAACTTTCAGATCACATGAAAGAAAATGACGTGGTCATCTGCGGAAATGGTGCAGCATGCGTACAGACCTTTCAGGCATTTAAGGTACGTAAGGGCGTAAGGATATTTACAAATTCGGGTTCTGCTGCTATGGGATTTGGTTTCCCGGCTGCTCTCGGCGCCGCTGTTGCCAGAGGAAAGAAGAGAACCATCTGTATTGACGGCGACGGAAGCTTTATGATGAATATCCAGGAGCTTCAGACCGCAGTGTATAACAATCTGAATCTGAAGATATTTATCCTTAACAATAATGGATATCATTCGATACGTCAGACTCAGACGAATCTCTTTAAGGGACGTGATCTTGTCGGAATAAGTGATGGAAATGGTGTAAGCTTCCCGTCATTTAAAAAGATCGCAGCGGCATTTGGACTAGAGTATTCAAAGATAGATTCATTAAAAGATGCCGGCAAAAAGATAGATGAAGTGTTAAACAGCACAGGACCGGTCATCTGTGAGGTCTTTGTTGATCCAAAGCAGAATTTTGAACCAAAGCTTTCGTCAAAGGTAAATCCTGACGGAACCATTGTGTCTCCGCCGCTTGATGATATGTTCCCGTTCCTTCCGGAAGAAGAGTATAAAAAGATCCGTGAAGAAGCACAGAGCATATAACCCGCATTAACCCATTTAGGAAAGAAACATGAAAGAAAAAAGTCGTAAGAAAAAGATAAGTATAATGATCCCGTGTTACAACGAGATCGAAAATGTAGGACCTATAAGCGAGGCGATCACAAAGATCATGACAGAGCAGCTTTCAGCCTATGACTGGGAGCTGCTGTTCATCGATAACTGCTCAGAAGACGGCACTCGTGAAAAACTGGAAGAACTTTGTGAGGGAAACAGCCATATCCGTGCGATCCTTAACGTAACGAATTTTGGTCAGTTCAATTCGCCATTTTATGGAATGTGCCAGACTACTGGAGACGCAACTATCTCTATGGCATGTGATTTTCAGGATCCTCCGGAACTTATTCCGGAATTTGTAAAATGGTGGGAAGAAGGCTATAAGATCGTAAGTGCCATAAAGACTACCAGTAAAGAAAATAAGCTTATCTATTTCCTTAGGACATGCTATTACAAGATGATCAGAAATATGTCCACAGTAAAGCTCATTGAGAACTTTACCGGTACAGGACTTTATGATAAATCCTTTATAAATCTCCTGCGTCAGCTAGATGATCCGATCCCGTTCCTTAGAGGGATCGTTGCAGAGTATAATTTTAAGAGAAAAGAGATCCCGTTTACTCAGCCGAAGCGTCGTGCCGGAAAGACGAGCAACAATTTCTATCTTCTTTACGATGCAGCCATGCTTTCCATAACGTCCTATACAAAGGTTGGACTCAGACTGGCTACTTTTGCCGGATTTATTGCGTCGGCGGCAAGCTTTATCGTTGCGCTGGTGTATCTCGTAATGAAACTTACACACTGGCATGAGTTCTCAGCAGGTTATGCTCCGATGGTAATAGGTGTATTCCTGCTTGGTTCATTGCAGTTGTTTTTCATAGGCTTTATGGGCGAATATATCCTGAATATCAATACGCGTATCATGCATCGGCCGCTGGTTGTTGAGGAAAGACGTCTGAACTTTGATAAGGATACTGCAGAAACAGATGGATCATCGGAGGAAGGATCAGCAGAGCATGAAGCTTGATGTACTTTATCAGTTTAATGAAAAATATGCGCCGTATGCGGGTGCCAGCATTACGTCACTATTTGAAAATAACCGTCATGCAGACAGGATCAGGGTCTTTATCCTTGGGGAAAATCTTTCTCCGGAATCAGAAGCAAAGCTCAGGTCGCTGGCTGCGGGTTATCATCGCTGTTTATGCTTTATTGATACAAAAGAGCTTGTATTTCGCATGAAACAGATGAACATGCCGAAGTACCGTGGTTCCTACGCAGCAAATATGCGGCTGTTTCTGTCATGGCTTTTAAATGATGATGTGGAACGTTTGCTTTATCTGGATGCAGATACTATCGTAAATGGTCCGTTGGATGAATTAAACAGTCTCGATATGGAGGGACATCCGCTGGCAATGTCGCTGGATTCGCTTGTACGACTCCATAAGAGACGACTTGGATTTTCAAAAGACGATTATTACTACAATTCCGGAGTGATCCTCTTTGACATGAAGAAGTGGAGGAGTGACCGCTGTTCGGAAAGGATCGCAAATCATGTAAAAAATGTGCGTGCATGGTATCCGTCACCTGATCAGGATCTCTTAAACGTAGTTCTTAAGGGTGAGATCATGAGACTGCCGGCAGAGTACAATATCGAACCTGCATATCTTGCTTTTTCCCTGAGAGATTATTTCAGAACTTTCGGAAGCAGAGGCTTTTACAGTCTCGACGAACTGCATGATGCACTCCGTAAGCCTGTGATCTTTCATTTTTTCAGGTTTGTCGGAGAATTTCCATGGCATAAGGACAATGTACATCCGGATAATGCGCTTTTTGATAAGTATATCGCGCTGTCCCCCTGGAGAGGATACAGAAAGATGCCTGCGGATACGGGCATTGTATTAAAGTTTGAAAAGATCCTTTACAGGAAGATACCCCGTTCGGTATTTATCCGTTTATTCCGTTTGGCATATGAGTGGTTTATAAGAAAGGCAAATCAGGATTCGCTTAAGTGTAAAACTAACAGGACGATGTGATTCATGAAAAAATTGGGATTAACCGGAAAACAGAAGATATGGGCAATCGAGATGATATTGATCATATTGATCGCCATGACGGCTTTTTTGAATTTTCAGATGGATGATGAGATATATTATGACATCTATAAGTTTGAAGAATCAGCAGAAGAGGCTGACTATACAAATGGCGTTCTGACAATTCATGGTGAGTCACCGTTAAAAGAAGATGCGCTTATCAGCAGGATGCCGGCAATTCATCTGGGAAAAGGAAGTTATACACTTGAGCTGGATCATCAGGGAGATACGGATTTTGAGGCTGTGATGAAAGACGGGGATGAAGTCATAAAGACATGGGTGATCCCGTCTTCTGAGACACTGACACGGATCCCGTTTTCTTTGGATGATGACCGGTATGATCTGGTGATAGACTATCTCTATCCGGGAAGCGGAACGGTAACGCTAAAGCATGCATATCTTAGAGCGGACTTCTGTTTTTGGACTGATTCCATATACTTTGGTATCGTGTTGATCATGACTGTATTGTTTATCGGTCATTGGATGAGAAAGAAGGATTTTCTTTCAAAGCCCTTAAGTGAACAATGGATTCCGATAGCCTTATTTCTTTTCTTTATTTTTATAAACTATCCTGATTACAGTGATCTCTTTATAACCGGTAAGGATATGAATTTCCATCTGGCAAGAGTAGAGGGAATGATGCATGAACTCAGGGCAGGACAGTTTCCGGTTCAGTTATACACTCAGGCTAATGAAGGAAAAGGAATGATCGGAAGTATGTATCCGTCGCTTTTCTTATATATTCCTGCATGTCTAAGACTTTTCGGAGTCTCTCTTTCCACAGCATTTAAGACATTAGTGGTTTTAATAAATCTCGGGACCATAGTCTCTGCATGGTACAGTGCGAAGCGTATCACGGGCAGAGATACACATGCGCTCCTGACTACACTGGTTTATTCGACTATGTCCTATAGGATATTTTGTCTGTATACCAGAGAGGTGATCGGAGAAGCTCTTGCCATGGTTTTTGTACCATTGATAATAGCCGGTCTGTATGAAATGATCGAGGGCGATAAAAAACAGTGGTGGATGCTGGCAGTAGGAATGAGCGGTGTTATGGCGTCCCACATACTGAGTATCATAATGTGGATTGTTGTATGTGTGTTCTTTTGCCTGGTTTATGCGCCAAAGTGCATTAAGGAAGGGCGAGTTGCTGCATTTTTATTGTCAGCAGCGGTTTTTACAGGTTTAAGTCTGTTTACTATAGTACCTTTTATTTATTATTATCTGTCGGATATTGATACAGCTGCATCACTGGCAGTCAGGGATTTTTCTAATATGGCGATCTTTCCGGCGCAGCTCTTTATGGTGACTCAGGGAGACGGATATTCCTGGGGAACAAGAGGGCAGTCCACGGGTTATTACCACGAGGGAAGCTTAAACATCGGTTTTACCGGGATTATCTGCCTTGTGATAGGTATTTTGTTCATCCTCTGTAAAAAGGAAAAGGATGAGACTGAGAGATATCTGGTACTCATGTATGTTACAGGAGCTTTTGCCCTGTTCATGGCCACTACATGGTTCCCATGGCAGACCCTGCAAAAATTCAGTATGATAGATCGCGTCATAAGTATGTTTCAGTTTCCGATACGTTTCCAGCAGGTGGCGGAATCACTGATCGTTTTTTCGGGAACGATCATGTGCGTGCGTCTGCATGAGCTGTCAAAATACAGAAAAGCCGTGATGATCGCGCTTGTAGTATTCGGGATATTCAGTTCATGTCTGGCGATAGACTCTATCTGTACGGCAAAAGAGGATTTTATCACAGCGTTTTCGCCAGATACCGGGGATCATTTCCCGCCTGACTATGTTCCGTCAGGATATAACGAAAATGGCTTTTCAAAGGAAGCTGAAAGCGAAACGGCGCAGATTTCTGACTATTATAAAAAGGATTCAAAGGTCACATTTACATATACAGCAGATGATGATTCGGATATCCTTGTTCCTGTGACTTTCTACAAAGGTTATCACGCATATCTGACAGCTGAGGATCTTTCGGTCAGAGAGACCGGTGTAGAAGCAGGGGAAAGCGGTATGCTAAAGGTCAGGGTACCGGCAGGTGAAGATGTAAAAGTTGTGATAAAGTACGAGCAGCCTAAGATCTTCTATGTATCAGCGATAGTATCGCTGATATCGGTGGTCATGTTATTTTTTACTTATAGGAAATTTCGCTGAGATTCCTATAAGCAAAAAAATGAACTGCGTGTATAGGATGCGACGCACGCGGATAGGAAATAGAAATGGCAGCAAAAATATCAATAATAATTCCGGTATATAACATAAAAAAAGAATATCTCGAAAAATGTATCGAAAGCCTCGAAACACAGAGCGGAATGGAAAAAGGCAGTTTTGAAGTGATAGCCGTAGATGACGGGTCAAAAGCTGAAACAGCTGCGGTACTGGATGAGCTTCAGAATAAAAATACGTGCCTCAGAGTCATTCATCAGGAAAACGGCGGAACCTCTGTTGCGAGAAATACGGGGCTTGATAATGCTTCCGGCGAATATGTTCTCTTTGTAGACGGAGATGACTGGATATCGGGAGATTGTCTAAAAAACATTCTCACTGAAATGGAACGGGATCCGGCTGATATACTGTTTTTTGGATATGCAACGAGTTATACAAATCGTGAAATGAACAGGGTGCTTCAGGATCCGGATGAACGTCTGTGGAATCGAGAAACACTGGAGCTCGCTGTGCTTGAGGGAAATCCCCTGCTGGGCCCCGTAGAGGTTGGCGCTCCATGGGGAAAACTCATCAGGAGGCAGACTATAGAGGATGGTCAGGTGAGATACACTCCGGGGCTTAAGAAGGGACAGGATACGGTATTTGTACTGCACCTTATAGAACACAGCAGCAAATTCAGATACTATCCTTATCTCGGATACCATTACAGGATATCGGGCAGTTCGGTGAGTAAGAGGTTTAACCCTGATATCGTGGATATCATGGAAAAGACGCTTTCCGAGTACAGGAAATTTACTGAGAAGTATGAAAAGGACAGTCGTTTTATAAATGCTGTTAATCGAAAGTATTATAAGGTCCTGACAGGAGAGTATCAGGAGCTGTTTTATACACATCCCTTAAATAAGGAATCTGAAAGAACGAGGATTACCGGCTTTCACAGACTGATAGAGAGAGAACCGTACAGAGAAGCCATTAAAAATGTAGATGTATCAGGAATGGGACTGTTTGACCGGATGCAGCTGCATTTGATCCGTAAAAAGAAGATAGGGTTTCTCTTTATGGTGAGAAAAATGGAGAATATTTTAAGGAATACAGTGGTACGGAAATATGACTGAGAGAAGAGCAAAAAAGGAAACAACGATACTGACACCAATAAAAAAGCATCACTTTTGGCTTATATGCGGGATATTTATCTTTATCCAGTTTATGTTTTCGGTTCACTTCATGGGAAGACAGTATTTTAATCTTGATGAAGTATCGCAGATAGGATTCATAGCCAAGAAACTGGGAGTTGGAGGGATACTCGATTATTATCTGACAAGTGAAGTGACAAATCTCCCATTGTTTCCACTGCTTGCGGCTGTTTGGTACAGAGTAGTTCCATACGGGGAAGGATGGATGAGGTTTTTAACCGTTCTTCTCACAACAGGCGCGATCATTTTTTTGATAAAAATGGCTGTTGCCATAGGCGATGAGTACACAGGTTATATCATGGCTGTGCTCTCGTGCAGTTCAGCAACTATCATGCAGAAATGCGGATTAACATTCCGTGTCCATGCATTCTGGATGCTGTTTACAGCAATGGTTCTTTTTTATTACATAAAAAGACAGGAAGAGCAGGGACGTGAATCCTGGAAAGGCGTTATTGTGCTTGGACTTGCCATGACAGGACTTGCATGGTCACACTATTTTGGCTGTATAATGATCGTTTACCTTTTTCTTATGGATGTGGTTTTACTCATCGCAAAGAGGATCAGGATCTGCACGATATTTTCGTATGTGATCGCCGGTGGTACGCTTCTTCCCTGGTTTATACTGATGCTCATCCGGAGAACAATGAACCTTTCAGAGTTTTGGCCCAAAACACCAACTTTTGAATCAATACCGATTGCACTCATGTTCCTTGTGAGTAACGATAAACCGATCTATATCCTTCTGATACTGGGAATGATCGCGGCAGTAATGGCATCGGTTTGGAGAATTCTTCAGTTAAGACCGGACTTTTATAAAGGTTTTCTTAGGCTTGGGTTTGCAATGATGCCCCTTGCATTTGTTATAGGCGATTATATATACAGTGCGCATATAGCATCAAATGGCGGCATTTTTGTAATACGTTATTTTTTGTCGGTTGTTCCGGCGGCACTCCTTACAGTGAGCCTGATCCTGCAGGATATAATTGAATTTGTTATACGCGTAAGTATCAGAAGCGATGTATTTACTGATTCTGACAAAGTAACAAAAGACGGACTGCAGATAAGCTATACCCAGTTTATGATATATAGTTCTGTAGTGCTTATGATCCTTTTCTTTATCGGAGCACCAAATTATTATTATGACGTAAAGGAAGAAGTAAGTGCACCGTATGACAATACTTATGGAAATGTAAGAGATGAGATATTGTCTTCTGAGGATGCGATTGATTCGATACAGAGCGGAAATACTGTTGTAGCGATAAACGCTAACAGGGCAAATGCGGACGGCTTTGAAGAGTATTACATGGAATACGGCGGAAAAGGCGAGGAACTCCATGTAGTGTCAAATGGTGATGATGATATCAAAGAACGATTTGACGCAGCTGATAAGATATACATCTATCAGGTAATGAGCGGTAAACCTGATGTTTATACAGAACTTCTCGGTAATGAGTGGGAACAGACATCTTTCGATAAAAATATCGGATTATATGTTTTTGAAAGGCAGAATTAAGTGTCAGAGAAAAAAGCGCAGGTCAGCGCAGTTATAACCAGTTATAAGAGAGATAAGGACACGGTAGGAAGGGCAGTAAAGAGCATTCTTTCCCAGACATGTCCTGTGATGGAAATATTGATAATCGATGATAACCGCGGAGAAGGAAGCGAGTTGTTCTCGAAGGGACTTCTGGAAGTAAAGGAGCTTTCAGAAAAAATACAGGTGATCCCCACAGAAGGTGGTCACGGAGCCCAGTATGCGAGAAATACGGGAATACGTCATGCAAAGGGAAAGTATATAGCATTTCTCGATGATGACGATGAGTGGCTTCCTGAAAAAGTAGAAAAACAGGTTGAGTGTCTTAAAGCTAATCCTGAAGCAGGTCTTTGTTATTCGGATGGGTACAGGATAGATGAGAGGACAGATCCGCCGGTAAGAGGTATTATCCATGGACATAATTTTGTCCCTAATGCAACTTACCGTGAGCTTCTTCATGAAGACCGGATAGGTACGACATCTCAGGCAATGGTCCCTGCGGCAACCTTTGAAAAAGTTGGAATGTTTGACACAGATATGCCGGCAAGACAGGATTATGAGATGTGGCTCCGGATCAGCAGGAGTTTTCCTGTAATAGGAGTGCCGGAGGGACTTTATCAGTACCATAAGGCGCACGATGCAGGGCAGATAACACTTAACTGGAGAAAAAATGTGGAAGCGCACAGGCTTCTATATAAGAAATACAAAGAAGATATAATCAAGGACCGGGATGCCCGTTTCAATGTGGAATTTCACATTGCCCATTACATGAGGGAAGGAGCATCTCAGGAAAAAAGTCTGAAAATCTTTATATGCGCATTAGGGCATTATGTCAGATCTCTTTTTATATCCCCACAGTGGTTTCTGATACAGGGAAAGTACAGAATTGAACATGAAATGAAGAAAAGAGGAAAATAAAAAGAATCCGGCTTTTTGTACCGGATTCTTTGTATCAATCTTCTTTTTGCTCGCCGGGCTTTACAGGTATTTTCAGTGCGTGATCACAGTAGTTGCAGGCATCTGCGTAATCGCTCAAAAGGAAATTCTGAAGCGTTTTGTTAAAATCTTTCTTTGAGCGTGGGATACGGATGTCAAAATAATCATGATCACTCTTCATGAAGCCCAGGTCATATAGATGGGCGCCGCGTGCACAAAGGAAGATTTTGCCGTTAAGGACTGTGTGGCAGTACTTTGATGAATAACAGTTTTGATATTCTTTTGCGAGCTGTACTTTGTCTTTTCCTCTGAATTCGGTTCCGCCGGGGCTAACCCACATTGAAACCTTGTCAGGAACACACTTGATATTGTGTTCGGCAAGTATGCGCATCATTTCATCGATCTTCTGAGTTTTTAATCCATAGTCGCTAAGTTCGACAATGACCTTTGGATTTTCCATGAGCTTTAACAGATCACTGTTTGGGATAACGGTTCCGTTTGTTGTTAACGAAACGTACATTATCTTGTCGCTCTTAAGTACATGAGTCAGTACCTTAGAAAGCTCGGGGTAAACAAAAGGCTCGCCTCCGATAAGTCCGAATTTCAGGATCATATCGGTATTTTCCAAAAGGCGGTCAATGTCGCTTATGATCTGATCCGCATCAATATGATACGGCTTATCGTAGCAGGGCATCAGATTATTACAGTTTTTGCACTTAAGTGAGCAGCGCGTAGTGATGACCATAACGATATCGGGATATATAGTTTTTCCCGGTATGATGAGATTACCCACCATACGCATGTATTGCGAGAGACTTTTCTTTCCCGGGATAATATTCATAAGCTCATTAAAGCAGGGCTTAAAGATTCTCTCAAAGTATGTACTCATTTTTAGAATGCCTTTCTGGTCGTTTTTTATGATCAAGAGTCCATTATAGTTTGAAAATCAGTAATTATCAACTGCGCTGAAAAGGGAGTTGCAGACATGAAATTATTATTCACCGGAGATTTCTTTTATGATCACGCCGGGCAGAGTGAGGATATTAAAGCTATTGCCGCCTGCTTCAAAGAAAAGCAATTTTGTCCGGTCATAAATTATGAAGGAGTTTACGCTCCGGATACATCCTATAAACCTATAAAAAAGCGTGGAGTTCTATTGGCGCAAAATCCGAAAAGCATAGAAATATTATCAGAACTTGGAACAGTTGCTGTCATGCTTTCTAATAACCATACGATGGACTATGGTGAAAGTGGTATGAGAGATACTATCAAAGCGCTCAATAAAGCAGGAATACAGACCGCAGGAGCCGGGAAAGATCTGGAGGAAGCCTGCAGACCTGCGATCATAAAAGAAAAAAATAGTGATACAGCAATATTTAATTTTGGATGGAAAGAAGAGGAAACCGTGTATGCAGGTGAACGACACGGCGGATGTGCTCCAAGAGATAATGAGCTTATACTAAAGATCATACGGAGATTTGCTGCAGAAAACCCAGACACGGCGATCATACCTGTGATGCATTGGGGATTTGAGTACAGTATGTATCCTATGCCTTTTGATATCGAGCTTGCAGATAAACTTTGTGAGATAGAACAGGTAAAAATGGTGATCGGACATCATACCCATTGTCCTCAGCCGTATGAAATAAGGCATGGAAAACCTGTATTTTACTCATTAGGTAATTTTTATTTTGCGGGACGCAGAGATGGTTATAATAAGGTTTTTCCGTCAGAGATAAAAAATCGTTGTGACTATGGTCTGATGGTGGGTTACGACACGGAAGATCATACATTCAGCACTATGACTATAATGTATGACAGAACTGAAAAGAAATCGATAATACTCGGTGAGTCACCATTTCCGGAAAAAATGCCGGAAAAAGATTATCGTTCAGAAGAATACATTAAGCTGGTAAAAGAAGGCTCAATGAAGGGCAGTCCGGTGTTGGGAACAGATAAAATAAACAACTGGATCGTGCTTGCAGGTTACAACTTTTGGAGATCGCGGGTAGGCAGGACATTAAAACTGTTTTGCCATTTAACAGCTAAGAGTGTATAATGAATTGGTTTTTGTAAATAAATAAGAGGCGGAGTCATGGTTGATTCCGGAATGGAAGGAAATTATGTCTGTTTATGAAGATCTGGTAAATCACAGAACTAAATTATCACTGGTTGGACTGGGATATGTCGGTATGCCGATAGCAGTTTCATTTTCAAAGCATATCGATGTGATCGGTTTTGATATAAACAATGACAAGATTGAAAAATATAAAGCGGGTATAGATCCGACTAATGAAGTTGGAAACGAGGGAGTTAAGAATTCTGCGGTTGACTTTACTTCTAACGAAGAAAGACTTAAAGAAGCAAAGTTTCATATCGTTGCTGTTCCGACTCCTGTTAATTCTGATCATACACCTGATCTCAGACCGGTTGAGGGCGCAAGCCATACACTCGGAAGAAATCTCACAAAGGGATCCATCGTAGTATATGAGTCAACAGTTTATCCGGGTGTTACAGAAGATATCTGTGTTCCTATCCTTGAAAAAGAATCAGGAATGAAATGCGGAGAAGACTTCTTTGTAGGATATTCTCCCGAGAGAATAAACCCGGGTGACAAGGTTCACCGTCTTGAGACCATCACAAAGATCGTTTCCGGAATGAATGATGAGGTTCTCGAGGAGATCGCAAATACATACAGCCTTGTTGTAGCTGCAGGTGTATACAGAGCAGAGTCCATAAAGGTCGCTGAGGCTGCAAAGGTTATCGAGAACAGTCAGAGAGATATCAATATAGCTTTCATGAATGAGCTTTCAATGATCTTTAACAGAATGGGAATCGATACACAGGCGGTTCTTAAGGCAGCGGGAACAAAGTGGAATTTCCTGCATTTCTTCCCGGGACTTGTTGGCGGTCATTGTATCGGTGTCGATCCGTACTATCTTACATATAAGGCAGAACAGCTTGGATATCATAGTCAGATAATCCTGTCAGGACGCCGTATTAATGATGATATGGGCAAGTATGTGGCAGAGAGTCTTGTTAAGAATCTGATAAAGGCAGAAGCTCCTGTACGAAATGCACGTGTGGCTATCCTTGGATTTACATTTAAGGAAAATTGCCCTGATACGAGAAATACAAAAGTTATTGATATAGTAAATGAACTTCGTGAGTATGGAATCGATCCTATGATCGCAGATCCTGAGGCAGACGCACAGGAAGCAGAGATGCTTTATGGCGTAAAGTTTACTGATATCAAAGATATCAAGGATTGTGACGCAGTTATCCTTGCAGTTCAGCATGACGTATTTGCTGATCTTACACCTGCGGACTTTGATAAGATGTATGGAAAGAATGATCATTCAAAGATCCTTTCTGATGTTAAGGGCATACTTGACCGAAAGACATACGAAAACGCAGGATACATTTATTGGAGACTGTAAGACATGACATCAAAAATACGTAGAGCTGTTTGCGCTGTAGTATTTATTTCAATTTTAGCCGGATTTTTTTATTGTGCGACATATGTTGTTTCTCTTAAAAAAAGCAGACAGAAATTAACACGATTTTTTGAAGCTTCAGAGCAGACGGATGTTCTGTTCTTTGGAGTAAGTCATGTGGAATATGGTATATATCCGCTGGAATTATGGCAGGATCATGGTATGACTGCTTACAATATGGGATGCGCAGGTAACACGATTCCCACAATTTATTGGGTCATGAGAAATGCGCTTGACTATACAGATCCAAAGGTAGTTGTTATGGATTGTACCCGTTCGGATGTGAATTATAAGGGCGTGTCGGATCTTGCACTTGAGACATTTGATCTTTTTCCCATAAGTAAGACGAAGTATGAAATGGCTATGGATCTGGAGGATGACTGGACAGTACGAGCAGGTTTGCTATTTCCTATCGTGAAGTACCACTCAAGATGGAATGAGCTGACAAAGGATGACTTTGGATACTACAAGCCATATATGGATAATGGTGCATACCATGATACCATCGAGGAAATGTTTGTATCCGAGCCGGAACTTCATGAAGAAACAAGTGAAGATGCAAAGACAGAGCCTGCAGATCTTTCAGAATACTATATTAGAAAGTCTATTGAGATGTGTCAGGAGAGAGGTATAACCATCCTCCTCACAAATCTGCCGTTTCCGGCAAAGGCAGACCGGCAGATGTATGCAAACGCCATAAAGGATATTGCAGATGAATATGGTGTAGATTATCTTGATTTTTCTCATATTCCCGGAGTGGTCGATTATACTGTCGATATGAAGGATCTGAGAGGTCATCTTAATGAAGCCGGTGCCAGAAAGACAACGGAATATATAGGTGATTTTATTAATGAAAACTATCATTTGGAAGATCACCGAAATGATCCTGCGTATGCTAACTGGGCAGAATATTGGGATCAGTATCATGCATATAAAACAGGACGTATAGTTCAGCAGCCGGAGCTTGATGTATACCTGAGCCAGCTTGCGGACTGGAATTATAGCTCTATGATCTATGTTAGGGAAGATTCTCCGGTTCTTCAGGATGAAAGAATGCTGAAGCTTTTACGAAACACGCTTCGTCACAGAGCTGATGTTTCTGAGAAAAGGGCTAATGAGGCGTATACAATATCGTCAGATATTGTTCCGAAAGACACAAACGGTGGTGTTCTGTTTGTTACGGATAGTCCATCAGGTTTATTTAAGGCTTATACGCCTACGAAAGAGGGCGTTTCAATTGAACTCGATGGAAGAAAAGCTGAATTTAGTCTGAAAGAAAACGGTAAAGCGTCTCTTACGGTAGATGGAGTCGAGCAGGATATCCTGGAAGACACTTTGGACGCGAAAGAAAATCCTTGGGATGTTAAGACATATGTGATCGACAGTGCTAATGGCGATTATGTACATATGGGTGAATTTACGGTTGAACAGCCGGAAAAACCTAAACCGCTCACAGCAGTAAAATATTGAGGCATAAAGAATGGATTTTAATAAAAGAAAGATAATTGCTGAGCTTGGAATGACTCATGACGGTAGTCTTGGAGAAGCAATGGCAATGATAATTGCGGCCGCAGAATGTGGTGTGGACGCAGTAAAACTGCAGACACATATCTCAGAAGCGGAGACTATTCGTAATGCACCGCAGCCACCGTATTTTAAGGCAGAACCTAGATATGAGTATTTTAAGCGTACTGCGTTTAACATGGATCAGTGGAAAGCCTTAAAAGAATGTGCGGCAGAGAACAAGGTTGAGTTTATTTCTTCTCCGTTCTCTATTGAAGCGATCGATTTTCTGCTTGAACTTGGCATTGACTGCTTTAAGGTTCCGAGCGGTGAGATCACAAATATCCCGTATCTGGAGCATCTCGCAGATGCAAATGTACCTGTGATCGTTTCCAGCGGCATGAGCAGTCTTGAAGAACTGGATGAATGTATGCAGATCTTCTTAAAGAAAAACTGCAATGTGGCTCTGATGCAGTGTACATCGGAGTATCCGTGTGATCCAAAGCATGTCGGACTTAATATAATTGACCTCTTTAAGGAAAAGTATCCGGGAGTTCCTCTTGGATTTTCAGATCATTCATCAGGTGAATGGGCAGCGATCGCAGCGTTCCAGAAGGGCGCTCATCTCATAGAGAAGCATTTTACTCTTAGCAAAAAAATGTATGGCCCGGATGCAAAGATGTCCATGGAACCGGATGAGATGACGCAGCTTTGCGATTCAGTCAAGAATCTGGAGATCGCGCTTGCAAATCCTGTAGATAAGACAAGTGCTGATGAGTTTTCAAACATGAAGGAGATATTCCAGAAGAGTATCGTATCCATCACGGACATACCGGCAGGAACACCTATAGAGGCACATATGCTTGGATATAAAAAGCCGGGAACAGGACTTCCGACAAAATACTACAAGGAAATCCTTGGTCATACAGCAAAAAGAGATCTTCACTTTGATGATATTATCAAAAAAGAAGATATTAACTGGTAAGAGGGGCTGAGAATAAAGTCGGCCGCTTCATTTTAGAAGGGAAAATTATGAGAAAAATCTGTGTTTTTATCGGAGGCAGAGCAAATTACAGTTCAATAAAGTCTGCCATGCAGGCAATTCAGAAGCATCCTGAACTTGAGCTTCAGGTTGTTCTTGGCGGTTCCGGTCTTGTAGACAAGTTTGGTAATCTTGAAAAGATCCTTACAGCTGATGGATTTAAGATAGATGAAAAGGTATATATGCAGGTAGAGGGTGATAAGCCTAATGCCATGGTAAAGACAGCAGGTCTCGGAATGCTCGGACTTGCAGACGTTTTTGAAAGACTTCAGCCTGATTTTGTTATCGTTATCGGAGATCGTTATGAAGTAATGGCTGCTACTATTGCAGCTGCATATATGAATATCCGCGTAGCTCACACGATGGGTGGTGAGGTAACAGGTACTATTGATGAAAGTATCCGTCATGCCATCACAAAGTTTGCTCATGTTCATTTCCCGGCAAATAAAGAGGCTGGCGAGAGAATAGAGAAACTTGGTGAGAGACCGGAAGATATATTCGTTGTAGGATGTCCAAGAATCGATAACGTTAAGAGGATCCTTGACGAGGATTCATCTATGCCTATGGATATCTACAAGACTCAGGGCGGCGTAGGTCCTGAATTTGATTTAAGTGAACCCTTTATCCTTATTTCTCAGCATCCGGTTACAACAGAGTATTCTGAAGCGAAGAAGCAGATCACAGCTACTATCAAGGCTGCTATGAAGACAGGACTAAATATCATCATGCTCTGGCCGAATGCAGATGCTGGTTCAGAGGGTATTTCAAAGGGTATCAGAACATATCGTGAGTTTAATCCTGATGCAAAGATCCATGTGTTCAAGAACCTCCCGATCAGCGTATATGTACGTCTGATGAAGAATACAGCATGTCTTGTAGGTAATTCATCAAGCGGTATCCGCGAGGGAGCATTTATCGGAACACCGGTTGTAAATGTAGGAACAAGACAGAATGGCCGTGAGAGAGGTCAGAACGTTATCGATGCTCCGGATGAAGAGAATGCTGTATATGAGGCTATTAAAAAGCAGCTTGAGCATGGTCCGTATGTATCAGAGCCTATCTATGGTGACGGTCATGCCGGTGAGCAGATAGCAGATATCCTTAGCAAAGTAGAAGTTCCTGTTCAGAAGAGGATAGTATATTAATGAATATTCTGGCCATTGTACCTGCAAGAGGCGGATCAAAGGGCATTCCCGGAAAAAACATGGTGAATCTTAACGGAAAGCCTCTTATGCAGTACACCTTTGATGCAGCAAAGGAAAGTAAATACATAGATCGGATACTGCTTTCAACAGATGATGAAAAATTTGCTGAATTTGGCAGGAGTCAGAGCATCGAAGTAGAGATGCGTCCTGAAGAACTTGCAACAGATACAGCTGTTATGAAAGATGTGATTAATTATCACCTTGATCGTCTGGCAGAAAAAGGCTATACACCTGATATATTTATTTTACTCCAGCCCACATCACCGCTTCGTACAGCGCAGCACATTGATGAGGCACTGAAGCTTCTCATAGAGGACGAGACTGCAGATGCGATAGTGAGTGTTATGGATATGCCGCATCAATATCTTCCGATGAAGATTATGAAGATGGACGATAGCGGCGCATTGAAGTTCTATCAGGAAGATGGCGAGAAATATACGACAAGACAGGCGTTGCCTCATCTGTACGCGAGAAATGGAGCTGCGATATATGCAGTCTATACAGATGTTTACAGAAAGACGGGAAGCCTTTATGGAACCCGTTGCCTGCCATATGTGATGGAGGAAGAGGATTCTGTGGACATAGATAAGCCCTTCGATCTTTTTCTTGCAGATTGTATTTTAAAGAGCAGACAGAAATAAGTGTTTATATATCGGAGGCACAGTAAATGTCATATTCAGAAATAAAATTTGATCCGGAAGACGTCTTTCTTGTAACCGGTGCAGCAGGATTTATTGGTTCAAATCTTGTGGAAGCGCTCTTAAAAAGAGGACATAAGGTTCGTGGTTTAGATGACCTTTCCACAGGAAAGCAGGAAAACGTAGATCTTTTTATAAATGATTCTAATTACACTTTTATAAAGGGAGACATTAAAGATCTCGATACCTGTATGAAAGCCACAGAGGGTGTTACATATGTGCTGAATCAGGCAGCCTGGGGTTCTGTACCGAGAAGTATTGAGATGCCGCTTTTTTATGAAGAGAATAATATTCGCGGCACTCTTAATATGATGGAAGCATCCAGACAGAATGGCGTAAAGAAATTTGTATATGCGTCCAGTTCTTCGGTGTATGGTGATCATCCGGTACTTCCGAAGAAAGAGGGCCAGGAGGGAAATCTGCTTTCACCGTATGCATTGACAAAGAGAGTTGATGAAGAGTACGGAAAGCTTTATTATAAACTTTATGGTCTTGATACTTACGGACTGCGTTATTTCAATGTTTTTGGAAGACGTCAGGATCCAAACGGCGCATATGCAGCGGTAATCCCGAAATTTATTAAGCAGCTCCTTGATGGTGATGTGCCGACTATTAACGGTGATGGAAAGCAGAGCCGTGATTTTACCTATATAGAGAATGTTATCGAAGGTAATCTGAAAGCTTGCAAAGCTTCTCATGAAGCCGGTGGTCAGGCATATAATATTGCCGCAGGCGGCAGGGAATATCTGATCGATATCTATCACCGTCTTGCAGAGGCTCTTGGAAAAGGCGATGTGGAGCCGATCTTTGGACCTCCGCGTGCAGGTGATATACGTCATAGTAACGCAGATATAAGCAAGGCTGAAGAACTTCTCGGGTATCATCCTGAGTATGACTTTGAGCGGGGAATCACAGAAGCAATAGACTGGTACAAAAATAATCTTTAAACATAAGGCAGGAACGAATTGAGAAGACTAATTTCTGAAAATATGATCAGAATCGCAGGAATTGTGTTTTTTCTCGTCGTTGCTGCCTTTTTTGCGTCTGCGGCGGGATTTACCGGAGAAAGGGACAAGATTCTGATCAACGAAGTCTGTTCATCAAACCTTTCGGTAATACAGGACAAAAATAATAAATATCCGGATTGGATCGAATTATATAATCCGGAGGATCATGATATTTCGCTTGAGGGATGGAGCATCTCGAATTCGGGAAAAAAACTTAGAAAGTATGTATTTTCGGATGTGACAATATCGGCAAATGGATATCTGCTTCTTTTTGCAGATGGCACAAAGGAGAAAAAAACAGAAGACCCGGATGCGTCATTCAGCCTTAAGAATTACATAATGACAGGTCGAGGAAGCGTATCATCAGTAGATATTACGGAGATACACCTGCCGTTTACATTGGCATCAAAGGGAGAAAGAATCTATCTTTCGGATAGATCGAGAAGCCTTGTAGATACAGTTGAGATTCCGGCGATGAAATACAATGCTTCATGGGGACGTACTAAAGATGGCGGAAATGAAATGGGAGAAATGGTCTCGTCTCCGGGAAGCAGTAATATTGGCACGGAAGAAATCGACGAAGCTACGCTGGCAGAACCGGTATTTTCAAAAAAAAGCGGTTTTTATGATGATAGCTTCGAATTGTCCATCACATCTATGGAGGGATCTGAGATTCGTTATACATTAGACGGAAGCGTTCCTACAAAGAATTCGGAGTTGTATACGGGACCGATCTTAATAAACGACAGATCCAAAGATGAAAATCTATATGCCGGGATAAAAGATATTTCTGTGGATTTTCTGTCATATGCTAAGACGGAATGGCAGCTTCCTGAGGAACCGATAGACAAGTGCACTGTGGTCCGTGCAGTTGTATTCGATGAAAACGGAAATTACAGTGAGACAGCAACAGCATCTTATTTTGTTGGATTTCAGGATAAGACAGCTTACGATGATTACGGAATTATTTCGCTTGTTACCGATCCGGATGGACTCTTTGGTTATGATAACGGTATATATGTTGTGGGTAAGACAGGCGAGGACTACTTCAAGGAACAGATATCTCTTAGCAGCGATGCGCTCAGATACATTTCTGAGAATCCGGATGTGCCGCTTGATGGAACAGTGAGCATATGTGGGATAACTCTTAATGACTGGACTCCGTCAAATTATTCTGAAAGAGGTCCTGAATGGGAACGAGAAACAGACGTGGCGGTTTTTGGAGCTTCAGACAGAAATCTTATCATGGAGCAGACTGTTGGTCTTCGTATAAAAGGCAACCGTACGAGAAATTATGCCCAAAAGAGTTTTAATCTGTTTGCCAGGAGTGCTTATGGACAGGATACTTTTAACGTTCCGTTTCTTGATGGAGATGAGGGTGAACGAAGCATAACGCTCTATACCGGTGCAAATGATGAGAGAACAAAGACAAAGGACCGTATAGTGTCAAAACTTACAAAGGACCTTGAATTTGGAACAATTGAGTATGGACCGATTTATTATGTATTTCTGAATGGTGAGTATTGGGGCGCGTATGAAGCCGCGGAAAGACAGAATTCGGAGTACATTGCAAAGCATTACGGTGTGAATGCCGATGATGTTGTAATGGTAAAGAATGGTGCTCTTTCAGAAGGAACAGCTGAAGATCAGGAACTCTATAACGACTTGAAGCATTATTTATATACCTATGGTGATGATTTTGCGGATGATAATGTCTATGAAGGTTTTAAGAAGATCGTTGATATAGATAGTATGATCGATTATTATGCGGCAAGGATCTACATCGAATCCGGAGCAGACTGGCCCGGTTCAAATGTAGCTTTCTGGAGATCAAGATCAGTTACGGATTCACCATACGAGGATGGAAAATGGCGTTTTCTGATGTTTGACAATAATCTAAATATGCTTCAGTCTTCGGTAAGCAAAAATATGATAGAGATGGCTGCCTCAGGCGGAGATATGTTTGCTTCCTGTATGCAAAACGAAGGCTTTCGCAGAGACTTTGCCAAGAGAATGAAGGAGATCATGGCTACGGTATATGAGCCTTCAAATGTCAGAAGTGTTATCGATGATATTTCGGATCTGACAGAACGTGCAGCAGTAAATAGCGAAAAACGATGGTATGGAAGCAATTCTGATGAAGGATATTTCAGGAAGAGGATGAATGAAATTCTTGGATTCTTTAATGAACGACAGACGTGGATGAATAAATTTCTGGAGGAACTGACTTGAAACAGGTGTTTAAGCGTATTTTGAACTTTATTTTGTTTTTTGGGATAGGAGTATCACTTTTGTCTGTTGTTACCGGGATTTTTACTCCCAAGTGGACATATTCCGAAAAAGATTATGGAGAGGGAAGCAGATATCGTTCTTTCTATAAATTAAAGGAAAATACGCTGGACTATGTGGTGATAGGTGTAAGTCATTCCTTTTTTGCAGTTAATCCTATGCAGATCTATGCAGATACAGGATATACAGGATATGACCTAGGAAGCCCTTTTCAGCCGCAGAGTGTTTCATATTACTGGTTAAAGGAAGCTGTAAAAACGCAGGATATTAAATGCGTTTTTGTTGATGTATCTTCCATAATCAAGGATGTGCAGAATAATGAGCAGATACTGAAAAATCTGATACTTATGAAACCATCAGTAAATAAGCTTGAAGCAATTCGTGAATGTTCTCCGAAAGAAGAGACGCTTTATGCTGCATTATTTCCTCTGTACAGATTTCATGAGAGATGGGAGGAACTAGATACAGAGGATTATTCAGGGGCTGACGACAGCGAGTATTACACAAAGGGCGCTACAGAGAGATTTACCATAGATAATAGTTCTATCAATAACGACCTTAGGGCAGGAGAGCTGGACTGCATTGTACAGAATGATTCAGGTGATACGGAGATAAACACAGAATACAGAGACGTAAGTGAGGAAGAACTGGAATATTTTGGGAAGATCATTGATTTTTGCGATGAGAACGGTATCGTGTGTATTCCGATAAAATGTCCGACTACCAGATGGAATCCTGTTTGGAGTGAAAAAGTCAGTGAGTACCTTGCGGAAAGAGATATGACACTTTTAGATCTCACCGATCCTGAAAAAGTGCGGATAGATTGGACAAAAGATACTCATGATGAGGGCGGACATGTAAATTATTTCGGAAGTGTTAAGTCATCTCAGTATATAGCCGAATATCTTAAAGGACTGGGCATTTTAACTGATCACAGAAATCAGGCATCATATGAAGGTTGGGATCAGGATCTTGCAAAGTACAGGGACTGGGAATATGGAAAGATAGCATCCAGATTGAATCCAAAGGAAAACATGTATCGCTATTTTGATATGATTTCCCAGAATAAGGATAAATATCTGGTGTTGTATTCTTCTATGCATGATCCGAGGACCGTGTCGGATAATTGTCTTGATGATCTGATCGGGCAGAGTGGATTTGAGGATATTACGGAAGTCGAACCTCAGGAATCGATGCTTGCAGTGATCGATGGCGGAAATAAATCCTTCCTATATTCTGAATACAGAAAATCATCATATACGGGAAATTACACAGCTCAGGATGGTTCGGTTCATTCGATAGAAATGATCAGTTCGTCATATTCCAGTGGTGATGAGAGCACGATAGTTTTTGACGGTGAAGATTATTCCTATAATGACAAAGATGGCTTAAATATCCTGGTCGTTGATAGAAAGGATGGAACTGTTCTGTCAAAGGCATTCGTAGGTACAGACTCTGACGGAAGCCTTCTGTTTCGTCAGAATACTCTTTCATCAGAAGCCGATGGACGTCTTGCTGAATATCAACAGGGATTGTCCATTGAAGGACAGGTGATATTGTCATCGGTATCAGGTGAGTTTGTTCAGGAATTATCTACAAGGTCTTCAAATGGAGGAACTCTTCTTTTGATGAATCCTGAAGAAAGTGCTGCCATGGAGGCGACTTCAGGCGGTAATAACGATGGGGACAGCGTTGGATTTGGCATTATAAATGATACAGCAATGCAGAAATGGATCCCGCTTAAAATGGATGATGGAACATGGAGAATTCTTTCACTTTACAGTGGGTTGTATCTTTCACAAGAGAATGGTGAGCTTGTTCAGAGAGAGTATAAAGACAGTTCAGAGCAGAAGTTTTTTGTGAAATAAAAAGTGTAGTTTTTGTAACAGTTCACACGTAAACGGAGCACTTTGCTGCGGAGTTTGTGGCCAATAAATATGAAAAGCCATATAGGTTTTGCCCATCGCCAAAGGCGATTTAATTGGCAAAACCTGTTACTGTCGCGAGCTGAAAGCGAGTGAACAGTAACTAGTTTTTGTGTTATGGCTTATAGATGAAGCCTGTTTTATTGACAGATATTACGTAAAGTGTTAATATTTCAATCGTAGTCTTAACAAAATTGTAATATTTTGAATCGTTATTAAGTCGATTTTTATTTTTACATTTTAGTTAACAGACATATTTGGAACAGTAAAAAGGGTTAGGGAGAGAAAGTGTTGCTTAAACGGCAGGGAGAACCGTGAAAAGCAAGCTAAAGAACTTGTAGGTAAAGAGGATTCGATCGTATGAAAAAAGTAGCAGTCAAGTTTGCGGCAGGATGTCTTGTCGGCGTCATGCTCGCAACCAGTTCACCCTACTATGCAGGTGCGAGTACGCTCAATTCAGAGCTTCCTGCAGCAGGGGCAGCGAGAGCATTGAGTGAGGGAAAATCAGTAAAGGCTCTCAGAGCAGAAAAAGTTTTAGCGACCGGAAAGGTTGATGCATCGGATATTTCAGCAGTAACAACTGTTGCTGAAGAATCTGTTGAGAAAGAATCAACAGAATCTAAAGAAAGCAAGAGCAGTACAGAAGATTCATCAGAGACACCATCTGCAGGTGCAGGAAATTACGAGACAGAAACAGACGGAGATCTCGCAACCAGCAGTACACAGGCAACATCAAATGATCCTGAGGAATCATCTGATTCAGATTCCAAAAAGAAGGATGAAAAGCCAAAAACATCTGTTAAATCCGATGAAGCTGAAAGTATTTCAGCAGGTGCGGGAACAGAAGTCAAGACAGATGATGACAACGATGGAGACATGAACCTCGTTGACGCTGTTACAAAGGCTGAAAGCGAAAAAGAAGAGGAATACGAAAATCTCGTTGTTGCACAGGTTGATAATTTCGTAAATGTTCGTACAGAGGCTTCAGAGGATTCAGAGGTTGCCGGAAAACTGTATGCAAATTCAGTAGGTGAAAACCTTGGAACAAAGGGCGATTGGATAAAGATCCGTTCCGGAAATACCGAAGGTTATGTTAAGAGTGAGTTTGTCGTAACAGGTGATAAGGCAAAGGAGCTTGCAAAAAAGGTAGGTACCAGAACAGCACGTGTTACCACAACAACACTTTATGTTAGACAGGATTCTTCCACAGAAGCAGAAGTCCTCGGTATGGTACCGATGGATGATGAGCTGACAGTTCTTGATGAGACCGATGACGGATGGGCAAAGGTTTCCATCGAGGAAGGTGAAGGATATGTAAATACACAGTTCGTTCATCTCTTTACTGAGTATGTATATGCTGAGTCAAAGGCAGAAGAGGAAGCTCGTCTCGCTCGAGAGGAAGCAGAAAGAGAAGCTGCGAGAAAGGCTGCTGAAGAAGCTGCAAGGAAGTCTGCAAAGAGTAGCAGCTCTAAGAAGGGCAGCACTTCATCCGGAAAGGGTGGTTCTTCCTCTGGCAAGAGCAGTTCATCCTCAGGTGGACGTTCTTATTCTGCAAGCGGAAGCGGTTCCGGTTCCTCAGTTGCAAATTATGCACTTCAGTTCGTTGGAAATCCGTATGTATATGGTGGAACATCTCTTACAAATGGTGCGGATTGCTCCGGATTCGTTATGAGTGTTTACAGGAACTTTGGTATCTCATTGCCGCATAGTTCAGGTGCTGATCGTAGCGTAGGATCTGCTGTATCCGGCGGACTTGCAAATGCACAGGCTGGTGACATCGTATGTTACTCCGGTCATGTTGCGATCTACATTGGTAATGGTCAGATAGTTCACGCATCTACAGCAAAGACCGGTATCAAGGTTTCAAATGCAAACTACAGAACACCGGTAGCTGTCAGAAGAATATTCTAATTTAATAAATACAGATCATATTGAGGCTGTCCTTCGAAAGAAGGGCAGCTTTTTATCTTATAGGAAATTCCGATGGAATTCCTATAAGATAAAAATGCACTGTGTGCATAAGATGCGACGCGCGCGGAGAGGAAGAGCCTACGGCTCCCTCACCTGGCTTTTGTATACATAATACGAGGCGACTGTTATGATAATCATACATTTGAATACAATGAACAATAACGACTGAATGAAAAGCGATATAAAAAAAACTGACAGACAGGCAATTTTCTGAATGATGAATACAGGTATAGTACATTCTTAAAAATGCACAAAATAGTGTTGCTAGTATGGTGTATTCATGAAAAAAGTGAAGTTGTCCACAAAATTTATCCACAAACGCACAGTGGGAACACCGCATAAAAGCACTTATACACCAAGTTATACACGTTATCCACAAATGTACGTACAAACATACAACGTTTGTTTTCAAATAAAAACGAAAAACTGTTTTGTGAGTATTTCATAAATAACGAGTGCGATAGGTGAAATAATTTAAAATACCTTGACGATGCAATTGTTTATACAATAAACGTTTTCGGATGTACAAAAATATGGAACAAAGCCCCCCTGCTTTGCCGTATTTTCCGTGTAGGAATAAGTTATAAGATAAAAGCTCACGCACTTTAATAATGCGTGAGCTTAAATGCAGATATTATAGGGAGTTAATGATCCTCAATAGGTAAGGTTATCATATCTCCAAGAATCTTATCGTATTCATATGGAGTGATCTTCTCCTGACCGCTTCCTGATGTGAATGTCATTTCTCCAAAAAGAAGTTTGCCATCAACTTCGTAAAAGTCGACCCTGACTTCGGGGAATCCCTCTGCGAGCTTTTCTGCGAGTTCTTTCATCTTTGCAAGGTTTACCGGAGGAGGAAGTTCCTCTTTTCTCTTTGGGAATTCTATCTCAAAAGGAGCAGGATTCCAGTCAAAATCATAAATGTTTCTATGATGTTCTGTATAACGGTCGCTGTCGATCCAGATATATCTGGCTTTACCATCAAAAACAAGGATCTTGTAATCAAAAAGATTTCCGTCGTTAGGTATCATTTCTTCAGCAACTATCATAGGCTTGATAGGACTGTAATGAAGCTGAAAACCGAAGAAAAAGGAAAAATCCTGTTTTAGCCATAGGTTGAAGCTCTTTCTTGCGGCATTTTTATCAAAGAGACTTTTATCATTTACAATGATGTTCATCTTTGAACCATGATTTGCTTTTAAGACAAATTTATCGGGAAATGTAGAAAAATCAATGTCATCAAAGTTTTTCCATGCACCGATCAGAGGGACCAGATATTCATCGCCGATCTTGCTGCTTATCCAGTCACGGACCAGTAACTTATCTGAAAGAGTGGTCATTAGCGGATTTTTGTAATAGAGTTTTATCCACTGTATTTTTTCGCTAAAGGTTTTTGGATGTTCGAGATCCAACTCACGTCCTGTACATTTTTTATACCAGCTTTTTAGTTCGTGTGGATAAAGAAATGGTGGCGTGAGTTTTTCATGATAATATCCCAGAAGTTGTGGTAAATTCATTGATACTCCTTTATTTATTCTTTGTTTTGTGCAGGCACAAATGTATTTTGCTTTTGACTTTGTCATCATAAAAATAGCATATTATGGTAATTTAATCCATTATAGGTAAAAGCGATTACTGACTATGACTAACCGCTATTGCGTCATATTAGGCAAAAGGTTATAATATTTGCGTTGTTCGGAAAAAGAAAGGGTAATCTATTTTGAAGAAATTAAAATCAGCATTAATGCTGATATTTTTTTGTGCAATAGGCATATTTCTGATGGTACGCATTACTGATGTGATGGTCCCGAAATGGACTTATACCATGGACAGAGATGATGCAGGTGAAGGTACTCGTTATCGTGATTTCTATAAGCTGCCTGAAAATACGCTGGATTATGTAGTTGTCGGGACAAGTCATGCGAACTATGCAATTAATCCCATGCAGATATATGAAGAAACAGGATATACAGGCTACGTGTTGGCCGGTGAACAGCAGAATATGTCCTGTTCATATTATTGGATAGTGGAAGCCGAAAAGAGACATAACCTCAAGGCTGTGTTTGTGGATGTTTCATCGCTGATAGCCGATAGTGATTCAAGTTCTCTTATATTAAAGGAACTGCTTGCAATGAAGCCGTCTATAACAAAGCTTCATGCGATATTCGATTGCAGTCCGGATATAGATACTGTCTATTCGGCGCTTTTTCCGCTGTATAACTTTCATGATCGTTGGACTGATCTGACTCGTGAAAATTATCAGGGAGTAGATGAGAGTGGTTACTACCTTAGAGGCTCTGCCCTCAGGTTTTATTCTTCCAATGAATACGCCTCTGATGAAGTAGGCATAAGGACTACGGAAAAAACTGTTCTTGGGTCTGACGGAACTCAGAGTTATTCTGAGGCGCATATGGATATCAGTAGTGATGCGGCAAAGGATTTTGAAAAGATCATTGTGTATTGCCGTGAAAATAACATTCAGCTGATCCCGATAAAGTGTCCGACGAGACACTGGAACAGTGAATGGACAAAAAAAATAAATGTGTATCTCTCAGAACGGGACACTAATAATATAGTAGATATGCTTTCGCAGGACAGTCTTACATTTGACTGGGACACAGACACGCATGATAACGGATATCATCTGAATTATATTGGAAATTCTAAGGCTTCACATTGGTTTGCAGGTTATCTTAAAAGCATGAATGTGTTTACTGATCACCGTGATTCAAATGAAATATGGAATGAAACGGCAGATAAATATCTCAACTGGGAGAGAGCAAATTTATATGACTGCATGTATCCGCGTCAGGAGATATACAAATATTTAAGCGATGTGGCAGATAATACGGATAAGTATATCGTTTTGCTCATGGTGTATCAGGATGCTGAGTCTTTCTATGATCCTGAGATGGACGGATTGTTCCGGAGAATGGGTTTTGAAAACGGAATAAAGCCGGAAGCGCAGAAAGCGACTGTCGCCATTGCAGACAGCAATGGAAATACCTTTATAAAAGAGAGCTACAGAAAAGAGGAACTTTTGGGTAGTTTTGTTTCCGATGATGGAGCAGAACATTCATACCGTATCGTAAGCTCGGGCTCAACATCAGGTAAAGAAAGTATTCTGGAGGTTGACGGCAGAGAATATACCTGCGATTTCCCGGGGATAGACATGGCGGTGATCGACAGGGCTGACGGAAAAGTAATCTCAAGAGCAGCCTTTGGACTGGATAATAAAGGAACACTTTGTTTTGAAGATCATGTCCCTGACGGTGATGCGGAAGACCGTTTAAATAGAAACACATCATCTGAGACAGCCAGGCTGGAAAATGGTGTTCTCGTGACACGTGGAAATGAAAAAACTCTTAAATTTGTTTCTGCGGCTAATGGCTGTTACGTGATAAAGGATATTGAAAGCGGAATGGTGCTTACGCCTGAAAACTTTGGCAATACAGATGGAACATCAGTAACATTGCAGAAAGAGAGCGGGCTTGCGGCGCAGCAATGGACAGTATTTACAGATGGAGACGGTAATATACGTATAATGTCTCTGTTTGCAGATAAATATCTTTCTCTGGATAAACAGGGAAATTATGTGCTTACAGCAGAGTACGGGGATGAGAGTCAGTGTTTCGAACTAAAAAATTAACTTTTAAGCACTGACATAAGAAAGGAAACAGGCGCAGAATGACACTTTTTTCTTTAACATTTTTTATTTTTTTACTTCTTACGATCCTGATATATTACATCGTGCCTAAAAAGATGCAATGGGCTGTACTTCTCATTGCGAGTTATGTTTTTTACTGCTACGGTACGGGTTGGAAAGGCGTTGTATTTATACTGGTCACTACTATAACGACCTATTTGGCAGCACGAAAGATCGAGAAGATACAGCTTGTTTATCAGGGAAAGCTTGATGAAGCGAAAGCCGCAGGTAAAAAGCTTACACCTGATGAAAAAAACGGACTCAAAAATGAATCATTAAAGCAGAAAAGAGTATATCTTATCGCAGGGCTGCTTATCAATTTTGGAATACTGATCGTTTTGAAGTACGGAAATTTCGTGATCGATAATATCGATGCGGTAATGACTGCATTAGGAATGGGCGGAAAGATACCGGAGACAAGTTTTATACTTCCTCTCGGAATATCATTCTATACATTCATCACAATGGGGTACCTCATTGATATATACAGGGGTAAATACGCAGCGGATCATAAGTTTTTCCACTTTGCATTATTTACGGCGTATTTTCCGCAGATCATACAGGGACCTATCGGCCGTTATAATGACATGGCAAAACAGCTCGAAGAACCTCATTATTGGGATGATTTTGGGTTCCGTACAGGTTTTATGAGGCTCCTTTGGGGTTACTTTAAGAAAATGGTCATTGCAGAGAGAGCAGGAATCTTTGTAAATGAAGTATTTTCAAATTATGATTCAGCCGGATACAAGGGCTTTGTTATTTTTATAGCAGCGCTCCTTTACGGTTTCCAGATATATGCTGATTTTTCAGGAGGAATGGATATAGTATTCGGTGCTTCGGATATGCTTGGTATCCACCTTACCGAAAACTTCAGACAGCCGTATTTCGCTAAGAGCGTATCAGAGTTCTGGCAGAGATGGCATATGACACTTGGTGGATGGATGAAGGATTATGTATTTTACCCGATCTGTCTGTCAAAGCGTGCGGCAAGAGCGCAGAAGAGCCTGAAAAAGAAATTTGGAAATCACTACGGCAGAGTACTCGTTCCGACATTTGCATCATTTATAGCATTCCTTATCGTAGGTATTTGGCATGGCGCTGAGTGGAAATACGTTGTATACGGTATTTTTATGGCGACGTTTGTTTCATCAAATACATTATTTGAGCAGCTTTATATCGACATCAGGGCAAAGCTGAAAATAGATGATAAGAGTTTTTGGTACAGCGCTTTTCAGATATTGAGAACAACAATGATCGTTCTGATAGGCCGTTTCTTTTCCAGAGGAACCTCTGCTATGGATGCGGTACGAATGATAAGAGCGATGTTTTCGTCATTCAATTTATGGGTATTTTCCGATAACAGCCTTTTGAATATGGGACTTGATCAGAAAAACTGGAACCTTCTCATAGTAATGATCGTATTTCTGATGGTCGTTGATTACTTTAATGAAAAGGGTGTTGTGATACGTAATCGTATTGCGGGGATGGTATTTCCTGCAAGATGGATCGTATATTATGCAGCTATCTTTGCAGTGCTGATATTTGGTATATACGGTGCCGGATATGATGCATCCTCATTCATCTATCAGAATTTCTAAGAAAAAATATTGAACATCGTTACAATGTATTGCACAGTGATGTACACGCTGTTAAAATGTACGAAAGAAAAGGCGGTCGGCCTTTGAATCCCGAAAGAAGTGAAAGAGAGGACAAAATGGACGAATTATTAAATCTCCTGTCTGAGATCAGACCGGATGTAGATTTTCAGAATGAAGAGGCACTTATTGACGACGAGATACTTGATTCTTTTGATATTATCTCTATCGTTGGCGAAATAAATGATCAGTTTGATATCGACATTAATGTCAATGATCTGCTGCCGGAGAACTTCAATACAGTAGAAGCTATGTGGGATCTTATCCAGAAGCTTCAGAATGAATAAGTACAATCTTAAAAAAGTCTTAAGAGACCGATTCCTTGAAGGGGTCGGTCTTTTTGTTTATAATAAGAAGTGTGGTGCAAAAATTTGTATACACGGCAAAGAGGCTGTGAGCTCATGAACAGTAACGGCCGCTTTGCAGGGATATGCGCCCGTGCATCTGGAAAAAAGTGAACAGATGCGAAAAAAATTATTTAGGATGGGAGAGTAAACATGAGAAAAAGGACAGCAAAAATTATTTCCATGATTCTCGCAGCGTCTATGGTATTTTCTATGAATACCGTCGTTTTTGGTGAAGAAATCCATGATAGCGCTGCAGAAGAAACAGTAGTGACAGAGCAGGCAATCGATAACTTTGAGGAAATTGAGGAAGTAACAGAGTACTCAGAAACTGATGGAAAAGGTGCTGCTGCGATCGATGATGACACAAAAAATCCTGTAAGAGAGCTTCTTAGCGGAAATGTCGTTATGACTGTAAGCGATGATAAGATGGAAGATCTTAAGGTGCTTTCAGATAATACATTGTCTGAAAGTGTAATCCGTACAGCGGTTCTTGAGCACGCTAATTTTGAAAACAATGGAAAAACTTACAGACTGATAACAGATAATGAGTCTGGAACAGGAAAATGGGCACTGACTGATGGAAAGCAGACATCTGATAATATTTCTTCTAATATTATCGTGACATATGCTGTCAAGGATTACGGAAAGACCAGCACAAAGCCTGTTGAAGTAAAGAATGGCGTGCTTTCCGGCGTTACAGGTAATCAGACAGTTGTATTTACCTTAAAGCTCGCAAACCTTGATAACCAGAAGAATATTACTTTTACACCTGCTGATGGTGTTACAGGTGAAGTATTTGTTCATGAAGCAAATGCAGGTGATGTAATAACACGACGTCTTGAGATCGGTACCATTGATGGCGCAAAGACATTTATGGAAGTTGAATATGATGGAGCATGTGAGTACAGAGGTTCCAAAGTAACAGCAAGTACACACCGTATTAATGAAGATGATCCTGATGGAGTGATCGATGGAGCAATCGGTATTTCTGTTAAATTCTCCAAGCTCAGTTCAAATGGTATCTATTACCCTGTAAAGGGCGATAGCTATGGCGATTATTATTGGAAAGACCAGAATGGTATCACTATCAAGAAGGCTGTTATCAAGAATGGTAAGGCTGTAGCATCTGCAAGCGCAGATAAGGCTCCGTACTTCACACTTTCAGTAACATTCAAAAATACTGATGACGGTGTCATCAATAAGTCTGAAAGAAATGCTCTGAGAAAACTTCTCAAGACTACAAAGTTCTATTTCACTATTGAACCTAAGAAGATTTCTACAGACCTTTTTACTACAGATAAAAAGAAGGCAAATGCGTACTTTATCAGCAAGCTTTCTGCTTCATCTGACGGAAAGAAGCTTAAGGCAAATATCGCATGGCAGAACTGGAAGCTGACTAAGGGTGCTTTCAATGTTCGTACCATGAAGAGAGGTAAGGCACTGAAACTGGCAAAGCGTGTTGACTCTGATAATTTCAAGACAGATTCAAAAGGGCAGATCGTTGGAGATCTTCTCTGGTCAGTAAATTCAGATGGGTCAGTGAATTTCACAGGTAATGCTTCTTACCGTGGTGTTGCAAAGAACATTAAAAAGTAATTAAAAATATAGGTATATCCTTATTTTAAGGGGGCGGGTTATGATACCAGCCCTCTTTTTGTGTTGTATCTGCTTTCTTATTTGGGTATAATCAGACGGTATGCTGTAACAAAATCGGCATTGGAGGATATACATGAACATAATATCATTGGGTTTTATACTGTTTTTATTAGCAGCAGTATTGATCTATTACCTTACTCCCGGAAAAGTGCAATGGGTGACAATGCTTATTTTGAGCATTGTTTTTTATTGCCTTGCGGCGACACCATATACGATACTGTTTTTGCTGTTTTCAGCAGGTTTAGCGTATTTTTCAGGAATCGTGATGGCAGATCCGGAAAATGGAGATGCGCTGAATGGATTTAATAAAAAAGCCACAGCGGTCGTAACTATCGCCATAGTATTAAATGTAGCCGTGTGGTTCATAATGAAAGGAAGTGCATACTGGATACAACTTTCGGCGTGGCTTCATGCAAAATTTTCGGTGTTTCCGGAAATGAAGGCTGTCCCTCTGGCGGCAGCTTTTGGTATGGGTTATTACACCTGTCAGACCATAGGATATATTGTTGATTGCAGTTGGGGAACGGCGAAACCTGAAAAGAACTTTTTTAAGCTGTTTCTGTTTCTGGCATTCTTCCCGCAGCTGACAACGGGTCCGATAAGCCGTTATGCGACTCTTTCACCTCAGTTTTATGCAGGGGCAAAATTTTCAATAGACCGGATCGCAAGAGGTTCCCAGAGAATATTATGGGGCTTTTTCAAAAAGCTTGTAATTGCGGAACGGGTTTCTATAGTAGTAAATGCAGTCTACGGTGATCCTGCTTCCTATACAGGACTATGGACGTGGGTTGCGGCGCTTCTTTATCCGGTACAGATTTATACGGATTTCTCGGGAAGTGTTGACGTTGTACTCGGTGCAGCAGAACTATTTGGCATAACTCTTCCGGAAAACTTTAATAATCCGTTTTTCTCTCAGACTTCACAGGAATTTTGGCAGAGATGGCATATGTCGCTCGGAAACTGGGCAAAGGATTACATCATGTATCCTGTGCTCAAATCAAAAAAAGTAGTGTCTCTTACAAAAAACGTAAAGAAGAAATTTGGAAAACGTGCATCAAAGATAGCTTCTCTTGCCATAGGAGTATTCTGCACATGGTTTGTAATGGGTGTGTGGCATGGAAACTATAAATTCATCGTTGGATGCAGCATATGGTATTGGTTAGTGATGCTGACATATGAAATCCTGGGCCCTTCATTAAGCAAGCTAAATAAAATGCTTCATGTCAGGGAAGAGAGTTTTGGATGGATAACGTTCAGACGCATCAGAACATATATTATTTACACGTTATCAATGGTGTTTTTTAGGTCAGACGGAATTTCGGAAGCAATAAATATGCTTAAGCGGATGTTTGCCGCTTTAACACCGTCTGCATCCAATGTCTGGATTTTTATTGATGGCAGTCTTTACAAGGCCGGACTCACTAAATTTGACTTTACCATTATTTTTGCAGGTATCATTGCACTAATGATCGTGGCTGTACTTCGTGAGAAATACGGTTATGCAAGAAACTGGATCGCAGAGCAGGGACTTGCATTCAGATGGATCATTTGGATCGCGCTGTTTGCATGCGTCATAGTATACGGTGAGTACGGTCCTGGATACCATTCGGCAGATTTCATTTATGCGGGGTTTTAAATGAGAATGAAAAAAGCTATATCAACTATCGCTTTTCTTCTATTGGTTGCGCTGGTGACAGTATCTCTTTCGAATTTACTTCGGGATAAGACCAGTAGAAACGGAAAAAGTGAATATTTTAATGCAAAAACAGAATTTGATGCATTATACTTCGGTGCGAGCCGGATGCATGAAGCGATCGATCCTATATACATTTGGAATAATTATGGAATTTCTTCATATAATCTTGCATCAGCAGGAGAATCAATACAGGTTACATATTTTGTGGTAAAAGAAGCTCTTGAACATAGTGACCCCAAAGTCGTATTTGTTGATTCTGCAATAATCGGTGATGTTAAAGATGATATTAATTGCGGATATGGTTACGTTCATCAATCTATTGATGCACTTCCGTTAAATGAAAATAAACTTGAAGCGATAAAATATGCAGGGCAGTTTTTTGACGGAGGCATGCTGGCATTTATTTCTCCGTTGTATGCGTATCATAACCGCTATGAAAATCTGACAAAAGATGACTTTGTTGCTAATTATAATTATGATAAGGGCGCATACATGCTGAGCACCTTCCGTCAGGTTGAAGGCATCTCAGAGTATACGGATGAAGCAGAAACACTAAAAGGCGGAGATGGAACAGTATATCTTACAAAAATACTTGATCTGTGTAAGGAAAAAGGGATCCAGTGTGTTCTGGTAGATGTTCCTGTTCCGGGACATATGTTTAACGATAAGCGTCAGCGTCGAATGAATGCTCTGAAAAAGCTTACAAAAGAACATGGCGGAGCATACATGGGCTTAAATGAGAGGGACGCAGATATTGATATCGACTACGACTATGACTTTGGTGATTCGGTACATCTGAACTATCTTGGTGGAAATAAGACAGCAGATAAGCTCGCAGAATATATGATAAATGAATTAAAGATCGAAGATCATAGAAATGATCCGGTCTATGCAGAGCCGTGGACAGAAGATGTGCAGAAATATAAAGTGCAGCGGCTTGAACGGGTAGCAGAGCAGGTAGATGCGGTATCCTATATGAACTGGCTCGGAGGAGAAGATTACACATATACAATGTATGTAACAGATAAAAGCCTTCTCTTAACCCAATATGCCATGGATTACTGCATGGAAAACTTTGATATAAAAGTAATTGAAGATCCGGAACAGGAAGTAACCGGAAACTACGACATGAAAATAGAAGTCAGGAGAAGCTCCGACGGCGAATTCGCTGCAAAACAGTTTTTCCAGTACGATTACAACGGCAAAATATATATGAAAGCAGAATAAAAAAGAAGGTCGTCATGATGATCACATCAGACGACCTTCTTTTTACAGCATAGAAATAATAGTCTCAGCAAGCTCTCCGACATTCTTCAGCGTAACAGCCTTTCCCATCGGAATCTTTACACCAAATTCTGTCTCAACAGCAAGGATCAGATTAATATGTTCGAAAGAATCCCAGTCAGGAATATCAGCAGAAGTTGTGCTTTCGGAAATCTCGATGCTCTCATCATCAAAAACATCTCTGAAAACCTCTGTAAGACGGCTAAAAACCTCTTCTTTTGTCATTATTATCTCCATTTCATTAATATACGAAATCAAAAATGTTACTGCCTGTACTATTTTACTTGCGAATGAGATGCATTGCAAGGTTTACAGCAATGCGCTTTTTCTGTGCCTTTTCGTAGGAAACACCGTTGGATGTCACATAGAAAGAATCTTTAATGGTAAAATTCTCTTCTTCGACCATCTTGAAGACCTCTTCATTGCTCTTAAAAAGATAAATGTGATCGATCTCGGGGGCATTTATTGGTACAGACACGTAAACATCAGCCCCTTCTTTGGTGATCTCATGGATACGTTTTAATAGAGAACGTGGATCCTCCACATGTTCCAATACTTCGCTGATGCTTACACCATCAAAAAGTGAATCAAATTCATACTTAGTTATGTCGGCGCAGATAAGATCGTAAGGTTTCGCATCAGGAACCTTGTTCGTTTCGATGAAGCTTCGCGCCAGTTCAATAGAACTGGGAGAAAGATCGACACCGGTATAATGATCAAATGCTCCGAGATTAATAGCTTCGAGGAAGTATCTTCCATGTCCCGGACCGATCTCCAGATAATTCTTTCCGCTGAAAGATGAGATTGCTTCCTTAAAATACCTGTTGATCGCCAGATGATTTTTCCATAGATAACCTGAAAGCATGAGACCGAGCATATATTTACTCATGTAATCAGTGTTCTGATATACTTTTTCATCAACTTCTGCAAGAGTAGAATAGCGATAGTGACCGTTTCGGAGGAAAAAAGCAGTTTCTTCCATCGTATCGCCTACTAAAAGTAGATACGCATCCGCAAGTTCCTCAATGGTGTGCTCCTTGCAGAGAAGGTTAAGTATATTTTCAAGATCAGTGATTTCTTCATCGCGGATGTCATTTTCCAAAAGTTCCTTTAGATATACCTTCTGTAAAGGATTCTTTTCTGAAATGTCTGCAATAAGCTTGTCAGTAAGTTTCGGCATAATAACTCCTTATAAATATTTATAGACTCATTCTTTCACGACGAGTTCGATCATCCCGAGATCCTTGTGCATTAGGAATGCGACGGTTGCTGTGTCGGAAATGGCGGGGGCTGCTGCCGGCGGCTCTATAAGAGCATAGTGAAGCCCGGTGAGCCTGTCGATCTCTGTTTGCATATCATCAGTCTCGTAGCAGATGTGATACATCATATTTTTATGGTGCTTAAGCATTGGGAAAAGAGAGGATTCCTCGTTCCAGGGACTGATAAGTTCAACCCTGTAACCATCCTTTGTCAAAAAACAAAAATCGCATTTGCGGCTTTCGTCAGAAAATTCAGGAATCTCGACCACATATCCGAGTTCCAGGAACTGAGGCAGAGATCTCGAGATCTTCTTTATCATATATCCGATGTGGTGTACTTTCAAAGACAAATCAATTATCCTCCGTCTTATTAACGTTTATAACAGTATTTTGTAATGTGTAATCGGTGGTAAGGTCAAATTCCCACACAGTATTGCCTTCAGTGTCTTCGCTTATCTTGTTAAAACCACGTTCGGCGAAAAATTCTCTGACCATATTATTTTTAGCTGTAGGATAGTAATAGCCAACGATCTTTTGTAATCCTCGAGCCTTGCATTCACCAACCAGTGCGTCCATCATCGCATTTTCCATCTGACGCTTCAAAACTCGGCAGCTCATGATCCAGAGGTCGATATGACATTCGTTATTGCGGATATTACCGATAACAACACTTACTACTCCATTGTCACCAAATTTATCCGTGAGCTTACCGTAAATATCGATGTATGCAGGATTGGCCGAAACAGCTTCAATCTCGCTCTGAGTATATCTCTTTGTAGTGAGATTAAACTGATTACTCTTATTGGTGAGCTGCGCGATACGTGCCATATATGCAGGAACGAAGTTCTGTATTTCACCATTCATCTGCAGAGATTTAAGATAATCATCATAGTTTTGGAAAGAAGCCTTGGCAGCGCTTCTTGCAGCATTAGCCTGATACATCTCGTTTCGTTTGAGATCGTCTGCAGAAAGGTTTGTAGTCTCAAAAAATCCTGAACGGTCAAGGATTTCGATATAGTGCTCAGGTCTGTTTCCTATTTCCGGAACAGAAGCACCGGGAACTTCCTGCCTGATGATCTCGCGTTCAGCCGGATTGTCATCTGCAAAGACAAAACTTTCCGGAAGGAGATTAAGTTCAGATGCAGTATCTACGAGATTTCTGCTCTTTGGATCCCAGTTTATCTTCATTGAAACAAAGTCATCGGGATGAAGGATCGAATCAGGTCGCTCCAGTCCCTTAACAGCCGTATCATGATCGTTTTTGGAATTAACGGTGAGGAGTACGCCCAAAGACTTAAGAGATTTTACATAGCTTTGGAACTCGCTGTAAACCTGACTCATGGCAGTTTCCTGTCCGATCTCAATATTGTCTGCTCCATCATCGCCGATAACCCCGCCCCACAGCGTATTATCCATGTCAAGCATGAGCACTTTTTTGTTTTTTCCCATTATTGACTTGATTATATTAGCCACATTAAATGAGAAAAACGGGATCGCGGGAACAGAAACACCGTATTTGTACATGTGCCAGTAAGAAGAATCTGACCAGTTAGAAAGACCTATAACGGAAGCTTCGTAATTAATGTCGTGTATGTAAAAATTCTCGTGTGATGCAGCATATTCAGCAAAAAGCTGGTTAAGTCTGTTGATGAAATTTGTACGTCCGTGAATATCCCAGGAATCACGGTTTCCCATGAGACGGAACATAGGTGGTTCAAAATTGTTCTGGATGATAGGGCAGTTGTAAGTCGCAGAGACATGATCCCACATTGTCTGAAACTTTTCAAAAGTGCCCTGAAGTTTATTGTCCACAACTTCTTTACTATCGCCGATCTCCGGGAATTCAGCTATATTCCGGTTACAGGTGCAGAAAAAAATAAGTTCTGGTTTGAAAGACTCCAGCTCCTCGTTTGGAAACATGGCATCTTCGTAGTAACGATTATATTCAGACTCATAGAATTCCGGCTGGATTTTGTTATTCAGCAGGAAAAGCTCCATGACATTTTTTATGTCATTAGTGGTTTCGCCGCCGAGGATAGCAATACGAAGCGGGGTAAAACGGACGCCTTCTTCGCTGAGAAGCTGACGGCGCAGAGCTTTTTTCTTCTTTATAATGTAATTCCCATCAAATGGATATTCGAGTTCTCTCATAAAAATTCCTTTCAGAGGTTCTAATATGTAAAAATACAATACACCAAATTCCGATAATGAACAAATGATTGTTAGCATGATGTCAGGGTCAAAAGGTCAAAATCCGATTGTGCTTGCACAAAGAGGATTGAGACCTTGGGACCCGCAAAACACGAGCAAGTAGCGTTATTACGCGGAATGCGAGTGTTTTAGGATTG
>AUJT01000004.1:0-33361 GCA_000424365.1 Lachnospiraceae bacterium NK4A144 | reverse complement strand
TAATTGGCAAAATCCGTTACGTGAGCGAGCTGGAAGCGAGTGAACAGTAACCAATCCGTGACATCAGTAAGGGGCAAAATTTACTTTTGACCCTTGCATCTTAGCATTAGAAGGTGGTGCGACAAGTCAATAATGCGAAAAAAAGCAAACTGAATAACGAAACATTTAGAAAATGTTACGAGGTCTGACAAAAGTGCTGATATATTTTTATTGCATGACTAAAAGCTCCGTGTTATAATATTTGCACAAAGATGACCGTATTAAATGTTAAATTATTGTGAATGTGCATTATTTTAAGGCCAATGTGTAATCCATGATATATATCATGGTTCATGTGGCTGACGGTCAAATACAAAAGTAAAGGATGTGGTCTGTATGCGTTTTGCAATTGCTGGAAAGAATATTGATGTTACTCCGGGCCTTAGAACAGCGGTAGAGGAGAAAATCGGTAAACTTGAGAAGTACTTTGCACCGGATACTGAAGTTGACGTCACACTGAGCGTTGAGAAAAAGGATCGTCAGAAGATCGAGGTAACGATCCCGGTGAAAGGAAGTATAATCCGCTCAGAGCAGGTTACTAACGATATGTATGTTTCTATCGATCTCGTGGAGGAGACGATCGAGAAACAGATGAAGAAGTACAAGAATAAGATCGTAGATCGCAAGCAGAACAGCGGCTCTTTTGCAAAAGAGTATGTTGACCGCGAATACGAGGAAGATGACGAGATCAAGATCGTTAAGTCAAAGAAGTTTGGCTTCAAGCCCATGTATCCTGAAGATGCATGCGTGCAGATGGAACTTCTCGGACACAATTTCTATGTATTCCGTAATGCGGAAACAGATGAAGTAAATGTTGTTTACAAGAGAAAAGGAAACACATACGGTCTGATCGAACCTGAGAATTAAGAAAAACGCGTCTGAAGGGGACGCCGTGAAAGGGGAAAAGGGGTTTATGAGGCCGGGAGCGTGTGCTCCCGGCTATGTTTTTGCCTAAAAACATTTTTCGTCAAAACTTTAACATATTTCTTGCAAAAGCCACATACGTGTGCTATTATCGTAGATGGCTGTGAAAAAAATAACAATCTTGCTCCTGATTGTGCAATCATACAAAAGTTATGGTGAATGTCGGGAAAAAAGCAAGACAGGTTATACAGTAAAATAAAACAAACGTACAAATTAAGGAGGCAATTCAATGGCAAAGAAGATCGTACTTGCAGGCGCATGCCGTACTGCAATCGGCAAAATGGGCGGCGCACTTTCCACAACTCCTGCAGTTGACCTTGGCGCAATCGTCATCAAAGAAGCTCTTAAGAGAGCAGGCGTTCCTGCAGAGCAGGTAGATCATGTATATATGGGATGCGTAATCCAGGCAGGTCTTGGCCAGAACGTTGCACGTCAGGCAACTCTTAAGGCAGGTCTTCCGATCGAGACAACTGCTGTTACAGTAAACGTAGTTTGCGGTTCAGGTCTTAACAGCGTAAATATGGCTGCTCAGATGATCGAGGCTGGCGATGCTGATATCGTAGTTGCAGGCGGTATGGAGAATATGTCCATGGCTCCTTTCGCACTTGATAAGGCTCGTTTTGGTTACAGAATGGGCAATAACACACTTATCGATACAATGATCAAGGATGCTCTTTGGGATGCATTCAATGATTATCACATGATCAAGACAGCTGATAACGTAGCTGAGCAGTGGGGACTTACTCGTGAAGAGCTTGATGAGTTCGCAGCAAAGAGCCAGCAGAAGGCTGTTGATGCTATCGAGAAGGGCTACTTCAAGAAGGAGATCGTTCCTGTAGAAGTTAAGCAGAAGAAGCAGACTATCGTTGTTGACACTGATGAGGGACCTCGTCCAGGTACAACAGCTGAGTCTCTCAGCAAGCTTCGCGCTATCAACCCGGATGGTGTTGTTACAGCAGGTAACGCTTCAGGTATCAATGACGGTGCAGCAGCAGTTGTTGTTATGTCTGAGGAGAAGGCTAAAGAGCTTGGTGTTAAGCCTATGGCTACATGGGTTGGCGGAGCTCTCGGCGGCGTAGATCCTTCCATCATGGGTGTTGGACCTGTAGCTTCCACAAAGAAGGTTATGAAGAAGCTCAACATGACTATCGAAGACTTCGATATCTACGAGGCAAACGAGGCATTTGCAGCACAGTCTGTTGCAGTAGGTAAGGATCTTGGATTTGATCTTAACAAGCTCAATATCACAGGTGGTGCTATCGCTCTCGGACATCCGGTAGGAGCATCAGGATGCCGTATCCTTGTTACTCTTCTTCACAACATGGAGAGAACAGGCGCAAAGACTGGTCTTGCTACACTGTGTATCGGTGGTGGTATGGGCTGCTCAACAGTTGTTAAGGCTTACGAGGAGTAATCCTTTCGCTGTAAAAAGCACGTAACTAAAGAGGGGAATTGCGTAGCAATGAAGCAATCCGTGTTACTGTTCAGACGCAACCGGAGCACTACGCTGCGGAGGTTGCGACCAAGAAAGATGAAAAGCCATTGGATTTTGCCCATCGCCGGAGGCGATTTAATTGGCAAAATCCGTTACGTGAGCGAGCTGGAAGCGAGTGAACAGTAACCAATCCGTGACATCAGTAAGGGGCAAAATTTACTTTTGACCCTTACATCAATAAAATGAAAGCGAGGAACCAATTAAATGGGATTCGTTGATTATGAAGTAAAGGGTCAGATCGCAGTTGTGACAATTAACCGTGAGAAGGCTCTCAATGCACTTAATTCTCAGGTTCTTGATGATCTTAACGCTGTTCTTGACAGTGTTGACACAAACGCTGTTCGCTGCCTTGTTCTTACAGGTGCAGGTGATAAGTCTTTCGTTGCAGGTGCTGATATCGGAGAGATGAGCACACTTACAAAGGCTGAGGGCGAGGCTTTCGGTAAGAAAGGAAATGATGTTTTCCGTAAGATCGAAGCATTCCCTATCCCTGTAATCGCAGCTATCAACGGTTTCGCACTTGGCGGCGGCTGTGAGATCTCCATGAGCTGTGACATCAGGATCGCTTCTGAAAATGCAGTATTCGGTCAGCCTGAGGTTGGTCTCGGAATCACACCGGGATTCGGCGGAACACAGAGACTTGCTCGTCTCGTAGGTATGGGTATGGCAAAGCAGATGATCTACACTGCAAGAAATATCAAGGCTGATGAGGCTCTGAGAATCGGTCTCGTAAATCAGGTAGTTCCGGCTGAGGAGCTTATGGCAACAGCTGAGAAGATGGCAAATACCATCGCTCAGAATGCACCTATCGCTGTTCGTGCCTGCAAGAAGGCTATCAACGATGGTATGCAGGTTAATATCGATGATGCTCTTGTTATCGAAGAGAAGCTTTTCGGTTCATGCTTCGAGTCATACGATCAGAAAGAGGGTATGGCAAACTTCCTTAGAAAGAAGGATGATCCTGCAAAGGTTAAGCATGTTGAGTTCAAGAATGAGTAATTGACTATAACATTTTTTTGAACTTATAGGAAATTCCGTTGGAATTCCTATAAGTCCAAAAATGCACTACGTGCATGGGGATGCGACGCGCGCGGATAGGAAGAGCCTATAGCTCCCGCGCTTGCGCGGAGAATCCGACAAAGTCGGATTCTTTGTTCTAGATTCCGGATACGGGCCCGGGTAAAAAGCCCGTAAGAATAAACAGGAGGAAATACAAATGAAGGTAGCAGTTATCGGTGCCGGCACAATGGGAAGCGGTATCGCACAGGCATTTGCACAGTGCGGTGAGGTTGAAAAGGTTTATCTTTGCGATATTAAGCAGGAGTTCGCTGATGGCGGAAAGGCTAAGATCGAAAAGAATCTTTCCAGACTCGTAAAGAAGGAGAAGATCACACAGGAGACAGCTGACAGCTATCTTGCAAAGATCACCACAGGTCTTAATTCTCAGGCTACAGATCCTGATCTCGTAGTTGAGGCAGCTCTTGAAGTTATGGATATCAAGAAGGCTACATTCAAGGAACTTCAGGATGAGATCGTTAAGAACCCTGACTGCATCTATGCATCAAACACTTCTTCACTTTCCATCACAGAGATTGGTTCCGGACTTTCAAAGCCTATCATCGGCATGCACTTCTTCAATCCGGCTCCTGTAATGAAGCTCATCGAGGTTATCTCCGGCGCAAACACACCGAAGGAGACAACTGAGAAGGTTGTTGAGATCTCCAAGGCTCTTGGAAAGACTCCGGTACAGGTTAACGAGGCTCCTGGTTTCGTTGTAAACAGAATCCTTGTTCCGATGATCAACGAAGGTATCTTCGTATACAGCGAGGGCATTTCTGATATCGAGGGTATCGATACCGCTATGAAGCTCGGCTGCAACCATCCGATGGGACCCCTTGAGCTCGGTGACTACATCGGTCTTGATATCGTTCTTGCTATCATGGATGTTCTCTACAAAGAGACAGGCGACAGCAAGTATCGCGCATGCCCGCTTCTTCGTAAGATGGTTCGCGGAAAGAAGCTTGGCGTAAAGACAGGTATCGGTTTCTACAAGTACAACGAAGATCGTACAAAGACTCCGGTAGACAAGCTGTAATTTTATAAAAAGCACATTCGGCGCCGACTGCCGGCGAACTATCATGGCAGTCGGCTTCCGACTTTATATATGGAGGAAATATAATGGATTTTCAGTTAAGTAAAGAGCATCAGATGGCTCGTGACCTTTTCAGAGCGTTTGCAGAGAAGGAAGTAAAGCCGCTTGCAATCGAAGTTGATGAGACACATGAGTTTCCGAGAGAAACTGTAAAGAAGATGCAGAAGTACGGTTTCATGGGTATTCCGATCCCGAAGGAGTACGGCGGACAGGGATGTGATCCTCTTACATACGCTATGTGCGTAGAAGAGCTCGCAAAGGTTTGCGGTACTACAGCAGTTATCGTATCTGCACATACATCACTTTGCTGCGACCCTATTATGACATACGGTACAGAAGAGCAGAAGCAGAAGTACCTTGTTCCCCTTGCAAAGGGTGAGAAGCTCGGTGCTTTCGGTCTTACTGAGCCTGGTGCTGGTACAGATGCTCAGGGCGTTCAGACAAAGGCTGTTCTTTCTGAGGATGGAAAAGAGTGGATCCTTAACGGTTCCAAGTGCTTCATCACAAACGGTAAGGAAGCAGATGTTTACATCATCATCGCTTACACAGATATCGTAGAGGATAAGAGAGGCAGAAAGCAGAAGAAGTTCTCTGCATTTATCGTTGAGAAGGATACTCCTGGTTTCACATTTGGAACAAAGGAGAACAAGATGGGTATCTGTGGTTCTTCCACATATGAGCTTATCTTCCAGGATTGCCATATTCCGGCTGAGAACCTTCTTGGTCAGAGAGGCAAGGGATTTAATATTGCCATGCATACACTTGACGGTGGACGTATCGGTATCGCTGCTCAGGCTCTTGGTATCGCAGAGGGCGCTCTTGACAGAACTGTTGCTTACGTTAAGGAGAGAAAGCAGTTCGGCAGAGCAATCGGTGCTTTCCAGAATACTCAGTTCCAGCTTGCAAACATGGCTACTCAGTGTGAGGCTGCAAGACTTCTTGTATATCAGGCAGCAGACGCTAAGGCAAACAAGAGCTACTACGGTGTAGAAGCTGCAAAGGCTAAGCTTTTCGCAGCAGAGGTTGCTATGGATGTTACAACTAAGGCTGTACAGCTCCACGGCGGCTACGGCTACATCAGAGAGTACGAAGTAGAGCGTATGATGAGAGATGCTAAGATCACAGAGATCTACGAGGGAACATCAGAAGTTCAGAGAATGGTTATTTCCGGCGCACTGCTTAAATAAAAGTGAACACTTAGCGAGGTATTAACGAGTTTAGTGTCGTTAGCGAGTCAAAAATACCATCACTTAGCATTTTAGTTTGATTATAAAGGAGCAAATACATGAAAATCGTTGTATGTGTAAAGCAGGTTCCTGATACAAAGGGTGGAGTAAAGTTTAAGCCCGACGGAACACTTGATAGAGCAGCAATGCTTGCAATTATGAACCCGGATGACAAGGCAGGTCTTGAGGCAGCACTTCGCATCAAGGACGAAGATCCTGAGAACACAACAGTTACTGTTGTAACAATGGGTCTTCCGAAGGCTGATGAAGTTCTTCGTGAGGCACTTGCTATGGGCGCTGATGAGGGTCTTCTTATCACTGACCGTGTACTCGGTGGTGCTGATACTTGGGCTACATCTTCCACAATCGCAGGCGCTCTGAAGAACATGGAGTATGATCTCATCATCACAGGCCGTCAGGCTATCGATGGTGATACAGCTCAGGTTGGTCCTCAGATCTCCGAGCACCTTGATATCCCGGTAATCTCCTACGCAGAGGAGCTTAAGGTTGACCGTGCAGCTAAGACTGTAACAGTTAAGCGTCAGTTTGATGACAGATATCACATCCTTACAGCAAAGATGCCTTGCCTCGTTACTGCTCTTTCTGAGCTCAACGAGCCCCGTTACATGACTCCGGGTGGAATCTTTGATGCTTTCAAGAAGGAAGTAACTGTTTGGGGCAGAGATAAGCTGGACGTTGCTGATGAGAACATCGGTAAGGCTGGTTCACCGACAGTTATCGCTAAGGCTTCCGATAAGGTTGCTAAGGGTAAGGGCGAAGTAGTTACTCCGGATTCTCCGGCTGAAGCAGTAAACTACATCGTAGGAAAGCTCACAGAGAAGCACGTGATCTGATAATACCAGGGTTCAAAAGTGCAAAACCGTATGCGCTTGCGCAATGCGGGTTTGACCTTTGGAACCCGCAAACCACGAACATACAGCGCAATAGCGCGGAATGTGAGTGGTTTAGGATTACGAGAGCACCATAGGTGCGAAGTAATCCGTGGTATTATGAAAAAGTAAATGTTAAGCAAGCAATTTCCTGGAGGACTAAAATGGGATTAGAAGAATATAAGGGCGTATTTATTTTCGCTCAGCAGGTAGATAATGAAGTATCCAGCATCGCATTGGAGCTTCTTGGTAAGGCACGTGACCTCGCTGAGAACCTTGACGACAAGACTGTAACAGCAGTTCTTATCGGTTCCGAAGTTGGCGGACTCGTAGATGAGCTCGCTGAGTACGGTGCAGACAGAGTAATCGTTATTGACGATCCTGAGCTTAAGGAGTACAGAACTGAGCCTTACGCACATGCACTTGCATCTGCAATCAACGAGTACAAGCCTGAGATCATGCTCGTAGGTGCTACAGCAATCGGCCGCGACCTTGGCCCGAGAGTATCCGCTCGTGTTCACACAGGTCTTACAGCTGACTGTACAGTACTTGAGATCGGTGATTTCCCGCTCGTAGCAGTACCGGGTAAGGAAGATGAGCAGAAGCATAAGCAGCTCCTCATGACTCGTCCTGCTTTCGGTGGTAACACTATCGCAACTATCGCTTGCCCGGATTATCGTCCGCAGATGGCAACAGTTCGTCCTGGTGTTATGCAGAAGATCGAGCCGAAGAAGGGTGCAAAGGCTGAGGTTGTTAACTACAATCCTGGCTTCACTCCTAACGACAAGTATGTAACTATCGAGAAGGTAGTTAAGGAAGTTTCTAACGTAGCAAACATCATGGACGCTAAGGTTCTTGTATCCGGCGGACGTGGAGTTGGCTCACCGGAGAACTTCGATATGCTTAAGGACCTCGCTGCTCTCTTCAAGGGCGGTATGGTTTCCTGCTCTCGTGCAGTTGTTGATTCTGGCTGGATGCCTAAGGATATGCAGGTAGGTCAGACAGGTAAGACTGTACGTCCTCACGTATACTTCGCAATCGGTATTTCCGGAGCTATCCAGCACGTAGCTGGTATGGAAGAGTCTGACATCATCATCGCTATCAACAAGGATGAGAATGCTCCGATCTTCGAAGTTGCTGACTACGGTATCGTAGGCGATCTCAACAAGATCGTTCCTGAGCTCACAAAGAAGATCAAGGCTGAGCAGGAAGCAAAGGCAAACGCTTAATTTAAGCCATAACCTTAATAAATATTAATGTCCATACGCAGAGGCAGGCACGAAAGTGCCTGTCTCTTTTTTCTTTTGCGTGTTATAATTTCACCATGCGTATTTTAAGAAAAAAAGAAAATATTTTGATATTAGGGCTGCTGATCTTTTTAGCGGCTTTTTTCACGATACTGGCAGGATTAAAATTTGCAGATTACAGAGCATCTGTATCAGAAGGAACAGTGTTTGACCACCTCGTATTTTATGCATCGGGGCATGGCCAGACAGGATCTGTGAAGTGCTTTGGAGATATCCGTGTCACACCGACGGAATACTATGCTTTTTTGCCGTCTTTTGCAGATAATGATGGTATATCCGTAACATTCGAAAACAGGGATCACATAGTTCTTACAAATGCTGATGGTACAGAAAAAAAGATAAGCAGTGGTGACAAACTGCCTGAGATCACTATCGATGAGCAGTATACCGTCGCATTTTGTGATAAAAACGGAGAAGTCCGCGAAAAGGGCAATCTGATATTCAAGAAAAGTAAAGATATCGCTGCTGCATACATCACTACAGCAAGTGGTTCGCTGGATCACATTCATGCTGAAAAGGGTAATTCCGAGGGCGGAAAGCTGAAAATAATCGAAGCTGACGGAGAATTGAATTACAGCGGAAGATTCGACAGTCTGAGAGGTCATGGAAATTCTACATGGCTTCAGGATAAGCGTCCGTACCAGATAACGTTGCATAAAGAAAGCTCGATCCTTGGATTGAACGCTGCAAAAAAATGGATAATGCTTGCAAATGCTCTTGATGCGTCACTTATGCGTAATTCAGTTGCATACGATATGGCGGATTCGATCATGCCGGGATATTCACCGGAGTTAAGATATGCGGAAGTCTATATAAATGGAGAATATAGAGGTCTTTATCAATTTGTCGAAAAGGCAGAGATCGGACGTAACCGTGTAAATGTAACAGATCTCGAATCTGAAAATGACAAAATGAACCGGATACCTGCAGAATCGGCAGAAAAAGTAACAACCACAGGCGAAAATGGTTCAGAGCAGGTGGGAGTGAAACTCGAAGTTCAGCCCGAAGATATAACCGGAGGATATCTTATCGAGCATGATTACGGTCCAAAGTATGCGGCAGAGGCAACAAAATTCACCACAAAGCGTGGTGAAAAATATGTACTTAGAAGCCCTGCATACGGATCTGTGAGTGAGGTCGGTTATATAGCGGATATCTTTCAGGAGATCGAGGACAGAGCTTATTCCGGAGAAGATATGTCGGATCTCATAGATATGAAGAGCTTTGCTGACAAATATGTCTTTGAAGAATTTTTGAAAAATGAAGGCGCCGGTGTAACAAGTTCGTACTTTTATAAGGATTCTGACAGCATTGATTCATTGGTATATGCAGGCCCTATATGGGACTATGACCAGACCATGGGAAACACCTTTTACCCATCACTGAATGATCCGGAAACTTTGGATTTCTGCACCAATCACTCAGAGAATACTTATATTTTTTATGAACTCTGGAAGAATCATGAGAGCTTCCGTGAAGAAGCAAAAAGGTTCTATAAAGAAGAAATACGCCCCTATGTTGAAAGTCTCTTAAACGGAGGGCTTAAAGATTATTTCGAGGCGGTAGAAAACGATGATGATATGAATTCTTATCGTTGGGGACTGGAATGCGGCGCAGAGGAAAAAGACGTTGATACTATACGTGATTTTCTCACCCGTCGCATAGCCTTTCTTGATAAAGTGTGGTTATCGGAAGGCACTTTATGTATAGTTCAGTTTGAGATACCGGATCAGGACAAGAATCAGTATATAGGAGTCTCGGCAGGCGAGACCATATCGAATATGCCGAATTTTGGCAAGGCTGATGATCCAACGATTTGGAAGGATAAGGAAACCGGAGAGATTGTTGATGAAAAAACAGTGATCAACAAGGATATGGTTCTGGTTAAAAAATAAGTAATTGGAGGATGATACCGGAATGTTCTGGAACAATTGCAGAAATCCCGATGACCACGGCTGGCGTCATGAACTAAAATACTTTGGCACAGATGCGTCAATGAGAATACTACAGGCAAGGTTTTCAGGTATTTTACGGAAAGACAGTCATACGAGACCGGACGGAACATATCTCATTAGAAGTATATATTTTGATGACATAGATGATCATTATTTTGATTCTAATGAAGATGGGGTTGATCCGAGGCACAAATTCAGGATAAGAGCGTATAACTGTGATAAGTCTTTTATATCTTTGGAGTGCAAGATAAAAGAGAACGGCATGACAAAGAAACTCTCGGAACGCATCACACTTGAGGAATACGACATTCTGATGACAGGAAAAGGTGCTGCGGAAAAGATAACAGATAAGGAAACAAAACCACTTCTTCGCAGAGTATTGCTTTTAAGGCTGACAGATGGATTGAAGCCAAAGGTTATAGTTCAGTACGAGAGGCTTCCGTTCATATACACGCTTGGAAATGTGAGGATCACCTTTGACAGAAAGATCTCATCATCGGAAAGATTTGAAGACTTTTTTTCTGAAAAACTTCCGGTGCGGCCGGTACTACCGGTAGGACAGTCGCTGTTGGAAGTAAAGTATGACGGCTTTCTCCCGGACAGCATCAAAAGCGTTATACAAAATAATACGCTTAGGTACACTTCATTTTCCAAGTACTATTTTTGCAGAAGGTATTCCCTGAATTCCCGGCGAGAGATGGATGCGTTAAACGACGCTGTCTAAGACAGATGACAATTCTTAGAAATATGACATAAGCACAAGAAAGGCACAACATGAAATTCGGAGACATTTTTAAACACTCATTTTTACAGGGTTTCTCAGGACAGGACATCGGAACAACACAGATAATAATTGCACTTGCAGTGACATGTATCATATCTTTATACATTTTCTTTGTATATAGAGCAGTTACCAGAAAGACTTTTTACTCCAAAAATTTCAACATATCTTTATCAGCAGTTGCAGTTATCACAGCAGCGATAATCCTTACGATACAGTCCAGCCTTGTAGTATCACTTGGTATGGTAGGTGCGCTTTCTATCGTTCGTTTCCGTACAGCGGTTAAGGAACCGATGGATCTCGCATTTATGTTTTGGTCGATAAGTATCGGTATCATGTGTGGAGCAGGAATGACTGAAGTAGCGATCATATCATCTTTGGTGATCACACTGATGATCGTTGTTCTTGAGTTTATTCCGGTAGGAAAAGCTCCGATGATCCTTGTTGTAAATATGGCAAACTCTGATGAAACAGAGATCGCTCTTGAAAACGCGATAAATAACAACGCAGCTTTTTCAAAAGTAAAGTCCAGAAATATTACTGCATCCGGAACAGATGTAGTTTATGAAGTCCGTACAAAGGATGAAAAAGCACTTGCAAAGGCTGTTGCAGGAGTAGAAGGCGTATATTCATCATCAGTTCTGCAGCATGACGGAGAAGTGACATTATGAACCGCAGACGCACGGGGATAATACTGCTGTTTCTCGCAGCGTTTATCCCTCTTATCCTGATCATTTGGAAGCATGCAGATGAATTGCAGGACATAGGATATTTTCAAACATTGTCGATCGAGCTTAACGGTCACGGAAGCGGGTCTGTCATAAAGGCATATTATGATGAAAATCATGCTTCTGATGCATGGTATTTTTTCATGCCGTCATGTGCGGAGCTGTCAGAGTCACCGGTTCATTTCAGTGGTGCGGATCACCTTGAAATAGAGGATATAAACGGGAATCTGCAAAATATCTCGAACGGAGGCTATCTTACAGGCTTAAACAGAGATGAGACATATCTGGTCCGCTTTGTATCAGGAAGCGGAAATGTACTGGCTGATGGAAAGATAGTTTATATGCAGTCTGAAAACTTGCCGGCAGCATTTATTTATACAGAAACAGGCAGTATGGACCATTTGAATCTCTCCAAGAAAAACACTGAAAAAGGTGAGATGACCATATTTACTGCTGATGGGACAGTGGATTTCACCGGAGCTCTGGATATGATCCACGGTCATGGAAATACATCCTGGCGCCTGGAAAAGCGTCCATATCAGATAAAGGTTCACAGATCAAGTCCGCTTCTCGGGATGACAAAGGCAAGAAGCTGGTTACTCATTGCAAATCTTCTGGATGTTTCAAAAGTCCGAAATATGATCGTAAATGGCATGGCGGAGGCTGAGGGGCTCAGAGGTACAACAGACTCGGTAATGACAGATGTCTATTTCAACGGTGAGTATGCAGGCATGTATCAGCTTTCTGAAAAGGTTGAGATAGATGATGCACGTCTCAATATCACTGATCTCGAAGACAAAAATCGCAGAGTTAATCTTAAAGACCCGGCAACCTATGAGACCACGGAAGTAGAAGGCGCAGGAGAAAGTGAAATAGCGTTTGCGGACCTCGACAATACACCGGCAGATTATACCGGCGGATACTTGATCGAGAGAAACTATGTGGACAGATATTCCTCCAGACCCTCCAGATTTAAGACAGAGAGCGGAGAGCGATACGTTGTCAGAAGTCCTGCATATGCGTCAAAGACAGAAGTTCAGTATATAGCCGGTCTTTTTCAAAAAATGGAAGATATGGCGTCAGCAGGTGACAGTACGATATCTGATCTTATCGACATGCAGAGTTTTGCTGATAAATATGTGCTGGAAGAATTTGTAAAAAATGAGGCTTCCGGCTCAACCAGTTCCTTTTTCTATAAGGATGCTGACTCGGTTGATGCACATATTTTTGCAGGACCGGCATGGGATTACGACAAAACTCTTCTTAACGGTCAGAACGATACGGTGGATGCCGTACGTACAATAACCTTCAACACAAATCATAAGCAGCAGACTATGCTTTTTTATGATCTGTACATGAAAAATGATGAATTCCGTTCTCTCGTTAAAAAGGAGTATAAGGAAAAAGTCAGGCCTTATGTGCAGAGCCTTCTTGATGGCAAATTGGATGAACTCACAGCGATAACCGCATCAAATAACGACATGGATGGTTTCAGATGGCATGATAATCCGGAGTCCATCGCAGAGGATACAGAAGAAGTCCGGAATTTTCTAAAAGATCGCATGGCGTTTTGCGATGAGATCTGGCTTGAGGATGCAGAAATAGTTGTAGCTCATTTTGTAGGAGACGGAGAAGAAAGAAATCCGTACATAGGTGTGATAAAAGGTGAGACACTTACAGCTCTCCCGACTTTGCCGCATGGAGCGAAAGAGGGAACACACTGGGTACGACAGGATACCGGAGAAGAGATCACAAAAGACACTCCGATCACTGAAGATATAGAGGTAAGACTAAGCAAATAACGGCTTTGCAGGAATACTCGACCTTGACAATGAATTAACAATGTGATATTTTTTTAACAATGGGCGTTTTTCTAAAACGCATATCACAAATGATTCGATTCAGAGGAGGATCTGATAGAGATGAGCAAGCATTTTGATGACATCATCGCACAGGTAAAAGCGATTCCCATGAAGAAGCTGTCTGTAGCAGCAGCAGAGGATGAGAACGTTCTTGAGGCAGTAAAAAAGGCACGTGAAGACGGAATAGCAAACGCAGTTCTTGTAGGCGATGCTGATAAGATCAGAGAGATCGGCGCAAGACTTGGCATGAATATGGATGATTATGAGATCATCGATGAGAAGGATCCCATTCAGGCTGCACATACAGCAGTAAAGCTCGTACACGACGGCGAAGCTGATATGTACATGAAGGGACTTATCCAGAGTAAAGATTTCCTTAAGAGCATTCTTGATAAGGAGGTTGGTCTTCGTACAGGTAAGACACTTTCTCATGTATGCGTATTTGAGATCAAGGGCGTTGAGCAGCTTCTGTTCCTTACAGACGTTGCATTCATGACATACCCGACACTTGAGGACAAGGTTCATATCATCGAGAACACAGTTGATGTATGTAATGCCTGCGGTATCGAAAATCCGAAGGTTGCTCCTCTTGCAGCAGTTGAGGTAGTGAATCCGAAGATGCCGGTAACTGTTGAGGCAGCTGAGCTTACAAAGATGAATGAAGAAGGAAAGATCAAGGGCTGTATCGTAGACGGACCTCTTTCCGCAGATCTTGCTATCTTCCCTGAGGCTGCAAAGCACAAGGGAGCAACAGACAGAAAGATCGTAGGCGATGCTGATATCCTTCTGTTCCCTGATATTCATGCCGGAAATATCGCATATAAGTTTATCGTTCATACTACAGAATTTAAGAATGGCTGCATCCTTACAGGAACAAAGGCACCTGCTATCCTTACAAGCCGTTCAGACTCTGTTGAGACAAAGGTTAATTCCATCGCTCTCGCATCTGTAGTTGCAGAGCATCTGAAGCATCAGAATTGATCAACCTTTTTAAACTGATATAATCAAAATATCAAGGAGGAAGTATTTCATGGCAATCAAATCACTGATCATCAATCCGGGTTCAACATCCACAAAGATCGCAGTTTTTGAGGACGAGACAATGCTTTTCGACAAGACTCTCCGTCACACAAACGAAGAGATCGCACAGTTCGATTCCATCATCGCTCAGAAGGATTTTAGAAAGAACATCATTCTTGACTTCTTAAAGGAGCAGAATTTTGATATCAAGTCCCTTAACGTATGCGTAGGCCGTGGTGGTCTTGTAAAGCCTATTTCTGGTGGTACATATATCGTAAACGACGCACTTCAGAAGGATCTTGAAGTTGGCGTTCAGGGTCAGCACGCAAGTAACCTTGGCGGAATCCTTGCACGTGAGATCGGTGATGAGCTTGGTGTTCCGGCTTACATTGTTGATCCGGTTGCTGTTGATGAGATGGAGCCTATCGCACGTCTTTCCGGATGTGAGGCTATTCCGAGAACAGCTATTTCTCACCCGCTTAACCAGAAGGCAATGGCAAGACGCTATGCAAAAGAGGTTGGCAAAAAGTATGACGAGCTTGATCTTATCGTAGTTCACATGGGCGGCGGTGTATCCTGTGGTGCTCACCACAACGGAAGGATCGTAGACGTATTCAACGCACTTGACGGTGACGGTGCATTCTCACCTGAGAGAGCTGGCGGCGTTCCGGTAGGTCCTCTTGTAAAGCTTTGCTTCTCTGGCAAGTATACAGAGGCAGAGGTAAGAAAGATGCTCGTTGGAGAAGGCGGACTTAATTCTTATCTCCACTGCAACGATATGCAGCAGTGCGAAAAGATGATGAATGACGGCGATAAGAAGGCTGAGCTCGTTGTAAACGCATTCATCTATCAGATAGCAAAGAACATCGGCGCAATGGCAGCAGTACTTAAGGGCCATGTTGACCAGATCATTCTTACAGGCGGTATCTCTTACGAGAGCTACATTACAGACGGTATCAAGGAAAGAGTTGGCTTTATCGCTCCTGTAACTATTTACAAGGGAGAAGATGAGCTTCTTGCTCTTGCTCAGGGTGCTCTCCGTGTAATGAATAAGGAAGAGGAAGCAAAGATTTACGAATAATCTTTGAGCACTTTAACTTGTACTAAGTTTTTATCTTTCTTAACCAAGTTTATCAAGTTTTAATAAAGGGACGACAGCGTGCACTTTACGCGGTCGTCCTTTTCTGTTAGAATAATATAGCTGTTTTGCGCAAACGTTGCATATAGTGCAGTCCAAAGCAGTTACTGCAGCCATGTATATGGTAAGGCAGAATGAGGAGTATAGAGCCCGCCGAAAGGCGCTGGCATGAAAGGCTGATATGAGCAGTATTTTTGATAAGGTATTCGGAACCCACAGTGAGCGAGAACTTAAAAAGATAAAGCCGATCGTTAATAAGGTACTTTCGCTTAGAGACGAGATGATGGCTCTGTCTGATGAAGAGTTGAAGGACCAGACACATAAGTTTAAAAAACGTCTTGAAGCCGGTGAGACTCTCGACGATCTTCTGCCGGAAGCTTATGCAACAGTACGAGAGGCAGCTAGACGAGTTCTCCATATGGAACACTTCCCGGTACAGATCATTGGTGGAATCATTCTTCATCAGGGTCGTATCGCCGAGATGAGAACAGGTGAAGGTAAGACTCTTGTTTCCACACTTCCTGCATATCTTAATGCGTTGGAAGGCAAGGGTGTTGAAATCGTTACAGTTAATGATTACCTTGCAAAGCGTGACTCAGAGTGGATGGGTCAGGTACATGAATTTTTGGGACTTACAGTAGGCGTTGTACTTAACGGTCTTACAAATGAAGAGCGTCAGAAGGCATATGCCTGTGATATTACATATGTAACAAATAACGAGCTTGGATTTGATTATCTTCGTGATAACATGGTTATTTACAAGAATCAGCTGGTTCTTCGTGATCTTAACTACTGTATCATCGATGAGGTCGACTCTGTTCTTATTGATGAAGCGCGTACACCGCTTATCATTTCAGGACAGAGCGGAAAGTCAACTGCTATATATCAGGCATGTGATATTCTTGCAAAGCAGATGCAGCGTGGTGAAGCATCCAGCGATGAACTTACAAAGATGGATGCGATCATGGGTGTCGAGATAGAAGAAACAGGTGATTTCATTGTTAATGAAAAAGACAAGATCGTAAATCTTACAGATCAGGGTGTGCATAAGGTAGAGCAGTTCTTCCATATCGAGAACCTTGCCGATGCTGAAAACCTTGAGATCCAGCATTGTATCATCCTTGCGCTTCGTGCGAATAACCTTATGTTCAAGGATAAGGATTATGTAGTAAAGGATGATGAGATACTTATCGTTGATGAGTTTACCGGACGTATCATGCCGGGACGTCGTTATTCAGACGGTCTTCATCAGGCGATAGAGGCAAAGGAGCATGTAAAGGTTAAGAGAGAAAGTAAGACACTTGCAACCATTACATTCCAGAACTTCTTTAATAAGTTTAAGAAGAAAGCCGGTATGACCGGTACTGCATATACTGAGGAGCGAGAGTTCCGTGAGATCTATGCAATGGACGTTATCACTATTCCTACAAATAACCCTATTGCACGTATAGACGAACAGGATGCGGTATTTAAGACAAAGAAAGAAAAGCTCAAGGCTATCGTTGATGAGATAGCAGAAGTACACAAGACAGGACAGCCGATCCTCGTAGGTACTATTACTATCGAAGCATCAGAGGAACTGTCAAAGCTCCTTAAAAAGCGCGGTATTGAGCATAAGGTCCTGAATGCGAAGTTCCATGAAATGGAAGCTGAGATCGTATCTCATGCAGGTGAGCACGGTGCGGTTACCATCGCAACAAACATGGCAGGTCGAGGAACCGATATCAAGCTTGATGAAGAGTCAAAAGAAGCTGGTGGACTTTATGTTATCGGTACAGAGCGTCACGAGTCACGTCGTATCGATAATCAGCTCCGTGGACGTTCAGGTCGACAGGGCGATCCGGGTAAGTCCCGCTTCTATATCTCTCTTGAAGATGATCTGATGCGTCTCTTTGGTTCAGAGCGTCTCATGGCTGCATTTGAGGCTCTTAATATTCCGGAAGGTGAGCAGATCGAGCATAAGATGCTCACACGCGCGGTTGAAAAGGCTCAGATGAAGATCGAGGAAAATAACTTCGGTATCCGTAAGAACCTCCTTGATTATGATGCTGTAAATAACGATCAGCGTGAGATCATCTACGAAGAGCGTCGTAAGGTTCTCGATGGCGAGAGCATGCGTGATTCCATCTATCATATGATTACAGACATTGTTGAGAGTGCAGTGGATATGGTGATCGGAGAAGATCAGAAGACAGAAGAATGGGATCTCACAGAGCTTAATGAGCTTCTTCTTCCCATTATTCCTATGGAGCCGATAAAGACTCCGGATATAAGGGAGATGCGTACAGCAGAGCTCAAGCATTATCTCAAGGAAAAGGCTGTAAAGCTTTACGAGGACAAGGAAGCAGAGTTCCCTGAGGCAGAGCAGCTTCGTGAAGTTGAGCGAGTTGTGCTCCTTAAGGTCATCGACCGTAAGTGGATGCAGCATATCGATGATATGGAACAGCTCCGTCAGGGTATCGGACTCCAGGCATTTGCTCAGAAAAATCCGGTAGTTGAATACCGTACAACCGGTTTCGAGATGTTCGACCAGATGACAAACAGCATAAAGGAAGACACTATCCGTCTTCTTATGCATGTTCATGTAGAGCAGAAGGTTGAGCGTGAACAGGTTGCAAAAGTAACAGGAACAAACAAGGACGATTCCCTTCAGAAGGGACCCGTTCAGAGAGATAAGCAGAAGGTTTACCCGAATGATCTTTGTCCGTGCGGCAGCGGTTTGAAGTACAAAAACTGCCACGGCCGTCCGGGAGCAGATCCCCTTCCGTAAAAAAGATAACCATTCCCGAACATCGGGAATGGTTTCTTGCCGAAAAAGACCGGCAATATGCAAAAGACAGGAAAAGCTTAGAAAGGATTTATAAGTGTTAGAATTAGATAATCTGAAAATAGAGCTTGAAACATACCGTCAGCCGCTTAAGGATCTGTATCGCTCACTCGATCTTGAAAATAAGTCAAACAGGATCGACGAGTTAAGCAGAAAGATGGAAGAACCGGACTTCTGGAATGATCCGGAATCAAGTGCAAAACAGAGTAAAGAGCTTGGAAGCCTCAAGGATGATGTAAATACATATAACAAGCTGGAAGGCCAGTTTGAGGATATGTTTGGACTTATCGATATGGCAAATGAAGAAAATGATGAGTCTATGCTTGAAGATATTCGTGCAGAATATGCTGACTTTACGGAGTCATACGAGGCACTGAGACTCAAGACACTTCTTTCTGGCGAATATGATAAGAATAATGCCATTCTTCGTCTCAATGCAGGTGCCGGCGGTACAGAGTCCTGTGACTGGTGCGGTATGCTTTTCCGTATGTATAGCCGTTGGGCAGAACGTCATGGCTTCCAGATAGAAGTTCTGGATTCACTTGACGGTGATGAAGCAGGCCTCAAGAGTGCAACATTCCAGATTAACGGTGAAAATGCATATGGATATATGAAGTCTGAAAAGGGTGTACACAGACTTGTGCGTATCAGCCCGTTCAATGCTCAGGGTAAGCGCCAGACATCATTCGTATCCCTTGACGTAATGCCTGAGCTTGATGAGGACATCGAAGTTGAGATCAAGCCGGACGATATCCGTATCGACACCTATCGTTCCTCCGGAGCCGGCGGACAGCATATCAATAAGACATCATCAGCTATCCGTATCACTCACTTCCCTACAGGTATTGTAGTAACCTGTCAGAATGAGCGTTCACAGTTCCAGAATAAGGACAAGGCTATGCAGATGCTCAAGAGTAAGCTCGTAATGCTCGCTCAGGAAAATAATGCAGAGAAGCTTTCAGAGATCCGTGGTGAAGTAAAGGATAACGCATGGGGATCTCAGATCCGTTCCTACTTCCTGCAGCCGTATCAGCTTGTAAAGGACCTCAGGACCGGAGTAGAAGTAGCGCAGGCAGACAGTGTCCTTGACGGAAATATCGATCCGTTCATAAACGGCTACCTCGTATGGACAGCAAATGGCGGAAAGATGCCGGATCAGATCGATTGATAAAGTAAAAATCAAGACAATTAAGGCCGATGTATTTATTAAAATATGAGTACATCGGCTTTTTTTCTTTATTTAAATTTTTAACACTTTAATTGATTAAAGCCTTGCATTGTGAAAATTGGTGTGGTATCATATCTGTCATTGACGCACAGTTGTGTTTATGGTACGAACATATCGCAATGGAAGCTGGAGAAACGAATATGGATGAGCAGCAGAAATTTTTTGTAGTAACCGAAAAAGCTATTCCTGATGTTCTGATAAAAGTTGTAAATGCTAAAAAGCTTCTGGATTCAGGACGAGCTGTGAGTGTGCAGGAAGCCACGGAAGCAGTTGGGATAAGCAGGAGTTCATTTTACAAATACAAGGATGACATCTTTCCTTTCCATGACAGTACCAAAGGTACGACTATAACGTTGTCCGTTCAGATGGATGATGAACCTGGTCTCTTGTCGGACGTATTAAAAAGCGTTGCAGATTTCAGAGTCAATATCCTTACGATTCATCAATCCATCCCGCTGAACGGTGTAGCATCGCTGACGATTTCACTGCAGGTGCTTGATAATTCCGGAGACCCATCTGAAATGATCGAAGAAATGAGCACACACGCAGGAGTTCAGTCTGTAAAAATATTAGGAAAAGAACAGTAGTCAAAACGCTGAAAGTATCAAAGGAGATGCAGAATGGTAAAAATCGCAGTTCTTGGATATGGAACAGTAGGTTCAGGTGTAGTTCAGGTACTGAACACAAATCAGGAACTTATTGATAAAAAATCCGGTACAGAAGTACGTGTAAAGTATGTGCTTGATCTCAGGGATTTTCCGGGAGATCCCATTCAGGACAAGATCGTACATGATTTCAATGTAATCCTTAACGATCCTGAAGTGCAGGTCGTAGTTGAAGTAATGGGTGGTCTCAAGCCTGCATATGACTTTACAAAAGCAGCACTGGAAGCAGGAAAGAGCGTTTGCACATCCAATAAAGAATTGGTTGCGGCTCACGGATCAGAGCTTCTCGACATTGCAAGATCAAAGAATGTAAATTACCTCTTTGAAGCAAGCTGCGGCGGTGGAATTCCGATTATTCGCCCTCTCAACAGTTCACTTACAGCAGATGACATAGACGAGATTTCAGGTATTCTGAACGGAACCACAAACTATATCCTTACAGAGATGACTGAAAAGGGTGCAGATTTCGCAGATGCCCTTAAGGAAGCGCAGGAGCTCGGGTACGCAGAGAGAAATCCGGAAGCAGACGTTGAAGGCTATGATCCATGCCGAAAGATCGCGATCCTTTCTTCTCTTGCATATGGAAAAACAGTCCACTACGAGGATGTTTACACAGAAGGCATCACAAAGGTCTCTCCGGAAGATATTCTTTATGCAAAGAAATTAAAGATGGCTGTAAAGCTCCTTGCGAGTGGTCACAAGGTAACAAACGGAGACAAGACAAACTACTATGCAATGGTAGCACCGTTCCTTGTAGATAAGCATCATCCGCTCTACAGCGTCAACGGAGTATTCAATGCAGTATTTGTTCATGGAAATATGCTCGGTGATGCAATGTTCTATGGAAGCGGAGCCGGAAGCCTTCCGACAGCCAGTGCAGTTGTTGGAGATGTCGTAGACGCAGTAAGACATGGAAACAGAAATATCAGTATCTTCTGGGATTCAGAAAAACTCGAGCTTTCACCCAATGATACAGCGACAAGACCGTTCTTCCTTCGCGTACCTGCATCCAGAAAAGAAGAAGCAGAAAAGCTTTTCAATGCAGAAAAAACAATAACAATAGACACGCTTCCCAATGAAGTAGGTATCGTTACAGGTATATTAACAGAGAAGGAATTTGCAGATAGATCAGAGACCTTTGGTGATGTTATCAGTAGGATCCGTATAAATCAGTGAATCGGAACCTTGGAGGAGAAATAAATGCTGGTTGTAAAAAAATTCGGCGGAACATCCGTCGGAAACTCAGAAAGAATCTTTAATGTTGCACGCCGTTGCGCGAAAGAGTATCAGGCAGGAAATGACGTGGTAATGGTACTTTCCGCAATGGGAAAGCAGACTGATGTGCTGATCGACATGGCACACGAGATCAATCCCAATCCGCCAAAGAGAGAGTTGGACATGCTTCTCACAACAGGAGAGCAGACATCAGTAGCACTCATGGCAATGGCATTTGCCACAATGGGAATACCTTCAATTTCTCTCAATGCATTTCAGGTAGCTATGCACACAACAAGTGTATACGGAAACGCACGACTCAAGAGGATCGACACAGAGCGTATTCAGCATGAGCTTGAAGGAAGGAAGATCGTAATTGTAACAGGATTCCAGGGAGTAAACAAATATGATGATTTTACTACTCTCGGAAGAGGCGGTTCAGATACGACAGCAGTAGCCCTTGCAGCAGCGCTTCACGCAGACAAATGTGAGATTTACACAGACGTAGACGGTGTATATACAGCAGATCCGAGAATCGTAAAAAAAGCGCGTAAGATGGAAGAGATCACCTATAACGAGATGCTTGATCTGGCAACACTCGGTGCAGGCGTGCTTCATAACCGTTCAGTAGAACTTGCAAAGAAATATAACGTACCGCTCGTGGTACGATCCAGCTTAAATGAGTCAGAAGGAACAACAATTAAGGAGGTTGTTAAAGTGGAAGGAATGCTTGTCAGCGGCGTAGCAGCCGATAAAAATGCAACTCGTATCTCTGTAGTTGGTCTTGAGGACAGACCGGGTGTAGCTTTCAAGCTCTTCAATATGATCGCGAAAGCACACATCAATGTAGATATGATCCTCCAGTCTATCGGACGCGACGGTTCAAAGGATATCTCTTTCACAGTACCGGAAGATCTGGCAGATGAGTGCTACAAGCTTCTTGAGGACAATCTTGAGGTACTTAAGGCAAAGAAAGTTGACATGAGAAAGAATGTTGCAAAGGTATCCGTTGTAGGTGCAGGAATGATGAGCACTCCCGGAGTAGCAGCAAAGATGTTTGAATGTCTCTACAATGCAGACATCAATATCAACATGATCTCCACATCTGAGATCCGTGTAACAGTTCTTATCGATGAAAAGGATACAGAGCGGGCAATGAACGCAGCTCATGAAGCTTTTGGTCTTGAGGACTGATTAAAAAATTACAAACTCAGAGCCCGGTGCAGTTTTGCATCGGGCTTTTTTGGACCATGGGGACGGGGGTACAGGACCATGGTCCTGTATCCCCGTCCCCATGGTCCACTTATATTTGTAAAAAAATGAAATAAAGATTATAATAAAATTTACGTTTACGGGAAAACGGATAAAAAAAGGAGAGCGCAAAAAGCGCGAAAAAGACTGATGGAAATTAACGCGAAGATCGCAGAGGAACTTAAGATCAGACGGGAACAGGTCGATGCAGCAGTGAAGCTTATCGATGAAGGAAACACCATCCCGTTCATTTCACGTTACCGGAAGGAAGTAACGGGCTCATTAAATGATGAACAGCTTAGAAATCTCGATGAGCGTCTTTCATATCTCCGTTCTCTGGAGGAAAAGAAGCAGACTGTTCTTTCAGCAATCGATGAGCAGGGTAAGCTCACAGATGAGCTCAGAAAGAAAATCGAAGAGGCTGAAAAGCTTGTTACAGTCGAGGATCTTTACCGTCCGTATAAACAGAAAAAGAAGACAAGAGCATCAGCAGCAAAGGCAAGAGGTCTGGAGCCTCTGGCTGAGTATATCCTGAAGCAGGATGCAGTTGAGCCTCTTGAAAAAGAAGCAGAAAAATATGTAACAGGACCTGTTGAGCCGGCAAGCGATTCAAAGGCAGATAAGGTAGCAGCAAAGGATAAAGAAGTACTTGACGCTGCTGCAGCACTTGCTGGAGCATCTGATATCATTGCAGAGAGAATCTCCGACGAACCTGACTACAGAACATGGATCCGTGAGAGAACCTTTAACGAAGGAAAGATCCGTTCCGTTGCAAAGGATGCAGAGACAAAGTCTGTATATGAAAATTACTACGAATATGAGGAACCGCTGAGTAAAGTTGCAGGTCACAGAATCCTTGCCATGAACCGAGGCGAAAAAGAAAAGATCCTCACAGTATCCGTAGTTGCGCCTACAGAAAGCATCCTTGGATACCTTGAAAAGCAGATAATCACAGGAAAGAGTGAGTATACAGCAGAATTTCTTAAGGGTACTATCGCTGACAGCTACAATAGACTCATTGCTCCCGCGATCGAGAGAGAGCTTAGAAGCGACAGCACAGAAAAGGCAGAAGACGGAGCAATCGACGTATTTGGAAAGAACTTAAAGCAGCTCCTTATGCAGCCGCCTATCGCAGGTCAGACAGTACTTGGATGGGATCCCGCATTCCGTACAGGATGTAAGCTTGCTATCGTAGATGCTACAGGAAAAGTTCTTGATACAGTAGTAATCTACCCGACCGAGCCTCAGAACGATGTAGAGAAATCAAAGAAGGTACTTAAAGAACTTATCAGCAAGTACCATGTAACTCTTATCTCTGTAGGAAACGGAACAGCGTCCAGAGAATCCGAGAAGGTTATTGTAGAACTCCTTCATGAGATTCCGGAGGCTCATGTTCAGTACGTTATCACAAATGAGGCAGGCGCATCCGTTTACTCAGCAAGTAAACTCGCGACAGAAGAATTCCCTAACTTTGACGTAGGACAGAGAAGTGCCACATCTATCGCAAGACGTGTTCAGGATCCACTGGCAGAACTCGTAAAGATCGATCCGAAGTCCATTGGTGTAGGTCAGTATCAGCACGATATGGATCAGAAAAAGCTAGGTGAAGAACTCACAGGTGTCGTAGAAGACGCGGTTAATGAAGTAGGTGTAGATGCAAATACAGCATCAGCAGCACTTCTTCAGTACATATCCGGTATCAGTGCAGCAGTAGCAAAAAATATCGTTGCATTCCGTGAAGCAAACGGAAAGTTTGTGAGCCGTAAAGAACTCTTAAAAGTACCGAAGCTCGGACCCAAGGCATTTGAGCAGTGTGCAGGTTTCATCCGTATCATGGATGGAAAAGAGCCTCTCGATGCAACAAGCGTACATCCCGAGTCCTATGATGCAGCACGTAAGCTCCTTGAGAAGATCGGCTGTGAGATCCGTGACGAGCAAAAGATCCGTGACTTTGAAAACAGCATAAAGGATAAGGCATCTCTTGCAGAAGAGATCGGAGTTGGTGAGTACACACTCATCGATATCCTTCACGAGCTTGAAAAGCCCGCACGTGACCCTCGTGAAGACATGCCGAAGCCTATCCTCCGCTCAGACGTCCTCGAGCTCAAAGACCTGAAGCCGGGAATGGTACTCAAGGGAACAGTCAGAAACGTAATCGACTTCGGTGCATTCGTAGATATAGGAGTACATCAGGACGGACTCGTACACGTATCCCAGATGACAGACCGCTTCATCAAGCATCCGCTTGAGGCAGTATCAGTAGGCGATATCGTAGACGTACAGGTTCTTGACGTAGACATGGAAAAAGAGAGAATCTCCCTCACCATGAAGATCGGCGGCTCAGACGGAAAGTCCGGAAAGAGTTCCGAAAAGTCCGATAAGCAGAAGCACGACAACGCAAAGACCGACAAAAAGCGTCCAAACAACAATAACAACGGCAAGCGAAACAACAATCATCGTAAGCCCAACAATGGCAAGCGCCCTGAAAAGCAGGAAGAATACAGACCGGGCACCATCGGTTACATCCTCGCTCATCAGAAGCACTAATTAAAAAGCAAGCAAAACAAAGCATGAATTGTGATCAAAAATGACACAATTCGTGCTTTTGCCTTTTAATAAGTATCAAGTACTGTTGCTTTTCGACTTTTTCTGATATATCATAAAGACTGCATTTGGTTACGATGATCATGTCTATTAGAAAACATCGCACAAATGCAAAAATCTAATAGAGAGGTACTTAAATATGAGAAAAAACAGAATGAATATCAAATCTGAATATCTATTAAGGACCTCGGTTTCGTTTTTTAATTATTGACTTTTCTTTTAGCCGTGGTAATTTCCGCGGCTTTTCATATGTCTTTCTTGTGATCCTTCGTCCTTAATAGATGTTCATACAAGCTTAAGTTGACACTTATCAGAACATTAATGGAGGGAAAAATGATCACTCTTAGAAAAATCACAGAAGAAAACTATATCAACGTATTCAATCTGAAGCTTGCCCATGGTCAAGAACGTTTTGTCTCACATCCTATCCGCAGCCTAGCACAGGCATATGTTTACAGGGAACAATGCCAGCCTTTCGGAATATATGACGAAGAAACCATGGTTGGCTATGTTATGGTAATTTATGACTATGATCTTCAGGAATATGATATATGGCACATGATGATCGATGAGTCCAAACAGTGCAGAGGATACGGCAGTATAGCATTGGACAAGGTTCTTGATTATATCAAAACAAAGCCCTTTGGTACTTCAGACAAAGTTGTATTGACCTGTAACAAAGACAACACTCAAGCAATGAAACTATATAAAAACAAGGGTTTCACAGAAACAGGCGCAGAAGACGATGACGAAATAGAACTGGCATTAATACTGGATTAACAAATTCGGTTTAATTTATCCAGAAAAGAGTGAAAAGAGCCAATTCTGGATGAATAAACGGACTATACAACATATCTGCAAAGGGGCGAGGGGCGATAAGCCCCAGCCCCTCACTTCATATTAAAGAAGCTGCAACCAGCCGGAGTCAGGGGCAATATCATACAAAGCGAACAATTAGGAAGCCGAGGACAGAAGCGCGAGCATAGCTCAGGTGCGAGAGGTACTGTCTGAGGGTATTTTTGAGCTCCGCGCGGAGCGCATAGGAGCAAAAATACCCGAGTTACCGAAGCATCTGAAGATAGGCGGCGGAGCGCTTCAACCGAGGCGACGGTGAGCGTGTATGATATTGCCCCTGTCTCCAGCGTCCCCCACCATGTCGTTACTGTTCACTCGCTATCAGCTCGTTTCAGTAACGACTTCGCGCATTTATGAGAGTTCGCCTGCGGCGAAAAATGCGCTCACACCCACGTCACTTTCTTACGCAGTCAGCGGCGTAGCGCTTCCTGCTACCTCTGAACTGTAACACCATGTCAATGAGTCAACGAAAAACACCCTCGGATATATTGACAACCCACAAAATAAAAGCTATCATGCAAGCATAAAATAAATTATATGGAAATTCTTCGGGGCGGGGTGCAATTCCCCACCGGCGGTAAAGCCCGCGAGTCTTTTATAGATTGATCCGGTTAGATTCCGGAGCCGACAGTAAAGTCTGGATGGTAGAAGAATGGTGCTTACTATGCATGCAATCACGTCCCGTAGTGTCAAACTACGGGACTTTTTAATTTACAGGAAAATCCGTTGGATTTCCTATAAATTAAAAAATGCACTGCGTGCATTAGATGCGACGCGCGCGGAGAGGAAGAACCTGCGGCTCCCGCGCTTGCGCGAAGAATCCGACAAAGTCGGATTCTTTATCAGTCCAAGAATTTCCGAAAGGAGATCAAAATGAGTCATAACGAAATGACAATGAACCCGCAATCAGCAAGATCCTCAAGGATCAGAACCATGTGCGGCACAGCCATGCTCTCAGCAGTAGCATACGTCCTCATGTTCCTTGAGTTTCCGCTTCCGATGCTAGTGCCGTCCTTCATAAAAATGGACTTCTCAGATCTGCCGGCACTCCTCGCATCCTTCGCATACGGTCCCTTAAGTGGGATAGCAGTGTGCTTTGTAAAAAATTTGCTGCACCTAATGAATACCCAGTCCGGAGGAGTAGGCGAACTGTCAAACTTCATCCTTGGTGCGACCTTCGTAACAATATCTGGTATCATCTATCACAAGATGCATAGCAAAAAAGGCGCGATCATCGGATCGGTGATCGGAGCCGCAGTGATGGCAGTGATCAGCCTTTTCAGTAACTACTATATAGTATATCCGGTATACACAGCATTCATGCCGATGGAAGCGATCATAGGCGCATACAAGGTGATCTTCAGCAAAGTAAACACCCTTTGGGATTGCCTCCTTGTATTCAATGTACCGTTCACCTTCTTCAAGGGACTCTGTTCGGTAGCTATAACATTCCTTATCTATAAGCCCTTATCACCGATCTTAAAGGGAAATATGTAAGTGTAAAAACAGAATGTCTAAAATCAGAAACACAACCGTCAAAACCCCGAAATGCCGAGTTTAACAGGGGTGGCGCGGTTGCAGAAAAGAAAATAGTTTTATATAATAAAGGCGCATCTATGCTTAAAAGTAGAAGATGCGTCTTTTCTTTATACTATATAAGGAAGGGTATTTCTTATATTTGAACGGAGAATCCAAATGACAATAATAGAAACAAACGGAGCCGAGGAAACCCGGGCGTTTGGAAAAAAGATGGGACAGGAAGCAAAAAACGGAGAAGTGATAGCACTCCTCGGCGATCTCGGTGTCGGGAAAACCGTATTTACCAAAGGTTTTGCAGAGGGACTGGAGATTACAGAACCGATAAACTCTCCCACCTTTACGATCCTTCAGAGCTATGACTCTGGACGGATACCGCTTTACCATTTCGACGTATATCGTATAGGCGATGTGGAAGAAATGGATGAGATCGGCTATGAAGACTGTTTCTACGGAGATGGAGTAAGTCTCGTAGAGTGGGCTGGGCTCATAACAGAAATACTTCCGCAGGATGTGATCGCGGTAAGGATAGAAAAAGACCCGGAAAAAGGCTTCGACTATCGCAGGATCACTGTGGAACAAGGCATAAATAACATAGATTGGACAAAAGAAAGATGAAGATACTGGCAGTTGATTCATCCGGATTAGTAGCCAGTGTGGCAATACTTGAGGATGACGTGCTCCTGTCGGAGTACACTGTTAATTACAAAAAAACACATTCCCAGACTCTCATGCCGATGGTAGATGAGATCGTGAGAATGACAGAACTTGACCTGCATACACTCGATGCCATAGCAGTAGCAGGAGGCCCCGGATCCTTTACAGGACTTAGGATTGGCTCGTCAACAGTAAAGGGACTTGCGGATGTGCTTCACATCCCCGTGATCTCCGTACCGACAGTAGATGCTCTTGCGTATAATCTGGTAGGAGCATCGGGGCTCGTAGTACCGATCATGGATGCCAGAAGAAGTCAGGTATACACAGGCATATTTGAATATGATGAAAAAAATGAACTTGTCACTCATATGGAGCAATGTGCCATCGCTGTCACTGACCTCATCACCAGATTAAATGAAATGGGAAAAAAGGTAACATTCCTTGGAGACGGCGTTCCGGTATACAAAAAAGTGATCACAGAAACACTAAATGTACCATACAGTTTCGCACCGGCTCATATCTCAAGACAGCGCGCAGGTGCAGTAGGTGCTCTTTCAGAAAAGTATTATAAGGAAGGAAAATATACAGAGCCTTCAGAACATCGTCCGGATTATCTGAGAAAATCACAGGCAGAGCGTGAGCGTGAAGAAAAAATGGCAGGAGCAAAAAATGCCTGAGTTTAAGCGACTTAGTATAGAAGACATTCAGTCTGTCAGCAGATTAGAAAAAGAAACCTTTGGAAAAGAAGCGTGGACAGAAAAAGATTATCTGGAAGTCTTAGGGCTCTCATATGCTTATTATCTGGTTGCATATGACGGAGATACGCTTCTTGGAAGCTGTGGACTCAGAAATATGTGCGGGGACGGGGAGATCACAAATGTAATGATAGCCCCTGAAGCACGCCGCAAAGGCATAGCATACAGTATGCTTACAGAACTCATGGAACGGACCCGTGAGATCGGTGTAAAAAACTATACACTGGAAGTACGATCAAAAAATGATCCGGCAATAGCCTTGTATAAAAAGCTTGGTTTCAAAGAAGAAGGAAAGCGTCCGCACTTTTATACCGAGCCGGAGGATGATGCAATAATAATGTGGATAAGGCAATAGTAATAATAGATTTGAGGAAATTTAATGCTAGATGTATGTTTATTGGGCTCAGGCGGAATGATGCCGCTTCCCTATCGATGGCTGACGTCCCTTCTCTTGCGTTTCAATGGAAATAACGCATTGATCGATTGCGGAGAAGGAACACAGGTAGCACTGAAAGAAAAGGGATGGAGCCCGAAGCCGATCGGTCTCATAATGTTCACGCATTATCATGCCGATCATATAAGCGGTCTTCCGGGATTGCTTCTCACAATGGGAAATGCAGAGAGGACAGAACCGCTTCTGCTCGTTGGCCCGAAGGGGCTTGAAAGAGTAGTAAAAGCACTATTGGTGATAGCACCGGAGCTTCCGTTTGAGATTCAATACAAGGAACTCACCGGGGATACAGAATTTGAATGGGAAGGCTATCACATAAACGCATTCCGTGTAAATCACAATGTAACCTGCTACGGTTATACAGTAGATATAAAACGTGCCGGGAAGTTTGATGCAGAAAAAGCAAAGAGCCTTGATATACCTCTTCCGTTCTGGAAGAGGCTGCAGAAAGGCGAGACGGTCACAGATGACAGCGGAAAAACATATACACCTGATCTGGTAATGGGGAAAGCCAGAAAGGGAATAAAAGTCACATATACAACAGACACACGCCCGACAGAAAGTATAGTAAAAAATGCTGAAAGATCGGATCTGTTCATATGTGAAGGAATGTACGGGGAAGATGAAAAGCTTTCTAAAGCGAAAGAACATCGCCATATGACTTTTTCGGAGGCGGCAACACTTGCAAAAAGAGCAAATGTAAAAGAACTGTGGCTTACACACTTTAGTCCGTCGCTCGTTAATCCGAAAGAATATATGAAAGCTGTGAGGGAGATTTTCCCGAATGCCTATGCCGGCAAAGATGGGAAAACAAAGGAGTTAGACTATGAGGAGCAAGACAGGGAAGGGTAAGATTGTTCTGGCGCTGGTTGTAATACTTCTAATATTTCTGGCAGTATTCTACTTTCAGATAAATAAGAACAATTCTCGAAAAGAAGAAATTGTTCTTACAGACACTCAGTCTGCGATCCAAAGGGATCTGTCCGTGAATTATCCGCAGACTCCAAAGGCCGTTGTGAGATACTACGCAGAACTTAGTAAATGTATGTACAATCCGGATAATTCGGATCAAGAAATAGAACAATTGGCGATCCAGTCAAGGATCCTTCTTGACGAAAAACTTGTCGCGCAGCAGACTGATGCGCAATATATCGCTTCGTTACGAAGCACCATATCAAGTTTTATACAAGATAAGCGAAAGATCATAAGCTACACGACTTCCTCTTCGTCAGAGGTGGAATATGCCACCACCGAACTTGGTGAAACAGCTTCTCTTTACTGTAATTACACAATGCAAAAGGACTCGCTGAATTATATTGATACGGAACAATTCCTTCTTCGGAAAAATGACGAAGGAAGATGGAAGATCGTAGGCTGGCAGTCGGCCAATAAAAATTCAACACAGCCCTAGATCAGATTATTGAATTATGGATAGTAAAAAAGATTATTATATTTTGGGAATAGAAAGCTCCTGCGATGAAACGGCAGCAGCTGTTGTAAAAAACGGACGTGAAGTATTGTCCAATATCATATCATCTCAGATAGACATTCATACTTTATATGGAGGTGTTGTTCCGGAAATAGCATCAAGAAAGCATATAGAGAGGATAAATCAAGTCGTTGATGAGGCTCTGAAAGAAGCCGGGATGAAACCGGAAGAATTTGACGCGGTAGGTGTAACTTACGGTCCCGGTCTGGTAGGTCCTCTTCTTATTGGAGTATCCTTTGCAAAAGCATTTTCATATGCGGCAAATGTTCCTCTTGTTGGTGTTAATCATATCGAAGGTCATATTTCTGCTAATTTCATAGAAAATCCGGAGTTGGAGCCGCCTTTTTTATGTCTCGTTGTATCCGGAGGACATACGCATCTTGTGCGTGTAAATGATTATGGAAAATACGAAATCCTTGGCATGACTCAGGATGATGCTGCCGGAGAAGCTTTTGATAAGGTGGCACGTGCCATAGGTTTAGGATATCCCGGAGGTCCAAAGATCGATAAAGTGTCAAAAGAAGGAGATCCGGACGCCATTCATTTCCCGAGAGCCCATGTAGGCGACAGCGAGTACGACTTTTCATTCAGCGGTCTTAAGAGCGCTGTATTAAATTATCTTAACTCCATGGAAATGAAGCATGAAGAGATCGTTCAGGCAGACGTAGCTGCATCTTTCCAGAAAGCTGTAGTTGATGTGCTTGTTCAGAATTCCATGAAAGCACTGGATCGTTACGGAGATAAAACCTTTGCTATTGCAGGTGGAGTAGCTTCAAACTCAGCACTTCGCGCAGCAATGAAAAAAGCCTGTGCAGAAAGAAATATCCGTTTCTGTCATCCGTCCCCTGTTCTTTGTACAGATAATGCAGCTATGATAGGGGCAGCGGCGTACTATGATTTCATGGCAGGCTGTCGAGCAGGGCTTGATCTTAATGCAGTTCCGAATCTCAGACTGGGAGAGCGTTGAGAGTGTTATAATTCATATCATGTGGCGGCTCTTATGGAGCGTCACATGTTTTGTTATACATAAACAGGAGGCATTGATATGAAAACTCAGGCAATCGTTCTTGCAGGCGGCAGAGGCAGGAGAATGGGAGGTTCAACTCCGAAACAGTACTTACTCTTAAATGACAAACCGGTACTCTACTATTCTCTTCGTGCATTTGAGGATTCATTTATAGATGAAGTAATACTTGTCTGCGGTGAGGGAGAAGAAGACTACTGCCGAAAAGAGATCGTATTAAAATATGGATTTTCAAAAGTAGTAAAGATCGTTCCGGGGGGAAAAGAAAGATTTGACTCCGTATATAACGGTCTTGAAGCTTCTGATGGTTGCGACTATGTCTATATTCATGATGGTGCAAGACCTCTTGTGGGTCAGTATATACTTGAAAGACTGCAGCACTATGTTGAAAAATACAGAGCAGCAGTAGCAGGAGAAAAGGCAAAGGATACGATAAAACTGGAAGATGGAGACGGATTTATCGAGAGCTCGCCTGACAGAAATAAAGTATGGCTTATGCAGACTCCTCAGGTATTTGAGTACGGTCTTATCAAATCAGCATATGAGAAGCTTATTCAGGACAGGGACAGGCTTGCAGATGCGGGAGTAAATGTCACGGATGACACAATGGTCGCTAAAATGTATGGTGACGTTGATGCAAAACTTGTAGAGAATAAAGAATGTAATCTGAAAATAACAACGCCTGAGGATATGATAATAGCCGAGGCTCTTATGAAAGCAAGAGAGACAGTCTGATAATCGGACTGTCTTTTTTGTGCAGTAATTTGTGGCATTAGTAAGGAATAAAAGCCTATAAAATAGCGGTTTTTAGGATGAAAATAAAAAAAATGAAATTTTTTGAAATTTAGTGTTGACATAGAGGTGGTGGTTTGTTAATATAATACCTGCGCCGCGCAAGAGCGGCTTACGAAAAGCCACAAAGCAAAGGCTTTGTGATTATATGGAGAGGTATCGAAGTGGTCATAACGAGGCGGTCTTGAAAACCGTTTGGCGGCAACGCCACGTGGGTTCGAACCCCACCCTCTCCGCTTAACTGAAAATGGACTGTGCTTATCACAGTATGAATTCAGGCTTGGAGAAGTACCCAAGAGGCTGAAGGGACACCCCTGGAAAGGGTGCAGGTCGTTAATAGCGGCGCGAGGGTTCAAATCCCTCCTTCTCCGTTCGAGTCATTGAGTTGACTCTGAACTGAACCTTGACAAACAAACAGCAATGCAACCCTGAAAATTCAAAAGAGAAATTTCAGAAATGCAAAAAATAAAACTCTGGATCAGAGAGATCTGATTC
>AUJT01000003.1 GCA_000424365.1 Lachnospiraceae bacterium NK4A144 | reverse complement strand
ATTCATGATGGAACGGCACCTGAAAAAAGGAACTATCTTCATCTCTATGGAGGATGGAGAGGTGTATCAGGTGAGCGGTATAATATCGAGTTGGGAAGAGATGTTTTTTGGAGCCCCCATGCCGCTGATAATCGAAGCAACGTTTATGCCGTTCCGGGATGTTATCATATCAGACGGTCTGGTAATGCCTTACAACATCCTTATAGGTGGTGGTATGAAACGGATGTTTAAGGATTCATATATGGCTGCAAAAAAGAGCGGCCAGATACACCGGTCGCTCTAAGAATGTGGATTGAGTGAGAAAAAAACTGGAAGTACAGGAATAGGAAATTACGTTGGAATTCTTTTTTTAAATAACGATTGACAGAGTTAATGTTGCGTTGTAGAGTATTCCTATAAGTATAGTATGAAAAGTGAAACATGAGGAGGATAAATTTATGAAAAAGAAATTGATCGCCGCATTTCTTTCTGTAACAGTGACCTTGACTCTGTCACTTAGCGGATGCGGAAAGAGCGCAGCACCTGCATCGTCAACTGCGGATTCTGTTGCTGCGGCAACTACTGAAAGCACCGAAGGAGTTGTAAGTGATGAGAAGTCAAGCGATTCCATATCAATAAGGGTCAGCGATGATCCTCTTAATATTAATCCGCTTTATGTGACAGATCTTAATAGTTTTACTATCATGCAGTCTCTGTACGCGCCCTATTTTGAAATCGTTGACGGTAGTGTTTATTATGGAAACGGTCTGCTGCAGTCTGTTACTGCTAATGATGACTCGACAGAATTTACCCTTGTTCTGAAAGATAATCTGAAATGGCACGATGGAGAGCCTATTACCGCTGATGATATCGTATTTTCTTCAAATGTTGTATTGGATGAAGAGCAGGCAGTTCCGTACTCCACATATTTACTTGATTCTGAAGGAAATCCTGGAGAAGTAAGTAAAAAGGACGATTCGACCGCTGTTATCAATTTCAAAGTTCCAAATACAGGTTTCCTCGGAAGTCTGTCTCAGCTTTACTGCATTCCGGAGCACATTTATAAGGATGTGAAAAACATCGGAGAAAGTGAACTGAATTACGAACCTGTCGGAAGCGGCCCGTACAAATTTGTCTCATATAATTCAGGACAGACATATACGGTTGAAAGATTTGATGATTATTTCGACACTCCGTCAAACATAAAAACGATCAATTTCAAGATAATAAAGGATACAAATACAGCTATTGCAGCTCTTCAGAGCGGTGACCTTGATGCAATGTCCATCAGCGGAGTTGATCATGATACTGTTGCAGGCATAAATACTGTGACCATTAACAATTACAACTCAGGTAATGTCGATGCGATTGGATTTAATCAGCTGAATGAGAACCTCGCAAAGCCTGAAGTTCGTCAGGCAATAGCTTATGCGCTGAATAAAGAAGAATTAATCCAGTTTGCGTATACTTCTCTGGACTTTGCACAGCCGGCTTATTCCATACTGACACCGAATACACTTTACTATGATGACAGTCTGACAAAGTATGATAACGATGTTCAGAAAGCCAAGGAATTATTGAGTGAGGCAGGTGTTTCAAAGCTTGATCTGAAGCTTCTGTACTCAACAAGTTCTGATGTTAATGAGAATACAGCCGTATATATCCAGTCCAAGCTCGCGGAAGTCGGTATCATAGTGACACTTGATCCTGAAGAGGATTCTGTATATAAGAATCTTATCCAGAAAGAAAACAATAGTGACTATGATCTTGTACTTCAGAAATATGAGCTCGGCGCTGAACCTTCGCTCTATGCAGATATCATTTCTGCCGGAAGCAGAAGTAATTACTCACATGTAAATGATGCAGAGCTTGATGCACTCTGGGATAAGGGTCTTTCGATTTCAGATCCTGTTGAAAGAGATAAGGTTTACAAAGATATTCAGAAGCTTATAAATGATAAGCAGTATATATATCCGATCGACTACACGAATGGATTCTTTGTTCTCTCTAATAACTACACAGGATTTGATGATTTCCTTCTTCAGACCATCTATTACGACTATTCAAAGTTAAATCATAATTAACTGCCGTATGGGCCGAATGTATCATGCATTCGGCCTGTTTCGACTATTAGAGGTTATTAATCAATAATGAAGCATCTAAAGAATAAATTAATCCAGTCTGCTCTGGTCTTGTTTCTTGTTTCGATACTGTGCTTTACCCTGTCGAAGCTTGCTCCGGGTGATCCGGTGCTTACTTACGTTCAGCCGAATATGAGTGAAAGTTATATCGCGACACTTCGTGAACGACTGGGACTTACGAAACCTGTATATGTACAATATTTTATATGGCTCGGGAATATTTTGCGTGGAAATTTCGGTTATTCACTTGTGAATACGAGACCTGTATTAGACCAGATATTGCAGAGACTTCCCGCAACAATGATATTGATGGCGTCAAGTCTCATCATTTCAGTATTTATCTCGATACCTATCGGGCTTAAATGCGGTGAGAAGCCTTCGTCTGCATTTGATAAGGTTATAAGCGCTTTATCATACATAGGAATATCTATCCCGACATATTGGTTTGGCATCATTCTCATATATATTTTCAGCGTAAATATGGGAATACTTCCAAGTATCGGTATGCATACCGATGGCAGCAGTTCTTTTGTTGATCTGATACGCCATCTGATACTTCCCTGTGCAGTAATGACTTTTGTCAACACAGCTCAGTTTACGAGATACATACGCAGCAGTACTATCACGCAGATGTCGCAGGATTATGTATTGGTGCAGAAGTCATTTGGATACACAAGAAAAGAGATACTTTATAAAAATGTACTGAAAAATGCCATCTTGCCAATGATAACGGTTCTGGGAATGAGTTTGCAGTCACTTATTTCCGGAGCAATGATATGTGAACAGGTATTTTCGTGGCCGGGTACAGGTCAGCTTGCTGTAACTGCAGTCACGACTTTTGATTATCCGCTTATAATGGGGATCACCATGCTTACAGCCATAATGATCGTTGCAGGAAATCTCCTGGCAGATGTTTTATATATGATTGCAGATCCGAGAATAAGATCTTCGCTATGATGAGGTTCAGGAATGAATAATAATTTTGGAAATAAACTAAGAACTAATTTACGGAAAAATCCGCTTGCATTACTTGGACTCGCTATCATCATAGTACTTTCGCTTGCTGCAATATTTGCACCTGTATTTACCGCAGATCCCAATGCACTTGATGTCAAAAGCAGACTCGCAGGTCCGTCAATAAATCATTTTTTCGGTACTGATGATATGGGACGAGACTATTTTTCCAGATGTATTTATGGAGGCAGAACATCGCTTCTCGTTGGATTTATGGCTATGTTTATATCGACTTTTATCGGAGTGGTAGTGGGGGCGATAAGCGGTTTCGCCGGAGGACTTACTGACTCTGTCCTCATGAGACTCGTAGATGCACTGATGAGCCTTCCTACATTTCTGATCATGGTTGTAATGAATGCCTATCTGGAATCAGGTATCAAAAATGTGATAATGATCATAGGATTTCTCACATGGATGAGCATAGCAAGGATAGTTCGGGGTGAAACACTTTCTCTAAAAGAACGGGAATTTGTGATCTACAGCAGGATCTCCGGACAGTCTGCATTTAAGATCATTTTTCGCCATATTATCCCGAATATGCTTCCGATAATAATTGTATCCGCGACGATAAACATTGCGCAGGCAATTTTAATGGAATCTGCTTTGAGTTTTTTCGGACTCGGTATCGTACCTCCAACAGCGTCATGGGGAAGCATGCTGAATTCTGCACAGAATAAACTGATCACAGCTCCGTATCTTGCCATATTCCCCGGAATTTTGATCCTTCTCACTGTGCTTAGTTTCAATTATCTGGGTGAAGTTCTTCGGGATTCATTAAAGGGAGGCCGTTCATGAGCAAGATTTTAGAAGTTAATAATCTGAATGTAGCGTTTGATACTGCTTCAGGAGAAATACCTGCCGTTCATGATGTATCTTTCGACGTAAATGAAGGTGAGATATACGGGATCGTAGGAGAATCCGGAAGCGGAAAATCCGTATCAATGAAGACAATCATGCGTTTGAATCCGTCAAATGGGCGATTGAATTCAGGCACAGTAAGATATAAGGGAACAGATATCATTTCTTTATCAGATGCAGAGTTTCTGACATATCGTGGCAGAGAGTTTGGAATGATATTTCAGGATTCACTTACGTCCCTTAATCCTGTATATACAGTCGGTGAAAAACTTATAGAACTGATAATACATATACGTGGAATAAAGCGTAAAGAAGCAAGAGTTATCGCTCTGGAATACTTGAATGAAGTTGGAATAAATGATGCAGAAAGGTGCTTTAACAGTTATCCGCATGAATTGTCTGGCGGAATGAGACAGCGCGTGATGATCGCAATGGTGCTTGTGTGCGAGCCAAAACTAATAGTTGCTGATGAGCCAACGACATCACTTGACGTGACAATTCAGGCTCAGATATTGAAACTACTAAAAAAGATCAGCCTGGAAAAGAGGGTGAGCGTGATACTGATCACCCATGATTTCGGTGCTGTTGCTCAGTTGTGCGGCAGGATATCGGTAATGTGCGGCGGATATATTGTCGAAACCGGAACGGCAGAAGATATTTTTTTGTCCCCGGGACATCCTTATACGAAAGCGCTCATCGCAAGTATCCCTTCATCCGGCAGGGAATTTGAGGCGCTTAGTGAAAATGACAGCAGTACATCATCAGATGCTTCACTGTGTCCGTTCCTCGGAAGATGTAAATATGCAAATGAAAAATGCCGGAAAAGTATACCGGAAATGAGAGATACAGGCTCAGGACATAGCATACGCTGTTGGATTCTTTATTCTAATTAAGTAAACAGTTTGAAGGTACAAAATGAGTGAATTAATCGAAGTAAATGATCTGGTTGTACGATTTAAAAAGAAGAGTTCAAGATTAATAAATCTTAGACCGGAATATTTTAACGCATCAGACCATATAAATCTGAAAATAGAACGCGGGGAAACATTTGGACTGGTAGGAGAGTCCGGAAGCGGTAAATCTACTATAGGAAAAGCTATCCTTGGATATCATAGACCTTCATCGGGAAATATAATTTATGAAGGTCAGGATCTTCTGACTCTGAAAAAAGCTGAATTAAAGCCGTATCAGAAGAAAATACAGTCGGTTTTTCAGGATCCCTATTCATCACTGGATCCGACAATGACAGTAAAGGAAATCATAAGTGAGCCGCTGGAAATCCACGGACTGTATCCCGGAGCAGCCCGAAAGGAACGTGTAGCTGAGCTGTTAAAGGCGGTCGGACTTTCTCCTGATGATATGAACCGCTATCCGTCAGAATTCAGCGGAGGTCAGAAGCAGCGAATTTCTATTGCAAGAGCTCTCGCGGTTGATCCGGAATTCATAGTTTGTGATGAAGCCATCTCGGCACTGGATGTATCTCTTCAGGCGCAGATAGTGTTTATGCTTAGAAAGCTGCAGGAGGAAAGAGGATTAACATACCTTTTTATCTCGCATCAGCTAAATGTAGTTGAGAAAATATGTGATCATATAGCGGTGTTGTATCTCGGAAGTATAATGGAGATCGGAACGAGCAGCGACATATGCAGAACGCCTTCTCATCCGTACACAAAAATGCTCATGGCATCTATACTGGAGCCTGACCCAAGAGTACATTCACTTGATAATATAAGCATTGATAACGGCGATCAGAAACATTTCGAGAATTGTTGTAAATTCTGCAACAGATGCCCGTATGCTACAGAAAAGTGCAAAAAAGAAGTCCCCGAACTGGTAGAAATAGCTCCGGGACACAAAGCAGCTTGTTTTTATAGCAGAGAATAAAATGAAATAATATTATTTGCCCGGCAGAAAAACTCTGTCGGGCAGCTTTTTGGCTTAACAGAACTGTTATTTCATTCTTTAAGTAATTCTATCCCTTTGTCGTAAATTGCCTCAAGCTCATCGCTTGAAATGTAATATGTCGTGAGTGTATAGTATTCTCTCTCAAAATCAGCAAGGGCTGTAGTGTGCAGATCATCCTCATCAAAACCGCCCTTCAACGGAACGTGATATTCGTTTTCTTCATAACCCGATCGATTAAAATATTCGTTAAAAGTCAAATAAATATCGACCTCTTTATCTCCTGCTTTATACATCACAAACTTTCCGGGTTTATGGTCTGTGTCGGTTCGTGGCGTTTTTTCTTCTAAATCAGCTTCAACACGATCTAAATCATATCCTGTATTGAAAGAAAGATTTTTTTGGGGTGAATAGTAAAAAGAAAAACCATCATCATATATTCTGATTTCCCCATTTTCTGAAACCTCGACATCATATCCCTTAGCTTCAAGTACTGCTGCTGTTTTTTCTGCATCATATCCATTTCCAGCAAGTTTCGCAGCTGTTTTCTCAACATTTTTTCCGCAAGCTGTTAAAAATATGCAAAATGACACTACGATTAAAATGTTAAAAAACTTATTCATAAATAAAAACTCCTTCGTTGTTGTGAACTGATGTGTTGAATTCTGAATGATAAATGCTATAATCAAGATAAAGAAAGAGCGGTAGCCCCGCGTGATAAATAATTAGTTAAAGAATAACCGCTTAGTTTACCAGACTGGGGCGGTTATTTCTTTATCTTTAAGATAATTTCGATGACAAACCTTACGACTTCGATAAACAACGTTGTTACGGCTGCTATCATTATCACGAATGTGAATAAATCACTATAGGTAACCATCGGCATCACCTCCCTGCATATGCAGGGTTACCGCTCCGCTAAATAAAATAGCCTAAGACACGGTATAAGTAAAGTGAAATGTACATATATTCAAAGACGGGCGAAAGATGCCACGCACAGTTTCCAGAAGGATATGTCAATGACGTAAACTATGGCGGCAGTGTCAAAGCACTTGCATTCATCCTTAATAATGAATGCTGTGTTTCTATAGACAAGACCATAAAGCTTATTTCAGATCTCACTGACGGAAAACTGAGCATTTCAAAAGGCATGGTCAATGGTCTTTCCAAAGAATTCTCCATGAAAACGGATAAGGAAAAGAAAGAGCTTTTGGCATCACTGATGCAGAAGCCTGTACTCCATACAGATAACACCAATGCCAGAAGCAATGGAAGCAGCCGATTTGTATTTATTGTTGCTGCTCCGGATGGGACCGCCCAGTATTACTTCAGGGAAAACAAAGGCCATGGAGGATTTAATTAGATGTCATTAGAGGATAAGTATAAGAAGAAGAATATAGATATTCAACTGCGAGTTCGGAGAGAAATGGAATATGTTCAAAAAGGACAGAGCAATAAAAATTATGCTCAGTTAAGCAATATATTAGAAGAGTTAGAAAAAATGCTTAACAGCAAAAATTTGAAATTATGTTATCCAAGAATGATAGTTGATTCGTGGGATTTTACTGATGAATTGGGGCTGGAATTATTGGATTTGGCAGAATTATATAAGCGATGGAAATAATATATCTGACTATGACCTAATGCTACATGTTCATGATAAAACAGTGTTCGGAATATTATTGCAGAATGGTGCGATGAAGTTCGACAATTAAATCAGTCGCACAAATCTCCTTCGTGATGCTGAAGAAGGCGATTTTTATGGAATACGCAATTGAAAAAGTAATGAACCGAATTATACCCGAAGATGTTAAGACTATAATTGAAGATAATAGAACAATAAAAGTTATGGTAGATGGTGAAAGAGAAGAATTTGTTGTTCTTTCGCCCGATGAGATGCTAAATGCATACGAAGAGCAAAAGGATCTATTTGACTATGATATTATGCCGATTGCTTATCTTGACGACGATTACTTATGTTTAAGGTATAAAGATCATAATATTTCGATAATATATTGGAGTTCGGAAAGAGCTATGGAAGAAAAAAGACTTGCGATTTTTGAACTGGATGAGTCATATCGGTGTTTTTATGAGACAGCCAACGAAAGAAGATCTAACCAAGAAAGTAAGGGTGGAAATATCTAATATAGGCGAAATGATTGCTCCGAAAGAGTATCTTTTTGATAAAGAGGATATCGAGGATATTATAGAAAAATACGATCGATAGAATATTCTTTGAAGAGGGGCAGTTATAGGTAGAACAACATGTATTATAATGAATTAATACAGATGATAAAAAGAATACTTTCTGGAACAATTGATAAAACTATTCTTGCAGAATATTTGATTGAATCTTTAGATTGTGAAAAAATATATGAATCAGATGATATGTTGCTGACCAATGTATTCTTTTCTATAAAACACTATGCAAGTGGTGAGGAAGAAATCGGCAAAGAAGAATGGTTGTATTTCATGGAATGTTTATTGGGAGAATGCGAATATAATATAGATGAAAAAATGCGTATCGCAGCTAAGCCTTCCAACAGGCAGTTACGGATTATTATATTTCCTAGATGATGAAGACAATCGATTTGGTGACGAATTTAGGGTTTTAGTATCCAGGAAAGGTAAATGCGAGTGGAAAGAAGACACTTTTTTAGTCCATGCAGCATGATGCTGGAAGATGAAAATTGATTTTATCACAGAACTAAAGAGATGTATAATATCGGGATTTGCCGTCAGATGCATTATGCCCTAAAAATGGGACCAGGTTTAAATATGGGAAAATCGTGTGTCCATCTTTTGAAGAAATACAGGCGCAAAAATGGGATGTGAAGATTTTTGAAAAAATTTAAAATTGTACTTGTCAAAATACGAAAGTGCGGTTATAATAATCTTCGTTGCGACAGAAAGCGACAAAATGAATATGACTCATGCGGGTGTAGTTCAATGGTAGAACACCAGCCTTCCAAGCTGGATACGTGGGTTCGATTCCCATCACCCGCTTTTTTATTTGCAAAAAGATCAAGCTCCGATTTCTACAGTAATAGTGGAAATCGGAGCTTTTTTGAGCTAAATGTAATTTATCAAAGTCAGCTCGTGGACAGGGGCGACGTGCGAGCGTGTATGATGCTGCCCCTGTCCACGAGCGTCATTTTGGCAAGAGTCACTTTTTGTACCATCAGTCATTTAACACATGTATTCTGATATAATGATGGCAGGGTCAAAATTAAAAAATCAAAGCATATGGAGACAAAGAAATGAATCACGGCAAGCTGTATGGAGTAGGAGTAGGTCCGGGAGATAAAGAGCTACTAACCTTAAAAGCACTTCGAGTATTGAAAGAAGCAGACATAGTTATGATCCCTGTAACAAAAAACGGTGGCAGGATCGCATACGACATAGTTTCGGAATATCTGGAGGGAAAGACAGTCATCGAGACAAAAAGCCCGATGACAAAAGACTATACGAAGCTCAGAGAAAACTATGAAAAAATAGCCGAAGAAGTAGAAAAATACATACAAGACGGCAAAAAAGTAGCATTTATAACTATCGGAGACCCTACTATTTACTCCACATATATGCAGCTGCATGAGATAGTAAAGAACCACGGTTTTGAAACCGAAATATTACCGGGAGTGACATCATTCTGCGCGGCAGCGGCAGAACTGGGAATGTCTCTTTGCGAAAGAGATGAAGTTCTGACAGTGATACCTTCAAGCTACAAAGATGTGAGGGAAGGGATCAACAGAGCCGGTACGAAGGTACTTATGAAGGCAAACAGTGCAATCCTTGACGTAAGGGATGTCCTCAAGGCAGAAGGCAAGCTGGATCAGGCCGTAATGGTAGAAAAATGCGGGATGAGCGATCAGAAAATATATAGAGACTTAAATGAACTGGAAGAACAGACCAGTTATTTTTCAACGATAATCGTAACAGACAGAGATAGCGAGGGCGACCAATGATAAATTTCGTAGGAGCAGGACCGGGAGCAGCAGACCTTATCACAGTCAGAGGAAAAGAACTACTGGAACAGGCAGACATTATCATATATGCAGGATCTCTCGTAAATCCCGATCTTCTGAAATATGCAAAAGAAAGCTGCGAGATATATAACAGCGCATCAATGACACTGGAAGAAGTCACTGATACAATGATTCAGGGTGAAAAAGAGCAAAAAAATGTCGTAAGACTCCATACAGGTGATCCGGCGATATATGGTGCGATCCGTGAGCAGATGGATATATTGGATGAGCATGACATCGAATATAAAGTGTGCCCCGGAGTAAGCTCTCTCTTTGGAACAGCGGCAGCACTAAAAGCAGAGTATACACTTCCGGATGTGAGTCAAAGCGTGATAGTAACGAGAATGGCAGGTAGAACGCCTGTGCCAGAAAGAGAAAGCATAGAATCCTTTGCGGCGCATCATGCGACAATGGTCGTTTTTTTGTCAACAGGAATGCTTGGAGAACTGTCAAAGCGTCTGATAGATGGCGGCTATGGACCGGATACACCGGCAGCAATCGTATATAAAGCCACCTGGCAGGACGAGAAAGTAGTCCGCACAACAGTAAAAGACCTTGAAAAAAGCGCAAAAGATAATAACATCACAAAAACAGCGCTCATAACAGTGGGCGATTTCCTCGGAAATAAATTTGACAGGTCAAAGCTCTATGATCCTTCGTTTTCACATGAATTCAGAGACGCAAAGTAAGAAACAGGGAAACTGTTCAGAAACCAGAAGGTTTTGAACAGTTACGAAAGAGGAAGGCCATGAAGATAAGAACAGTTTCATTTTCAAAAAACGGAGATAAACTGAATAGGACTTTATATGAAAAACTGAGCGGTTCGGAAGAAATATTCATGCGCCTTAACAGTGAAAAAACGGAGAGCCTTTCTGAATGGACAGAAAAGGCATTTCATGACTCAGATGCACTGATATTTATCGGAGCAGCAGGGATAGCAGTCAGAGCGATTTCTCCTTTTGTAAAAAGAAAGGACAAGGATCCCGCGGTGATCGTATGTGATGAACTGGGACACTTTGTGATACCGATCCTCTCTGGACATATTGGAGGCGCAAATGAGCTCGCGCAGCGCATAGCGGGAATACTTGGAGCAACTCCGGTGATCACGACCGCAACGGATATAAATAATGTTTGGGCTGTGGATACCTGGGCTGTAAAGCAGGGATATACTATCGAAAATCCGGAAGTGATAAAGTATATTTCTTCAGCTTTGTTAAGAGGCGAAAAAGTTGGCATAGTCAGTGATGTACATAAAAATGTAAATGAAATTTTTGGGAACGACGGAGTGCCGGAAAATCTGGAGTACAGGAATACAGAACTCGAGGCAGGGATAAGTATTTCGCCTTATCTAACTGATGTATGGTTTCATACATTGCACGTAATCCCCAAGTGTCTGATTGCAGGGGTTGGAAGCAGGAAAGAGGCAGATAAGGAAAATGCAGACGCACTTTTAAGGGATATTCTTAAAAAAGAAAAACTCAGCATAAAGGCAATTTCAGATATAGCGACCATAGATATAAAAAAGGATGAACCGGCTATCACGGAGCTATCGAAGAAATTAATTGTTCCGCTAAAGACATACAGTGCAGAGGAATTAAATGACCTGCCGGAAAAGTTTCGGTTTGAGGAATCGGATTTTGTAAAAAACATCACCGGAACAGGTAACGTGTGTGAACGAAGCGCGGTAAAAAAAGCTCTTGAATATGCGGATGCTGACAGGATAAAGATAGTTGTGCCAAAGACAAAGGGTGATTCCGTTACTGCGGCAGTAATTCAATATAGGTAAAAGTATGAAAAAAATATTTGTAGTGGGTCTTGGACCCGGTGGAAAAGACCAGATGACAGGCAGGGCCATAGATGCGATAAATGAAAGTCAGGTCATCACTGGGTATAAGGTTTATGTGGAACTGATCCAAGATCTTATCGGTGATAAAGAAGTCTATATTTCCAATATGAAGCAGGAAGTGGAGCGCTGCAAAAAAGCTATGGAGTATGCGCTTGAAGGTAAAACAACAGCCATGGTGTGCAGCGGAGACGCAGGCGTATACGGAATGGCGGGTATAGTCTGCGAAGTGTGTAAAGATCATCCGGAGATCGAGATCGAAGTAGTATCCGGAATTTCTGCATGCTGCAGTGGCGCGGCAGTACTTGGAGCACCGCTTATACACGATTTTGCAGTGATAAGCCTCAGCGACCTTCTGACACCCTGGGAAAAAATAGAAAAACGACTTCTGCTTGCATCAGAAGCAGATTTTGTGATCTGCCTCTATAACCCGTCAAGTAAGAAAAGAGCAGATTACCTGAAAAAAGCATGCAGTCTCATGATGCAGCATAAAGCTCCGGAGACGCCCTGCGGATATGTAAAAAATATAGGACGCGACGGGGAAGAAGCAAAAATTTGCACATTGGAAGAGCTGGCAGAAGTTCAGGTGGACATGTTCACAACTGTATTTATAGGAAATAGCCAGACACAGGTAATAAACGGACGACTTGTGACACCCAGAGGGTATGGCGTGTGAAAACCCGGCGTAAGGAAAAACTTCTGTAAATCAGCGGATTGACGAAAAGGAAAATGAACAATGAGTGATATCAAAATCGTAAAGCCGATGGAGATAGAAAAAAGAAGCTTTGAAATAATTACAGAGAGGCTGAACGGCAGGACGTTTGGTGAAGATAAGAACGATATAGTAAAGCGTGTCATCCACACATCAGCCGATTTTGACTATGCCGATAATCTGGTTTTTTCTGACGGAGTAGTAGAAAAAGCACTGGAGGCTATTAAAGCCGGAGCGACTATCGTAACTGATACACGTATGGCATGGTCAGGGATAAATAAGAAGATATTGGAGAGCTTTGGTGGTCAGGCTGTCTGCTATATGTCAGATGAGGACGTGGCAGCAGAAGCAAAGGAACGAGGGATCACCAGAGCAATGGTCAGTATGGAAAAAGCCTGTGCGCTTGAGGGTCCGGTGATCTTTGCTATAGGAAACGCACCTACAGCACTGATAGTTATAGATGAACTAGTACAATGTGGTAAACTCAGCCCGGCACTGGTAATCGGTGTTCCTGTAGGATTTGTAAATGTTGTGGAGTCAAAGGAACTGATAATAGAAAGCGAGATCCCGCACATCGTGGCTCGCGGAAATAAGGGCGGAAGCAATGTGGCAGCGGCTATCTGCAATGCTCTTCTCTATAAACTCAGACGATAGGAGATTTGCTTCATGGCAGAGCTTAGAAGCGGATACACAACGGGAACGTGTGCGGCAATAGCGACAAAAGCGGCGCTCAGGATGATCTTTGAGCAAAAAAATATAGAAAAAGAAAGTGTGATGACTCCTAAGGGTGTTCTCATAGAAACACCGATAGAAGAAGCTGAATTTACTAAAAATACAGCGAAATGTGCGGTGAGAAAAGATGCGGGAGATGACCCTGATGCGACAAACGGAACGCTGATTTTTTCTGAGGTTTTTCTTACTGAAGGGCAGGAAATCGTGATAGACGGCGGAAAAGGTGTAGGACGTGTCACAAAGCCCGGCCTCTGGCAAAAGATCGGAGAAGCTGCCATAAATAAAGTTCCGCGGCAGATGATAGAGGCTGCTGCGCTGGAAATGATAGAGGAATATGGCTTTCACGGTGGGGCAAGGGTCGTGATAAGTGTTCCTGATGGTGAAAAAATTGCACAGAAGACATTTAATCCGAGATTAGGGATCATCGGTGGTATCTCGATCCTCGGAACTACGGGGATCGTGGAACCTATGAGTGAGCAGGCTTTGATAGATACCATCAAGGTAGAGATGGCTGTGAAGAAAGCTAATGATGGTGAACGTCTCATGATCGCACCGGGAAATTACGGTCTGGATTTTATAAGAGAAAGTATGGGATTGGATCTAAATCAGGCGGTTACCTGTAGTAATTATGTAGGAGAAACGCTTGATCATGCGGTAAAACTCGGATTTAAGAAAGTACTCATGATAGGTCACATAGGAAAGTTTGTGAAGCTCGCAGCAGGAATCATGAATACTCACAGCCGAAATGCAGACGGCAGGATGGAGATCATGGCGTCATGCGCAGCACTTGAGACGGATGATATAGGGACGGTTAGAAAAATCTTAAAGTGTCTCACAACAGACGATGCGATTCGTATTTTGAAGGAATCGGATATCCTTGAGCCTGTCATGAAGCGTATAGTAGATAAAGCATTGTTTTATGTAAACCATAGGGCCGGAGACGAACTCACCATAGGCATCATCATGTTTTCAAACGAACATGGACTCCTCGGCGTGAGCGAAAACGCGGAAGAGCTGGTTGAGGAATATAGGGAGATATTTGGTATAGATACAGGGACAATACTTAAATAAGAGGTGGAGAGAATGCATATTTATCTAATCGGGATCGGAATGGGAAATCCTGAATCCCTGACGATAGAAGCAGGAAAAGCAATTCGGGACGCGGACGTGCTTATCGGAGCTGCCAGGATGACAGAGCCTTTTCGGGAAGAGAAAAAGGTCTATCACGATTATAAGGCGGAGGAAATCGTAAAGGTTCTCCAGGTTCAGGAGAGCACTAGTAAGATTGCGATCCTTATGTCCGGCGACGTGGGATTTTACAGCGGTGCAAAGAAACTGATAAAAGCCATTGAAAAGGCATCCTTTTATAAGGAATCAGAGTTTACGGTGCTACCCGGAATCTCGTCTGTTGTGAGTTTCTGCGCGAAGCTCCATATGTCCTGGGATGACGTGAAGCTCATAAGTGTTCATGGAAGAGAAGCTAATCTTGTGGGTTACGTGCGTAGATTTCCGAAGGTTTTCGCACTTATGTACGGCAGAGAACAGCTTTCGGATTTTGTAGAGAGGCTTCGGGAATATGACATGGGCTATGTAAAGATCCATGTGGGACAGAAGCTGTCCTATCCTGACGAATCTGTATTCACAATAATCCCTGATGAAATCGGGGACATTCCGAATATCGATCCCCTGTATGTGGTACTTATAGAAAATGACAAGGCCTGCGATGATTCGCTTTATGGAATTTCTGACGATGAATTTATCCGTACCAAGATCCCAATGACAAAGAGCGATGTAAGAACATTGAGCATTGCAAAGCTGGAACTGAAGCCGGATTCTGTGCTTTTTGATATAGGCGCAGGAACGGGTTCCATATCCATCGAGGCATCGAGAAAGCTCATCGACGGCAGGGTATATGCTATCGAACGGAAGACTGAGGCAATCGAACTCATTAATAAAAATATCCGTAAATTCGCAGCGGACAACGTGAGCCCTGTTGAGGGTAAAGCACCTCTTGTCCTTAAAAAACTTCCGGTTCCGACTCATGCATTTATAGGCGGAAGTGGTGGAAACATGGAGAAGATCATTGATTTTCTATTAGCGGAAAATCCTGATATCCGTATAGTCATTAATGCCACTGCCCTTAATACCATAGGTGAAGTGTCGGAGATAATAAGGAAGAGAGAATGGGAAGCTGATATTACCAGCGTATCCATTGCAAAGAGCCGGGAAATCGGGGGGTATCAGATGATGACGGCCCAGAATCCTGTATATATCATTGCATTAGAACCGGGGAAAAAACATTGATAATTGATAATCCCAGAATCTTAATAAGCGCAGGTTCCAGCGGAAGCGGCAAGACTACAGTGACCTGCGGAATATTGAAGGCGCTTAAGGACAGGGGAATCGGAGTATCTTCCTGTAAGTGCGGTCCTGACTATATCGATCCCATGTTTCATAAAAGGGTGCTGGGGATTCCTTCGAAGAACCTGGATCCTTTTTTTGAAGATAAAAATCTCATGGGGGCACTTTATGCAGAGCACGTATCGGGAAGTGATCTAAATGTAATAGAGGGTGTCATGGGATATTATGACGGTCTGGGATTTGACGGGACTCGTGCCAGTACCTATGAAGTTGGAAAAAACTTGGGTGCTCCGGTGATCCTGGTCATAAATGCCAGGGGGATGGCGCTGACTCTCATTGCTGTGCTTAAAGGAATCATGGATTTTCGAAGTGACAGCAATATCCGGGGGGTGATACTTAATAATGTATCCGAAATGGTCTATAAGAGCATGGCCCCGGTGATAGAGCGTGAAACAGGCGTCATTCCCTTGGGGTTCCTTCCGTCCTGTCCTGAAATTGCAGTTGAGAGCAGGCATCTTGGCCTTATGACGCCTGACAGTGTGGAGGATCTTAATTCACGTATTGAGAAATTGGGTCAGTTAACAGAGAAATGCATTGATCTCGACAGGCTCATCGCTTTAGCTGAAAGTGCGGAAGCCGTGGAATACAGTGGGATCCCGAAGCCCACCCTGCCCGATAAAGAAAAGATCCGGATCGCTGTCGCAGAGGATGATGCTTTCTGTTTTTACTATGAAGATAATCTGGAGCTGTTACAAGAGTACGGATGTGAGATAGTGCCCTTTAGTCCCCTGGATGATAAGTGTCTTCCGGAAAATATAAGCGGTCTTATCTTAGGGGGCGGATATCCTGAACTCTATGCAGAGCACTTGAGCAAAAATATAACCATGAGAGAGAGCATATTGTCTGCTCTTAAAGGCGGACTTCCGTGCCTTGCAGAATGCGGAGGATTTATGTATCTTCATGATTCAATGGAGGATAATGAACGCATTGAGCACAGGATGGCGGGATTTTTATCTGGAGAGAAATGTGTTAAGCGTGAAAAATTGGTGAGATTTGGGTATATTACGCTGTCGGTGGCTCAATATAATCCCCTGTTAGAAAGGGGAGAAGAGATAAAGGCTCATGAGTTTCATTACTGGGACAGCACTGATAACGGAGACCTCATGAAAGCTGACAAGCCCTCGGGAAAGCGGAGCTGGGAGTGTATCCGCTGGATAAATAATACGTTTTGCGGCTTTCCACACATTTTTTACAGGTCAAATCCAAGGTTCGCTGAGCGGTTTGTAAATTTATGCAGAGAGAACGGAGCGAACAAATGAAAACAGCAATACAGGCATTTATAATCGCATTTTCAATGTACAGCAAGATACCGATGCCGAGAGTCAAATGGGATGAAAAGGGAATGAAGTACGCCATGTGCTTTTTTCCGCTTATCGGAGCAGTTGAAGGACTGATATTTTATCTTGTGGGCACATTTTTAGTGAATAAGCATGTGTCGAATTTACTTCTCGGATGCATCATGGCAGTGATCCCGATATTGATCACAGGTGGGATACACATGGACGGATTTCTCGATACCATGGACGGGATAAATTCCTATGCGGATAAAGAAAAGCGCCTTGAGATACTAAAAGATTCTAATTCCGGAGCATTTGCCATAATTGGTGGTCTCGTATATTTCACGCTGTATGTCGGTTTCTTAAGCGAGATTTCGGTATCTATGCTTCCGATGATAGCGCTGAATTTTATTTTTTCCAGAGCTTTAAGCGGGCTTGCGGTCTCGGTCTTTCCAAATGCGAGAAAAAAGGGGCTTTTGAATACCTTTAGTGAAGCGTCTGAAAAAGCTGCGGTAATTCTGGCAGATACGATATATGTGGTCGCAGTGATCGCGATAGCGGCAGAGATTTCGTTTTCTGGCGCAATAGTGATGTTCATTGCAGGAACGGTGACATTTGCATATCACTATTGGAACTGCATGCACAATTTTGGCGGGATCACAGGCGATCTCGCAGGATACTTTTTGCAGATAAATGAACTGTCTGTGGTTATAGGGTTAGTTGTGCTTAAATATCTGGGATAAGTAAATGAATGATCGTATTGCAAGTACATGTGGTGAATAGCCTTTTGTGCTGGAATCAGGCAGTAGTAAGGATATATAAATGACAAAGAAACACGGTGGAGATATCTACTCCTATAAAGAAAAAATACTGGATTTCTCCACAAATATAAATCCATTGGGGGTGCATCCAAAGGTTATCGAGGCTGCGCGCGAGGCACTTTCGGAAGTGGAGAATTATCCTGATACAGAGTGCAGGAGACTTCGTGCGGCTCTTTCAAAAAAGCATGGTGTTTCGTCAGAAAACATCGTATGCGGAAATGGTGCGGCAGAGATCATATTTAACGTATCTGCGGCGTTGAAACCGAAAAAGGTGCTGCTGCTGTCACCGACTTTTTCTGAATATGAGCAGGCGATAGACGTTATCGGAGCGGAAAAAAAGTACTATGATCTGTCACCGGAAAATGGTTTTCTGATAAAAGAAGACATCCTGAACTCTATAGACAGCACCGTGGATATGGTATTTATCTGCAATCCGAATAATCCTACAGGCAGACTTATTGATAGAGATTTATTAATCAGGATCGCGGATAAATGTACTGAAAATGACGCTTTTCTCGTCGTTGACGAATGTTTTCTTGATTTTACATCAGGGTATGAAAAGGCTTCACTTATACCGTATCTGCAAAAATATGAACGTAATCTGATGGTGCTCAGAGCGTTTACAAAAATGTATGCGATCCCGGGACTTCGTCTGGGATATGGACTTTGTGGAGACGCAGTACTGCATGAAAAAATCCGTGAGATCCGTCAGCCTTGGAGTGTATCTGTCGTTTCGGAAGCGGCTGGTATAGCTGCTTGTGGATTGGAAAATATAGAGAGGGAAACCCGTGATTTTGTAAGGGGTGAAAGAAAAAGAATGATGGAATCGATCCGTGAGATTTCGCCGGATAAGATTTCTGTTTTTGACAGCGATGCAAATTACATTTTATTCAGGGCAGCGGCTGTTGAGGGTAAGAATCTGGATGAGCTTTTGTTAAAGAAAAGCATCATGATAAGAAACTGCGGTAATTATCGTGGTTTACATAATGATTATTTCAGGATCGCAGTAAAAAAGAAAGACGAAAATGACCGTTTGATCAAAGCGTTAGAGGAAATATACGAGGAAAATAATGGCTAAGAAGATCATGGTGCAGGGAACTATGTCCAATGCAGGAAAAAGCCTGCTGGCAGCAGGTCTCTGCCGTATTTTTAAGCAGGATGGTTACAGAGTTGCGCCGTTTAAGTCTCAGAACATGGCATTAAATTCATATATCACGTCAAATGGTCTGGAGATGGGACGCGCGCAGGTAATGCAGGCGGAAGCTGCGGGGATAGAGCCGGATGTAGCCATGAACCCGATCCTCCTAAAACCCACAAATGACACGGGCTCACAGGTGATAGTAAACGGCGAAGTCATAGGAACGATGTCGGCAGTTGCTTACTATAAACATAAAAAGGAATTTGTGCCGGACATCATGAGTGCTTTTAATAAGCTGGATGCGGAATATGACATCATTGTGCTTGAGGGTGCAGGAAGTCCTGCGGAGATAAATCTGAAAGCGGATGACATTGTAAATATGGGCATGGCAAAGATGGCTCATGCGCCGGTACTTCTCGTAGGAGATATTGACAGAGGCGGTGTTTTCGCTCAGCTCATAGGAACAATGATGCTTCTGGAAGATGATGAGAAGGACTATGTAAAGGGGCTTGTCATAAATAAATTTCGAGGAGACAAGAGTATCCTCGAGCCGGGACTTAGGATGCTGGAGGACAAGGCGCATGTACCGGTTGCAGGTGTAGTACCCTATGTAAGACTCGACATAGACGATGAAGACAGCCTCACAGAGAGATTTAAGAAAAAGGGAACTGTCGGAGCAGTAGATATAGCGGTGATAAGAACTCCCCGGATATCTAACTTTACTGATTTCAATGCTCTCGAGTGCATCGAGGGCGTAAGTGTCAGATATGTTGACAGGGTGTCAGATATAGGAAATCCCGATATCATCATGCTTCCAGGCACAAAGAATACTATAGGTGATCTGCTGTGGCTTCGTGAAAACGGACTGGAAGCCAGGATAAAACAACATGCTGCAGCAGGAAAGATCGTTTTTGGTATATGCGGCGGCTATCAGATGCTTGGAGAAAAAATAGTTGATCCGAACGGTGTCGAGCATAAAGGAGAGGTTGCCGGAATCGGTCTGCTTCCGGTCAGTACGATTTTTGAAGAAGAAAAGACACGAACAAGAGTCAGCGGTGTATTTAAAAATGTTACCGGTATACTCAGTTGTCTGAACGATACACAATTTGAGGGCTATGAGATCCACATGGGAAATTCCGAACTGCAAGGCAGTGTTTTACCAATGAATGAACTGACTGTAAACGAAGACAGCTCACGAAAGAACGATGGAGCATGCGCCGGAAATGTCTATGGCACCTACGTTCATGGAATCTTTGACAGCGAAAACGTGGCATCTGCAATGATAAGCGCCGTAATGGAAAGCAAAGGCCTCGACAGCACCAATGTAAAAAGCTTCAACATGAAAGAATACAAAGAGCACCAGTACGACCTCTTGGCAGATGCAGTCAGAGAAAACCTCGATATGAAGATGGTGTATAAAATTTTGGATGATGGAATATGAAGCAGAGATTAAGTAGCTGGTTAAATATAAATCGACGCACATGAAGTTAATCTTTTCTCCGGCGACGCAACGAAGTGCGAGCCATATACATATTTCCGGAGACAATCAGCCGGCATCACTTAGTGAACACGTCGTCCGAATAGGTAATTCAGGCTAACTGTTTGAGACGCGAAGCGTCGAGTTTAGACTGAATTACCGTGTATATGAGGACGGCGCGTGAGCTTAGTGAAGTCCGAGCCGTCTCAGGAAATATGTATATGAGCCGCACGAACCACCGAGAAAGCTTTGAAGGGCAAGAAATATAGATGGAAGAAAAACTAAAAAAAATCTTAAATAACATAACAGGAATAGACCAAAAAACTATTGAACTCAGCAAAAAACACTGGCTCGCAGTCACAAAACCGCTGTTTAGCTTAGGAAAACTCGAAACAGTCATCACACAGATAGCCGGAATACGGGGAAAAGACAATTTCTCATTAAGTAAAAAAGGTCTCGTGATCATGTGTGCCGACAACGGAGTAGTCGCGGAAGGCGTAACACAGTCAAAACAGCACATGACCGCAGTAGTGAGCAGCAATTTTTTGTCAGGTGACACCAGCGTGTGCTATATGGCGAAAAGAGCCGGATGTGATATCTTTCCGGTGGATATAGGAATCGCGGAAGATGTTCCGGGACTCACAGATCTCAATGTAAAGATCGCTTACGGAACACGAAACATGGCTCATGAACCGGCGATGACCAGAGATGAAACGATCCGGGCTATACTTTTCGGTATAGAAAAGGTCAAAGAATTAAAAGAAAAAGGCTACGACATCATAGCAACCGGAGAAATGGGAATCGGAAATACCACGACCAGCAGCGCTGTAACAGCCGTGCTCTTAAATAAACCGGTTGAAGAAGTAACAGGTCGCGGAGCGGGACTCACAAGTGAAGGACTTCAGAGAAAGATAGAAGCGATAAAAAAGGCAATAGACACCTTAAAGCCTGATAGAAACGATCCGATAGACGTGCTTTCAAAAGTCGGAGGGCTGGATATAGCAGGTCTTACGGGCGTATTTCTTGGCGGTGCGGTATATCACATACCGATCGTTATCGATGGATTTATCTCTGCGATAAGTGCTATCGCCGCATGCAGGATATGTCCGGCAGCGAGAGATTATATACTGGCGTCTCATGTATCCAGGGAGCCTGCGGCAAGGATGCTTCTTGATGAACTGGAGCTTTCACCAATGGTAACGGCAGATATGTGCTGCGGTGAAGGAACAGGAGCAATGACACTTTTTCCGCTTCTCGATATGGCGCTTGATGTGTACCAAAATCTGGCAACCTGGGATAACTGGAATGGTGATGAGACCTATGAGGTTTTGAAATAGATATGGAAATGACAGTCCTTGTATTTTCGGGAACAAGTGATGGACGTGAGATAGCGTCTTTTTTGAGTAAGAATCATATAAAAACCGGCGTGAGCGTCGCTACAGAGTACGGCGAAATGGTCATGGATGAGATGTTCCTGCCGGATGTGACAGTGTACACCGGTCGCTTAGACACAGAGGAGATGGAGAAACTCATCCGGGATTACACGTTGGTAGTGGATGCAACGCACCCCTATGCGGTCAATGTGACAAAAAATATCATAGAAGCCTGCAAAAAAACAGGAACAGAATATATACGTTTGCTGCGGGCGGATACAAAGGATAGTGATTCCGCCTACGATATGACAGCAGGAAGTGTCAGAGAGGCAGCGGAATATCTGGCAGAAAATGCAGCCGGACGTATTTTTGTATCAACAGGAAGCAAAGAACTACAGGAATATACGATAATTCCTGACTATAATAATCGATTGATCGCACGGGTGCTTCCGACGGAAGAAGCGAGGATAAAGTGTGAAAAATTAGGAATACGGCATGCTATATATGAACTGGGACCCTTTTCCTATGAGCAAAATAAAGAGGCCTTTCAAAACAACAGTGCAGACTGGCTTGTGACAAAAAGCGCCGGGCGCGCAGGTGGTTTTGAAGAAAAGATACAGGCTGCAAGAGATCTCGGAATGAAGATACTCGTTATCCGTCGTCCAAATGAAGAAGAAAAAGGTTATTCAATGGGCGAAGTAAAGCAGATACTAATGAATAAAATTGATCTATTTTGACATACATAATGTATACAATTTGAAACTTGATTTTTATTAAACTATTGTGCGATAATATGATACTGACAGAACCATCGTCATATTAACGAATTGGCTTGTGCTAAGAATCCGACTCTGTCGGATTCTTTTTTTGGGCTTAAAGGATAATTCGTTGGGTTTACTGCAGGTTAAAGAAAACTCTTTACGCAAGAGATGTGTAAACAAGGGTTTTCACAAAAGTTAGGAGGAATGGTGTATTTGGTCGTAAATACATCGGGTAGGTAAGATGAAAGAAAAGAAACTTGGACTTATGTCCCTCATACTGATGATCTTTACATCAGTTTACGGATTTAACAATATCCCCCGATCCTATTATTTGATGGGATATGCGGCAATCCCCTGGTTTGTCGTTGCAGGAATATTGTTCTTTATACCATTTGCATTTATGGTAGCGGAATTCGGTTCAGCATTTCGTCATGAAACAGGTGGTATGTATTCATGGATGTGTAAATCGGTAGGTCCGAAATACGCATTCGTCGGCACATTTATGTGGTATACATCCTATGTATTATGGATGGTAAATGTATCTTCAGGTATCTGGGTACCTATATCAAACGTTATTTTTGGTGAAGATAATACATCTACATGGTCACTGTTTGGATCTGTTTTCTTGTCAGGTTCCAGACTTCTCGGACTCATGGCAGTACTGTTCTTTATCGTTATCACATACTTTGACACAAAGGGTATTGATAAGATAAGCAAGGTAACATCTGTCGGCGGTTCTGCGGTACTTGTGATAAATATCATGGTAGTAGTTGGTTCTATCGTTATGATCATTGCTCGTCACGGTCAGCTTGAGCAGCCGTTCCTTGGTATGGAATCTCTTAAAGTTCCGTTAAATGCGGCATATCAGGGAAGCCCGATAATGATACTGTCCTTTATCGTATACGCACTCTTTGCATATGGCGGAATCGAGGCTGTTGGTGGTCTTGTAGATAAGACAGAAAATCCGAAGAAAAACTTCCCGAAGGGTATAGTTTCAGCAGCATTAGTTATCGTAGTAGGTTATGCGCTCCTTATCATGCTGGTAGGTTCATTCACAAACTACAGCGAGATCCTTGGTTCTGACAATATAACACTTGGAAATGTTTCCTACGTGATCATGTCAAACTTCGCATCAGCATTTGGCAGAGCTTTTGGCGCATCAGAAGCTGCACAGGTTGCACTTGCTCATGGTTTCGCCCGTGTATATGCGCTTATCATGCTTCTGGCGCTTTTGGGAGCTATGTTTACACTTGTTTACTCTCCCTTAAAGCAGCTGATAGACGGAACACCGAAGGAACTCTGGCCCGGTAAGATGGGTGAGATCGCAGAAGATGGTATGCCGAAGAATGCAATGTGGATCCAGTGCGCGATCGTTTGTGTAATGGTTCTCCTGGTTTCTTTCGGCGGAGATACTATGCAGCAGTTCTTTGTGATCCTGACAGCAATGGTAAATGTAGGTATGACGATCCCGTATATGTTCATTTCCTTTGCATTCCCGAAGTTTAAAAAGATGGACGGAATCGACAGGAGCTTTGTAGTATATAAATCTCAGAAATCAGCAAACTTCTGGGGATATGTCGTAACACTTACATTGCTTTTTGCAAATGTATTTGCGATCATCCAGCCGGCACTTGACGGTGATTTAAAGACAACACTTTGGTCCCTGAGCGGCCCGGTGATCTTTGGCGCAGCAGCATGGATCATCTATACACGCTATGAAAACCGCGTAACATCCGGAAAAACAGAAAAAGAATCCGTAATGGAATAATAAAAATTATGTTAACCTCTCAAAAGTCAGGTGATATCACCCGACTTTTCGGGAGGTTTTTTTATACTATATAATGATGTAAGGGTCAAAAGCTAAATGGTGGAGAGTCGTATGAAGATATACGGGAAGAAAACTACAGAGGTTTCAGTTATAAAAAAATGTACTGTATCAGAACTTCTTTCTGAAAATAACATCTATATGCCTGCTCAGTGCGGTGGCAGAGGCGTGTGCGGAAAGTGCCGTATAAAGGTGAAGTCAGGGGCTTTACCCGTCACGGACGCAGATAGAAATTGCCTTTCAGAAAGAGAATTATCCGAAGGAATTCGGCTTGCATGCAGAGCTGAGGTTTCTCCTGATAAAGATGCGCTCGAAATAGAATTAATCTGGGATGATGAAGAAAATATACAGGCTCTTGGAAGTGAAGCTAATGCCGGGGCTTTGACAGAAAAGGCTGATCGATCACATAATTACGGACTTGCAATAGATATAGGATCGACTACACTGGCGGCAGCACTGGTTGACATAACATCAAAAAGTGAGATAGACACGTTTACCTCAATAAATCATCAGAGAAGCTTTGGTGCAGATGTGGTGAGCCGTATACAGGCATCAAATGACGGACATGGCGCGGAACTCAGAAGGATCATCCGGAATGATCTCAATAGACTGATAGATTCGCTGATAGAAAAGTATGGTGTACCGAAAGAAAAACTAACGAATATAGCGGTTGCCGGAAATACTACGATGCAGCATCTTCTTATGGGATATTCCTGTGAAACACTCGGAGTATTTCCTTTTAAGGCTGTATCATTAAAACAGGAGAACTTTACGGCAGAGAGGGTATTAGCACGAACAGATCTTGATCATACGGTTGTCACTATGCTTCCTGGGGTCACGACCTATGTAGGAGCAGATATCGTATCCGGTATATATGCCTGTGGTATGCAAAGCAGTGAAAAGCCTGCGCTTCTGGTGGATCTCGGAACAAACGGTGAAATGGCGATCGGGGATAAGAACAGGATCCTGGTTACTTCAACTGCGGCAGGTCCGGCATTTGAGGGCGGAAACATCTCCTGTGGAACAGGAAGTATCGCAGGAGCGATATGCAATGTAGAGATAGATAAGGAAAACAAAAGATCGCGGATAACGACTATAGATAACGCTGAACCTGTCGGAATCTGCGGTACAGGAGTAATAGAAACCGCGGCTGAACTTTTGAGAGCAGAAATTCTTGATGACACGGGGATGCTTGATGAGGAATGGTTCGAGAACGGATATGAACTCGCACCGGGAATCTCATTTACAGAAAAAGACATTAGGGAGCTGCAGCTTGCGAAAAGCGCGGTGCGCGCCGGAATGGAAGTTTTGATCGCGAGATATGGAATAAAACCCGAAGAACTGGACGCGGTTTATATTGCCGGGGGATTTGGACATTTCTTAAATATGGAAAAGGCAGCGGATATCGGACTGATCCCGAGAGTACTTTTACCAAAAGTAAAAGCTGTGGGAAATACATCGCTTAAAGGCGCGGTACTCGCTCTTACTGATGAAAAGACACAGAACGAAATGCCTCAGATCGCAGAAATAGCGGAGGAAATATCCCTTGCGTCAGACACGATGTTCAGTGAACTATATATGGAATACATGATGTTTGATGGGTGAGAAAGAGGATCTTATGGGAGAAATAATTCTCTATGAGGGGAGAAGCATATCGCCTGATATGAAGACGGCACTGGCGCTTATGCAGTGTACTGAGGACAATCCGATTTACGCAGAACTCTGCGATATTTATAAAGAGCAGGAAGCAAAGATAAAAAGTATTATCCATCCGAAGGGAGCATTTACGGAAGGGAAGCTCAGAGTACAGGGAGAAAACGATGATCTGGTGATCGGACGGGATGTGATCTATTCCATGGTGACGCTCGGCTCTGAAATAGTGGATTACATACGTGAAAAATCAGAAGCGGATATGCTTGAAGGCATGATGGTAGATTTTATGGCGGACAGCGCACTTTTTTCCTTTGGAGAGGAGTTGTCATGGGAGATCCGAAAATACAGTGAGGATAAAGGTTTTGGAATCAGAAGAGGCTATGAGCCCCCCAACCTTTTACCAATGGAAGCGCAGAGAGATGCCTGGGAAATACTTTCTGCGGAAAAGACGCTTAGGATCACAATGACAGATGGATTTATGCTCCGACCGATAAAATCAAATGGAACGATATATACAATTTCAGATAATCCAAAGGAATTTAATGTGAAGCATGACTGCGGGAATTGTGATATGAAAAACTGCCCAAATCGACATACCACCCGCTAAGCGGGTGGTGATGATTTTAAGTATTAATGCGCTTTTTTAGGAAATAGTTCATTTAAAAGCTGGTTCTGATAATCAACATCTGTTGCCGCCCGACGCAGATCGTCGAGGCGGTTTTCGTTTATGAGACGCAAATTGAGAGCATTAACGTCATTAATGCCTTCTTCACGACCTTCTTCACGACCTTCTTCTCTTGCCTCTGTGTTGAGTTTTTCCATTATTTCACACATAATTCGTTGGCCCTCCTCAGTTTCACGATATCTGTGTTTACCGGCAGAAGTCAGAGGAAACTTCTCACTGTAAGCATTTTCTTTGGTAAACACTTCCATCAGTTCAGCGACGTCTGTGCCATCATTTACGGCAGCATTAACATATATCTCTTCAAAACCATTATCGACGATTTTGCCGGTTCCCCTAACAATGCGGTCTATGTGATAAAGGGGTAAACCGTCTTTGAACATATCAAATCTTGATATGAATACTACGCATATATCAGGAACTTTCTCAAATTTAACGCCTGGATCAGTTATATTTGCAGTTAATACGGAGGCGTTATAGCGGACTCTCTTTTGATGATTGTCATCATTTGCCTTTTGTACTTCGATATCGACTTCACGACCATTACCCAAGATACAGTGTGCGTCAAGTATAACCGACCGTCCCTGTAAGTTTGTTACAGGAAACTGGGGCTGATTTCTTAATACCATCAGCCTTGGATCGTTAAGAATAACCCGAAGTATTTCCTGGCAGAAACCGTCATCCTCAGCCATCTTTCTGAACATAATGTCGTCAATAGGTACAAGTTTTTTGGCTTCTTCTCTAATCTTAGCCTTATTGCTCATTTTTAGTCCTCATTTATATATCTAGTAATGTTCATTTTACCATTTAATGTAAGTTTTATATATAAAAAAGGAGCTATTAGTATGCCGATTTTATGATGTCAGGGTCAAAAGGTCAAAATCCAATGGCTTTTCATCGTTCTTGGTCGTAAACAGCTAAAGCATACACTCTCACTAAGCTCACATTCGTTCGCTAAGTGTTCGTAGCATCCGCAGTAAATGCTCCGTTTACGTCTGAACTGTAACATATTTATTTCAAATAGATAAATTCATATTGACTTAGTAGGTTAAAACAGATATGATTTGTGCAACCGCTGTGATGTATCACAGCGACAAAGTGATGGACCCATGGTTTTATCGCACTGCCTGCCTGGATCCTGTTTAACGTTAAGGCAGTGTGGGAGGGATAATTATGAGAAAGCGCACAGCGACAGCAAAGATCACTGCACTTATACTTGCATCTGCACTTGGTATCACAGCATGCGGAACATCAGCGAATAAGACAGAAACAGCTCCGAGCGCAGCAGCAACAGAAGCGGCTGCAACAGAGGCAGCAGGCGAGACAGCATCCACAACAGCTGCAGAAGCAGAGCCGCAGGCAAAGGAAATCGATAAGGCTGCATTTGATGCGATCCTTGCAAAGGGTCCGGTAGCAGATGACGCTGATATCGAGGCAAGTGAGTGGGCAAAGAAAGTAAAGGAAGCAGGCAAGCTCAGAGTTGGTGCAGTACGTACAGCACAGCTTTTCAGCCAGCTCGATGAGACAGATAATAAGATGCGTGGATTTGATGCAGGTCTTTTTCAGCTCCTTGCACGTTATGTACTCGGTGATGAGAGTAAATTTGAGATCATACAGGTTGACTCCAGCACACGTGAGTCAGTACTTACAAGTGATCAGGTAGACGCTGTATTTGCTACATATTCGATCACTGATTCCAGAAAAGAAGTAATTTCTTTTGCAGGTCCGTACTATACATCACGTCAGGCAGTTCTCGTAAAGGTAGATAACAGCGAGATTACAGGAGTAGACAGCCTTGCAGGAAAGATAGTAGCTACACAGACAGGTTCTACAGGCCCGTCAATCCTTGAGGAGTTTGCTCCGGAAGCTACAGTTCAGGAGTTTGAGACAGATCTCGAGGCACGTACCGCACTTGAGCAGGGCAGAGTAGATGCTTATGTAACAGACTACACACTTATGCTCAACGCCCTTGTAAAGGAAGCTGATAAGTTCAAGATCGCAGGCGATGTATTCGGACCGGAGGATAACTATGGTATCGGACTTCCGAAGGATTCTGATGGTGTTGAATTTGTAAATACATTCCTTAAGAAGATCGAGGAAGAAGGACTTTGGGATGAGCTGTGGCAGGTAAGCCTCGGTGATCGTACAGGTATCTCTGAAGCACCGGAAACACCGGCAGTCGGCGAGTAATTTAATAGTATATAGCCAATGAAGACTGCACCGCGGATAGTTTACATAATGTTCGCGGTGCAATTTGTATGACAGGGTCAAAAGTAAAAAATCCGATTGTGCTTGCACAAAAAGGATTTTTTATTTGGGACCCGCAAAACACGAGCATGTAGCGTAATTGCGCGGAATGCGAGTGTTTTAGAATTGCGTGAGCTTCATCAGAAGCGAAGCAATTCGTGTCAAACAACAGAGGAGGAAAAATGTCAATCGGAGAGCTTCTTTCTCAATATGGAGAGAAATACTTGCAGGCGCTTCTCACTACCTGGCAGCTGACATTTTTGTCATTTGCGGGAGCGATGGTTATCGGTATTATCATAACTGTCATGAGAGCATGCCCTATAAAGCCCCTTAGGGCTGTGGGAGAATTTTATGTTCAGATATTCAGAAATATACCCGGAGCAGCACTTTTGATATTGCTGGTATATGCCCTCCCTAATCTGAGTCTGGTTCTTCCGTATTTTCAATGTGTGCTTATCGCAACCACGCTTATACCGGCATCTTTTGCATCAGAGTATCTGATGAGTGGTATAAATGCTATCGGAATCGGGCAGATAGAGGCTGCGAGATCTCTCGGAATGACATTTGCGACAATGATGAGAACTGTGGTCATACCGCAGGCGCTTCGTTTTTCGGTACTTCCGCTTACAAATCTCTTGATAGCGACGATGCTTACTACATCACTCGCATCACAGGTTCCGCTAAATCCGATGGACCTTACAGGACTTGTTTCGTACATAAATACCCGTGTGGCAGGCGGAGTCACATCCTTCCTGATATCTGCGGTTATGTACTGCGGAACAGCGATAATTATAGGACAGCTCGGAAATCTGCTGGATAAGAAAGTGAGAATAATGCGATGAGTGTACATCAGCAATCGGTGCGTGACGCGCTGTATGAGACACCGGGAAGCGGTGCCAGAAAGGCGATTGCTATTGTTACAGCATTGTCTATAATAGCTCTCGCAGGTGTTCTTTTTTATATAGGAAAAGTGTTTTATGATAATGGTCAGTTCGACGCGAAATACTGGTCATTCTTCACGAAATATACGACCTGGAGATTTCTCGGACAAGGTCTTATAGGAACGCTGGAGGCAGCGGCTTTGTCCGGAATTACTGCGTTTATCATAGGATTTGTACTCATGTCTGCAAGAATATGTCATTATAAAGTGCTGCAGATGGTGAGTGTGGCGATCATAGAATTTACAAGAGGTGTACCGACACTTCTTCTCATATACTTCTTTTTCCTAATAGTGCCGCAGCTCGGCATAAATCTGCCGTCGATATGGAGAATTGCCCTGCCGGTAGCTATTTCTGCAGGAGGTGTTGTTGCGGAGGTTCTGAGGTCCGGCGTAAATGCTGTGCCAAAGGGGCAGAGAGAGGCAGCGCTCTCTATAGGAATGGGAGAAGTTAAAACTTTTGTAAAGATCATTTTTCCACAGGCGATGCAGTATATCATCCCGGCGCTTATCGCGGAGATGGTTATCGTCGTAAAGGATACGACCTTTGCATATGTAGTTAATTTCCCTGATCTGATGCAGGATGCAAAAGTGCTTTTGTCAAATTATGATGCACTGCTGTCAGTATATCTGGTAGTGGCAGTTATCTACATTTTGATAAATTATCTGATAAATAAGGTTTCTGTAGTTGTGGCAAGACGGATGCAGACAACACCGGCAACCCGTTGATACGGAAAGGATTTGAAATGGCTGAGAATAACAGATACATAGACACATCGGAGACTCCGGTAATAGAGCTTCAGCATGTTGACAAACATTATGGAGATCTGCATGTGCTGCAGGATATAAACCTTTCTGTAAAAAGAGGTGAAGTGGTGGTCGTGATCGGTCCGTCAGGATCCGGAAAGTCAACACTGTGCCGTACCATAAACAGACTGGAAACTATTGATTCCGGAAAGATCTTTATCGAGGGAGAAGCTCTCCCGCAGAGCGGAAAGGAACTTGCAAAGCTCAGAGCAAAGGTTGGAATGGTATTTCAGTCCTTTAATCTTTTTGCACACAAGACCATACTTGAGAATGTGACTATGGGACCGGTAGAGGTTCTTCATAGAAATAAGGAAGAAGCAAAGAGAGAAGCTCTGGAACTGCTTAGAAGAGTCGGCGTGGAAGCGCAGGCTGCAAAGGTTCCGGCGCAGCTTTCCGGCGGTCAGCAGCAGAGAGTGGCTATCGCGCGCTCGCTTGCAATGAAGCCTGTTGCTATGCTTTTTGATGAGCCCACAAGTGCGCTTGATCCGGAGATGATCAACGAAGTGCTGGAAGTCATGACTGAGCTTGCGGGTGAGGGAATGACCATGGTCATCGTTACACACGAGATGAATTTTGCCCGTCACGTGGCGGATCGTGTGATCTTTATGGCTGATGGAAAGATCGTGGAAGAAAACACACCCGACAAGTTTTTTGATAACCCTCAGTCTCAGAGAGCAAAAGACTTCTTAAATTCGATCAAGAAATAAAACCGAGATATAGAAAGGACATCCTGCGCGTTTTCGATTGAGAAAGGGGCAGGATGTATTGATGTGAAAATGTCTGTGATAAAAATAGTTATACCTGTTTTAGATGCTCCAATAGATAATTATAAAAAAGCGGTTCTTGCTCAGGGGGCAGAGCCTGTTGTGAAGCATGATGCGGAGAATATAAATACGGATGAGTATGATGCGCTGCTCCTGCCCGGCGGCGGAGATATAGATCCTGTAAGGTATCATGAAAAAAATACAGCCTGCGGACCGATCAATGATGATCTGGACTGTCTGCAGCTTGCGTGGCTCGATGCTTTTGTAAAGGCAAAGAAACCGATACTAGGTATATGCAGAGGTCATCAGCTCATCAATGTTTATTTTGGTGGAACACTCATACAGGACGTACCCCACAGCGAGAGGCATAAACGTATCGAGGGCACTACTATAGATGAGAGGCACGATGCTGTTGTTTCCTGTGAAAAGTCATGGCTTTGTCAGATTTTTGGTGAAAAATTCAGGATAAACAGTGCTCATCATCAGGCGGTGGATACTCAGGCAGAGTGTATGGAGACTGATCTCTACAGCACAGGTGACGCAGGAGATCACCTGATCGAAGCCGCCCATCATGAGACACTCCCCATCTGGACTCTCCAGTGGCACCCCGAAAGATGCCGCCCCACAGCCGACAGACCGGATGTCGTGGACGGATATGAGGTGTTTGAGTTCTTTATGAAAATGATCAGGAAAGAATGTCGTTGATGGGACAAAAATCAAGTTTTTTTATGACGTTGACGATTCAGAAATATTTCGTTATTATAAAATTACAAAAGGGTACTGCGTGCAGTGCCGGGTGGTCTAACACCTAATCTGTCAGGTCGAAAGACTGGAAGACAGGTTCAATCCGACATGTGACCGGACAGTACGAGCCGGAAAGTTGGCCCACAACAGAAAAAGCGGGAAGCAAAGCCGGGCATAGGACCGGAGAGTTGGCGGACAACAGAAAAATTAGACAAAGGAAGGAAGAGAGTTAGTTGTACTGCGGTACATCAGCTCTCTTCTTTTTTAGGGGACAGTTTGGATGAATGAGGATTGGATGGAAATATATTTTGTAAGGATGATTTAATGTATATAGCATAGGATAAAGTACAAAAAGAGTAAATTGAATATAGTAAAATTTAGGTGATATTGGTGATAACTGTAAATATTTTGGGGGAGGGGCGACATGAATAATAATTCGTATTTTGATGGAGGCTTATTACAGCTTATAGGATATCGTATACTAGGAACGCTAGTCACGATCTGCACATTGGGAATCTGTCTTCCGTGGGCATATACCATGATTTATAACTGGGAAACGAAGCATACAGTGATAAATGGCGAAAGACTACTTTTTGACGGAACGGCAATCGGACTTTTTGGACAATGGATAAAGTGGTGGCTTCTTTCACTTATTACCTGCGGAATTTACAGCTTTTGGGTTGGGATAAAGTTGAAAAAATGGATAGTTTCACATACTCATACAGAGTCTGGGGCGACAATGGAGTCGTATTTTGATGGCGGACTCTTGCAGTTAATCGGATACGAACTTTTAGGGGGACTAGTAACAATCTGTACGTTGGGAATTTGCTTACCATGGGCGTACACCATGCTTTATAACTGGGAAATCAAACATACAGTAATAAATGGTCGTAGACTTAGCTTTGATGGCACAGCAATCGGTCTCTTCGGAAATTGGATTAAGTGGTTCATTCTCAGCGTGATAACTTGCGGAATATATGGTTTCTGGACAGGAATTAAACTCATTAAGTGGAAAGTTAGCCATACTGCGTTTGTGTGAAGAACGTTTATGTATAAAACATATTTAGAAGAGAGTGACTTACGTGAAGAAGAACATTTTCCGATGATAGCGCTTCTCAATGAAGCTGCAAGTGATGATTTATTGGAATTTTTGGGAAATCTGTGTAAAGGCATCGGGATTGGCTATGATTATTCAATTGTTACTTTTGGGATGAATTGGACGAGTATGATCAGAGTCAGATGCAGAAATTTGATGGAATTTGTGTGGAGACAGAAGATGGTGAATCTGTATTATTAAGATTTACTGATGCTTATAAGTACATGGAATTGTTATTGGAGAGATATTGTCCTGAGCATCCGAAAGAAGAAAAAACGTTGAAGCACATGCTTAAAGAGTATTCTCAAAAATACTGTTGATAAGTGAAAAATTAGATTGTCTGGAAAAACCGTCTTGGTTCAATATGAACATAAAGGCGGTTTTTTTCGTTTAAATACTGATGATTGTAATATTTAGCCTGAATTATTTATGGAACTGTAGATTCTTTCAATTATGCGCATAGGAATTTTATATATGCCAGAATGATAGCTTGATGCAATGGTAAATTGAATGTAAGAGGAGGAAAAGTAATGGAGTAGAGAAATGCTGAGGAGGAAGCTATACCAGATATCGCATTAACAGAGGGGCTAATTTCAATGCTTAATACTCGGTTTTAATAGATAAAAATACATAAAATTATCATATTGCTGTTTTGAAAGGATGGAGTGAAAACTTAGATGATTATAATTCTTGAATATTGGCGTTTTTAACTGGATGTATTTATAATTTAGTGCAAAAAAATGTAAAAAATACTTTACAAAATGATAATTTAAAGTTATTGTTTGTTTAAGGGGATAATATTTATTATCTAGGAGGAAAAAGAAGAGAAAAATGAGGATGTGCTAGGAGGAATCGTTATGGCAGAGATGGGGAAAAGGATGAGGAGTTTGATAGAAAAAAAGGGTATAAGTCAGAAAGAATTGGCAGAAATGGTTGGATGTACAGAGGCAGCAATTTCACATTATATAAAAGGGGACAGGGTTCCGCGATCAAAAGTGTTAGCTAAGATAGCAATAGCATTGGATACAACATCTGATTATCTGATTGAGGGAATACCTGTAGATTCAATAAGTGAATTAGGTTATGCGAAAAAACTAATTGCTAGAAATGTTCAGAAAATGTCAGTATCTGATAAACGTGAAATACTCAATTTATTAATGGGAGATGACCATGAGTAGAAAAAAACGGCATTGGAAACTTACAGATGAAGAATATGAGTTTATCAAAGGGGAGGTGATTCATTTATTTAAAATATACAATGTACGTTGTATCCCGGTTTCTGGATTTGAATTGGCTGTAAAAATGGGGTTAATACTTCGACCATATTCATCCTTAAATGAAGAGCAATTAGAAGAAGCTATGAGGGATAGTGAGGACGGATGTTTCGCTGAAAAATATGGTGAGGAGGTTATCTTTTATAATGATCTGGATAAAAATTATGAAAGACAGAATTGGACTATTCTTCATGAAATAGGACATGTGGTCTTGGATCACACTGGACGTGGGGAAAAAGAAGAAGATGAGGCGAATTTTTTTGCAAAATATGCAATAGCCCCGCCGGTTCTTGTACACATGATTAAGGCCAATAGTCCGGAAGATATTTACGATCGGTTTTGCATAAGCTATGAAGCGGCTTGCTATGCGTATGATTATTATTTGGCATGGAAAGAAAATTACAGGAAAGAAGGGAGACTTAAAGATTATGAAAAATCGATAGTGGAGTTATTTCGAGAAAGGGCGTAACAAGTTGGAAAAGGTAGGTGATGATGCATTGATTTACGAGAAAAAAGCACCAAATCTGTAGTTGGAGCTACAAACCCGGTGCTTGTCGAGTGTATTGACTCGAACCTGAACATTGATACGATAGCATAAATTAATCTAGAAAGCAATTTTGAAAAAGAAACTTGCCCTTCGAGTGTATTGACATGAACCTGAACAATTCATATATGCATCGAAGGGTTAAACAGTAGAACTATTCATTAGTTCGGCCTTAATTTGCACCGGAGGTGCCTATATGATTAAGAAAAATATATTACGAGATAACTGTATTGATGTATTTAATTCCTTTTTGGTTCGTTTTGCAACTTATGCAGGAGTATTTGAGTTTCCGCGCATTTGTCCGATTGATGTCATTCCGAATAGATTAATCTCCTTTTCAAAGGCGATTTCTTCGAAGGATTATGATCAGTGGGTACATTTTTATGAAGATGATTATTTATTTGAGCGTATTTGGAGAAAACCGAAGAAGTATTTAAGTGTATTAAAGAGGTTTAACGGTGTAATCCTTCCTGATTTTAGCCTTTATAGAGATATGCCTTTTGTAATGCAATTGTGGAATATTTATCGGAGCAGGTCTATAGGTCATTGGCTTCAGAGGAATGGGATTCGTGTTATTCCCAATATTAGATATGGTGATAAGCGAACATACCGTATCTGTTGTGATGGAATAGAGAAATATTCTGTTATAGCTGTTGGCTCGCATGGAAATGTAAAAAATGCTCGCGATAGAGAGATTTTTTTCAACGGATTAGATGAGGTTGTAAAGACACTTAAACCGATCGTTATTGTGGTTTATGGACCTGCTCCGGAAAAATACTTCAACGAATATAGAGAAGCAGGAATCCGTATTGTTCAGTTTGACAGTGAGATTTCCACCTCTCATAAGGGGGTGGCATGATTGGGCGCAGGATTTTATGGTGGTTTTGGAGATACAAAAGGTGCACGTGAAAATGATGATGTTATCACGCTAGATTCAACATTGGTTGGAAATGGGCGAGGTTCGGCACTTGCGGTGGTTGCAAAAAGAGTAAAGAAGGAAGAGGGATATACAGATGTTGCAGTACATGGAGCGCCTGATAGCATATCGGTTTTCATAAAAACAAAGCTTGGTGAAAAAGAAGTGGTACTAGATCAGCGGAGATTGGCTAAATTTCTCAAAAATGATAAGGGATATAGTGGCGGAAAAATCAGATTGCTATCATGTAAAACTGGAAGTGTAACAGGAAGTTTTGCCCAAAATCTTGCAAATAAAATGGGGGTAGTCGTACGTGCACCGTCTGATACACTTCATATCTATCCAAACGGAAAAATGGTAATAGGTCCAACCCCTTTTTCAAACACTGGAAAATGGATTGATTATTATCCTATGAAAGGAAAGAAAGGAAAGTAATGAAGTTAAAATCTGTTGGATATTTCAAAGAAATGCCACACGGTGTGAATTCCAATGACTCTATATACGACTATATAAAGAAAGAGAAGACAAGTGATATCAAGAAAATCTGCGCCTATCTTGATGGTGGAATAGAATTGATTGTATCTCCCGGAGTTGTTGAGGATGTAATTAATCCCGAGAGAGGAACCGCAGGCGTGACAAGTACGTATACAGATGGAGTATGGCTATGGCCTGGAGATTTGTCATATTATGTGCGGAATTACAAATTGAAACTTCCGGAGGAATTTATCAAGACTATGGAGCAAAATGATTGGAAAGTCAAAGTAAAGCTAGAAGATTTAGATTTTTCAGATATAGAAGTTAATGGAATCAAACTATTTAACGAGGAATGATGCATCGGGTTAATTGACAGATCAGAAGAATATGTGAAGATTTGCTTTATAGATAAGCATGGAGAATCGGAAATATAGATTTTTCATGCTTATTTTTGTGCGATAGAAGCTGTTGTAATTTTGGAATGTTATTTTAAAATATATAGGTAAAGACTGATATGGAAATAACTATTAAGGAGTCGGATATATGCCGTCGTTGAATTGGATTGGTAAAGATAAGGTTCTGAATCATCATAATGAAGTACCGTATCGTGTGTTGGATAAAAAATATAGCTATGGTGATGAAAATGCAGAGAACATGATCATCCATGGGGATAATCTGGAAGCGTTGAAAGCTCTGTTACCCAAGTATGAGGGCAAAATCAAGTGCATCTATATAGATCCGCCATACAATACAGGCAACGAGGGATGGGTATATAACGATAATGTTAATGATTTGAAGATCAAGAAATGGCTCGGAGAAGTAGTCGGAAAAGAGGGTGACGACCTGTCGCGCCATGATAAGTGGCTCTGTATGATGTATCCCAGATTACGACTGCTTCAAAAGCTGCTTGCGGACGATGGGGTTATTTTTATCAGTATTGATGATAATGAACTTTTCAATCTGAAATTAGTATGTGATGAGATATTTGGTGCAAACTGCTTTGTTTCGAATATTTCATGGCAAAGGACGTATTCGACAAGAAATGACTCAAAGGGAATTGTAAATGAGGTAGAGCATATTATTGTATATAGCAAAATTACGAATTGGAAGCCAAATAAGCTGCCACGTACGGAAAAAATGAATTCAATTTACAAAAATCCGGATGGAGATGACCAGGTATGGACAAGTGATAATCCGTTTGCACCCGGTGCTTCAACACATCAAGGGATGGTTTATGCTATCCAGCATCCATTTACAGGAAAAATGATATATCCAGCAAATGGAAGGTGCTGGACTTTCAGTCAGGATCAGATGCTTGACTTTATGAATGAATGGTGTCCGTATAAGCTTGCTGATATTGATGATGCAGAAAGAAGAGCAGTTGTATGTGGAGTGGCAACTGATGAAATAAGAGAGGGTGTTTTGGCTATTGTGCTTGAAAAAAGTGTTGAAGAATCTGCTATGGCAGCTAAAGCAGTATATGACCGGGGAAGATGGCCTAAGTTTTATTTTACAAGTGGTGGTAAGGGTGGAATACGACGAAAGACATATTTGAATAATGTTGGAGGTAAGTTGCCGACTAATTTCTGGCCTTATTCTGAAACGGGGCATACCGATGAGGCAAAAAAAGAAATCCTGTCATTATTTGAAGGCAGAGCAAAATTTGATACCCCAAAACCTACACGACTTATAGAACGTGTACTTCAGATAGCAACAGATGAAGATTCCATTATCCTTGATTCTTTTGCTGGATCCGGAACTACTGCTCATGCAGTGCTGAATGCAAATAAAGCAGATGGCGGAAATCGCCGGTTCATTCTTATAGAAATGGAAAACTATGCTGATACCATAACCGCAGAACGTGTTAAGCGTGTAATAAACGGATACGGTGAGGGGAAAAAAGCCATTGAAGGTACGGGCGGTGGTTTCGGTTATTATGAGCTTGGTGAAAAGCTCCTTGTAGATAATGAGTATCTGAATCCTGATATTGATACTGATAAAATCAGGGAATACATTTGGTACATGGAAACAAGAAGCGGATATGAGAAACAGGATACCGGCGATAATGAATATTTTCTTGGGATCAATAACGATACTGCTTATTATTTCAACTATGAAAAAGAGTGTCAGACGGTGCTTGATACTGATTTCCTTCGTACTATAAGGACAAAGGCTGATGCGTATGTGATTTATGCGGATACATGTAATCTGTCTGATGAAAAGATGAGTAAATACAACATAACCTTCAAAAAGATACCGAGGGATATAGTGAGGTTGTAAATATATGGAACTTAAAAATTATCAGAAATCTGTGATGAAAGACCTGAATAGATTTCTTGCTCTTTTATCGGAAAAACAGAGTATAAGAAAGGCATACAGTTCGCTCTGGGAAGAAAAAGGCGTAAGCATAGGTCCTATGGGGATGCCTTCGTACAATTCTTCGTTACAGGGTGTGCCACATGTTTGCTTAAAAGTTCCGACCGGAGGCGGAAAGACGTTTCTTGCTGCAAATTCTATTAAACCGATTTTCGAATCAATGCCTCATATTCATCCCAAGGCGGTTGTATGGCTTGTTCCGTCAGATGCTATAATGCAGCAAACCATCACTAATCTTACAGATACATCACACCCATATCGCCAAAAGATAGATGTTGATTTTGCAGGAAAAGTTGAAGTATATACAAAAGATCAGCTTCTTAACGGTCAGAATTTTAATCCTGTATCTGTTGATGAGAATCTTTCAATCTTTGTATTGACTTATGATTCATTCAGAACGAGCAAGAAAGAAGGTAGGAAAGCGTATCAGCAGAATGGAAATCTGACTTCTTTTGATGGGTTTAAAGGCGATTCCGATATGCTTTTAATCGACGTGGATGAAACAGCACTTATTCAGGTTATCAGGCAGTTAAATCCGGTAGTTATAGTTGATGAAAGTCATCATGCTACATCAAAGCTCAGTATAGAGATGCTGGAAAATTTCAATCCTTGTTTTGTCTTGGATTTAACCGCAACTCCGAAAGAGGGAAGCAATATAATTTCATGTGTGGATGCGAGACAGCTTAAAAAAGAGGAAATGGTAAAACTTCCGGTTATTGTCTATAACATGAAAAGTCAGGAAGATGTGTATCTGAGTGCAATAAGTCTGCGGAAGAGACTTGAAAGAAAAGCGGAGCAGAATGAGCATGAAACAGGAAGATATATTAGACCGATAGTTCTTTTTCAGGCTCAGCCTCGAACATCAAATGACAGTACAACGTATGAAAAGATAAAATCAACTTTGATCGAAATCGGTATTCCGGAAGAAGAAATAGCCATTAAGACAGGTGATAAAGATGAAATCAAGACAGAAAATCTTATGTCCCGTGATTGCAGAATAAGATACATCATTACAGTTAATGCGTTAAAAGAAGGATGGGATTGCCCGTTTGCTTATATTCTTGCGACAGTAGCAAACAGAAATTCAACAGTTGATGTCGAGCAGATTTTAGGGCGTGTATTGCGTCTTCCGTACGCAAAAACAAGTAAAGAGCAGGAACTTAATCTATCGTATGCGATAACTTCATCTTCTGATTTTTACGGAACGCTGGATAAAGTTGTAAAGGGACTTAATAATGCCGGGTTCAGTAAGAAGGATTATATGGTAAAGGAGTTGGAAGATACCATTATAAGTGAGCCGGCTGATGTTGGAACTCAGCAGATGTCAATAGAAGAATTGATTTCAAAATCTGATGCAGTTAAAGAGCCGGATGAAGATTATGAAGTAAATACCACGGAACTCAAAAAACAGCTTAATAACGTATTTGATGATGAACCTGATAATGACGAGAATTTGAGTTCGGTTAATGTTACCGTAAATAGCATGATAGAAACAGCATTAACTGAAAATAAGGTTTATTGGGAGAATATAAACAGCGAAACAAATGAACAATTTGACGATATACCTGATGAGGTGGTGAGCAAAATGGCGATGTTTCGTGTAAGGAAGGAATTTGAAGATGATGTTAAGAATTTAAACTTGCCGCAATTTGTTGTAGAAGGTGGAGCAAGTCTTTTTTCAGAACATGAATTTGAGCTATTGGATAGGGAAAACCTGCGAAAGGGTTTCACACTTCGTGATAAAGATACAGAAATAGATTTTGATTCCATTGAAGCAGAAATTGCAAAGATTGATGTGGATGAAAACAATGAAGTTCCAAAAGCATGGAAATTAAGAGGGTTTGAGAGCAAATCCATAAAAGAATGGTTCGACAGCAGACCAACTGAGGCAAAGAGAAATCTTTGCAAAGACCGTATTTGCAAGAGGCTTTCCAAGAATAATTCCATAGATGATAGGGAGATACGGGATTATGTTGGAAAAATCATGGAACAAATGACGGAAGCGCAACTTACGGATTTGGAACAGAATACAGAGCTTTATGCTGATAAAATTAAGAAGAAGGTTGATTCTTTACTGACTGAGTATGAAGCAAAAATGTTCAGAAAATGGGTAGAACAGGATTATGTTCAGTGTCAGCCTATGTACCGTATGAAAGAGTGTATTTCACCGATTACGTCAATTTCGTCTATCCCCAAATCGCTGTATGAAGAGGAAGATGGGGACTTAAATGAATACGAAAAGAAAGTTATTCACGAGTTGGCAAATCTAGATAATGTAAGATGGTGGCACAGGAACATTTCGAGAAAGGGCTTTGCCATAAATGGAGCAGTAACAGCATATCCTGATCTGATGGTTATGCTTAATGATGGTAAGATACTTATGATAGAAACGAAGGGAGACCATTTGGACAATCCTGAATCAAAGGCAAAGGCAGCGACCGGAGCAGAATGGGCAAATCAAGCGGGAAGACTTTATAAGTATTATATGGTATTTCAGAATAAAGAGCCGGGTTATACTGGAGCGTATTCGTATGACAGATTTATGGAGATAGTAAGAGAATTGTAATGACAGACCAAAAAAAGTTTTTAACATATAATCAGCAGATGAAAAAACTTCGTACGGAAAAGAAAATTGCGTGCGGAAGTGTGGCTGTAGGCGGAGTTCCTGCTGGAAATATAAAGGATAAAGAGCATCTTGTCAGGATGGGTTATTTCAACATAATAAATGGTTATAAAGAGCCATTTACATGTGGTAAAGATTCGTTAGGAAAACATATTTATTTTCCGGGAACATCTTTGGAACAGATTTATTGTTTGAAAAGGTATGATGAGAAGCTTAGATTATTTTTGCTAAAATATATAACTCAGATTGAGGAAGAAGTCAGAACGCTTACTGGATATAAATTCGATCAAAGTAATGATGATGGAAAAGTATCGTGGTATGAAACAAATGCGTATGATTCAAAAAAGAGTTTACAGGATAGAATGGCAGCTATATCATCTGCGTATGGAGAGCTGAGTAAAAGCAGACTTGAATATGTAAGTTTTTATATGAAAAAACACACTTCTATCCCGACATGGATTATGATTAAGGTTATCAATTTTTCTACATTTATTAGTATAGTTCAGAATAGTAAAATGAAAGTCACACATAGCCTTTGCAATTTGTATGATATTACAGATAAAAAGGGTCTTCCCAATGTTAAACTTTTGATAGGAAGTCTTCATTGGTTAAGGAAGGTAAGAAATTCGTGCGCGCATAATGAACGAGTTTATTGTATCAGGCAAGCAAAGGGAAAAGATGATAGAACTGGACGAATAAATGAAAAGTATCTTTCAAGTATGAGGAAATCTTATTTACGGGATTCTGATAAGCGAATAATAGACCTTTTGGTTTATTTTAAATACTATTTGCCAGAAGGTGAATATAAGATAATGATTCATGAATTTAGGAAAATGCTTGAAGAACTTGAAAAGAAGATTCCAACAGGGGCATTTGCAAATATAAGAGGTCAGATGGGGATTAAAGATTTGGATGATTTGGATGTTTTGAGAGATTTACCAAAGAAAAAGATTCCATATAATAAGTTTGATACATTTTAGGATACATAAAATACAGTAAAAAGTATTGCGCGTTTGAGAAGCAAGTGCTAGTATATCTGTACAGAGAGAACCGAATTGATTTCGGTTGAAAGACACTCGCCATTAGGTGGGTGTTTTTTATTTATACTTAGATCAAGTATGGCAGATGAACGAAAGAATATAGTTCATCTGCCATTTTTGCTTGATATTGAGTACATAAAAACGTAAACTGTTTATTCGTCCGCATAAATCCGAAATAGATATAGGATAGGGATTCATGTATAAAAACGCAGCACAAGGGGAAGAGCATGTACATCGAGCACGACAAGCGTATTTTATCAAAAGCAATATCCGTAACCGCGGTCGTAAATGCAGTTATGACGGCGGGTTCGGTCGCTGTGCGCTTTCTTTTAAAGGACACATCATCTGTGCTTCCTGATATGCTGGATGACGCATTTTGGGCGTATCAGGGAATTTTCTCTGTTTTTCAGATAGCAGTCACAGCTTTTATTTTCTGGTGTGCGTGGAGGCAGCTTGAGCATTATAGAAAAATGATACCGATGGATGATTATTCTGAGCTGGCAAAACTGCAGGAAGAAGTAATGCCTGAGGAGATATCAAATCTTTCCACGTATTCAATACGACAGCTTTTGGAAGTATGGGCATTTATCCTGATCGGAGTCAGGATCGTTTATGATATTTTCACGATCACGTACAGACGATTTGTGGCAGGATTGTCGTCACAGGTTGACATAACAAATATCAACGAATTGCAGACGTTCTCTGCTATCTACAATGGATCTCATAGTTTTAAATATATAGGAATGTTGATCGCCCTTGTGCTCGGCATACTTATAACGGGTGTGTTCTTAAATGACAAGTATCTTAAGATAGCAGCCATATGTCTGACTGCATTGTTCATAATCGCAGCCACATTTGTGCAGATCCAGACTTATACGATATTCAATCATGAAATAGCGATCGTCTGGTCATCTGTTATATTTCACCTGCTCCAGACGGTAGGATTATATGGGGTAGGAATATACCTAAAGAAATTTTATCGCGGGATTTAAGGCGCAGAAAACTTGATTTTACAATACACCTGTGTGAGAATACATAGTTGTTGAAAAAAGAACTTTTGACCCTTACATCACAATATGTGAGGTCACACAGGAGTAATAAAATGATTCAGTACAAAAGCACCGAAGGCAGGGAATTCCCTGTAGTAGCATATAATTTTACGATCACATCCGATCTTTTTAACAGGTCAGAGACGCTGTTCATGACAGCAAATTCTCTGCTGAATGTATCAAAAGCCCCACTCTATACGAATAAGATAGAGCTTGATATATCAAAGGTAGATAAGCTCACAGCAACACTTCAGAAGGATTCCGATGAGAGATGGAGAGGAAGCATCAGGCTGTATCAGGACGGTGCTGTCGAAAATGACAAGATTGTTCTGGCACAGGATGAGGTAGAGCTTACTTCATACATGGTATACGGAGAAAAGAAAGCGTCCTTTAAGGTAGATAACGAGGAATTTACTCAGGATATAAACAGCGGGATTTCTGCAGAGATCGCAGATGACGCGATGGATCTCATGACTAAAAAGACAGTCAGCGGGTATGAGATACTTGGCAGATGCCTCGTGATGGTATCAAATTTTGCAGAGCCGGATACAGTAGACGTTGATAATAAAGGAGGTATCAGCCGTGTTATCGAGATCGGGATCGAGCATATCGGCAGAGCCGCTGAGCTCAAAAAATTCATGAAAGATCTGATACTTGCCCTCACAGGAATCGTGCCGGATACGGAAAATGTTTGATCCGTATATTTTTTGAAATTATGTAAACCTCCGATGGACTATTGATTTCCGCGGAGGTTTTTCTTTTACCCTTACATCATAGGATATCTTTGTTCTAAGCTGACGTAACTGCTCATAACTTGAGTTTCGCGAAAATCACGGTATGAGTATAAATATTGATCGATTAATCTGATATTATCAGACAAATATAGTGCAAAATAACGGTAGGAATGATACTTTGATATTGTATTTTACGTGTATTTTTAAAATACAGCTTGAAATGTGCATAAAGAAAAGGCTATACTATAAATAATCATTATTCTGCATCTTCAATCAGTTATTTAAGTATGATCCGATCGTGAAACGGTAGGTTTTCAATCGGATGTTTTTGATTGCAATCTGGTAAGGTTAATCAGAAAGGAAAAGAAAAAAATTATGAAGGAATTTACATTTACAGTTCAGGATCCCATGGGTATTCACGCTCGTCCGGCAGGACTTCTCGTTAAGGAAGCAAAGAAGTTCGAGAGCGCAGTAACTATCGCAAAGGGCGATAAGAGCACAGATATGAAGAAGCTCCTTGCTCTTATGGGTCTTGGTATCAAGCAGGGCGAGACTGTTACAGTAACAGTTGAGGGTGCTGACGAAGATGCAGCTGCTGAAGCAGTTGAGAAGTTCCTTAAGGAAAACTTCTAAACATAAAAGTCATAAATATAATTATTGGGACGAAAGCCCGGATTGAACGGAATATCCTATTCATCCGGGCTTTATGATTATGCGGAGCACTTAGCGAGGTATTTTCGAGCTTAGTGCGTGCTATGCAAGTTCGCTTGGCGAGGTCTTATCGAGCCTAGCGTAACTTGTTTTGACAGGGAAAAACAATAGGAGAAAATAGATGCAGGTAGGAACAGGAACCAGTGTATTAAATAGAATTGCGATCGGTAAGATCCGTATCTTTCATCAGAAAGAGTACAAGATCAACGAGGAGTTTATTGAGGATCCGATCCCGGAGCTTGATAGATTTGAGAAAGCCAGAGTAAAGGTTCAGGAAGATCAGAGAATCCTTTACGATAAGGCTGTTGCATCAGCAGGTGAGGAAAGTGCAGCGATCTTTGAGTTTCATGCGGATATGCTTGATGATGACGATCTGATCGATTCATGTAAAACGATCATCGTTGAACAGAAGCACACAGCAGAGTATGCAGTAAAGCAGGGCTTTGCTAACACAGCTCAGATGTTCCGTGACATGGATGATCCCTATTTCCAGGCTAGAAGCGCAGACGTTATCGACGTTGGAAATGCTATGCTTGATGAGCTCCTGGGCTTTGGCTCTGATCTTGGTGACAAGGATGAGCCGTGTATCCTCGTTGCAGAAGATCTCGCTCCGTCAGAGACTGTAAAGCTTGATAAGTCTCTTCTCCTCGGTATGGTTACCAGAGAAGGAAGCTCAAACAGCCACACAGCTATCCTTGCAAGAAGCATGAACGTACCTGCTCTTATCCAGTGTAAGCAGATCGACGAGTCCTGGGACGGAAAGATGGCCATCATTGACGGATACAATGCGTGCATCTACGTAGATCCTACAGAAGACCTCTTAAAGTCCTTAAAGGAGAAGCAGAACGAAGATATCCGTAAGGAAGCACTTCTCCAGGAACTTCGAGGAAAGAAGAATACTACTATCGATGGAAAGACCATCAAGGTTTACGCAAATATCGGTGGTCCTTCAGATGTAGGAGCCGTAAAGGCAAATGATGCCGAAGGTGTAGGACTTTTCCGTTCAGAGTTCGTATATCTTAACAGCACATCTGATCCGACAGAGGAGCAGCAGTTCCAGGCTTACAAGAGAGTTGTAGAGACTCTGGCACCGAAGCTCGTTATCATCCGTACCTGTGATATAGGTGCAGATAAGACTGTTGATTATATGAATCTCGCAAAGGAAGAGAATCCGGCGCTTGGTTACAGAGCTATCCGTATCAGCCTGACCCGCAAGGATTTCTTTAAGAGACAGCTCCGCGCTATCCTTCGTGCAGCTGCATTCGGTAACGTAGGTGTTATGTTCCCGATGATCATCAGCGTGCGTGAAGTTCGCGAGTGCAAGGAACTCATGAACGAGTGCCGCAGAGAGCTTGAGAATGAGGGACAGAAGGTTGGACATGTTGAGATCGGTATCATGATCGAGACACCTGCCGCTGTTCTTTGTGCAGATGAGCTTGCAGAAGAAGTTGAATTCTTCTCACTCGGTACAAACGATCTGACACAGTACACATGCGCTATCGACCGTCAGAATGCTATGCTTGAGCCTTTCTCCGATACACATCATCCGGCAGTACTTAAGGAGATCAAGATGACTATCGAAGCAGGTCACAGACATGGCTGCTGGGTAGGTATCTGTGGTGAGCTCGGTGCAGATCTGACTCTCACAGAGACATTCCTCAGAATGGGTGTCGATGAGCTTTCTGTTAACGCAAAGAGCGTACTTCCGCTCAGAAAGCAGATCAGATCCATCGATCTTTCAAAGAGCGCAGAATAAGCCCGATCATTCATAAAAATAATACCCCCCGTGTCGCTGAGTAAGTTGGCGATACGGGGGTTTTTTAACTTATAGGAAATTCCGACTCTGTCAGATCCTTTTTACAGGCTCATAAATCCGGACATAGCCAGGAATATAAGTACAACTGCTAGTATAAGCAGTATGGTATTCGATTTCTTTTCGATCACATCACCTGTTTCAGGATTTCTGAAAACGACCGAGTTCTGTTGATTCGAGCATATTTAATGATCCTTTCGTCATAAAAATATTAACCAAGGTCATTGTGGCATAAGAAAAGCGTTACAGGTCATTCTGACGAACAGAAAAATAAAATTTTATGATTAACTAAAAAAATCAATCGTTTAAGTTGGGTTTAAATTGCATAAAAACCATGGTTAATAATTGTTTAAATAGTGGAAAAGCGGGTAAAATGTTCATAACGATCATATTGTGATCAAATAACCATATAAATCGATTGAAATAATCGTAAAAGACAGTATGATGTATTTAGAAGATGCATCTACGGCGAACTATGTAACAAGTGCATAAAAAACCGGTCCGTAGGGTACGAATAGGAGGTAATGATGAGTAAAGTAAGTGAAACAACTCGTGAATCATAGATCAAAAGTACATTCCCGGAATGGGGAACCTGGTTGAATGAAGAAATTGAAAGAGCCGAGGTTAAGCACGGTAAGGACTACGATATCGATGTTGCATATCATCATGACAGAGGATTCCATGATTGCTTCGATCATGAGCCGAATGTTCCGTTCAGATCGGTACTGTAATATGGGGATCCGTGGGAGGTACACGTGTTAAAAGATTTTGTAGATAAAAAGCATTTTTTATTTGTAGACGAAGTAAGTGACTGGGAAGAGGCTATAAAAAAGTGCTGTATTCCGATAATCGAAGACGGTACGGTCACTGAAGAATATCCGGGTGAGATCATCCGCTGTGTAAAAGAGTATGGTCCGTATATCGTACTCATCCCGGGAGTGGCAATGCCTCACTTTCAGGAGGGCGGAGATATGGTGAAAAAGACTACCATCTCATTCATGAAACTTCAAAAACCGGTTGTTTTTGATGAATCAGATCCGGACAGCTATGCAGATCTTTTCTTCACACTGGCATCCTGCAACCCTGACGATCATCTCAAAGATATGCAGGAATTATCAGCACTTCTTGAGAATGAGGATCTGCTTGAAGAGATGCACGGCATAAAGGATGAAAACGATCTCTTACGTCTGGCCGAAAAATATAATCTTTAATAAGGGATTTGCCCTAAGAGGGCAGTGGTATTGGGACTTTACTGGGGCGTGGGTACAAACCTGCTCGTTGGCTATGCCCAGGAGCTTACAGATGGCGCAGGTTTCTCGCTTGCTCATCAGCAGATGTTTGGTGTATTCCTTTCTACATGGCTTGCAGACAAGATGGGTCAGGCTGTATATACATCACTTGCATTTGCTTCAAACCTTGCGATCCTCGTTCTGATCTTTGCAGGCAGCCCGACTATCATTATCGCAGTACCTCAGCTTCAGTATATGAGGGATCCTGAGCACTACTTCCTTGAGGTTGATGATTACGAGGAGTACAAGAAGCAGAAGGGCATCGAGACAACTTATTGATGATAGATATATGACTGTTTTTATGGTATACAGGAGGTTAGGGATATGATTAGTATTTTAGCATGCTGTGCAAATGGTTCCGGAACATCTCTTATGATGGACATGACACTTGAGAGGGTTATAAAGCAGGAAGGATGGAATATCTCCAAGAGACATCATTGCTCTATTTCAGAGGTAAAGAATATTTCTGTAAATTATGATCTGGTGCTCTGCCCGCAGAACTTCATCAACATGTTTAAGGATGCTGAGGCAAAGGGAGTTAAGGTTGTAGGACTTCGTAATGTAATGTCCGCTAAGGAAATCAAGGAAAAGGTTGAGGCTGCAGGTCTTGATCTGAAATAAAACACGAAAACAAGGGGGACACGTTAGGAGAGGGCAACTTTGCCTTGAATAGCGGAACCCCCTATTTTTAGAGGAAGATCAATATGAAAAGAAGCAGAGACATAGTCGAAAACAGAAGAAAGCAGATAATTTCAATTCTTTCCAAGACAGGAGAGGCGCATGTGGCTGATATCGCGGCTTTTCTGGATGTCTCTGAGATCACGGTCCGCCGTGATCTGCAGTACCTCGAGGATACAAATAAGATCAGACGATACTATGGCGGTGCAAAGATCGCAAAGGATGAGAAACCTGAAGATATCCGGGATATCAACGAGCGCTGCAAGGATGAGATCGCAAAGTATGCTGCTTCGCTTATCGAAGATGGTGATACAGTGTTCATTAATACCAGTACTACTGCGTTGGAAGTCATTCAGTACATTACAGCAAAAAATGTAGTTGTCATTACCAATAACGGAAATGCAATAAATTTACACAAACCTTCCAGTGTGAGTGTAGTGCTTTCGGGTGGCGAGCTCAGAAACGTAAAAGGAAGCATGGTAGGCGAATTCGCGATCCATAACTTAAATCGGGTAACTGCCAAAAAATCGTTCCTAGGATGTTCCGGTCTTTCTATTCAGAATGGAATGACCACGGAAATGATGAATGAAGTTGACATAAATAAGGTGATGCTCGAACGCACAAGAGGAAAGGCGTTTATACTTGCCGATCACAGAAAACTCGGCGTAAACAGCAGTTTTGTGAGTTGCACGATAGATTCAGTGACAGATATCATAACAGATGAAATGGCTGATCCGGCGCTTGTAAACGCTTTCCGTGAGAATGGTATTCGGGTAGAGACTGTAAAAATAAATTGATGATTATATCCTACAGGATTTAGTCAGATGTTTATTGAGGAGGAAATTCATGAAAGCAGATAAACAGGTGCTTGGAAGCCTGGAGAAATGTTATGCAGTAACCGAGATTGATTATGATGGTGCAAGACATTTGGTTGTTACTGCTGAGAAAGAAAATCGAAGGCGAAGCGGAAAAACTGGGTTTTGCCTGAGGTTACCACGCCTTGTGCGTAGAATGCAGAACGGTCGTTATTAATCGACAGATCTGCATTTTATTGTATATAAAATACCGCAAATGAAGATGATATATCTCTCAAAATCCGCTGTTTAAGCGGATTTTTTGATCTATAAGGAAAAGTTATAGCCGGCAATTAAAATGGCATATCGCTAAAACCCTTGCGCTTACAGGCATTATTGGATAATATATGGCGCAACAACAGAAAACAAAAATAACCGAAAGGAAAACAACGGAAATGACAATCATAAAGGAGACAAAAAGAACATATTGCTCAAATGCATGTTGTTGCTTCATGTGTATGTTTAATACTACATATGGAGTTATTTCCTGTGCATAGAAGCAGATTGGGATTGTCATAATAGATCGCAAAGAAAGCAGGCACAGTGAGGCCTGCTTTTTTTATATCCATTTTTGGAAAAACAAGTGCATAGAGGGAAAGAGGAGGAAGCAGTAACAATGAAAAATCGTATCGTATCGGTTGTGCTGATGCTCAGTCTGGCTGTATCAGCACTCACAGCCTGCGGCTCATCGGATTCAAACGGACTTGATACCGGAAAGAATGCAGCAAAGACGGAAGCAGTGGTAGCAAATGACACGGAAAAAGCTCTGGCGAAGGAATTGTTGGATAGATCGGCAACTCCTGAGGATAAGATCACAGATGGTGTTGTAAATGAGGTTATAGCACTTTTGAAAGACAAATACACCTTTGAGAAGGTTGGAACGATATACGTCGAGGGAGACAACTCAGTGTATGCAGCGCAGGGAAAAGGCTGGTTTAAGAATCTTTTTGGAGATTCCGGCATAGAGGTTCAGATCCAGCAGTCAGTTGATGATGATGAGCCTTCGCTGATGGAGAGAGGTGAGCTCCACTTCGCAAACCGTATGCTTTATCCGTACCTTATCGACAAGAAGAACGATCCGGAGAATAAGCTTGTAGCGGTGTGGAACAGTGATAACCCGCCGGCAGAGATCGTTACGGTAGTTGCCAGATCAGATTCTGATTATAAGAGTTTTGCGGATCTCAAGGGGAAAAAGATAGCGAGTTCCGCAGCAGGATGCCCGTACAGCACACTGATCGAGCTCGCGGCAAATCAGGGATGGGAATACAACGTTGATTATGAGCACGTAAATACAAAGGAATACACAGCGGCACTTCTCGCAGGAGAAGTCGATGCCATTGTTTATCACCCGTCAAGCGTAGTTGCTCCGCTTCTTCTAAGTGGTGAAGGAAAGATCATAGATACAGCGATAGACGGTGGTGTGTACCAGAGCGGCGGAGGAGACAGAGTTATATTTGCTCCTACCCAGTACGTAAAGGATAACCCGAATGTAACTCACGCATATGTAAAACTCAACGATGTAGTCGGAGCATGGGTTGAGCAGAATGCAAAAGAGGCAGCAGACGTAGAGGAGGCGATAGACAGAGTACCGGCAGAAAGTACAGAATTTTGGATCAACTCATCGGGCGGAACACTTTACACAAGTCCTGACAGTCTTAATGATCTCAAGGATAACGCTCGCAGTTTCAGTGAGTGGCTCGTAGAAAATGACAAGAATTTTGAGCACCCGATCGATGTTGAAAACGGATTTTTCGCAGAAGAGTATTTTGATGTGGGTTAATGGAATGAAGAGGTGAAAGGGTATGACGGAGGCTAAATATTTAGACAATGTAAAAGAACGGTTCAGCGCGATAATCTTTCCGGTTATTATCCTCGTACTGTGGCAGGTACTGAGCCTGCTCGGGGTGCTGTATGAAGTTATCCTTCCGGCTCCGGTCAAGGTTTTATCGGCTTTCATCGGGATAGTAAAGGACGGATCACTGTTCATAGATATCAGCGTCAGCATCCAGAGAGTTCTGGTAGGTACTTTCTTCGGAATGCTCGCAGGACTCGGACTTGGAATAATCGCCGGGATCGTGCCGGTAATTGAGAGACTGTTAAGACCAATAGTAGATGTGATCAGACAGATATCACTTTACGCCTGGATCCCGCTCATCGTCCTCTGGTTTGGAATCGGAGAGACATCGAAGGACATAATCATCGCAAGAGGCGTATTTATCCCGCTCTACATAAATACCGTAAGCGGAATAAAGAATATCCAGAAGGAGTACATGGAACTTGGAAAGGTACTGGAGCTCAGCAGATGGACTTTTATCAAAAATATAGTCCTTCCGTCGGCGGCATCGGGAATATTCGCCGGAGTGAGACTTGCACTGAGCGGTGCCTGGACAGCTGTAGTTGCAGCCGAGATGCTTGGGGGACTTACAGGACTTGGATATGCACTTCTGCACGCAAAAGAGTTTTTGCAGAATGACAAGCTTATAGCATTGATGTTTGTAATAGGACTTTTGGCAGCGGTTACGGATTTTCTTTTGGGACAGATTGAAAAACGGGCCTTCAAGTGGAAGTCCACGTAAGGGAGGACTTAAAGAATGGGTGAAAATTTTGATAATACGGTAATTTTGGACATCGATCACGTAGTTAAGTCGTTTACCAGCAAAAAGCAGAAGGTCGAGGCGATAAAGGATGTTGATTTCAAAGTTCGCAGGGGAGAATTTATATCAGTCATCGGACCGAGCGGATGCGGGAAGACCACACTTCTCAGATTGATCGCAGGGCTGGAGACAGATTATGAGGGAAACATACTGCTGGACGGAAAACGTGTTGAAGGACCGGGCCTGGACAGAGGGGTAGTATTTCAGGATCACAGACTTTTGCCCTGGCTTACGATTGAGGAAAATCTGGCGCTTGGATTTGAAGGGGATAAGAAGCAGGTAAAACTGCTGGTTAAAAAGTATCTTCAGAAAGTTGGGCTCGATGGATTCGAGAACGCGTATCCCAGACAGCTGTCCGGTGGTATGGCACAGAGAGCATCCATCGCCAGAGCACTGATGAGGTCGCCGGAGATCCTTCTTCTGGATGAGCCCCTGGGAGCGCTTGATTCCCTTACCAGATACAACATGCAGGAAGAGCTTGAGAAGATCTGGATGAATAACAAAACTACGATGATCATGATCACCCATGATATCGAAGAGGCGGTTTATCTCTCAGACAGGATAGTGGTTTTAGATACCAGACCGTGCAAAGTCCGGGAAATCTTCAATATTTCTCTCCCGCATCCCAGAAACAGGGACAGCAGGGAATTTGAAGAATACAGAAGCACAGTAGTATCAGCATTCAGAAGCACAGTGGCAAATTACGTTATTTAAGGAGGGCGCCAGGTGAGCGCAGGGAAGGACACAAAGGGAACGGTCATAAATATACAGCACTTTTGCTATAACGACGGACCGGGTCTCAGAACAGTAGTATTTGTTAAAGGGTGCTCACTAAAGTGCCGTTGGTGTGGAAATCCTGAAAGCATAAGTCCGGTTCCTCAACTTGCGTATGAGAAACGTGATTGCATGGGATGTGATAAATGCGGATTATGCCTGAGATCAAAATTCGGTAAGGACTATCTGGAGCGAGATGATGAAGGGGTCGTTTCGCTGAAAGAAGGGGCAAGGGAATTTTTTGACAACGAAAGTATCAAGTGTTGTCCTGCCGGAGCGTTATCAGTTTACGGGGAGGAAAAAACTGTAGCTCAGGTGATCTCAGAGGTGGACAAGGATATCCCGTACTACCGCGGAAATGGCGGCGGGATCACTGTGAGCGGCGGAGAACCCCTGCTGCAGCCGGAGTTTACGGCAGAACTTTTGAAAGCGGCTCACGCACATGGCTATTCAACAGCCATTGAAACTGCTTCAAATGTTCCGTGGGAAAATATGGCAATGGTGCTTCCCTTTGTGGATACGGTACTTCATGACATCAAGATCTTTGATACGGACAGGCACAGATATTTCACCGGTGTAGATAACAAAAGGATCCTTTATAACCTGAAGCGGGCATACAAGGAATTTACAAATAAAACCTTTATCGCAAGAACACCAATAATACATAAAGTCAATGATGATGATGAAAATATAAAAGCTACGCTTGATTTTATTCTCCCTCATCCAAATGTGGTCGAATACGAGCTGCTGCCATATCACAAGCTTGGATTCGGCAAATACAGAGCCCTCGGGCAGGAGTGCCCGTCTGATGAATTTGAAGCTCCGTCAAAAGAAAGATTGGAAAAACTCAGGGAAGTAATAAGTGAGGCGTTTGCATATAGAGATAAGATCAACTATTTAAGAGGAGGAAATGAAAATGAGTGTGAAGGTGGACAACGAGCTTATAAAGAAGCTTAGGGATGAGGTTGTGGGAAGAGAGCTAAAGATCGATTTCCAGAGAACTGATATCCTTGCTGAAGTTTATAAGGAGTATGAGGGATATCCGCAGATAATTATCAGAGCAAGATTCCTTGAAAGACTTCTTAAAGAGAAGAAGATCTACATTGATGATTACGCATTTGTAGGTAATCTCGCAGGAGAGTTTGGTGCATTTTATCTGTATCCCGAGTGGAAAAATGACTGGATCAAGTCCGAGGACAGATTCCCTATTCCCGAGGAGAAAAAGCAGCAGGTGAACGAGCTTTTTGATTACTGGGAAAAGCGTTCGGTGCCGTACCGTTCATTTGAAGTATTTGAAGAGCTTTACGGTGAAGATTACCACAAGTATTCAGAGACAGGGTTCCTGACAAGTGTACAGTCTCCTTCAGGTGTCAGCACGCTTAACTACAGGAGAGCGATCGGAGAAGGTCTTGAAAGTCTTATCGCAGAGGCAGAAAAGAATCTCTCTGAACTGGAACTCAGCGCAGAAAATCAGGAGAAATTCTATTTCTACAAGGCAGTTATCATAGAGCTTAAGGCTGTTATCGAATATGCTCATAGATACAGCAGACTCGTAGAGGAATTAGCTGCAAAGGAGACAGATCCGGACAGAAAGAATGAGCTCCTGACTATTGCCGAGGTTACAAAGCATGTTCCCGGAAAGGGAGCAAGAAGTTTCCGCGAGGCTCTGCAGGCACATCTTTTCCTTCACACTACAGCACAGCTCGAACAGGTAGGATGCGGGTACGCAAGCGGATATCTGGGACAGGTATTTGAGCCGTACTACCAGAAGGATAAGGCAGAAGGAAAAATCACAGAAGAGGAAGCTACCTACCTACTTAAACACCACTTCTTAAAGTTAAATGATATAAGCTATTACTACGGTCGTGACTACGACATCATGAACTCCGGAGATACGGCTCAGACTATCAATATCGGAGGACTTACACCTGATGGCCGTGATGCAACAGGTGATGTTGATTCCTTTATCCTTGATGCACAGCTTGATCTGAGACTTCCTCAGCCGCCCCTTGCTCTTGTTTATCACGAGAAACTTAAGCCTGAATTTGTCCAGAAGGCTGTAGATCTGGTAAAGACAGGTATCGGTATGCCTCAGTTCATGAACTCTGATGTTCTCATCGAGAGAAGCCTGGATGCATACGGACGTTACGGAGCGGATCTCAAACAGGCAAGACGTACATGCGTATGCGGATGCGTATCTACTGCTATCGAGGGTAAGACCGCTTATATCATGGGACCCAGCGTAAATATCGCAAAGGCTATCGAGCTTGCGCTTTACAACGGAGTTGATCCTACTACAGGAATCCAGGTTGGTCCGCAGACGGGAGATGCAGAGAACTTCAAGGATTACGAAGAATTCTACGAGGCATTCAAGGTACAGCTGGATAACGGTATAAAGGCTGCGAGACGATACGAAAAGGTTAATAACTTCCTCTTCAGTGAGTTCCTTGAGGTTCCTTACAGATCATCACTTATCGAGGGAAGTCTTGAAAGAGGTAAGAGTATCTGGAAGGGCGGCTCTCTCTACACAGCAACAGCAACCACTTACAATGGCGGTGTAGATGCAGCTAACGCACTTGTTGCTATAAGAGAGCTGGTTTATAACAACAAGACAGTTTCCATCGCAGAGCTTAAGAAAGCACTGGACGCTGATTTCGAGGGTTATGAGATCCTTCAGAGACAGCTCATCAACGTACCTAAGCATGGAAATGCTATTCCTGAGGTAGAAGAGGTTGTAAGCAGAGTTTACACAGATGCCTTTGATGCATTCCAGAAAGAGGGAAACAACTTCGTCGGACAGTATGGTAAGCCTGATGCGTATTCCAAGAGTATGCACAATTATTTCGGAAGACTGACAGGAGCACTTCCGACAGGAAAGAAGAAGGGGGCAGCTCTCACAGATGGAAGTGTATCTGCACAGCCCGGAACAGATATCAGCGGACCGACAGCTCTTGTTTCATCTGCAGCGCTGTCAGTTGACTCAGTTGCTTATAACTCAACGCACCTTAATGTAAAGGTAAATCCGGTTACTCTTAAGAGCGAGAAAGGTTCAGCAGCACTTATCTCTCTCATCAACGGTTTTGTTAAGCAGGGCGGAAATCACATCCAGTTTAACTGCGTAGATGCAGAAACACTTAAGGATGCAAAGCTTCATCCTGACAAGCATAGAGATCTGGTTGTACGTGTTGCAGGGTTCAGTGCTTACTTCACGAAGCTTCATGAGGGTATTCAGGACGAGCTCATTGCTAGAACAGAGCACGAATTAGCAGTATAAGGCAGAGAGAAAGCGGGAGAAAAATAGTAATGAAGGAAAAGATTAAAAACATATTTATTGGAGATGTTGTGGTACTGGCTTTTAGCCTCGTACTTCTGCTCGGTACAAAATTTGTGTTCCATGCCTGCGGTCCCAAGGAAGACGGCACTTTTATGAGGTGCCATACCGCTGAAACGGCAGTACTGATAGTGGCAGCTATATCGGTTCTGGTGGCTGTTGTACAGTTTTTTGTAAATGATAGAAAGATCAAGGCATTTTTGTCGGAGACCGGTGTTGTACTTGCATGCGTTGCCGCTGCGATCCCTGGAAGGATATTTAGCTTATGCATGATGGAGGACATGTATTGCCAGGCAGTGATGAAGCCGGCTGTAACAGTCGTTTCGGTTCTTTTGATCCTTGTCGGAGTCGTAAATGCTGTTCTTAACATAAGGAGCAGCAGAGTGGAGTATAGTGATGAAGATAGACAAAAGTCTGCCATATAAAAATCTGGTGGGCAGACCGGGCAGAGCAATAGCTCTGATACTGTTGACATCTTTGCTTTCATTGACACTGTTCGCAGGAACTCTTGTTATAAAGAGCCTGCGGACAGGGCTTTTCTCACTGGAGTCAAGACTGGGAGCAGATCTGATGATCGTGCCTGAGGAGGCTTATGAGCAGTCACAGATCGAAAATATTGTTCTGAATGGAAGCATCGGCGAGTTTTATATGGACAGTGAGAAAACAGCAGAAATAGCTAAACTCGCAGGCATTCAGGAGATGTCGTCCCAGTTTTTCCTGGCTTCAGCAAATTCAGGGTGCTGTTCAGTTCCGGTTCAGATCATAGGATATGATCCGGAGACAGACTTCTCGGTTTCTCCATGGATAAAGCGCAGTCTGGCGAAAGAGCCGCAGGACATGGATGTCATTATAGGAAGCAGCTTAAACGCCTATGTTGGGGACAGTCTTTATTTCTATGGGAAAGAGTGTCATGTAGCAGCAAAGCTTGAAAAAACAGGAACAAGTTTTGACACAGCAGTATTTACAAATTCCAATACCATAAAAGAGCTGATGCGATCGGCGATCAACAGAAATATGAATAAATTCGGTGATGTTGATCCGGATAAAGTAGTCTCATGCCTGATGGTAAATGTTGATAAGGCACATACGGCGCAGCAGATAAGGCTTGATATCAACAAAAATATTGAGGGCGTCAAGGCAGTGCAGACAAGAGATCTCATAGCCGGAGTGTCAGAAAGTCTTAGAGGCGCGGCAGATCTGATAGGCGGTCTGTCAGCGGCTATCTGGATACTCGGTATCGGAATACTCATTTTGTCTTTTAACCTTAGCGTGAACGGCAGGATAAAGGAATTCGCACTTCTAAGGATGATCGGTGTCTCACGAAAAAGGCTGGCTTCCATCATAATGGAAGAAACTCTTATTATCGGAATAGTCGGTGCTGTCATCGGATCACTTACAGGATTGTTTGTTTTAGTACAGTTTGGAACTCTGATAGAGAATAAACTCGGACTGCCATTTCTATTACCCGGGACATGGAACCTTGTGCTGCTGGCGATAATAGCAATATCGGTTACTGTTTTATCAGAGGTGTTGTCTGCGGCGTATTCCACCTTAAGGATCAGCAGGATAGATACAGCATACATATTAAGGGGAGGTAATTGATATGAGCCTTGAGGCGCAGAGTATAACAAAGGAATACACGAGAAAAGGGAAAAAAAGCAGTTTTTTTGCACTAAAGAACACAGATCTGGTACTGGCAGATGGGGAACTGACAGTACTTAAAGGGCGCTCAGGCAGCGGCAAGAGCACCCTTTTAAATATCTTTGCGGGGCTCAGTAAGCCGACAAGCGGAAAGATCTTTCTAGATGGAACGGATATCTACTCTCTCGGAGACGGACCGCTGTCGGTACTTAGAAATACGCTGATCGGAGTCATACCGCAGGAACATTTTGCGATACATACGCTGAGTGTTCTGCAAAATGTATGCCTCCCGTCAGTCTTATTTCATAAGGATGGGGATGTTGAGAGCCGCGGATTTGAGCTTTTGAAGTTATTGGGGATTTCAGAACTCGCAGGATCTTCGCCAAGTGAACTCTCCGGCGGAGAACTTAGGAGGATGTCGGCAGCAAGAGCACTTATAAATAACCCGCGGGTTATTTTAGCGGATGAACCTACAGGAGATCTCGACGACGAAAATACGGAACTTATTTTTGAACTGCTTCGTAAAAAAGCGCGTGAAGGGGCCTCTGTACTGGTCGTAACCCATGAAAACGATGCAGAAAAATATGCAGACAGAAGCCTGAAGATTCAGAATGGAACCTTAGAGTATATTCCGGTTCAGGAGGAAAAAGAAGCCATCATTTGACGAAAGTAGTCATGCTCTGTTATCATATCAATATTTAAAAGATAATTGCCCGGGGATAGTGTCGAATCTTCCCCGGGTTCATTTTGCTGTTCTCGGAGGATCAGATGTTCAGATTTTTATTAAACAGCATCATGCTTGGTGTAGGACTTGCCATGGATGCGTTTTCAGTATCTATAGTAAATGGTCTGAATGAACCGAAAATGCCGGCAGGACGTACCTGTAAGATAGCAAGTACTTACGCGGGATTTCAGTTTGCCATGCCGATGATAGGATGGTTTTGCGTACATACGATAGCAGAATATTTCGAGGCATTTCAGAAATTTATCCCCTGGATCGCACTGCTGCTTCTCCTGTATATAGGCGGAAAGATGGTCTATGAGGGGCTATTTGAAAAAAAAGATGAGAATGACAAGAACGAAGAAGATACCGGTGAGTTAAAGAGCTTGAGCAATGCAACGCTTATTATGCAGGGAATAGCCACATCCATCGATGCTCTGTCTGTAGGCTTTACCATTGCGACATACCGCGCAGCATCGGCATTTTCCTGCAGTGTACTTATCGCTGTCACGACCTTTATCATCTGCATAGTAGGACTTCATTTCGGAAAGAAATTCGGTGAAAAACTTGCGGATAAGGCAACAGTCTTTGGTGGTATAATCCTTATCCTGATCGGGATAGAGATATTTGTAACAGGGATTTGAGTTCATAAAGTAGAGATGAATAGCCATTGGATTTTATTGCAAAATCCGTAACATGAGCGAGCTGTAAGCGAGTGAAATGTTATAACGAGCGCTCTTGTATACGTAATTGTATACGCTTGAAAGAGCGCTCGTTTTGTTTTTAAAAAAGTTCTATTTTAGAGAAAATTTAGGAAAACGAGTATAGAGCACAGCGAGGGTTGTTTCATATGTTATAAAAACCTACGTTATGAGAAACGTCCGGTATTGTTTCTGATAAAGAACCCATCCCCTTGAAAAAAATACGTATTATTATCATATATAAACAAAAAGTGAATAGTTAAGTGGAGAACTATTTTACACTTTAAACAAAAGAAAGGGGTATAAATATGATCAAAAAACTTCGCAGCGTGATATTTGTATTATTGCTACTGAGTTACATAGTAGTCTGCGCAGCTAAGGGTGGTGTGGAGCATGTGAAGTCACTTGGTGTAGCTAAAGTTCTGGCAGCCAGAAGCGTAAGTGAATCAGAATATGCCCCTACAGCAGGAGCAGCAACGAAACTTGACTATGAAGAGGACGAGCATTATTACATCCCGACAGCCGGAGTGGAAACAAAGTTTGCGAGGATGGTAAGATTTTAAGGTTTGAAGGTGTTATGTAAAGTGTAATTTGTTATTTTTTGAGGTGACGATCGTATTAAAAATAAAATGGTGGTTTAAAAGTACTATAATAATTTATTAAAAATGATCTTATTAGGTAAAAATGTCTTTTTGTATTTAAAAAAGAACTTTAGCTCAGCGAGAATTATGGTAAACTATTCACATGAGCACGTTAATTCGATAAAGTGATTAAGGGTTATTACTTATTGTATTAGTGTCGTGATTGACAATCTTGTTACGTAAGCGAGCTATAGGCGAGTGAATAGTAACGAAATCTCTGAGGGGAGATTATCAATAAAACACAAAATGACCGCAGATACAGCATGGGGAGCTGATCTGCGGTCATTTTGCGTTTGGTGGAACAGATGCGAAAAACGGGACGGAGGTTATTTTGGTAAGCTTATAGTGAATGGAAAATACATAGAAGACTACGATAAATGGTTCGAAGAAAACTATTCTGATCCGGTAGATTGGATTCAGTGATTAATACAAATTGTAGTGAGCGAGGAAGCCTGTGGCTTCCTCGCTTTGTGATGAATACAGAAAAAAGGATTAATTTTTATTTGTTGGTTTTGTTCTGGTCATCATGTTTGTTTTCCGGTATATTCTGCTGATCAAAGTTGACCGGAATATTTTTCGGATCGTTGTTGATCGGCGGATTCTGCCTCATTGCCTCAAATTGCTGTGCATGTTTTTTCTTTGACTTACGGTCAGCACTAATGATCAGTCGTACGATCAGGAATATGATCAGTGCTAACAGGATCAGGAAGGTCCAGGTGCTTGCAAAGATGAGGATAATAGCCTGGATAAACTTAACAAATGCAGAGATGGAATGACCAAAGGCTTCCTTAAGTTTCTCACCAAATGTAGGTTCATCAGTTTCGGTGATAACAGCACTCGGAGCAACTTCATCAATATTCAGAGTGATATAGGAATAAGCTACATCGGTATCCATGGTACGGAGGCTGGACTTGACCTGATTCAGTTTTGTCTGAACATCGGTTATCCGTTCTTCGAGTGTCAGTATATCGCTCATCTCTGTCGCCTGATCCATGAGTGCATAGAGACGTGTGAGCTCCGCCTCGTACGCCTTCATTTCTTCCTGCGCATCATAATACTGTGCAGAGATATTTGTGACATTTGAGTCACGGTTTGTGATGACGCCTTCCAGATCTCCTGCGGAATTAAGAAATGCGTCAAAGTTTTTGGACGGGATACGGAGCTCTACAGTGTAGTAGCGTGAATAACCGTTTCTGGAGCGGGCTTCTTCGGATGTATACCAGGAGGTATCGCTATCAGAGAAGTTTTCGCTCTGGATGATCGCCTCATATTTATCGGCAAGTGCGCGGCATCCGGATAAAGTATCATCAAATTTTTTTGTGCTGATGGAAACATTAGCATGGTAGACGAGCTTATCTTTCCTGAGAGTCACAGTTTCGTCGGAATTGTCAGGTAAAGAATCACTTCCGGAGTCGAAACCTGAATTATCACTTCCTTTTTCGCTCTCAGCGCTTTCTTCGTTGTAGGAATCGTCGGCGTACTCGGCTTCTGCAGAATCTTCATACGCGGCTCCGGCTGCGGCACTTTCGATCTGACGGGAATCATAGGTGTCATTGCTCTTTGATGCGTAGCTTCCCGAACCGCCGCAGGCAGTGATAACAGAGCTGGTCAGAAGCACCGTTGTCAGTAGAAATAGTATTCTCTTTTTCATAATTTTTTCAGGGCGCGCAGCGCGCCCGTCCCCCTTTTTAGTTTATGATGAACTAAAAAATTTCTTACATCATAATTAAATCACAAAATTCTTAAAACGCGTTAAAGAAAATAGGAAGATTTGTAAAATATGTGGTATCGTGATACTTATGAATACTTATTTTAGAAAAAAACTGGTTGTGAAGCCTAAAAACTACATACGGTTTTGTGAATTTTTCCGTAAAATCGGTCGGAATAAGTGGTTCAATATAAAGGTGGATGACGTGACCCGTACCAAATTCCGTATCGACAGGAAAGGCCTTATGGATGAAAACCTCTTGATAAACCGGGAGGCGTTTCCGCGTCATATATTGAGGAACGGATATATTGAGGATCAGAGCAGGTATACCGATATGCGTTATGGTACTCAGACGGTGCAGTACTCAGGCTGTGAGGTAATAGCTGTTTTTAATGTGCTGCGATCATTTGGCAGGAATCCGGATATGGCGTCGCTGATACGTTCTTTTGAAGAGGACGGTTGCATCTTTGGGGCGGAATTTGGCACTTCGCCAAAGTCGGCTGTGGATTTTTTTGTACGAAACGGATTTAAGGCAGAGGCGTCGCATAAGGAAGAGGACTTTGCTGCGATAGCGGAGCGTGCAGGAGCCATGATACTTACGGCATATAATGACAGTCTGGATATCATGAAGATGGCTCATACCATATGCATCACAAAAGAAGCTGATGGGTATAGACCACATAATTCTGTGCAGAGTAAGAGTTATAAAAAAATCATAGATCTCGTCCGTGAAATTGACGGAGGACAGCGGGGAAAAGGGATTTTTCTCGTTGGTATAAAAGAGTTGGAGGAAACGGTATAAGATGAATATAGCGGTATATTGCGGTGCTCTCATGGGTAACGATCCGGATTTTAACAGGGCAGCGGAAGAGATTGGAAACTATATCGGAAGCCACGGAGGAACACTGGTATGGGGATGCGGAAACTCGGGGCTTATGAATACTGTTGCAGATCACACGTTGAAAGCCGGAGGTAATGCGATCGGTGTTATCCCGCAGTTTATGGTTGATCAGGGACATGCGTATGAAGATGTGGATCAGCTGTTTATCACAGAAACTATGGCTGAGAGAAAGTCAAAGATGATAGAGCTTGCCGATCACTATGTAGCGCTTCCGGGAGGTCCGGGAACACTGGAAGAGATCGCGGAAGTAATGTCTTATTCAAAACTGGGTTTACATAATAAATGCTGTATACTCTGCAATATCAATGGTTTTTATGACTCATTAAAAATACAGATAGAAAAGATGTGTGAAGCAGATTTTGTCAGAAAAGAAGATCTGTCAAAAATCTATTTTGCAGATGATATGCAGGAAGTATTTAGGATATTGGATAGTAAGTAAAAAACAAGACCAGCCGTCCGGAGGTAACGCCGGTCGGCTGATCTTGTTTTTTTCATAGGTTGATACAGGAAATCAAATCTCACGAGGGGTGGTGGATCGATGTCCCATTTAGGGGGAATACAAAAGGATAATGTTCGAATGAAGGGGGGAAGAACAAAGAGCATCCTTCTGTATGTGTATATATAATAGAACAGAATTATTTCAAATATCCAAACAAAGTGTGAACATAAGCTTAGGATTTCTTAAGGTTTGGATTAATAATTGAGAAAAAATCGCAATACCGGGGATTGGTGTTGCATATTTTTTGCTCTGATAGTAAGTTGTAACTAACTAAAAGAGTTAGTGCATGCTATATGTAGAAGTGGATAAAAAGTGAGTATAAGGGCAAAGATCGCTGAAACAGCGGTCAGATCAATGAACATGAAAAAGATATTTGACCTTCCTGAGGAACAGCTTTTGGAAAAAGTAAAGGAGATGAACAAAAAGCGTGGAAGGAAAACAGGCATTTAACGAGATGCTTGAATATATCGGCTGAAATAATATGAAGGAGGCAGAAAATGGATCTTACTCTTGGCGATGTTGAAACTACGGCGTTGATACCACTTGTAATAAAAGCAAATGAATCTCTCCGTCCAAATGCAAGGATTTATGATGGAAAGGCTGTTGAAATAATTCGGTTTCTGTAGGTAGACACGAAAAAATACGACAACTTTATGTCGCACGAAGGTGTGATAGCGAGAACTATCATGCTCGATCGTAAGCTTAAAGCAATAATAGCAGAACAGCCCGATGCGGTCATTGTTAATATAGGTGCCGGCTTTGATGACAGATTCAGCAGGGTTGATAATGGAAAAATCAGATGGTTTGATGTGGATTTTCCTGATTCGATCAAAGCGCGCAGAAAAGTCTTTCCTGAAAGAGACCGTGTAAAAATGATAGAAGGCGATGCACTGGAAAGTCATTGGTGTGATGAGGTAAAGAAAGAAGTAGGGAATGAGGACGTAAAACCTATTGTCATCGCAGAAGGACTTTTCATGTACCTCACGATGGAGCAGATACGCACTTTGCTGAATGTGTTAAAAAATAATTTCCGGGCAGGTGGTACGCTTATCGCAGAGCAGAACTGCAAGATGATGCAGGGGAAAGAAAAGTATCACGATACTGTAAAGACTACAAAGGCACACTTTATGTCCGGGACGGACTCGGCGCAGGAAATCGCAGATCTTACAGATGGATTTACTCTCATTGAAGAACGAAGTTTCAATGAAGAAATGAAAAAGTACACACTCGGCGGAAAGATATTTGCATTTTTACTTCCGAAATTGAATGACCGTTGGGCGTTGTTTATATGGTGAGCCAGTGGGGACGGGGGTATAGGTTCATGAACCTGTACCCCCGTCCCCGATTTATGCATTTATATCTGGCCAACAGATACGCTGCAAATTCTCATAAAGCTGTTCTTTTTCTTTCCTTGGATATATAAAAGTAAACGTTGTCATCAAAATAGGGACCACTACGAACGGTAATATTGTTCGCAAATCGATAACATCACCTGCACCATGTGTGTAAAGATAAAGCACAAAAGCAATATATGCAGCAAAAAATAAATCTGAAAAAATTATGGCCGGTATCAAAAATCTGGCCTTTCTATAGTTAAAGTAGACTTTATCACCTATGATCTCACCCTGTAGAAAAGTTCTAAAACTATTCCTTCCCCATGCAGAGGGCTTATAGAACCAAAAACTGTTGTCTTTTATCTTTCCGTAAAACTCGTCAGAAGACTGACTTAATCCGGGTTTCTTTACGTACTTCTCAAAACTCTCCTTAATATTTCCACGATAATCAATATACTGTTTTTCTTTCATCATCACGCCTCCACTTCGATGTCATAGGTTACTGTTCACTCGCTTATAGCTCGCTCACGTAACGGATTTTGCAAGCAGTAAATGCTCCGTTTACGTCTGAACCGTAACGTCTTGTTCATATTTTATACCCGAAAAAAGGCGTGAATATCGATTATCGTTAATTTTAAGAAATACTTAAAAATCTCTTTAATTCTCATACACCGTATAGTTCAACTCATACATACGGAAATTGCCTGTCTCGGTAAGACTATTTACCAGCTCTTCATGATCCTCCGCCTGCGACTTTTGTATAAGGAACAGAGAATGGTCTTGTATTATGGTGCTGTCTGTCATGAGTTCGAAATTGGAATAGGTAGTTTCCATCGTGTAATCTGTTTCAGAATACGGATTGTCTTTTGTCTCCTGAAATTCCGCAGGTGAAACAGGCAGTGCAAATCTCAGGTTTTCAAGGAAATCTGCCTGTTCTGTGATTACATACACTTTATTGTACATATCTGTATTAAGTTCAAGAAGTTTATTTCTTGAATCACTATCCCATCCTGTATAACGGCTTGCGGTAAAATATTGATTGAAAAACCATATTGTAAAAAAGGCGTAGGTTATGAGCACTGCTCTAAAAAAATTGCGCTGCGGCTCAGTATCTCTGACTTTGGAAAAAATATCCGAGAGCCCCGTTCCTATGGTAAAAAGAACTGCAAAATGCAGAAAGATCCAATGGTTATAATTAGGTGTGACAACCAGCATTATGGGTATCATGCCAATTAGCTGTGAGAGAACAAAGACATCATCTGTACGTCTTCTCTTAATCCTCACCCTCAGTCCCTGCAAAAAGAAAGGCATCGTAAACATATAGTACGGTCCGAAATTTCCCGGGCTGTTCCATGACAGCTTATCTGTACCATTTGCAAACATCCGGATTCCTTTATATAAATTCGTACGGATCGCCGGTAATATACCTTCGCTTATATCTATAAATGAATCACTTGCGCGGCCTACCGCAAGTTTAGGCAAAGTAAACCATAATATCTTCAGATCATTATTAAGGGATGAAATATTACTCCTCACTGCAAAAAGCATTATCGGAAATGCAAATATCAAAAATATCGCAGCAGGAACTATAAGCTCTTTTACCGTTACAGCCTTAGCCTTTATTAATCCTGTGAGAAGGATAAGCATAAATACGGGAAGGAATATCCAACTCACGTTATAGCTGTAGCACACTGCCGCAAATAGTACGGCTCCTGCGATCAGCCATGCTCTCCTTATACCCGGATCCTCTCTTTCAGTGCATCCATAATAAAAAGTGAGTGATGCTATAGACAATATAAAAGGGGACAGATTGCAGTCCATCCCATATCTTGCGACTGTCAGCATCCATGGAGATGTGGAAACTGCCAATACCGAAAAGAAAACTTCTTTTTCCCATTTTCTTTTTGTACCGATATACATGAGCAGGATCATATTTAATATGCAGATAAGCAGCAGCGGAAGCCGGTATGCCCATAGCTTGTATCCAAATACTTTCAGGAAAAGTGCTGCGATATCCGCGTAAAGCACGGACTGTCCCTGTCCCCTGTACCCCGGGAGATATACGGGATTTTTTAAGAGATGACTGTCTGTTCCGTACTTGGCTATACACCAGCTGTCATACATGCCGTTTCCCTCATCGGTATATACATTGGGGTAGCTGTTTATCCTGTAAAATAAAAAAACTGCTGAGATCGCGATAAGGCATATCATTGCAGTTAATTGCACATTTTTAGTCTTGAATTTAAGTATCGCCCGATCAATAAGTTTCGTCATGATTAAAATCCTTTGTTTTTATGATTATCAGATTTTTTCACCCTTGTCATCATTATATGATGTAAGGGTCAAAAGTAAATTTTGCCCCTTACTGATGTCACGGATTGCTTCATTGCTACGCAATTCCCGCAATCCTAAAACACTCGCATTCCGCGTAATAACGCTACTTGCTCGTGTTTTACGGGTCCCAAGGTCTCAATCCTCTTTGTGCAAGCACAATCGGATTTTGACCTTTTGACCCTGACATCATTATATTACTTTATCCTAATCTCAAAATAAATCCTATGCCGGATTCTTTAACTTTTTTGTTGCACTAAAGCATTAACTTGAAGTAGTATGGATTTGTTGATTGTTTTTAATTTAGTTCTATCATCAGTAATAAAAGGATTTGGCATGTCTGAAAATTTTATTGAAGTTAAAGATCTTCACAAATCTTTTCGTGTGAAGAAGGAGTCCCTTGAAGTGCTCAAGGGAATTGATTTTACCGTACAAAAGGGTGAAATATTTGGAATCGTAGGCTTTAGCGGTGCCGGTAAATCAACATTGGTCCGCTGCATAAACCGGCTCGAAGAACCTGATAGCGGTAAGATTTTGATAGATGGACGCGATGTCACTGCGCTTAATAAAAATGAGTTAAATACCGAGCGCAGAAAGATAGGAATGATCTTTCAGCAGTTCAATCTGTTTGATTCGATGACGGTCCGGCAAAACGTCCTCTACCCTTTGAAGCTCACAGGCATGTCAAACCGGGACGCTGAAAAAAAGGCTGACGAAATGCTTTCTCTCGTAGGACTTTCGGAGAAAAGCAATGCTTATCCCGGCGAACTATCCGGCGGTCAGAAACAGAGAGTCGGTATCGCAAGAGCACTCGCGAACGATCCTGAGGTTCTACTGTCAGACGAAGCAACCAGCGCACTTGATCCCCAGACAACACTTTCAGTTCTGGATCTCATAAAAGAAATTAATAAAAAGCTCGGGCTTACAGTCATACTTATCACCCATGAACTTGAAGTAATAAGGTATGCCTGTGACCGTATGGCTGTCATGGAAAACGGCAGATTAGTCGAAACCGGTACAGTTAAAGAAATTTTTGAAACTCCGAAGAGTGAAACAGCAGCAAACTTTATAAATGTATTTAATAAGTTTCGGAGCGAGTAAAAAACTATGAACCGCGGTAATTTCCGCAGAAAGAAAAATCATGAGCCTTTATAAATATTCTTTTTGGGATGTTCTTTTACATTCATTCAGTGCAGAAGTATGGGCACAGGTAGTGCCTGCTATCGGAGAAACTCTTTACATGGTGATCGTTTCTTCTGTTTTTGTTCTTATCTTTGGTATCATTCTCGGGTTAGTCCTCGTAGTCACTGCAGATGACGGACTCACTCCCTGTTCTCCTATTCACAATGTCCTTGGTGTCATTATCAACTGCTTCCGTTCACTTCCGCAGGTTATCATCATCATTGTCATGCTCCCTGTTGCGAGAGCACTTATCGGAAAATCATATGGTTCGAATGCATGTATACTGTCGCTTATTGCGAGCTGTGTACCATTTTTTGCGCGTCTCGTAGAGAGTAGCCTTTTAGAACTCGATAAGGGAAAGATCGAAGCTGCCAAAGCTATGGGAAGCGGAAATGCCCGCATTCTTTTCCGTATCATGGTTCCTGAATCTCTTCCGTCACTTATCCGTGCATTTACAAATGCCGTTATCATCGTTATCTCCATGACAGCACTGGCAGGCAGCTTTGGTGCAGGCGGTATCGGATACATCGCAGTAACCTATGGCTATACACGTTACAATCACGATCTGCTTTTTGCGACGATCGTCGTACTGATCGTCATGGTTCAGCTTATTCAAATGCTGGGCAATGGAATTTCCTACATGATACTTAGGAAACGCCATTTGATCTAATACAGTAGCCCAAGTTATCGTGGCAGACAGAGACATTCTGCCAGTAAAGAAATCTTTTGTTTTTTACAAGAGGAGGATCTATGAAAAAGAAAATCGTTTCAGTAATGATGACAGCAGTTCTTTCAGCAGCAGTTCTCGCAGGATGCGGTGGTTCCACTTCTGCCGCATCAACAGCCGCACCGGCTTCCGAAGCAGAAGCTCCTGCTTCTACCACAGCATCTACAGCAGCTTCCGAAGCAGCTCCGGAAAGTACAGAGTCCGCCAGCGACAAAGTAGTTCTTAAGTGCGTAGCAGATCTGACACCTCACAGTGAGATTCTTGAAGCAGCAAAGGATCAGCTTGCTGAGGCAGGTATCGAAGTGGATGTGGTTTCTACAACATGGGATGCAACATGGAATGACATGCTTGTTGATGGAGAGGTTGATTTCGCTTACTTCATGCATGTACCTGCAATGGAGTCTATCGAGGAAGAAATGGGAACAACCCTTTACAGCATGGGTGGAGTTCACGTAGAGCCTTATACATGCTTCTCCAATAAGTATGGATCAGTTGATGAGCTTCCGGAGAATGCAGTTATCGCTGTTCCCAATGACTCATCTAACGAATACCGTGCTCTGAAGGTTCTTGAGAAAGAGGGATTCATCACTCTTAAGGCTGATACTACAGCCATCAATTCTACAGTTCAGCAGGTTGAGGAATATAAGAAGCCTATCGAGATCGTTGAGATGGATCAGGCAAATATCATCCCTGCAGCTGATGATTTTGACGCATACTTCGTAAATGCAAACCGCGCTCTTGAGGCAAATATCGATACAACAAAGTTCCTCATGAGAGAGGGAGAGGATTCCGAGTACGCAAATATCATCACTGTTACTGAGGCAAATAAGGACAATGAGAACATTAAGAAACTCGTTGAGATCCTTCAGTCTGACGAGATCAAGCAGTTCATCACTGATAAGTACAACGGCGCAGTAATTCCTGCAGCAAAATAAAATAAGCCTACAGGTGCCCAGACCACGGGGACGGGGGTACAGGTTCATGAACCTGTACCCCCGTCCCTTTGGATCATACAGTAAATTTACTGATGAGTTCTTCAATTCTTGCAGCTGATTCGGATACTGTACATGCGCTGACGTCAACGTTCTTTGAATTATCGGCCACGTTCTCAGCTCCTTCAGCGAGTGCAGCTGCAGTGGAAGTTACTTCCTGTGTGCTTGCTGACTGCTCTTCGGAAATAGCCGCCATTGAGGTTGCTATTTCATCAACTGTTCCGATCTTATCTATCATGTCTCCGACTGTATCACCGGCTTCATCAAGACTCTTAAATATTCTTTCAAAGGTTTCTCCTGCGGTGTTGACGGATTCCATGTTGGAGTTGATCATTTCAACATTTTTCTTTGCTTTTTCCGAAAGAGTTGCTATCTGGCTTGTGATCTCCTTTATGATCTCGGAAATCTGTCTGGTACTTTCGGCACTGTTCTGTGCCAGAGCGCCGATCTCTCCTGCAACTACAGCGAATCCGCGACCTGCTTCACCGGCACGCGCAGCCTCGATAGAAGCATTGAGGGACAGAAGGTTTGTCTGGCTGGAGATGGAATTTATCATATCCAGTATAGAATCAATCTGTCTTGCAGAATTATCAACGGTATCAACGACTTCGTTCATTTCGTTCATAGAATCGGAAACATCAGTCATTCCGGACTGGATCTTCTCCATGTCGTGCTGTCCGTCGCGGGCACTTGTTACAAGAGCGCCCATAGTGTCTTTAGTGGTATTACTCTTGTTTCTGAGCTCTCCAACCTGGTCTGCAAGTGTTGTGGCATTTTGGGCAAGGTCTGCTACGGCACTGGACATATCATCCATAGTATGCTGAACCTGCTGCATTGCTTTAGCCTGCTCATCTGCCTGACCATTTAGATCATTTGACACGGCTTTACTGTTTTCTGCTTCAGAAGAAAGCGTATCTGCCATTTCCTTGATCTCGGACAGAGTATTGCGCATATTTACAACATAGTCATGCATATGGTTATTCATGACACCGATTTCATTAGTTCCGCCTTCAGGTATGTCTATGGTGAAATCTCCGGCTGCAATTTTGGTAATACTTGCAGTGAGCTTCTGAACGGGTGCAGCAACCATTTTGGTGATAACTCGCTGGAGAACGATTATTGCGATCAGAACGATTATGATCGCAGCTATGATCGCGGAGTTAAGGAAACGATACATACCTAAGAGAACATTTTTCTGGCTTACAAAGGAAGCAAGGATCCAGTCAGTTCCGGGAACATTCTGTAAAGCTACATAATTATTGCCGCTGTTTCCTTTCATCAGTAATACTTCAGAGGATGAGCCTTTATCAGCAGCTGCGGCTAAACTCTGCAAAAAATTGTCTTCCGGGTGGTCGGAGGCAGCAGTTCCTGCATAGTCGAGATTGGCGGATGCGATTATACTGGTACCGTCAAAAAGCATGCTTTCACCGGAGTCGAGCGGAGTATATTCACTTACATTTTTAGAAATATTTGCTAAATCTATATCTATTGACAATACGCCGGATCTGCCGTCCTTTAAGGTGATACCGCGTGAACCGCAGGAAACCATCGCTCCTGTTGTCATGTCGAGTGATGGTGGAAGGAGAGCAATGGAATCTTTGCCGCTACCGTTTTGATACCATCCTCTTGTGGTAGGATCATATCCCGCATCCGGAACCCAACGTGCGCCGTCGATAAAATCCATGTTTGAAAGACCTATGTAGACATCTGTAACGATACCGTCATATTCCTTCATAGAGTTTGCAAGAGCATCTTCCAACTCTTTATCATTTGCAAAATCGTTGCTCTCAATAAGGTCGGCAACACCATCATAATATTTGGTTATGCCGGATAGAAATGCAGAGATGTCATTTGCATTTGATGTTGTTTCTGTCAGTAGTCCGTTGGTAGCTTCTTTAACGATCACGGAGCGCGCCTGAACCGAGACGATAGCTGCGACTATGGTGATAGCGAGTATCATCAGTGGAACAAGAAGTATAAGAAGCTGAATACTTATGTGGGTCACTTTTTTGGTGTTTCCCGTTTTCTCTTTGCTCATAACCAATTACCCCTCATAGAATATAAGCTGTTTCTTCACAGTATCTATGTTGCATTTCGGATAAATAATGGATGGTCTATACGAGTTTTTTGGATTTTTTTTTAAACATAAGTGTATGGATCATTTTCCGGTTTTTTTGATCCGGTGTGACAGGTTATGTGCTGGGGGCAAACTGAGATTTATACAGTTCTGCATAGAATCCGTTTTTCTGCAGCAGAGTATCGTGATCACCCTGTTCGATGATGTGACCGTCTTTCATTACGAGGATCTGATCTGCGTCACGGATTGTGCTTAAACGGTGAGCCACGACAAAACTTGTCCTGCCCTTCATGAGCTTATCAAAAGCTTTCTGGATAAGAGCTTCTGTTCTGGTATCGATGCTAGATGTTGCTTCATCGAGAATGAGCATTGAAGGATCGCAGAGCATGACACGGGTGATGCATAAGAGCTGTTTTTGCCCCTGACTTAGACTGTCATCGGTAAGAACAGTGTCGAGTTTATGCGGCATACGTCTGATAAATTCCCAGCTGTGAGCTTCTTTTGCTGCCTGTATGATCTCTTCGTCTGTAGCATCCGGCTTTCCAAATGCGATATTCTCACGGACAGTACCGTTTTTAAGCCAGGTTTCCTGAAGGACCATTCCGAAGTTCTGTCGGAGAGAAGCACGTGTTACATCGTTTATATCCTGTCCATCTATCTTTATAGAACCGCGATTTACATCATAGAATCTCATAAGGAGATTTATAAATGTAGTTTTTCCACATCCTGTGGGTCCGACGATCGCGATCTTCATTCCGGGTTCAGCATGGAAATTAAAATTCTCGATAAGCGGTTTTTCAGGTATATAGGAGAAATCTACGTTTTCTATATCTACGTGACCTTTGTACGGAAGTAAAGTATTTTCGGCATCGGGGGTCTGAGGTTCAGCTTCTATGAGCTCAAATACGCGGGCAGCGCAAGCAAGAGCATTTTGAAGCTCCGTAATGACTGAGCTGATGTCGTTAAAAGGTTTCATATACTGGTTCGCGTATGAAAGGAGAACCGTAAGGTCACCCACTGTCAAAGCGCCGCTTAAAATCCTGTTTGCTCCAAATAAAGCTACCAGAGCATAGATCACGTTATTTACGGCACGTGTGGAAGGGTTCGTAAGAGAACTGAAGAAAACAGCTTTCTGCGAATAATCACGGAGTTCTTCGTTGATCGTACTGAAACGTTCAGAGGCTCGTTTTTCATAGCCAAAAGCCTTAACTATTTTTTCATTACCTATAAGTTCGTTAATTAGAGCAGTCTGTGTTCCTCGGGTCTCAGTCTGTTTTTTGAACATATTAAATGATCTGGAGGCGATGAACTTCGCTACAAGGAAACTCAGAGGAGTCATCACAATGATCATAGCGGTTATCAGAACATTTTTTGAAAACATAAATATCAAAGTGACTGCTATCGTGACAATTCCTGAGAAAAGCTGAGTAAATCCAAGCAGAAGTCCGTCGGACAGCTGATCTACGTCGGCGATAACTCTCTGTACAATGTCTCCGTTACTGTGAGAATCAAGATAACTGAGCGGAAGTACCTGAAGCTGACGTATGGCTTTTGCACGGATATCCTGTACAGTTCTGTATGCCAGGCGGTTATTAATGAGATTCATGAACCATGTAGCAAGTGATGCGATAAGTATCAGTACCAGTATCTGTGAAGCGTACTGTGCCACGGCATCAAAATCAACCCTGCCCTTTGCGATTATCTGATCTATAGCCTTACCAAAAAGAATAGGAACATAGAGCTGAAGGACTACGGAAATGCCGGCAAGGATGATGCTGAGCGCAAGGAGTATTTTATAATTTCCAATGACCTTCATTACTTTGAAAAGAGTATCACGGCTGTTGCTTTTGCTATTACTATCTGTTTTCATGCCAGTGCCTCCTTCCTGTTTACTGTTTTGTTCTTTCGTTCTTCCGGAGCCTGAGAATAGTAGATTTCCTGATAAACTTCACATGATTCCAACAATTCATCATGAGTTCCGTGTCCGGCTATCTTTCCGTCATCAAGGACAAGTATCATATCTGCAGCACGTACACTGGATGCTCGCTGCGAGACGATAAATACGGTCATATTTCCATCAAGTCCTGCAATAGCACGACGGAGTTTCAGATCCGTTGCGAAATCGAGTGCACTTGCAGAGTCATCGAGGATCAGTATTTCCGGCTTTCGTACAAGCGCCCGGGCGATGGTCAGTCGCTGTTTTTGACCGCCGGAGAAATTTCGTCCGCCCTGACTTACCCTTTCATCGAGCTTATTGTCTTTACCTTCGACAACTTCACGTCCCTGCGCAGTTTCGAGGGCGTTCCAGATATCTTCATCAGTAGCATCTTCATTTCCCCAAAGCATATTGTCGCGGATCGTGCCTTCAAAAAGAACTGCTTTCTGAGGGACAACTCCAACCCGTTTTATGAGAGAACCTTCCGTATAAGTCTTTACATCCTGACCGTTCACCAATACCTGACCGGATGTTGCGTCGTAAAATCTCGGGATCAGATTAACTATGGTTGATTTACCGCTACCGGTTCCGCCGATGATACCAACGGTCTGACCTTTCTTTACAGAAAAGCTGATATCAGTAATGGCATCTTCATCCGAACCAGCATATGAAAACGAAACATTGCGGAATTCTACTTCGATATCACTGTCGCTCTCTGTTAAAATGGAATCAGGATATGTCATTCCGGGTTTTACATCGAGAACGCTTTCTACTCGTTTAGCACAGGCAAGAGCTTTATTTATAGTGATGATGAGAGAGGCAAGCTTTATAAGCTCGACTATGATCTGAGCCATGTAGTTATAAAGTGCTACCAGATCTCCCTGGGCTATCCCGCCGATATTTACGCGAATAGCACCCTCACGGATCAGAAAAATGGTTGCTATATTGATCAGCGCATAGGTTGCGGGATTCATCAGAGCAGAAAGTCTTCCTACAAATTCATTCATCTTTGTAAGAGCCTCACTCTGACGGTCAAATTCGTCTATTGACTCTTTTTCCTTACAGAAAGCACGGACAACACGCACACCGGTTAGGTTTTCGCGGGTTGTTCCGAGAAGTGTATCAAGTGATGACTGCACCTTGGAAAAAAGCGGTATGCTCATGAGCATGATCCCGTAGACCACAACACTCAGGATAGGTATGATCACCGCAAAGATCAGCGCACATTTAAAGTCGATAGTAAATGCCATGATCATGGCACCAAACACGATAAACGGGCTCCGGAGGAGCAGTCGGAGTGTCATATTAACGCCGTTCTGCACCTGATTTACGTCACTTGTCATACGTGTTATCAGCGTATCAGTGCCAATAGTATCGAGTTCTGAGCAGGATAAGCTCTGGATATGATCAAAAAGTGACTGTCGAAGCTCTGTAGCGACGCCGACACTGGCTTTAGCCGCAAACCACTGGGCTGTAAAAGAAAATCCAAGACCCAGCGCAGCAAGAAGGATCAAAAAGAAAAAGCTCTGTACCACATAAGTAAAATCTGCGTTAACAATGCCCTTATTAATTATCGCCGCAACAACAAGCGGAGTGATCAGATCCATCAGCGATTCCATCAGCTTGAAGGTCGGTGACAGGATTGCTTCTTTTTTGTAATTTCTCAAAAATGTCAAAACTGTTTTCACGATGCACCTCATCTATAAACACTGGTTTATATTTGTCTTAAACCGGTCTGTTGCCAGTACCGTTACCAATCATGCTTCGCATTCTTGGACGGTACTAGGCTCATTTCTATCTCTGCTTGATATCTTAGCACGGATGTATATATAGTATTTATATATATTAAATTACGAACTATATTGATTTTATATGATGTCAGGGTCAAAATCCGATTGTGCTTGCACAAAGAGGATTGAGACCTTGGGACCCGCAAAACACGAGCAAGTAGCGTTATTACGCGGAATGCGAGTGTTTTAGGATTGCGGGAATTGCGTAGCAATGTAGCAATCCGTGACATCAGTAAGGGGCAAAATTTACTTTTGACCCTTACATCTTTTATATGGATTAACAAAAGGAGCCTTGATGAATCTTGAGCAATTAACATACTTTGTAACCGTTGTAGAAGAAGGTACAATATCAGGAGCTGCAAGGCGCCTAAATATGACACAGCCTCCACTGTCACTCCAACTGCATAATCTGGAAGAAGAATTCGGTCTAAAGCTATTTGAAAGAGGTGCCCGTCAGATACGTCTAACAGAAGCGGGCCATCATTTCTATGACTATGCAATCCGAATACTTGATTTACGTGACAATGCCGCAGAAGAAATGAAAAATCTGCGAACAGGCCGGAAAGGGAGCCTGCGTATAGGAGTTGTATCTTCTGCATCATGCGAAGAATTCTTTCACGGACTGAATCGCTTCAGAAAGAGTCATGAAAGAATACAATTCAAAATATATGACGGCAACACCTATCAGTTGTTAAATGCTCTCGAAAAGCAAAAAATAGAACTGGCAGTAATTCGTACGCCCTTTCCCGGTGCTGAACTTGATATTTTGAATATAAAGACCGATAGGATAATCGCTGCTGCAACAGAGCAGTATATAGAAAAACTGCCCAAAGGCACGATTTCATTTAAGGATTTGAAAGACCATCCTTTGATCATTTATCGACGATGGGAAAAAATAATAAAAGAACTGTTCTCACGGGAAAAACTTTCGCCAAATATCAGATGTATAAACGATGATGCCAGGACCACGCTCCAATGGGCAGAAGCAGGAGTAGGAGTTGCACTACTCCCTGCATCAATAATGCCACTCGCTCATAATCTATCATACAGAGAACTCTCAGAAACCGAACTAACAAGCACCATCTGCATCGCAAAACGCCGGGACAGAGTTTTGTCCGAAAGTGCTGAAGCGTTTTTTGAGTGTTTTAGGAATGAAATAGGAGAGAGCCTATGAATATTTTTAACAGATATGCTCCTTTTATACAGGATTTCATATATGAACATGAATGGGAAAACCTGCGTGCTATTCAGGTTGCGGCTGGTGATGCCATCTTTAATACCGATGACAATGTGCTGCTCTCTGCGTCAACCGCGTCCGGAAAAACTGAGGCTGCATTTTTTCCTATTCTAACGCTTTTTTCAGAAGAACCTCCCTCTTCCATCGGCGCCATTTACATCGGTCCGCTGAAAGCTTTGATAAATGACCAGTTCGGACGACTTCTGGAACTTTGTGAAGAGGCTGAGATCCCTGTCTGGCACTGGCATGGTGATGTTTCACAGTCTCATAAAAGCAAGATGCTGAAAAATCCTTCCGGAATCCTACAGATCACACCGGAGTCTCTGGAAGCTCTGATGCTGCATAAACACGCTATTATCCCCAAACTTTTCGGGGATCTGCGTTTTATCGTCATTGATGAAGTTCATTCCCTGATGCGCGGCGATCGTGGCGGTCAGACCATCTGCCTTATCGAACGTCTTGCACGAATGGCAGGTGTAAATCCACGTCGTATCGGTCTCTCCGCGACTATAGGTGATCCCGAGATGACCGGTAAATTTCTTGCATCCGGTACGGGACGCGGAACCGTGATCCCTGTGATCGAAAGCAAGGGGCAGACCTGGCGTATTTCCATGGAACATTTTTATGTATCCGGTCCTCAGGCAACTGATCCTGTCAGAAAAAATACAACTTTCAATGATGAAAATATCATTGATGTGGATGTTATTAATCACGTGAGTCCGGAATGCGACAACGTAAATATTCCTCTTCCGGTTCTTGAACAGGCGTCTGACAGTGCGCCTCTCGCCGCTGATCCGGGAATCGGATATATTTTTGAGCATACTCGAGGCAAAAAATGTCTTGTTTTCTGCAATTCCAGAGAGGATGCGGAGGCAGTGACCACTACTCTCCGCCAGTACTGTGAAGCAAAGCACGAACCCGACAGGTTTCTCATCCATCACGGTAATCTTTCTGCGTCCTATCGGCAGTCTGCTGAGGAGCTGATGAAGGATGAGGATACTTATCTTACTACCGTTACTACGTCTGCTTTAGAGCTTGGTATTGATATTGGACGGCTTGAAAGAGCCTTTCAGATAGATGCACCGTTTACCGTTTCTTCTTTTTTACAGCGTATGGGACGTACCGGGCGAAGAGATCTTCCGCCTGAGATGTGGTTTGTCATGCGTGAGGATCCGCCGGAACCACGTGCCATGCTTCCTGAGTGCATCCCGTGGAAACTTTTACAGGGTATCGCCCTCATACAGGTTTATCTGGAGGAAAAGTGGGTTGAACCTCCTCGCCTCGACAGGCTTCCGTACAGCCTTCTTTATCACCAGACTATGAGCACACTTGCTTCCGGCGGCGAGATGACTCCTGCCGAGCTTGCTTCACGTGTTTTGTCTCTTAGCGTGTTTTACCGGGTGAGTCAGGATGATTTCCGTGTGCTCCTGCGTCACCTTCTAGAGACTGATCATATCCAGTGGACCGAGAGACAGGGACTTATTGTAGGGCTTACCGGTGAACGGATCACGAATAATTTTAAGTTTTATGCTGTTTTTCAGGAGAACGAGGAGTACAAAGTGAGATGCGAATCTCAGGAGCTTGGTACTATCGTTATGCCGCCTCCTGCGGGTGAAAAAATCGCTATTGCCGGTCATGTGTGGGTTGTGACCGAGGTTGATCACAAGCGTCATGAGGTTTATTGCGAGCTTATCAAAGGCAATGTTCCGGCTTATTTTGGCGAGTGCCCCGGTGATATTAATACTCATATTTTGGAGCGTATGAAGGCAGTTCTGTCTGAAGACAGGTTTTATCCTTATCTCATGCAGAATGCCACCGCGCGGCTTTCTTCTGCCCGTAATGCGGTCCGCGCCTCGGGTATTTTACAGAATCCTCTTATTTCTCTTGGCGGAAATATGTGGGCTCTTTTCCCGTGGCTTGGGACTTATGCTTTTCTGGCGCTGGAGCGTTTCCTGCGTCTCAGATGCGGGCAGCTCCTCGCCATGAAAGGGTTTGATGCATCGCGACCGTATTTTATCCAGTTTACTATGAAAGCAAGCCGCAATGAGTTTTTTGATATTGTGATTCAGGCTGCTGATATGCCTCTTGATCCTATGGACCTGCTTTTTCCGAATGAGGTTCCGGTTTTTGAGAAATATGATGATTTTCTGCCGAAGGAGCTTGTAAGGAAAGGATTTGCCTATGGTGTCCTCGATATTGAGGGGATGCTGAAGCGGGTGCGCGAGTGGAAGGTCTTCGCACATTTAAGAATCACTTAATGAAGATGCTTAAAGTAAGGAGGGATAACAGTGTCGTTTTTTGATATGGTAAATTTAAAAATATCAAAAAATGACAAGCCGGATGATCATAAAGGGAAAGAGATTGAATGGTAATAACCGCATAATATACCCGTAAATGACATATATCATCTGGAGGTCTTTTATGGGTACGAAAAGTAATAAAATGTCACTTTTGGAAAAGATAAGCTATGGTTCAGGTAATATGGGAATCTGCCTGGCAACAACGATTGTTTCGACTTTTATGATGTATTTCTACACGGATGTGATAAAGCTGGGACTCATCCAGGTAGGAACGATCATGATGGTAGGTGGTATTGCAGACGCGGTTTCAGATGTTCTTATGGGTGTTATCGTTGATAATACAAAAAGCCGCTTCGGAAAATGCAGACCGTATATTTTGTTTGGTGCGATACCAATGGCTGTGATCTGCTTTTTCATGTTTCATATACCGAGTGCTGACAGCACTACAAAGTACATATATGCGCTTGTGACTTATGTTCTTTATACATTGGCATACACAGCTGTTCTCATACCGCAGAACGTACTTCTTACAGCGATGACTGATGATTCCAAGGATCGTCTAGGTGTAAATATGTGCGGAAGTCTCGGAACAAATTTCGGACAGCTGGCGGTTGCAGCATTTGCCCTGAGTCTTGTAAAAATCCTCGGAAACGGCAATGAATATATGGGTTATGGAATAGTTGCTACTGTTTTTGGTATCGTAGGTGCAGTTCTCATCATGATCGACGGGCTAAATACTAGAGAGCGTATGAATACCGAGTCCGGTCAGAAAGTAACAGCTGTGGACATGATCAAGGCAATGAAGAACGGTCCGTGGATCATCTGCGCACTTACTTCATTGTTCACTATCGCAGTGGTAGTAATAAAATCAACTACAACAGTTTATTTTGCGGCAAATGTTCTGAAAAATTCCGGAATAACATCAACTCTGCTTTCTGTATCAAATATCATAGGTATCCCGATCACACTTACGATTCCCTTTATCGCATCAAAGATCGGAAAGAGAAATCTTGTATGCGTCGGAGCAGTGCTGTCAGTTGCAGGCTCTCTTGGAACATTGGCTGGAAAGAATAATATAGTTCTTGTTATCGCATTTTCAGTAATCGCATCTGTTGGTCTCGCATTTATCAATGGCATTATTTATGTAATGTGTGCCGAAGCAGTTGACTATGGTGAGTGGAAAAATGGAGTCAGGATACAGGGATTCCTCATGGCATTTATCGGATTTAGCATAAAGATCGCAAATTCACTGGTATCACTCCTCATCACTGCTATCCTTAATGCAGGAGGATATGTAGGAGGCGCAGAGTATCAGACAGCATCTGCTTGCAGAGCGATCGAATTTTGCTATATCGGTCTGCCGGTAATACTGATGCTCAGTGTGGCAGTGATAAATGTTTTCTATCACCTTGATCAGAAATATCCTGAGATCCGTGCAGAGCTCGAGATTAGAAGACAGGATGCATTAAAGAATGATGTAGAGCAGTCGGAGGTTGAAGTACTTGCTGCAGAGACAGCAAGGTCGTAAATAATTCGTTTTTTATAGGAGGCAAAAATGGCAACAGGTACAATGCGTTTCTATTCGGTTTGTCAGTATGGACAGGTTGAGTTTACATACGTTATCCCGAATGATTATCCGGAAGTTCTTACGGCAGGAAATCCACATTTCTCAAGACCTATGAAGACTTTATATCTCCTTCATGGTGTTACAGGAAATCATAGCGATTGGGAATATAACGGAGCAGCAGAGGATCTGGCACTTAAATACAATCTTGCTGTTATCATGATAGCAGCAGGAAATAACTTTTATCTCAATAGAAAAGCTACCGGTTGTCAGTATGAGACTTATACAGGCAAGGAAATCGTTGAGTATACTAGAAAAGTCTTTGGATTATCTGACAGACGAGAGGACACGTTGATCGGTGGACTTTCCATGGGTGGATTTGGCGCTCTTCATACTGCTTTGGCTTATCCGGAAACATTTGGAGGAGTAGTTGCACTATCTTCTGCACTCATAATACATACGATCTCAAAAATGAAGCCTGGAGACAGCGACGACATTGCAAATTACGAGTATTACCGCGAGGTATTTGGAGATCTGGAGACTTTGCCGGAGTCAGATAAGAACCCGGAAGTTCTATATAAGAAACTTGCAGCAGAAGGGAGAAAGATCCCGGAAATATATATGGCGATCGGAACAGAGGATTTCCTTTATAACGAAAATCAGATCATGCGTAAGTTCCTTACAGAGGAAAAAGCGGATTTCAAGTACGAAGAAGGTCCGGGAATACATGACTGGAATTTCTGGAATAAGTATATTTTTAACGGCGTGGATTACATTCTTGAAAAGATCGGACAGAGGTAAGACGAGATGGATCATAAGGAATTAAATACAGAGCAGTTTCTATCAAATGATCCGGTACTTTTACCTCAGGGGATGCCGGAAGTAGTGGTAAGGCTTAACGGGAAATGGTGTTTGAATTTCCATGCGTCTGAGGCAAAGAGCGTATCTTTCACATATGCGGATCAGGAAATTGAATGCGTTAGGGATGACAAAGGCGTGTGGCAGGCGGAGCTGCCCTTTCAGAGTGGTGTAAATTACATACTTCTAAAGATTGATGGAGTTGAACTTCTGTCACCGTATCTGCCAATCGGATACGGATATTCAAGACCGTGCAACTATATTGAACTGCCTGATGAGGATGAAGAGTTTTATACCAGGCAGGATGTTCCTCAGGGACGTGTAGCCATTGAGTATTTCCATTCATCAGTCACAGATGAGTGGGAGAGATGCCTTGTTTATACTCCGTATGGATATGACAGCAGCGACACACAGTATCCTGTTCTCTATCTCCAGCATGGACATGGAGAAAATGAGATTGGATGGTGCACTACAGGTAAGCTTCCTGTGATCCTTGATAACCTCATTGCAGAAAAGAAATGTAAGCCTTTTGCGGTTGTAATGAATTGCGGAATGGTGCAGGTACGTCGTGACGGTAGAAGACTGGTGGATTTCCGGGAATTTGATGAATTTTTATTAAATGATGTGATACCGTTTGTTGAGTCCCGCTACAGAGTTGGCGGATCTCGCGAGATGAGAGCTCTCGCAGGTCTGTCAATGGGATCACTTCAGACATCTATAAGCGGTTTTACACATTCGGAACTCTTTTCGTCATTGGGTATTTTCAGCGGATTTCTGCATGATTGGATACAGGGATCTGAGCTTGATATGGTAGATCGGGCTCCGAGTGACGATAGTCATCTCAGGTTCCTTGAAGAATTACAGGACAAGGATGTATTTCAGGTATTTTTCAGAGCGATCGGGGATGAGGATCCCTTCCTCGAATATTTTGAGAAAGATAACGAGATCGTCGAAAAAAGCGGCATAAGTGAAGTGCGAAAGATTTATAAAGGTACTCACGACTGGAATACATGGCGTAAGTGTATCAGGGACTTTGCACAGCTTATCTTTAGATAATGGAATGAATTAAGTAGATTGGAAAGTATTTATGACAGCGTTATATCAGGTTGAGAAGTTTGAAAACAACCAGGTGCCGATCAAGATTTATGTACATGATTTTGAAGGAGAAAATATCTACACTCCCCTTCATTGGCACAGAAACATAGAGTTTAACCTTGTTACAGATGGAAGGGTTATGAGCTATGTTGATGGGAAGCAGGTCATAAAAGTGGCTGACGAGTGGAATGTGATCAATTCAACAGTCATCCATTCGGATCATTTTTATAAAAAAACGGATATTTTTAAGGGCGTGACAGTTCAGATATCAAAGAGTTTCCTTGATAACTGGCTTGGGAAGGATGTCTGGCTGGAAGCACCCAAAAAAGGCAGCGCGGACTATGAGAGAGTCAGAGAACTCATGCTTGAATTCGGAGAGCTGGAGAAGAACAAAAATCTGAGCAGCGGTTCAAAGAGCGGAACAGATAAAAGCGCGAAACATGTGAAGTGGAATCTGGAACACAATGCAGATTCTACACCGGAAGATCTTGCGTTTTGGGGTGACAACAGCAGTACAGCCATAAAGCTTAAAAAAATGGAGCTGTTATTCAGGTTTTTACAGATCATAAACGTTAGCTGTATTTCTGAGGAAAAGAATGCGGCAAAAAGGGGAAAGTCTGAGGCAGCGGTAAAGGATGTGCTTAATTACATAGAAGAGCACTATTCGGAAAATATCACGTTGTCGCAGGTTGCGGAGGTGTTCAATTATTCCTCAGCACACTTATCCAGATCTTTTAGGGACCATGTAGGCAGCAACTTCCATGACTACCTGCAAAATATCCGGCTGTCTCATAGCGTGGAGATGCTTCGGAAAAATCCGGATGAAAAGCTTCTCGACTGCGCGATGAAGAATGGTTTTTCAAACGTGAAATCATTTATAAATGCTTTCCACAGAGCTTTTGGATGTACACCTTCGGTATGGGTGAAAAACGGAATGAAGTAGGTTTATTATGGCATATTTAACAATGGAATTTTCGTCTAAGTCATTATTTAGAAATGTTGAGATAAAGGCATTTCTGCCGACTGATGGTGTCAGCGGAGTACAGTGGGAGGCTCCTTTCAGGACCTGCTACTTCCTGCCGGGATACAGCCTTGATGCAGCCGGGATACTGACTTATATGAATCTCAGAAAGCAGTGTGAATTAAAGGGAATGGCGATCATCCTCGTTGATGGCTGCAATTCGTTTTATATAGATCACCCGGAGAGAAATGAAAATTTTTCTGCTTTTATCGGTAAAGAACTTATTGAAGAAACAAGAAAGATACTTCCTTTGTCAAAAAACAGGGAAGATACATATATAGCCGGAATCTCCATGGGAGGTTATGGTGCGCTTTATAACGGTCTGAAGTACAGAGATGTCTTTTCTAAGATCGCGGCATTTTCTCCTGCTGTAGATCCGAAGCATCTTCTGTGCAGTTTTCCGGAGATAGGTTTCAGACCGGAGGTTTATAAGAGCTATTTTGGATCTGATGAAGAGTATATCGGAAGTGAGAAGGACCTTTTCAGTGAATATCCAAGACATAAGGCAGATGAAAACATGCCTGAGGTTTTTATAACCTGCGGAAATGGTGACGGACTGGTATTTGATGCAGTAAAGAGATTTGACAGCGTGCTTTTGGAAAATGAGATACCTCATGTTTTTGTCGAAACAACAGGCAATCATGAATTTGATGTTTGGGAAAGGATGACGGACAATGCATTTTCTTTCCTCGCAGGAATAGAGGAGAATACGAAGGACAGACTGGTATTGGGGTTTTGAGGTTTTATAAATGACACATCAGGAAATTATAGATAAGATAAAGGCTTATCATCCGAAAATCGATGAGAGCGTGACATGTGACGGTTTTAAGGCGGGGGATCCGTCAGATGAGTGTACAGGAATTGTTACTGCGATCGTGCCGACTATTGACGCGATCGAGAAGACGGCAGAGCTCGGAGCAAATCTTCTAATTGTTCATGAACCGACTTTTTATATGACACCGGACTATACGGACTGGCATACGGACTTTGAAAATGAGACAGTGAACGAAAAGAAGAAGCTCATTGAAAAATACGGTGTCACCATATGGCGCGATCATGACCATATGCATGCGCATGTGCCTGACAGTATTTTTACCGGAGTGATCAAGCGGCTTGGATGGGAAGATTATATGATAGATAACGTGGAAATCCCTATGTTTTTCCCCTTTGAGATACCGGAGATGACGGTTGGGGAGATGGGAAGTTTTCTTACTGATAAGTTTAAGCTTAACGGTCTCAGATTTATCGGTAATCCTGAGGACAAGCTGCGTAAGGTTGCGATAATTGCTCATCTCTGTCCGGGGATCTTTGGAGCTGAAGGTGAGGATGAAAACGGTAATTATCACGACTATGCGACATCTATCATTAAAGAACTGGAGCATGGTGGTTATGACGCAGTCATTCCGGGAGAGATAATCGAGTGGAATCTCCTGTCATATATCAGGGACGCTGCAAGGCTTGGCAGGAGTAAAGCCTGCTTTAATGTAGGTCATTTCAGTCTTGAGGAGCCGGGAATGGAGTACGCGGCAGAATGGATCCGCGAACTCGTCCCGGAGGAAATCCCGGTGCATTATGTGAGGGTAGAAGAGATATATTCATATAGTTGATCAAAACAAGGACTTTGGTACATACAATATATCAAAGTCCTTTGTTGTATTCTTGTTATAAACGGTGTCAGATAGTAAATTCTGCATATTGATCGGAAGTGGTACTTAGAGGTCCGTCGCCAGGTTCGAGGCTTTTGGCATAGCTGAATTCGTCGGATGAAAGGATAATTTCAATACTCTGATCAGGATGCTGATAGAGGATATCGAGGAGTTCTATAAAGTCACGGATGACTTCTCTCGGGGTGATCTTTGAGTCGGCACCGATACGCCCGAATTCTATCTTTATGAAGTCAGCGAGTGATTCGTCGGAAATATAGTTTTCATAGCCGTAGAGATCTGCATGGATATCAGCGAGTTTTCCGACAAGAACCAGCATTTCTTCCGCAGTGAGCGGTTCTAAACGGATTACAGGAGCAAGCATATCTCGCGCGCCTTCAACCGAAAATTTCCCTTCCTGCAAACGGGAACGGAGAGCTTCATAGCTGTAAACACCGCGTCTCCTGTCTTCGATACATTGTGGAGTTCCGCACATGATAATGCCGAGATACTGTGCCTTTCCCTGTAATGTATCATTGTACATAGTAAGTATCTTTTCATAGTTGTACTGGCGGGTGATCGAGTTTGGTATCTTGTAGATATTTACCAGTTCATCGATCATTATCATCATTCCGCTGTAACCAGCTTTTTTTAGAAACCAGGCAAAGAGCTTTAAGTATTCATACCAGTCATCGTCGGTGATGATAATGGTTACACCAAGATCCTGTCTGGCTTCTGTTTTTGTATTATATTCTCCGCGAAACCACTTGATGACCTTTCCTTTTGTCTCTTCGTCACCCGTTACATAGGATTGATAATACATGGTGAGGAGACGGGCAAAGTCGAAACCGTGAACCAGTTCGTTCATGGAGTAGATGACCTGCATGATCTTCTTTTCTACGGCAGAAGAAAGTGCGGGATCATCCGGTGTCATATCGTTTTCCTGAAGAGTTTCAGCCTGTACGGCGCTGATCCATCGGTCGAGGATAAGAGTAAGCGCGCCGCCTTCCGGGCGTGTCTTTGTAGACATATTTCTAAGGAGTTCACGATAGGTAGCGAGTCCCTGACCACGTGTGCCTTGAAGTCTTCGCTCAGGAGAGAGGTCTGCATCTACCACAACAAAGCCTCTGTCCATCACATAATTTCTAATGGTCTGCAGGAGAAAGCTCTTTCCGCTTCCGTAACGTCCTGCTATGAATCGAAAGGATGCTCCGCCGTCGCTTATCACATCCACATCATGCAAAAGGGCCTGTATTTCCGCAGTTCTTCCGACCGTAACATAGGGAAGACCTATGCGGGGAACAACACCGCCCTTTAATGAATTTATAAGAGTACCGGCGATTCTTTTCGGTACTTTTTTTCTGATTTCCATGTTATAAAAACCTCCAAAAACACGAGATAAAACAAAAAATTATGTAAATCATTCTGCGATTGAAATCAGTTTTCAGGCAGAAGTTCCTGTAATTCCGGGATATAGTCTTCGATAAGCTCCGGTTTGTCTCCGTCAAATTCGATTATGGTATCACCGATGATATCCATCATTTTTTCATTTATATCATCGCAAAGCATGCTTATCATCAGATGATGTTCAGTTGCATACTCCTTCCATGGTAAACCGCGCAGAAGAGAATTAAGTACAAAAAATTCATCGTCGGTTAACGGAAGATCATGAGAAGGTGAGTTTATTGGATTATGTAAATCTTGCGTTGAGTTATGTAAACTATTCTCTGCGTTATCTAAATCACCAGGATTTACAGAACTATCATTATTAATTGAATTCTTTGTTATTGAATCAGAAACAGAGAAATCAAGTTCTTCTGAGTTATGTAACCTTCCGGGGTGAAAACTTCCATCAGACAATATATCAGTATGCGTTTCCGCATCCTCCGGAACCAGCAGAGAATCCCTTGTCTTCGCAGCATCTAAACGGATGGAATCAAGTACTGAGAGATCGATCTCTACACGCGGACGTGCGGCTCTTTCTCGCTCAAGTAAAAGCTTATCTATTACCCAGCTGATCTCTTCAGAAAATGCATCGCTCATAAGGCGCCGCTTGATGCTATGTCCAAAATTTGTTTTTTCACGGAGTAAGCGGTCTGTCTCATGACAGATATCACCGAGCGTTTTGCTTTTTTCGGAGGAGTGGCTGTAGGCTTCGCGAGACCATCGTCCGTTTACACATCGGTAAAGGCACAGAGGACTTATTTCGTAGAGATGATCCTCGTGTTTCAGATGGTCGTAGAATACTGCATTCTTAAAGAGACTAACAGGAAAAACACCTCGACGCCCAAAGCAGTATTCAAATAGCGAATCACGATTGAGCCGTTTGGCAACACCTGATAATTCCTTAAGCATTTCGACTATGGCAGATTTTACAAGTTCAGGATCCTTTTTGTATAAAGGTGACTTTTCTATCGCATAGGATGACATGGTGCAAACAGCCTGAAACATGTCATCATCGTTTATCGGGTCCGGAGCTGAATCTGTCTCAGCTGCATCTCTTTCTTCTTTTTCGCCAATGAGAACTAGAAACTTATTTTCAGCATCGGAAAAGGCCTGCATAAGGATAGATACGGCAGAGTCCATATCCACACTGAAATATTCGGCTGCATAAGAATGATCAAGATTGTAATAAATAATATAATCTCGTATCCATCGGCGGAGATAATCGCGCAGAGTAGCATCTTTAGAACCATATAATGTATCTATCGTTTTTAAGATCTCAAAGCCGGATTCCGGGGTGACACCGATACCGTTCAGGATTTCATAAATATATACATATACAAAGGATAACTGCGGTTCTGCGTCATATCGTCCCTCTCGAAATCGTGTCCTGAATGAAAAATATCCGCGAAGTTCTTCGTCTTTCATGTCCCTGTATGTTGGGAAATATCGCCGGAACATACCGTTATACTCGAAGTCATCTGTGTAATCGGCAGCAAACTGAGCCTGTTTATAAAAGTACCAGCTTTCGGGTTTAGGAAAAGTATGCACTTCTTTTGAGATAGCTTTCATTTGCCGGAGTTTTTCGGGCAGAGAGACTTTCTCACGGGCAGGGGGATCCTTTCTAACAGGCAGAGACTCATCCTGATAACCTCTGACGATCCTGATATCTGTGAAATTGTTGGATGAGTGCTCATTAACCATAGATGTTCCGCCTTTCAAATGATTATTGTAGCATGAGACGCAGCATTTGAATACAAAAATCGAACACATATTCATTTAAAACAAGAGGTCTGTACAAAAAAATGCAAAAAACCGAAACAAAATTAGCATAGTGTTTGAATAAAAATACTATAATTTATCCTGAATATGGTACTATGATGACAGGGTCAAAAGTAAAAAAATCGATTGTGCCTGCACAAAAAGATTTTTTTATTTGGGACCCGCAAAACACGAGCATGGAGCGTAGTTACGCGAAATGCGAGTGTTAAAGAATTGCGAAGGCTTCGTAAGAAGCGGAGCAATTCGTGTCATCTGACAGGGTCAAAAATAAAGAGATTGTGCGCGTACAAAAAGTTGAATAGAGGGAGGTACAGCTGTGGTTAATATACGAGAGATTACAGAGGACACATATTGGCTTGGCGGAAGCGACAGGAGACTTGCGCTTTTTGAAAATCTGTTTCCGTTGCCGGATGGTGTATCCTACAACAGTTATTTGATCCGTGATGAAAAAAATGTACTTTTCGACACGGCAGATGCTTCTATTGCCGGTCAGTTTCTTGAAAATCTCGGAGGCGCACTGGATGGTGAGAAACTGGACTATCTCGTGATACTCCACATGGAACCGGATCACTGCGCAGAAATCGCGGATGTGATCACACGCTATCCCGATGTGAAGCTTGTCGGAAGCATACAGACATTCAAATTTTTAGATCAGTTTTTCTCGGGACTTGATAAGTGTGAACGGGTGACTGTGAAAGAGGGCGATACGCTTTCATCCGGAAAGCATACATATCACTTTGTTACAGCACCGATGGTTCACTGGCCGGAAGTCCTGATGGCATATGATGATCATACAAAGGTTCTTTTCTCGGCAGATGCATTTGGAACATTCGGAGCACTGGATGGCGGAATATTTGCTGATGATCACGATTTTGAGAAAGAATATCTGGACGAAGCCCGCCGCTATTATTCAAACATCGTAGGAAAGTATGGTCCGCAGGTTCAGGCAGTTCTAAAAAAGGCAGCAGGACTCGATATAGGAATGATCGCGCCTCTTCATGGTCCGGTCTGGAGAGAAAATATCTCGTGGTTCATCGATAAATATCAGAAGTGGAGTACCTATACGCCGGAAGATGATGGAATCGTCGTGATCTACGGCAGCTTGTATGGACATACAGAAAGTGCGGCTGAGACTGCAGCTGCTCATCTGCGAGGCAAGAGCGGCACGAGTGTAAAGGTATATGATGTATCAAAAACACATACCTCATATTTGATCTCCGAAGTATTCCGTTCATCGAAGATCGTGCTTTTCTGCCCGACATATAACAACGGTATTTATCTGCCTATGGCAGCATTTCTCCATGATCTGGCAGCTCTTAACGTCCAGAACAGGACATTTGCTTTGGCAGAAAACGGTACGTGGGCTCCGGCAGCGGGCAAACTTATGAAGGAAGAGCTGGCAAAACTTAAGAATGTGACAGTTTTGGAAGATGTGCTCACGATAAAGAGTGCGCTTCATCCTTCAGATGCAGCCAGACTCGAAGAATTTGTTGATGCGGTTGTAAAGGGATAAGGTAAATAGAAATAATAAGCGGTTCCGACACTATGTGTTTTAAGTGTCGGAACCGCTTTTGACTTAAGATCAATCTTCCTGTCCTGTGTAGGTGCAGACTTTTCTGCTTCGATTGTTTTTAACGTCATCCGCGATGATGTCGTAGGTTTTTCCTATCTCAACGACTTTCATCGGGATGTCATTCAGCTCAAATCGGCGTGATGCACCGACCTTCTTAAAATCTTCTTCGAAAGGATAGATCGTTACAAAAATATCCTTGTCCAGATCACGGACATTCATAGAGTATGTTCGTGTGGTTTCATTTCCATCTTCATCGATGTAGCCTGCAGTGAAATCCTTTAGATAACGATAGCTGATGCCTACCTGCTCTTCTACATAATGAACAAAGGTAAATGAGTGCTGGCATTCTACGTCGATAAAAATATTTTTTGTATTGTGCTCTTTACAATAGGTAAAAGGTGAATCCGCACCGAAAGAGCTCTTGTTTGTTAAGGAACATAGATAATCTCTGTCTTTTCCCCATACCGCAAAGCTGTAGATCGGGTGCTGTGTGCGTCTGAAATCAGGACGCTTCAGAGCGACCTTTCCGATGACTCCGGTCTTGCAGGGGGTCTTTTTTATATCAAATGTCTTTCCACTGCAGAAATCCCAGTTAAAGGTCGGGATGAGTATGGTTCCTTCGGGGCCGATTATATCGATGATGCTGTCGATGAGGACGTTCATATCGGTACTGTCCTCGTGCTCTGCGCAGGTGTAGAGGAGTGTCTTTATATCGGATGAGATCCACACACTGTCACCATTTACGAGACCGAAGTGTGAAGCAATATCCTTTAATGGTACATAGTTATTCATTATAAGATCCTTTCCATTAATAAAAGGCTATATTCATATCGCATTTGCCGTCGATACCGTCGACAGTTCCCTTGGAGGTATACTGCCAGATCCGCATTTCATAAGGGAAATACGGAGTAATGGAGTCTTCGGAAATATAGCCTGCAAACCACTTTTGGTAGTCCTCAAGCTGTGTCATGTCGAGGAGCATGAGGTAGGTCTTGATATTTCCGTATATCATGGGCGTGTAGCCTGCTTCACTGATACGGTCGCAGAAAGCGATAGTGTTTTTTGTAAACTGTTCAGTAGAAAGACCATTTGTGCGTGGCTTGCTGTCTGCGTGTTCGACTTTCTCCAGGTCATACGCGATGGGACAGGTTATATTTATGCCGTCGAGAACCTCGATAACCGCGTTAGCTTCTTCTATGGCCTCTTCCTCGTTTACTGCCTGACTGAAAAAATAGGTTCCTATTTGGATTCCTGCAGCAGAGGCTCCTTCAACATTTGACTTAAATGTTTCATCCATGACGATCTTGCCGGAACTGTATCCGCGGACACCGGCGCGTATATATGCGAATTTTACTCCATCGGCAGCGACCTTTTCCCAATCTATCGTGCCGTTATATTTGGAGATATCGATTCCTTTTATGCCAGCAGAGACATCGTTTTCGATGTACTCGATTTCGCCTTTATCATTTAGGACGAAACGTTCATCCGGATGTCCGTGGAGCTTCAGATCATAATTAATATCATAAAAATGAAAGCTTCCTTCATCGGTAAGTATCAGTTCATCCGGGAAAAAGTATTTAAGGATCTGGGTGGTGGAAAGACCTTCCTGAGCCATCTCCTTGAGCTTTGCTTTAAAAAGAGCACCTGTGCTCGTCTCTTTAAGTACCTTATTCTGCTTCGTGAGAAGCTGATTTGCTGTAATTAAGCGTGAATACTCTGCATCTGTTTCGGCGAGATTTGACGAAACAGCGCTTTGTGATCTATTATCTTTGGCGCCGGAAAAAAATGCATGATCTTTTTTAATGACGAGTGTCAGTGAAATAATAAGCAGAACAACTGATGTGAACGTCATAAGCACAGAGTAGATCGCAAGTTTTCGGATACGCCTATTGCGTTTGTTCTCCATAAAAAACATTATATCATGATGGCAGGGGCAAAAGTACATTTTCTATCTATGATCAACGCATTTATGTTATAATGCATCAGATATATATAGTGTTATTGAAACGAGGTTTGTTTTGACAAGAGAAGAGATTTTTGAAAAGATCACAATAATTTTTCGTGAGGAATTTGACGATGATACATTGGTGATCGTTGATGAGTCAAATGCGGAAGATATTGAAGACTGGGATTCTCTGGCGCATGTAGAGCTGGTAATGACCATGGAGAAGGAATTTAAGATGAAATTCAATATCCGTGAGGTAGGTGCTCTGAAAAATGTCGGAGAGATGGTTGATCTTATTCAGAAGAAACTGGAAGAGAAATGAATCATTACAAATACGAAGAAATCGAAATAGGTCATGAAGAGTCCTTTAGTGTAACGCTTACTGAGGAAATGATGGATTCTTTCCGAAAGATCACGGGAGATGTGAATCCGCTTCACGCAGATGATGATTTTGCAAGAGAAAAAGGATATGACGGAAAGGCTGCTTTTGGAATGCTGACAGCATCTTTTTTATCAACTCTTGCCGGCGTTTATCTGCCGGGTGAGAATAGTCTTATCCAAAATACTGAAGTAAAATTCATGAAGCCGGTCTATCCCGGACAGACTCTTACCATAAGCGGAACAGTCAGCGAGAAGAATGATGCATACCATGCGATGAAGCTGAAGATCGCTATTCGCAATGATAAAAATGAGAAGGTCCTAAGGGGGACCATGCAGGTCGGAGTACTATAAGTAATTTTGCTATAGATCCATGAGGCGAGAAAGGGGTTCGTATGGACGAAGCTATCAGAGAACTGCAAAGTATCATTGATAATGGAAAGCGTATCGTATTTTTCGGAGGCGCGGGAGTGTCGACTGAAAGTGGCATCCCGGATTTTCGTTCGGTTGATGGATTATATCATCAAAAGTATGATTATCCGCCGGAGCAGATCCTGAGCCACACTTTCTTTATGAGAAAAACTGAGGAATTTTATCGTTTTTATAATGATAAGATCCTGATGGTCGGCGCTGATCACAGACCTGAACCGAACGCTGCACATAAGAAACTTGCGGAACTTGAAAAGGCAGGAAAACTTACTGCGGTTGTTACTCAGAATATTGATGGTCTCCATCAGGCGGCAGGAAGTAAGACAGTATACGAACTTCACGGTTCCACGCTTCGTAATTACTGCATGAAGTGCGGAAAGAGCTTTGATCTTGATTATATGATCAACTATAAGGGTGCTGTACCGGAATGTGATGAGTGCGGAGGCATAGTAAAGCCTGATGTGGTTCTTTATGAGGAAGGACTTGATTCCCAGACTATGGAAAACTCTATAAGAGCGATATCTGAGGCTGACGTACTCATAATCGGAGGAACAAGCCTGGTAGTATATCCGGCAGCAGGACTCATTGATTACTTCCGTGGAGACAAGCTGGTACTTATCAATAAGGGAGCAACATCGAGAGACAGCGCGGCTGATCTCGTCATAACCGACAGCATAGGAAAAGTACTCGGAAGCATTGAGGTACACTGATAAATGGATATTCAGACAGGCTGTAAAGTCAGAATGAAAAAGAAGCATCCGTGCGGCGCAGATACATGGGAAGTCCTTCGCACAGGCGCGGATTTTCGCATAAAATGTACAGGATGCGGCAGGCAGGTAATGATCCGTAGAGATGCGTTTGAAAAAAATATTAAAGAAGTTCTTGAACAGGATTGAGATCTGTGTTACAATGCCGACTTGTGATATATCCTTGTTCATGCTCATGCATGAGCCAGAAGACCAAAAGGAGGAAAAATAATGAACAAGTATGAGTTAACCGTTGTAATCAACGGAAAGCTTGAGGAAGACGCCAAGAACGAGGTGCTCGGTAAAGTTAAGGCACTGGTTGAGCGTTTTGGCGGCGAAATCAAGAACGTTGACGAGTGGGGCAAGAAGAGATTTGCCTATGAGATCCAGAAGATGAAGGAAGGTTACTATACTTTCATCAAGTTCGAGGCAGAGCCCACAGCACCGGCTGAAATTGAGAATCGTATGCGTATAATGGACAATGTCGTACGTTATCTCATCGTGTCTGACGAGCTGGCAGATGTACAGCCTGCTAAGAAGGCAGAGGAAGCTCCTGCTGAAAAGGCAGAGGAGAGCGCAGAGTAATTTAACTCTGGATAACAGGCATTCTGAAGGAAAGTGAGGCAATAAAAATTTATGAATAAAGTTATTCTGATGGGGCGCCTTACAAGAGATCCTGACATTCGCCATTCACAGGGCGAGAATGCAACCGTAATTGCAAGATATACACTTGCTGTCGATCGCCGTGGTAGACGAGATGGTGCAGAGCAGACCGCTGATTTCATCAGCATGGTCTCTTTCGGCAGACAGGCTGAGTTTATTGAGAAATATGCTCATAAGGGCCTTAAGCTTGTTGTTACCGGTCGTATTCAGACAGGAAGCTATACAAACAAAGACGGTCAGAAAGTTTATACGACAGATGTAGTCGGAGAAGAAATTGAATTTGCTGAGAGCAAGCGTGTTGCTGATTCATATAATGCGGATGCTCAGAGCTATGGCGGTCAGCAGTCCGGCGGATATTCCGCTCCTGCAAGTGCTCCACAGCCGGCAGATGATGGTTTCATGAATGTACCGGACGAGATTGACGACGAATTACCGTTTAGCTGATCGCCGGTCTGTCCGAGATTAGGAGATGAATATTATGCCATACAATAAGAGTACAGATGGTTCAAGAAGAAGAGGCGGCGTTCGCAGAAGAAGAAAGGTTTGTGTATTCTGCGGTAAGGACAACGTTATCGATTACAAGGATTCCGCAAAGCTTAAGAAGTATATCTCTGAGCGTGGAAAGATCCTTCCGAGACGTGTAACAGGCACATGCGCTAAGCATCAGAGAGCACTTACAGTTGCTATCAAGCGTGCTAGACACATCGCACTTCTTCCTTACGTAGTAGAGTAAGAATAAGAACTGAGATAAAGAGGTCCCGTCGGCGTAAGTCGACGGGATTTTTGACTTATTAAGAAATTCGCTGTGTGTATTGGATGCGAAAAAAACCGGACGGGGCACACCGTCCGGTTTATCGTTGAATTAAATTATCATTTTGTTTTTTGAATATAGAAGGATCATTCGGTTGCGGAATTCTTCCACTCATTGAATTTCTGTTCTACTGCATCGTAGGTTTGCTTGCTGATATCGGGAAGTTCTTTGCCCCAGCTCTTGGTTGCTTCTTTATAACCTTTTTTGAATGCTTCTAATAGTTCGTCTGCCTTTGTAGGATCGTTTCCGGAAAGTGCTTTTGCAAAGTCAAGGATACGATCGGAGGTTTTCTTCACACCCCAGTATCCATCTTCGGAAATATCTTCCTGAGCCTGCTTTTTAGTCTCTTCGTCAACTTCAAACTTGCCGTCAGCAAGGAAACGCCACATTGCATCATCATCTTTTGCAATGGCAAATGCCTGTCCCTGTCCGCTGATCAGTTTCTCAACGATCGAACGGAGTGAAGCGGTTCGTTCTTCGGCATCAGCCTTGAGTTTGGCTATTATGTCTGAACGATCGGTTTGCTTTGCAGAGTAAGCAGTAGCCTTGGAAGTATCAGCGCTTCCTTCGTAAACTGCGCCCACATCTTCTTTTGAAGTTTTCTTTTCGGTAACTTCCTTTTTAGCGGAAGAATCCTCTTTCTTGTTATAGACTGCTGAAATTTCGGTCGTAACGCCTACTGAACTAATCGGATCGATCATAAACATCCCTCCTTGGTCTGATGCAGTCATTAGACTGTATAGATAAGTGCATCCTTACCCGTGAAAAGTTCCTATTGGGTGTGACAATCCCTGTCTACTTATATATCGGTAAAAGGTTGAAAAAATTAAGAGAAATAGAGAATTTTTATAATAAATATTTTGATATTGCCAGTATTTAAAGCTGGCGTCACCCATATCACTAAAAATGCCTGCGTACAGACATAAAACTGTACGCAGGCATGTAAATTTTAAACATTTATGATATCTCAGCGAATGTAATTCTCAAGCGGTGAAAGATCGATAGAATCAGTCTTTTTAAGGATCTCCAGAAGTCCCTTTGCCATGATCTGATTACCGCCCTCAGAATCACTCTCAAGATTCAGAGGCATGATGGGCTCGTGGAGTGACTTACGGAGCAGGAACCAACCATTTCCGTGGGAAGCATCACAGTTAACACGAACACCTTCGTAGTTAACGGCTTCTGCCTGCCAACTTTCGTGATTCTTAAGCTCATCTTGAAGGATTTCCAGAACCTTGTCGCCGGATTCCTGTATATTGGAAGCAGTTACAGGGAAACGGATCTCGTCACTTTCAGCAGGCTCTTTGAGATCTGCAATCATTTCCTCAAGACGATTTCCGCGTCCAAGCTCGATTAAGAGCTTAACCATGAGGTAAGCGCCGTCATCTAAGAAGAAATTCTCTTTCCAGGCGCCGTGTCCGCTAGTCTCAATAGCGAGCTGGCTGTCTTTTCCTTCGTTATTGAGACGGATGGATTCATCAATAACGTTTCTGTAACCTCTCTTAAATCTGTGATGCACACCGCCGTGTGTATTGATAAATGAAGCAAGACCTGTAGAAGTAACAGAATCAGTTACGATAGTTGTGCCCGGATGCTCACGGAGAGCGATACGTGAAAGAACAGCGATAAGTGCGTTTCTTGTGAGTTCACGTCCGTCAGAAAGAACAGCACCGGCACGGTCTACGTCAGTATCAAAGATGATACCGAGATCTGCCTTGGAAGCAAGTGTTGCCTCCCGGATAGAAGCAGCTGCCTCTTTATTTTCGGGATTAGGAATGTGGTTCGGGAAACTTCCGTCGGGCTCGAGGAACTGGCTGCCGGTTGTATCAGCACCGAGCTCTGTCAAAACCTTACCTACAAAGAATCCACCGTTTCCGTTTCCTGCATCTACGATGATGTGAAGACCCTTAAGCGGGTGAGCATAATCCTCTGCCTTTACACCTTCACGGATCTTTTCGCAAAGATAAGCTGTATAAACAGACATAAAATCAGTCTTTTCTGCGCTGCTGTCATACGGGGCATCGATAGTCAGACCTGCGGCGATCTCAGTGATCTCGTGGATGTCGTCATGCTCGAGACCACCCTCGGGTGTGAAGAACTTCATACCGTTTCTGTGATAAGGAAGATGACTTGCAGTGATCATGATGCTTCCGTCGAAATGGAACGGATCAAGAACTGTGGACATGAACATAGCTGGTGTACTTGCAAGACCAAGGTCGTGTGACTTAGCACCTTCTTTGTTCAGACCCTCAACGGTATTTTTCAGAAGAGCTTCTCCTGTAAGACGGGAATCGCGGCCAACTGCGATCTTTAAGGAATCCTTGCCGGAACGCTTCTTAAGCCATATTACAAATGCAGCGGCAAGATGACGAACCGCATCATCGGTAAGGTTAACCGGATCGTTCCATTCGTTTTCCATGGCGATGCCGCGGATATCGCTTCCGTTCTGAAGCTTGTTGTAATTGATTGTGCTCACTTTTTCATTCCTCCTGTGTAAACGTCAATTTTAGATCATGGATTTATGTTCCTTGAGTTTTTCAAGGATAGTTGTTTCCAGGCGTGATTTAAGTTCTTTCTTTTCTTCCTTTGTCATGGATGCTGTGTCTATTGGATCACAGTACTCTAAGATCACATGTGCAGACTTTATGGCAGGAAGATGAGCCTCAAAAACTGCCTGTGTATTTGTGATAGCGATCGGAACTATAGGACATTTGGCTTTATCCGCGATCTTAAGGCTTCCGATATGGAAAGGAAGGATAGTACCTTCTTCGCCGGTGTTGCGTGTGCCTTCCGGGAAGATACATATGGAGATGCCGTTTTTTACTTCCTGGATACATGAGAGGATCGTCTGAAGTCCCTGCTTCAGATCGTCGCGATCGAGGAAAGCGCAGTGAATATTTTTCATTTGCATATTAAGAAGAGGAATCTTACTTAATTCGATCTTTGCTACAAAGCCCATGGGACGGAAAACGCGGCTGTAAATTGTTACGATATCAAAGAAGCCACGGTGATTTCCGACATATAATACAGATTGATCCTTGGGAATCCTGTCTTCACCGATAACGGTAAGCTTTGTGCCTGCCAGGAAAAGAATGATCTTGAACGCAGAACGGATAAAGATCATGTTGAGCTTGTCCTTAAGAGCGGGATTTGTTTTTCCTATGATCCATGTGATAAGGGTTACAGGAAGCATGAAGATTAAAAATATAACGACAAATATGATACAGAGCAAAGTGCGAAGCATCTGTAGATCCTTTCTAGTAAAAACGATATTAACTATTATTACGGGCTTTTAACGATAAAGCCACCGGCAATGGTATATTCAACAGATCCCGGAAGGGTCAGTCCGAGATATGGAGAATTTGAAGAACGGCTTTCGAAGTGGTTATAGGTAGTGCTGTTTTCTGTGCTGAAGATGACCAGATCAGCAGGCATACCTACTTCTACCCTGCCTGCATCCAGGTGATACAGCTCGGCAGGAGCGGTACTCATCCTCCGTACAAGATCCATTAGAGAAAGATGACCGGAGAGAACCAGATTTTTGAGTCCGAGAGAAAATGCTGTTTCGAGACCGAGTATGCCGCTGGGGGCTTCGGTCAAGGGCTTCTCTTTTTCTTCTGAGGTGTGTGGCGCGTGGTCGGTTGCGATAAGGTCTATCGTTCCGTCTGCAAGTCCCTGAATGATCGCCTGTCGGTCAGCCTCTGTACGGAGCGGCGGATTAATCTTTGCAAGCGTGCCGTATTCCAAAACAGCTTCTTCGGTCATGGAAAAGTGGTTTGGTGTAGCTTCGGCATGTATCAGATCCTTTGGGTCATTTTTCTTTGCTTCCCTTATCAGTTGTACGGTTTCAGCAGCACTGACATGCTGAATGTCTATCCGGCAGCCTGTCTTAAACGCCAAAGCGATATCACGCTCGACCATTGTATACTCGGCTTTGCGGTCGGCGCCTTTTATACCGAGAGATTCTGCTACAGTTCCTGCATTATATCCGGCAGTACCTATGTATTTGGGGTCTTCCTCGTGAAAAGACAGGACTGTGTTGAGTTCTGCAGCTTTTTTCATGGCTGTTTCAACGAGAGCTTCATCCATTATAGGAGTGCCATCATCTGTAAAAGCAGGAGCACCGGCATCCATCAAAGCCTTCATGTCTACCAGTTCCTTACCTGCGCGCCCTACGGTTATGGCAGCGTCCTGAAGGATATGGATCTTTTCCTCAGAAGCTTCGCGGTAAACATAGGAAAGTGTTTCCGTAGAATCAACAGCAGGAGAAGTGTTTGCCATACATACAACAGTTGTATATCCGCCTGCTGCAGCCGCCCGGGCTCCTGTGTGTATGGTTTCCTTTTCAGTAAAACCCGGATCACGAAAATGTGTATGAACATCGACAAATCCGGGAGCAGCATAAAGACCGGAAGCATCTATGATCTTTGCATCAGGAAAATCTTCTGATGATATATGTTCACTGATATCTGCAATGATCCCATCATCTATCCGGATATCCGTGACCTTATCGGTTCCGGAAGCAGGCGACAGGAGATGGGCGTTCTTAATGATGATCATTGTTATCTCCTCTATGAATGCGCTGTATGGCGCGTTGCAAACAGGATTATTATAGCATATAATCGTTAAGATTCGAGATAAATCGGCAACAAGCAGATTTTAGTTGTACGTTTTTGTGAAGAAAGAAATGGTAGAAATATGAAAAACATGACCCTTGCAAATATTGCAGAAGCAGCAGGCGGTAAACTTATCGCAGGTGAGGGAAAAGAAAACCTTGAGATAACCGGTGCCGAACTTGACAGCCGGAAGATACAAAAAGGAAATCTTTTCTTTGCTACTCCCGGAGAACGGGTTGACGGACACAAATTTATAGCTGACGTTTTTGAAAAGGGAGCATATGCAGTGGTCTGCGAAAAGCTTCCGGAGAATCCGGCAGGTCCCTGTATACTGGTGGAGTCGTCTTTCAAGGCGATCGAAGATATCGCAGCATTTTACCGCAGACAGATAGACTGTAAGGTGGTGGCGATAACAGGAAGTGTAGGAAAGACAAGCACAAAGGAAGTTATTGCGTCTGTTCTTTCAAAGAAATATAACGTATTAAAGACAGAGGGAAATCTCAATAACAATATCGGTTTGCCGTTAATGGTACTGAGGATCCGTGATGAACACGAGATCGCAGTTCTGGAAATGGGAATCAGTCATTTTGATGAGATGAAGAGGATGAGTAGAACAGCGCTCCCTGACGTGGCTGTTATAACCAATATCGGTACTAGTCATATTGAGAACCTCAAAACGCAGGAAGGCATATACGAAGAAAAGAGTCATATTTTTGATTTTCTTCCGGATAATGGATATGCCGTGGTTTGGGGAGATGATCCTTTGCTCAAAAAAGTCGAAAAGGTCGGAAATAAGAAGCCTCTTACCTACGGACGAGGAGAGGAATGTACAGTTCACTGTGAGAATGAAGTATCAAGAGGACTTTTTGGAAGTGATATCCGCATAGTTTCCTTGGATGACAGATTTTGCAGCGGTTTTGATGCACACATGCCTCTTCCGGGACCGCACATGGTAAATAATGCGATGTGTGCGGCACTTATAGGTTCCTTATTTGATCTTAGCGGTCAGCAGATAGCGGAAGGGATCGGTGATGTTAAACCGATGAACGGCCGGTCAAACCTCATACGTACATCATGGGGAATGCTTATCGATGACTGCTACAATGCGAATCCGGCATCAATGGAATCCGCATTGGATCTCATGGCTCTTTCAGATGGAAGAAAAGTCGCTATTCTCGGAGATATGTTTGAACTTGGCGAGGATGCTCCTAAAATGCATAGAGAAGTCGGAGAATACACAGCGAAAGCGGATCCGGCAGTGGTCGTATGTATAGGAGAGCTCTCAGAAAATATGGCTGAGGGAGCAAGAAGCGTACTTGGAGATGACAGGGTTATTTATTATAAGACTCTTGACGATTTTTTAAATAATATGGACGGACTTTTACGTGAAGGAGATACCTGCCTTGTAAAAGCATCCCATGGAATGAATTTTGCCCGTATTATAGAAAAAATAAAATCTTGACCATATTGCGATAGTTAGTGACCGTAGTAGTAACCATTGAAAGAGAGGAACTGAATGGAAAATAGCATGATCCGAGATGAAGCGGAAGTCCTTACAAATAAGGAAATAGCAGATGGCGTATGGAGAATGGAACTAAAGACAGAAGCTGCTGCACTGGCAAAGCCGGGACAGTTTGTCATGGTCGGGACTCATTCTGACAGCCATTTACTTATGAGACCGATAAGTATATCCGAATTTGAAAAGGATGATAATATCCTTCGTCTGGTCTGGAGAACGGTTGGTTATGGAACAAATGAGATGGCTGCGGCAAGACCCGGTGAAGTATTCTCACTCCTCGGCCCTCTTGGAAATGGATTTCCGGTTCAGGACGCCGACAACAAGAAGCACATACTTCTGATCGGTGGAGGGATCGGTGCACCGCCGCTTCTCGGACTCATGAAGACCCTTAGGGAGACTCATCCTGCAGATGAAATAACGGCGGTGCTGGGATATCGCGGAAAGGCAGCAGGACTGTTCCTCACAGAAGAGTTTGAAAAATATGGAAAACTGGTTATTTCCAGTGACGACGGAAGCGTCGGAACACATGGTACGGTCATAGATGCTATAAGAGAAAATGGTCTTAAGGCTGACATTATATATTCCTGTGGTCCTATGCCCATGCTTTCTGCTGTTAAAAAATATGCGGCTGAAAACGGAGTAAGAGCATGGATATCTCTGGAAGAAAGAATGGCTTGCGGTGTAGGAGCGTGCCTTGGATGTGTTGTTAAAACAAAGCATGAGGATCATCATTCGCACGTTAATAATGCAAGAATTTGTACAGAGGGACCTGTTTTTGATGCTGAGGAGGTAGAGATTTGAATACAGAAGTAAAGATCGCAGGCGTAACATTTAAGAATCCTGTAATGGACGCTTCGGGAACTTTTGGAAGCGGTATTGAATATTCTGTTTTTACCGATCTTAACAGACTTGGCGCAGTGGTAACAAAGGGAGTTGCGGATCATCCCTGGCCCGGAAATCCTACTCCTCGTGTAGCAGAGACTCCCTCCGGAATGATGAATGCCATCGGACTTCAGAATCCGGGCATAGATGTGTTCGTTGAGAGAGATCTTAAGTTTTTGGAAGACTACGATACAAATGTCATTGTAAATGTATGTGGCCATTCAAAAGAGGAATATCTTAATGTAGTTGAGCGCCTTGTGGATGAGAAGCGTGTTGACATGCTTGAGATCAACGTTTCCTGCCCTAATGTAAAGGAGGGAGGTATCGCATTCGGAACCAGACCTGAGGCTCTTTATGATATTACAAAGGCGATCAAGGAGATCGCAAAACAGCCGGTAATAATGAAGCTTTCTCCTAATGTTACAAGCATTGCGGATATGGCAAAGGCAGCGGAAGATGGCGGAGCAGATGCTATATCGCTTATTAATACTCTGACAGCCATGAAGATCGATATTTACAAGAGAAAATTTGCTCTTGCAAATAAGACCGGCGGACTTTCCGGCCCGGCTATCAGACCGGTAGCAGTACGTATGGTATATGAGGCTTCGCATGCGGTAAAGATCCCTGTTATCGGAATGGGAGGAATCGCAACCGCAGAGGATGCCATTGAGTTTATGATGGCAGGTGCAAGCGCAGTTGCAGTAGGAATGTACAATTTCCACGATCCTACAGCAATGATAAAGGTCATTGATGGGATCGAAGATTTCATGAAAAAAACGGGTGTAAATGATATTAAAGAAATAATTGGTTGTGTTTGAGTAAAAACTATAAAGTCTGAGGCAGATTTGTCCGAATAAAGTAAAGAGAGTGTAATAGCTTAACAGTATACATCGCGTAACTATTCACACGTAAAAGGAGCATTTACTGCGGAGTTTACGATCAAGAAAGATGATTAGCCATTGGATTTTGCCATCGACGGAGTCGATTTTATTGCAAAATCCGTTACGTGAGCGAGCTGTTAGCGAGTGAACCGTATACACACCGCTTTGATGCAGAAATGTGAGGGGAATATGAAGCTAAAGATTGGGGATTATCTGACCAAAGAGGAAGCTGGTTTTGTAACGACTGATTATTGGAAGGTAACAGGTCTTGCGGTAGCCATTATTGATACAGCCGGAAATGTGTATGGCGAAATGGCAGGTATACCGAGAGAATTGGTCCCGTTCCTGCCGGGACAGAAAAGTATCGCTGAAGCAGATATGGACGATTCGGACACAGTAACAAAGATCGATTTCCTGAATACCGGACTGACTACGTATAAGCGTAATATTTTGGTCAGAGGAGAAAGAGTGGCAACTGTGCTCTGCGGACTTGCGCGTACAGATGATACAGATGAGGGTCTGCGCGCTGCGGCAGCTAAACTGCGTGTTTCGTCAGAAGATTATGAGAATGCGGTTAAAAAGCTCCCGATCGTAAAAGAAGAGCGTGTTCGTATGGCTGCGGATTTCCTTGCTAACATGACAAATTATGTAATGCGCGGTATTTATTTCGAAAAGATCAATTACAGCGTTGTACATGTAGTAAAGCCGGAAGTAGAACAGTCTGCTGATGCAGTTGCAGATATTGCAGGAAGAGCAAAGAAACTGGAGTCTATTGCTTCGCGTCAGAATATCCTGACACTTAATGCATCCATAGAGGCAGCCAGAGCAGGTACAGTCGGTGCCGGCTTTGCGGTTGTTGCTCATCAGATGGGTGAAATGTCAAAGGATTCCGGTGTTATTTATGGAGATATCGAGAAGGATGCGTACAGCCTCCGCGATTCCATGAAGAAGATCAGAGATATCCTGGAAGATATGGAATGATAAAGATATGTCAGCAGGCATAGATGAAAAAGGACCATTGATTCAGCACAGCCTGGATCAATGGTCTGTTTTTTACCTTGTTAATACGTTTTTGGTCTGGACAGAAATTCGTTTACACGTTCCATTTCTTTCTGGTGTTTTTCTTCTTTGGACTTACGTTCTTCTTCCAGCGCATCTTCGTATTTTACATATTCGACACCGGATTCCTGAAGCAATTCAAGCCCGAGTCCTGTGGGATATTCTCCCTTGAAAATTACTTTCTTTATGCCTGCCTGAATTATGTGGATACAGCAGAATACGCAGGGCTGCGTTGTGACATAGAGAGTGGCACCGGCACAGCTCGTGCCGCGGCGAGCGCACTGGTCAATGGCGTTTGCTTCTGCATGACCTGCCCGGCAGAGTTCTAATCCCTGTCCGGATGCAAAGCCGCGTTTTCTGCGTTCGCAGTAACCGATGTCGGAACAGTGGATAGCGCCTACAGGCGCACCGTTATAACCGGTTGCTATGATCTGCTTATCGCGTATGATCACTGCGCCCACTTGTCTTGAAAGGCAAGTGCTTCGGATCTTGCTGTCCTCAGCAATATCCATTGCCCATTCGGTAAAGAGCTTACGTTCGGTCATTTGTATCCTCCCGAGTTTATTTTTTCGTTCACTAATTTTATTCATTTTAAGTTTGTGAGAATCTAAAGTCAATGTGCATAAGCCTATCCCTTGATATAATCACGGTGAAAAGGTAGAATGTGTACTATGATTAGAACAGTTATAAACGGTGATGATTTTGGAATAAGTGATGAGGTCAACCGGGCAATAGCAGAGTGTTTTGAGAAACGTATACTTACAAGTACTACGCTAATGGTAAACATGCCTTATGCTGATCAGGCGGTTGAAATAGCCCGCAGGGAGGGGTTTGCTGAAGCTGTCGGTCTGCATCTGAATCTTACCAGTGGTTATCCGTTAACGCGTGACATTCGTAAATGTAAGCGTTTCTGCAGGAAAAACGGAACATTTAATGCCTGGTTTCAGCAGCATACTGCGACCAGATTAATGCTTACCGGAAAAGAGAGAAAAGCGGTGGCAAAAGAGATCGAAGCACAGATGAGGAAATATTTTTCCTATGGGCTTCCCGAGAGACATTTGGACTCACACCATCATGTTCATACGAACCGTTCGATAATGCAGGAGCTTATGCCGCTTATGCATAAGTATGATTTTCGTTCTGTTCGACTGAGTCGGAATCTTTTTCGCCGCATGAATCCGTTAAAGAGAGTATATAAGCGGATCTTTAACGATAAATTAAAAAAGAGCGGATTGATAACAACGGACTTTTTTGGTTCATACAGGGATCTTGCAGCCATGAACGGGGAGATACAGGACAATGCAATGGTGGAGATCATGGTGCATCCGATGTACAGCGAAGAGGGAGTGCTGTGTGATACACATACACCGATGACTGAGGTCTGTGCGCTGCTTGATTCACTGAAAGCAGAGAGAGAACCGTATTCTGTCGTGAAAGAAAAGTAAGCGGCATTAGATATAAAAGGACGTTCGTAGAGGAGAGTAGGATGAAAGCATTCAAAACGGAGGGCGGTCTTCGTAAATATCTGATCTGGCCATGGATATTTGCTATTATTATGGCATTTCCGGCTGCCGGATGCTGGATTATATCCCTTCAGGCAGGGATAACAGGATCTTCGCTTTGGCTGTTTTATATTTTAGTCGCACTTATTATATGGTTCAGGAGCAGGAGAAGTCTGCGTCGTGACCTTATTGATTTTGCGACTCGTTATAGTCAGGTACAGAAGGGGCTGTTAAAGGGACTTGCGATCCCCTATACCCTTCTTGATGAGGATGGTCGTTTCATATGGAGTAATGCTGGTTTTGCGGCGATCATTCATAAGGATCGATTTTACTCAAAGTCGATAACCACATTTTTCCCTGAGATCACAAAGGAAAAGCTTCCAAAAGATGAAAAAGTCATGACCATGGAGATTTCCTATGAAAACAGGGACTACAGGGTCGATCTCCGAAGAATCCGGATGGACGATACTGTGGATGGAACCATAGCACAGGATGACTTTTCTGGTTCTCTTATAGCACTGTTTTTCTTTGATGTAACTGATGTGCGTATGTATATGCGCCTGAATCATGAGCAGTCGCTGGTTACCGGGTTGATCTACCTTGATAATTATGAGGAAGCGCTGGAAAGTGTTGAAGATGTCAGAAGGTCGCTCCTTACGGCATTGATAGACAGAAAGATAAATAAATACTTTAATGCTCTTGATGCTATTGTTAAAAAGATCGAGAAAGATAAGTATTTTGTTGTAATGAAGCGTCTTTCTTTTGATCAGATGAAGGAATCGCGATTTGACCTTTTGGAAGAAGTAAAGACTGTAAATATCGGAAATCAGATGGCGGTCACGCTCTCTATCGGATTTGGTCTTGAGACAGACTCCTTTATGCAGGATAGTGAATATGCTCGTAATGCTATTGACCTGGCTCTGGGACGAGGAGGAGACCAGGCTGTAGTTAAGACTCCGGAAAAGATAACTTACTACGGAGGAAAGAGTCAGCAGGTAGAGAAGAATACCCGTGTAAAGGCAAGGGTTAAGGCTCATGCATTAAGAGAGATCATCGAATCAAAGGATCAGATCTTTGTTATGGGTCATAAGGTAACGGATATTGATTCGTTTGGTGCTTCGGTCGGTATTTATCGTGCTGCCGATGCGCTCCATAAGAGCTGCCATATCGTTATCAATGATGTGACGGCATCGATCCGTCCTTTTATGGAATCCTTTGTTAATGACAAGGAATACAGTCCTGAGATGTTTGTTACGAGCAGCGAGGCGCTGCAGTTATGTGATGAGAACTCGGCAGTTGTTGTAGTAGATACAAATAAGCCGGATATCACAGAGTGTCCTGAACTTCTCGATATTGCAAAAACGATCGTGGTCCTCGATCATCACAGGATCAGTACAAGACGTATTACAAATGCGACTCTGTCATATATAGAGTCCTATGCATCCAGTGCATGCGAGATGGTCTCTGAGATACTTCAGTATATAGCGGATGGTATAAAGATCCGCGGAGCAGAGGCAGACAGCCTGTATGCCGGAATCATGATAGATACAAATAATTTCATGACAAAGACCGGTGTGCGTACTTTTGAGGCAGCAGCTTTTCTCCGTAGAAACGGAGCAGATGTGACACGTGTCCGAAAGCTTTTCAGAAATGATTTTGCTGATTATAAGGCAAGGGCAGAGGCTGTTAAGAATTCAGAGCTCTATAAGGGCAAGTATGCTATATCAATCTGCCCTAATGATGTAGAGAGCCCGACTGTCACAGGTGCACAGGCTGCAAATGAGCTGTTGAATATTAATCTGGTAAAAGCGTCCTTTATCCTTACGGAGTATCAGGACAAGATATATATCAGCGCCCGTTCCATCGATGAAGTAAATGTACAGATAATCATGGAACGTCTGGGAGGCGGAGGCCATATGAATATCGCCGGTGCCCAGCTCGTCGGAAAGACCGTTGAGGAAGCGCGCGGAGTTTTGAAACAGACAATAGATGAGATGGAGGCAGAAGGAGAACTGTCTTAAACGAAAGGAGTTTTATTATTATGAAAGTCATTTTACTTAAGGATGTAAAGGCACAGGGAAAGGCCGGAGATATAATCGAAGCAAGTGAGGGATATGCAAGAAATTTCCTTCTGTCCAAGGGATTTGCGGTAGAAGCTACAGCAAAAAATCTTAATGATATCAAGCTCAAGAAGCAGAATGACGCAAAGGTTGCAGCTCAGGAGCTTGCAGATGCAAAGGAATTTGCAGAGAAGCTTAAGGAGACTGCTGTTTCTGTAAAGATCAAGGCAGGTGCAGACGGAAGAACTTTTGGATCAGTTTCATCCAAGGAAATCGCGGAAGCACTGAAAAAGCAGAAGGGAATCGAGATCGATAAGAAGAAGTTTATCATCAAGGATCAGATAAAGAATCTGGGAGCTTATATGATCCCGGTGAGACTTCATCCGGAAGTTACTGCTGAGTTCAAGCTTCATGTAGAGGCTGAGTAAGAAAGGTCTTATTATGGACAACGAAACAGTGATAAGCCGTGTTCCGCCCCACTCTGTGGAGGCGGAACAATCTGTTATAGGTGCAATGTTCCTCGGAAAAGAGGCCATAATTGCCGCATCTGAGATGCTCATACCTGATGACTTTTTTGCGCGTCAGTATGGGATACTTTTTCAGGCGATAACCGAATTATTTAATGCAGGCAAACCTGTGGACTCGGTAACTATACTGGATAAACTGAGTGAGATGCAGGCTCCGCCGGAAATTCGAAATGCTAATTTCATAGCGGGACTTATCAACTCAGTTCCGACTAGTGCAAATATCCGCTCATATGCAAAGATTGTACATGACAATGCGGTTAAGAGAAGACTTATCAGGGTCAATGAGGAAATAGCTCAGACCTGTTATGAAGGCTCTCTTTCTACAGAGGATATACTGGCAGAAACTGAGAAAAAGATCTTTGATCTCGTGCAGTCACAGGGAAGTGGAGAAACTACAGAGGATATTGAACATATCGTCCTTACTGTTCTTCATACGATCCAGGCAGCTGCAAAGAGCGGTGATACCGTAACAGGTGTGGAGACCGGATTTAAGGACCTGGATATGAAGACTGCCGGTATGCAGCCGTCCGACCTCATACTGATAGCAGCGAGACCTTCAATGGGTAAGACTGCGTTTGCATTAAACATTGCAGAATTTGCTGCATTTAGAAGTAATAAAAAAGTAATGATCTTTTCACTCGAGATGTCAAAGGAGCAGCTGGTAAACCGACTCATAGCAATGGAGTCGTACGTAGATGCTTCGAGACTCAGGATCGGTGATCTTCAGGATTCAGAGTGGGATAAGGTTATGGAGGGTGCCGGAATCATTGGAAAATCCGGCCTTGCTATAGATGATACACCGGCGATATCTATTGCTGAACTTAGATCGAAGTGCCGAAAACAGCAGCTGGAGCATGGACTTGACATGGTTCTTATCGACTACCTGCAGCTCATGACAGGAAGTGGTGCAGGTAAAGATGTTAGCCGTCAGCAGGAAATCTCTGATATTTCCCGAGCTCTGAAGGCCCTTGCGAGAGAATTGAAGGTGCCTGTTATAGCACTGTCACAGCTTTCCCGAGCTGTTGAGCAGAGACCCGATCACAGACCGATGCTTTCAGACCTTCGAGAATCCGGAGCTATCGAGCAGGATGCCGACGTTGTTATGTTTATTTATCGTGATGACTACTATCATCCTGATACAGACGAAAAGAATATTGCGGAGATAATCATCGCTAAACAGAGAAATGGTTCGATCGGACCTATCAAGCTGGCATGGCTGCCGCAGTATACAAAGTTTGCAAATCCGGAGCTTCCGTTAAATTCCGGAGGGCAGTAAAAAAGAATACGGTTTTGGCGAAAAAAATCCCGTGGACTGCGCCTGGTCAGTTCCACGGGATTCTTTGTATATCTAAGATGTAAGAGTCAAAAGTACCTTGACCCTTATTTTTACCCTGTCATCAAATTATGCGTTGAGATCTTTGTAGAGTCCCTTAACGGTAGGGTAGATCTTCTTGAACTTCTGATAACGCTCTTCGTAGCGGGCTGCGATCTCAGGATCGGGCTCGATTGTTTCAACGACCTTTACGATCTTTTTAGCAGCTTCTTCAACTGAAGCGTACTCTCCGCATCCTACAGCAGCGAGCATTGCGCCGCCCATGGAAGGTCCCTGCTCGTTTTCAGGAACATCCACTTTGATACCGAGAACGTTTGCCATCATTTTCTTTGGAAGCAGTCCCTTAGAGCCACCGCCAACGATCTTTGTGCGGTCGATCTTTATTCCAAGAGATTTTGCAACCTCAAATGAATCACGGATTGCGAAGGTGACACCTTCCATTACAGCCTGAACCATGTCTGTTCTGGTGCTGTCCATTGACATGCCGACAAATAAACCGCGTGCATCAGGATCGTTATGAGGAGAACGCTCGCCCATAAGGTAAGGCAGGAAGTAAACGTTGTTTCTGCCGAGCATATCATCAGTGATCTTTCCTTCGAGAGCGGCATAATCATCGCTCTCTAAGATGTGCTCATAGAACCAGGATTTACAGGAGGCAGCGGAAAGCATACATCCCATCAGATGATAATGACCGTCGGAATGAGCAAATGCATGCAGAGCATTGAAGCGGTCTACAGCGAAGTCATTACTGGAGATAAAGATAGTGCCGCTTGTGCCGAGGGAAATGTTGCACATGCCGTCGCCTACAGTACCTGTGCCTACAGCAGCGGCTGCGTTATCGCCTGCGCCTGCGATGACTTTGACGTCAGCTGAAAGACCAAGAGCTGATGCAATATCAGGTTTAAGGGTGCCGACAACTTCATAGCTTTCAAATATTTTTGCAAGCTTATCTTCGGAAATTCCACAGATATCGCACATTTCCTTTGACCAGCACTTATTTTTTACATCGAAAAGGAGCATTCCGGAAGCATCGGATACATCTGTACAATGAACACCGGAAAGGCGGTAAGCGATGTAGTCTTTAGGGAGCATGATCTTTTTTATACGCGCAAAAAGCTCGGGCTCATTATTTTTCATCCAAAGGATCTTTGGAGCGGTGAAGCCTGCGAATGCAATATTTGCGCAGTACTCAGACAATTTTTCTTTGCCGATCACATTATTCAGATAATCGGTTTCTTTACCTGTACGACCGTCGTTCCAAAGGATGGCAGGACGGATAACATTGTCATCCTCGTCAAGGACAACGAGACCGTGCATCTGACCTCCGAAAGAAATTCCTGCGACTTTTGAGGAATCATGTCCGGAAAGAAGTTCCGGGATTCCTTTCATAACAGCATCAAACCAGTCTGTCGGGTTCTGCTCCGACCAGCCGGGATGCGGGAAAAAAATCGGATATTTTTCCGATACGATATTCAAAATCGTTCCGTCAGCGTCCATTAAAAGGAGCTTAACAGCACTTGTACCAAGATCCACGCCAATATAATACATACCTTCTCTAACCTTTCCGGCTGTTCCCAGGCAGCCTGCAAATAGTTTATGTGCACGTGCACAATATAATTTTAGCGTGCATTCCTATAAGTGTCAATTAGTAACTATATATCTTGCACGTATAAAAGACCTCTTTTATAATCATTCGAGGCAAGACTTTATAAAAAGGTGGTTTTATATGGGTGGATTATTTAATTATGATGGACCTCTCGTAAGTTTTCTTAACAGACTCGCGGATCTGGTGATCCTGAATATAGTATTTCTAATATGCTGTATTCCGGTATTTACTATAGGTGCGTCTCTGACTGCGTTGTCTTCCATGACTATGAAGATGGCGAGAAAAGAAGAGGGATATATTGCGAGAGGATTTTTTAAGGCATTTAAGGAAAATTTCAGACAGGCGACTGTTATATGGCTGATACTCCTGATCCTCGGTACCATATTTGGCATGGATTTTTGGATAATGAGGGCAGCAATGATCACAGGACCGCTGCTTCCGATATTTCAGGGCGTTCTGACTCTGATGTTTGCCATATTCTTTTTTGAATTTTTATACGTATTTCCTGTACTTGCGCGCTTTGACAATACTATAAAGAACACGATGAAGAATGCGGTTCTGATGAGTATCCGTCATCTTCCGTGGACAGTTGTACTCGTGGTAGTCGCAGGAGCATCCGGAGTTATCGGGTATATGTTCCTTGCATATGCGATACCGATATTCTGCCTGCTGGGATTTTCGGTGATATCTCTTATAAGCGCTTACGTATTCAATAAGGTTTTTGAAGTATACATTCCTGCTGAATAAAGACCGACAATTTTTTGTCTTTCTGTGTGCCTGTTCTGCTGTGAACATTTACAATTAAAAAGGCATATTCATGGTTAGATTGTATATTGGATACCCTGATCTTTGGCAATGTCATGAATATTCACAAGGATTTTTGAATGTGTATAGGCAACAATGAATTACCATAGTGAATGTGCATAGTCTTTTTGTAAAAAGTTTGTATAAGGCAGTCATTACGGACTCTATACCTCTCTGCTATAATTTGTACTGTTGAAAATACAAGTTGCTGTAAGCAAGGGAGAAAGAATTATGGCAAGTTTATCACTTAAGCACGTATGCAAAGTTTATCCTAATGGGTTCGAGGCGGTTAAGGATTTCAATCTGGAGATTGCTGATAAGGAGTTTATCATTTTCGTTGGACCTTCCGGATGCGGTAAATCTACAACACTTCGTATGATAGCAGGTCTTGAGGAAATCTCCTCAGGTGAACTGAAGATCGGCGATAAGGTAGTTAATGATATAGAGCCGAAGGACAGAGATATTGCGATGGTATTCCAGAACTACGCTCTGTATCCTCACATGACAGTATATGATAACATGGCATTTGGTCTGAAGCTCCGCAAGGTTCCGAAGGATCAGATCGATAAGATGGTACATGAGGCAGCTAAGATCCTTGATCTTGAGAAGCTTCTTGATCGTAAGCCGAAGGCACTTTCCGGTGGTCAGAGACAGCGAGTAGCTATGGGTCGTGCTATCGTTCGTAATCCTAAGGTATTCCTTATGGATGAGCCTCTTTCAAACCTGGATGCAAAGCTCCGTGTTCAGATGAGAATTGAGATCGCAAAGCTTCATCAGAAGCTCGGAACAACTATCATCTACGTTACACATGACCAGACAGAGGCTATGACTCTTGGTGATCGTATCGTAGTTATGAAGGATGGTGTTGTTCAGCAGGTAGATACACCTCAGAACCTTTACGAGAAGCCTCAGAACCTCTTCGTAGCAGGATTCATGGGATCTCCGCAGATGAACTTCATCGACGCTACAGTTAAGAAGAACGGCGATGCTGTATCTCTCGTATTCGATAACCATTCTATCCCGCTTCCTCCTGCAAAGGCTAAGAAGCTCATCGAGGGCGGCTATGACGGAAAGGTTGTTACATTTGGTATCCGTCCTGAGGATGTTTATGATTCTCAGATGGCAGTTTCAACTCTGCCTCAGGAAGCATCTTTCGATGCAACTATCAAGGTTTACGAGCTACTCGGTGCAGAAGTATTCCTGTACTTCGACCTTGGCGATACATCTATGACAGCTCGTGTAGATCCTCGTACAACAGCTCGTCCCGGCGATACTGTTAAGTTCGTTATCAATACAGAGAAGATCCACGTATTCGATAAGGAAACACAGAAGGTTATCACAAACTAAGAAATGTGACCGTTTGTAATCGGAGAAGAGTATAAGATATAGCTGAAACAGCAGTGGGGTAAAAGCCACTGCTGTTTTTTTACTATACAGGAATTAAATTCCTATAAGATAAAAAATGTGATATAATGACTAACTATGTAAATCGAGGGTCCATGCCGATAACATTTACAGTAGCAGGCATTGGTAATAGATATATGAAATTAATCCGGAGGATAGAAATCAGATGATTGCAAATCAGATAATTCAGTCATGCATTACTGAGCTGAAAAACATATCCCGTGTGGATTTTGCTGTATTGGATCTTGACGGAACCGTACTTGCGACCACTACGGATGCGATCCAGCCCAAGCCGTTAAGTATTCGTTCATTCATCGACAGTCAGGCAGATTCACAGGTTATAGGAAATGAGCATCTTTTCCGTGTGACAGATGATGAAGTTACGACATACGTTGTCATTGCTTCCGGTGATTCTGATACAGCTTATCTCATGGGAAGAACCGCAGTCAGCGAATTATCACATCTGGATATCGCTTACAGGGAGAAATTTGACCGAAATAACTTCTTCCAGAGCCTTCTTATGGACAATATGCTCCTCGTTGATATTTATAACAGAGCAAAGAAGCTTCACATCGATATAGAGAAGCGCAGGGTTGTTTATATCATCGAGCAGAGAAATGATCGTCCGGATAATAATGCCATTGATATAGTGCGTGGTCTTTTCACAGGCGCCAGCGGAGACTTTGTAACGGCTGTAAATGAGCACGAGGTCATCCTTATAAAGAGTCTCGAAGCCTCTGATGGTGAAGAGGAGATGATCAAGATCGGTGCGATGCTGGTAGACATGATGAACACAGAGGCTATGACCAGTGTTCGTGTAGCCTTCGGTAATCCGGTAGGAGAGATCCGAGAGCTGTCCAAGTCATATAAGGAAGCTCGTATGGCGATGGATGTAGGAAAGATCTTCTATGCTGAGCGTAATGTTATGGCTTATTCCGCACTTGGAATCGGTCGTCTCATCTATCAGCTTCCGGAAAATCTCTGCACTATCTTCCTGCATGAGATCTTTGGAGAGAATATCCCGGATCACATGGATGAAGAAACTCTCATGACCATTGATAAATTCTTCGAGAATAATCTGAATGTTTCCGAGACATCCAGACAGCTTTTTGTTCATAGAAATACACTTGTATACAGGATCGAAAAACTCGAGAAGACAACAGGACTTGATATCAGAAAGTTTGATGAAGCACTGACACTTAAGATAGCGCTTATGGTAATTAGCTATCTTCGTTATCTGCATCAGGAGCAGTAAGTGATAATTCACGGTTTTAATAAAACAACATTACTTGATTACCCGGGGAAACTGGCATGCTCAGTTTTCACGGGTAATTGTAATTTCCGTTGCGTTTTTTGCCAAAATTCATCTCTGGTCCTCGAACCGGAAAAAGAGCCGACGATATCTGACAGGGAAGTGCTTGAGCATATAAAGAAAAGAAAGCATATCCTGCAGGGAGTATGCGTATCGGGTGGAGAGCCCACACTTGATCCGGGACTCAGAGAATTTCTCACGGCAATAAAAGAAACAGGGCTGCCGGTAAAACTCGATACAAATGGATATGAGCCTGAAACACTCCGTGCTTTAATAAATGATGGTCTGATAGATATGGTCGCCATGGATATAAAGAGTGATCTCGATGGATACGCTGAGATCGCGGGGCTTGACCGGTTTGATCCTGAGAGGATAAAAGAATCCGCAAAGCTGCTGATGGAGTCAGGAATAGAGTATGAGTTTAGGACAACTGTTGTAAAAGAATACTTTACGGTAAAAACAGCACACGGGATCGGAGAGTGGCTAAAGGGCGCAAAGGCACTTTATCTACAGGATTTTAGAGATTCTGACGGTGTAATGGTCCCGGGGCTTCATGGCTTTGAAGGTGAAAAGCTGATACAATTTCGTGACATATTGAGACAATATATAGAAAAGGTGGAAATTCGTGGAACTGACGCAGGATGAAAAATATATGAAAGAGGCACTGAAACAGGCTGCGAAAGCCCGTAAGATCGGAGAAGTGCCGATAGGATGTGTCATCGTCTACGAGGACCGCATCATAGGAAGAGGATATAACCGCAGAAATACTGATAAGAGCACGCTTGCCCATGCAGAAATCTCTGCAATAAAGAAGGCTGCAAAGGTGATCGGTGACTGGCGTCTTGAGGAATGTACACTTTACGTCACACTGGAGCCGTGCCCGATGTGCGGCGGTGCTATCGTTCAGTCGCGTATGAAGCGCTGTGTGATAGGTACCATGTCACCAAAATCGGGATGTGCGGGTTCTATACTTAATCTCCTCCAGGAACCGAGGTTTAATCATCAGGTTGAGATAACCGAGGGAGTACTAAGAGATGAGTGTCAGGAGATGCTTCAGGAGTTTTTTAAAGAATTAAGGATAAGACTCAAGGAAGAAAAAAGGCTGGCAGAAAATGCAAGCACAACCGGATTTTGACCTTTTGACCCTGACATCATAATAAATTCTTAAGAAAACCCTAAATTGTTCTATACAAGCAATCGTGCTAAAATGTATGAACGTTATGAGAAATAAAATAAATGGATTATGTAAAACGAAAAATTGCACTCGGACGAGAACTATCGGCATAGGTATCTTATATGCTGTAGTGGTTTTTGTCGGTGCTCTTTTTTGGATATATCTGGCATCTTTTGGTGCAACTTTCTTTACAGAGGTGTGTGACACACATTATTACAATATATATAAGAAAGATAATAAAGGATATATAGCCCCTTGGTACACAAACGGCCTTCATATCGTAGATGAAGGCTTTATTAATGAGATTTCGAGGCTTAACACGGAAGAAGATGTGCCGGGGCATGTATTTGTCATCGGTTCGTCACTGTCTGCAATGGAGTATGACCCGATAAAGCAGCATTTGCGAAACGGATACCCGTTGTATATGTTTGCAAGCGGCTCGGGATCATGGCGGACAAATATCATCCTTGATAACCTTATCAGGAGCAATTATTCCTATACAAAGAAGGATATAATCAAGCTGGAAGTGTCCTATTCAACTTTCAGAAATGCGGATGATGAAACGATCATAGAGTCATCCATTGATAAATGGGGCAAATACTCCGTTGGGGAGGACTTTGACGTTTCAGAGAATACACCGGTGCTTCAGCCGCTCTATGATATGAACGTAAATCTGATGAAGATACAGAATATGTGGGAGATCGTATCTACATATTTTTCGCCAACGTATCGAAAGGCGCAGATCGGCCCTGCAAATTACAGAAATAATTACTTCAATCATGAGGACACGTCGGAACGTATCGCTGTGACAGATGACAAGATAGAACTCATAAAGTCACAGATAACTAATCTTGATTCAATGGCAAATGTTGTGATCGAGCTGTCGCCTATCGCATCGGAACTTGAGAATACGCCGAACGGGCAGAAATATTCTGAATTTGTAGAAAATGAATTAAAGCCATGGCTTCAGGAAAATGGTATCACTTGTCTTGATTACAGAGATCAGTTTTCTGAACAGGAATTTATAGATGGAGCTCACCTGTCATATAAGGCATCTCTCCGATATACAAGGAGGATGAATATGGATCTTAATCAGATGATCAGGCGTGTGTGGAGCAAAAAGAAAAAATAGAAAGAAGAGGCAGATATTTTGGAAAATCTTCGTCAGGCATCTATATCGAAACTTCTAAAAGCAGCAAACCGTCTGCAGAAAGATCCGGAGCAATATTCGGTTTTGTCAAAAAACGCGCCAAAGATCAGAGTTGCGGTCATTGGATCATATTCTATCCAGCATTTTGTAAAGGTATTCAGATTATTTCTGGACAGAGCAGGGATCAATGCTGACATATATGAGGGCGAATACGGCGGGATAAACATGGATGTGTTGGATGAAAACTCACCGTTGTATCAGTTCAAGCCGGATTTTGTCGTGATCTTTATGCGCTACAATGATGTTCAGCTCTTTAGCAAGGAAGATCTGGACACGGAAAAGGCATATCTAAAGAGTATATGGGCACATCTTGATAAGATCCCGGGGGTAACGATACTTAATTCAAACTTTGCGGTCCCTATGGAAAGACCCTTTGGAACCCTTGAGGGAGACTATGATCATTCGTCTCTATCACTTTACAGAGAACTTAACCTCTCTATGACGAAAGATCATCCGAAAAATGTGCGTATAATCGACATGGAGTACCTGTCAGCACTATACGGAAAAATGAACTGGTTTGATGAGGGAAATTATTATCTGTCAAAACAGGGCTTTGGGCTGGATTACCTCGGACCTGTTGCGGATGAAGTGACAAAGATGATCCTTCCGTCTGTAGGTGTGGTACGTAAGTGTCTGGTACTTGACCTTGATAATACACTTTGGGGCGGCGTCGTAGGAGATGACGGCCCGATGGGAATAGAGATCGATCCGCATAATCCGATCGGAGAAGCTTATCGTGCTTTTCAGTCCTATGTACTTTCATTAAAAAGACGTGGTGTCATCCTTGCGGTAAACTCCAAGAATGATCTGGATGTAGCAAAAGAACCTTTTGAGAAAAATCCCGATATGGTGCTGAAGCTTTCGGATATTGCATGCTTTGTCGCTAACTGGCAGGATAAGGCGAGCAACATGGCCTATATCGCAAAGAAGCTGAATATAGGAATGGATTCGCTGGTTTTCTTTGACGATAATCCGGCTGAACGTGAGATCATTCGTAAATTCTGCCCTGAGGTATGTGTTATCGATGTGCCGAATGAGGCAGAAAACTATGTGAGAGCGCTCAATGAGGCATCTCCTTTTGAGTGGGCGCAGATCACAAAAGAAGATATGGCGCGTTCTGATTCTTATGTGGAGAATGCAAAACGTGAAGAGATGCAGGCTTCTTTTGTTGACTATACTGAGTATCTGAAGGCTCTTGAGATGAAGGGCGTTACGGGACTCGTAGGTGAGGATGAAGTCGAACGTTTTTCACAGCTTACAAATAAATCAAATCAGTTCAATTTAAGAACACAGCGTTATTCTGACAGTCAGATACGTGAAATGCTGGAAGATGACAAAAAGAGATGCCTTTTTGTATCACTGTCTGATAAGTTTACCCAGTACGGCATCATTTCATGTATCATTCTTTCTGCTCCGAATGAGGAAAATGGTTGTGCGCAGGATGAGTGTTTCATAGAGAACTGGTGCATGTCCTGTCGTGTACTTAAGAGATCGGTAGAACTCTTTGCGTTCCGTTCAGTTATAGAGGAAGCCCGAAAGATGGGGGCAAAGAAGCTCGTTGGTGAATATATAAAGAGTAAAAAGAACAGCATGGTAGAAAAGCTCTTGCCATCCTTTGGCTTTACTGAGGTGGAGACAGACGGAGACAGAGTAAGATATATATATGATCTTTCAGTAGAACCGAAAGGAGAAGTATGGATACAAAAGTAAAGTTAGAGCAGGTTTTTCGTGAGGTTTTTGATGATGAAGAGATCGAGCTCACGGATGAGATGACAGCTGATGATATCGATGCATGGGATTCGCTTACACATATTCAGCTTATCGTTGCTGTTGAAGAAGCGTTTAAATGCAAATTTTCCACAGTGGAAGTCATGAAGCTCAAGAATGTTGGAGAGTTTATAAAGCTCATAGACAGAAAGACAGGAAATGCTTAATTTTTCGATAGGAAGTCTGTTTTTTGCAGTACTTTTATTTATAACTCCGATCATTTTAAGAATCGGAAAAAAATATCGTACGGGATTATTCCTGATCATTAATATAGCAGTATTTCTTCTATGCCTTAAATCGCTTCCGGCATTGCTTGTCGGAGCATTGTGGATACTGGTGCCATACTTTATGGCGCCGGTGCTTCAAACGGCAGCAGAGGAAGACGCAGGTGCTTTGCAGCGGATCTTAAGGAACGGTTTTTACCTGCTGATGGTGGTCGTTTTTGCATACCTCATGCATTATGAATGGGTACCGCTCTTTAAGATCCTGCCTTACAGCAATGCTGTGAAGCTTTTGGGATTGTCGTACTTCCTTTTCAGGGAGATCGATTTTACCATGCAGTATGGTTATCTTAAGGAAACCGGAGTCAGGATAACTCTTGTCGATTATCTGAATTATATATTGAATTTTTACACGGTCATGGCAGGTCCGATACTTCGTTACGAGGAGTTTGTGACGGATTTTCATGATGATACAAAGCCTGAAATGACAGGAGACATGATACTTCATGATTTTCACAGGATCGTTTTTGGATACTTAAAGGTATATGTGATATCTGCGGTTTTGTCGGTGTGGGCAGGCTACTGGTTTGAGAGGCTGAGCACCGGGGCAGGATTCTTTAGTCTTCTTGCGGAATTTCTACTTTTCGCGTTTTTTAATTCCTTTTATATCTACTTTAATTTCTCAGGCTACTGTGATGTGGTTGCAGGAGGAGCGCATCTTAGCGGCATGACGCTCAGGGAAAACTTTAATCAGCCATACTTTGCAGTTTCGCTTGTGGAATTTTGGAATAGACACCACATTACTCTTTCTGAATGGATAAGGGATTATATCTACAGCCCGGTCATCAAAGTACTGATAAGCGGAGCTTTTAGAAAAAAGATCTTTGCAGGTCAATGTGTGGCGCTGTTCATCACATTCCTTGTCGCAGGTATCTGGCACGGAACGAACTTTAACTACGTTGTGTATGGACTTTTGCAGGGACTGGGAATCGTTATTTCTACACTAAGAACCAGCCATATGAAAAAGAAGCTCGGAAAGAAGGGCTTTAAGGAATTTCAGGCAAAGAAATGGGTGCGCATTGTTGAGAATTGCGCGACTTGGGCGTATATTTCCGCATCGTTTAGTTTTGTTGGTTATGATGTCTGCGGTTTGATAGCTGCTCACTTCGGTATCATACAGTAGCTGTAAATTTGTGAGGTTTTGATGTATGATGAAACTGTTTGATCGTTTACCGGTTCCGGTGAGGCTTTTATGGCTGTCGCTGGAACTTGCTATTGTGTTGTTTGCGATATTTATGGGCACAAAGACTACCATTTTATATCAGGGGTTTTAACTTGCAGGGAAATACTTTGTGCAACATTTTTACATGAGCTGGCAACAATAATTTATTGAGAGCGTGGGAAAGGACTAATATAATATGAAACAGCAAAAGCCTGCATTGGTCATAATGGCAGCGGGAATGGGTTCTCGCTACGGTGGCCTTAAACAGATCGATCCTGTAGATGCACAGGGAAATAAGATTATCGATTTTTCCATCTACGATGCATGGAAGTCCGGATTCGGAAAGGTTATCTTTGTAATAAAGGAAGAGAATCTGAAAGATTTTCAGGAAGCGGTCGGCGATCGCGTAGCTGAGCATATTCCTGTAGAATACGCATTTCAGAAACTGGATGCGATCCCGGAGGGCTTCAGTGTTCCGGATGGCAGGGTAAAGCCGTGGGGAACAGCTCAGGCGGTTCTTTCAGCGGCAGATCTCTTAGATGAGCCTTTTGCTGTTATTAATGCAGATGATTTCTATGGAAGAGAAGCTTTTTCCAAAATGTATGATTTCCTGGTTAATGCGAAGGATGATGAAAAATATCGCTATGCCATGGTTGGATTTGTACTTAAAAACACTTTGACTGAGAATGGCTATGTTTCTCGCGGAATCTGCAGTCTTACAGAGGACGGATTCCTGGATACCGTAACGGAGCGGACCCACATCGAGAAAGATGGTGATGCGGCAAAGTTTACGGAAGATGACGGAGAGACATGGGTGTCTCTTACCGGCAACGAGCCTGTCTCCATGAATTTCTGGGGATTTGGTACATCAGTGCTTCCGGAGCTTAAGAAGGCATTTTCGGAGTTTTTATCAGAGCTTCCAAATAATGCAAATCCGCTCAAAGCCGAGTGCTATCTTCCCGGAGTGATCGACAGCCTGATCCGTGAGGGAAAGGCTACAGCTGAGGTCCTTCATTCATCTGACAGATGGTTTGGCGTTACATATAAAGAGGATAAGCCTGTTGTTACAGCTTCCATCCAGAAATTAAAGGATGCAGGTGTTTATCCTGAAAAGCTTTGGTAGTTTTTAGTCCGCGTGTCTGACGTCGGGCAGAGGAGGGAAAAAATTATGTCTATTTTACTGACAGGTGGTGCCGGATACATTGGCTCCCATACTCTTGTTGAACTCTTAAATGGCGGTTATGACGCTATTGTCATGGATAATTTCTCTAATTCTTCACCGAAGGCTCTGGACAGAGTTGAAGAGCTCACAGGTAAGAAGGTTAAGTGGTATGATGCGGATATTTCAAACCGTGATGACCTTGAGAAGATCTTTTCTGAGAATGATATCCATGAAGTTATAAATTTTGCTTCTCTTAAGGCAGTTGGTGAGTCTGTTGAGAAGCCGTGGGAATACTACAATAACAACATTGGCGGAACACTTACTCTTCTCGACGTGATGAGAAAGCATGGTGCAAAGAACTTCGTATTTTCTTCATCCGCAACTGTTTATGGTGATCCGGCTATTATCCCTATCACAGAGGAGTGCCCGAAGGGTACCTGCACAAATCCTTACGGCTGGACCAAGTGGATGCTGGAGCAGATCCTCCTCGATATGCAGAAGGCTGATCCTGAGTGGAACATGGTTATTCTCCGTTACTTTAATCCGATCGGTGCTCATCAGTCCGGCAGAATCGGTGAGAACCCGAACGGCATCCCGAATAACCTGATGCCGTATATCACACAGGTTGCTGTCGGTAAGCGTCCTGAGCTCGGCGTATTCGGTAATGACTACGATACACCGGACGGAACAGGTGTGAGAGATTATCTCCATGTTGTTGACCTTGCTAAGGCTCATGTAAAGGCTATTGATAAGCTCAGAACCAAGCCGGGTGCATTTATCTGCAATCTGGGTACGGGCCACGGATATTCTGTTCTGGATATCGTTAAGGCTTTTGAGAAGGTTAATGATATCAAGATCCCATACTCCATCAAGCCGCGTCGTGCAGGCGATATCGCTACCTGCTACTGCAGTCCCGAGAAAGCAGAGAAGGAACTTGGATGGAAAGCTGAACTCGACATCGAGGATATGTGCCGCGATGCGTGGAACTTCCAGAAGAATAACCCGAATGGGTATGAAGATTAATTAATTGCGCACAATTAAGCGAAATTTAATTTTACTTTTAACATAATGGATTTTATAATGGACGTGTATGCAACTTGTACGCGTCCATTTTTGACATATTTTTGTACGATGCTTAGAAATAAATGTCATGTGTCTTATGTCGATCGTGTGGATGTGTTGGAAAAAATAAGGAAGAAGAGGCATTTATACATATATGAATGAAAACAACAATAATCAGGGAAATAACGGTCAGGGACCAAACAACAAAAAGAACAGACAGACATTGATGGCAATGGTACTGGCGACGCTGGTGACACTTTTTTGTATGACTCTTATGTCCAATTTTGTGACTAAAAATTCGACAGAGGAGATCAGCTATAGCAAATTTTTGCAGATGATCTCTGCGAATGAGGTCGTCAGGGTAAAAATGGAAGCGGACAGGATCGAGATCACTCCTAAGAATGCGACGTCAAGTGTCGGTCTGGAGATGACTTATTACACCGGATATGTAAATGATCCGGAACTGCCTCGGATACTTGAGGATGCGGGGATTGATTTTAAGGGACATGTACCTGACAGGTCGGGGGCTATGCTTTCCGGATTTATTAGTTATATCCTGCCGATAATCCTGGTGTGCGGTCTTACGTGGATGCTGATGAGGCGTATAGGCGGCAGCGGCGGCATGATGGGTGTCGGACGAAGCAATGCAAAGGTTTATGTACAGAAAGAGACCGGTGTTACATTTAAGGATGTAGCAGGACAGGAGGAAGCAAAGGAGTCGCTGCAGGAAGTGGTTGATTTCCTCCATAATCCGGGAAAATACGTAAAGATCGGTGCGAGACTGCCAAAGGGAGCCCTTCTCGTAGGACCTCCGGGAACAGGTAAGACACTTCTCGCAAAGGCAGTTGCAGGTGAGGCACATGTACCGTTCTTTTCACTTGCAGGTTCTGACTTTGTTGAAATGTTTGTAGGTGTGGGTGCTTCTCGTGTACGTGATCTTTTCAGAGAGGCTGAGAAGAATGCACCATGTATCATTTTTATTGATGAGATAGATGCTATCGGTAAGAGCCGTGATTCCCGTTACGGCGGAAATGATGAGCGAGAGCAGACACTGAACCAGCTTTTGTCCGAGATGGACGGCTTTGATTCATCAAAGGGTATTTTGATCCTCGGTGCTACAAACAGACCGGAGACACTTGATAAGGCACTTCTCCGTCCGGGTCGTTTTGATCGTCGTGTTATCGTAGATAAGCCAGATCTTAAGGGAAGAGTAGATACCCTTAAGGTACATGCAAAGAATGTAAAGCTCGATGAAACTGTAGATCTTAATGAAGTTGCTCTGGCTACAAGCGGTGCGGTTGGTTCCGATCTCGCAAACATGGTCAATGAGGCTGCTATCAATGCAGTTAAGTCCGGCAGAGAATTTGTTTCTCAGAAAGATCTCATGAATGCAGTCGAGATCGTGCTTGTGGGTAAGGAGAAAAAGGACCGTATCCTTTCTAAGGAAGAACGTCGTATCGTTTCTTACCATGAGATCGGTCATGCGCTTACTTCCGCGCTTCAGAAAAACAGTGAGCCGGTGCAGAAGATCACGATCGTTCCGAGAACTATGGGTGCACTCGGTTATGTAATGCAGGTTCCTGAGGAAGAGAAGTATCTTAACAGCGAAGCAGAACTTAGATCCATGCTTGTAACAACTCTTGCTGGTCGTGCGGCTGAGGAAATCGTCTTTGATTCTGTGACAACTGGTGCTTCCAATGATATCGAGAAGGCTACAAAGATCGCTCGTGCTATGGTTACTCAGTATGGTATGAGCAAGAAGTTTGGCCTTATGGGTCTCGCGTCTGTAGAGGACCGTTACCTTGAGGGCAGAACTGTTCTGAATTGTGCAGATGAGACTGCTGCCGGTATTGATCAGGAAGTTATGAATCTCCTCAAGGAGTCTTACGAGGAGGCGAAGAAACTCCTTATTGAGAATCGTGAGCTTCTGGATAAGCTTGCAGAGCACCTGATCCGTGAGGAGACCATCACAGGTAAGGAGTTCATGAAGATCTATCGTAAGGAAAAGGGTCTTCCTGAGCCTGTTGAAGAGGAGAAATCTTCTGTTAAGTCTGTTATAACAGGTGATGATCTGAAGACTGATATTTCACAGAGTCCGTCGGAATCAGCTGAAAATGAAAGACCGGAAGTTCATGAGAGTGCTGAGCAGCAGGTTATGGAAAAGGCTCAGAATATCTACGACAGAGCCTCCAGAAGCTACGCTGAACCCGGTCAGCAGATCGATCTAAAGATTGATGACACACTGATTCCGGAAGCGGGATCCGCAGGTGCGATGAATGGTGCTGCGGCGGTTCAGGCGGAGGCATCGGAGACAGGTAGTAGGACAGACTCGGAGTCAGGTTTTGAGACTGTTGCAGATGATAAGATCGGAGATGCACAAGTCGTTGACGATGAGGACGACGATGATAACTTCAGCGGTGATATAAAGTGGCCGCTGTAAGGTTTCAGACTGTCTTGTTGAAATTGCATATTTTATGAATCTTAGAGAGTCAATACATTATGGTATTGGCTCTCTTTCTGTTTCCGTCTAATAGTGACGCCATCAGTCGAAAGTTGACCGTTCGGGAGCCCGGCGGGATTTCCCGAATCCCGGTCACGCTGTACAGATCACTCGCGCTTGGAATCGCGCTCGCGAAGTACAGCGGACAGTGTATCCGTTAAATCCCAAGCGCCTCCAAATGCTCCCTCAGGTCAACCTTTCGCCTGATGGCTGTTATTTTACTATCGATGTCACAGTGCGTGAGCCTGGTATAGTGCGAGCATTGGTAACTGTTCGCACGTAAACGGAGCATTTACTGCGGAGTTTACGGCCAAGAATGCTGAATAGCCATTGGATTTTGCACATCGACGTAGTCGATTTAATTTGCAAAATCCGTTACGTGAACGAACTGTAAGTGAGTGAACTGTAACGAGCGCGGAAGAAAATATATATCCGCTCTGAACGTGGAATGAAAAAAACAAACAGAAAGTAACGACAATACAACTTTAAAAAATAAATCTGCACAATAAGAATTGACATCGCCTAATTTGTGATATACAATTTCACTATGATGTGCACGAGCACAGAAAATAGTGTGCGAGCACATTGCAGAAGGTAAGGGAAAATATGGGAACGGTTTTTGGGCCGGTTTCATATGTGTTGTAATGGAGGCGGCTATGGAAATAAAAAAAGTGACAGACGCAGCTTTCCTGAAATATGGAAGGATCGTCACAGATATTCCGGAAGCTGAGATGAAAGAGCTGGTAAAGGCGATGGATAATACACCGGAGCCGGAGGGAACGGTATATGAACCGTCAGTACCGGAGCTGGAAGCACTGCCGGTATATAAGAGTCTCAGTGAGATCTATTATGGTGAGATGCCGATAGAGATCGGATATTGCAACGGACACAATCAGAAACTCAATGCAGTTGAATATCACAGAGACAGTGAGATCAATATCGCATCCAGAGACATGATACTGCTCGTAGGTTTGAGGGCTGACGTAGATCCGGAAGACTTTACTTATGAGACATCAAAGATGGAAGCATTTTTACTTCCGGCAGGTATGGGAGTTGAGCTTTTTGCTACAACACTTCATTATGCACCCTGCGGAGTAAACGGCAGAGGATTCAGAACAGTTATCGTACTTCCGAAGTACACAAATTATCCGCTTGAGAAAAAGCATACGGCAGGAGGAGAAGACAAACTCATAACTGCACGTAATAAATGGCTCATTGCACATAAGGACGGAAATCAGGGCGATGTATTTATAGGACTCAAGGGAGAAAACCTTGAAGTCTGAAAAAAGACAACAATCTGACAGCAATATTGGCTTAATCAGTTTAATGCGGAAACGCGGAATAGGAGAAAAGAATGTTTACAAATGTACCAAAGGCAAAAGTCGGTATCGTAGCAGTATCACGTGACTGCTTCCCGGAAAGTCTTGCAGTTAACCGTCGTAAGGCTCTTGTAGAGGCTTATACAAAAAAGTATGATGCAGAAGACATTTATGAGTGTCCTATCTGTATCGTTGAGAGCGAACTTCATATGGTAGAAGCTCTTGAGGATATCAAGAAGGCAGGATGTAATTCACTTGTTGTATATCTTGGAAACTTTGGACCCGAGATCGCAGAGACAATGCTTGCAAAGTACTTCGACGGACCGAAGATGTTCTGCGCAGCTGCAGAGGAGTCTCAGGCAGACCTCATGGATGGCCGTGGAGATGCTTACTGTGGAATGCTCAATGCTTCTTACAATCTGGCACTTCGTAACATCAAGGCATATATCCCTGAGTATCCGGTAGGAACAGCTGCAGAGTGCGCTGACATGATCCATGACTTCCTTCCTATCGCAAGAGTAAAGATCGGTCTTGATAACCTTAAGATCATTTCCTTTGGTCCTCGTCCGAGCAACTTCCTTGCATGTAATGCACCGATCAAGCAGCTTTACAACCTTGATATCGAGATCGAGGAAGAATCCGAGCTTGACCTTTTCGAAGCTTATCAGAAGCATGCAGATGACAAGAGGATCGCTGACGTAGTTGCTGATATGGCAAAGGAACTTGGCGGTGAGAACAAGATGCTTCCGAAGCTCGCTCAGTATGAGCTGACTCTCCTTGACTGGGTTGAGGAGCACAAGGGATGCAAGAAGTATGTAGCACTTACAACAAAGTGCTGGCCTGCATTCCAGGATATGTTTAACTTCGTTCCCTGCTATGTAAACTCCAGACTTGCAGGACGCGGCATACCGGTATCCTGTGAGGTAGATATCTACGGAACACTCTCCGAGTACATCGGATCCTGCATCAGCGGACAGGAAGTAACACTTCTCGACATCAACAACAGCGTACCGGATGACATGTATGATCAGTCCATCAAGGGCAAGTTTGACTATGACTGGAAGCATACAGATACATTCATGGGCTTCCACTGCGGAAATACCTGCTCAAAGCAGCTCTGCAATCCTCATCTTTCATACCAGAGGATCATGGCTCGTACTCATCCGCAGGATTGGTGCGAAGGTACTATCGAGGGCGATATCAAGCCGGGTAAGATCACATTCTACAGACTGCAGTCTACAGCAGATGCACAGATCCGTGCATATGTTGCAGAGGGTGAAGTTCTTCCGGTTGCTACTAAGTCCTTTGGTTCTATCGGTGTATTTGCTATTCCGGAGATGGGACGTTTCTATCGTCACTTCCTGATCGAGAAGAACTTCCCTCATCACGGAGCAGTTATGTTTGGCCACTATGGAAAGGCAACATACGAGGTATTCAAGTATCTCGGAGTTCCGCTTGAGGACATTGGATTTAACCGTCCGGCAGGAGATCGTTATCCGAGCGAGAATCCTTTCGCATAAATAAATGAAACTAACGCAGGCGGACACATGAAACACAGTGCTCCGCCTGTTTTTTTCTGACACTTTTACAGTTCACAGGTAGCAGGAAGCACCACGCTGCTGACTGCGTAAGAAAGTGATGTGGGGGTGAGCGCATTTTTCGCCGTAGGCGAATTCTCATAAATGCGCGAAATCGTTACTGGAACGAGCTGCAAGCGAGTTACAGCAACCGGAAACTTGCACAAGATATGTTATATCGCTTAAACTTAAGGGGGAAAGGGAAGAAGATATCATGGCAGTAACCATCAAACAGATAGCGGAGATGACAGGCGTTTCCAGAGGTACAGTAGACAGGGTTTTGAATGACAGAGGGAATGTAAATCCTGAAACAGAAGAAAGGATCCGCAAAGTCGCAGCAGAACTTGGCTATTCTCCTAACAGGGCAGGAAGAGCACTTGCTGCGAAAAAGAAAAAATATCGTATAGGTGTTGTCCTTTGCTCAGAAGGCATAGAATTTTTTGATGAGGTACTCCATGGACTAGCCGGGATGGAAAAAGAAGCATCCGATTACGGCGTAAGTATTGTTGTCAGGACTATGAGAGGGTACAGCGTTATCCAACAGCTGGATATCATCGAGGAACTGAGTCAGGAATGTAATCTATTGATATTGAACGTCATAAATGATGCGAGGATCGCCGCAGCTATAGATGAACTCTATGAAAGAGGGATCGCGGTGATCACCATCAATACAGATATAGAGGGTACAAAAAGGCTATGCTATGTGGGTTCTGATTATGTGCGAAGCGGTGCGACGGCTGCAGGTGTATTGGGCCTTATCACAGGAGGTAAGGGAACGATAGCCATAGCCGGCGGATCAGAGTCTATTCTGGGACATTTGAAACGTATAGAAGGATTCAGGGATGAGCTTGCGGAACACTTCCCGGAAGAAAGAATAGCAGAGCTTTTTTATACCGAAGACAATGATGAAACGGCACAAAAGGAAATGGACAGAGTGCTTCGGGAGCATCCGGAGATCACAGCCGTATACATATCTGCAGCGGGACAGATTGGCGTCTGTAAGGCTATCAGTGAAAGCGGCAGAAATGATATATGTGTGGTGAGCTGCGACAGAACTCCTTCGGTTGAGAAACTTGTTAAAGAAGACCGTATTCGTGCAACGATCTGTCAGCAGCCTTTTACACAGGGAAAAAGGGCAGTGGAGCTCGCTCTTCAATATCTGATAAACGGTATAGTACCGGAAAAAGAAAGGTATATTATGAAAAATGAAATCCGGATCCGGGAGAATATAGAATGAAATCGCATAAAAGAACAACCCTGATACTTGGAGGGTTGATCGTATTATTTTCAATAATCACCGTTTGCGGACTTATTTATTTTAAATATCAGGCAGCAGAAGTTTTGAGCATTACCGAAAACACAAGGGAATACACACATCACTATGCGTTTATCTGCAATGATCCGTCGGATAGCTTTTATCAGGCTGTTTACAATGCAGCAGAGAAAGAAGGAATGCAGAATAACGACTATGTGGAATTTATGGGAAAGAACCTGAATGTATCCTATAGTCGTGCAGAGCTCCTTAAGATCGCGATAGAAGCTCAGGTTGACGGGATAATACTGGAAGCAAACGAGTCAAGTGATATGACTAATCTCATTGACAGGGCTGTCAGCGCGGGGATACCTGTCGTAACTGTCGGCTCGGATAATACGGCGAGTATGAGACAATCCTACGTGGGACTTGGATACTACGATCTCGGTGCGGCCTATGCGAAAGAAATCCTTAAGTATGCAACGGATGAAAAACAGCGTGTAATGGTCCTTATGGAATCCAATGCGATAAATTCCACACAGAATATTTTGTACAGCGGCATTCAGGATACTCTTGAAAAATCAGGAAAATCAGGATATTTCACAATGGAGACCATGCTTGTAAATGATTCGGTTCCTTTTCAGGCGGAAGAATCAATAGGCGGACTTCTTATGGATGACGGTGCGAGACCGGATCTTTTGGTATGTCTTACAGAACTGGACACAACATGCGCATATCAGGCGCTCATTGATTACAATAAAGTCGGAAAAACAAAGATCTTTGGCTTTTTTGCAGATGATTCCATACTGTCAGCTGTGAAGAGAGGGATACTGGTGTCCACAGTTGCGGTTGATACAGATCAGATGGGGAAATTTTCTGTAAATATGCTTGATGAATATCTGGAAGACGGATTTGCAAATGCTTATCTGCCGGCAGATGTGACCTTTATAAATGCTGACAACATAGATGAATATCTGGCAGAGAGAGAAACGGAGGCGGGAGATGGCAAATGAAAAATCCCGGCTCTGGGACAGGCTTTCTGTGCAGAGTAAATTTACAATGGTTTTCATACTTACAGGTTTGATAATCTTTGTTGTCAATCTGTATCTTTTCATAAATATCGATTCTGTGATAATCAGGATTAATAGGATATATGACTCGAATGTAACAGTTAATTCATTGTCGGATTCTCTGGATGAACTGCAAAATTCTCTTAGAGGTTATCTCGATACACGTTCTACGGATACCATGGAAGAGTATTACAGGCAGGAAACGGAATTTCAGAATCTTCTTCTGGAACTGGAAGACTCGGATATGCCCGGAAATTCAGTCATAATCACGGAGAACATCAGGAATCTTTCAAAAAATTACATAAAAGCTGCGGACACAGCGGTAAACGCCAGACGAGGAAATATCGTTGAGAAATACAAGATTTCATATCAGCAGGCTTTGTCCCTATACGGATATATAAATACATATCTGTATAGTCTGAATAATGAGCTTTTTCGGCACAATACGCAGAGTTACAGTGGACTTGTAAAGTCTTTCAGAACGTTAGAGATGATCTCCATGATCATGCTGGTAGTTATCTCTATGATCGACGTATTTTTGCTCACGCTTATAAGTAAAAATATCCTTGACCCCGTGCAGGAGCGGGAACTTGTGATGGAGACCCATCTTAAAGACGCGGAATTAAAATACCTGCAGGCGCAGATAAATCCCCACTTTCTTTTTAATACGCTTAATGCCGGGGCGCAGCTCGCAATGATGGAGGATGCGGAGCGTACAGAGGAATACCTGCAGAATGTGGCTGCTTTTTTCCGCTACCGCATCAGAAAGGGCGCGGAGGCCAGCAGGCTCAGAGATGAGATCGCGCTGGTAGATAATTATATTTATATCCTTAATGTACGGTTTGCTGGCGAGATCAATTTCAATAAAGAAATAGATGAAAATGCACTCGATATCGAGATGCCGGGAATGATACTGCAGCCTATCGTGGAAAATTCAGTTAATCACGGTATCAGAGGGATTGAGCGCGAAGGACATATAAGGCTCACTGTCACAGGAACGGAAACCGGCGTACGCATTTCTGTATCGGATAATGGCATAGGAATGACGGAAGAACAGATAAAGGGTATCCTTGAAGGCGGATATGTCATGAAGGATCAGGAAAAAAATTCTAACGGGGTAGGAGTCCGTAATGTTATTTCCAGATTGGAACTTTATTACGGCGAAAAGGGAATTTTTGACATAAAGAGCGAAGGTAAAGACAGAGGTACTGAGATAATCATAGATCTGCCCCGAAAGATCGTGAAGAATGAGGAGATACTGCATGTATAAGATCCTGCTTGCAGATGATGAGGGAATCGTTATCGATTCCTTAAAGATGATCATACAGAAAAATTACGGTGACCAGTGTGAGATCGAGTCAGCAAAGACCGGCAGATCCGTGATCGAGATGGTGGAGGTATTTCGTCCGGACATCATTTTTATGGACATACAGATGCCCGGTATCAACGGGATAGATGCCATGAGAGAGATAAGGCAGACAAATCCGCAGGTGGTATTTATCGTGGTCAGTGCATACGATAAGTTTGACTATGCGAGGGATGCGCTCAATCTGGGAGCACTGGACTATATAAATAAGCCATTTGACAGACGAACTATCCTTGATGTACTGGCGAGAGCGATGGGTGAGCTTGATCAGGAGAAAAAGATCAGGAGCAGAAGCCTTGAGATCCGCGAAAAGATGGAAACTGTCCAGCCGCTTATCGAAAACGGATTTATCTATTCCATTCTTTTTCAGGATAATTTTGCAGAGGAAACAGAAAACTACAAAAATCTGCTGGATATAAAATCCGGATACGGCTTTATGGAAGTTGTGGAGTTTGGCTCTGAGGAAGAAGGGAAAAAGCTCACTAATGCGGTAGGGACAGGAATCCGCCTGCAAAAGCAGTACATGAATATACGGGAGACTATACGGGAATTTCAGGACTGCGTCACGGGAAGCATGATGGGAAATAAGATAATGCTTTTTGTGCCTGCAGATAATGACAGATCTGACTACAATTTCCGTACAGACAGGATCGAAAAGTGCCGCGCAATGGTAGACAGGCTGCAGGGGCGGTTTGAGGCGGAAGTCCGTGTGGGCATCGGCAGGATAAAGCCAATAGAAAAAATGGCTGATTCCTACAGAGAAGCGCTGGAGGCTCTGAGTGTAGCGCCATCAAGAGTGGCTCATGCGGAAGATCTGCCGGTTGGCTGTTCCTATGATTCAGATTACCCGATCGATATCGAAAATGAACTTTTTGATGGAGTCGGAAAGGGAAATATGGAACTTGTTGCCGAGAAATCGGAGCAGTTCTTTAACTGGATGGAAGATAATTACCCTGACCAGATCATGGATGTGAGACTGAAGGTATTGGAGTTTGTGCTGCTCGCAGAAAAAAAGGCTTATGAGTCCGGAGGTCAGACATATCACTTCACCAGCAGGACCGACTATCTGCCGGCGATAATGGCTTTTCAGGATTTTTCGGATCTGAGGCACTGGTTTACGGTGCATATGATACAGGCTGCGAGGGATGTGGCGACTAAGAAGGATGAGACATCTGACGATCTGATATCAAGAGTCAGGAACAGGATAGCTCTGGAGTATCAGGGTGAGATATCTCTGGATCTGATATCCAGAGAAGAAAATGTCAGTGCATATTATCTCTCCAGACTTTTCAAGGAAGAGACAGGCGAAAACTTCATGGAGTACCTTACGGGTATACGCATAAATAAGGCGAAGGAACTCATGAATAATACATCAAGGCCTATGAAGGAAATCTGCGTTTCGGTAGGGTATACGGATCCGAATTATTTCTCAAGGATCTTTAAGAAGACGACGGGGATGACACCTACCGAGTACAGGGAGGTAAATCAGAAATGAGAAGAGTGGGGGGGACAGCATTTTTTTGTATAGTGCTGCTAATATCCATACTGAGTCTTAGCGGGTGCGCAAAAACTCAGGCAAGTGGGAATGACCAGAAGGAACAAAATAAAAGCGCGGAGAGGGTACAGATAGGCGTTACTTTTGATTCGTTTATAAATGAGAGATGGCTTCGTGACAGGGATGTTTTTGTATCAAGAGCCCGGGAACTTGGTGCTGATGTAAATGTCCAGAGTGCTAACGGAGACGTTGAGGAGCAGAAACAGCAGATCAATTATTTCATAAAAAAGAAGGTGGATGTGATAATGATCGTCGCTGTTGATTCCTCAGCTCTTTCAGATGAGGTGAAAAAAGCGCATGATCACAATATTCCTGTCATCTCCTATGACAGACTCGTAACGGATTCAGATACGGATCTGTACATTTCCTTTGATAACGTGACAGTGGGCAAGCTGATGGCTGATGCAATCATAGGAAATCTTCCTCTGGGGGGCAGGATCCTGAAGATCACAGGGCCTGAGAAAGATCACAATGTTTCACTTGTAAACGAAGGCTTTGATGAAGAAATACGCGGGCATCAGATATCTGTCGTGGATGATTTCTCCGCTCCGTTCTGGAAAAGCGAAGAAGCCTATGATTATCTCAATGCTCATGAGGAAGATACGCGTGGAGTCCAGGCGATCATGTGCGGTAATGATGCGCTGGCAGGCGGTGCTATACAGTATCTGGCGGAGAAGCGGCTTGCGGGTAAGGTGATCGTCACCGGACAGGATGCGGATCTGGACGGATGCCAGAGGATAGCAGAGGGTACACAGGCTATGACGGTGTATAAACCCATAGAGGAACTGGCAGGTCGAGCTGCAGACTGTGCTGTTAAAATGGCAAAGGGAGAAGAAATAGAAAATGTGCTGTCAGTAAATGATGGTTCGTTTGATATCCCTTATGTCAGGCTGGAGCCGTACAGTGTAAACAAGCATAATCTGGATTCGATAATAATAGACAGTGGGTTTCATATGAGAGAAGACGTTTATTTCCATGTGGACTCGAAATAATGAGGTAAACGGGTTACATAAGTACAAAAAATTGACAGAAATTCCTCTAAAATAACAAACAAGTGCTAGCACTTGTCAAAATATGCTATAAAAAGTGCACGTCATATGTCATGATGTGCACTTTTTGTTGTTCTTGCGCAAAAAGTTCCTGTTTTCATTCGTTATACTGCATGGTAATCTTTATTTGTGGCGGAAATGATTAGTCAATATGACGGATACAGATCCACAAAAGGTTTTTCTTTATACAAATAGGGAGGAAAAAGTAATGAAGAAAAAGGTCGTAAGTGCAATTCTTTCAGCAGCAATGGTAGCATCCCTTATTACAGGATGTGGCGGCGGAGCATCAAACGGTGGTGCAGCAAGTGAGGCAGCTCCGGCATCTGAGGCAGCAGCTCCTGCAAGTGAAGCAGCAGCTCCGGCATCTGAGGCAGCATCAAGTGAAGCAGCTCCTGCAGCAGACACAGCAGCTAACGGTGATATGACTATCGGTATCGCAATGCCGACCAAGTCTCTTGAGAGATGGAATCGTGATGGTTCTTACCTTGAGGAGCAGTTCAAGGCAAAGGGATACAACGTAGAGCTTACATATTCTGATAACAAGATCGATCAGCAGGTTAAGGACATCGAGGGTCTTATCGCTGATAACGTAAACCTTCTTGTTGTTGCAGCTATCGATGGTGAGTCTCTTTCACAGGTTCTTGCAGAGGCAAAGGAATCTGGAATCCCGGTTCTCTCCTATGACCGTCTGATCATGAACACAGATGCAGTTAGCTACTACATCTCCTTCGATAACTACACAGTTGGTAAGCTTCAGGGTCAGTACGTTATCGATCAGCTCGACCTCGACAATGCAGGAGACAAGACCTACAATATTGAGTTCACAGCAGGTGATCCGGCTGATAACAACGCAGGCTTCTTCTTCAACGGTGCTTATGACACTCTGAAGCCTTACATCGACAAGGGAACTCTTGTAATTCCTTCAGGACAGACATCCTTTGAGCAGGTTGCTACAAAGCAGTGGGATACAGCTACAGCTATGACACGTATGCAGAACATCTTGGCTTCCAACTACTCTGATGGAACTCAGCTTGATGTAGCTCTTTGCTCTAACGATTCTACAGCACTTGGTGTTACACAGGCTATCGAGTCTGACTATGCTGGAACAAACACAGTTATCATCACAGGTCAGGACGGTGATGAGGCTAACCTCGCAAACGTTGTTGACGGCAAGCAGAGCATGACAGTTTATAAGGCAGTTGCAAACGAGGCAGTTGCTACTATCGATCTTGCTGATGCAATCCTTAAGGGTGAGACACCTGATGCAGGTCTTATCGACAAGGCAGGATGGAGCTTCGATTGCGCATATGATACAGAGTCTTATGACAACGGCACAGGCGTTATTCCTTCTTACCTGCTCGTTCCTACAGTAGTTACAAAGGATAACATCCAGACTGAGCTTGTTGACACTGGTTACTACACAATGGGTGATGATGGATATCCGCATCCTGTACAGTAATCTAATGGATTAAAGGTCAGAATACATAAGTATTCGGAGCCGGCGTTCGGAAGTAGTTTAATGCGGGCGGGGCAGCGTGCCCCGCTCGTTTTATGAAAAAACAGGATTTATCGCGTACAGTAATAAAGAACCTGCTGCGTGGCAGAAGAAGGTTTCATCACGAGGAGGTATTCGTTTGTCTGATTATATTTTGGAAATGAAAAGCATTGTAAAAGAGTATCCGGGTGTTAAGGCTCTGAACAATGTTAATTTTAAGGTAGAAAGAGGCGAGATACATGCGCTGGTTGGGGAGAACGGTGCCGGTAAATCAACTCTTATGAAGGTTTTATCTGGTGAGATCCCGCATGGACAGTATACCGGACAGGTTGTTTACAACGGACAGGAATGCAAGTTTGCAAACCTGAAGGATTCTGAAAAAGAGGGGATAGTTGTTATACATCAGGAATTGGCACTTATTCCTGAACTTACAATAGCGGAAAATATGTTCCTTGGTAATGAGCGTCGAAACGGAATGGGCGTCATTAACTGGAATGAGACATATAAACAGGCTCAGGAAGCTATGCAGAGGGTTGGTCTGAAGGAAACCTCTTCTGTACTTATCAAGGATATAGGTACAGGTAAGCAGCAGCTTGTAGAGATCGCAAAGGCGCTTAGTAAGAATGTTAAGCTCCTGGTTCTCGATGAGCCTACATCTTCACTTAATGAAGAAGATTCCAAGATGCTTCTCGACATGCTTCTTGGCTTCAAAAAGGAAGGTGTTACAAGTATCATCATCACTCATAAACTTAATGAGGTTGCTTATTGTGCTGATAATATCACAGTCCTTCGAGATGGTTCTACTATCGAGACTATCCCGAATCCTGAGCACAACATTGATGAAGAAAGGATCATCAAGGGAATGGTTGGTCGTGAACTTACAGACCGTTATCCTTCCCGTGAGCACAACATCAGTGATGAGGTACTCTTTGAAGTAAAGGATTGGACAGTTTATCATCCGGTCTATACAGAAAAATGTATGGATAAGAACATCAGCTTTAAGGTACATGCCGGTGAGATCATTGGTTTCTCCGGTCTGCAGGGTGCAGGTCGTACCGAGCTGGCAAAGAGTCTTTTCGGTAAGAGCTATGGCAGCCGTATCAGCGGTCATGAGTACATTAAGGGTAAGGAAGTTTTCCTTAAGAATGAGCGTGATGCTATCGAGCACGGCCTTGCATATGCTACAGAGGACCGAAAGACTGATGGACTGGTTCTTAGTGATACCATTGCATGGAATACTACGATGGCAAAGATGGAGAAGGTTTCCAGCAAATGGGGAATTATAGATACGGCTAAGGAAAAGAGAGTTGCTGAGGATTACGCAAAAGCAATGAAGACAAAGACTCCGAGTGTTGATCAGCACGTTGGTAACTTGTCCGGTGGTAATCAGCAGAAGGTTCTTCTTTCAAAATGGCTTTTTGCAGATCCGGATATCCTGATCCTCGATGAGCCTACAAGAGGTATCGACGTTGGTGCGAAGTATGAGATCTACGGTATCATGAATGACATGGTTAAAGAGGGTAAGGCAGTTATCATGATCTCATCAGAACTTCCTGAACTTCTCGGTATGTGTGATCGTATCTACGTTATGAATGAAGGAAGAATGGCAGGAGAATTTTCTGCAGAGGAAGCTACACAGGAGAGGATCATGAGTGCGATCCTTTCAAACAGCAATGACACTAAGGAGGCACAGGCATGAATGCAACCGCTTTTATAAAAAAATATACAATGGTCATCGCTCTGGTCGTTGTATTTATCTTCTTTACAATTCTGACAGGTGGAAAGCTTATACTTGCACAGAATATTTCCAATCTGTTACTTCAGAACGCATACGTTCTGGTTATGGCATGTAGTATGCTGCTTTGTATCCTGACAGGTGGTAACGTTGACCTTTCCGTAGGTTCAACTCTCTGCCTTTCAGCTGCTCTTTCAGCAAAGCTCATGGATCTGGGACAGAGCCCTGTAGTGGCTATTGCCTGCTCACTTCTTGTAGCTGCTACGATCGGTATATTCAACGGCTACATGATCGGTTATGTACATATTCCTCCGTTCATTTGTACACTGGCAGGTATGTTCCTGTTCCGTGGTCTTGCGAGAGTCGTACTTGATTCCAGAACGATTTCTTTCATGAACAAGGATTTCCTTAACATCTTCACATCTTACATTACTATTCCGGGTGTGGATCAGAAGGGTAACTGCCCGTCAGCTCTTGTAGTTGGTATCATCGTTGCTATCGGCATCACAGCTGCTACATTTGTTAGCCACAATTCCAAGAAGGCTCGTGGTTATGCAGTTGGTTCTGTTGCAGGTTCTCTTGTTAAGATCGGTCTTATCGATGTTCTTGTTATTGCTTACGCATGGAAGCTCATGCACTACAAGGGAATCCCGGTTATGCTTGTTTGGATCCTTGTTGTTGTTCTTACTTTTGCTTTCATCACAAGTTCTACAGTTTTCGGACGTTATTTCTACGCAGTTGGTGGTAACGAGAAGGCTACTAAGCTTTCCGGTATCGATCCTAGAAAGGTTTACTTCTGGGCTTACTTCCTTATGAGCCTTTTAGCTGGTCTGTCAGGTCTCCTTGTTGGAGCAAGAATCGGTTCTGTTGATGGTAACATGGGTAACTCCTACGAGATGGACGCTATCGCATCCTGCTTCATCGGTGGCGCAAGTGCTTACGGTGGATCCGGTACTGTTCCCGGAATCATGGTTGGTGCTATCCTCCTCGGTGTTATTAACCAGGGTATGTCCATCTACGGTCTTCCTGATCAGTGGCAGTATGTTGTAAAGGGTGCAGTTCTTCTGCTGGCCGTTGTATTCGACGTAGTCAGCAACCACAAGACAGGTAAGTCATGATACATTCGGACTTATCAAAATAATTTGATAGTAAGTCATGATTCTCCCTTAATCAGACATTACTGTATAAAAGAAGTTGTCACATCTGATGGTGTGGCAGCTTCTTTGTTTTTGGAAAAAGGTGACGCCCGCGTGGAGAGGTCACATCATACACGCGGACACGTGTTACTATTCGCTCACAATAGTTCGCTCAAGTAACCCTTCGCGCATTTATGAGAGTTCGCCTACGGCGAAAAATGCGCTCACTCCCACATCACTTTCATACGCAGTCAGCGGCGGAGCGCTTCCTGCTAATTGTAGACATCAGGTGCTTCGGCAACTCGGGCACTTTGTGCTCATGCGCTCCGCGCGATGCCCAAAGTACCCTCAGACAGCGCCTCTCGCACCTGAGCTATGCTCGCGCTTCTGCCTCCGGCTCGAATCGTCCGCTTAGTATGATGTGACCTCTCCTCGTGGGCTGGTTACACATAGCTAAAACTGAACAAAGAGACATTTAGGGTCTACGATATTTTGAACTACATCCGAATATTCGTTATGTTTCAAACCATTAGATGTGATCATAGTGATATGTATAGCTTTTTTAGGTTTGACCTCGTTTCTGAAAGTCTCGACTTTATTGATAAGATTGTCTCTGTATTTCCTGTTTATTTCAAATTCTTTGTCAGTACATTTCATTTCACAAAGATTTATCACATCATCTTTTCTGTCAATCAGCAGATCAATCTGCGCTCCATTATCCTTTTGCTTGCTTTTCCAGGAATATTCCGAGCTTTCCACACCGGATATTCCAAGTGCAGATTTAATCTGTGGGATATGCGCAAGGCAGACCATTTCAAAGGCATTTCCTCTCCATGCGTAATAGTCAGGAGACTTTATAAAAGCTTGCCAAGATTTTGTTCGTTCATCACGAATAAAGTAAAGGCAATAAAGGATAAAAGGATCGATCACTTGATAAAGACCACCATTCTTACGAGAGGAGATATTATTGTAGTGCCTTATAAAACCGCACTGTTCCAGCTCCCGAAGCGCTTTTGTAAGCCCCTCTCCATCTGGAACACCGGATTTTTTTGCAAGATCCGTTCTTTGAATCCCTCGCTTCACTTCCGCCATTGTTTCTATGATCTTGATGTGATTATCAGGTTTTTTGAACAATGATCTGAATAGCTGATAATATTCATTATGCAGATCGCCTCTATCGTCAAATATCAAACTGTCTACATTCTGTGCCAAGCTGAGTCTTCTGTCATACAGATTTAGATAATATGGTATACCGCCAAAGATCATGTAGCTCTCTATTATCTTATCTCGGCTTAGGACAATATTATTACTTTCATAATATTGCTCACACTCTCCAAGGTTGAAAGGCTCTATTTGCATCTGCTTTGTAATTCTGTTATGAAATCCGCCCTTATCATTCAAAATATTATTGATAATCCACGATGTCGCAGAACCACAAACAATCAATAACAAGTCTTCCTGCGTAGACCCCCAACTATTCCAGAAAAAATCAAATGCAGACTTAAAATCAGATCTGGCAGTATCCATCCACGGAACTTCATCCAGGAATACGATTCTTTTCCCACTTGAATAATCGCGGTAGACCTGTCCGTTTTCCAATATTTTTCGGAGACGACGGAATGCCTCAAACCAGTCCCTTGGAATAGTACCTGTTTCATCTCCATAGATTGACAGCGACTCATTAAAAGCCTTTAGTTGGTTACGCGTCTTTTCGTCTGGAATTCCGGTAGTATAAAATGAAAAATGGTCATTAAAAAATTCTCGGATCAAAAAAGTTTTTCCAACACGACGGCGACCAAACACTACCATAAATTCCGGTCTCCTGGATTCGAGGCATCTTAAAATAATATCCTGTTCTCTTTTTCTTCCAATAATTTTCATGCGTAATTCACCTATAATCTGCTGAAACCATCATTTTGAATTATATTTTAGCATATTATAGCACATATATTGACTATAATATGCTAAAATCTTAATTATGCTGAGCACTTAGCGAGGTATTTTCGAGCCTAGCGTAACTTGTTTGTAAGAGATAGTGACGCCCGCGTGGAGAGGTCACATCATACACGCGGACACATCGCCTCTGTTGAAGCGCTGCGCTGCCTATCGTCAGGTGCTTCGGCAACTCGGGCACTTTGTGCTTATGCGCTCCGCGCGATGCCCAAAGTACCCTCAGACAGTGCCTCTCGCACCTGAGCTATGCTCGCGCTTCTGCCTCCGGCTCGAATCGTCCGCTTAGTATGATGTGACCTCTCAACGCGGGCTGACAGTTTGTGATTATTATGTTATATATCTTTTGGACAATATCGACGATGAACGTCAAAGAGTATTCGTACTAAAAGGATTACTTGTTTTTTGTGATAAGGTGATATTAAAACCTTTTGCAGAAAAGATAAGGAGGATGCTTATGAAGACACAAGTAGAGCAGATAATAGAACAAGAAAAACTGGATGCAATAGCCGAAAAAGTTGCTGAGACCACGAAGACTGTTACTGAAAGTGTTACTACAACAGTAACAAAGAGTGTATCAGAAAACATTGCAAGGAACTTACTCAAATCCGGAAGCACACCGGAATATGTAGCAGCTGCTACAGAAATGTCACTCCAGACCGTGCTGGAACTGCAGAAGAATCTGTAAGCTGAACGCATGATAAAGACAATAGAATACTTGGGACTATTAACTCCTGATATAAGGTATTAAATGTATCCTTATATTGGGAGTTTTTTGCAAGAGATAACTCAGACCGCCCGGAGGGGTACATCATACTAAGTGAACGATTCGAGCCGAGGACAGAAGCGCGAGCGTAGCTCAAGTGCGAGAGGCGCTGTTTGAGGGTACTTTGTGCTCTGCGCGGAGCGCATGGGAGCAAAGTGCCCGAGTTGCCGAAGCACTTGAGAATAGGCGGCGGAGCGCTGACGACGAGGCGATGTGTTCACGTGTATGATGTACCCCTTCGAGCGGTCGTTACTTTCTGAGACAAATCCCTTACAGCCTAATTGCCGGTATGCGTACAGTAACTTCCGTGCCTTCGCCCAAGGTACTTTCATAATGCAGTCCATAAGACTTTCCGTAGAGTAACTTTAAACGTTGATGAGTATTGTAGATACCGATGCTGCTTCCCTTATTCTTGGGAATAAAGATCTTTCTGTCATCAAGCAGATGCTCACAGGTATCCTTGTCCATTCCGACACCATCATCCGAAATCAGAAAAACAATATCGCCGTCCTCTTCCCAGGCTGTAATGACGATAGTACCTGACTTATCTTCTTTTTCAAAAATCCCATGCAGGATAGCATTTTCAACTATCGGTTGGAAAGTAAGTTTGGGAATCTCATAATCCATAAGCGTATCCGGCACATCTGCGATAAATTCGATCCTGTCAGAAAAACGCATATTTTGGAGTTTGACGTATAGAGAAACATGCTCGAGCTCTCTCTCTATGGAATCAATGGTGTTTTTTCTCGAGAGGGTAAGCTTGTAGAATTTTGAAAGTGAGCGGATCGCATCACTAACCTTATCTGTCTCTCCCTCAAGAGCCATCCAGTTTATCATGTCCAGCGTGTTATAGAGAAAATGCGGATTGATCTGGGCCTGAAGGGCATTAAATTCAGAGGTTTTCAGCTTCTCCGCAGCTTCCGTCTGGCGTTCAATGAGCTGGTTTATCTGATCAGCCATGTGGTTGTAGGTGATCACAAAATCACCAATCTCATCCATGCCCTCAGCATCCTTCAATTTGTGGACTTTAGTATGGTGAGTACGTTCCATTTTGTGTACTACGTTTTCCAAACGTTCAGAAATGGATCTGGAAATAAAACCCGAGATACCGAGCGCAATGATCAGAGCCAGCGCATATATACCTATGTATTCCATGATCATGATCTGACCGTGGCGCATTAGCGGAGACGCAGGGATGATAGAAACCAGCTTCCAGTCGGTACCTTCTATAGAATAGTAGCTCGTATAAACCTGTCGTCCGAGTACATGCCTTCTCACAAAGGTGTCCTCTTTCCCAATGAGACGGTCGAGATTTGTGTGATTCATGAAGTACATGGCAGAAAGCTTTCTGTTAGAGCTCACAACGATATTCTCACGCTCGTTAACGATATAGTTAACAGCCTGTGACTGATCCTCGGAAGGCATTAGTGCAAGAGTAAGCGGATCGGATGAAAAATAGATAACAAGGTAGGCAGCGGTAGCTTCATCGTAACCGGTACCTGCATAACGTATGCGCTTAACATATGCCAGATCAGCATACTCACGGATCTCGTGCTGAGACAGATAGAAAGATGGACAAAAAAGTGTATTGTCCGAAACGGCCCCCATTATGCCGGACCAGTAGATCCCGCGCACATTTTCCATGGATTGGAAAAAATTGTGATCGGAAGAGCCTTTGTAAAGGTCATCATAAGGAGTATCCAGATAAATGCGGATATCCTTTATCAAAGTTCCGTCGATACAGGATTCGATGGAATTAACAAAGGAATCAGTGAGCTGTTCAGGATTCTTTACATGAGAAATATGAGAGAAAGCCGGATGCTTGACGATTTCTCTCATGTAAGAATCATTTGCAAGGATCCCGGACACGTTTTTTACTGTCTGGATATTTGTATCGATAGTATTTACAGTCTGCTCGGAAACCTTCTTTTCACTTTCAATGGTTACTGTTACGATCAACTGATTTATCTGTCCATAGAGAAGCGCTGTCACAGCGATGGTTGGAAGCAGGATCAGGAGAAGCGTTATGGCATGGAGCTTTCTGGATATCGGAACGTCGTAATTAAAGTGGTGAAGAAAGCGCCTGAGATACCTTATCATATGGAAGCCTTCTCTCTATATTCGGACGGAGTCTGTCCGGAATATTTCTTAAAAGACTTTCCAAAATAATTACCGTCGGAATATCCGACACGGGCGGAAATATCTGAAATCGAAAGCGTAGTTTCTGAAAGCAGTTTCTTGGCCTGCTCCATGCGAACCTGAGTAATGTACTGGTTAAGGGTAGTGCCTGTCTCATTACGAAAAACTGTACATACATAGGTTGAAGTCAGATGGACGTATTCGCCGATCTCTTTTACAGACAGATTCTCCCTGGCAATATTTTTATGTATGAAATCCCGTATTGAGAGGATAACCGGATTTTCGGGCTCTTTCGTCTTAATGAGATGAAGATATTCGTCGGACTTTGTGCGGAGAAGTTCTGCTAATTCCCTGAGAGTACCACAGCTTTGTATATGCTCCATCATTGACTCGTTTAGAGGGATGAGAGAGTCCTGATGCAGATTTTGTGTGCGGCAGATATAAACTATAGAGAGAAACATCTGGTAATAGATGTCCTTAACCTGATTTGGCAGGAGTTTGCGGCTGTTTTTAAAGGAATTAAAGAGCTGATCCTCAAATTTATGGATCCGGTCAGCGTCACCTGTCAAAAGGATGTCGCGGTATGATGCAGCGGAATCAGGTATAAAAGCCGGATCTGAGACAACGTCTGTTTCGCTAAAAAGGCAGGTGTCCCAGTCAGAAAAGAAGCTGCTCTGCATCAGTATTACGGCAGCGTTATAGGAACGATAAGCATTTTCGATTCCTGAGACTACAGACCCGACTGAGATAAAAAAGTGAGGAAGGTCCTCAAGGCAGTTTTCCAATGAATGACAAATACGACGAATCGCTGTGTCACCGGGTTTTATAACGCTGTAAACGTGGATCACGAGATAAATATCGTGTTTTTCAACATGAAGTTCGGACATATGCATGGAGGAGAGAACAGCATCAAAAGGCGCCAGAAATCTCTGACGCATGGACTCCGGAATTGTTTCTGTCGGCGCAGAAAATTTTACGATAAAGCACACGAAATACATGTCAGAACGGAGAGATGGATCTGCATCCTGAAGCATGGAATCGGAAAAATCTCCGGCCTGTCCCGGAGGAAATGTCATCCATAACGCAAGGCGGCCTGCCTGTGCCAGCATATCTCGCTGAAGGGTCTGCTGGGAGCGGTGAAAAGCCAGATTGTTTTCAGCAGCTTCCAAAATAGCATCCTCTATTTCGGAGATGTTTACAGGTTTTTCTACATAACTCACGGCTTTTAGCCGGATAGCGGCTTTTAGATATTCTCGATCAGAAAAACCACTCATAAATATGATACTTATATCAGGCAGGATCTTTCGGAGCTCGTGGGCCAGCTCTAATCCGTTCAGACGAGGCATCCGGATATCGCTCAAAATAATGTCAGGATGTTCACGCTTAGCCGTGTCGAGAGCATTCAGACCATCGTCGGATTCCAATATCTCGGTGATACCGAGACGTGACCAGTCGATGGTCTTTTTTAATCCTTCACGGGTCAGTATTTCATCATCTGCTATAAGTATCTTCATATACAATATGTCTCCATAATTACTTAAAAATTACCTTCTTTTCGTATACTATCATAAAATTTTACCCCTATCAAAATATATTACGATTTTATTGTTGTGTAACATGCTTAATAATATGACTATGGACAGGTAATAAATGGGAAAAATAATGGATTGGAGAAAGTGATGTCAGATTCGGAATACATTCTTGAACTTAAAGATATTACGAAGATATTCCCTGGTGTTAAAGCGCTTAATCGTGTGCAGTTCCAGCTGAAACGTGGTGAGATCCATGCGCTGATGGGAGAAAACGGTGCGGGTAAATCCACATTCATAAAGGTTATCACCGGTGTGCATGCGGCAGAAGAAGGTCATATGTATCTCGAAGGAGAAGAGGTACATTTTAAGGGACCGAAAGATGCATCAAAAGCAGGTATTGCAGCAGTGTATCAGCATCCTACGACTTATCCCACTCTTTCTGTAGCGGAGAATATTTTCATGGGTCATGAGATCATAAAGAACGGGATGATCCAGTGGAAAGAGATGAACCGCCAGGCGGATGAACTGCTTTCAAAACTTCATGCGAATTTTAAGTCCACAGATGAAATGGGTGCGCTCTCGGTTGCACAGCAGCAGATGACAGAGATCGCAAAGGCGCTTTCAACAAATGCAAAGATAGTTATCCTTGACGAGCCTACAGCTTCACTTACGGCAAATGAATCTGAGGAACTGTACAGGATCGTTGAGAAATTAAGAGATGATGGCGTATCTGTTATTTTCATATCTCATAGATTTGAAGATATGTACAGGCTGGCGAGCCGCGTAACGGTATTTCGTGATTCGCAGTACATCGGTACTTATGATGTAGATAAGATCACTAACGCAGATCTCATTAAGGCAATGGTTGGCCGTGAGATCACGGATATGTTCCCTAAGCCTGATGTAAAGATCGGAGAAGAGATCTTTAAGATAGAAGGGCTTAGCAGAACAGGATTTTTCAAAAACGTTTCTCTCAGTGTTCATGCCGGAGAGATCGTTGGTATGACGGGACTTGTAGGTGCCGGACGTACCGAAGTCATGGAAGCGGTCTGTGGTATTACAAAGCCGGACGAAGGAAAAGTTTTTCTTAACGGAAAACAGCTGAAGATCAAAAAGCCTTCGGATGCCATGAAAGAAGGAATCATCCTGCTTCCGGAAAACCGTTCTACACAGGGACTGATCCTCACATGGGGACTTGGCAGAAATGTGACCCTGCCTATACAGAAGAAACTGGCAAAGGGATTTTTTAACGATATCAAAAAAGAAAATGAACTGGCCAGAGATTTCCTGGAGGAAGTTGATACAAAGGCTGTTTCAATATTTGATCCTGCAAGTTCGCTTTCAGGTGGTAATCAGCAGAAGGTTGTCGTAGCTAAAGCGTTAGCTCAGGACAATATGAAAGTGATCATACTTGATGAGCCTACAAAGGGCGTTGACGTAGGAGCTAAAGCTGAGATCTATGCCATTATGGGAGAACTTGCAAAGAAAGGTTACGCGATAATCATGATCTCGTCCGAAATGCCGGAGATCCTTGGTATGTCAGATACGATCTATGTTATGTGCAATGGCCGCATTACAGGCTGCCTGAACCGTGAGGAAGCATCTCAGGAACACATCCTTTCTCTTTCAATGGAGCATAGTGATAAGAAAAAGGAGGCGGCACAGTAATGGAACAGAAATCACTGATCAAAAAGATAACAGGTTCCAGAGAAGCATTGCTTTTCTGCATCCTCATAGCACTTGGTGTTGTTGTTACGATACTTAATCCGACATTTTTTTCACCGACAAATATAGCGCAGATATTCAGAAATAATGCGATCATCATGATCATGGCGGTCGGAATGTTCTGCGTAATGCTTACAGCAGGTATTGATATTTCCATTACATCTACCCTGGCATTTTCGGGAATGTCTATTGGTATGCTGCAGAAGCATGACATTGTTCAGAGCACGCTCCTTATGTTCCTTATAGCAATGGGAATAGGATGTATAGCCGGATTCTTAAATGGCCTTATCATTTCAAAGGGTAAAGTTGCTCCTATCATATGCACCATGGGCTTCATGTACATCTGGAGAGGAATGGCATATGTGGTTGGAAACAGCTCCTGGGCTTCCGGTGAAGATGTATCGCAGTTTGCTAAATTTGGTAAGGATGGAACTGCAGGACCGTACATTATTTTGATAGTTGTATACGGACTTTTCTTTGTACTCATGAAATGGACAAAGTTCGGACGAAAGATTTATGCGGTTGGTTCAAATGCTGAGGCAGCCAGAGTGTCAGGTATCAATGTAGATAATGTTCTTATTTCTGCATATACCATTATGGGACTTATGGCAGGTCTTGCCGGTGCGCTTTCGGTTTCTATATATGCATCTGCTCAGCCGAATATGCAGTACGGTAAGGAGATGGATGTTATCGCAGCCTGTGTTATCGGCGGTGTATCGATGAGTGGTGGACGCGGAACGATCGTCGGTACATTCTTAGGAGCATTGATACTTGCTATCGTTGCAAAGGCTCTCCCTCTTGTTAATGTGCCTTCTATCGCACAGAACACAGTCAAGGGTGTCATTATTCTGGTGGTTGTTATCGTCAATGTTGTGAGCCAGAGAATGATCGATAAGCAGAACCTTGAGAGGAGGGAAATGTAATGGCAGGAAAATCCGGACGTTCCATTAAAGCGGAGCAGGAGGTGAGCTTTAAGAAGCTGATATTTAGCTGGGAAGGTGCTCTCTTCATCCTGATAATCTTACTTAATATTTTTAATGCAAGTATTTCACCGAGTTATACGGTTACAAATATCTTACGAGAGATGCCAAAGTATCTGGCAGAGATATTGATGATGTTTCCGATGGCTTACATTCTGGTTCTTGGAGACATTGATATTTCGGTTGGATCTATTGTTTGTCTTTGCGCTACGATGACCTGTTTTATAAGCAATGCAGGAGCTCCTGCTATCGTTACTTACATAGGATGCCTTGCGGTTGGTCTTATCTGCGGAATGGTAAACGGGGCTGTTGCAACCAGATTTCCGGAACTTCCGAGTATGATCATTACACTCGGAACACAGATCATTTACCGTGGTATTGCGGAGATCTCTCTTGGAAGCGGCGGTTCGGTGTCTTTCAATGATACAAAGAAGATCATGCCTCTTTCTAAAAAGATCGGACCTGTCCCGGTAGTGCTTTTTGTAGTTATCATTGCTGCGGTGATCTTTACAGTGGTTCTTGCGAAATGTACTTTTGGCCGTGAACTTTATGCGATAGGTTCTAATAAACTTTCTGCTTTTTATGCAGGTGTTGAGGTTCAGAAATGCAGGTTTATCGCATACAGTCTTCTGGGACTTATGGCAGGTGCCTGTGGATTATTCCTTACAGCTTACATGTATGGCGCAAATACGACGACAGGTCAGGGCTTTGAGATGGAAGTCATTGCGATGTGTGTATTTGGAGGTATAGCAACTACAGGCGGTAAGGGAAATCTGATCGGAGCTATCATTGCAGGCGCGATCATAGTTCTTCTTAGGATCGCTCTTGGACAGATCAATCTTAATTCACAGCTTATCCTGGTTATCATTGGAGCGATGCTGATCATCGCTGTATTGATCCCGGGAATCCAGGCAAATCTTAAGGCTCGCAGGAAGCTTAAACAGGCGAGATGAGGAAATGATACTGACATCCGGTGAGGTGTTGAGTATAAACAGGTAGTTAGTGATATTAAAGGAGGAAAAAGGTTATGAAAAGAAAAGCGTTAAGTGTACTGCTTTCTGCAGCTATGACAGCAGCACTTCTGTCCGGCTGCGGCGGCTCTTCAGGTGCAGCAAGTGAGTCTGCTCCGGCAGCGAGTGAAGCAGCTCCGGCAGCGAGTGAAGCAGCTCCGGCAGCAAGCGAGGCAGCTCCTGCAACTGATGCAGCGAGTGAGGCAGGTGCAGATGCGGCTGCTCAGGCAACAGGTGGAGCTGATGCATCCGGAAAGACTTTTGCGATCGTTGTTAAGTCTGCTGGTAATGCATACAACACAAAGGAAGAGGAAGGCTTTAAGGAGGTTATTGAAGCAGCCGGCGGTACTGTTGTAGTTAAGGAGCCTGAGGCAGCTACGGTTGATGCTCAGATCACTGCTATTCAGTCTCTTATTTCTCAGGGTGTTGATTCTATTTCTGTTGCTGCTAATGATGAGAATGCTCTTCAGGCTACTCTTGAGGAAGCTATGGCAGCGGGCATCAAGGTTAACGGCTTTGATTCCAAGACCAATGCTGATTCTCGTATGACTTTTGTTAATCAGGCAGGTACTCAGGAAGTTGGTCAGACGCTTCTCGATGCTGTTTATGATCTGACAGGCGGCGAGGGACAGTATGCTATCCTTTCTGCTACTTCTCAGGCTACTAACCAGAATGCATGGATCGATGCTATGAAGTCTATTGCTGAGGGTGATTCTAAGTACTCTAAACTTGAGCTTGTTGAGGTTGCTTATGGTGATGATGAGCCTCAGAAGTCTACAGACCAGACTCAGGCTCTTCTTTCCAAGTATCCTGACCTTAAGGTTATCTGCGCACCTACTACTGTTGGTGTTTCTGCTGCAGCTAAGGTTCTTCAGGACCAGGGTTCTTCTGTAAAGCTTACAGGTCTTGGCCTTCCTTCTGAGATGGCTGAGTACATCGGTGCTGATGATGCTCATTCCTGCCCGTACATGTTCCTGTGGAATCCTATCGATCTTGGAAGACTGGCAGCTTATTCTGCAATTGCTCTTGTAAACGGCGATATCACAGGTGCCGTTGGTGATACTTTCACAGCAGGCGATATGGGTGATTATACTCTTACTGATGCAGGCGACAATGGTTCTGAGATCATCCTTGGACCTCCTTTCAAATTTGATCCTGATAACATTGCAGAGTGGAAGGATGTTTATTGATCTTTTTATATCTTAACCACAGAGGGGGCGGGCGTTTGCTCGTCCTCTTTTGCTATGGTGACGCGCGAGATGTATCACCGTACCATGAAGCATCTCGGCAGCCGTCGAATAATCCCGGTCACGTCTCGCTAAGCACTCGCCCTTAGAACGGGCTCGCGCAGCGATACGGACAGTGTATCATTCTCCGGCTAAACGCCTCTAAATGATGCTTCAGGTACGGTGATACATCTCGCGCTGACTTACATAGAGTCAAGTGTGACGAACCGGTTGCTCGCTGGCTCGCTCCGGTGGAGAGAAAAGTGCGAATGTCCCGAATGGGATTGACGGTTACTGTTCACTCGCTATCAGCTCGTTCCAGTAACTGATTTTGCCAATTAAATCGCCTACGGCGATGGGCAAAATCATAATGGCTCGCCTTATTCTATGGTCGCAACCTCCGCAGCGTAGTGCTCCGGTTGCGTCTGAACAGTAACGATTGACGTTTCACGCAACGGGGAAAAACGAAAACCCACGTATCAATTCGGCCTGTTGTCATGTTAAAATGGGTACAGAAAAATGTATATGGGGATGGTGACAGATTATGAAGACCGAAGTGATTACCTTTGCGAATAATAAGGGTGGATCGGGAAAAACAACGACCTGCTCTAATGTAGCGTATTGTCTGGCTGATAAAGGGAAAAAGGTTCTCATGATAGATGGTGACATGCAGATGAATCTGTCGCTGTCTTTTCTGGGGGAGGACGAAGTCCTGAGTCTGGCACAGAGTGACAATAATTTGTACACAGCAATCCTTTCGGAAAAAGATATGTCGGATACGATCATAAGGACGCCATATGAAAATCTGGATCTGGTTCCGTCATCCATGCTGATGAGCGGGATCGAGGAGGAACTGTTCAAAAAGGGTGGTCGTGAAGACGTGTTTGAGAAGGTGATCTCTGAAGTGAGAGAGTCCGGCGAGTATGATTACATAGTCATAGATACACCGCCGACCATAGGGCTATGGGACAGAAATGTGCTGCATGTAACAGATCATGTGGTGATCCCTGTGGAAGCATCGCCCTGGGGACTTTTCGGACTTGCTAGTATGGTGTCATTTATAAAGGAAGCAGAGAAAAAGAATCCGAAACTGGGGATTCTCGGGATAGTACTTACAAGAGTTAATGTCAGAAAGAACTATTTCCGCCAGACGGAAGAATTCTTAAGTGACATGAAAGAGATTTATGTTTTTGATACAGTGATCCGAAATGACAGCATGGTAGAGTGGGCGCAGGACAACAGTAAACCTGTGACTGCCTACAGGAGAAATGCCCGAAGTGCGGAAGAGTACAGGGCACTTACGGATGAGATTTTAACGAGATTATAAACGGAACGAACAGTTACCGATAAGTTAGATATTACAGAACATTTTCAGGAGGAAATGAGAGATGACACTTGGTAAGAGCAGTATTGAACGTGCGGCAGCTACAGTTAATCCGGAGGAAATCGCAAAGCAGCCTGAGGCCGTTAAGACAGAGGAGAAAAAAACTGTAAAGAAAGCTGCAAAATCGGCAAAAAAGAAAGCTCCTTCAAAAAAGATTGTTGTGAAGGTAAAAGCTGATAATAAAGAGACAGAAGTTAAAGCACATGTCGTGACCGGAACCGATAAGCAGGTTTTTGCGACGATCGCAAAAGATAAGGGGATTAATGCTCATTATGGCGTGAATGATGAGCTTCCGACATTTCTGCTTTGATAAACATCATTTGTATATGGAGGGGATATGAATCGTAAGGCATTTGCAGTAAAGATCAATGAAGGTAAGTTTAATGAATTTCGGGCTAAACTGGGTCAGATATGGCCTGATGCCGTGAAACTTTTGGATATGATAGGCGCCCGGAATATGAGTCTATGGAATATAGAAGATCTGGTATTCGGGTATTATGAAACGGATGACGTGATAATACCGTCCGACAGCGAAAAGATCGCGCTGGCGGTCATAGAGGATCAGTTTAAGGATATCGCTAAATGGATATCTGAGCCCTGGAAGCCCATGCGTCTCATGTATCAGGATTTTGGTATCGTTCGTGAAAATAAGGAATTGATACGTCACAGAGTATTTGCGACAAAACTTAAAGGACCGGTGGAGGATGAGTACAGACGCCGTCATGCAGCACTGGAAGAGGCTCGCGGAGATAAGCCGACTCCCGGACCGGACAGTAATTTTTCTATATGGAGTGCAGGCGGCTATATTTTCGGATATGATGAGATAGACACTACAATGGAAAAAGCTGAGACTGAGCAGAGCCGCGAGGATACTGTTAAGTGGGAAAAGAAAATGCTGGAGATCATGACGTGGTACACTGATGATGTAGACTGGATAACAGGAGAACATCATAAACATGTATCGAGGATAGCATTTCACAACTGACACATGAATGCCCCTTGCGCGAGGAAATCACCATGGAATTTGATATAGAAGAAAACCTGGCAAAACTTCCAAAGAAGCCGGGGGTATATATAATGCACGCGGCTAATGATGAGATCATATATGTCGGAAAGGCAATAAATCTCTTTAACCGTGTGCATCATTATTTTAGGAAAAATAAAAAAAGTCCGAAAATACAGAAGATGGTTACTCACATTAACTATTTTGAGTATATCGTTACTGATTCGGAGCTGGAAGCTCTCGTACTTGAGAGTAACCTTATAAAGAAGCATCGCCCCAGATACAATACGATGCTAAAGGATGACAAGAGTTATCCGTACATCAAGGTCACGATAAAAGAAGATTATCCAAGGATCATTTTTACCAGAAAGCCTCAGGGCGATACGGGATCGGATAGATCAAAGGCAAAATTTTTCGGCCCTTATACCTCAGCCTGGGGAGTCAGGGATACCATAGACCTTATTAATAAGATTTATCATTTAAGGACATGCAACAGAGTTCTCCCGAGGGACATAGATAAAGAGAGGCCATGCCTTAAGTATCACATTAATATGTGCTCCGGTCCGTGTAAATCCGGTTGTGTTACGCCGGAGGAATACCGGGAAAACGTTGATGGTGCGCTGGATTTTCTAAATGGAAACTATGCACCGATATTAAAGATGCTCGAGGAAAAGATGGCGAAGGCATCTGAGGAACTTAGGTATGAAGATGCCATAACATGGCGGGATCTCCTAAATTCCGTAAAGACTGTAGCGCAGAAGCAGAAGATAACCAGCAGTGATGCTGAGGACAGAGATGTAGTCGCGCTGTACAGCGATCAGGATGAAGCGGTTATCCAGATCTTCTTTGTGAGAAACGGACGTCTCGTCGGTCGCGACCATTTTTACATGACGGGTGTTCAGGACTTAACGGATTCCGAAGTTATAGAAAATTTTGTAAAGCAGTTTTATTCGGGCACAGCTTTTCTGCCGCGAGAGATCATGCTTGAAACAGACGTGGAAGACAGGGAAGTTATCGAAGAGTGGCTCACAAACAAAAGAGGCGCAAAGGTTACACTTCTTGTGCCGAAGAGAGGCATGAAAGAGCGACTTATCCGCCTTGCAAAGAAAAATGCGGAGCTGGTACTCACAACCGATAAGGATAAACTCAGAAAAGAAACTGCGAGAACTACAGGAGCAGCACAGGAACTTGCGGATCTTATCGGGATAGAAAGCGCGGAACGTGTCGAATCCTACGATATTTCCAATATCAGCGGCTTTGAATCTGTAGGAAGCATGGTCGTTTTTGAGAACGGAAAAGCAAAACACTCAGATTACAGAAAATTCAGGATAAAGTCAGTAGTCGGACCAAATGACTATGCAAGCATGAAGGAAGTACTGACGCGAAGATTCAGGAGATATATAGAAGCAGGAGGATCGGAAGATACGGATTCTTTTGCGAAAGCACCTGATCTGATCCTTATGGACGGTGGAAAAGGACAGGTAAACATTGCTCTTGAAGTTTTAGGTGAGCTGAGTCTCACTATTCCTGTAGCAGGAATGGTAAAGGATGATCATCACAGAACCAGGGGCATTTACTTTAATAATGTCGAATTGCCAATAGATTCACATTCAGAAGCATTTCGTCTTGTTACCAGAGTGCAGGACGAAACCCACCGATTTGCCATAGAATATCACAGGTCACTGCACGGAAAAGCACAGCTGCATTCCGTACTCGATGATATTCAGGGTATAGGTGATACAAGGAGAAAGGCGCTGATGAAGGCGTTTGGCTCAATAGATGCCATCAAAAAAGCATCGGAAGAGGAGCTTGCCAGAGTTCCTGGCATGAATGCCCGTGCAGCCGAGGCAGTAGTTGACTTTTTTCGGAATAGCCGCTAGTTTTTCCGCGTTGTAGCGGAGAAGCATAGATGATAAAATGATAAAAGGGTCCAAAGCAAAAAATTCGATCGTGCGTGCACAAAAAGGATTTTTTATTTGGGATTCGTGTCATCATGAATTGGAAACAATGAAAAATATAAAATACAAATGAACATTGAGGAGGGATCTGTCATGGCAACTGTAGCATTAAAAAGCCTGATCGATAAGATGAATCTCATTAATCTGACACCGGGGATCGAAGTAACCGGAAGAAAGATCACACAGCCGGAGATAAACAGACCGGCACTGCAGCTTACAGGCTTCTTTGAACATTATGATACAGCACGTTTGGAGATCGTTGGATTTGTAGAATATACATATATGCAGCAGATGCCGGACGACAGGAAGCAGGAAATATACGGAAAGCTTCTCGACAGTGCAGTACCCGGAGTGATCTTTTGCCGTGATCTTGATCCTGATGAGATTTTTATAAAGATAGCAGAGCAGAACGGCGTGCCGGTACTTAAGACATCTATGTCGACCTCGGGATTCATGGCTGAGGTTATCCGCTGGCTCAATGTTAAGCTCGCTCCGTGCATCTCTATCCACGGTGTCCTTGTAGATGTAAATGGTGAAGGTGTTCTGATCACAGGTGAAAGCGGTATCGGTAAGAGTGAAGCCGCTCTTGAACTTGTAAAGAGAGGACATCGTCTTATCTCTGATGACGTAGTAGAAATCAGAAAAGTCAGCGATGATACACTTATCGGATCAGCACCGGATATAACAAAACACTTTATTGAACTCCGAGGAATTGGTATTATAGACGTTAAGGCTCTGTTTGGTACGATGAGCGTAAAAGATACACAGTCGATAGATCTTGTTATCAGACTGGAAGACTGGGATAAAGACAAGGATTATGACCGCCTTGGTCTTGAAGAAGAATATACAGAATATCTTGGAAAGAAAGTAGTTTGTCATAACATTCCTATCCGTCCCGGCCGAAATCTGGCGATCATCTGCGAGACAGCAGCTGTTAACTATAGACAGAAAAAAATGGGATACAATGCGGCGCAGGAACTCTATAAGAGAGTGCAGGATAATCTGCAGAAACGCCGCGAGGAGGAATGATTTAAGTTATGGGAAAGTATGCATTCGGAATTGATGTAGGCGGAACATCTGTAAAGCTCGGACTTTTTACAGTAGAGGGTGAGCTCGTTGAGAAGTGGTCTATCCCCACTCGTTCGGATAACGGAGGAAAAGATATTCTTCCGGATATCGCAAAGTCAGTTCTTAAGAAGAAGGAAGAAAAGAATCTTTCTGACGAGGACGTAGTCGGAGCAGGTATCGGACTTCCTGGACCGGTAGATTCAGACGGCGTGATCCGCAAGGCAGTTAATCTGCACTGGGAAAATACATTTAACGTAGCAGAGGAACTGTCAAAACTACTCAATGGAATGAAGGTTAAGGCAGGAAACGATGCGAATGTCGCAGCACTCGGAGAGGCATGGGTCGGCAGCGGAAAAGGCTGCAAGGACGTTGTAATGGTAACTCTCGGAACAGGAGTAGGCGGTGGCATCATCGTAGACGGCAATATGCTCAGTGGTGCTACAGGTGCAGGCGGAGAGATCGGTCATATCTGCGTAGAGCCTTCTGAAACAGCAGCATGTAACTGTGGTAATCATGGATGTCTTGAGCAGTTTTCTTCTGCAACAGGTATCGTACGTCTGCTTGAGAAAGAAATCGCAGCTAATCCGGATGAACAGACCCTCATGAATGAGAAAAAGCATACTGCAAAAGATGTATGGGATGCGGTAGAAGCCGGCGATGCTCTTGCAAAGAGAGTAGCAGAGCAGTTTGGCTATTATCTTGGATTTGGACTTGCTAATATTGCAAGTGTAGTAAATCCTGAGCTTATCATTATCGGTGGAGGCGTTTCTATGTCCGGAGATGTCATCATGCCGTTTATCACAGAAAACTTTAAGAAATTTGCTTTCCACGCGTGCAAGGACACAAAGTTCGTAAGAGCTGTACTTGGTAACGATGGTGGAATCTTTGGCGCTGCTAAACTTGTATTGTAAAAATGAGTGAATATTTTTTTGATTATCTGAAAACTCTCATTCCGGAGGAACGGATCCTCCGGAATGAGCTTATGTCTAAGCATACAACTTTCCGCGTGGGAGGCCCCGCGGATTTCTTTATCACACCTCGTGATACAGAGGAATTATCGGCTCTTATCAGATATCTTAATCTGGTCGAGCGTGAGTATATGATCGTTGGAAACGGCAGTAACCTCCTGGTCGGAGATCATGGCTACAGAGGAGTTATCGTTCATCTGGGTGAGAATTTTAAAAAGGTGGAAGTGAGTGGTGACACTATAACTGCAGGAGGAGGCGCGCTTCTTTCGGCTGTTGCTGAGGCTGCATGCAAGTCGGAACTTGCCGGTTTTGAATTTGCAGCAGGGATCCCCGGAACAGTAGGCGGAGCAATGGTTATGAATGCCGGTGCTTACGGCTCTGAGATGGGAGACGTTGTAGTATCTGTTGACCTGTTGACACCGGATGGAGAGATTGTTACACGTTCGGTTTCCGAGATGGAATTCGCATACAGAAAAAGTATCCTGCAAAGGGACAGATCAACCGTGATCGGAGCAGTTTTTTCTCTTAAAAACGGAGATCAGACAGAAATCCGCAGCAGGATGAACGAGCTCATAGAGATGCGCAGGTCAAAGCAGCCGCTGAATTTTCCCAGTGCCGGAAGCACATTCAAGAGACCTGAGGGATTTTTTGCGGGAAAACTTATCATGGATGCCGGACTTGGCGGTTATATGATAGGCGGAGCACGTGTTTCGGAAAAGCATTGTGGTTTTGTTGTAAACGCGGGAAATGCCACTGCCGCTGATATACTTGATCTCATTCATGAGGTGCAGGAAAAAGTTCAGGTGCGTTTTGGAGTCAGACTTGAGCCGGAAGTCCGTATAGTCGGAGAATTCTGACGGAATAGAGGAGCAATGAAATTTGTTGTCGTTACCGGTATGAGCGGTGCCGGAAAAAGTACATCATTAAAAATGCTGGAGGACCTTGGGTATTTTTGTGTAGATAATCTGCCGGTACCTCTTATCGGGAAATTTGCAGAACTTGCATATGGCCCCAACAGCGAATTGGAAAAAGTCGCAATCGGTATTGATGTACGTACCGGTCTCAAGGATGTGGAAGCTGCTCTTGAAAGTCTGAAAGAGCAGGGATGTGAGTTTGAGATACTCTATCTTGATTCTGAGGATGATGTTCTGATCAAGAGATTTAAGGAAACAAGGCGTTCTCATCCGCTTGTTGCAAACGGACGGGTTGAAGAAGGTATAAATAAAGAGAGAAATCTCCTTAAGTATCTTAAAAAGAATGCTTCTTATATCATTGATACCAGTCACATGCTGACCAGGGAACTGAAATCCGAAGTTAACGATATCTTTTCTAAAAACAAGGGCTACGGAAATCTGTTTATAACGGTACTTTCTTTCGGTTATAAATATGGTATCCCTAACGATGCCGATCTGGTATTTGATGTGAGATTCCTGCCGAATCCGTACTATATTGATGAACTGAAGCCGAAGAGCGGAAATGACAAAGAAGTACAGGAATATGTCATGAGCTTTAAGGAAGCGGGACAATTTTTGGATAAGCTTGAAGATATGCTTATGTTCCTCATTCCAAACTACGTGATCGAAGGAAAGAATCAGCTGGTAATAGCCATTGGATGTACAGGCGGAAAGCACAGAAGTGTTACTCTCGCCAATAAGATATATGAAAGGCTTGCTTCTCACGGTAAGTACGGTATAAAGATCGAACACCGTGATATAGAGAAAGATAATCTGAGAAGATAAGGTTTGTTTTATGTCATTTTCCCAGAAAGTTAAAACCGAAATTGCATCAACGGTCCCGGCATCCAGACATTGTCAGCTTGCCGAGCTTGCCGGGATCTTTACTCTGTGTGGTAATTGGAGCGGCAGGAGAGATGGCAGAAATGCCATGATTTTCCTGCAAACAGAGAACCTTACGGTAGCAAGAATCTGCTTTACATTGCTAAAAAAAGTGAGTAGAATAATTGTTGATGTGCTTGTTAGAGGGGGAAAAAACCCCGTATATCTGCTGAAAATCAGTGGCGATGAAGCGAGCACGATCGCTGATGCGCTAAAATTGTCAGTCGAAAAGGATTCAGTAAATGAGCTTCTTATCGAAAAGGCATGTTGTAAAAGAGCGTTGATCAGAGGAGCTTTTCTTGCCGCCGGGTCCATGAATGATCCGGCTCGTTCTTATCATATGGAAATTGTGTGTGATGCGAATGAGATCGCAGATCAGCTCAGAAATGTGATAAACAGTTTCGGAATGAACAGCAAAATAGTAAGACGGAAGAAGTATTTTGTGGTATATCTAAAGGAGGGCGATGAAATCGTCACGATGCTGAACATCATGGAAGCACCGGAAGCCCTTATGAGTATGGAGAACACCCGCATTATCAAGGAGATGAGAAATACTGTAAATCGTCGAGTGAACTGCGAAACTGCAAATATAGCGAAAACAGTAAGTGCAGCCGTAAAGCAGGTAAATGATATTGAGCTTATCCGTGATACGGAAGGTCTGCATACGTTAAGCGATTCTCTCAGAGAAATGGCAGAGGTTCGACTCACATATCCGGAGGCAACTCTTTCAGAGCTTGGAAAGTATCTTTCTCCGCCGGTCGGGAAATCCGGAGTAAACCACAGATTGCGTAAGTTGAGTGAAATTGCAGACGACATAAGGAGGAGATGTTATGACAACAAAGACAGTTAAGGTATCTCTGCAGGAAGATCTTGACACACGTCCTATAGCGATGCTGGTTCAGATGGCAAGCCAGTATAATTCTACAGTATATATAGAGCATGAATCTAAACATGTAAATGCAAAGAGCATCATGGGAATGATGACTCTGGCACTTAAGAACGGTGACAGTGTCAATGTAGTTGCTGAAGGCGCTGATGAAGAGGACGCCGCTGCAAAGATCAGTCAGTATCTCGGAGGAGATATACAGGCAGCCGGTTGAATGAGGTAGTTTGTGTATGAGCAAAAAAATGCTCTTTATCTATAATCCCCATGCCGGAACTGCAAAGATCCGAAATAATCTGCTGGATATTATAGATATTTTTGCCGGAGCCGGTTATGAGATAACAGTGTATCCGACACAAAAACAGGGAGATGCGATTCAGTGGACCCGGGAAAAAAGCGGGTTCTATGATCTTCTTGTTTGCTCGGGGGGCGATGGTACCCTTGATGAAGTTGTGGCAGGCATGCTTCAGCGCGATACACGTATTCCTATTGGATACGTGCCGGCAGGAAGCACAAATGACTTTGCCGAAACACTCAAAATCCCATCCGATATGCTTGAGGCAGCTAATGTTGCCGTTAATGGTAAGCTTTTTTCGTGTGATATGGGAAAGTTCAACTACATGTCTTTTGTGTATGTAGCTGCATTTGGAATTTTTACGGATGTTTCGTATGAGACGAAACAGGACCTTAAGAATACTTTCGGTCATCTGGCATATCTGATCGAAGCAGCAACACGTCTTCCTCAGATAAAATCCTATCATATGAAAGTTTCATGGGATGATCAGGAGATAGAGGATGATTTTCTCTATGGAATGATCAGTAATTCATTGTCTGTCGGAGGTATTAAATATCTGACAGGACCGGATGTGGTTTTAGATGACGGGCTTTTTGAAGTAACGCTTATCCGTATGCCTAAGGAAGTGCAGGATTATACGGAAATAGCCGGTTCTATTTTAACGAATACCCAGAGTAAATTTGTTGTGAATTTCAAGGCGAGCCGTATTCGATTTGAGAGTATGGAGGAAGTTCCGTGGACTCTTGACGGAGAATTCGGCGGCAGACCCAAGGTAGTCGAACTCGAAAACATGCATAGGGTACTACAGATGGTTGTGCCAAATAATGCAGACCTGCCGTGTATGAAGGTCGCTATACCGGAAAAAGAGCCTGAGCTCGAGTCCGGTTTGTGAAAAAAGTACAGAAAGGATGGGAAGATATGCCGTTAGTTACAACTACTGAAATGTTCAAAAAGGCTTATGATGGAGGTTATGCTATCGGAGCCTTCAACGTGAATAATATGGAGATTGTTCAGGGCATTACGGAAGCTGCGAGAGAGCTTCATTCTCCTGTTATCCTTCAGGCTTCGGCAGGTGCGCGGAAGTATGCGCAGGCAGCGTATCTGAAGCATCTGGTAGAGGCTGCTGTAGAAGCTACTAATGACGAGATTCCGATCGCGCTGCATCTGGATCATGGTGCGGATTTTGATATTTGTAAGGACTGCATTGATAATGGATTTACATCGGTCATGATCGATGGTTCTTCCAGACCTTATGAAGAAAATATCGAGGTCTCAAAACAGGTTGCGGATTACGCTCATGAGCATGGCGTAGTGGTCGAGGCGGAGCTCGGAACACTGGCAGGTATCGAAGACGACGTAAATGTAGCTGCTGAAACAGCTCAGTATACCGATCCTGATCAGGTGGTCGACTTTGTGAACCGCACAGGCGTGGATTCACTGGCTATCGCTATAGGAACGAGTCATGGAGCGTATAAGTTTAAGCCCGGCACTCAGCCGCATATCCGGTTGGATATCCTTGCTGATATCGTAGAGAAACTTCCGGGATTCCCTATCGTTCTTCACGGATCCTCATCTGTTCCGCAGGAACATGTTAAGACTATAAATGAATATGGCGGAGCACTTCAGGGGGCTATCGGCATACCTGAGGATCAGCTTCGTGAGGCTGCAAAGAGCGCAGTCTGCAAGATAAATATCGATTCGGATCTGAGACTCGCCATGACAGCCGGTGTAAGAGAGCATCTTACAAAATATCCGTCACACTTTGATCCTCGTCAGTATCTTAGCGATGGCAGAAACAATGTAAAGGTTCTTGTTCGGGACAAGATAATAAACGTGCTCGGATCAGAAAATAAGGCGTAAATAATAGGCGCGTCCGCTTTTGGGGACGCGCTTTTAGCTTATAGATAAAAAATGTACAAATATAACGGAAAAAAACTTAAACTCGTGATCTTTTGTCTGGCGGATCAGAATCCTCCGTATATCGATGAAGTTCTGGATGACCTGGAAAAAAATGGTATAGGTACGGCATTTGTCGAGTCGGATATGAAGACCGGAGATATGACTAAAGTTCCTGATGAGTGCTTTGTTATCACAGATGTACCTGCAGGACGATTCTTCGCGGAAAATAGCGGTATTGGTTATGCTGCTTTCATATCGGATGGTGACAAAACGTTCCCTTGTGAAAACGCGCTGTGCGTTATAGAAGGATTTGATGAGATCACGGCAGATTTTATAGAGAAACTGTTTCAGAGATATAACGGCATTCCATGGAAGATCCTTGAAACACAAAGAACTGTTATAAGAGAACTGACACTTGATGACATAGATGAACTCTACGAACTGTACAGCGATCCAATGATAAAGAAATATATTCCTCCGCTTTATGAAAAGAGAGAGGATGAGATCGAATTTGAAAGGGCGTACATTGAAAAAATGTATGGTGTCTGCGGATTTGGCTACTGGCTGGTGCTTGATAAGAGATCAGGTGATGTGATAGGCCGCGCAGGCATATCGCCAAGGGCAGGTTATGACAAGCTGGAACTTGGCTATCTGATAAAGGAAAAATACAGAGGTCAGGGAATAGCGGAAGAAATATGCAGGGCGATACTGGCATATGGAAGGGACTATCTGGAACACACTACTTATAATGCTTTCATTCAGGCAGATAATACGGACTCAATCAGACTTGCAGAAAAACTGGGATTTAAGCGGATCGGAGAAGCCTTTGAAGAGGGTAAGATCATGCAGATCTACAGATTGGAAATGGAATAAAATTTGTGTTTAAAAGGGAGGATGCCAGGCGCCCGGCGCCTGGCATATTATGAAAAAGTTTTTATATAGTATTGAATACTATCAGTCTGTCTTATGTGGTTTGAAAGGATTTATCTCTTTCGATGGTCTTAGTATACAGAAAGCATGTGTACAAAATTTAGTTTACTAATGAAGTTTTTTCAAATGATTTATGAACGAGAAATGAACAAGGGTATGTGAATCCGTACAAGAAACAGACAAAAATACGGAAACGTTGACAATACAAGGGGTTTGCGATAGTATGGAAAAGAAAAAATTTCAAAAAAATGTTAGTCAGATAGAGAAACGAGAGGAGAGTGAGCATGGCTATTCGAAGAAGAGCAGTTGCACCTTCTGATACAAACGCTTCTGGCAAAGAAACATCAGCTGAAGCAGTGAAGGGTGCTGACGCAGTAAAAACTACAGCAAAAACAACCGTAAAGACTACGGCTGCAAAGAAAACGACAGCAAAGAAGACTACCGATAAGGAAACAACAGCAAAGAAGACTACTACAAAAAAGGCAGCTTCTAAGAAGGAAACATTTATCGTTCAGTTCCGCGGACGTGAAGTCAGCAAGGAAACAATCGAGCATCGTTTTCAGGATGTATGGACAAAAGATTTTGGAAGAAAGATCGGTGAAGTTAAATCAGTTGCTTTCTACGTAAAGCCTGAGGATTCAGCAGTATACTTCGTTGTAAACGGAGAGGAAGAGGACAGAGGAAGTTTCCCGATCTGATCGGATTTTATGAATAATATTACGAATGAAAAAAAAGCCGGATACGAAAGCATCCGGCTTTTTCTAAAACAGCAGGTAAACGGACCTCAAAAGGTTATAAATATCATCAGTATACCGGTGATCATCTATCTGGTATGGTTTCTCTTTGGAATTCTTAATCATACGCTTATGGATGCCGGATATCCAAATGAATATCGTGAGGCGGCAAACGTATTGCTGACGAAAGAGTTTATGTCAGGTAATAACCCATACTCGTTGTCAGCGCTTAATGGTGATCTTCCGCCAATGGTATATCTGTACGGACCGTTGTATTCAGTCATAGTAGCGCTTGTAGGAAAAGTAGTTCATGTAGATGTGGTACTGCTGCATTACATGGTCACTTTTGCAGCGATACTGATATCAGCGTTTCTTGGCGCCTGGATCACGGCTGAGAGGACAAGTACGATCACGGCTCCGCTGGCTGCATTTTTATTTTTGATCACGTGTCACTGGAGATATAACTACGTAAATGCTGTGCCGGACAGTATGGCACTGATGTTTATGATAGTGGTCTTTTTCGTCCTGACAAGGAAAAGGTTCCGTCATAAAGCAATCGTGTGCGCGGTTCTTACGCTTTCGATGTTACTCACGAAGCAGTACTTCCTGCTTATCGCAGGCACAGTAACGGCGTGGCTCTTTTTATTCGAGAAAAAGTCTGAATCATTTAAGTATCTGTTTTATCTTGCGGTGCTTACGGCAGCAGGTACATTTATCATTCAGTGGAAAATGCCGTTATTCTGGACTTATCTCATTTACTTTGCAAAGGGACCGGGGTCCGGTGTAGCGGGAACCGTTACCCGCGGAACGGTAAAAATGTCCGGAGAAGCTTATAACTTTATGCAGATCATGTCCATAGGCGGTATGTATCTCATGCTGTTTATCGCAGAGACGATCGGCGTAGTGGTTTCTTTCTTCAGAAAGAGACTTGACCGGGTGGATCTGCTGATGCTCGGGCACATGGCTGTTGCGGGAATTTGTCTCCTGTATATTGGAAAGAATGATGGAGCATGGCTTTCATACTATCTTGAACTCTTCGTTCCGGCACTGGTTATCGGCGCGATGATAATGATAGAGAAGGTAATGCTTCCGGACAGCAAAAAGCTTCCTAAGCCGTGGGGCATAAGACTTAAGTTTACAGATGGAATTGCGGCTGAACTTCCTAAAAAGGAATGGTTTGTTACCGCTTACGCTGCTTTTTATCTGTTGCTTGTCGGATTTACAATCCTCCGCACAGGGACCAGACTTCCGGTATCGCCGCTCAATGAGGAAAATTATGAGCAGTGGGAGGAAGCAGAGGCGCTTCTCGATGCGAACAAGGGCGATATGTATCTATACCCTCCGCTTGCATATTACGGTATAAGAAACGGCATATACATCTATAACACAGGACAGCCCTTTGTTATAACAGAGAAGTTTTATAACAGATATCTTGAGTCGGAAGAGGATAAAAAATCTTATCCCTATGCAGGAGAGATCTTTTCGTCGCATCTTGAATATCGTGAAAAAGTGAAAGAAAAAGTACGTAACGGTGAGTACTCAGTGGTTACTTATATTACGGACTATGATCAGGTATTTGATGAAAATGATCTGAAAGAAAAATATAAACCGGAAAAAACTTTGACATTGAAGACTGGACGATGGAGCTGGGATGTTCAGTTTTGGGTATTAAAGTGATATTTTGAAGCTTTTAGGAGAGGATTTTTGTCCTCTCCTTTTTGATGCGCTGTTGTTGACAAAATAAAAGGCTGGTGCTATCTTATGTGATGTAGATATTAGCACTCGTATAAATTGAGTGCTAACACGACAGAGGCAGGCGGAAACGTTTGACCCTGAGACTGTCGGTCAGATCCGACAGATATGAGGTTACTTTTTATGGAGATGAGCGAAAGGAAAACAAAAATACTCGAGGCCATTATTCGGAATTATCTGGAAACAGGCGAACCGGTGGGATCACGTACGATTTCCAAGTGCAGTGATATGAAGCTCAGCCCTGCAACTATCCGAAATGAAATGTCTGACCTTGAGGAGATGGGCTATATTCTCCAGCCGCATACTTCTTCCGGAAGGATTCCATCTGATAAGGGATATCGGTTTTATGTAGACCGCCTTATGAAAGATAAGGAAAAAGAAGTGGAAGAAATGCACGAAGTCGTGGTACAGAAAGCGGACCAGCTTTCGGTGCTTTTGCAGCAGGTTGCAAAGCTTCTTGCAGACAACACACATTATGCAGCGATGATCTCATCGCCGCAGATCCATCACAACAAGCTGAAATTCATTCAGCTGTCAAAAGTGGATGCGAACAGCATCCTTGCCGTCATCGTCGTGGAGGGAAATATCATTAAAAACAAGATGATCCGCGTAGACGGTGAGTTGGATGACGATACTGTACTGAAGCTGAATCTGTTACTGAATACGCATCTTAACGGTCTTTCACTGGAGGAGATCAACCTGGGCCTGATTACTCTGATCAAGGAAAGGGCGGGTATTCATTCTGATCTCGTGGGATCTGTTATCGATGCTGTGGCAGAAGCAATCAGAGCGGACGAAAATCTGGAAATCTACAGCAGCGGAGCGAATAATATTCTGAAGTATCCGGAGCTTACTGATAATAATACTAAGACCAGTGAGATCCTCAGCACAATAGAGGAGAAAGAACAGTTCGGACGACTGATGGAAGAGTCGCTGAATGAAGCTAATGCCGGAAATGAAAACAGTACGGGTATTCAGGTCTACATCGGAAATGAATCCCCGATACAGTCCATGAAGGACTGCTCTGTTGTGACAGCGACCTATGAGCTGGAAGATGGTATGAAAGGAATGATGAGTATCATCGGACCGAAGCGTATGGATTATGAAAAGGTCGCAAAGACGCTGAAGACGCTGCAGGATCAGCTGGATGCACTATATAGAAAAAAAGACTGATAGAGGAGGCGAAGGCTTTTGAGTGATAAGAAAAATATCGAGGACATCGAAGTAGAAGAGAAGGCCGATGCCGTGAGCGATACAGAGGAGACGGAAACAGACGGAGCTGCCGAGGCAGAAGAAACTGTAGATGCCAAGAGCGGTGAAGCTGAGGAAAAGACTGAGCCTGAGGAAAAAACTGAGCCTGAGGAAGAAAAGAAAGATCCGAGAGATGCAAAGATCGAGGAGCTTAATGATAAACATGTCAGACTGATGGCTGAGTTTGAGAATTTCCGTAAGCGTTCTGAAAAGGAAAAGGATCAGATGTTTGAGACCGGCGCAAAGAGCGTGGTTGAAAAGATCCTTCCCGTTGTAGATAATTTCGAACGTGCTCTGCAGATGGCTGAGCAGAAAAATGCAGATGAAGATGCTGAGAAAGATCCGTTCATGGACGGAATGGAAAAGGTTTACAAGCAGCTTCAGGCAGGTCTTGATGAGATAGGTGTGAAGCCTATCGAGGCAGTTGGAAAGGAATTTAACCCTGATTTCCACAATGCCGTTATGCAGGAAGAATCCGAGGAATTTGAGTCCGGTATCATCTGCAAAGAGTTATTAAAGGGTTATACATACAGAGATTCAGTTGTTAGACACTCAATGGTAAGTGTTGTTCAGTAATAAGTAAGAGAAAACCAGGAGGTTATGGTTATGAGTAAGATTATTGGTATCGACCTTGGTACTACTAATAGCTGCGTAGCAGTTATGGAAGGTGGTAAGCCCACCGTTATCGCAAATGCAGAGGGCGCACGTACTACACCGTCTGTTGTTGCATTCACAAAGAATGGCGAGCGTCTTGTTGGTGAGCCGGCAAAGCGTCAGGCTGTAACAAACGCTGATCGTACCATCGCTTCTATCAAGCGTGATATGGGTACAGATCATGGCCGTACAATTGATGATAAGAGATATTCACCGCAGCAGATCTCTGCTATGATCCTTCAGAAGCTTAAGGCTGATGCAGAGAGCTATCTTGGTGAGACTGTTTCAGAGGCAGTTATCACTGTTCCTGCTTACTTCAACGATGCTCAGCGTCAGGCTACAAAGGATGCCGGTAAGATCGCCGGTCTTGATGTAAAGAGAATCATCAATGAGCCTACAGCAGCAGCTCTTGCATACGGTCTTGATAACGAGAGCGAGCAGAAGATCATGGTTTATGACCTTGGTGGTGGTACATTCGATGTATCTATCATCGAGATCGGTGACGGAGTTATTGAAGTTCTCGCTACTAACGGTGATACACACCTTGGTGGTGATGATATTGATAATGCAGTTGCACAGTATATGCTTGATGACTTCAGACAGAAGGAAGGCGTTGATCTTTCCGGCGACAAGATGGCAATGCAGAGAATCAAGGAAGCTGCAGAGAAGGCAAAGAAGGAGCTTTCAAGCGCCAATACTACAAACATCAACCTTCCGTTCATCACAGCAACAGCTGAGGGTCCTAAGCACTTCGACATGGACCTTACACGTGCTAAGTTCGAGGAGCTTATCTCCGGTCTCGTAGAGAGATCAGTTATCCCTGTACAGAACGCTATGAAGGATGCAGGTCTGAACTACAGCGACATCACAAAGGTTCTCCTTGTTGGTGGTTCTACACGTATCCCTTGCGTACAGGAAAAGGTTAAGCAGCTTACAGGTAAAGAGCCCAGCAAGACACTTAATCCTGATGAGTGCGTAGCTCTCGGTGCTTCCATCCAGGGTGGTAAGCTCGCAGGTGATGCGGGTGCAGGCGATGTACTTCTTCTTGATGTAACTCCGCTTTCTCTTTCTATCGAGACAATGGGCGGCGTAGCTACAAAGCTTATCGAGAGAAATACAACTATCCCGACAAAGAAGAGTCAGGTATTCTCAACAGCAGCAGATAACCAGACTGCAGTTGATATCAACGTTCTGCAGGGTGAGCGTCAGTTCGCGAAGGATAACAAGTCACTCGGACAGTTCCGTCTTGATGGTATCCCGCCTGCAAGAAGAGGTGTTCCGCAGATCGAGGTTACATTCGATATCGATGCAAATGGTATCGTAAATGTTTCCGCTAAGGATCTTGGAACAGGTCACGAGCAGCACATCACTATCACAGGTGGTTCTAACATGTCTGACGATGAGATCGATAAGGCTGTTAAGGAAGCTGCTGAGTACGAAGCTCAGGATAAGAAGCGTAAGGAAGCTATCGATGCCCGCAACGATGCTGATTCCTTTGCATTCCAGACAGAGAAGGCAATGGAGGAAGTTGGCGACAAGATCGATGCTAACGATAAGACAGCTGTAGAGGCTGACCTTCAGGCAATGAAGGATATCCTTGCAAAGCATCCGGATGCATCTACAATGACAGATGCTGACGTTGCTGATATCAAGGCTGCAAGAGAGAAGCTTGAGCAGTCTGCACAGAAGCTCTTCGCAAAGATGTACGAGAACGCACAGGCTGCACAGGGAGCTGCTGGTCAGGCAGGTCCGGATATGGGAGCACAGAGTAACGGTGCTGATAATGGTGCAGGTCCGGACGTTGTTGACGGAGACTACAGAGAAGTATAAGACTGTAGGATTGTGAGGAACTATGGCAGAACATTCAAGAGACTATTATGAGGTCCTTGGCGTTGATAAAAATGCAGACGACGCGACCATAAAAAAGGCATATCGTGTCCTTGCCAAGAAATATCACCCGGATATGAACCCGGGTGATAAGACGGCAGAGGAGAAGTTTAAGGAAGCATCACAGGCATATGCGGTGCTTTCTGATCCTCAGAAGCGTAAGCAGTATGACCAGTTTGGACCGGCCGCTTTTGAAAACGGCGGTGGCGGCGGAGCCGGAGGCTTTGGTGGCTTCGACTTTAACAGTGCTGATTTTGGAGATATCTTTGGAGATATATTCGGAGATATCTTTGGAGGCGGCAGAGGACGTGCTGCAAATAACGGACCGATGAAGGGCGCAAATCTCAGGACTCAGGTTCGTATCACCTTTGAAGAGGCTGTATTCGGCTGTGAGAAGGAGATCGAGCTGACTCTTAAGGATACTTGTGAAAAGTGTCACGGTACCGGTGCAAAGCCCGGAACAAGCCCTGTTACATGTCCTAAGTGCGGTGGTAAGGGACAGGTTGTATTTACACAGCAGAGTCTTTTCGGAACCGTGAGAAATGTCCAGACATGTCCGGACTGCGGCGGTACAGGTAAGATCGTTAAGGATAAGTGCCCTGACTGCTACGGTACAGGCTATATCGCAAGGAAAAAGAAGCTTCAGGTTTCTATTCCGGCAGGTATCGACAATGGTCAGATGGTAAGGCTTCGTGAAAAGGGTGAACCCGGAACAAACGGCGGACCTCGTGGAGATCTGCTGGTTGAGGTTATCGTTTCCAGACATCCGATCTTCCAGAGGCAGGAATACAATATATATTCAACAGCTCCTATAAGCTATGCACAGGCAGCGCTTGGCGGTGATGTTGTCATCGACACTATTGATGGCAAGGTAGTATATAATGTTAAGCCCGGAACACAGACTGATACAAAGATCCGTCTGAAGGGCAAGGGTGTTCCTACGCTCCAGAGAAAGGACGTACGTGGAGACCATTATGTAACACTTGTGGTTCAGGTGCCTACAGGTCTTACTGCATCAGCAAGGGATCTTTTAAAGCAGTTTGATGAGATTACAGGTGATTCTCTTCATGCTGCAGAGAAACAGAACGGTAAAGAACCGGAAAAGAAAAAGAAGAAGGGATTTTTCTAAATCCTGAATATAAGAACGGCGTATCGACGATGAAATTCGATACGCCGTTTCTTTGTATTAAAAAGGGATCCGGCAAAGCCGGATCCCACGTAGATCAGAGATATTCGTCTCTGTTCCATACTTTCAGATTTTCAATGACTTTCTTTATATCATTAGTGGAGTCCTTGGAACAGATGAGTGTTGCGTCATCAGTATCCACAATGACCAAATCTTCCACTCCAACGCAGGCAATGAGCTTTTTATGACCTTCAATGATACAATTCTGGGTTTTGATGGTCATTACATTTCCGTCTGTGATATTTCCGAATTCATTGGTCTTGCGGATACGCTCCATTGCAAGCCAGCTTCCTACATCGTCCCAGCCAAATGTTCCGGGGATTGTGTAGATATTGTCGGACTTCTCCATTACACCGTAGTCGATGGAGATAGACGGGAAATTCGGGAATATCTTCTCGATGATCTCCTCCTGCTGACTGGTATTGATGGCATTTTTGATGATCTCGAGGTTTTCATATACATCGGGCATCAGGCGTGAAAAACGCTCAAGGATAGAAGATGCCTTCCATACGAACATTCCGGAGTTCCAGAGATATTCGTTACTGGAAACATATTCCTTAGCGACTTCCAGTGACGGCTTCTCAGTGAAGTTCTGCACCTTATAACCGCGGTTAAGCGTATTGTTAGGATCAAAACGGATGTAGCCGTAGCCTGTCTCTGCGAATGTGGGCGCGATTCCGATAGTAACAAGTGCCGGATTAGACTCAGCAATATCGCATGCATCTTTAAGAGTGCTTACAAACATCTGATTATACTTTATCAGATGATCGGAGGGCAGGACGATCATAAGTGCATCGTTATACTTCTTTGATACAAATGCTGCGCCCATTCCGATACAAGGTGCTGTATTTCGTCCCACAGGCTCAAAGAGGATGTTTTCCCTTGGGATGTCAGGAAGCTGTTCGTGGATCAGATCTGCATAGTCCTTATTAGTTGAGATGTAGATATCCTCACTGTCAACTAAAGGACGGATACGCTCAACTGTGAGCTGGATAAGAGTCTTTCCGTCGTTTGTGAGTGACAGAAACTGCTTCGGCAGGTTTCTGCGGCTTCTTGGCCAGAAGCGTTCTCCGTGACCGCCAGCCATGATAAGTGCTGTTTTTTTCATGTTCTTAATTCCCTTTCATTAAATATGCGTCAGAATAATAGGCTTTATATAGCCTGGAAATATCTGTGAGCTCCGGGCATGATTTCTGTACCCGTTTGAAATACAGTTCGGGATCTTTGCCTTCGGGGATATATACGATGAGCTCGTCAGAAGAGGCAACCTCATCGATGATAGGTGTATCATCATCAAGCTTCATTGCGTATATTCCGCGGTACAATTCCAGTTCAAAGTAGTTTTCCTCATTCGATATTCCGCTAAAGTAAATGCAGTAATCGTCACTGTGCTGAGAGGCAAGGGCCTGCATTTCTGCTTTTGAAGAGTCATAAAGGCCGTTCCCCATTTCGGAAAATAACGGCATCATCATTATGACCGGAAAAAGCATAAGACCCATTATAGGGCTTCTGAAAAGCGCCTGTATGATCGGGGTAAATGCCAACATCGTTAGTAATATTACCGGCGGATATATCGGTGTCAGATAACGGTCCGTGAGGTACGGAGTTGTGACTGAAATCACCGTAAAATAGCATACCACAGTAGTTAAAATAAATAAAATGGCTATTTTTTCAGGCTTTGAAAGCATGTAAAAAACTCGTGGTGAGTCTTTGCGTTCAAGTCCATATATAAGTTCACGTATGCCGGAATGTCGTACAGACAGAACAAGCAGCGCCGCAAAAAAGAAGAATGCCAGCGCATAGTATTTAAGGTTTCCACCGAAAAGATCCAGATTAAGGAGAGAGAGCATTGTTCGTGCGCGATGAACGATCATGGACAGTGTCCTGCCCTCAAAGGATTCACTTCCTACATCACTGCCGGTAAGCTGCCAGAAAATCGATGGAAACAATATGATCACGGCTAAACCTGAGGCAACATACAGCAGAACGTGCCGAATCAGCTGATTTTTGTTTCCGATGAAAAATAACCGTATCGAATAAAACGCAGCACAGAAGAACGCGTATATAAGAAAATAGTAATGAGTCAGCGTTCCGAGGACTACGGTGAAAAAGAGCGTGACGAGTCTTTTACGGTTGAGAGCACTACGTGAGATCAGAAGATCCACATACTGCTCTGTGAGCATCATCGTAAAGGCCTGAAGCATGAGATACATGCGTAAAAATACGGTCTGATGCAGGAAACCAAGTGAAGTGGCATAGATAATGGATACTATCGCAGCCATAAAGATGCTGCCTGTGATCTTTTCGGAAGTCCTGTAAAGATAGTACAGAGTAAGCAATCCGAAAAGAAGGTTTATAGCGATGCCGAACCACTTGGAGAACAATCCGGGAAATAAAGATGATATCCCGTGCAAAAGGAACAGATACAGCGGAGGATGTGGATCGGAAGATGTATTCTTCGCTGCATTTGCAAAATCAAAACGGTGTTCCGGGGATACGGTTACAGCATTCTGTACGAAGGTCTTTCCGTCAGTTACGGAGTTTCTTTCAAATGAAGGTCTCATTCCCGACTGTGAGTTTGCAGCAGTATAGGAGAGAACTTCATCTTCGTACAGGTATGCTTTATAATGACCGAATATCAGCGTCAGGATCAGATAGAGAAGCATAACGCTGAGTATAGGGAGTTTTTGCAGTAAATTCTGTTTCATGACCCAGTTCCTTAAAATGCGCCTTATTCCGGTGTAAATTCCATAGTGTCTGCATCGATCCGTCCTGTTATCCTGCCGCGTACGATAGTACCGGAAGGCAGGGCAGATACAGATCTGACTCTGACATATTCACGGGTGTAACCTTCGTTATTGTCTTCTATAAGTACTTCCACGGTTCTGCCGTCTGTCCATATATTCTGGAAAGCAGTCTTGTTTTTTACGTTGAGATCACTGAGGATCACCAGACGGTCATGCTTTTCAGCTTTTGAGAGCTGACCGGACATTCTGTCTGCCGGCGTACCTTTTCTCCTTGAGTAAGGGAAAATATGAGTTTCGTAGAAAGAAATATTTTTTAAGAAATTGTGGGTTTCTTCAAACTCTTCCGGTGTTTCTCCCGGGAAACCTACAATGACATCAGTCGTGATCGCAGGATCCTTGAATACCTTTCTAAGCCGTTCAACGCCGTCAAGAAACTCCTGGGCAGTGTAATGACGGTTCATGCGCTTCAAAACGCTGTCGCAGCCACTCTGGAGAGACAGATGGAACTGAGGACATATAGAAGGTATCTCAGCCAGGGATGCTGCAAATTCGTCTGTGATTATACGTGGTTCGAGAGACCCCATACGGATCCTGTCAGCACCCGGGATCGCATCGATGGCACGAAGGAGATCCATGAGATCTTCATGATCGTCAGGTCTGTCTTTTCCGAAGGATGAAAGGTGGATGCCTGTAACTACAAATTCGTGATAACCCTTGGAAATAAGAGATCTTACTTCTTCAGTTACATCCGCGATGGTGCGGCTCTTTATGCGTCCGCGGGCATAGGGGATGATGCAGTAGCTGCAGAACATATTGCAGCCGTCCTGAACTTTTAAGAAAGATCTGGTATATCCACCCTCGGCAGGTGCATGATCGCGTTCATAAGCGCTTACAGGGGCTTCGTCAGGATAAGGATCAGCCTCAAACGGAAGATCTTCATTTTGATGTGATCTTTCCCATGAGCGGATGATATCGACCATATTCTTTTTTTCTTCATTGGGAACTACGATATCTATTCCGTCTGCAAGTACGTTATCTTCACCGCGGGTGTTTACATAACATCCGGCAGCTATCACAACTGCATCAGGGTTTTCCTTTTTTGCCCGGTGAAGCATCTGACGAGATTTTCTGTCAGCGATATTAGTGACAGAGCAGGTATTGACTATGTAGAAATCCGCCTTATCCTCGAAGGGGACGATCTTGTATCCAGACTCCTGGAGAGAGTCAGCTATGTGTTCCATTTCGTAAGCATTGACTTTGCAGCCAAGGTTGTGCATTGCAACTGTTTTTTTACTCATTTTTACTTCCTAAATCAAAAATATATGCCGGATTCCGGCAGGTTATCCTGTATTATGTGCAAAATTTCGTGCTGTTTGATAGTTGACTTTTATTCCCGTCAATCATACGATATAAACATAACCGTTTATCGCATAAGGAGGGCAGTTCTATATGAAAACAGTCAGAATTTCTCTGAATTCTATCGACAAGGTTAAGTCTTTCGTAAATGATATTACCAAGTTTGACTATGACTTTGATCTCGTATCCGGCAGATACGTAATCGACGCTAAGTCTATCATGGGTATCTTCTCCCTGGATCTCAGCAAGCCTATTGATCTGAATATCCACGCAGAAGATAACGTTGATGAAGTAATGAAGGTACTTGATCCGTATATCGTTTGATCTTGATTGACTGGTTATGTATTGGAGGGCAAATGCACATGGTGTATTTGCCCATTCTTTATTACTTTGTACACGCTTCCTCAACGTAGGGTAGTATATACTGTCTGCGCTCGCGCAGGAATGTACGCATCTCTTCGATCTTTGAATCAAAATCCCTAAATGAACATCTGTCACCGTACCAGCGGCTGTAGCCGATAACAATGGGATAACGCATCTCTTCTGCAACTTTATCAAGGATAGCGATAGCATTATCAGGTTCATATATTGTATCGCACATTTCGGTAAAGCGTTCAAGAAAATCTTTGCGGAACTGATCGTTTTTCATGAGTTCGTAAAAAAGCATTCGCTCAAATTTTGTATAGCGATAGCCTTTTCCGGAAGCCCAGTCTTCTAATACTTCTTCTTCGTCACCGGCGCCCTTTTCAAGTATCCTTTCGATAGTATTTACATCGATGGAATAAGGGAGCAGATCCGAATTGTTGTCAAAATTAAGAAAACGCCACTTGCAGTCAGCATAGGGCTGCTTATCGGGTTTTACGGTGCGCCACAAGGCGACATTTGATTTTGGCCAGTCATTTCCTTCATCTATATACAGCCGGGCTGCATAGTAGTCCATAAGGCTGTCGATGTCAACCATTTTGCAGAAATCTCTGTAAGTTTCTTCGGTAGTAAAGTCTCTTTCGCGCAGGAAATCGCGGAACTCTGTATAGAGTTCATTAAAAGCAGATTCGTCACCATCTGAAAGCATTCCGTTTTTTACTACGAGAACGTTGTTTTCGTCTACTTTATAATGACGTTTGATATATGCGGCATTCTGTTTTTCGCTCATCAGATAGGTTCCCCAAAATTCTCCGTTAAGGAAAATATAGAATGGAGAACTAAACTCCATATTTCCGAAGTTCAGAGAAGAAAAGAGCTTTGAACAGAATTTGTCGCGGACATTGGTATACATGTCATCGGCGCCGCCGGATATTGCCACCGTATCTTTCACAGATTCATGGAGATAAGGGAAATAGAATCTGGAATCGGTGTAGGTATCACGCTGAAAAAGAGCCATGCTTTTTTGAGGAAAATTCCTTGAATTATTTCCGCGGATCCTGAGCCCGAGGGTGGAAGAAACGAGCGGAAGCTGCCATTCATCAAAGAAGGTGGCGCTTGTCTCTCTTTCCCAGTTTATACCAGACTGAGAATAGTTATATATAAAATCTTCTTCCATACCGATACCGCATACACTGACGCTTCCGTCCAGAGGCGTGTCCGGATTTTCCTTTAGATATGCGGAGGTATCTTCTCTCTTCATAAGGCGCTTGAGGAAAGCATCCTGCCCAAGTTTTCCGATTACAAATATCCCGTTATCATTACCGAAAAGACCATCCGGATCGCTCACAAGTGAGAGAATTCCATATCCGTCATACTGTGGACGGTTTTGATAACCTATAAAATAAGAAGCGGTAATGATGTCACTGCGATTACCCTCACTATCAAATGCGGCTGCTCTGACAACTGTGCATTTATCTACAGGAGTGGTCGGTAAGGTGTAGCCGTGTCTTTTGGAATATGAAAAATAATCTACAGAGATCTGTGGATTTCCTGCGTAAAGGTTGGGTTCGTCACTTCGGTCAGTTATTGAAAGCGGTTCCGTATATACAGGCGAATCTAATGTCGGATCGGAACTGTCAAGCGTGTAATGTATAGTAAGATCACTTCGTGATCTGATCGAAAGTGAGAAAGGTTCATCAAAAAAACCGCTGGTTTTGGATAAAACCGGCGATGGAACAGTCTGACTGTTTTCAGAAGCTGTCAGATGCAGCGCAAGGGCGAACAGACAAATGGCTGCTGCTATAAGGAGCGGTATCGATAAACCCTTTTTTGATAAAAAGCGTATAAATTTCAACATAATCTGCATTATAACATAAAGAACGTCTTTCTTGTTTGCTTATAGGTTTTATGTTATCATTACTTCTTATGAAATACGATAAATATACAATTAAAACAACTGTACAGGCAGAAGATATTTTGTCAGCCGAGCTTACAGAGCTTGGTGTTGACGGTGTTGAGATCGATGATAACAGTATCCCGGATGAGATCCGCGGTAGTGAGATATTTTATGATGAGCTCCCGGAAAGCGTGGTGCCGGAAGGAGAGGCACTTGTGAGCTTTTACCTTGCAGAAGGAAAGGACAGGAGCGCAGTACTTCATGATGTCTCAGCTCTGATAGAGAGACTTCGGGAGAACATCGATATGGGAGACGGCGGTATTTCCGTGTCTTCTACAGCTGATGAGGACTGGATCAACAATTGGAAGGAATATTTCCATCAGTTTGAGATCTCTTTTGAAGACGGAAAGAATGCGCTCTTTATCCCATCTTGGGAAAATCTTCCGGAGGAAGGAAAGCACGATTATGTAGTGCATATCGATCCGGGTACAGCATTCGGCACTGGTGCGCATGAGACAACGAGACTTTGTATACGTGCGCTGCAGAAATATGCAAAGGAAGGTTTGCGTTTCCTTGATATTGGAACAGGAAGCGGTATTCTTGCGCTGATGCTCTTCCTTTTTGGTGCTGCAAAGGGAATAGGCACGGATCTTGATCCGGGAGCTGTTCCGGCAGTTAAGGAAAACTTTGAGCGAAACGGACTTGCAAATGCTGACTTTGAACTGATCCTCGGAAATATCCTTGATGATAGGAGTGTACAGGATAAGGTCGGAAAAGAGTATGATCTTGTCGTTGCAAATATTCTTCCGGATGTTCTTGAACCGCTTACTCCGATGGTTCCGGGACTCCTGAAGGACGGCGGCATGTATATCGTGTCCGGTATAATCGCAGAGAAAGCAGACATGGTAAAGGGATTTCTCGAAAAGGCCGGATTCGAGATCATCGAAAAACAGCAGGACGGCGAATGGGTGTGCTATGTATCACTTTTTCACAGAGTCGGGTAATATCTTTGAGAAAGATATCTACCTCGAAGGGAAAGATTTTAATCATATAAAGAATGTTCTCCGTATGAGGCAGGGGGAAGAGGTTTCCGTAAGTGATGGTATTTCCGGAAAAGATTACCGCTGTCATATAGAGGATTTTGAAGATGAACGCGTGCATCTGATAATTGATCTTATCGAGGAAGCTGATACGGAGCTTCCGGTACAGGTGACGCTTTATCAGGGACTTCCCAAGGCAGATAAGATGGACCTCATCGTAGAGAAGTGCGTTGAACTGGGTGTCAGCAGGATCGTTCCTGTGGCATGCAGCAGGTCCGTTGTTAAACTCGATGCAAAAAAAGCTGCAAAGCGCGTAGAGCACTGGAATGGAAAAGCTGAGGCAGCCGCAAAACAGAGTAAGAGAGCTGTTATTCCCGTGGTCACTCCTGTAATGACCATGAAGGAAGCTATGAAAGATGCCGAGGCGCTGGATCTCAGGCTGATACCTTATGAGCATGCTGAGAATTTTGCTGCAACGAGAGAAGCGATCGAAAGTATTAGTGACGGCAGCAGTATAGGTATTTTCATAGGCCCTGAGGGTGGCTTTTCTGAAGAAGAAGTGCAGACTGCAAGTGAGGCAGGTATCACGCCGATAACTCTCGGCCACAGGATTCTCCGTACGGAGACTGCAGCCATGGTCGTGCTTTCATGGCTCATATACAGATACGAGAAGTAATGGATTTGCGCCGAGGTGCGCTTAGGATCAGGTATTAAGATGGAATGTTATCTTGACAATTCGGCAACGACCAGGGTTCTTCCCGAGGTCGTAAAACTCATGGATGAGATTTATCTGCGTGATTACGGTAATCCGTCAAGCCTTCACAAAAAGGGTTTTGAGGCAGAGCGATATATCACAGAGGCACGCGATGTTTTTACTGATATTTTGAAGTGCAGCAGAAAAGAAATTTTCTTTACATCGGGCGGAACAGAAAGCAACAATACGGCGATACTTGGTACAGCTCTTGCGAGAGGCAAGAGGGGTCATCACATGATCACCACCGCGATAGAACATGCTGCTGTTTCCAGCCCAATGAACTTTCTTGAGAAGCAGGGCTGGGAGATAGACCGGTTAGGCGTTGATCATGAGGGACGTATCAGTCTTGATGAACTTAGAGAAAAGCTCAGACCGGATACCGTGCTGGTATCTATTATGCATGTTAATAATGAGATCGGAACTATCCAGCCGGTTGAGGAAGCAGGAAAGATCATTAAGGAGATCGCACCGGATTGTCTGTTCCATGTAGATGATATACAGGGCTTTGGAAAGCTCCCACTGATCCCGAAAAAATGCGGGATCGATTTTTTGTCGGCAAGCTCGCATAAACTGCATGGACCTAAGGGAGTCGGTCTTTTATATATGTCTGAAAAGGCACATACACTTCCGATCATTTACGGTGGCGGTCAGCAGAACGGAATGAGATCCGGTACGGAAAACGTGCCGGGAGTAGCCGGATTTGCAATGGCTGCAAAAGAAATGTATTCGAATCTGAAAGAACATGAAGCTCATATGAAAGAGCTTCGCGAATACTTTATAAATGAAATCGAGAAGATTTCTGATATTACCATAAACGGCAGCGCTGAGCATGCGGCATCTCATATCGTATCGCTTACTGTAAAAGATGTGAGAGCAGAGGTACTTTTGCATGCGCTTGAAGCAAAAGATATCTATGTTTCAGCAGGTTCGGCTTGTTCATCAAATCAGCCTCATATTTCAGAAACTCTGAAAAGCATAGAAGTACCTGCGTATGCGTTGGATTCGACGGTACGTCTCAGCTTTTCGCCATATACCACAAAAGAAGAAATTGATCATACGCTTAAAGAGCTTGGGGAGATCATCCCTGCATTACGGAGGTTTACAAGAAAATAATGTTTCACGCATTTCTGCTTAAATATGCCGAGATCGGCTTAAAAGGAAAAAACCGACATGTTTTTGAAGATGCGCTCGTAAAAGAAGTTGCGCATAAACTGGAGAAGGTTGAGGGTGAATTTGAAGTAAGTCGTATCAACGGACGAATTTTTGTACAGACAAAGTCTGAGTATGATTACGATGAAGCTATCAAAGCCATGCAGAAGGTTTTTGGTGTGGTAGGAATCTGCCCTGTAACTCAGATCGAGGATCAGGAGCCGGAAGCTGTTATAAAGGCTGCAGTTCAGTTTATCGCAGATAATTATAAGGATAAAAATTTCTCCTTTAAGGTAAACACACGCCGCGCAAATAAGGGATATCCGGTTCCGTCTATGGAGATGGATGCGAGAGTCGGAGAGGCAATTCTGAACGCCTTCCCTGAAACACACGTTGATGTTCATAATCCGGAAGTTGTTTTAAGTATCGAACTTCGAGCAGAGATCTTTATGTATTCCAAGCTCATAAAAGGTGCAGGAGGACTTCCGCTCGGAACAAACGGACGCGCTATGCTGCTTCTTTCAGGTGGATTCGATTCTCCGGTCGCAGGATATATGATCGCGAGACGAGGTGTTTATATGGACGCGGTTTATTTCAATGCGCCGCCTTATACATCTGACCGCGCAAAGCAGAAGGTTATCGATCTTGCTGAGGTTCTGTCAGAATATTGCGGAAAGATCAGACTTCACATCATTAACTTCACAGATATCCAGATGGCGATCTATCAGAAGTGTCCTCACGATGAGCTCACTATCATCATGCGTCGTTATATGATGAAGATCGCAAAGCATTTGGCTGAAAATACCAAGGATTGTCTCGGACTCGTTACAGGAGAGTCGATAGGACAGGTTGCGAGCCAGACCATGAAGAGCCTCTACTGCACTGATGATGCAGCAGAGTTTCCTGTATATCGTCCTCTTATCGGCTTCGATAAGCAGGATATCATCGACAAAGCTGAGGAGATCGGAACAGCTGATATTTCCATACTGCCATATGAGGATTGCTGCACGATCTTTGTAGCAAAGCATCCGGTTACAAAGCCGAACCTCAATGTGATCAAGTGCTCAGAACAGAGACTTAATGAGGTTATTGATGATCTCATGCAGAAAGCGATCGAGACTGATGAAGTGATCGTTGTAGGGAAGGACTAAGTTGTTTATGAAGGGCAACATCTCAGAGAGAAGTGTTTTTCGTGAAAAGAAATTATTTCTTATAGGTTGTGTGATAGGAGCTCTTCTTTTTATATGGGCTTTTGGCACAAGAGTGCTGGACGTAACCTATGATGAATGGATATTTGGACTTACCGATCCGGATATAGAGCAGCATTATCTGGGATGGTGTCACTTTAGGGTTTCGGACTGGACCTTTCCGTTAGGTATGATGAACAGGCTGTCTTATCCGTATGAAGTGTCTGTCTTATATACGGATTCGATACCTATATGGGCATTCTTTTTTAAGATCTTTCGAAGTGTGCTGCCGGAGACATTTCAGTATCTTGGATGGTATGGTCTGGTTTCGCTCGCGTTAATGGGCGGCTTTTCTGCGCTGCTCATTAAGAGAGTAACCGGAAATGATGTATTATCTGTTATTGGAACTCCGTTTTTTGCGCTGAGTTTCCCGATAATACAGAGAATGTTTTATCATACGACACTTACGGCTCAGTGGATGCTCGTGGCGGCGATACTGTTATGGCTGGAAGAAGGCAGATACGGCTCATTTATGAAAGGCACTGTCGTATGGACGGTATTCTCAGTGCTTGTGATGATGACGCATCCGTATTTATGGGCAATGGCAGTCGGCGTACTTTGCTTTGCCCTTTTGGATAGTTATCTTTCGGATAAAGATTTACGGAAAGTCATTATCAGGCTTTCAGCCATTCTCATATCAGGAGTGGTGTCGCTCTTTGTCATGGGGGCATTCAGTAAAAGTCTTGATTCGGAAGACTTTATCGGACAGTTTGAAGGAAACTTTAACGCATTTATAAATCCTTTGAAGTATGGATCGCTTATTAAGGAACTTCCGCTTCAGGACGGCTTCCAGTATGAGGGGTTCGGATATCTGGGATGTGGTATGTTTATCCTGCTTTTTGCGGCGGTAGTTCTTGTGATCGCCCATGTAATTAAGCGTGGGAAAAAAGTTTTGTCCGTAAAATATCTTTTTAAGAATCACAGGAGATGGTGTCTTGCACTGATAGCCGGCATTTGTTATGCTCTCTTTTCCTTTTTTCCGAAAGTTGCCATTAATGATCACTTGTTTTTCAGGATCCCACTTACGAAGTGGATGCAGGTCATCGTCGGTTATTTTCGTTCAAACGGACGCTTTGTATGGGTTGCGGTTTACCTGATATATGCTTTTGCTTTTTGGGCTATCGCAAGGTATGGAAAAGAACTTATCGGAGTGAAAGCTGCATTTGCAGCAGCTTACGCTTTGACACTTTTGTGTCTTGTGGTTCAGGCGCGTGACATGAGACCGTATCTTTCTTCCTTTAAGGCAGAACTTTCGAAAGAATTTAAGCCAAATCACTGCGATCTGGATGATCCCGTAATGACTGCTAATATCGATCATTACAGTCATATTGTTATGACATATGATGATCAGATCGAGGATATGGATTATGCTCATTACGCATATAAGCACGGTCTCACAATGAATCGTTTTTATTTTGCGCGAAGTGTCAGCCACGTTGTGAAAGCTGAGGCTGAGAGAGTCAGATCCGAAGCGGAAAAGGGACTGCTCCCTGCAGACTACATAGTGCTTCTCGATGAAGAAAACTATGAGATCTGGAAAGATTACCCGGTGAACATTTATAAACTCGACGGCACATGGGTCGCTGTAAAAGAGCCTGTGCCTGGACTTGATACGTATAGTGACTAATTTGCGAATGATGTTATAATGAAACGAGTATTGCGTCAAACATCGTGAGCGAAAGAGGAAAAAATGACAAAGCAAAAAAAGGTGGTTTTTCGCCATGAGCTAAAGTTCCTGATCTCGGAGAGAGAGAGGGATATACTTCTGCCTCGTCTGAAAGAATTTACAAAAACAGATCCGCATACGAAGAATGGCAGCTATTTCATCAGGAGTCTTTACTTTGATGATATAGGACGCAGCGCCTATGAAGACAAAGAAGCGGGAGTTGCGAGTCGAAAGAAATACAGGATCAGGATCTATAATCTAAGCGATGATTTCATAAGTCTTGAGTGCAAGCAGAAAGAAGGAAGCTACATCAGAAAGATATCTGCAAGACTCACGACAGATGAATTGCAGGATATCCTTCATGGAAATTATCATTTCCTTTTTGGCAGAAAAGAAGAGGTATGTTCTCAGTTTGCGGTAGAACTTCTTTCAAACGGACTCAGACCGGAGGTTATCGTGGATTATGACCGCAGACCGTTTATCATGGACGCGGGTACAGTGCGTGTTACATTTGATGAACATGTGAGATCCGGTTTTATGAGCTGGGATCTGTTTGATGGAACTATACCTGTATATGAGACGCTTCAACCGGGAAAACTTATCATGGAGGTTAAGTTTACGGAATTCATACCGCAGATAATGAGAGATATTCTTCCGCTTAATGCGGCAGAGCAGGTAGCGGCAAGTAAATATGTTATGTGCTGCGATGCCATGAGAGAGCTTCGCGGTATCAATTTATAAATCATTTAAAGAAATGAGAGGATAAAAATGAGCGTAAAGGCAATGATCAAAAAGTCAATCCTGGAATCTGATATGTACAATCAGTCAATATCTCTTAGTACATTACTCACGATCCTTGTGGATATGGCTATCGCACTGGTGATAGGTCTTTTGATCTATGAGATCTACAAGAAGTTTTATGAAGGCGTTGTTTACAACAGGACATTCGCTCTGACACTTGTTGGAATGACAGTTCTTACATGTATGGTAACACTCGCGATCAGTACAAATATAGTTATTTCACTTGGTATGGTCGGTGCACTTTCTATCGTACGTTATCGTACAGCTGTTAAGGAACCGTTGGATATAATGTATCTATTCTGGGCGATCACAATGGGTATTACAATAGGAGCAAGCATGTATCTTCTTGCAGCTGTTGGTATGCTCATCATGCTGCTCCTCGTAGCGGTAATGCACAAGAGACAGGAGAAAGCCGGTGCGTATGTGCTTATCCTTCATTGCAGCAGTGAGGGTGAAAAGAAGGCTCTTGAGAAGCTTTCAGGAATTTCTCATGCAGTTAAGTCCTGCATACTCCGCGGAGAAACAGAGGAGCTTACAGTTACAGTAGATCTTCCTGAGAAAGATATGATCGTTGTAGAGGAGATCAAGGAACTTGACGGTGTTGAGGATGTCACACTTATCCGTTACAATGGCGAATATCATAGTTAAAAAACTTATATGTGTACAATAGTCCGTGCAAGACGCGGTTTCGTTGCTTTTTTTGCGGGGCTGCGATAAGATAAAAACGAATATACGCTTTTGTGGTGATGGCAGATGGAGCACTGTCGTCATCGCCGTGGATGTGCTCCGGAATGTGAGAGACTATGAAGGATTTAGGTAGTACACAGATGTTTCGTGTGGAAAAAGAACCTGAGACGGGCGTGAAAGTTGTCCTTTCAACGGTTTATGAAGCACTGACAGAAAAAGGTTATAACCCGATAAGTCAGATCGTTGGATATATCATGTCAGGAGATCCGACTTATATCACTAGTCATAATAATGCAAGAAGCCTTATTATGAAGGTTGAGCGTGACGAGCTCGTAGAGGAACTTTTGAAACAGTATATAAGAAGTAATGGCTGGGATCAGAAGTGAAATATATAGGGCTTGATTATGGTGCAAAAACGGTCGGCGTTGCACTGACCGATGCTACAGGAACGATACCTCACGGTGTGGAGATAGTCAGGAGAGATTCAGAAAAACGTCTTCGACGTACCTGTGCAAGAATTGAAGAAATTATAGTAGCGGAGCAGGTAGATGAGATAGTCATCGGCCTGCCGCTTAACATGGACGGAACTGAGGGAGACAGGGCAGAAAAAGCCAGAGCCTTTGGAGAGATGGTATCTCGTCGTACAGGGCTTCCCGTACATTTTATGGACGAAAGGCTCAGTACCGTTGAAGCATATGAGATCATGGATGACACGGGAGTAAAAGATCGTAAAGATAGAAAAGACCGTGTAGACAGTATAGCAGCGGCTGTGATACTTCAGGATTATCTGAATGAACATGCCGGCAGTTGAGGAAAACTGAAAGAATTATTATGGATAAACTTACATTTACATCAGACGATGGCGAAAAGCAGGAATATTTCATCATTGCCGGAGCAGAGGCAGATGGAACAGAGTACCTTCTTGTTTCAGAAGAAAATGAAGAAGACGCCGAAGCATTTATATTAAAATATATCACTGAAAAAAATTCAGACGGTGAAGAAGAGTCTGTTTACGAGATGGTTACAGATGAAGATGAGATCGCAAAGGTGATACCTGCTTTCGAATCCGTACTTGGAGATGTCAGCATTGAACAGTAAAGAACGCAAAAAGATAGAGGAAGAACTTAAAAATCTTCTAAAGGAAAAGGGCCTCAAGGTTACACAGCAGAGGCTTATCGTGTTGCGCGTTCTGGCAGAAAACAGAGGCAAACATCTGACTGCCGAAGAAATATACAGAGAGACATGTGGTATGCTGCCGGGAATCGGACTCGCCACTGTTTATAGAACCATACAGCTATTGACACAGCTTGAACTGGTGGATCGGATCAATCTTGATGATGGCTTCGTGCGTTATGAAATCGGAGATCTCGAAGAAAAATCTGCGGGTCATCATCGTCACCACCACCTGATTTGTATCAACTGCGGAAAGATCATGCCGTTTGAACATGATCTTTTGGACAACCTCGAATGCAGTGTAACAGATACAACAGGTTTTATTATCCGGGATCACGAAGTCAAGTTCTACGGCTATTGCGCCGGATGTGCCAAAAAGCTGAAACTTAACTGATTTCTACGGAGGTAAAAATTGAAGAAACTGAATAAAGGACCCGTATCGAAGCTGAAGATCATTCCGCTGGGTGGTCTGGAACAGATCGGTCTGAATATCACTGCGTTTCAATACGAGGATAGTATTATCGTAGTAGACTGCGGTATTGCTTTCCCGGAAGATGACATGCTTGGTATCGATCTCTGTATTCCGGATGTATCTTTTCTTAAGGACAATATAGAAAAGGTAAAGGGATTCGTAATCACTCACGGTCATGAGGATCATATCGGCGCGCTTCCGTATGTCCTGAAAGAAGTAAATGCACCGATCTATGCAACAAAGCTTACGGTAGGTCTTATTGATCACAAGCTTGAAGAACATGGTCTCCTGAAGTCCGTAAAGAGAAAGGTCGTAAAGCATGGCCAGTCAATAAATCTCGGATCATTCAGGATCGAGTTCATCAAGACAAACCACTCTATTGCTGATGCATCTGCTCTGGCTATTTACTGCCCGGCAGGAATAGTTGTACATACCGGAGACTTTAAGGTTGACTATACTCCTGTATTTGGTGATGCGATCGATCTGCAGAGATTCGGTGAGATAGGCAAAAAGGGTGTACTGGCACTTATGTGTGATAGTACAAATGCTGAAAGAGAAGGCTTTACGAAGTCTGAGAAGACTATCGGAAAGATCTTTGACAGCCTGTTTGCTGAGCACTCCAGAAACAGGATCATCGTTGCTACCTTTGCATCAAATGTAGACCGCGTGCAGCAGATCATCAATACTGCATGTAAGTATGACAGAAAGGTAGTAGTTGAGGGCCGTTCGATGGTAAATGTCATTGATACGGCGCAGGAACTCGGATATTTGAAGGTTCCGGAGAATACGCTTATCGATATAGACCAGATAAAGAATTATCCGGATGAAAAGATCGTTCTTGTAACAACAGGAAGCCAGGGAGAATCCATGGCAGCTCTTTCCAGGATGGCTATGAACATCCACAGAAAGGTTCAGATAAAGCCGAATGATACCATCATTTTCAGTTCTAATCCTATTCCGGGAAATGAAAAGTCGGTATCAAAGGTTATAAATGAACTTGAGGCAAAGGGAGCTGAGGTTATTTTCCAGGACGTTCACGTATCCGGACACGCATGCCGTGAGGAGATCAAGCTCATTTACTCCCTTGTTAAGCCAAAGTATTCGATCCCTGTTCACGGTGAGTTCCGTCACCGCAGAGCACAGGCTACTATAGCTGAAGAACTTGGATATGATCATGAGCACATTCTTATGGCCCATTCAGGTGATATTATTGAACTTGATGAGGAAACAGGACGTATTGCAGGACATGTTCATACAGGAACAGTATATGTAGACGGACTTGGTGTCGGTGATGTCGGAAATGTCGTTCTTAGAGACCGTCAGCATCTGGCAGAAGATGGTATCGTTATCATCGTACTTACTCTTGAGCGTGGTACAGGACAGGTTCTCGCAGGACCGGATATCATTTCACGAGGTTTTGTATATGTTCGTGAGGCAGACGCGCTTCTGGAGGATTCTACAGATGTACTTGAGGATTCACTGGATAAGCTTGCTGACAGAGGTATCACTGATTGGGGAAAGATCAAGAGCACATTAAGAGATGATCTTTCTGATTATTTGTGGAAAAAGACAAAGCGTCGTCCCATGATCCTGCCTATCATCATGGAAGTAGAGTAAAAATAAGGAGGCTGCCGTATGCTTGAATCTGCAAGAAAAAATGCAGGTCGGAGTCGCGTTACCGGTGGATGGAATAAAAACCAGAGAGATCGGTTTGACAGAAGAGCACGTGATGAATACCATGCTTCGGAAGCTTATGGCAGTGCAGACAGAAGTGCTGTATATGGTAGTCTCGCGGGTGAATTGGAAGAATTTGTGACTCTCATCCGTGAGACACCTGAATATATTAATTATCAGACACAAAAAAAGAAGATAAGTGAAAATCCTGAGTTAAAAAAGGCTGCGGACACTCTCCGCATGGAAAATTTTGATATCCATATGACTGCATCCGATGAAGATGTGGCAGAGGAAGTTCTGAAGTTTGCTGAGAATAACGAGGCGTTATACAGGATTCCTGAGATATATGATTATCTGAGTGCAGAAGCGTCGTTTTGCAAAATGATGCAGGATGTGTTTGATGGCATTTTGAATGGTATACTTGAGGAGTGATTATGAAAATAGGCAAAGCCATACTATCAGTTCTTGCGATCTTATGCAGGATACTTATATGTCTTTTTCTTATTCTGATGATCTACCGTCTGGCGTTCAAGGCATATGACTTTGGATATAGAGTATTTGCGGAGCCGGCTGTTGCAGAAGGGACAGGAACAGATGTGGTTGTGCAGATACCGCTTGGTTCTGATGCATCTGAGATCGGAAAGATCCTTAAAAATGCAGGACTTATCAACGATGATAAGCTTTTTGTAGCACAGGAACTCCTTTCGGAATACCATGGAAAACTGGAGCCCGGTACATATTCTCTTAATACTTCTATGACATCAGAGGAAATGATGGCAGCTATGAGTCCGGCGACTGAAGAATCCACGGAGGAGGCACCCTGATGGATCAGCAGAGATTAGCTTCATTTATTAATTCGCTTGATCCCGGAAATATTCCTATTTTGGATAGTATTGAGGAAGAAGCTCTGAGAAACAGGGTTCCGATCATTCGGAAGGAAACGCAGGCACTTCTTAAATTCCTGATCAATTCCTTTCATCCGGTAAATATACTGGAGATAGGTGCAGCAGTTGGATTTTCATCTATTTTGATGTCAGCTGAAGCGGGTGAAAAAGCCCACATTACTACGATTGAAAATTACGAAAAAAGGATTCCGGTGGCACGTGAAAATATAAAACGTGCCGGTTTTGAAGAAAGGATCACACTTCTTACAGGAAACGCAGAGGATATTCTGCCAACACTTGAACCGGGATATGATTTCATCTTTATAGATGCCGCAAAGGCGCAGTACCCCTATTATTTGCAAGAAACAGAGAGACTGCTGATCCATGGCGGGCTGATGGCGGCGGATAATTGTCTGCAGGACGGAGATATTTTAGAATCACGTTATGCAGTAATGAGACGCGACCGGACCATTCATAAGAGGATGAGGGAATTTTTGACAGAGGTCAGACATTCCGATAAATTCAGCTCGGTGATCCTGCCAACCGGAGATGGAGTTACATTAGCAGTAAAGAAATGAATATGAAGAGAAGAAAACCTGAATTACTCATACCGGCAAAGGGTCCGGAAGAACTTAAAACAGCGGTAAACTTTGGCGCAGATGCAATATACATCGGAGGAGAGGTCATGGGCCTCAGAGCCAATGCAAGAAATTTCACACTTGATGAGATGAGGGACGGGATCGCTTTTGCTCATGAACACGGAGTAAAGGTATATGTGACCGCCAATATTTTTGCCCATAATTCCGACCTTGAGGAAGCTGAAAAATATTTCCGCGAGCTTAATGAAGTGCGCCCGGATGCAGTGCTGGTAGCGGATCCCGGTATGTTCACTCTTGCAAAAGAGAACTGTCCGAATGTAGAGATACATATCAGTACACAGGCAAATAATACTAATTATCAGACTGCTCTTTTCTGGCACAGAATGGGTGCGACACGTATCGTTACAGCCAGAGAGCTTTCATTGAAAGAGATCCGTGAAATCCGTGATCATATCCCGGATGACCTTGAAATCGAATCTTTTATACATGGTGCGATGTGCATATCCTATTCAGGAAGATGCCTTCTTTCAAACTATTTCACCGGCCGTGATGCCAATCATGGAGAATGTACTCACCCGTGCCGCTGGCAGTATGCTGTTGCAGAGCAGACCAGACCCGGACAGTACATGCCGATCGAGGAAAATGAGAGAGGAACATACATCTTTAATTCAAAGGATCTGTGCATGATAGAGCATATTCCGGAACTCGTTGAGGCTGGTATCGACAGCTTTAAGATCGAGGGTCGTATGAAGACAGCACTTTATGTTGCGACTACAGCCAGAACATATCGCCGTGCTATCGATGATTATTTTGAATCTCCGGAGAAATATCAGGCAAATATGCAGTGGTATCATGATGAGATCAGAAAGTGCACAATGCGTAATTTCTCCACAGGTTTCTATTTTGGTAAACCCGGAGCAGAATCACAGATTTATGACAGCAATACTTATGTCCAGGAGTATACTTATCTCGGACAGGTAGAAGCAGTTACTTCCGATGGAGAAGCTGTTATCCATCAGAAGAATAAATTCTCCGTAGGCGATGAGATCGAGATCATGAAGCCGGACTTTACAAACGAGATCGTAAAGGTTCTTTCGATCACAGATCCGGAAAACGGACCGCAGGAATCTGCGCCTCATCCGAAGCAGCTTCTTCATATCAAACTTTCGGGAACACCTTCTGCACTGGATATTCTCCGCAGAAAAGAGTAAGGATATATCGAAAATACTGAATTGACGCGATAAGCGTCTGTGAAAGGATATTATGAAACTGATCATCCAGATTCCGTGTCTCAATGAAGCAAAAACACTTACGGTAGCGCTTGACGATCTTCCGAAGCACATAGATGGAATAGATGAAATTGAATATCTGATCATCAATGATGGAAGCAGTGATGATACCGTTCGTGTCGCAAAGGAATGGGGCGTGAATTACGTTGTTAGTTTCGCAAATAACAAGGGTCTTGCGAGAGGATTTATCGCAGGACTCGATGCATGCCTTAGGAATGGCGCGGATATCATTGTAAATACTGATGCAGATAATCAGTATTGCGGCGAAGATATTGAGAAGCTGGTACGTCCGATACTTGATGGAAAGGCAGAGATCGTGATCGGTGAGCGTCCGATTGATGACACACCGGGCTTTTCACCGTTAAAGAAGAAACTGCAGCATCTTGGTTCTTTTGTAGTTCGCCAGGCATCCGCGACGGATATTCCGGATGCACCCAGCGGATTCAGAGCCTTTTCCAGAGATGCAGCAATGCATTTGAATGTTATAAATAACTATACATATACACTGGAAACTATAGTTCAGGCAGGCAGAAACAGGATGGCGATCACCAGCGTGCCGATCCGTACCAATGCTGAGCTTAGAAAATCAAGACTTTTCAGCAGCATGGGAGGATATATCAAGAAATCCATGCTGACCATAATCCGTGCGTATATGATGTACAGACCGCTGGTATTTTTCACGGTTGTCGGAATGATACCATTTATCGCAGGTCTGGTACTTGGAATCCGTTTCATTTTATTCTTTATCAACGGAACAGGTAATGGACATATCCAGTCCCTCGTATTTGCAAGTACACTTATGATGCTTGGATTTACTACATTTATGATGGGACTTCAGGCTGATCTCATGGCAGCCAACCGTAAGATCATGGAAGATATCCAGTACAGGATACGGAGAATGGAAGTCGGCGAGGATATGAATGACGAAAGTAAAGACGCGTAAAAAAATTGCAGTAATAGGTCCTGTATATCCATTTAAGGGAGGTATCTCCCATTATACAGGACTTCTCGTCCGGGCCCTGTCAGAACGCTTCAAGGTCCGGACTGTTTCGTATTCTATGCAGTATCCGAAGATCCTTTTTAAGAAGGAACAGCGTAATTATGAGGATGACAGCTTTAAGATAGATGGAACAGAGTATCTGATCAATACCGCAAATCCGTTTAACATTATCTCAGTTGCCCGTAATATCAACCGCTGGAAACCGGATCTTGTGATAATAGAGTGGTGGCATCCGTATTTTGCACCATGTTATATGATCCTTTGCAGTGTGTTAAAGGCAAAAATTCTGTTTACCTGTCACAATGTTTTTCCGCATGAGAGATTTCCGATGGATCGCCTGCTTACCAGGATGACGCTCAGAAAGGGTGATCATTTCATCCTTCATTCATCAAAAGAAGCAGATGAATTAAAGACTATATTAAAAGATGCATCATACAGAGTTAACATGCATCCGACCTATAATGCATTTCAGATGAGACCGCTTGCGGAAGCAGCACCTCATGAGAAAACACTGCTTTTCTTTGGGTTTGTGCGCCCGTATAAGGGACTTCATATACTGATACGTGCAATGGCTGAATGTCCCGGAGTCAGACTGATGATAGTAGGAGATTTCGGTGGTCATAAAGAAGAATATTTAAATGAGATCCGTGAATGTGGAATAACTGAAAGAACGGAAATTCATGACGGATACATACCGGATCATGAAGTTCAGAACTACTTTGAAAGTGCGGACGCTGTAGTGCTTCCGTATATCGATGCGACTCAGAGTGGTATCGCTCAGATAGCATTTGGCTTTAGAAAACCGGTGATAGCTACTGAAGTAGGTGGTCTTCCCGAGGTAGTTACAGATGGAGAGACCGGGGTTTTATGTAAACCAAATGATCCCAAAGCTCTGTCCTCTGCCATAAGCAGATTCTTTGAACTAAGGGATCAGGTTGATTTTGAAGAAAATATAAATAAAGATTCCGACAGATTCAGCTGGGAGCATATGGTTGATACCATTTCTTCACTGGCGGGACTTGAATGAGCAGATATTGTCATAAAGATATCTCTCGATATATCCGAGTCCCCAGCAGATATCAAAGATAACGTTCTGAATCGGATTTGTATGCAGGTAGTGACGGTTATATATCCTGAAACTGTCGCGGAAATAATGGAATGCAGCAGCTTTTCTTGATCTATGAGCCTTTTTGATGCTTGCAGAATGAAGATGATCGTAGCGATAATCTTTAAGAACGCACTCATTAAAGCCGACATTTCTCAGACGGCGGGAGAAAATGATCTCTTCCGCATAGAGAAAAGTCCTGTTATCAAAGCCACGTGCCTTTTTCCATGCATCTGCTTTTATAGCGAGAAATGAGCCTTCAACTACATCCACCGGAACGATGGAACGAGCGTCGTTAAGAATATTTCTTCTGATACGCTTTTTATCAAGTGTGAACCATACAAGGAAAAGGCTCTCAAGGATTCCTGCAAATCCGGGAAGATTCCATACATTTGTGCCCTGACGTACGAGCGGCGCAGAAACACCGTAAGACGGATTGCTGTTAAGCGCGTTTATCATGGCAAGTGCGGTCTCATCGTCAAAGAAGACATCGGGATTTGCAATATACAGATATTCAGGTGCATAATGCTTTAGAGCAAAAAGCACACCTGCATTATTGCCGGAAGCATATCCGTTATTGGATTCAGTACGGATAACATCGATCTTGTTGTCGATGAGCGGCAGCAATTTTTCAAATGAATCATCTGTAGAACAGTTGTCTACTACGATAATATGAGAAAGTGAGCGGTAGCCGGAAATCTTTTTTACAAGAGATGCTGTACGGTCCGCATCATTATAGTTAAGTACGATAAGTGCAGTATTCATGAGGTTAATTATAATATCCGAAAGGAAGCGCGGCAATGGTTTTTGTCACTCTCTTTACCAGACTTGAAAATGTTCACCTGCTGAAAGATGTAGGAATGATACCATATATTCTTCATCGGGATCATGGCGTTGAAAGTATAGTGGTATCTGCACGAAATGAGGAAGATTACCCTTATATACGAAATGAAGTTAAGGGTCTTAAACTTCAATTCTTAAAAAAGCATCCGGTATCACCGATGATCGCCGGAATGAAATATGTATGGAAAAATGCAGAAAAAATAGACGTATTAAATGTATATCATCTTAATCTGTCTTCATTTTTGTATCTGCTTATTTATAAACTCAGAAAAAAGCCTTCAGGAAAGGGATATCTGAAGCTTGATATGGACCTTAAGGGTTATAAAAGACTATTTATGAAAAATCCTGTAGGTCTTATAAAGCGGCTGACTATGTGGCTCGCAGATGTGATATCTGTAGAAACCACGGTCCTTTCTCAAAAGCTTAAGATAAAGTATGGCAGGAAAGTTTTGTATATTCCAAACGGATTTTATGCAGCGGAGCCTGCCCGGAATTTTAATAAAGAAAATATCATTCTTACTGTCGGCGCTCTCGGAACCTATGCCAAGGCAACCGATACGCTTCTCCGTGCCTTTGCAGGGGCAGCAGCCGGAAATGACTGGAAACTTGAACTTGTCGGACCTATTGCGCAGGATTTCAAGCCATTTATCCGTGATTTCATGAGCCGTCATGAAGATCTGAAGGACAGGATACATTTCACAGGCGAGATCAGAGACAAGGAAAAACTTGCGGAAATATACAGGAGGGCAAAGATATTTGTGCTTCCGTCCAGAAGTGAGAGCTTTGGAATAGTTCTGCTTGAGGCTGCAGCAAATGGAGATTTCCTGATAACTACTACCGGAGTTCCGGCAGGTAGGGATATATATAACGATGGAAAATTTGGATTTATCGTGCCGCCGGATGACATACCGGCACTTTCAGGTTCATTTGTGCGCCTCATGAATTCAAGCGCGGACTGGGATTCACGTGCACGTGAGATCGCAGATTACGCATGGCATGATTTCAGGTGGGAGCCCATCGTAGCAAAGCTTTATGAGGTACTGAACAGATGATATCTGTAATAACCATATGTTATAATGAGCGCGATTCTATACGTGGCACCATTGAGTCCGTTTTAGGGCAGACATATCACGATTTTGAATATATCATCAAGGATGGCGGATCGTCGGATGATACGGTGTCGATAGCCCGTTCCTATGAGAAAGCCTTTGTTGAAAAGGGAATAAAATTCCGTCTGATCACAGCAAGAGACAAGGGCATTTATGACGGAATGAATGCCGGTGTAGCAGAGGCCTGTGGTGAATGGATAAATTTCATGAACGCCGGTGATGAATTTTTTTCAAATGATGTTTTGGAAAAAGTATTTAAGAACAGGGACTGGAGTGGAACCGATCTGATATATGGCGACATGGCAGAGGAAGAATTTGGTGAACTCCATTACTTTAGGAAATGCCCGGAACTTATCGAAGAACGCATGCCGTTTTCTCATCAGAGTGTATTTGTGCGCAGAGAAGAACTGATCCGCCACCCCTTTGATCTTAAATATCCGATAGGCGCGGATTACAATTTTTTGCTGACATTGAATGACGAAAAAAAGAAGTTCAGTGACAGTGGAGTATTGGTCGGAAGAGTTAGTAAGACCGGAACATCAAGCGTGCGGCTTAAGGACACGTTTATCGAAAGCATTCATATCAGAAGAACTCACGGGATACCGCAGCCGACCGATGATGAGCTTAAGCGAAAGATGTGGTGGATCGACTTAAAGCAGTTCGGAATGGATCATTTTCCGGGCTGGCTTAAATATGTGATCAGAAAAGTGCAGAGGACTGTCAGGGGTCAGAAGAAGGTTTGAATATGTTTGTTAAGAGACATATCATGTGGATTCTGTCCGGGCTTTACAGGACATTTATATATCCGATCAGAAAGTGCATATTGGAAATAAAGAGCGGAAGTATACTCTGTCCGGGAGTGTACGTCCGCAATACTGTGCTTGAGGGAAAAAATTATCTTGGAAAAAGGACATCGTTCACGGATGGAAAGATAGGATATGGAACTTATGTAAACCGTGAAGGGGATTTTTCTCATACTGTGATCGGCAGATATACGTCGATAGGGACCAGAGTCATGACCGAGATCGGAGACCATCCGTTAGAACATGTGGCCATGCATCCGGCATTTAATGACCCGGAGAAGGTTTTTGGGTACAGTTATGTCAACCAAAAGAACTGGGAAAGCGTGACAAAAGGTATTTTCATCGGAAGTGATGTATGGATAGGAAATGATGTAAAGATCCTGGATGGCGCAGTCATCGGGGATGGCGCGGTTGTCGGAAGCGGAGCTGTCGTGACCGGAGAGCTGCCGCCATACAGTATTTCCGCAGGAGTACCGGCAAGAGTGATCCGTTATCGTTTCCCGGATGAAAAAATACAGGCGCTTTTATCAGATCCATGGTGGGAAAAAGAAACCGCATGGATAGAAAAGCATATAGAAGATTTTTCTGATATAGACAGGTTTATACGGAAAGGTGAAAGATGAAACCAGCTATAGTCGTTATCGGATACGATCGGGCAGATTCATTAAAACGTCTGCTTGGAAGCATCGCTGCAGCGGAGTACGCTGAAGATGATATTACTCTGATCATAAGTCTGGACCGCAGTGGAAAGACAGAGGTTGAAAAGACCGCAGAGAAATTTATCTGGAAGCATGGAGAAAAAAAGGTCATTGTACGTAAGGAACGGATGGGCCTTAAGAGACATATACTGACTTGCGGAAATTATGCAGATGAGTATGGCAGTATTATCATGCTTGAAGATGATCTGTATGTTTCGCCGGACTTTTATAATTTTGCATCAAAGGCACTTTCTCATACAGTTTCGGATCCGCGTGTGGGAGGCGTTTCTCTTTATAATCACAGGTTTAATGTGTTCGCGCGTCTGCCTTTTGAAGCAGTCGATGATGGATATGACAACTGGTATTTCCAGTTTGCGTCCAGCTGGGGACAGGCATGGACAGCTTCGCAGTGGGACGGATTTCGTGAATGGCAGGAAGCTCATGACGGGGAAGACCTTCATGATGCAGGCATGCCGTCAAATGTTGCCGAATGGGGTGACAGTTCATGGCTTAAGTATGCAATACGTTACCTTGTTGATACTGACCGGTATTTTTTATACCCAAGAGTTTCAGAGACCACGAATTTTGCAGATGCAGGTGAGCACGCTTCGGCATCCGTTACGGATCTGCAGGTCCCGATGAGGGCAGTACACAGGGGAGAATATATTTTTTCTACCGTAGAGCAGTCAAGAGCACGATATGATGCTTTTTTCGAAAATATGGATCTGCCTCATCCGTCAGATCTTTACGGATTAAAAATGAGAGACGGCGCTATAGGCGGAAATACGCAGGATAAATTCTTTTATTCCGTGGATACACTTCCATATGAAAAAGTTGACAGTTACGGACTTGATCTCAGACCTATAGATGCAAATATCCTGTACAGGACAGCCGGACACAGGATATTTCTTTATGATATTTCCAGACCGGTTAAAAACGGTAAAGTTAGAAAAGGCGCTCTTGAGCGGTATTTTTACCCGGGAATGAACCGTAAGAAGATCATGAACATGATATATTCAGCGTTCTATAGATGAAAGGAAAATAGCAATTAATGCAGGATATACTCGGAAAATTAAATTATATTTTTAACAGAAAACAGAAGCGTCAGATGGCACTGCTTCTCGTTGCTATTTTCATAGGTGCAGCTCTTGAACTTGTAGGAGTTTCCCTGATAATGCCGCTTATACAGCTGATATCAACTCCTGATGTGGTAGAGAAGCCCGGAATCGTAAACGCTGTATACGTGATGCTCGGTATGAAGAACATCACGGATTTTTTTGTGTTTCTGGTATTTGTGATCATATTTTTGTATCTGATAAAAAATATCTTTTTATCAGCCATGTACTATTTTCAGTATTCATACATCTATAAAAATCAGTTAAAGGTTGCAGGACGCCTTATAGACTGCTACCTGAAGAAAGAGTACACCTATCACCTGGACCATAACACGTCCGATATGATCCGAAATATCATGCTGGATACAGACAGACTCTTTCAGCTGATCCTGTCAGTCCTCAATGTTTCAAGTGAGGGACTTCTTTCGGTTCTTTTGATGCTTTATCTCATTATTTCCGATCCGCTTATGTGTGTGATAGTCGGCGGTATCCTTGTTCTCTGTATGGGCCTTTTCCGTATCGCGACCAAGAAACGTGTTCATTCTTATGGTCAGATGAATCAGAAATATGACGGAAAGATGCATCAGGCAATAAATCAGGCACTTGGAGCAGTTAAGGATATAAAGATACTTCACCGTGAGAAATACTTTGTAAATCAGTTCGTATCCTGCGGTGAGAAAAAGATGACAGCTCTTATCAACACAAACTTCTTTGGAACTATCCCGAAGTATGTGATCGAGACAGTGACTGTTGCAGGTATCATGCTTGTGCTAGTGATAAAGCTTAAAAATGGTACAGATCTTAACGCTATACTTCCACAGCTCGCAACATTTGCAGTGGCTGCGTTTAAGCTTTTGCCGTCAGTCGGAAAGATCAGTAATTATCTGAATAACATCACATTTTTAAGACCTTCTATCGATCTCATTTATCATGACCTGAAAGAAACCGAGGATATGGTGCAGGTTGAGATCGTTGATAAGGGAGAGAGACTTCTGGAGGATAAGAGCACAGACTCTATAGAAGTCAGGAATCTTTCTTACCGTTATCCAAATACTGATGAAGATGTGCTTCATGACGTAAACTTCAGGATACCTCTCGGGGCATCTGTGGGTCTTATCGGCGAGAGCGGAGCAGGAAAGTCTACTATGGCAGATGTTATCCTCGGAATCCTTTTCCCGAGAGATGGAAAAGTCATGTACGGAAAAATGAATGTTCATGAATATCCTCTTGCCTGGTCAGAGAAACTTGCCTATATCCCGCAGGCGATCTATCTCGCAGATGATACGATACGTGCAAATATTGCTTTCGGAATAGATCCCGATAAGATTTCCGAAGATGATGTATGGAAGGCACTTGATGAAGCGCAGTTAAGTGATTTTGTACGGAGTCTCCCGGAGGGACTGGATACAATGGTCGGAGAAAGAGGAGTACGACTTTCCGGAGGTCAGAGACAGAGGATAGGAATAGCCAGGGCACTTTACGGAGATCCGGAAATACTGGTGCTCGATGAAGCAACCAGTGCTCTTGACAGCGAGACAGAAAAAGCAGTCATGGAAGCAATCGACAGCCTTCACGGCAGAAAGACGCTGCTTATCATCGCACATCGTCTGACAACGCTTAGAAACTGTGAATATGTATATCGCGTGGAAGGCGGGAAGGTTATTTCCGTTGATCCGGCATCGCTTTTTGTGGAAGGAAAGAAATGAGTAATCCAAAACTTTCTGTGGTTTTTATCACATATAATCATGAACCCTTTATCCGTCAGGCACTGGATAGTGTTCTTATGCAGAAAACGGATTTTGAGTTTGAAGTCGTTGTCGGTGAAGACTGTTCTACAGATCACACCAGAGATATCCTTAGGGAATATGATGCAAAATATCCGGGAAAGTTCAGACTCCTTTTCAGAGAGAAAAACCTTGGCTGTCCGACACTGAACGTTTATCAGACTGCTATGGAATGTAAGGGTGAGTATCTGGCATTTCTTGAGGGAGATGATTACTGGACAGATCCGTATAAATTGCAGAAACAGGTAGACTTCCTTGAAAATCATCCTGATTACATGGGAACCACCTGTACGTTCAGTCTTATTGGTGAAAATGACGAACCGATCGTGAACGAGTCGTTGACAAAGCTTTATTCATGGAGCGGTGGTTATACATTTTCTGACTGGCAGAAGGCAGGTTCCTGGCCGGGACAGACAGCCAGCAACGTTTGCAGGAATTTTTTCCATAACAAAAAAATGGACTACACCATTCTTTATCGTGCCCATGATTTCATAGATGACGGCGTTATTTTCACATTTATCCTTCTTCAGGGAAAGATCTTCAGATTTGACGATGTGATGGTCGCGCACAGATATGTGGAAAAGGCAGGAGGAGAAAGCTGGAACTCCAGAAAATTAAAGCGTAACTACCTGATAGAAGAATGTGCGCTTAAAAGAACCATTATGGAGTGGGTGGAGATAAACGCAGGTCTTACGGAGAAGGCAATAGCCAGAGCCGGAAAAGAATTTAAGACGACGGCATCGGTATTTATCAAGGGGCCTTCAACAGAAACATGGAAGCTCTTTACAGCAGGACTGAAGTATTACCTTCATGTGAGATTTGGTCACCCGCGGATGAGAGATGGTTCAGAACCGGCAGTGAAATAAAGGGAAAAGACAAAATGATCATACTTCGTTTTACAAGCGGCCTTGGAAATCAGATGTTCCAATATGCTTTCTATACATATCTTCGCAGGAAGTACCCGTCAGAACGGGTACTTGCCGATATTTCGTGGTTTACCTGGAACCATGCACATCAGGGCTTTGAACTTGCAAAGCTCTTTGAGAGAGATGAAAACAAAGCATTCAGGCTTGAAAGGGCAAATACATTTGAAACCTGGTGCTGTTCTGGTGCGGTTCCTCAGAAAAATTTTCTCATGAGAGTATTTAACAGGATCACGAGGCTGTGCGCAGGTTCTCATTTTGAAAAGATCCACTATTATGAGACAGGCAGAGAAAACGAAAATACCCTTAAGGAGAGGATCGATAATCTTCCGGCAGGGAAAAATGCTTATATCACAGGATATTTTCTGGAAGAAGAATACTATAAGGATAACCTTGACGAGATCCGTAAGGCTTTTTCATTTGACCTGTCTGATATAGGAGAGGAAAATGAAAGGCTTCTCTGTGAGATCGATAAGGAAAACTCTGTTGCGATACATGTTCGCCGCGGTGATTATCTGGCACCCGGCTATACCGAGAATTTCATTAATCTCGGAATGGATTATTATCGAAGAGCGGTCGAGAGGGTTAAAGAAACTGTATCTGCCCCCAGATTTTTTATTTTTTCAGATGACAAAGAATATATACAAACGGCATTCAGCTGGCTTGATAATGTCACAGTCGTAAACGGCAATACCGGAAGCCGGAGCTATCTCGACATGGCACTTATGAGCAGATGCCGTGCTCTTATAACAGCAAATTCTACATTTTCTGAATGGGCAGGTCTATTAAACGGCAGACCTGACGCACTCGTGATCTATCCTAAAGCATATTTAAAAGATCATGATTCAAATATATGGACGATACCCGGATGGGAAAGGGTCTGATACCGAGCGTTTTTTAATTGGACTAAAAGACATACATACTATATAATGAAAAATCGTGGTAATTGAATATACGGCTTAAGGCTGTCAGCAGCAGGGGTAATACCCTGGGATGGGAAACACAATGAGTGAAGAAAAGATCAGTATAACGGCAATTTTCGGCGAAGATGTTTTTAATGACACTGTTATGCAGGAGCGTCTTCCTAAGAAGGTCTATAAGGAGCTTCGTAAGACCATTGATGAAGGAAAAGAACTCGATCCTGTGGTTGCGGATGTTGTAGCTGAGGCAATGAAGGACTGGGCACTTGAAAAAGGCGCTACTCACTACACACACTGGTTCCAGCCGCTTACAGGTATCACGGCAGAGAAGCATGATTCTTTCCTGGCACCGCCAAGAAAAGACGGAAGAGCTATCCTGGAGTTTTCAGGTAAGGAACTTATTAAATCCGAACCTGATGCATCATCTTTCCCGTCAGGTGGTATCCGTTCTACCTTTGAAGCAAGAGGCTATACGGCATGGGACTGCACGAGCCCTGCATTTGTTCGTCATGATGCCGCAGGAGCGATCCTGTGTATCCCGACAGCGTTTTGTTCATATACAGGAGAGTCTCTGGATATGAAGACTCCCCTTCTGCGTTCCATGGAGGCACTTAATGTACAGGCATTACGTCTGCTGCGTCTTTTCGGAAATACTACTTCAAAGAAAGTTACTCCCAGCGTAGGAGCTGAACAGGAGTATTTCCTTGTTGACCGTGACAAGTTCTTAAAGAGAAAAGATCTCATTTACACAGGTCACACTCTTTTCGGTGCAATGCCGCCAAAGGGTCAGGAACTTGACGACCAGTATTTCGGAGCCATCAGAGAGAGAGTTGCGTCTTTCATGAAGGCTATAAATGAGGAACTTTGGAAGCTGGGTGTATCTGCAAAGACTCAGCATAATGAAGTGGCACCGGGACAGCATGAGCTGGCACCCATCTACAGTGATTGCAACGTTGCGGTAGACCACAATCAGTTGACCATGGAAGTCATGAAAAAGGTTGCAGAGCGTCAGGGTATGATGTGTCTCCTTCATGAGAAGCCTTTTGCAGGAGTAAATGGTTCCGGTAAGCATGATAACTGGTCACTTGTAACAGATGACGGTATCAATCTTCTTGATCCCGGTGCAACTCCCCATGATAACATTCAGTTCCTGGTGGTACTGACATGTATCCTTAAAGCGGTGGATGAGCATGCGGATCTTTTAAGAGAATCTGCTGCAAACGTTGGAAACGATTATCGTCTCGGTGCAAACGAGGCACCTCCGGCTATCGTATCCGTATTCCTTGGAGAGCAGCTGCAGGACGTTCTGTCACAGCTGATTTCTACAGGTATGGCTACCAGCAGTAAGCAGGGCGGAAAGCTTCAGACAGGTGTAAGTACCCTTCCTGATTTCATGAAGGATGCGACAGATCGTAACCGTACTTCACCCTTCGCATTTACAGGAAACAAGTTTGAATTCCGTATGGTCGGATCTTCTGCTTCCATCGCAGCTCCAAACATCGTATTAAATACGATAACTGCTGAGGCATTCGCCGATGCGTGCGACATCCTGGAGAAAGCAGACGACTTCGATATGGCTGTACATGACCTCATAAAGGAATATGCTACAGCTCATCAGAGGATCGTATTTAACGGAAACGGCTATTCTGATGAATGGGTTGAGGAAGCAGAGAGAAGAGGACTTCCGAACCTTAAGGGCATGGTAGATGCTATACCTAGTCTCACAGCCGAGAATTCCGTTAAGCTCTTCACTCGTTTCAAGATCTTTACAGAGGCAGAGCTTGAGAGTCGTTCAGAGATCAAGTACGAGGGATATTCAAAGGAAGTAAACATTGAAGCCCGTACAATGATAGATATGGCGTCAAAGTCGATCATCCCTGCATGCCTTAAGTACAGCAAGGCTCTTGCTGATATAGTTATTTCGCTCAGGGAAGCAGGCGTTGACGGCAGTGCAGCACGTGAGATCCTTACTGAAGTAAATAAACTCACAAACGATGCTCAGAAGGCTTTGCAGAAACTTGTGCAGGATGACGAAAAGTCACTTACCATTGCAGACGTTAAGGAAAGAGCTCACTTCTGCAGAGATAATGTAAAAGTTGATATGGAAGAACTCCGTGCTCCGATCGATCGCCTTGAGATGATCGTTGATAAGGAATACTGGCCGATGCCGAGCTACGGAGATATGTTATTTGAAGTATAAGATGATGTCAGGGTCAAAAGGTCAAAATCCGATTGTGCTTGCACAAAGAGGATTGAGACCTTGGGAACCGCAAAACACGAGCAAGTAGCGTTATTACGCGGAATGCGAGTGTTTTAGGATTGCGGGAATTGCGTAGCAATGAAGCAATCCGTGACATCATAAAATAGTCTAGAGAGAGGCGGAAGAATATGAGTGTTAGAAAGTCGGTTATTATAGGATTTGCGGCAGCGCTTCTTCTGATCGCAGCTGCTTTTGCAGGTTCTTCATCTGTGCCGGTATATGCGGCAGAGCTTACTAATGGAGCAGCAAGTCACGTGGTATGTATCGATCCCGGTCATCAGGCGCATGGAGACAGTACTCCCGAGCCAAATGGCCCAGGTTCTGCTGTGATGAAGGCAAGAGTAACCGGAGGAACACATGGCACCACTACAGGTGTTTATGAATATCAGCTGACACTCAATGTCGCTGCACAGCTTCAGGCTGAGCTTCAGAGACGTGGTTATACAGTAGTAATGACCAGAACATCTCATGATGTAAATATAAGCAATAAGGAAAGAGCTCAGTATGCGACAGCTGCAGGTGCAGAGATAACCATTCGTCTCCATGCTAATGGAGCTTCATCCGCTTCAGCATCAGGTGCTTTAGCGCTTGCTCCTTCAGCAGCAAACCCGTATGTAAGCAGCCTTTCCGCAGGTAGCCAGCTGCTTTCTCAGGATGTACTTGCTTCTTACTGCGCTGCTACAGGAATGAAGAATTGCGGAGTGCAGTTAAGCGATACCATGACAGGAATAAATTGGTGCACAATGCCTGTAACTATCCTTGAGATGGGATTTATGACAAATCCGGCAGATGACGTAAATATGGAAAATGCCGCATATCAGTCCAAAATGGTGACAGGCATAGCTAATGGCGTTGATCTGTATTTTGGTAAATAAAATACTTTTGTGCAAAATTGCGACTTCACATTTTCTACTATATCCAGTATTATAATACTAGATGTGGTGCCAAATGTGGCGCGCGATACTAGATGTTGCGGATTCGGCGACCCACAGTGGCTCTGTGGGTCGCTTTTATGTGCGTCGAGGTACGCAAAATAAGTACTCCGGCTTAGCCGGATGCACCATGAATGACATCATTAACATATGAGCATGGAGGGAATGCTGTGAATATCATTAAGAGAAATGGTAAAGAAGTAGAGTATGATGGCTCCAAGATCATTGCTGCCGTTGAGAAGGCAAACAATGAAGTGAGTGAGAAGGATCAGCTGCTTGCAAGCCAGATAAGAGTAGTAGAGGAAAAGGTTGCACGTAAGCTGAAAGATCTTGATCATGAAGCCGGAGTGGAAGAAATCCAGGATTACGTTATAGAGTCTATCCAGGAAGAAGGCGCATTCCACGTAGCTACTATCTACACGGTATACCGATATAAGAGAGAACTTGTACGTAAGAGCAATACTACGGATGATAAGATCCTGACTCTCGTAGAATATGACAATGAGGAAGTAAAGGAAGAAAATTCCAATAAGAATCCCATGGTCGTATCAGTACAGCGTGACTATGTGGCAGGAGAAGTAAGCCGTGACCTTACAGACAGACTTCTGCTTCCGCATGATGTTGTAGAAGCACATAAGGCAGGTATCATTCATTTCCATGATTCTGACTACTATGTACAGCACATGTATAATTGCTGTCTCGTTAATCTGGAAGATATGCTCCAGAACGGTACGGTTATCAGTGACACTATGATAGAGAAGCCGAGAAGCTTCCTTACAGCCTGCAATATTGCGACTCAGTGTATAGCTCAGATCGCAAGTTCACAGTACGGCGGACAGAGTATATCTCTGGCGCATCTTGCACCGTTTGTAGATATAAGCCGTCAGAAATACCGCAGGATCGTAAAGAAAGAATTTGAGGAAAACGGAATACCGCTCGATCTTGATAAGATCGATGCTATCGCAGAGCACAGAACTGCAGAAGAAATAAAGCAGGGTGTACAGACTATACAGTATCAGGTTACTACGCTCATGACTACAAATGGACAGGCTCCATTCATCACGGTATTTATGTATCTTGATGAAGCTGAGGAAGGTCAGACAAGAGAAGACCTTGCGCTTGTGATCGAGGAGATGCTGAAACAGAGAATACTCGGTGTAAAGAACGAAAAGGGCGTATATATCACACCTGCGTTCCCGAAGCTGATCTATGTACTCGATGAAGACAACATCACTGAGGGCAGTAAATACTGGAACCTCACAGTTCTCGCAGCAAAGTGTACAGCAAAGAGAATGGTTCCGGATTACATCTCCGCAAAGAAGATGAGAGAATACAAAAACGGCGATGTATATCCCTGCATGGGCTGCCGAAGCTTCTTAACACCTGACAGATTTTCCAAGGAAGGCGAAAAGCATAAGTATTACGGAAGATTCAATCAGGGTGTTGTCACTATCAATCTCGTAGATGTAGCCTGCTCATCAAACAGAGATATGGATAAATTCTGGCAGATACTTGATGAGAGACTTGAGCTCTGCCACAAAGCACTGAGATGCCGTCACGAGAGACTTCTCGGAACAACATCTGATGTAGCTCCTATCCTCTGGCAGTATGGCGCGATCTCCAGACTGAAAAAGGGCGAGAAGATCGACAAACTCTTATATGGTGGATATTCAACTATCTCCCTTGGCTATGCAGGTCTCTATGAGATGTGCATGTATATGACAGGAAAGTCACACACAGATCCTGATACAAAGCCATTTGCTCTGAGAGTAATGCAGAAACTCAACGACAAGTGCAATGAGTGGAAAGCAGCAGAAAACATCGATTATTCCGTATACGGAACACCGCTTGAAAGTACGACATATAAGTTCTCTAAGGTGCTTCAGAAGCGTTGGGGCAAGATAAAGGATGTAACTGATCATAATTACATCACCAATAGTTATCACGTAAATGTCCGTGAAAAGATCGATGCCTTCACAAAGCTGAAGTTTGAATCCGACTTCCAGAAGCTTTCTCCGGGCGGAGCTATCAGTTATGTAGAAGTACCGAAGATGACAGATAACATCGAGGCAGTACTTTCTGTAATGAAGTTTATCTACGAAAACATCATGTATGCTGAGCTCAATACAAAGAGTGATTTCTGTCAGTGCTGCGGTTATGATGGAGAGATCCAGATCGTCGAGGATGAAAACGGAAAGCTCGTATGGGAGTGTCCGAATTGCGGAAACCGTGATCAGAACAAGATGAACGTAGCCCGCAGAACCTGCGGCTACATCGGCACAAACTTCTGGAATCAGGGCAGAACCCAGGAAATCCGTGAGAGAGTGCTTCATTTATAATAAAAGATTTTAAAATGATAAATAGCTCCGTATCTAAAAGGGTGCGGAGCTATAACTATGAATACGGATAAAAAGGAGATGTATGAACTACTGCAATATAAAATACTGCGACATCGCAAACGGAAACGGAGTCAGAACAACACTGTTCGTGTCAGGATGTACCCATCACTGTAAAGAATGTTTCCAGCCGGAAACCTGGGACTTTAACTATGGCGAGGCCTTCACAGACAGTGTGGCTGATGAAATAATAGAGTCATTAAAGCCTGAATATGTGGAAGGACTGACGCTGCTCGGAGGAGAACCATGGGAACCTTCAAATCAGGAGGTATTATATCCATTTCTTCAAAAGGTCAGAAAAGCATATCCTGGAAAAAGTATCTGGGCATTTTCGGGATATACCTGGGAAGAGCTTACAGATCCTGAAAACAAAAGATGTCATACAGAGTATACTATTCCTATGCTGTCTCTTGTCGATATATTAGTTGACGGAGAATTTCATATAGAAGAAAAGGATTTAACACTAAGATTTAGAGGCAGTTCAAACCAGAGGATCATCAATGTGACGGAATCACTTAAAAAAAATGAAGTGGTTTTGTCGGAATTTATGAAAAAAGAGCTGTAAAATGCAACATTTAGCACTGAAATGCTAGAATTGTGTCTCATTTCAAACTTTTTTGGATTATACTCTAAAGTAAATAATTTTTAATCCGATACATAAGGTGTAAATCAAAAATGTACAGTTATTAAAACTGTATACAATATTCGCGTTTTACAATTTCCAAGAAAGGAGGAGTCTGTTATGCGTGTAGAGGCTTATACTCAGGTACAGCAGGTATACGGCACAAGGAAAACAACAAAGATCGGCGGAGCATCAAGGATTAGTTCCGCACATGACGCGGTTGAGATTTCCGGAATCGGCCAGAATATTCAGGCAGTAAAAAAGGCAGTAAGTGATAGCCCGGACATCCGCGAAGAGCTGACAGCTCCGCTGAAGTCAAAGATCCAGGATGGTACCTATGATGTTTCAGGCGAGAGCTTTGCAGATAAGCTGTTGGAAAAATTAGGACTGTAAATCGGATTGTATCCCGGACGCGGGAAGAAAGTGAGGCAGGTTAAGTGGCAAGCCTGATGGAAGAACTGATCCAGACTCTCAAGCTGGAAGAAGGAAAATACACAGAGCTGCTTAGTCTGTCCAAATCAAAAACACCTGTTATTGTAACGGGTAATGTTGCGGAACTTCAAAAAATCACGGATGAAGAACAGGTTGTTCTGGATCAGGTTGCTCAGCTTGATCATGAGCGACAGACGGTGATGGAAGACATCGCCAACGTACTTAACAGGGATGTTAAGACTTTGAAGCTTTCCTATCTGATTGAGATGCTTGAGAAAAGACCAAAGGAACGTGAAGAACTTTCACGTGTCCATGACAGGCTCAAAGCTACAATCGGTGAGCTTATGGTGGTTAACGACCAGAACCGCGAACTGATTCGACAATCTTTGGACATGATCGATTTTAATCTGGCGCTCCAGCGTGAATTGCGGGATGCACCGGAAACAGGAGAATATACACGTAACGCAGCTATTGCGGGAAATGTATTAGGAAGTGCCCAGAGCGGCTTTGACGCCAAGCAGTGAGGCGGGCTCCCATATAGCGGGTCTGCTTCGAAAGGACGAGGTGAACAAGATGCCGCTTATGGGTTCTTTTTATGTAGGTGTATCAGGGCTTCAGACCAGTCAGTATGCGCTGAATACAACTGCACATAATCTTGCAAATCTACACACTACAGGATATACCCGTCAGCAGGTATATCAGGCAAACCGTATTTATAATACGGTCGGCCATTCTTTCAATAATGATCTCCAGGTCGGAATGGGCGCCAATTATCAGGATGTCCGTGCGATCAGAGATGCATTTCTTGACAGGCACTATCGCACAGAAAACGGCCGTTCAGGATATTATTCCACTTGCTATGAAGTAATAGAAGAAGTAAATGTACACTTTGGTGAAACGGAAGGAGAGCAGTTTCAGGAAGCTCTGCAGGAATTTCAGCAGGCTTTTCAGAACCTCGCTACAAAACCTTCGGATGCGACCATGCAGGGAAAAGTGGTAACCACTGCCAAGCAGTTTTTAGATAGATCACAGATGATCTACAACGGTCTGGCTGAATACCAGAATAATCTGAATCAGCAGATAAAAGATCAGGTTGAAAAGATCAATAAATATGCGAATCAGATAGCAGACCTTAATGAAAGGATCGTAGGGATCGAAGCCGGAAAGATCGAGGACGCAAACGATCTAAGAGATGCCAGAAATCAGCTTCTGGATGAACTGTCTGCTATGGGAAGGATCGAGTACGCTGAAGATCTCCATGGAAGAGTCAATGTGCAGTTTGAGGGAGTTGATCTCGTAAAAAACGGCACTGTTAACAAGATGGAAGCAAAGATCCTGGATGAAGATAAAGAAACAGGATTTTACACACCTGTATGGCCGATGTACAAAGATCAGAGAGTATTTAGTCTTACTCAGCCGATATCAGCCGATATAGGTAGTGATAATGGTTCTCTTAAAGCACTGTACTTTTCAAGGGGAACAAAGGTCGCAACTTATAAGGACATGGAAGTGTCCACTGAAACGGATAAAAACGGAAATCTTGTTACTCTGACTCCGGCGGAGACTTTTGATAAAGTCGCAGGATCATCGTTAACAGCTATCATGACAGAATTTGATCACATGATAAATGGAATGGTGACGATGATAAATAATCTGGTCAGAGGATATTCGGCAGATAGTACGAAAGATAATTTTACGGTCATTAATCCTGAGGCTATTTATGATCATGATGCCTATTATAATGATCCTGATGCGTATCTTGCTGAGCCTAATAATTATCTTACCGTTACTGATGATTATCCGCCGCTTTTCACTCTTATTTCTTCAAACGGCGACTATACTACATCAAACCTTACGATAAATCAGGAACTTCTTCTCGAGCCGACTCATTTGAATAATGGGTTTATGTTGTCAGATCAGTCAGTTAATCAGTCAGTTGCAGATGCATTGGGACAGATATTTACTGATAAATTCAGTACATTAAATCCCGGAACAGCAACACCGCTGAACTTTGAAGAGTACTACATAGGAATAGTAAACCAGTATGCAAATATTGGAAATACATATAAAAAAGCGTCAGAAGCGCAGGAGGTAGCTGTGCTTTCTGCAGACAATGAAAGACAGAAGGTCATGGGCGTATCTGATAGTGAAGAACTTACCAAGATGATACGTTATCAAAATGCTTACAATGCGAGCAGCAGATACATAAATACAGTAAATGCAATGTTGGACAATCTCCTGAGCATTATTTGAGTTTTTGGAGGGGTATTATATGACATCACAGTTTTTTGGTCTGATGATCGGTTATTCAGGTCTGACCGCATATCAAACAGCAAATAACACCGTTGCTAATAATGCGGCAAATGTTCAGACAGAAGGATATTCAAAGCAGGTGGTGGAGCAAAAGGCATCCAACGCTATTCGCACCTATACCACATATGGAATGGCTGGATCCGGTGTAACCGTAACTGCCATAAAGCAGCTCAGAAATGAATACTATGATATAAAGTACAGAGCAAATGAGGCAGATGTAGGCAGATATGAAGCACAGAAAACCTATATGTCCGAAATAGAAAAGTACTTTAAGGATGATGTGACGATAAAGGGCTTTACCAAGATATATACAGAGGAGTTTTATGCAGGTCTGGAAGATCTGGCAAAGAATCCGGGAACAACCTCTACCCGTTCATCATTTTTGGGTAAGGCACAGACACTTGCAGAGTATTTTAGGACAATGTCGGATAATCTCACAAAAGAGCAGGAAATCCTCAATAGTGAGATAAAGTCACAGGTAGATCAGTTAAATGAGTTTGCAGGACAGATAGCGTCTCTTAATAAGCAGATAAATCTTGTTGAACTTCAGGGACAATGTGTCGCAAATGAGCTTAGGGATCAGCGAAATCTGATAGTTGATAAGTTATCTAAGATTGTCGATGTGGAAGTGACAGAAACTGAGATCTATAACGCAGGAGATCCGGACCATCCGACCGGAGCACACAGGTATCAGGTAAAGATCAGTAACGGATGCAGTCTTGTAGATGGCTATGAGTACAATACTCTTGAAACAAGGGCAAGAGATACTGATGAAAAATATCATCAGACCGATGCGGACGGACTTTACGATCTTTACTGGTCATCGACAGGAAATGAATTTTCGGTTCTGGCAGATAATCTTTCCGGAAGTCTGAAAGCACTTTTTGAACTTCGGGATGGCGATAATGGAGAGGCTCTCACCGGTTCGTATGTCAGATCTACCCAGACAAGAAATGCGAGGGACAGAGAAGGAAACGTAATAACTGGAGTGACGGCAACAGATGTGACGATGACAGTTAGTGTCGAAGCCGGTGAGACTCTTGAATCTCTTGTTTCCAAACTGAACATCGCTGACAAAGGATCTATCCGTATCAGCGGAACGATGTACAAATATGACGGCTGGACAGTTGATTTTACACCGGGAAGTACTACTGCCACATTTACCTTTGGTGATGTGACCTATAAGAATAGTTCGGGTGATGACATTCATGGTCTTATGAGCGCTGTGACTGTGGGTAAAAAGTGTGAAGTTGGAAATGGCGTGGAATATCAGGGAATCCCGTATTATCAGGCTCAGATGAATCAGTGGGTACGCCAGTTTGCGTATCGTTTCAATTACACAGAGAAGCATGGAAGCTTAAATAATCTGGTGACTGAGAACGCAGAGAACCTTTACGGCGATGAGATGGATATCTCATTTTGGCAGTGGAGAAGTGTTACGGATGGTTCTCTTAATAACCTGTATGAGTATTATACCGCAGCTGCAGGCGATACAGTAAATACAGCTAAAACGCAGGCAGGATCAGGAACTATAGCGGATGAACTGAACTTTGATTCATTTTATTATGATATGCAGGCGTCGAATGTTTACGTTAATAAGAAGATCATAGATGACCCGGCTCTTATGAGTACTACTACAACGAATGGCGATATCAATGTTTCTGCCGATAATGTAGTTAAGGAGCTTTTAGAGCTTAAGGATAATAAGTCAAAGATGGTTTACAGAGGATGTACATCTACTGAGTTCCTGTCACTTATCCTCACTGATATATCGCTTAATTCGTCAAGTGCAAAAAACTTTACGGATAATGCGAATAATATCAGGAATGCGATCGCAAATCAGAAAGAATCGGTATCCGGAGTTGATAACGAGGAAGAAGCGCTTGATCTCGTTAAATTCCAGAATGCCTATAATCTTAATGCAAAGATAATCCAGACAATGACAGAAATCTACGATCGTCTGATACTGGAGACCGGTGTGTAAAGTGTATAAAGGAGTACGCTTATGAGAATTACCAATAAGATGATAAACAACAATTCCTTATTCAATATCAATAACAATAAGGAAGTAATGGATGCCCTTAATACACAGATGGCTACCCAAAAAAAGATCAACGATCCGTCGGATGACCCGATAATCGCCATCCGTTCGCTGCGTTTCAGAGGGTCTCTCGCTTCCATCACTCAGTATCTGGGTAGAAATGTGTCTGATGCGAAGAGCTGGACTGATAGTACGCAGACTGCACTGGATTCCGCAAAAGAGATCATGCGAGACCTTAAAAAGCAGTATGACGCTGCAACAAACAGTACGAACACCAACAGCGACAAAAGAAGCTATCTTGAAAAACTGAAGGCTGATGCAATAGAGTATTTTGCAATAGGAAATTCGACCAATGAGGATCGATATATTTTCACAGGATATCGTACATCTGACAGTCTGACTTTCACAGATAATAATATTGACGAAAGAATGGTTTCAGCAGTGGATCAGGAGCATCCTTTCAAGTACAAGGGAATTGCAGAACATTTCACGATCGATAATGTTGAGAGTTATACTTATACTTCCTACAAGAAGGGATCAGAGTATTCATCAGGAATTACGGATGGAGATATTATCGGAGTTTCTCCCACGGCAACCAGTACTGCGGATGAGACACAGGTAAAGGCGTATTCGGAATACAGGTTGAGATTATCCTACGATAATATCGATGCTGTAACGACCGGCACGTACAAGTATAATTATCCGGATGGCGCAGAGGATAATATCAGTTCTTATACACTGACATTAAAGAATTATAATTCCTCCACAAATACATATTCTGTCGCAGGAACGATGAGCGTCACTGCTATAACAGATGATTCTGAGGCAGTATTTTCAGGCGATACGGATACAAAGGTATATCTCAACACTGTTACAGGTAATCTGATCTTTACCGCGCAGACACAGATGAAGCTGGCAGAGGTTGATGATATTGAGTTTGCATACGACAAGAGTGACTGGGATGAGGGAGATGTGAAGCCGGAGCACTATTTCTGCTGTACAGAGGTAGGTGATAAAAACAATACACCTATACTCTATAATGATTATCTTCAGGAGATGAATTATTCCGTAGGAAGCAGTCAGTCAGTAAAAGTCAACACAAATGCCAAAAATGCTTTTGATATTAACGTGTTAAGAGATCTTGATGAGCTGGAAGATGCTTTGGATGCTGTTGACAAGGCAGAGGCCAAGGTTGAAAAACTGAAAAAGATGCAGGAAGATGTGGAGACCTATGCTACTGATACAGAACAGGAGCAGATAAGGATACTTCTCGGAGCAGCAGAAAAGGAACTTGATTATGCAAATCAGAAAGTAAATACCATGTTCAGTAATGGTATTACCAAGTCCGGGAAGTATTTTGATGAAGTTAATCTTGCCGGAACTAACTGCGGTACGACGGTTCACAGACTTGAAGTTATAGAGAATCGTCTTACAGAGAATCAGACCACGGTAAAAGCTCAGGCATCAGAAAACGAGAATGTGGATCTTTCAACGCTTTCCGTAGAAGTATCACAGGCAAATCTGTATTACAATGCAGCGCTGATGGTTACCGGTCGTATCTCGCAGCAGTCGTTGGTGGACTACATCTGATAAAAGTATATATCCGGAGACCGGTATATAACGGTCTCCGGTGTCGTGATGAACAAAAAAATGTATAAAAAACAGTCTGGTACCTGTTTTCAAACAATCTTTTGTACATACATCTGTTATACTAATACGGAAGGAAACAGATTGGCGGAAAGGACAGACTGTTTTTTGGGGGATGTGTAAAGGGGCTGATAGCTCCGGAATGGAGAAAGTATGGAAGTTACAACCAGATTGTTTGGCAAGATTGATCTTGACGATGAGAAGATTATCGAGTTTCCCGGAGGCATTGTGGGTTTTCCGGATATGAAGCGATTTGCACTGCTTCATGATTCGGAGAAATCAGACGGATCCGGTCTCGGATTTCTGCAGTCGCTGGATGAGCCGGCATTTGATATGCCTGTTATGAATCCTCTCATTGTAAAGCCTGATTATAATCCGGTAATCGAGGACGATCTGCTGACTCCGCTTGGTGAGCTGACATCAACGGACACTGTACTGTTGGTAACTGTTACCGTACCACATGACCTGAAAAAGATGACAGTGAATCTGATGGCACCGATAATCATTAACGCTGCAACCAAAAAAGGCGCACAGTTGATACTTAATGACAACTCGTGCGAGATCCGTTTCCCAATCTATGACATCCTGGCAAAAGCCAAAGAAGAAGCAAACGGAAAGGCGGTGCAGTGATGCTTACTTTGTCCAGAAAAAAAGGAGAATCCCTGGTAGTTAATAATAATATTGAGATTACCGTGCTGGATATCCGTGGGGATCAGATCAAGATTGGAATTTCAGCACCAAAGGAAGTGCCTATTTATCGAAAAGAGATCTATCTTGAGATACAGAAGGCAAATAGCGCTTCAGTATCAGCTGAACAGGTAGATGAACTTAAAAAACTTTTCTGAAATTTTTGTAAAGTTTTTATAAAGAAACGTGCAGTTTATTAAAATAATACGTATTTCTCTAATGGTAAGACGGCTTTTGACCGATAAAACCCATAGAGAGATATGCTGGCAGGATGCCGGGAGAGCTCTCTCCCGACATCCTTTTTTGATCTATAGAAAGATCCGTTTTGAGGTTTATAGATCAAAAGTTGGGAAATCTCTGTTATGGAGAGCAACGCATGGAGGCGGCTCTTTTAGGTTTTATTGTAGTTTTTTTACACATGGAGGTGGAACAATGGCAGTGATCAATCAGATGAACAGCACAGTTCCTTATGCGGCAGGATCCACATCCCAGGCCGCAGAAATTGATGTCGATGCTGTACGGGTTCAGGAAACTCAGACTGTTGAGCAGGCAGCGGAAGAAATGTCAGATGAGGTTGCAGTGGCTCAAGGCAACAGCAGGACTGTGAATGAAGAGATCCGAAAGAAAGTAGAAAATATCAATAAAAATATGCTTTCACATTCCGAGGCAATCTTTGGTATTCACGATGAAACAAACAGAGTCACGATAAAGATCGTGGACAAAGACAGCAAGAAAGTCATTAAGGAGATCCCGCCGGAGAAGACTTTGGACATGCTTGCAAAGATATGGGAAATGGCAGGCATTCTGGTGGATGAAAAGAGATGACGTGTGTTGCCGGAGATTACATTTCGTGATCTTGTGATAGCCGGCAGCGTGTATGGAAAGTGAGGATGAAATTATGTCAGATTTAATGAGAATGACCGGTCTTATATCGGGAATGGATACGTCAACAATTGTAGGTGCACTGGTTTCAGCTGCAAATTATAAGACAACCAAACTGAAAAACCAGCAGACAAAGCTCGGCTGGAAACAGGATGCGTGGAAAACACTAAACTCAAAGGTATACAGTTTTTATACAGGCGCGCTGTCAGAAATGCGCATGGAAAATACCTTTAACACTAAAACCGCAACTGTTGCGGATGCGTCTATAGCTTCAGTTTCTGTTGACAGTGGAAGTGTTATCGGAACACAGACACTGGCTGTAAAGTCACTGGCAACCAGTGGATATTTGACAGGCGGTGTAGTCCGTACAAACGGAAATGATAAGGCAACGGCGGGTTCAACGCTGGCAGATCTTGGTATTACAGGTTCGTTTTCTGTTGGAGTAGCGATTGGTGATGATGCAGATTCCCAACCCCCGACCCCGACCAGCTCAGTTCAGCTTGATAGTACAATGACCATAGCTCAGGCTTTAAATGAGTTTAAGAAGGCCGGGATCAATGCAAGCTTTGACGAAACAAATCAGAGATTTTTCCTGAGCTCAAGCGACAGCGGTGCTGATAAAAACTTTGAGATTTTAGGTGACGACAATAATAAAGAAGCCCTTAAGGCGATGGGACTTTATTATACATATAGCACAGATTCAGACGGAAAACATACATATGATACATCTGGATCCGGAAGCTCTGCTCCGGTAAAGGTACAGGGAACCGACGCTGAGATCGAATTAAACGGAGCAACATATACTTCCAGCGGCAATTCCTTTGTTGTAAACGGAATGACTATCCAGGCAAAATCTACAAGTGCCGCAGGATCGGTAACTACGGTTACTACAAGTCGTGATATTGATGCAATATATGACAAGATAGTAGATTTCTTTGATGAGTATAACTCTCTCATTAATGAAATGGACAAGCTCTATAATGCGGATGCAGCAAAGGGGTATGATGTTCTTTCTGACGATGAAAAGTCCGAAATGTCTGATGAGCAGGTAGAGAAGTGGGAATCTAAGATCAAGGATTCACTTCTTCGCAAGGATGACAGCTTATCTACACTCATAAATCTCTTTAAGAACACGATGGCAAGTACATCGACAGCAGGTGACAGCTGGGCAACCTTTGGAATAGCTACACTTGGTTATTTCAATGCGGCTGATAATGAAAAAGGCGCTTATCACATCGACGGTAACAGCGATGATGATAATACAAAGGATAATGAGGATGTTTTGAAGAAGATGCTTGCATCCGATCCTGACAGGGTTGCAAAGTTCATGACGGAGATCACCGGAAATCTTTACAAGGGACTTGGCACAAACGGATTGATGAAGAGCATCGAGAACACGAGAAGTGTTTATAAGGTTTACAATGATAAGCTGCTTCAGAAGGAATATGATAATCTTTCCAGTGAGATAACAAAGCAGGAAAAATATGTATCAGACCTTGAAGATTTCTATTACAGCAAGTTCACAGCGATGGAGACTGCGCTCGCAAAGCTTCAGAATAGTAGCAGCGCGATCGCCGGTCTGCTGAATATGTGATAAATAAAAGTATGATGTCAGGGTCAAAAGGTCAAAATCCGATTGTGCCTGTACAAAGAGGATTGAGACCTTGGGACCCTTACATCAAAGTATATGGTGCTCGGAAACAGATGAGTTTGGAGGGAAAGTTATGTTAGCTTCAGATGCGTATGCACAGTATAACAGGAATAAGATCCTCACCGCTTCTCCGGCGGAGCTTACACTGATGCTTTATGAAGGCTGTATCAAATTTATCAACATCGCGATAAAAGCTGTAGAGGACAAGGATACACAGAAAGCAAACCTTAATATCCAGAAGGCAGAAAAGATCATTGATGAATTTCGAAGAACTCTGGATTTTAAATATCCGGTAGCAAAGGACTTTGATGTGGTTTATGAGTATGTAGGAAGACGTCTCGTTGAAGCAAATATTTCCAAGGAAAAAGAAATCCTTGAGGAATGTGCTACACACATGAGAACCATGAGGGATGCGTGGAAAGAAGTGATGAGACTCGCACCGCATGATCTCGCAAGTAACCGCAGACAGGCATAAAACCGGAAGACAGGTACGATGATGAAAAACACGTATGTGAATATTCTGATCGAAAGTTTGGAAAGAAAATCTGAAGTACTTGACAGAGTAATGGAGTGCGATGCTGAACAGGAGGAGATACTTTCAGCAGAAGAACCTGATCTCGATGCGCTTCATGATAATCAGGAAAAGATAGGAAATCTGGCAGCTGAACTGTCACGACTGGATGACGGCTTTGAAAGCCTTTATGAAAAGGTGAGGGTAGATCTCCTTCAGAATAAGGCAGAGTATAAAGATGAGATCCACAGGATGCAGGATCTGATCGCAGTGATCACGGAAAAGGCCGTAAAGATCGGAGCAGAGGAAGCAAGGCACAAAAATCGCGTGACATCGCTTCTTAGCGACAAGCGCAAACAGCTTGGTGAGAGGCGGAGAAATGTCAATAGACTAAGTACCTATGCCAATCAGATGCGTGGTTCCACCACAGCAAACAATACGGAGGCATTTTTTGTAGACAACAAAAAATGATAGATCAGGAACAACCGGAACAGGAGGCGGAGGCGCTTCCGTCCGTTTGCGAAAAGGATCGCCGGCAGAGTATACCTGCCGGCGATTCTTGTTATGCGGAGCACTTAGCGAGGTATTTTCGAGCTTAGTGCGTGCTATGCAAGTTCGCTTGGCGAGGTCTTATCGAGCCTAGCGTAACTTGTTTTAAAAAATAAATCATGTATGGTATACTTTAACGAGTTATGCAAAGCTGTAGGACGTAAAAACTTACGCTTTTAAGTAAAAACGGTAAAAATTAATAAAAGGAGAAAAACCGAATGAAGAAAAAGGCAACGAAAGTCGCTCAGGAACTTATTTCGTTTAAGTTCGTAAAAGAGACTCTTGCGATTTATCTTTTTTTGATGTTCGTAGTATATCCGCTTTACTATGAGGATAAGTACTACAATATGGGAGATGCAAAGTGGAATTTCTTCCGTACGGTCACATACTATATTTCAGGAGATGGGTTTGTTATACCGACATTTTTGGTATTGCTGCTCTTGTTCTTTATATGGTATCAGATAGATCTGTTCCGAAAAGGGAAGATAAAAGCCTTTTGGGACTGGAAGAGTACTACATTGACAGACAGATTTGTATTGGCATATTTCGTGGCATGTCTGGTCTCCTCCATCCTTTCTCCGTATAAAGATTACATTCTCTGGGGTTACGACGGATGGTACATGGGACTTATAGCGCAGGTCGCGTTTGTGCTGTTGTATTTCTTTGTCTCTCGTTTCTGGAGATGGGATGACATAATGCTGCTGATCTATATGTCAGCGTCGGCGCTGGTTTTTCTTTTCGGAGTTTTGAACCGTTTTCGCATAGATCCGCTTGAAATGTATATAGGACTCGATGAGATGTATGTGCAGATGTTCCTGTCCACGCTCGGTCAGGCAACATGGTACTCAAGCTTTGTTGCGATAATGCTCCCGATTGGTGTATTTATCTATTGGTATGCAGAAAAAGGATGGGTTCGTAAACTTGCTCTTCTTTACAATATACTGGGTTCGATGACTCTTATAACACAGGATTCGGACAGTGCATTTTTCGCTCTGCTTGCAGAGATAAGTGTGCTCTTTGCATTCTCATTCCGTGAGAATAAATATATGAAGCGTTTCCTTGAGATAATTTTGATCATGCTTCTGTCTTGGAGAGTTATCGGATTTTTACAGATAGCTTTCCCGGATGCGGCAGTTCAGCTTGGTACGCTGATGATCGTTGGTACGCAGGGAGCTCTGGTCTGGATCCCGATCGCGATACTGGCAGCTATATATGTAATATTTATCCGTTTTGACAAGGAAGGCAAAGTTGATATAACCAATTTGACATGGATTCGTACAGCGTACTTTGTACTCCTGGGACTTGGAATCGCAGGCGCAGTAATATACATTACGCTTAACTCAACCGGAGCGCTTCCGGAGTCACTTCGAAGCACAAATAACTACCTGCTGTTTGATGAGTTTTGGGGAAATAACCGTGGTCATTCTTGGACGATCACAGTTGAGTCTTTCTTTGATTGCCTTAAGGATGATCCCATACGTGCCATTTTCGGAGCAGGACCGGACGGATTTTATAATACAGCTTATAAATATCATGCTCAGGAACTCTTTGATAAATGGGGGGAAGGTACGATTCTTACCTGTGCGCATAATGAATGGATGACGCAGATAATTAATGTAGGTATCGTTGGAGGCGTATGCTACCTTGGTATATTTGTATCAGCTATCGTTGTATTTTCAAAGAAATCAGTAGCTCATCCTGAACTTATCGCAGTTATCATGGCAATAGCTTCATATATGGCACATAATTTTTTCTGCTATCAGCAGATCATCTGTACACCGATGATCTTTATGGTGATCGGCGCAGGAGCAAGCATTATCTGCACAAACGGATTACGTGCGATATATGAGGAAAACTGAGAAACGGAGAGTAAAAATGTATGATTATCTGATAGTCGGAGCCGGTCTTTATGGCGCGGTTTTCGCACATGAAGCTGCAAAGGCTGGGAAGAAATGTCTGGTAATAGACAAGAGAGAGCATATTGCCGGTAACATTTATACAGAAGAAAAACTTGGTATACAGGTACATCGCTACGGAGCGCACATTTTCCATACAGATAATAAAGAAGTATGGGACTATGTAAACAGCTTTGCGGAATTTAACCGTTATACAAATTCGCCTGTAGCCAGATATAAGGATGAGATGTATAACCTTCCTTTCAATATGAATACTTTCCATGAATTATGGGGAGTTCGTACACCGGAAGAAGCAAAGGCAGAGATCGCCCGTCAGACGGCAGAAGCCGCAGAAAAGATAGGCGGCGAGCCAAAAAACCTCGAGGAGCAGGCACTGCTTCTCGGAGGAAAGGATGTATATGAAAAGCTGATAAAGGGCTATACAGAGAAGCAGTGGGGACGCAGAGCGACAGAGCTTCCGGCATTTATCATAAGACGTCTGCCTTTCCGCTTTATATTTGACAACAATTATTTCAATGATCGTTATCAGGGAATCCCTATCGGTGGTTATACAGGACTTGTAGAGAAACTTCTTGGGGATACGGAAGTGCGTCTCGGAACAGATTTCTATAAGGAAAGAGAAAAACTTACCGCAGAAGCTAAGGAGATCGTATTCACCGGACTCATTGATGAATTCTTTGATTACAGATTCGGTACGCTGGAATACAGAAGCCTTCGCTTTGAGACAGAGGAACTCGATACAGATGATTTTCAGGGAAATGCCGTTATCAACTATACGGAATATGAGATTCCCTACACACGTATAATCGAGCATAAGCATTTTGAGGAATTTGGTTCTGCGCCAAAGAAATCACAGGACGGAAAGACTATCATCACCAGAGAATATCCCGCAACATGGGAAAAGGGAGATGAGCCTTACTATCCGGTAAATAATGAAGAAAACAATGCGCTCTATGAGAAATATCGTGCACTTGCAGAGGAAACAGAAGGAGTATACTTCGGCGGTCGTCTCGGAAAGTACAAGTACTATGATATGGATGATGTCATTGCAGATGCTCTTTCGGATGCAAAAAAGATCTTAAATAAATGAGAAAAGGTCCGTGTTTACTTTAATGGTGACACGGACCTTTTACACTGAGATAATATCCAAATTTTAGAACCTCCGATAGATTCAGCAGAAGCTTGAAAAAAGCATTCCGGTGTACATGCTGGACATATATGGGTTAGGATGATTAACACCCGGTATCCTGTACGTGGCGATCTTTCTATCTGTATATTGCATTGGATCGATAGAAATCCTTTTTGTTTCGGAAACAAGCGCATCTGTAAACTGCTGTACCGCTGAAAGAGATTTTCTGGGGTCGGCTTCCGTTGCGGAAGTCTGCAGCAGTTTCGTATCGATCTCAAAGGTTCCGTCAGTCTTTAAGGACATTCCGACAGCATCTAATGAATTTGTGAACCGTCTGGTTATTCCATTCATTTCTCGCATGAATTTATTTGACTGACCATATAGTATAGAATATTCGTCTGCCCGGCGGATAAAATCGTTATAGGCACCGGCCAGATGATTTATGTTTTCTGTTAGAGCATCAAGATCAGGTTTTAGGCCTATGTGAACAGGTTCACTGCCTTCTTCATTAATGCCCTTAAGCGTTATCTCATAGGCGCGTTGGACGGTAAAATTATTTGAACTTGCTATATGTTCTTTGTTATTTATTATAAAGATAGCATCTGTAGGTTCGTGTGCTATAGAGTCAAGTCCAAAATAAGCGACAGCTCCTGCGGTTTTGCTAGTCGATTCATCCGTAATAGAAAAAGTCGGATTTCCGTCAGGTCTTCGTCCGGAAGAATTACTTTCAATCCGCAGAGCGCTTGTCCCTTTACCTGAAATAACGGTAGCGTTTACTCCGATCGAAGATTTATTAATAAGCCTCGCTATCCGTTGTTCGATAGTATCATTTGTATCAGAGGCATCTACTGCGAACTGAAATTCATAATCAGAGTCATTGATCAGTATATCGAATGAGTACAGATCCGGAGAAAGGGAACTGGTCTCACCGGTCGGAAGAAAACCTCCGATATTAAGCTGTGGCGAAGCGAGCTGCTTTACAAATATATCGAATGAGTCTGGAATGCCTGCAGAATTACCGGATAAAATATATTCAGCAGAAACTATGTCGCTGTCTGATGAGGAAGCAACCTTCTTATCTAATATACTTGAAGAATATTCGGAACTCAGTGACGAGATGGAATTCTTCAGAAAACGCGCATCTTCTTTTAAGCTGATAGCATAAGCCTGAGAGGATCCTGTTTTGTCCGGCATATAAACATGCGAGTCCTCGGATTTTTTTACTATCTGCTGATATATAGATTTTAACTCATCCTTTTTATGCGAGTCGTAGCGCGTGGATGACACGCTGTAGTCAGAAAAGATCTGACTGTACACAGCGGATAAAGAATAAGCCGACATAGGATCCCTCCTTTCTGAAATTTCCATCCATGGAAAACAATGTCAGCAGTTTTGAGTTCGAAAACTTTACAGTAAGCAGACAAAAACGCAGCTTCCTGTCGTTGTGTATAAATAAATAGACAATATTTAAAAATAAGTAGATGTATACAATAATAAGATATCACGTAAATTTATAAAAAACAACATATATCTGTGTACAAAATACAATACCTGTGCAATAATAGTAGTGTCATGTAAAAAACCGTTTAAAATTGGGCGTTGACGGATACGGCGTCGTGTGATATAGTATGAGAGCTAAAGGGCCGAGGGGCCTTTTTTTGGTGTCCAATAACGCAGCGGGAGACAGTTTTACTGTCGATGGAACCGCCAGTCGGGAGAAATCCCGCCACTAAGAATGGAGGAATTACAATGCGTACAAGAATCACACTTGCTTGCACAGAGTGCAAGAATCGTAACTACAATACAACAAAGGATAAGAAGACTCATCCGGAGAGAATGGAAATCCGTAAGTATTGTAAGTTCTGCAAGACGCATACTACACATAAAGAGACCAAATAATTTTCTACGGATTGAAAGGCAGGGTATTTAATGAGTGATTCAGTAAATGCAACAAATGCTGTTTCCAAATCCGAGAAGAAGTCCAAAGATACGGGGAAGGGTTCTTTCTGGAAGGGTATCAAGGCTGAGTTCAGGAAGATAGTATGGCCTGATCGCAGTACTCTTATTAAAGAATCCACAGCAGTAGTTGTGGTGTCTGTTGTCGTTGGTGCAATCATTGCAGTGATCGACAGAGCAGTTCTCTACGGGATTAATTTCCTGATAAAGTAAGAAAGGATTTCTATGGCTGAAGAAGCGCACTGGTACGTAGTACATACATATTCAGGATATGAAAATAAGGTCAAAGTAGATCTTGAGAAGACAATTGCGAATCGTAATCTTCAGGAAGCTATTCTTGAGGTAAGGGTTCCGACCCAGGCTGTGACTGAGGTCAGGGCTAACGGTACAAAGAAGTCTGTGGAGAGAAAACTTTTCCCGGGCTATGTGCTGATCAATATGATCATGAATGACGATACCTGGTATGTTGTTCGCAATACCCGGGGCGTCACAGGTTTCGTGGGACCGGGAAGCAAACCGATACCGTTGTCTGACGAAGAAATGAAGCCGCTTGGCATTCATGTTGAAAATATGGAAGTCAGCTTTGATGTGGGCGACCGTGTTGCTGTAGTTGCAGGAGCATGGAAGGATACAGTAAGTGTCATTTCAAAGATAGATCCGAATAAACAGTCCGCAACAATTTCTGTTGAACTGTTCGGACGTGAAACACCTGTGGAAATCAGCTTTGACGAGATTTCCAAGATAGCTGATTAAAGAGTGATTACTCTTTTCAGAATGATATATGATGTGTGGTGAATTAAGATGTCCTATGACATTTTAAGATAGATACAGTGGGAGGGTCTTTCCTGCCCGCATTACCACAAACGGCAGAAATGCCAGTTTAATAAGGAGGCTAAAAATGGCTAAGAAAGTCGAAGGATACATCAAGTTACAGATCCAGGCCGGCAAAGCTACACCTGCACCGCCGGTAGGTCCTGCACTTGGACAGCACGGTGTAAACATTGTTGAGTTTACAAAGCAGTTCAATGCTAAGACAGCAGATAAGGGTGATTATGTTATCCCTGTTGTTATCACAGTTTACACAGATAGAAGTTTCACATTCATCATCAAGGAGCCGCCTGCAGCTGCACTTATCAAGAAGGCTTGCAAGATCCAGAAGGCTTCTGGTGTACCGAATAAGACAAAGGTTGCAACCCTTTCCAAGGCTGATCTTGAGGAAATTGCTAAGAGAAAGATGCCTGACCTTAATGCCGCTTCCCTTGAGGCTGCAATGAGCATGATTGCCGGCACCGCTAGATCTATGGGTGTCGAGGTAGAGAAGTAAGGAGGGTTCAACGATGAAACACGGAAAGAAATATGTTGAGGCTGCAAAGGCTATCGACCGTTCAAAGCAGTATGAGCCTTCTGAGGCTATGGAGCTTGTAAAGAAGGCTGCAACAGCTAAGTTTGATGAGACTATTGAAGTTCATGTTAGAACCGGTTGTGATGGCCGTCACGCTGATCAGCAGGTTCGTGGTGCGGTTGTACTTCCTCACGGAACAGGCCGTAGCGTAAAGGTTCTCGTATTCGCTAAGGGTGCTAAGCTTGACGAAGCTCAGGCTGCAGGCGCTGATTATGTTGGCGGCGAGGAGCTCATCCCGAAGATCCAGAACGATGGATGGCTTGATTTTGATGTAGTTGTAGCTACACCGGATATGATGGGTGTTGTAGGACGTCTCGGTAAGGTTCTCGGACCTAAGGGTCTTATGCCGAACCCGAAGGCTGGTACAGTTACTATGGATGTAACTAAGGCTATCAACGATATCAAGGCTGGTAAGGTTGAGTACAGACTTGACAAGGCAAACATCATCCATGTTCCGGTTGGAAAGGCTTCCTTCACAGCAGAGCAGCTTACAGATAACTTCAATGCACTTCTCGCAGCACTTGAGAAGGCTAAGCCGTCATCTGTTAAGGGTCAGTACCTTAAGAGCATCTCTGTAGCTCCTACAATGGGACCTGGCGTAAAGGTTGTTGCTAACAGATATTAATAGATATAAAAAGCTGTCGTATGAAAGAGATTTCATGCGGCAGTTTTTACATTTTAAAAAATACATACACTTGACAATTATCCTAAAACAGCATAATTTAATTGTAAACAATTATTGTGGCTGAGCAAACAATAATTGTAGCTGTCAGAAAAAAGAAGGTTCTGAACAGTTACCAGTAATCAATTATTAACACTGTTAGAGGAGCTATTCATGAGTGAATCTCAGAAATATGATTGCCTGAAGTTAGAAAATCAGATCTGTTTTCCGCTATATGCCTGCGCAAAGGAGATAGTGCGTAAATATAAGCCTTTTCTTGATAAGTTGGATCTTACATATACTCAGTATATTACTATGCTTATTTTGTGGGAAAAGAAGCAGTCAAATGTTAAGGAGCTTGGAAAAAACTTATATCTTGATTCCGGTACACTTACACCTCTATTAAAAAAGCTTGAGTCAAAAGGTTATATCAGCAGACAGCGTTCGGAGCGTGATGAACGAAATCTGATCGTTACGATCACTGACGATGGAATGAAACTTCGTGAAAGAGCACTTGAAGTGCCCTCGAAAATGGGGAAATGCGTCCGCCTTGATAAAGAACAGGCAGAATTGCTCTATAAAATGCTTTATCAGGTGTTGGAAAGTCTGGATAGTTAACTATCTCTTACAAGAATAGAGGCATTTATGACAAGGAGTATGACAACGGGAAATCCGCTTTTTCTGATATTGAAATTTGCGTTCCCGTTACTTTTGGGAAATCTTTTTCAGCAGGCATATAATCTTGCGGATGCAGCCATTGTAGGTCAGACTCTGGGTACAGATGCGCTGGCTGCAGTTGGTGCTTCCAGTAGTGTTCAGTTTCTTGTGCTTGGTTTTTGCATTGGTATATGCTTGGGATTTTCTATCCCTGTAGCCCAGCGTTTTGGAGCTGAGGATCATCATGGAATGCGACAGTACATATTTCACGGTATGGTGTGGTCGATCACAGCAGCGGTGTTGCTTACGGTGACAACAGTACTGCTTTGCTCCACGATCCTGAATATACTTAAAACGCCGGAAGATATTTTTAATAATGCATATTCATACTTGTTGGTAATTTTCATTGGTATCCCGTTTACGATCCTCTATAATTTTCTCTCAGGTATTTTGAGGGCGGTCGGCGATAGCAGGACGCCTTTCTTTTTTTTAGCGTTATCAACGGTCATAAATATTTTTTTAGACCTTTTCTGTATACTGGTGCTTCATTTAGGATGCATGGGTGCCGGAATAGCAACAGTAGTATCTCAGGCAATATCAGGTATCCTTTGTCTTGTATTGATAGTTAAAAAATTTGAAATACTGCATTTCAAAAAAGAAGATTTAAAGTGGAATAGCAGGATAGGTATAACGACCATTCTGATGGGACTTCCGACGGGACTCCAGTATTCTATAACGGCAGTTGGAAGTATGGTCATGCAGGCGGCAAATAACGGACTTGGAACAGTGTATGTATCAGCGTTTACTGCTGGAATGAAAATAAAGCAGTTTGCAATGTGTCCGTTTGACGCGCTTGCCACATCTGTATCTACTTTTGCCGGACAAAATTATGGTGCGGGAAAAATGGATCGTGTTAAAAAGGGCATTGTTACAGGAACGCTTACGGGAATAACCTATGGTGTCCTGATAGGAATAGTACTGATATTCTGGGGACGAAATCTTTGTATGATGCTCGTAAATGCAAGTGAAACTGCAGTGCTTGACCAGGCAGGAAAATACTTGAGATTTCTTGGATTTTTCTACTGGTCACTTGGAATATTAAATGTATGCCGTATGAGCATACAGGCTTTGGGATTTTCGGGAAGGGCGATAATTTCAGGGGTTTTGGAAATGATCGCAAGAGTGAGCGTGAGTTTTCTGCTGGTTCCGGTATACGGTTTTACAGCCATATGTATTTCGGACCAAAGTGCATGGCTGCTTGCCTGCTGTTACGTAGCGCCGATGGTCATGTGGTGTGTCCATAAAGTTTCGGGACACTTGGAAACATCACGAAAAAAAATTAAAAAGAGAAATAAGGGGTAAACGCATTTTGCCTTACATCATTTAACAGGGGAGAAGGATATGATGAGGATAGCTGCATGCGACGATGAGGAACGGAGCATAAATTATGTAAAAAAATTGTTTGATGATTATATCAGGGAGCATCCGGAGATAGATGCAAAGCTTGAGACATTTACATCAACTCTGGAACTTATGGAGGCGAGGGATAAAAGGACATTTGATGCCTATATACTTGATGTATTTATCGATGCCCAAAGTGGGATAGATCTGGCGGAAAGTATACGGAAAGATGGCGATAACGCAGCGATCATCTTTCTGACAACTTCGGCATTTCATTACAAGGATGCTTTCCGGTTAAATGCAGCGCATTATCTTGAAAAGCCAACAGATCCGAAAGAATTTAATGATGCGATGGACCGCATACTTAATAGTGAGGAAGAGCGCTGCTATGCGGTTAAAGACGGAGATGGGATACGAAAAGTACCTGTTAGTGACATCATGTATATAACCAGTGATGATCACTATAAGGATATAGTCTGCAGGGATGGTACAACATATCTTGTTCGTGAGACTATGGCTAATATTCGAGAGAAATTAGGAGAGGATTATTTTTATCTTCTGAGTAATAAAATGATAATCAATCTAAAAAGAATACTAAAGATCAGTTCATCGGAAATTACCATGGAAGATGGGAAGACTTTTACCCTGCCAAGGGGCACTTATCGTACTGTAAGTGAATTGTTTTTGAAATATTCTTTTGACTGATCTCGCTCGACAAAATAATACGATATTACGACATTCGCAGGTTAACGTCCTAAAATCATGGTAATTTTAGGAGTATAGAAGGACAAATATGGAAAATAAGAATATATTTTTTCAGTTTGTATCAAGAAAATTTAAGGAGATTTTTCATTATGGCCTTCTGGAGATACGTGATATAGAACGTGCTCCGCGTTTTATGGAACACAAGACCCATCTAATGTCGAGAGGCGCCTTGGGCATGATGCTCTTGTGTATAGTTCTTTCATTATTTCCATTATCGTATGGCGGCTATCACCTTGTGCTTACGTACATGGGACTGGTAGCGGTATTTGGGCTGTCGGTTTTTCTGGTCAAATACTTTAAGCGTCCGGATTACGTTGCTGTTTGCTGCGTTCTGGGTGTTATCATCGTTTTCGGGATAGCGTTTATTACTGAACCGGATCCTGAGTCGATCGGCTTTGATGCATTTTGGTTGTGGATACTCATGATACCGTTTCTCGTGGACTACTTTGCCGGTATAGTTCTTGGCAGTCTGGCATCGTCGTTCGGTTTTGTCCTGTCGGTAATGTATATGTGGACGCCGTTGAGGGCGCATTTTATGCACTATGGCATAGATATCCTCACATATTATCCGGCGGTGTATTTTATACTCGCAGTATGGGCAGGGCTGATACAGTATCAGATTTTTGGTTATCAGGCAGAGGAGCTTGAGAACGAGAGGATGAGGCATAAACAGCAGAAAGAGCATATACGGTCGATTTCAAAACGTCAGAAAGAACGTATACGATACATGAAAAAACAGCTGGCGGCATATGATGAAAACAGAACGCTGGTTGAGAGATATCATCACGATTTAAGACACTATACCCGTGTTTTAAGAGAATACCTTAGAGGGGGAGATATATATAAGGCAATTGGGTATTTGAATGAAATAGACGGGAATCTGGACCAGGTTGTTCAGATGACGTATTGTGAAAATCATCTAATTAACAGTATTTTGTCGGTTTTTCAGATGCGGTTCAGGAGATTGGCGTGTATCACGAAGATAATGGCATCTGTGCCGGAGGATCTTAAAATAAAGGATCTGGATCTGACAGCGATCTTATCCAATATTTTGGAAGATGCATGCGATGCCTTACAAAAAGTAGATGAGGAAAAACGCCTTGTAAATATCAAGATAAATTACAGGGATGGAAAGCTTCGGATTCAGGTGGAAAATACCTGTGCGGTACGGACAAGATTTACTGAAGATGGATTACCGGTAAGCACAAAAGAGGTTCGTGGCGGTATAGGCACAAAAAGTGTCAGGGATATCGCACAGGAATATCAGGGAGCAGCCGGTTTTTTCCAGGAAGGAGACAGGTTTATCACAATGGTCGTAATTGGCTGTTGAAGTGTCAGATATAAGCTGGTGTAACAGAGGAGACATTTTATGCACAGATATGATAAAGACGGATATCTGATAGTTGGGGAAAGAGATTGTTGTGAGAGGTTTGAGCCCGAAGAAAACGGGCTGCTGTGTCTTAGGGAATGTTGGCATTGTAAATGGGCGGATTTTCATAAGGATGTGAAAGATACCAATGTGAAAGAAAGCATCTGCCGATATGAGAGAAACAGAAAAGGTGAGACCGGAAAGAATTGTCAGTGTGACGGTTATGTATCGCATGGAGATGTCGATGAGCCGGTTCTGTCGGATGAAGTTAATATGGCTTTACGCAGAGTTATAAATGCTCTTTCTGAGAATGAAGTGGAAAATGGAGCTTATCGTGTAGATACAGGCAGTTTTCAGGATATATTTCGTTTTGTTTCCAGAGTAATGGAGCGGACGGATATAGATGTGCAGATAATATTACTGACGTTAGAACTCAAAATGAAAAAAAATGAAAATAAGGAGAAATATGCGGCAAAGCTTGCGGAAGTGATAAGCGGTTCTCTCAGGAGAGGAGACGTATCTAATCATTTGTCAGAAAGCCAGTTTGCGATACTTCTCATGGGAAGTGATATAGATAACGGAGAAAAGGTTGCAGAGAGGATAGTAAACAAATTTAAGAAAACAGTTCCAAATATACATGAGCTTTCGCTAACCTATTCGATAGAAAGTGTTGGCGCGTAGCAATTCATGTTATGAGTAAGGTGATCAGTCCGGAGTACGAATAGTGCTCCGGGCTTTTTATCATATGCGGTTGCGCGGAGAATCCGACAAAGTCGGATTCTTTGTTACCTAAAATACAAGATGTATTCCACAGCACTTTTTTTAGAACATCTTTCTCTCATATATAACCTCACAAAAGAAAAGCCGATATATACAAGTGTATACAGTATTATACGTTTTCGTTGAAGTACTGAAAGAAGGGGTTATAGTGAGGAGAGAGAGAACAAAAAAGATAACTGCGCTTGTTATTGCGCTTTCTATGTCTGTATCTCTGGAAGGGACTATTTTTGCAGCGGAGAGCAGGGAAGTACTTGATGCTAGGAAAGCGGATGCGGCGGAGCAGATGCAAGAAGCTCTGAACACTCTTGATGATCTGGAAAAAGGCAGGGATTATGATGTGGATCAGGCTTTTTTTATTGCTGGTTCCGAAGAAGAAGCAGCCAGAGTTGCGGATGAATATAATGCAGAGCTTGTAAAATATAATGATGGAGTGGCTGTGTTGGCGCTGGATGAAGATATCCAGACCGTTCTTCAGCGTGCATCGGAAGAAGAAATATCCGAAACGCCGTTGTATCCCGAGCTGATCCGTGAGATTGATGATGATATAGTATCGATTACGGATTCAGGAATAGAATCAAAAGATGAGAAACAGGAGAAATCTGAAAGAGACGAGCCGGATGTGGCGATACAGGGACAGACGGAAGATCCCTATTTTAAATACGGCTATCAGTGGTTTCATAATTCGGTATATAACGGTTTTGCATGGGATGTTACAGAAGGCGATGGTGTAACAGTAGCGGTACTTGATACGGGCGCAGACCTTGATCATGATGATTTAAAAAATCGGATAGTAGGCAGCTACAATGTTTTGGACCCGAAAAGTGACGCAGAAGATAAGGATGGTCACGGCTCTCATATAGCAGGACTTATAGCAGCAGAAAAAGGGAATGCATATGGTGGCATCGGAATAGCTCCGGGTGCAGGGCTGTACATTGTAAAGATAACTGAGAACGGGAGCATACGTCTGTCGGATGAGATCGCAGGGATAAATCACGCTGTGGAAGCGGGAGTCGATGTTATTAATATGAGCTTTGGTTCAACGCAAAAATCAAAACTGGAGAAGAAAGCGATAGAAAATGCGTTGGAAGCAGGAGTGGTACTTGTTGCGTCAGCGGGCGACGAATCAGGTGAAGAAGAAATTTATCCTGCCGCATATGACGGAGTTATCTCTGTGGCTTCATACACAAGCTATGAGACACTTTCATCTTTTTCAAATTATGGAGACTACGTTGATATAGCAGCGCCCGGAGGTGACATTTATACATCTGAACAGAAATTGCTGGAAACTCAGGAAGAATGGAAAGCAAATGGCATTTTGTCCTGTGATAATAAAAACGGATATTCGTGGATGGTAGGTACAGGACAGGCATCTGCGATAGTATCTGCGGCGGCTGCGCTTCTCTTATCGACGGATGAAGAGATTGCGGGTCTTGAAGGCGAAGAACGTCCTGAGGAAGTATATGATGCGATTACAGGAACCGCTGATGAGGTAGAGTATGTTTATGGCGATCATATAGTTAATGGCGGTTTGAATAATGCAGAGCTTGTGGGCGCAGACATGGATGATGAAGATGAGGATGACGAAGATGATGAGGAGGATGAAGAGGATTTCTGGATCAATGATTCCACCCTTACACCAGGTCAGAAAATCGATATCACGTATCTGTTTGATGGAGCCGGAGCAAGCGGAACAATCCGTTACCGCTCGATGGATAATAAAATAGCCAAGGTATCAAATAAAGGGATATTGTCACCTAAAAAACCCGGTGAAGTGCAAATTAATATGGAAAACAAAGAGTCCGGGAAATGGACTACGGTCAGTTCGGCAAATCTGACAATAGAGATGCCGGTAGTTCAGAAAAAATATGAGATAGACATGAGATCTCTTTCTATGAACGGGGTTACGGAAATTAATCCGGATATTTTTGTAACAGGAACGAGCAGAAAACCGTATTGGATACCGGCAAATGATTTTAAGTTGTTTTGGGATGAGGAAACCGGAAAAATAGAAGTTGATCCCTGGGCGCGTGGAACAGTTAAGTTGTACGCAGTATTTGGTTCATGCGATATAAGTGATCCGGAAGGAACACGAAAAAAATATAAGGTAAAGATTAAATTTGTATGGTAAAAAAGAGTTCCTGAAGTCGGTTGATCAGAAGACTTCAGGAGCTTTTTTCACTTGCGTCTGAACTGTAACTACAAATAGACAACTTTTTATGAAAAAATAAGAGAATTTTACAAATGACAGATGTATTGTTGTATAATGTACTTGAAATTATACAGTTATGGTAACTATTGATTTCTCTGCGAGGTAAAATGATGGGGGAAAAACGAACGGAGAAAAACGAATGGGGCATGGAAAAGTCCGGTCGCGATAAGCTGACGGGGCTTTTTGATGCCTCATCGTATATCAAAACTCTGAATGAAATTCAGTCATCCGGCGGTCCGTATGGAATAATCGTCATGGATCTGAATGAGCTATCGCTGATAAATGACCGGTTTGGTGAAGATATAGGAAATCAGATCCTGGTCGTAACAGCAAAGAAATTAAAGAACTGTATCCGGGAAACAGATATGGTCTTTCGTACAGGAGGCGATGAGTACACGATACTCATACGCGGAGCCTGTGATCCGGAATTTTATGAAGAGATCATAGATCGTGTACGTGAGTCCATGAACAGAAAAGTCGTGCTTACCGAGGCTGCGATAAGGGTAGGGATCGGTCTTGGATATGCGCGATATCCTGAAAATGGAAATAATTACAAAAATGTGATCAAAGCAGCTGACAGCGTATTGTTTCAGGATAAAAGGCTTCAAAAGCTGCCGCAGAGAGCTGATACAGGGGTAGAGTACCGGCTTTCTCATGACAGTTTAACAGGTCTCTACAACAGAAGAGGATTTGAAAATGCAGTAAGAATACATTTAAATGAATATCCTGATATTCCACGTGTGCTGTTGCTGACAAATTTTAAAGAGTTTAAGATGATAAATCAGCTGTTTGGAGTCGAAAAGGGCAATGAAGTCTTAGTACGTCTGGCAAACCTGATCCGTGAACGCTGTGGACATGGAAATGTATGCGGAAGAATAGAAAGTGATCGTTTTGCACTTCTTTTGGACAGAACAAGTTTTAGAGAAGACTATCTGCGTGATACTTTGGAACATTTTTGCGATAATCTTCTTGGATCTGACTATCAGGTCCGGCTTCAGATAGGAATATATGAGGTGAATGAGCCTGAACTGGATGTGTTTGGAATGTGCGACCGTGCCGATATGGCGATACGTTCCATTACACAGGACAGAATGTTGTCAGTTGCGTGGTACAAAGAAGATCTGATGACAGATACCCTGTTTGAAAATACTGTTTTGAGCAGGTTTGATTCTGCATTGAAAAATGGAGAATTTATTCCGTATTTTCAGCCTCAGGTGGATTCTGAAGGAAGGCTTATAGGTGCAGAAGTTTTGGTCCGCTGGGATTTTCCGGGACGAGGATTATTGCATCCCAAGGTGTTTATACCGGTATTGGAAAAAGCAGGTCAGATTGTAAGACTTGATTGTTATATATGGGAACGCTCTGCAGAATTTCTGGAGAAGTGGAAGGGAACAGTAATGGGAGAGGTTCCTCTATCCATAAATATTTCTCCGAGAGATTTATATTATGTTAATCTTGATGAATACTTTAACGATCTCATAAAACGACATCATCTGGAACCCGGGCAGCTAAAGCTGGAAATAACAGAAAGCACCTTTATGGCAGATCCAAAGCAGGGAGCGGCTTTGGTACAGAAGCTCCGTAATAACGGATTTGTTGTAGAAATGGATGACTTTGGAAGCGGTTATTCTTCGTTGAATATGTTAAAAGATATTCATGTGGACGTATTAAAGATCGATATGGGATTCCTTCACAGGACGGAAAATGAAGACCGCGCCCGCGTAATTCTTGATTTTGTTATCTCTATGGCAAAGACTTTGGGCATGGAGATCATTACGGAAGGTGTAGAAACCTCGGAACAACTGGAATTTCTGACAAGGATGGGATGCAGCATATTCCAGGGCTATTATTTTTCGGGTCCGTTGACACTTTCGGAATTTTCAGGACAATATTATCCTGAATCAGAAGAGATAAATCAGGTTGTATGATCCAATGGGGACGGGGGTGCAGGTCCATAAACCTGTAACCTCGTCCCTGTGTGCATATGCGTTTCGCGCGATGCCCAAAGTACCCTCAGACAGTGCCTCTCGCACCTGAGCTATGCTCGCGCTTCTGCCTACGGCTCGAATCGTCCGCTTAGTATGATGTGACCTTTCCACATGGGCTGACTTTTGTATATGTTGGAAAAACAAAAACCCTCAGATAAATCTGAGGGAAAAGAGCTGGGCTAGAAGGATTCGAACCTTCGAAGTGACGGAGTCAGAGTCCGTTGCCTTACCGCTTGGCGATAGCCCAATGTATTGTGTTTTTTTGTCTACCTTTCATGGCGACAAAAAGTATTATATGACAGCCTCAAATGAAATGCAAGCATTTTTTCAGATTTTTTTCAAAAAGGAAAGAGTGTTAGTAACAGTTCACACGTAAACGGAGCACTACGCTGCGGAGTTTACGACCACGAAAGATGAAAAGCCATTAGATTTTGCCCATCGCCGGAGGCGATTTAATTGGCAAAATCCGTTACGTGAGCGAGCTGGAAGCGAGTGAACAGTAACGAGTGTTATAAAAAGAGAAGAAACATCACTTTAACACTGTAATTCTGTGATATGATGATGACAGATCATAAGTAAAATGCAAAAAGGAGCATGAACCATGGTTTTTGATTTTAGCGAGTCAGCGGATAAGAAAGAGGAAAAAGCGGCTGAGGGGCCGGTTTGTACATATACCGCGTTTCATTCGGAAAGTAATATCTCAGATGCCGATCATCCGTTGATGATACTTCAGCAGTCACGCGAAATGTTGCATCATCTCATAGGACAGTTCAGTGATCCGGAAAAACGGACATCGTTTGAATATCAGGAAGATAAAGAAAAGGTCACGGTAGACGTTCTGAAAATAGATAGCCGCTTTACAGGGCTGCTCCACTGGCTGGGATCAAATGCGATACGTGTAAGGCTCTCACTTACAAAAACGGCGGAAGGTTATGCGGTAACGGCGATCAGGGAGATCAATACCGGAAGTAATTCAAAGCTGTCTGCTGAAGACGGTTTTCTGCAATATATGATCGAAAGATTACTGGACGGTCGTGCCTATGAAGATCAGGTGGCAGATGATGACAGAGATATCGATGGCGATGAAATGAAGCTTACGAGTCTGCAGAGTATCACCGATTTTCTGGAATGCGCAGGAAATACGCTGCCTGAGAATATCCGGCTATGGGCAAGACGTAATCTTGCAGTAGCAAGGTCAAGAGAGATAAGTCCGGAGGAGAAGCGTCATGCCCAGAGAGCACTTTCTATAATGCTTAATATACGCTGGAAAGGTGATTACTTTGAACCGATCGATCCGGTCGAAGCAAGGAGGATCCTGGATGAGGAGCTTTATGGGCTGGAGAATGTGAAGCAGAGGATCATCGAAACGATCATCCAGATAAACAGGACACATACGCTTCCAGCATATGGTCTGCTTTTGATCGGACCCGCCGGTATAGGAAAGTCCCAGATTGCTTATGCAGTTGCACGTATATTAAAGCTTCCGTGGGCAACACTGGATATGAGCGCGATACACGACTCAGAGCAGCTTACGGGAAGCTCCAGAGTATATTCCAATGCGAAGAGCGGAAGCATAATGGAAGCTTTTGCAAGAGCAGGAGAATCGAATCTGGTATTTATTATAAACGAGCTTGATAAGGCGGATTCTAAAACATCAACAGGAGGAAATCCGGCAGATGCATTGTTGACCCTTCTGGATAATCTGGGCTACACAGACAACTATATGGAATGTACCATCCCGACAACAGGTGTCTATCCTATAGCGACAGCAAATGAAAAAGACAGGATAAGTGCACCGCTGATGTCCAGATTTGCAGTGATAAATATACCGGATTATACGCCGGAAGAGAAAAAGGTGATCTTTTCTAAGTTTTCACTGCCGAAGGTGCTTAAAAGGATGGGAATGCGCGAGGAAGAATGTGTCGTAACACCGGATGGGGTTGATGCAGTGATCCTTAAATGCACGGAAGAAACAGGCGTCAGAGACTTGGAGCAGGCAGCGGAACATATCGCCGCCAATGCTCTCTACAAGATAGAAACAGAGCACCTTACAGCAGTTACGTACGATGCAGAAAGAGTAAGTGCGCTGCTGGCATAAATTTAATTTGATCAAAAAAGAGCTTTAGCCTATTTCAGAAGCTAAAGCTCTTTTGTCATCATACGATATCAAATCTCGTAAGGTCATATCTTTCAATTATGCTGCACAGTGATTCTACGTAAGAAACATCTGTGGCATAGCCGCCTTTTTTAATGATAGAAGCAGCTGTCCGGTAATCAGTTTCGCCCTTTATACCTGCATAGCGATGTTTGGAACCTGCCATTGCGCCAAGGAGATAGGCGCTGTGGTCGATAATAGAATCCTCAATGGTGGCATAGATACGAAAGTCTGCGGTGGTTGAGTATTCTTTGCCGTCAGAGGTTTCTTCCATCGTGTTGGTATTGTAACGTGAGCCGTCCCAGGTTCCGCCTTCCCAGTTCATGTCTGACAGGTCACACTTCATACCAAAACAGTTATTGGTGTGAACAGCAAGCGACTCCTTTCCGTATCCGCTTTCATAAATGAACTGTGCAGTAAGGACGGAGGCTAGTATACCGGTCCGTTCCTGTTCTTCAGTCATACGTTGCCCGACAAGTGAAATTATATCGTCATTGTCGGTGTCAAGAAGTTCTGACGCCTGTATATCCAGCGCATTTGCAACAGAGATCGCGGAGGAGCCGGAACCGTCCGCATATTCTCCTGTATCTAAACATCCGCCTTCACGATAAAACTCATCCTCTAAATTAAAACTCAGAAAGTTGTGAGGACTTTCATTCTGACTCAGCCCGGATGATCCTTCTGATCTTGCGATAGGATTGATTACGGCGTTCATAAACGGGTTTTCTGAAGTTGTAAAAATGTAAAATATCAGACAGATGGTGACCATAAGTCCGACAGGTTTTATCAAGTCTTTCATAGCCATTAGTATACCAAAATATTGTGTCAAAAAACTGATCTTTCGTTATTCTTAAGTTTTTTGGTAAGTATAGAATATCTATCGGATAAAAATAGCGATTTACTAAAGCCAAAGTGGAAAACAACCGAAAAAGGTAGAGGAGAAGGATTACTCGTACGGGTTTTGTTTAAAAGGAGATGAGCCTGTAAGGGGGTAGACCTTACAGGCTCTGCTTATGAGGGGGAGATAGTGAGCGTTCTCGCTATCTGTACTTTGCATTTTAGTTGATACAAGATGAATTTTCAAGTGAATTTTCTGTGAAAACACCCATGTATACATTAAGATTTTTTTAAGGCGAAAAAATTGTATGCATGTTCAAAAAAATGCACAGATAAAAATTAAAAAACAATAAAATCTCTTGTATTTAAAGACTGTTAATGGTAAAGTAAATAGCTTTTGAAAAGTTGGCTCATTTATTAATCTGTTGATGTCAGGGTCAAAAGGTCAAAATCCGATTGTGCTTGCACAAAGAGGATTGAGACCTTGGGACCCGCAAAACACGAGCAAGTAGCGTTATTACGCGGAATGCGAGTGTTTTAGGATTGCGGGAATTGCGTAGCAATGAAGCAATCCGTGTTACTGTTCAGACGCAACCGGAGCACCACGCTGCGGATGCTACGAACACTTAGCGAACGAATGTGAGCTTAGTGAGAGTGTATGCTTTAGCTGTTTGCGACCAAGAAAGATGAAAAGCCATTGGATTTTGCCCATCGCCGGAGGCGATTTAATTGGCAAAATCCGTTACGTGAGCGAGCTGGAAGCGAGTGAACAGTAACCAATCCGTGACATCAGTAAGGGGCAAAATTTACTTTTGACCCTTACATCACTTATAATAGGAGGATCTAAATGAAGTATGATGTGATCATTATTGGAGCCGGTCCGGGAGGAATATACTCGGCATATGAACTGCTTCAGAAAAGCAGCGGATTAAAGATCGCGATCTTTGACGAGGGAACAGAACTGGAGTCACGCCATTGTCCTATCGATGGAGACAAGGTAAAGTCCTGCATACATTGCAAGAGCTGCTCTATCATGAATGGATTCGGCGGGGCAGGAGCATTTTCTGACGGAAAATATAACATCACCAATGATTTTGGTGGAACTCTTTATGAATATATAGGCAGAAATAAGGCACTGGAACTCATGCACTATGTGGATGATATCAATATGAAGCATGGTGGAGAAGGCACAAAGATGTATTCTACATCGGGTACATCCTTTAAGAAGCTCTGTATGCAGAATCATCTGACGCTTCTCGATGCATCGGTTCGTCATCTTGGTACGGATATAAACTATGTTGTATTAAAAAATCTGTACGCTGAGATGAAAGATAAGATAGACTTCCATTTCAGAACTCCGGTTTCCAGGATCGAATCACTTGATCCCGGTTTCCGCGTATACTACGGCGATGAGTCTGCTGAGGCCGATCAGTGTATCGTTTCTGTAGGACGAAGCGGCAGTAAGTGGATGGAAGAAGTATGTAAAGAGCTGAATATCGAAACAAGCTCAAATCGTGTGGATATAGGTGTACGTGTGGAGATCCCGGCTGAGATCTTTTCACACATCACTGACGAGCTTTACGAAGGAAAGATCGTATATAGGACTAAGAAATTCGAAGATAGGGTTCGTACTTTCTGTATGAATCCTAACGGAATAGTCGTTAACGAAAATACAAACGGTATCGTAACGGTTAATGGTCACAGCTTTGAGGACCAGAGTAAAAAGACCGAGAACACAAACTTTGCGCTCCTCGTTGCAAAGCATTTCTCAGAGCCTTTTAAGGACAGTAACGGATACGGCGAGAGTATTGCAAAATTGTCAAATATGCTTGGTGGCGGCGTTATCGTACAGCGTTTCGGAGACCTTGAGAGAGGAAGACGAAGCAATCAGAAGAGGATAGATGAGGGAACAGTACATCCTACACTGGATGCAACTCCCGGAGATCTGAGCCTGGTTCTTCCGAAGCGTATACTTGACGGTATCATCGAGATGATCTATGCACTCGACAAGATCGCGCCCGGAATGGCAAATGACGATACACTTCTTTATGGTGTAGAAGTTAAGTTTTACAATATGGAGGTTAAACTGGATAATAACCTCGAATCCCGTTATCCGGGTCTCTACATTATAGGAGACGGAAGCGGCGTGACGCATTCTCTTTCACACGCATCAGCAAGTGGTGTATATGTAGCAGATAAGATCCTTGAGAAAAAGGGACTGATCTAAATAAAAACAAAGAAATCCGGCCTCTACGGTAGAACGTGGGGGACCGGATTTTTTTGTTCCCCCAAAAAATCGCACAGCAAAAGTTTGTGATTTTTATCACAATTGACGGTTTTATTACCTGATGAAATCAACTATAATGAAAACGATTACAACAGGGGGTATTTATGACTATACGTGAAGTTGCGTCTCTAGCAGGTGTTTCTGCGGCGGCAGTCAGCCGATATTTGAATGGAGGGTCGCTTAGCGAAGAAAAACGAGAACGGATACGCGAAGCGATAAAGGAGACCGGATATCAGCCGGATTCAGCGGCGAGGCTTATGCGAACGGGAAAGGTTCATCAGATAGGAGTTATCGTTCCAAAGATCTGCTCTGACGCAGTAAGCCGTATCGTGGATGGTGTGACCGCGATATGCAGAGAACGCGGATTTTTGGTGGTTTTATGCAATACTGATGGAAACCGCGATCTGGAAAAGAATTATATTTCGTTTTTGCAGAACAGAAATGCAGCAGGACTTATCATCATGGGTGTGTCCATGACACCGGCTGTAGAGGATGCTTTGAAAAATTGTCAGGTTCCGTTTGTTATCACGGGACAAAATTATGAAGCTTTTCCGTGTGTGTTTAATGATGATTTTCACGCGGTATATGCTTTGATGGATATGGTGATAAAACGAGGCAGGAGAAAGATTGCGTATTTGGGGGTTTCCGATGAAGATCTGGCAGCGGGTTCGGAACGGCGGAGAGGCGCTGTTTCATCTGCTGTAGACTCCGGAATATCGGAGGAGTCTCTTATAATCGAGAATTGCAGCTTTTCGGCAGCAAGCGGATATGCTGCGATGGAGAAAGTGCTCATGGAACACCCGGATACAGATGGTGTTGTATGTGCTACGGATACTATAGCTGTAGGAGCACGAGCAGCGATACGCAAGGCAGGCAGAAAGGTTCCGGAAGACATAAGTATAGCCGGAGTCGGAGACAGCTGGATGGATGAATTTATGGATCCGCCGCTGACCACTGCACAGCTGTTCCATTTGCAATGCGGAAAAGATGCAGCGAAGATGCTTTTTCACATGATCGATGGCGATGACAGTGACGGCCCTATGAGGCAGACACTTCTGACATACAGGATAGTTGAGAGAGAATCGATCTGATACGGAAAGGAAACTGATATGAAGCTAATATTTCTTGATATTGATGGTACACTTACATCCGCGGGTTCAAATGTTCCGCCCGACAGTGCGCTGGAGGCTATCCGCGCGGCTCAGGCAAAGGGAAATAAAGTATATCTCTGCACCGGCAGAAACTATGCAATGATGAAACCGCTCCTTAAATATGGATTTGACGGATATGTTGCGAGCTCCGGCGGATATGTGGTAAATGGCGATGAAGTACTTTTTGACTGCCCTATGAGTGATGAGCAGTGGAATACCGCGATCAAGGCGTTTCATGATAATGATGTTTTCTGCACCGTTGAAACAAAGGATGTAACTTACGGAGACGAGAACCTTGGTGAGTTCTTAAAACAGGGTGGTGACGGAAACAGTGAGCTTCTGCGCTGGAGAAAGGCCATCGAGGAGAAACTTGATATCGTTCCTATCTCACAATTTGACGGAAAAGCGCCTGTCTACAAAATCGTATTTATATGCAGAGAGGAGTCGCAGCTCAAGGAGGCACGTGAGAAGCTTGAAAAAGATTTCAATTTCGTGATCCAGGGGTCGCCTGTTGCTAATGCCGGTATCCTTAACGGTGAGTTCATCAACCGTGCTTTTGACAAGGGTCGCGGAATCCTTATGGTTGCTGAAAAAGAAGGCGTTGATGTATCTGATACCTATGGTTTCGGTGACAGCATGAACGATCTTGAAATGATCGAAACCGTTGGAACAAGCGTCGTTATGGCGAATGGAAACGAGGAACTTAAAAAACGTGCGGATATTGTATGTCCGGCGGTTGAAGAGGATGGACTGATGGCTGCATTTAAGCAGCTGGGTCTTTGCTGATATAAATTTAAATTGTTGATTTTGATGTCGGGGTCAAAGATATGTGACAATTGTTTTTGACTTTGGCATCATTTTTTTTGTTTAAATGCCTAAAAATATAATGAATTCGTTAATTATGCACAAGATTATGTCGATATATTAATGTAAAAGTACCGTTTACAGTACAATTTCAATATTATAAAATGAAACACAAGTGAAAACGTTTACAAAAGGAGGACGCGATGGCACTTGACTATCGGAAATGCGCGGAGGAAATATATAGTCACCTCGGCGGCAGGGAGAATATCATCAGCGCAGCACATTGCGCAACCAGACTTCGTCTGGTAATTGCGGACAACAGCAAGGTTGACGCAAAGGCACTTGAAAATGTTGAAGGTGTAAAGGGAATGTTTAATTCCAATGGACAGCTTCAGCTCATTATCGGAACAGGAACAGTAAATCATGTATATGAGGAGTTCCTTGCTGTAACCGGTATGACAGCTGCTACGAAAGCGGACGTGAAGGCAGCTGCTGCAGCGAGACAGCCACTTCCTCAGAGAATGGTAAAGACTCTCGGTGATGTATTTGTACCTATCCTTCCGGCTATCGTTGCATCCGGTCTTATGATGGGTCTTGTAGAGGCTATTGGTAAGGCATATCCGGCTTTTGCAGGTTCTGACTGGTACGCTTTCCTTGATATGGTTGCTAATACAGCTTTCGCATATCTTCCGGTTATCGTAGCTATCAGTGCTGCAAGAGTATTTGGAGGAAACATCTTCCTTGGCGGTGTAATCGGTCTCTTAATGATCCACTCAAACCTTACAAATGCGTGGAGCGCTGCAGACGGTTACGGTGTATGGTATCTTTTCGGACACGTACAGATCGGCTCTTATACACTTGGTCAGATCAACCAGCTCGGTTATCAGGGACACGTAATCCCGGTAATCATAGCGATCTGGTGTATGTGCAGGATAGAGAAATGGCTGCATAAGGTCGTTCCGGAAGTGCTGGATCTCTTTGTTGTTCCGATCACAACAGTATTTTCAACAGCACTGCTTACATTCATGATCCTCGGACCTATTTTCTCAAGCCTTGAGACAGCAGTTCTTTCAGGCGCGAAGGTACTTGTACAGAATCCTCTCGGTGCGCTCGTTATGGGTGCTGTATATCCTATTACTGTAGTTATGGGTCTGCATCATATGTACAACGTTATTGAGGCTGGTATGCTCGCTGAGACAGGCCTCAACACATGGATGCCTATCGCATCAGCTGCAAACTTCGCACAGTTTGGTGCATGTCTTGCAGTAGGTATCAAGACTCTTAGCGGAAAGAGAAAGGCTGTAGCTATCCCTTCATCACTTTCTGCTGCACTTGGTATCACAGAGCCGGCTATCTTCGGTGTAAACCTTCGTCTTATGAAGCCTTTCATCTGCGGTATGATCGGTGGTGCCATCGGTTCCGTATTTGGAGCTATCATGAAGATCGGTGCTAATGCATACGGTGTTACAGGTATCCCGGGATATCTCACAACTACAGAGTACACTGTACCGTACACACTCCTTCTTCTTATCTCCGGAGGTATCGCATTTGCTCTTACTTTCATCGTATGGAAGGAAGAAGATCAGGAAGGCGCAAAAGAAGCTGCATCAGCTCCAGCCGCAGCTCCTGCAGCAGTAGAGGTTCCTTCAAAGAAGGTTATCGTTGCTGACGGACATGTAGTTTGTGCTCCTACAAAGGGAAATGTTATCCCTTACACAGAAATCGCTGATGAGGCATTCTCTTCAGGTGCCCTTGGTACAGGTGTCGGAATCGAGCCTGAGGAAGAAATCGTTCGCGCACCTTTTGACGGAACAATTTCTTCTGTAGTAGATACAAAGCATGCTGTTGGTATCAGCGGCGAGGGTGACATGGAACTCCTCATTCATGTAGGTGTAGATACCGTAAAGATGAATGGTGACGGCTTTGAAACACTTGTAAATGAGGGTGATACAGTAAAGGCAGGCACACCGCTGATCCGTTTCGACAGAAACAAGATCAAGGCTGCAGGCTATCGTGACACTGTAGTTGTTCTCCTTACAAACAGTGATGATTACGGCGATGTAAAGATCGCAAAGGACGCTGAGTAACGGACATATTTGATTTTTAATAGCTGGATTAACCCTGCTCTGGAAGTGGTAAACTGAAAGAGCAGGGTTTTTGACCATTTAGTTTATAAGAAATTCCGTTGGAGGAAGTTTGGCGTATGGAAAGCAGCTATTATGTATATATGGTAGAGTGTTCGGACGGAACGTATTATACCGGTATCACAACAGATATTAAGAGGCGCATAGAGGAGCATAATACATCAGAAAAAGGTGCAAAATATACCAGAACACGTCGTCCGGTTAAGCTGGTATACTCGGAAGAATATCCTGACAGATCATCGGCATCAAAGCGGGAATGGGAAATAAAGAACAAGTTTACAAGGGCTGAGAAGCAAAAACTGTTACTGTCACTCGCTTCCAGCTCGCTCACGTAACGGATTTTGCCAATTGAATCGCCTCCGGCGATGGGCAAAATCCAATGGCTTTTCATCTTTCTTGGTCGCAACCTCCGCAGAGTAGTGCTCCGGTTGCGTCTGAACAGTAACCTTTTTGGGCAAAGACAGATAATGGATGGCATAAAAAACTTTACGGAAATACGGCATTAGCGGTATAATCAGTCCAAATGATTAGATTAGGTGAATTACAAAAACTTTATATTGAACGATTTACAGATTTTGGCGCATATCTTTCCGATAGCGCTGAAACAGCTTCTGATGAGAGACAGGACAAGGAAAAAAATGAAATCCTGCTTCCGAAAAAGCAGATTCCGGAATTTGCAGATATCGGTGATCCGATAAAAGTATTTATCTACCGGGATTCTTCGGACAGGCTTATTTCCACGGTAAATAAACCGTTGATACTGCTCCATCATGCAGCTGTACTTAAGTGCCGCGACGTGAATAAGGTTGGGGCATTTCTTGACATGGGCTTAGAAAGAGATCTGTTGCTGCCTTACCACGAACAGACGTATAAGGTTAAGGAAGGCGATGAGGTTCTGGTTGCTATGTATATTGATAAGAGCGACCGACTGGCAGCGACAATGAAGGTATACGAGTATCTTGATACGGATTCACCGTATAAAGTGAATGACGAAGTCGAGGGCGTTGTATATCAGATAAGCAGAAATTTCGGCGCTTTTGTTGCCGTTGACAGTAAGTATTCCGGACTCATCCCTGCAAGAGAGTTTAATGGGGAAGTTAAGCCCGGCGATATTATCCATGCGCGGGTATCCGGTGTTAAGGAAGACGGAAAACTCGACCTTTCTATAAAGAAAAAGGCATATCTCCAGCTGGATGACGATGGAGAAAAGATACTGGAGCTGATCCGTGAGAATAACGGAGCACTTCCGTTCACGGATAAGGCAGATCCGGAAGTCATCCGCGAAAACTGTCAGATGAGTAAAGCCGCATTTAAGCGCGCAGTTGGTCATCTTATGAAAAGAGGTCTGGTAAGTATTACGGACTCTTCTATCGTATTAAATAAGCAGTAAGGGACAAAATAAAAAATACTTTTTGCGCAAGCACAATCGGATTTTTTACTTTAGACCCTGTCATCATAAGATTATTTATCATGGAGGAGAAACAATGAAGCCCATCAGCACACCAAACGCACCTGCAGCTATCGGACCGTATTCACAGGCGATCGACCTTGGAGATACTATCTTTACATCAGGTATCATTCCTGTAGTTCCGTCTACCGGAGAGATCGCAGGAGATACTGTAGAAGAGCAGACAGAGCAGGCGCTTACAAACTTAAAGCATCTTCTGGAAGATGCAGGAAGTTCTATCGAGCATGTAGTAAAGACTACAGTTTTTATTAAAGATATGAACGATTTTGGCAAGATCAACGAGATTTACGCAAAGTATTTCACCGGTACACTTCCGGCAAGAAGCTGCGTAGAGGTAGCTCGGCTTCCGAAGGATGTTAAGCTTGAGATCGAAGCCATCGCTATAAAGAAAAATTAATATTATCCGCAATGCGGAAAAAGGGAAGGAGATTCTATGAAGGTACAGAATATCACAGACATTGATAAGTTTTTCAAGGTTGTTGACAGCTGCAAGGGAAAGGTTGAGCTGGTTACAGGTGAGGGCGACAGACTGAATCTTAAGTCAAAGCTTTCTCAGTATGTTTCTATGGCAAATATCTTTTCTGATGGCACTATCGCAGAGCTTGAAGTAGTTGCATACGAGCCGGAAGATATCGACAAGCTTGTTAACTTCATGATGAATCAGTAAAAATGAAAGGAATGAGTCCGACAAAGTCAGGCGTACTGTTTTTGATCCTGGTACTCAGTTCTATCGGGGCCTCTCTTCTGCTGAGCTTTTTGGCAGCATGGAGAGGCTCTTTTGAAATACCTGTAAATATCGGGATACTTCTAAGTCAGGGATTGATAGTGATGACGTCACTGATCTTTGCGATATGCGTTAAGGCCAGTGCCAGAGAAACTCTCCGTTTCAGACCTGTTAAATTCAGTACGATACTCCTGACCTTATTATACGTAATGTGCCTGGAGCCGCTTATAATGACTCTGAATGCATTTACGATGCTCTTCACGGATAATACGGCTGTGGAGATCGCAAATGGGTTTACAGAGGCAAATTTTTCGCTCTCGTATATGATCTTTATCATTGCGATCGTGGGACCGTTTTGTGAAGAATTTGTATTCAGGGGGATCATTTTCTCCGGACTCCGGCAGTCCGGTAGGATACTGGCGGCGATAATCATTCAGGGAATAATGTTCGGCTTTATGCATCTAAACGTCAATCAGATGGCGTATGCGGTAGCGATAGGAATAGCATTTGGTTTCTTAAGTGAAGTGACAGGAAGCATATGGCCGGGATTTGCGGGACATTTTATGATCAATTGTTCGTCAACGGTTTTGACCTGGATCGTATCCAGAAATGGTGAGCTTTTGAGTGCTGCAGATGACGTTACGAAAGAAACTCTTGTGATGGCTGTTATGTCATATGCCATTATCTCGGTTTTCTTTACGGGTATAGCTATAGTACTTTTGAATGTGATCGCAGGAAATGAGCCCGGAGGAAAACTGCGTCTTTCAAGGATCATGCATCCTGTCATACATCATGAAGTCGCGAGCGACGGCATGGTATATGAAGTAAAGAAGCCGCATGCTGTGACTATCCCGGCGGTACTGGGACTATTACTTTGCGCAGCCATGATGTGTCTGGATCTGATAAATAGATAAAATAAAAAGCCAAAGAACTCTTCCGGGGGGACCGGACGGAGCCTTTGGCTTTTATCTTTATTCATTATTTAGTTTTAAACCCGAACATCAATATTTGCGCCGAGTCCGGGATTTACAGACTGCTCCATCATCTTCACCATTGCATCACCGGCTGATTCAACGGTATCCAGACTTTTGGCAAGAACAGCGGTTCCAATATCCTGAAGGGAATTGCTTTGTGCCATGTTCATGGAAATGTTCGCTATGCTCATTGCCAGATCCATACTTAGCACCTCCTTCTGTTAATCATTGTTGTGGATCGGTGTGACTCGATAAAGATCGAACTCATACCGGTCAAAAGTCATATGTTCTATATACTGTATATTGTATCCATAGTTGTGCGCCTGCTCAAGTTCTTTTTTAAATCCATCAACGGCAAAGAACCATATATTCCCCTTTATCTCGTCTGCATTATCCCATTCGTATTTCTTAAGGTTAGGATAGTAGTAGCGGAAGCAGTTCTCTATCTGATAGCTGTTTTCGTAGATGATATACCCGTCGTCCGGTCCGAGAGCAGAATCAAAAAATGCGGTCATCCGGTTTACACCGTCAGCATACTCTGAGATGAACTGAGAACGGTATGTCACGATGCCTGTGATCAGTGAAAGTACGATGACGCCGCTATATAAAAACCTTGATATCGTGACGTTTTCGGTCGTACTTTGGATACACAGATCCATGAGGATAGAACATCCGAGCCAGAAGACGCCGAGAGACGGTACGAGGTAACGTGCAGTAAAAAGGCTTGAACCTGCCGCAATCGAAACTGCATAGCCGAAAAGCAGTGTCGAAAAGAATACAGCGGCAAACAGGATGCCTGTAAGAGCGCGGAAATGATCCTTTCTCTTTTTTCTAAAAAAAAGCATCAGACCGCCGAGCAGTGCAGAAGCGGCGGCGAGAAGCAGCAGCGCGGAAAGGATAGTGAAATGCGTCACAAAAGGAAAACGCAGGTCACTTAAAAATGAATGTACCGTAAGTGGTGTCATTGAAAAGTAACTGCTGGCATTTTTTATCTGATAGACCGTGAGGAGCATGCATGGAAAATACAGGATAAAGGTGACTAATAAAGAAAGACACCAGGAAATCAGTTTCTTCTTTAAATCTGCGTGTTTTGCTGTATTTTTGTCTGTAAAAGCATGGAACAGAAGTAGTATCAGTGCAAATAGCCACAGCATCCCTGAGCTTACAAATGCAAAATGGTGTACATATCCGGACAGAACGGTAAAGAATGAAAAAAGCCCCCAGTCCCGACGACTTCCGCTTTTGAGCGCAGATGCAGCATATATAGCAGCTCCAAGTACAGCGAATATTCCCCAGCTGTACATTCGTATCTCAACTGCATAGTAGTAGAAATTCGGCATGGAAAGAAGAAACAAAGTGAAGATAAGGGATGTCTTTGTTCCAAATAAACTGCGGACAGGAAAAGCGGCCAGGAGCAGAGCGCCTGCCATCGGGAGAACAGATGTAAATTTCATGACCGGAGCGGAATAACCGAAAAGTGTGGTCATGAGCTTTCCGAAGAAATTATAAAAAGGCGGCAGCGTGTCCGAGGCGGTTCTGGTCCAGACTTCCGGCAGCGGGCATCGTATTATTGAGGCGGTGAACGCTTCATCAACCCACAGATTGTTATTGAAGATCAGAGAGATGAAAAGCCCTGAACCAATAATCACAAGTAATAGGAAACATAAATTTGTATTTTTTTCAAAAAAATCTTTTGTATTCATGGGAAACATTATAACACAGGAAATTGTATTGCCCCTGTATTCTGTGTTATAATTCCTAAGATTAAATTGTATTGGTAATTGCACAATCGGAGCCTCTTTTGACAAGCGGTTCAAATGAGCATTTACAGGGTGGAGAACGAATGAGAGCTATCAGTGTTCTAGGCATCAGCCTTAAGGATTATTCCGTTCGGGAAGCGATGAGAAGGGTATCGCTGTTTCTGAATAACGGGATATGCAATACGGTTGATTTCATAACGCATGATGATCTTCTTAAAGCCACGGATTCAGCGGAATTAAAGCAAGCATTGGAAGAGATGGATCTGACGGTTTTTACTGCGGGAGATATCCTACAGGCGGGAAATATCATAAGTCACAGCAGAGAACGTGAAATAGAGAGCAATCTATTCTTAAAGGGACTTTTACGAAAACTCGCAAAGGAAAAACGCAGGGTCTTTCTGGTATCATCAAGTGCGGATAAGCTGGAGAAATTTGAAGAATCTCTTTGCGGATTTGAAGAAGAACTGAATATTATCGGAAAATGTGCGGTGGATGAGACACCGGGCAGTAGTGATGCTGTGGTTAATGAGGTAAACAGTACCCTTCCGGATGTGTTATTTCTGAATCTGGGCACACCGGACGCCGAGTTTTTTATACAGTCAGGACGGATGAAACTGAATACTCCGCTCATTGTAGCCATGGGAGATGTGTGTTTCAGGGTTACTGAAAACGGCAGTGTGAAAAAGGGCGGCGTAGGAGAATTTTTACTAAAGCATTTTTTCCATTCGGCTGCAGCACGATATACACAGAATCAGGAAAAAAGCCCGATTGTAGCGGATGATAACGAGATTGTGAAAAAACACGATATAATGGACTGACTATATTGCATAAAAATCTTGCGTTTTATCTTTCTATTTTTGTTCTTTTGTATTAAAATGAAATAGCATTGTGGGGAACGTGTGAAAAGTGTGGGGGCACTTTTCACAAAAAGGAGAAGATCATGATTTCTAATCAAATTTTACAGAACACTGTTGACGGCTTGAAAAACATCACAAGGATTGATATGTGCGTTATGGATACCGAGGGAAAAAACCTGGCATCCACCTTTCGTGACTTCAGCGCTTCTGACAAAGATGTGATGAGTTTTGCATCTTCCCCGGCAGACAGCCAGGAGATCCGTGGATATCAGTTCTTTAAGATCCATGATGATGACGGACAGCTGGAATATATCCTTATCGCTAACGGCGGTACGGATGATGCGTATATGATCGGAAAGATCGCAGCATTCCAGATCCAGAATCTGCTGGTCGCATATAAGGAAAGGTTTGATAAGGATAACTTTATCAAAAACCTGCTTCTTGATAACCTTCTGCTCGTGGATATATTTAACAGGGCAAAGAAGCTCCATATCGAGACTGATGTGAAGCGGGTTGTCATGCTGGTTGAAGCAGAAAGTGAGAATAATACGGCTGCTCTTGAGAGCATCAGAACCTTCTTTGGCGCTCATGCAAAGGACTTTGTGACTGCTGTAGATGAAAAGAATGTGATCATCGTAAAAGAACTCGAAGAAGACGATCTTACGACGGAGATCACAACATCAGCGCAGAAACTGCTTGATTCCATCAGGAGAGAGAGCAGGTTCCGTGCGCGTATAGCATACGGAACAGTCGTATCTGAGATAAAGGATGTGAGCCGCTCTTATAAAGAGGCTAAGATGGCTCTCGATGTAGGAAAGATATTCTTCGAAGAGCGTGACATAATAGCTTACAGTTCATTGGGTATCGGAAGACTTATATATCAGCTTCCTATTCCCCTTTGTAAGATGTTTATTAAGGAGATATTCGGTGGCAGATCACCGGAAGAATTTGATGAGGAAACACTGGCAACTATCAACAAATTCTTTGAAAATTCCCTTAATGTGTCAGAGACCAGCCGTCAGCTCTATATACATCGAAACACACTGGTGTACAGACTTGATAAGCTTCAAAAGACAACAGGACTTGACCTCAGGACTTTTGAAGATGCGATCACGTTCAAGATCGCCCTTATGGTCGCAAAGTACATGAAATATATGGAAACGTATAATTTTTAAGAATGACAGGGGCATTTGATCCTTAAATCATTTCTGAAGAAAATATGAATAATTTATGATTTTTTATTCTGCGGAGCAAAAATGGTAGTCAGTCTACTGAATTTGCTCCGCAGATGTGTTATTATAGGTACAATTCAGTTAGCGGGCAAAGGCTTTAGAGTGCCTGCTAAAAAAGAGCAGAGGGGAATCTCTATTATGATAATTCTTGAAGATGTGAGTAAGTCCTATTCGACGGGCTCTCCGGCATTAAATAATATAAGTCTTCATGTCGAAAAAGGCGAATTCGTTTTTATCGTAGGTGATAGCGGATCCGGCAAATCTACACTGATCAAACTGCTCCTTAGAGAGCTGACACCCACCAGCGGAAAAATCATCGTTAATCACACTGATGTCGGAAAACTCCGGCACAATAAGATCCCGAAGTATCGCCGCGGCTTAGGCGTTGTATTTCAGGACTTCCGTTTGTTAAAAGATCGCAATGTATATGAAAATGTTGCATTTGCCCAGCGAGTATTGGCTGTCCCTGCGAGACAGATCCGTAAAAATGTTCCGAGTGTGCTGTCTCTTGTAGGGCTTGCAGAAAAGTATAAGAGCAGACCGAGGGAGCTTTCCGGAGGTGAGCAGCAGAGAGTCGCGCTGGCAAGAGCGATCATCAATAAGCCGCCGATCCTGCTGGCAGATGAGCCTACCGGTAATCTGGATCCTAAGAATTCCTGGGAAATCATGAAGCTTCTCGAACAGATCAATAAAAATGGAACTACGGTACTCGTCGTTACGCACAATAGGGAGATAGTGAATGCCATGCAGAAGCGTGTCATCACTATGAAGAAGGGTATTATTGTAAGCGATCAGAAAAAGGGCGGTTATATCGATGAGGATTAGTACATTTTTTTACACACTTGGACAGGGTATTAAAAATATTTGGAGAAACAAGATCTTTTCACTGGCAACGATAGCAACTATTTCTGCATGTGTATTTCTCTTTGGAATGTTTTATGCTATCGTTTTGAATTTCTCAAATATCGTAAGGCAGGCACAGTCCGGAGTTGCGGTCACAGTATTCTTTGATGAGGGTATCTCTGACGAAAAGATACAGGATATCGGAGCTGAGATAAGCAAGAGGGCTGAGGTCTCAAAAATAGTATTTGTGTCAGCTGAGGAAGCCTGGGAATCATTTAAGCAGGAAAATCTCGGCGATTACGTGGATTCTTTCGGGGATGATAATCCGTTGGCAGAGGATTCAAACTATGAGATATACATGAACGATATCTCGATGCAGGAAAATCTTGTCACGTATCTGGAAGGCATTGACGGAGTACGTAAAGTCAGAAAATCTGCGATAGTCGCAAATATGCTGACCAGTGTAAATTCTCTTATAGGTGTCGTATCACTCGGAATAATCCTGATACTTCTTGCGGTATCTATATTCCTTATCAGTAATACTGTAGCACTCGGTATCACGGTACGCAGAGAAGAGATCGGTATCATGAAGCTGATCGGTGCAACGGACTTCGTGGTACGTGCGCCCTTCGTGATCGAGGGTATGCTTCTGGGACTTGTCGGAGCTTCACTTCCGCTTGTTGCGATCTACATTATTTATCAGAGAACAGTTATTTACCTTGCAGATAGATTCAAAGTCCTTGACTCACTGCTGCAGTTTCTGTCCATTCATCAGATTTTCAGCACGTTGGTACCGGTAGCGCTGATCCTTGGCGTAGGAATCGGTTTCCTGGGCAGCTTTACGACAGCAAGAAAGCATCTACGTGTATGAAGAAAAAAATTCTATTGCTGCTTCTGGCATTTGCTATCACGACAACTTCAGGATCTTTCTCTTTGGTACAGGGGGAAGTATGTGCTGCAACCAAGGGAGAGGGAGAAGATAAAAAAACATCTTCTTCCTCTTCTTCGCTTACTAATGAATCCATCAGGAAAAAAGAGGGGCAGGTTTCCGATGCAAAAAAAGAGCAGGATGCTCTGAAAGCAGGGAGTGCCGGGCTGGAAAAGGAAGTTAATGCTCTTGAATCGGCGCAGGCACAGATCGAGGGAACAATAAAAGAACTTGATGCAGAGTCAGATGATGTCCAGAAAAAAATCGATGAGCTTGATAAGTCCATAAGCGAGAACGAGATTGCGATAGATGATGCAAAGACAGAGGTTGATGAAGCGAAAGCAGAGGTCGATAATCAATATGAATCTATGAAGAAGAGGATACGCTTTATGTATGAAGCGGGGAATTCTACTCTTCTGGAGATAGTCTTATCAAGTACGGATTTTGGTGATTTTTTAAATAATGCGATCTATGCCGAAAAAATAGCCTCTTACGATGAAAAAAAGCTGACGGATTTCAAGGCGGCGCAGCAAAAGCTTCAGGAAGCGCAGGCAAAACTTGAAAAAAAGCAGAAAGAACTGGAACAGAGCCGTAAGGAACAGCAGGAGAAGGCTGATGAACTAACCAGTCTCATGGCTGAAAAATCAAAGCAGGTTCAACAGTATGAGGCTCTGATCGGTACTAAAGAGCAGCAGATAGATGAGTACAAAAAAATGATAGCTGCGCAGGATGCGCAGATAAAAGCGCTGGAATCAGCGATAGCTGCTGAAAAGCAGGCACTTGCGGCTGCAAATAAGACTACACGTACGTATGACGGAGGAATGTTTGCGTTTCCGGCTCCGTCGTATACGCGCATATCCGATGATTATGGAATGAGAATGCATCCAACTCTCGGAGTAGAGATGATGCATAACGGTATCGATCTTGCGGCACCTGCAGGTTCTCCGATACTTGCAGCATATGATGGTACAGTTGTAGCGGCAGCTTATTCGGCATCTATGGGTAATTATGTCATGATCGATCACGGAAGCGGTCTGATCACTATATATATGCATGCTTCAGCATTAAATGTTTCCTCGGGTCAGTCTGTGACCAAGGGACAAAAAATAGCTGCTGTGGGTTCCACAGGGCGGAGCACGGGACCTCACCTTCATTTCGGAGTGAGGAAAAATGGTTCGTATGTAAGCCCGTGGAATTATCTTGGGTAGATAATGCGGAGTGCGCGGTATGAGGGGATATATCGGGTAGTAAAGGCAGGATGATGAAATGAAAAAAAGGTTTGGGTTTGCAGCAGGCTGCATTACTGGAATGCTTGTGTCGATCAGTATTTTGCTGCTGATATTCTTTGGTAATGCAGGTTTTAATTACGTTACAGGCAAAGGTTTTAAGAAAGACGAGGGGAGTCAGCTTCTTTCTTCGAAAGTTCAGGATAAGATCGGTTTTTTGAATGATATTATAGATGCGTACTACGTGAATTATAATGACGATGAATCCGGTATGACCAACGATGACAGGATCGAAGGATTGTATAAGGGGCTGGTTGGTTCTCTTAACGATCCGTATTCCGAGTATTATACACAGGAAGAGTATAAACAGCTTTCGGAGGCGACAAACGGATCCTTTCAGGGGATCGGAGCGACTCTGAGTATGAATGAAGCGACGGGGAAATGCTATATTGTTGGATTTACCGCCGGTTCGCCAGCAGAAGCATCAGGACTTCAGGTTGGTGATGTTTTTTACAAGGTAGATGGAGAAGCGGTTGAAGGATTGACCATAACTGATCTGGTAAAGAGGGTTCGCGGAGAAGAAGGGACCAAAGTAGTTCTTACCATGCTTAGGGATGGTAAAGAAGTTGAGTATACCGTGGAAAGAAAACCGATCGATATTCAGACTGTTTCTGTAAATATGATCGATAAAGAAGTCGGATATATGATACTCGGACAGTTTGATTCAGTCACTACAGAACAGTTCCATGAGGGCCTTGAGAGTTTGAAGAGTCAGGGAATGAAGAAATTTATCCTGGATCTCAGAGGTAATCCGGGTGGAAATCTGGACGTCGTAGTAAAGATCGCTGATGAGCTGTTGCCAGATGGCAGAATTGTATATACGCTTGATAAAGCCGGTGATGAAAAAGACTATGACGGAAGTGACGGAAAGTCTCTTGGGATGCCTATGGTAGTGCTGGTTGACGGAAACAGCGCCAGTGCATCCGAAATACTTGCCGGAGCCATAAAGGATACAAAAGCCGGAGTACTGATCGGAACGACTACTTTTGGTAAGGGTATCGTGCAGAATGTATACGGGATCGGCGATGGAAGCGCCATAAAGATCACAGCGGCAAAATACTATACCCCAAGCGGAGTAAATATCCAGGGAACTGGTATTGAGCCGGATATAAAGGTCGAATTTGACTCTGAACAGTATTTGAGGGATAAAACCGATAATCAGCTGGAAGCCGCGAAAAGGAAAATAAAATCTATGAAGTGATCGAAAGAGATCTCCTGAGGACAGGGGATCTTTTTTCAAATTATAGGAAATCACGTCTTCGATGTCGGTCAATTTCGTTGATAATTTTGTCCTGGAAATAGTGCAAAACAATATTAATTGTTGATATAATTGGGAAAGTACCTAAGGGGCACGTTAGATAGGGTTTAAGTTATGGATACACGGAATTTCACGTCACGTATTAGTTTTTTTTATGTGTTGCTGCTTGTTGCAGCGGTTATCTTGTCAGTTTTCTGTATCAATTCCGATTATGAAAAGCCGTTTGGGACAAAGAAGGATGACATTATTTCATCTCTTACCATAGACAGCTCCTATAAAACTGCCAAAAGTACATCCTATACTCTGAAAACACGGGAGATAATGGAAAAGGGCGGAGCAATAGGAATATATATCGATCATTGGGATCTTACGGTGCTGGCGGACGGGTACAAAATTTACTCGAGAACTGCTTCAAAGTCGATTTTTTGCAATACCACAGGAAGTACCTGGAATATCATTTCCATACCGCCGGATTCTTCAAAAATAGATATAGTCTTAAAAAGTCAAACAAATGAAAGTTTTAATCATAATATAAAGATAAGCTGCGGCACGGCGGTGAAACTATATCGTTCTATCTTGAAAAGATCGATAATTCAGATGATCCTTGGTCTGATCGTTGCTGGAATAGGTATATTTTTGTTCATAAACTGGGTATTTGTTATACGTATGGCTGAAAAAGGATCGTATATACCTTATTTTGCTACAATATGTGTCCTGCTTGGTATATGGACTATCCTTGTGTCGGAGTTTGTTCTCCTTGAAGTGTCAAATTATGTGGCAGTTTATTTTATAGGTCATTTGTGCCTGTTATCAATGAGTTTTCCTTTGGTAGTATTTACGAAGAAATTCTATAAACTCAGTGATTCTTTATTATTCAAGCTGCTCAGTATTGTGGTTGTTGTTATCCCGGTAGTAAATGTCTCGCTGCAGTTTTTGGGAATAAGGGAATTACGTCAGCAGCTGCCGTTTACACATTTAAGCATTTTATTGGCGATGTTATATATGATATATGCGATATTACGTGCGATATTCAATCGACAGCTGACACGCAGTATGAAGGTAAGTGTGGCAGGACTGTTTCTATTCTTTGTCAGTGTATTCTTTACCCTGGGGACTTATTACACTGTAAATGATAGTACATTCACGATACCTATCGCATTTATGGTGTTGTTTTGCGTTTTTACATGGCTTGCGATCAGTATGGACAGCAGAGCGATCCTTGAAGAAAACCGGGATATACAAATTTATAAACAGCTTGCAGAAAAAGATGTGCTTACGGGACTTGCTAACAGGAACTGCTATGAGAGTACATGTCGAAATACCAGAATAGATGGAAATGTCTGTGTTCTGACTCTCGATCTTAATAATCTTAAAAAGGTTAATGACACGTTGGGACATTCAGATGGAGACAGGATCATATGTGCTGCGGCTGATAGTATAAATTCGGTTTTTGGAAAAACAGGTCTGTGCTTCAGGATAGGCGGAGATGAGTTTTGTATCATAATACGTAATTCGTCGGAAGAAACCCTGAGAAAACAGATAACACAACTAAGAAATATTGAAGCTAAGTACAATTTAACACATAAGGATGCGCCTCTGTATATGGCTGCAGGCTATGCGTTTTTTGATCCTTCAAAGGATAAGGGGATAGAAGATATCCGCATGAGAGCTGATAAAGAAATGTATGCTGATAAACGACGAAGCAAGGAAAAAATAAAGGAAACTTTCACGGCATGAAAAAAAGCTGTGCTTCCGATCAAACTCGGAGCACAGCTTTTTTCTTTCAAAGTTATTTGTCTGCCGATATTTTACTTTAACAGGCTCTTGTACATTTCTTCGATCTCTTCGATGGAGACATCTCTCGGGTTACCCGGTGTGCATGCGTCAGCCTTTGCGTCACGTGCAAGCTGCGGGATATCCTCTTCCGGAACAACACCCTTGAGACTCATGGTGATGCCAACATCTTCACCGAGCTTCTGAACAGCATTTATAGCTGCTTCGCGGTACTCGTCCTGGCTCATGGAGTCAACACCTTCAACGCCCATAACGCGTGCGATCTCACGATACTTTTCGCCGGTTGCGGGAGCGTTAAATCTCATTACAGTCGGGAGAAGAGTAGCGCATGCCTTTCCGTGAGGCATATCATACCATGCTGAAAGTGTATGAGCCATGGAGTGATCAACACCAAGACCTACGTTTGAGAAGCCCATGCCGGCAACATACTGGCCGAGAGCCATTCCTTCCCGTCCTTCTGTGGTATTGTTTACAGCATCGCGAAGTGAACGGGAAATGATCTCGATTGCCTTTAAGTGGAACATATCGGAAAGTTCCCATGCGCCCTTTGTGATGTAACCTTCGATAGCATGAGTCAGAGCATCCATTCCGGTTGCAGCTGTGAGGCCCTTAGGCATAGAGCTCATCATGTCGGGATCAACTACTGCGACGATCGGGATATCCTTAGGGTCAACGCAAACGAACTTCCTCTTTTTCTCAACATCAGTGATAACGTAGTTGATGGTAACCTCAGCAGCGGTACCTGCTGTTGTAGCTACTGCGATGATCGGAACGCATTTATTCTTTGTAGGAGCAACACCTTCAAGGGAGCGAACATCAGCAAACTCAGGGTTTGTAATGATGATACCGATAGCCTTGGAAGTATCCATGGAAGAACCGCCGCCGATTGCTACTATCACATCAGCACCGCTGTCCTTGAATGCCTGCACACCCGTCTGTACGTTTTCGATGGTCGGGTTTGGCTTAATATTGCTGTAGAGCTCGTAAGGAATACCTTCTTTTTCTAAAAGGTCGGTAACTTTACTGGTAACACTAAATTTAACAAGGTCCGGATCGGAAGCTACGAATGCTTTTTTGAAACCGTGAGCCTTGATCTCCTGCGGAACTGCCTCGATGGCACCCTTGCCGTGATAAGAGGTTTCATTTAGAGTGAATTTGTACATAGTAGATTTCTCCTTATGTTTAGCTGATTTAATGTGCCGACCAAACGACACATGTCGTAACGCGTGTACAATCATGACTGGTTGTACCACATGTCATATATTATAACTAAAAAATAATGCTCAAACAACGGAATATCGGTCAAAATGCCGTATAATCATGGGTAAAATTGTTTGAAATGAGTAAAATATTTCGAATTAAATACAACTTAACAAAATGGCTTTGTTGACTCGGATAAAAGCACTCATTATAATGTGTTGGTTATATGTTTGGGTCAAAAGATTTTTAAGTGTCTGGGAAAACCGGAGGTATATATATGAGCATAAGCATCAGCGGAGCAAAAATAATCCTGAAGAAGGGCGAGGGAAGGACAATAAAATCCGGAGGTCTTTGGGTTTTTGATAATGAGATCGCCCGATATGAGGGTGAGTACGAAAATGGTGATATCGTCGAGGTAAATGATTTTGACGGTTTTTTCCTGGGTTATGGATTTATAAATAACATATCTAAAATACGTGTGCGCCTCATGTCACGAAGGAAGGAAAATACGGTTACGGAGGAGCTTATCCGCAGGAGAGTGCAGAATGCATGGGACTACAGAAAGCATGTATACGGATTTGAGGCGGAGGATTCGCTCTTTCATTATGAGGGAACAGTGTCGGATTCCTGTCGACTGATCTTTGGTGAGGCGGATTTCCTTCCGGGAATAACAATTGATAAATTTGCGGATGTTCTGGTAATAGAGTCTCTTGCTCTCGGAACAGACCGGATGAAGGAACTGATCCTTGACGAATGTAAAAAGGTACTTGCAGCAGATGGGATAAAGATTCGGGGAATCTATGAGAGAAGTGATGCGAAAGTCCGCAAGCAGGAAGGAATGGAGCTCACAAAGGGATTCATAGGAGACAGCTTTGATACAAAGGTTCAGATAATTGAAAACGGAATAAAATATAATGTAGATGTGGAAAATGGACAAAAGACAGGCTTTTTCCTGGATCAGAAGCTTAACCGTATGTCCATAAGATCGGTCTGCAAGGGTGCGGAAGTATTTGACTGCTTCACTCATACCGGTTCATTTGGACTGAATGCCGCAGCGGCAGGCGCAAAATCTGTCCTGTCAGTTGATGCATCGGATCTTGGAATAGAGCAGGCAGCGGAAAATGCAAAGCTCAATGGACTGCAGGATATTATCTCGTATGAAGTAGGAGATGCTTTTGAGATCCTTCCGAGACTTGAGAAAGAAAATCGTAAGTTTGACGTAGTCATTCTTGATCCGCCTGCATTTACAAAGTCGCGTGCTTCCGTAAAGAAAGCGGTGACCGGTTATCGTGAGATTAATATTCGTGGCTTAAAGATCACAAAGGATGGTGGGTATTTTGCGACTTGCAGCTGCTCACATTTTATGGAGCAGGATCTCTTTATGAAAACCATAAAAGAGGCAGCGAGAGATGCACATAAGCGTCTGCGTCAGATCGAGTTCCGTCAGCAGGGACCGGATCATCCGATCCTCTGGGCAAATGATGCAAGCTATTATCTTAAGTTCTATATTTTCCAAGTTGTGGATGAGGTCTGACGACCTAGTATCGGAGACTTGTATGGCGAGAAAAAACGGAAGAAATACAAAGCAAAAAATCGTATCTGCTGCGTGGAAGCTGTTTTATGAACAGGGCTACGATGATACAACGATTGACGATATTGTCTTTGAATCGGGAACTTCCAAGGGATCTTTCTATCATTATTTTGAAGGCAAGGATGCGCTGCTTGGATCGCTGAATATTCTTTTTGATGAAAAATATGAAGAACTTCAGAAAAGTATGGATCCTGAAATGAATGCCATAGATAAGCTCGTTCATATGAATCATGAACTGTTTGAAATGATAGACTCTTCGGTTTCTATTGAATTGCTGGCGCGTCTTTTTTCATCGCAGCTCATAACTCACGGAGAAAAGCATCTTCTGGACCGGAAGCGCATCTATTTTAAGATGCTGAGTCAGACCATCCGAAAGGGTCAGGAACGTCATGAGATCAGGACTGATATGACAGCAAATCAGATAGTAAATGATTACGCTATGTTTGAGAGAGCGCTGTTATATGACTGGTGTCTTGAGGATGGAGAGTATTCTTTGGTGCAAAATGCGGACAGAATGATGCCGATGTTCTTGAAAGGCTATCAATTTTAAAAAAACTTTTTATAAAAATACGGTAATAAGGATAGATTTTAGTCTAGTATAAAAATGGCTTAAATAAACGGATTAAAGCATAAAATGCAGAATGTGGTATAGAATTGATTCTATACTGTATTCTGCATTTTAGTCTATTATTAGTTGTGCTATAGTACTCTTCATTGAAAAATATATGAATTTTGAAAAATGGAGGAGAGATTATGACAAGCACAAGTATTTGCGTATTGATCGTGATCATCGCATATCTTGCGGTCACAGTTCTTATCGGTGTTTATTACAGCCGTAAGGGAAGTGCGGATGACACAGCTAATTTCTATCTTGGAGGTCGAGGACTTCATCCGGTAGTTACAGCAATGAGTGCAGAGGCATCGGATATGAGCTCATACCTTCTGATGGGACTTCCGGGACTTGCTTATCTCTGTGGTGTTGCAGAGGTAGGATGGACAGTCATCGGTCTTGCTGTTGGAACATATCTGAACTTTTTGCTGGTTGCAAAAAGGATCCGTATTTATTCCGCAACAATAGGCGCAAATACTGTTCCGGATTTCTTCTCCAGAAGATATGAGGATAAGAAACATATCCTTTCCTGCATTGCAGCGCTTGTAATACTGATATTCTTTGTTCCTTACACAGCATCCGGATTTAAGGCAGTAGGAACTCTCTTTAACAGTCTTTTTGGTTGGGATTATCATGTAGCAATGCTGATCGGCGCAGCAGTTATCATAGGATATACCGTACTCGGAGGATTTCTTGCAGTTTCAACAACGGATCTTATCCAGTCGGTTGTAATGTCTGTAGCACTCCTGATCGTTATCGTATTTGGCATCAATCAGGCAGGCGGACTTGGAACAGTAGTAGAAAATGCGAAAGCACTCCCAGGTTATCTCAATCTGACTCAGGGGTACGATGCAGCAAGCGGAAGCGCAGGAACTTTTGGCTTTCTTTCAGTTGTATCAACTCTCGCATGGGGACTCGGATATTTCGGAATGCCTCATATCCTTCTCAGATTTATGGCTATCCGTAATCCGGAGGAGATAAAGCTTTCCAGACGTATCGCCGCTGTATGGGTAGTTGTTTCCATGGCAATCGCAGTATTTATCGGTATCATAGGTTACAGTGTATCGGCAGCAGGTAAGTTTGATTTCCTTACAACAAGCGCGGAGTCCGAGACTATCATCATCCGTATCGCAGATCTTATGAGCAGCAACGGAATTCTGTTTTCCATAGTTGCCGGTATTATCATGGCAGGAATACTTGCAGCGACAATGTCTACGGCAGATTCACAGCTCCTTGCAGCAGCCAGCAGCATGTCAGAGGATCTGCTGCATGACTTCCTTGGGATCAAGCTCAGTAAAAAGACATCCATGCTGGTTGCACGTCTCACAGTTGTGGCGATAGCGGTTATCGGAGTAATTCTTGCATGGAATCCGAACAGCAGCGTATTCCGTGTGGTATCATTTGCTTGGGCAGGATTTGGCGCTGCATTTGGACCGGTTGTTCTTCTGGCTCTTTTCTGGAAGAGAAGCACTCGTGAGGGAGCAACAGCTTCCATGGCTGCAGGTGGTATCATGGTATTTGTGTGGAAGTACCTTGTAGCACCGCATGGTGGGATCTTTGGAATATATGAACTGCTTCCTGCGTTTGTAGTGGCACTGGTCGTAAATGTTGTTGTTTCACTTTGCACTCCGGAGCCTTCTGAGTCTATCCAGAGAACCTTTGAACAGGTTAAGGGTGGAAACACTGGCGCGGATGCTCCAAAAGGAACCGTAACAATATAAAAGATGCGCCCCTCCCATAAAAAGGAGGGGCTTTTCAATGCAAAATATATGCGAAAAAAACATAAAATATCCGAAGAGAGCAGAATACACTTACGTTTGGCTGAAGAATGTGACAGGGAGCAGGTGACCGATTATCTTCATGAGACCTGGGATGTCGGAGAAGAGACAGTAAACGGCGGCGCGGGACTGGAAGGCTATGAAACCTATGATGAGTGGCTCGCTGCAAACAGGAGAAACAGACAGGAAGAAACAGTAAGGGAAGGTTTTGTGCCGGCAAGTACGTTTCTTGCGTTAGATAAAAATGAACGGCTTATAGGAATGATAGATCTGCGGCACAGGCTCAATAGATGGCTTCTTCGTTATGGCGGAAATGTCGGTTATAGTGTGAGGCCTTCCGAGAGACGAAAAGGGTATGCGGCAGAAATGCTGAAACTTGTGCTTAAAGAAGCAGCAAAGATCGGTCTTGACAGGGTACTTATAACTTGTGATGACGATAATGCCGCATCCAGAGGAGTCATACTGAAATGCGGCGGTGTCCTTGAAAATGAAGTTGAAGGACCGGATGAGGGACAGATAACGGAAAGGTACTGGATAAATGTTGGTTGATTATTGATTAATTAATAATGATACTTGCCCCGTCATTGTTCAGCTGTTATACTGTAAAACTATCAACAAATTAGTTTTGTCCTTGTGGACAATGAGTTAGCTGTGGTTAACTAGAGGATTATGAAAAAGTCATGGTTGTGTGGACTTTCACACGATCGATGGATCGGAGCATGCTTTCGGTCCAGGGTAGTAAGTGAGGATTTAGATGGAAAAAAGGAGTCATCAGCCTGTGCTTGTGATCGGTCATAAGAATCCTGATACGGATTCTATCTGCGCCGCTATAGCATATTCAAGGCTGAAGAGCAAAGTAACAGGAGACATTTATCTTGACTGCAGAGCGGGTCATTTGAATGAAGAGACCCAGTATGTGCTTGATAAACTCGGAGTAGAAGAGCCGGCCTACATCAAGGATGTCCGTACTCAGGTGCGTGACATGGAAATCAAGATGGTAGCAGGCGTATCCCGTGATATTTCCATGAAAGCAGCATGGAAGATCATGAGAGATGAGGATGTTGTTACTCTGGCAGTCACACAGGGAAAAGCACTTGAAGGTGTCATCACAATGGGTGATATCGTAGAGTCATATATGGATCTCTATGATTCAAAGATGCTTTCGATGGCAAAGACCAGCTATCAGAATGTGGTAGACAGCCTTGCAGGTACGATGGTGGTTGGTGAAATAGGCGACTGTATCGAAAAGGGTAAAGTTCTGATCGCAGCCGGTAATCCGGAAGAAATCGAAAAATATGTAGAGCAGGGAGATGTGGTTATTCTTGGAAACCGATACGAGTCTCAGCTCTGCGCTATAGAAATGAATGCAGGATGCCTTATCGTATGTGAAGGATCCAGCATAGCTTCTACCATTAAGAAGCAGGCGGAAGAACATGGCTGTAAGATCATCAGCACACCGCACGATACATTTACGGCAGCTCGTCTTATCAACCAGAGTCTTCCTATCAGTTATTTCATGAAGGAAAAGAATCTCGTAACATTCCGCATGAATGACTACATCGAGGATATTCAGTCTGTAATGGCAAAAGAGCATCACCGTTATTTCCCTGTCCTTGATGATAATGACCGCTACGTAGGAATGATCTCTCGCCGTAACTTCCTCGGTGCAAGAAAGAAGCGTGTGATCCTTGTAGATCATAATGAAAAGAGCCAGGCAGTAAACGGTATTGAAAATGCTGAGATCATGGAAATCATCGATCACCACAGACTTGGTACGATCGAAACCATGGGACCTGTATTTTTCAGAAATCAGCCGCTTGGAAGTACTTCTACGATCGTTTATCTGATGTATCAGGAATATAATGTTGAGATCGACAAGAATACTGCAGGTCTTCTTCTTGCAGCTATCGTTTCCGATACTCTGCTTTATCGTTCTCCTACATGTACAGAGGTTGATCGTAAGGCAGGAGCTGCTCTTGCAGAGATTTCAGGTATTGATCCTGAGAAATTTGCTATGGAAATGTTCAGAGCAGGAAGTAACCTCGGAAGCAAGACTGCAGATGAGATCATTCATCAGGACTTCAAGCGTTTCTCTGTAAATGATATGACTATCGGTATCGGTCAGATCAGTTCCATGGACGCAGAAGAGCTTAAAGAGATTGAAAAGAGAGTAGCAGAAGAGCTCGAAAATCAGAGAGTAGATAATAAGCTTGATATGATATTCATTCTCTTTACTGATATTCTTTCAGAGTCTTCTGAGGTATTCTTTACCGGTAAAGATGCGGATGTTACTATCGAAAATGCCTTTAACGGCAAAAAGACCGGAGAAAATTCAGCACTTCTCCCGGGTGTGGTTTCCAGAAAGAAACAGTTCCTTCCGGCAGTAGTAAGTGCGCTTCAGCAGTGATATCTAATAAAGCCCTCGCAGGATCAATGGTCACCTGCGGGGGCTTTGTCATTGTCAAATCCTTGTATCAGCTTCCGGATTTGGTAATGTATCCGTTTTCGTCTATTCTTATATTTACGGAGTAACCTCTCATGTTGGAAAGAATACGTTCAAAATCGCCGTTTCCTTTAGTCATGAGATGTGTGCTGCAGTCATACTGTCTGCACGGTATGAATTGCAGGGACTGGATGGTTCCGCCTCCGAGTACGACTTCGGCAACACAGTTATCGAGTGTTTTTGAGTTAAACCAGAAGTTCCCGAGACTATATAAAACGGGAACGTCCTTTATATATTCAATTCCCTGCAGGACATGTGGATGATCGCCGATTATGAGATCTGCACCTGCGTCTACATAAGCTGTTGCGAGTTCTCTTTGCGATGCCTCAAAGTCGTTAACATTTTCGCTTCCCCAATGGACATAGGCGATAACAAAGTCGCTGTTTGATTCGGCTTCTTTGATTACGGACACGAACTTTTCGGGATCGAGAGTTCTGAGTACACCGGGTGAAGTATCGGTAGCTTCTTTTGTGTCCGGCGGGAGGCTGCGCTCTATCTGTGTGGCAGATACAAAAGCGATCTTCATACCTCCGGCGATGAAGTATACGGGACGCATGGCTTCGTCTAAGTTGTAGCCGGCTCCGACATAAGGAATGTCTGCGTTTTCCAACGTTTCAAAGGTATCGATAAGCGCTTCTTCGCCATAGTCATAAGCATGATTATTTGCGAGAGATACGATATCAACACCCATATCATTCAGAAATGAAACGGTGGCAGGATCTGCTCTAAAGGTGAATTTTTTGTTGGCGAGAGCAGCGCCGCGTGTGCTGTAAGGAAACTCGTTATTGATCATGAAAATGTCTGCTGAACGGAGTTTCTCTAATAAATTGCTGTCGATACATCCGGAAATGCCGTTTCCGCGTGCTCTGAGAGCCAGCATGTTTGAATAACGGTCGTCAAAATCAATATCGCCGGCAAAATCGATAACAACAGTGCCGGGATTTTTGACACTTTTTTTGTAAACGCTGTTTTCAGAGACATCCGTATCTGAGAGCTGATAGCCTTCGAATGTTTCAGGAACGGGCTCGGAAGGAGTTGATGACGACGTGTCGTCAGTACCAGTCCCGTCACTGTTCCATGTGACTTCTGCTGCAGCGTGACCATCATTGCCGATAACGATCGGGTCGTTGTCGGTGGTTGAAATGGCTTCTGATGTTGATGTATTGGAAGTTTCGGATTTTGAATTGCTCTTATGCCCTGCACATCCAGAGAAAGTGAGGATGACCGAAAAGGCAAGCAATGTTAAAATTTTTGTATTTTTCATGTTATTAGTATAGCATGATTGAACGTAATTCTTAAGAATTGTATAAAAATTTAAGCAATATCTTTTTATGTCCTTGTAAAAGAACAATCGGTTTTGTATAATTTGAAAACGTTGGAAAAGTTGTACGTGATTTGGGGAATTTACGACAGATAGTCATGAATATTTATAAAAGAAAAAAGCTAATATTAGGTTTTCTTGTCGCGTTTGTGTTTACATCCATTTTTTCTCCTTTGTCAGGAATGGCGGAGGAAAGGGGGAATGGTTCGGATGTTCTCACGATCCAAGAAGAAAATGAAAGGCTGGAATCCAGACTTTCCGGAATGGAAGCAGGGAAAGATTACATAGAAGATGAGGCATTTGCTAATGCCTCGACACTTGAAGAAGCGGAAGAAATTGCGGAAACATATGGCGCAGAGCTGATGGAATATGAAGAGGGGATCGCTGTGCTGAAACTTCCGTCTGATATAAAAACAGTTCTTGGCGAATCTGAGAGATCTGTGAGTATCAGTGCTGCGCTTAAGCCTCAGCTGATACTGGATGATTATAGCTTTGAAACGGAATCTCTTTCGGATTTTAACGATCCCGAACTCAGTTCTCAGTGGTTTCATGAAAAGATAAACGATGCGGATGCTTGGGATATTTCAACAGGAAAAGGTGCTGTAGTTGCTGTACTGGACACCGGTACGCTGGTATCAAATACAGATCTCAAACGCATCAGCGATATCACCTGGACGGGGGATATGAGCTCCGGAACAGACACAAACGGTCATGGAACACATGTGGCAGGTATCATAGCGGCAGAGAGAAATAATGGAAGTTATGGATGCGGAGTTGCCCCGGATGCGGATATTTATTCGATCAGGATCACAGAAAACGGATCCATAACACTTTCTAATGCAGTTGAGGGAATCCGCAAAGCAATAAGCAAAAAAGTTGATGTGATCAATATGAGCTTCGGCGCGACCGGAGACTACAAAAATGATTTTCAGGATTATATAGATGAAGCCTGGGAAGCCGGCATTGTAGTTGTTGCGGCTGCAGGAAATAAGGGCGTTTCAAATAAAACCTATCCAGCTGCCTGTGATCATGTAATAGCGGTTGCGGCAACTACAAAGGATGGAAAACTTGCCGACTATTCTAACTATGGAAGTTGGGTTGACATTTCTGCACCGGGAGGAAGTTCGGGGGAAGGAAATGCGATCTACTCTACATATATATCAGACGGCGGTTTTAAAGGTCTTGCGGGTACAAGTCAGGCGAGTCCGATGGTTGCGGCAGCGGCAGCGCTGATATATGCCTCTGACAGTTCCTTAAAAAACAGTCATGGTTCCTCTGCGGCGGATGAGGTTTCGGCCCGTATCGTTGGGGCTGCGGATGGAATAACTTATTCCTGCGGAGGACACTCTGTGACAGGAGGTCTTGATATTTACAGTGCGATCGGTGGATATAAGTTCCGCGAACCCAGTGGATATCTGACTACAAGCGGTGATCAGTATATAGGCGCAGGCAAAGCTATGAAGCTGCGAATAGCATATGGCTCGGGAACAGTGCCGGCTGACGCAAAGAAAGCAAAGAATATTACGTGGGAAGTATCTGATACGTCGCTGTTTTCTGTAAAAAATGGCAGGCTTAAGTGTCTCAAAACAGCCTCGGCAGGAGCTTCCGCAAATGTTATAGCCACATATAAGGGCGTTACGGTCTCTGCATGTTTTACAGTCACCAAACCTGCTGTTAAGTTTGGATATCTTAACAACGGAAAAGTTAAAAATGTTGTAAGATCAGGGATTTCTGTTAAGGCCGGAGAAAACGTGAGCGTAAATGACATCTGCAGTCTTGCGGGTCAGGATATAAGAGTCTGGTCTGATAAAACTTACGGAAACAGAAGTGAAAACTCCGTCAGTGCGAATAAGATCGGATACGCGATCAGGATATCGAATAAAAAGAAGATCACTGTGACGGGTTGTGATGACCGTGGAAATCCGGAGTCATTTATCCCTAATAAAAAAGGCAGTTATACTGTGACGTATACACTTGCTGATGGATCAAACAAAAAATTTAAAGTGAAGATCCGTGTGTCTTAAATGTTTTATCGGTAATAACCGTGGATTTTCCGCGGATTACATAGTCTTATTAGAGTTTAGGAGGAGAACAATGAAGTTCAAGAAGAATCTTGCGCTGATACTTAGCGCGGTAATGGTTCTCAGCATATCTGTACCTGTATCAGCTGCTGAGAAAGAAGTAACTGCTGAAGTTGAGGCTGTTGCAGCTGATAACGAGGTTGTAGAGATCAAGACAGCAGAAGAGGTCTTTGAGGAAGCAACAGGTAAGAGTGTGGATGAGATCTCATCAGTTGATGCAGAGGCACTTTCCTGTAATTCAGCAGAGGCTCAGGCAAAACTTTATAAGCTTTTATTAATGGCAAGTCAGAACCATCAGTATGCTTTCAAGACAAAGACAGGAACTGTTTCAACTAACGGTATTTCTTACCTTGGAACAGGAGCTACACAGAAGCTTACACTTACAGATATCACAGGAGCAAAGGTCAAGGGACTTAAAAAGAATGATATCGAGTGGAATGTCTTTTCTTATGACATGAAGACCGGTGTCCTTACAGAGTCTCCTGCAGAAATCTCTGTTAAGAACGGCTCTATAAAGTGCAGCAAGACTATGTCTACAAGTGCTGTTGTATATGTGTTTGGAGCATACGGCGGAGTTGCAGCTGTTGAAACAATGGTTGTTCGTCCGAAGACAATTGCATTCCTTCAGATCGTTCATAGCAAGGCAAAGTCATCAGCAGCTGCTGCAAAGACATATTCTGTAGGTCAGGTGATCAGCGTTGATAACATTCAGGCTCTTGTTGGAACCACAGCGCCGACAAAGTATGATTTTAATGATACTATTTTCTATTCTGACGGAAAGAAGACAAAGGATCTCGGATTTGTTAAGAGAACTACATATTCAATCTCATCTATGCCGGTAACATCTGATTATGCATATGCGACAGATTATGTATATAAGTTCACTGACGGATCTTATATTCCGCTTGGCGCTTATGATATCAAGGTAAGTAAGCCGAAGAACATTACAGCTGTCACAGATCATCAGGGTAATGTTACAAGCTTTATCGCAAATAAGCGTGGAATATACACAGTAACATATACCTGCAACGATGGCTCAAATAAGAAGTTTGTCGTTAAAGTAAAAGTTTCTTAAAAAACATCTTGACATCGCATCTGACCTGTGTTAAATTACGAAAGGTTCTGAATTGAACCGGCCGAAGACAGCAGGTGCGCGGATGCGCGTAAGGCGAAAACGCCTGCCGAGGAAATAAGAGTTTTATTTAATTGACTTTTATGGGCTCCTGTCTTTTGGCAGGAGCCTTTTCGTTTATCGTATTGTGCCATACGGTTACGAAATTCGGCTATCAATTTCGTAAGGAGGTAAAGTAAACCATGGCAAAGGTAGAACTGAAACAGCCCGTTGTTGATGAGATCGTAGCTAAGGTTAAGGATGCCAAGGCAGCAGTTCTTGTTGACTACCGTGGACTGACAGTAGAGCAGGATACAGAGCTCAGAAAGCAGCTTCGTGAGGCCGGTGTTTCTTATAAGGTTTATAAGAATACCATGATGAAGCGTGCCTTCGAGGGAACTGATTTTGCTCAGCTTGATCAGCTTCTCGATGGACCTTCTGCTCTGGCGATCGCCGAGGATGATGTTACTGCTCCGGCACGAATCATCTGCAAGTTCGCTGAGAAGGCAAAGGCCCTTGAGGTTAAGGGTGCAGTCGTAGAAGGTACATACTACGATACAAACGCAGTAATTGATCTTTCCAAGATCCCGTCCAGAGAGGAACTTCTCTCCAGACTCCTTGGAAGCATGCAGTCTCCTATCGCAAACTTCGCTCGTGTTATCAAGCAGATCGCAGAGCAGAAGGCAGAAGGCGGCGAGGCAGCAGAGGCTCCGGCAGCAGAGGCTCCGGCAGCAGAGGCAGCTCCGGAAGCATAATTTTCCGGATCGTGTATATTTGAAATTCACACTATACCAATTTGGAGGTAAATAAAATGACAAAGGAAGAAATGATCGAGGCTATAAAGGGTCTTACAGTTCTTGAGCTTAACGACCTCGTTAAGGCTTGTGAAGAAGAGTTCGGCGTATCTGCATCTGCAGGCGTTGTAGTAGCAGCAGCTGGCGCAGCAGGCGCAGCAGCAGGCGAAGAGAAGACTGAGTTCAACGTAGAGCTTACAGAGGTAGGCGCTAACAAGGTTAAGGTTATCAAGGTTGTTCGTGAGATCACCGGTCTTGGCCTGAAGGAAGCTAAGGATCTCGTTGATGGAGCTCCTAAGATCCTTAAGGAAGATGTTGATAAGGCTACTGCTGAGGACATCAAGGCTAAGGTTGAGGAAGTTGGTGCTAAGGTTACTCTTAAGTAATTTGTCACTTGCTTATTCGACGCTGGGCTGTGCTTTAGCACAGCCTGGTGTTATTATTTTTTAAAAGAATTTGCCGATATATTAGATGGTGTTTTGTCGGTGAAATGCAATTGAGAATTGTTTTAATAAATATCCAAAATTAATAGTTGACTAATTTATAAACCTATGTTACCATGGAAAATGCACTATTGTGGTTACATGGGCTTTTTTGCGCCCTTTTTTACGGGTAGTGCGGTTGCTTAGGTGAAGTTTTTAAGAACGGGGTGAAACGTTAATGGAAAAGAACAGAATACATCCGGTCTACAATGGGAAAGCGATGCGAATGAGCTTTCAGAGAAAGCAGGATGTCATTGAGATGCCTAATCTCATTGATGTTCAGAAGTCCTCATATGATTGGTTCATCAATGAGGGATTAAAAGAGGCGTTTGCAGATATTTCTCCAATTACAGACTACAGCGGAAACCTCAGCATGGATTTCGTAGGTTACGATTTTGCTAAGGATGAGGCAAAGTATTCCATTGAAGAGTGCAAAGCACGAGACGCAACGTATGCAGCACCGCTTAAGGTGAAGGTACGTCTCAGAAACAGTGAGAACCCGGAAGAAGATATCAAGGAACACGAGATCTTTATGGGTGATCTCCCTATTATGACGGATACCGGCACGTTCGTTATCAACGGAGCAGAACGTGTAATTGTCAGCCAGTTAGTTCGTTCCCCCGGAATTTATTATGGTATAGATCACGATAAACTCGGAAAGGAACTTTTCTCATGTACGGTTATCCCGAACAGAGGAGCATGGCTCGAGTATGAGACAGATGCTAACGATGTCTTCTATGTTCGTGTAGATCGTACCAGAAAGGTGCCGATCACTGTACTGATCCGTGCACTTGGAATTGGTTCCAATGAAGAGATTCTCGATTATTTTGGAGATGAGCCAAAGATTCAGGGATCTTTCACAAAGGATACCACTGAGAATGCAGTTCAGGGTCTTCTGGAACTTTATAAGAAGATTCGTCCGGGCGAGCCTCTTGCTGAGGAAAGCGCAAGAACTCTCATCGAAGGAATGTTCTTCGATCCGAGAAGATATGACCTTGCAAAAGTTGGTCGTTATAAATTTAATAAGAAACTTCATTTTAAGAACCGTATTACCGGTCATACACTTGCAGAAGATGTTATCGATCCTGCAACAGGTGAAGTTGTTGAGGCAGGCGATGTTAAGGCTGAGGCAGGAGCTGTTATTACCAGAGAACTCGCTATCGAGATCCAGAACAGTGCAGTTCCTTATGTAATGATCCAGACAGAGGAGAGAAACGTTAAGGTTCTTTCTTCTCTTATGGTAGATATCAATCATTACATTGAGTTCCCTGAAGGAAAGACAGCAGAGGACTACGGTATTACTGAGCTCGTTTACTATCCTGCTCTTGCAAAGCTCATGGAAGAGTGTGATACTCCTGAGGATCTTCAGGCTGCTATCAGAAAGAACATTCCGGAGCTTATTCCGAAGCATATTACAAAGGAAGATATCTTTGCTTCTATTAACTATAATATGCACCTTGAGTACAGGATCGGAAATAAGGATGATATCGACCACCTTGGAAATCGTCGTATCCGTGCGGTTGGTGAGCTTCTTCAGAACCAGTACAGAATCGGACTTTCCCGTATGGAGAGAGTTGTTCGTGAGAGAATGACAACTCAGGATATTAGTACGATCACACCGCAGGCTCTTATCAATATCAAGCCTGTAACTGCTGCAGTTAAGGAGTTCTTCGGATCATCACAGCTGTCACAGTTTATGGATCAGAACAATCCTCTTTCCGAGCTGACACATAAGCGTCGTCTTTCTGCACTTGGTCCCGGTGGTCTTTCAAGAGACCGTGCCGGCATGGAGGTCCGCGATATCCACTACTCTCACTATGGTCGTATGTGCCCGGTAGAGACACCTGAAGGACCGAACATCGGTCTTATCAACTCTCTTGCCTGCTTTGCACGTATTAATGAGTATGGTTTCGTAGAGGCACCGTATAGAAAGATCGATCTTACAGACGAAAGCAACCCGGTCGTTACTAACGAAGTTGTCTACATGACAGCCGATGAGGAAGATAATTATCATGTAGCACAGGCTTCTGAGCCTCTTGATGCAGAGGGACACTTCGTTAATAAGCAGGTATCAGGTCGTTTTAGAGATCAGACACAGGAGTGGGATAGAAGTAGATTTGAGTACATGGATGTCTCACCGAGACAGGTATTCTCTATCGCTACTACACTCGTTCCGTTCCTTCCGAACGATGACCCTACTCGTGCGCTGATGGGATCAAACATGCAGCGTCAGGCGGTTCCGCTTCTTACAACAGAGGCACCGGCTGTCGGTACAGGTATGGAGCATAAGGCAGCTGTCGATTCAGGTGACTGTGTAGTTGCCAGAAAGTCCGGAATCATCACCATGTCAGAATCAAACAGAATCTGCATGGACAACGATGATGGAACAAAGGATGAGTATCACCTGATCAAGTTTATGCGTTCCAACCAGAGCAACTGCTACAACCAGAGACCTATCGTATTCAAGGGTGATCATGTTGAAGCAGGAGACGTTATAGCAGACGGTCCTTCTACTAAGGAAGGTGAGCTTTCTCTCGGTAAGAATCCGCTTATCGGATTCATGGAGTGGGAAGGTTACAACTACGAGGATGCTGTTCTTCTTTCTGAGCGTCTTGTACAGCGTGACGTATATACTTCTGTTCATATCGAAGAGTATGAGTCAGAGGCACGTGAGACAAAGCTCGGACCGGAGGAGATCACTCGTGATATTCCCGGTGTTGGTGAGGATGCTCTTAAGGATCTTGATGAGAGAGGAATCATCAGAATCGGTGCGGAAGTTCGTGCCGGTGATATCCTTGTAGGTAAGGTTACACCTAAGGGTGAGACTGAGCTTACAGCAGAAGAAAGACTTCTTCGTGCGATCTTTGGTGAAAAGGCTCACGAGGTTCGTGATACATCACTTAAGGTACCGCATGGTGAATATGGTATTGTCGTAGATGCAAAAGTATTTACAAGAGAGAACGGCGATGAGCTGGCTCCGGGTGTAAATCATGCAGTACGTATTTATATAGCACAGAAGAGAAAGATCCAGGTTGGTGATAAGATGGCCGGTCGTCACGGTAACAAGGGTGTAGTTTCCCGTGTCCTTCCTGTAGAAGATATGCCGTACCTGCCTAACGGAAGACCTCTGGATATCGTGCTTAATCCTCTGGGTGTGCCGTCTCGAATGAATATCGGACAGGTCCTTGAGATTCACCTTTCTCTTGCTGCAATGGCTCTTGGCTTCAATATCTCCACACCTGTATTTGACGGTGCAAACGAGATCGATATCGAGGATATGCTTGAGCTTGCAAACGACTACGTTAATGACGAGTGGGAAGAGTTCTATGAGAAGTATAAGGACACTCTTCTTCCGGAAGTAATGCAGTATCTCGATGAGAACAGAGATCACAGAGCACTGTGGAAGGGTGTAAAGATCCGTAAGGACGGTAAAGTAAATCTTAGAGACGGTCGTACAGGTGAGTATTTCGAGTCTCCGGTAACTATCGGACACATGCACTATCTGAAGCTGCATCATCTGGTAGACGATAAGATCCATGCACGTTCTACAGGTCCTTACTCACTGGTTACACAGCAGCCTCTTGGTGGTAAGGCTCAGTTCGGTGGACAGAGATTCGGAGAGATGGAAGTTTGGGCACTGGAAGCATACGGTGCAGCATATACTCTTCAGGAAGTGCTTACAGTTAAGTCTGATGATGTCATCGGACGTGTTAAGACTTACGAGGCAATTATTAAGGGTGAGAATATCCCTGAGCCCGGTGTTCCGGAGTCCTTTAAGGTTCTCCTTAAGGAGCTTCAGTCACTTGGTCTGGATGTTCGTGTTCTTAAAGAGGACGGCTCTGAGGTTGAGATCAGCGAAAACGTTGATTACGGCGAGACAGATATGCGCGCTATCCTGAATGATGATCATGATCTTAAGCAGCAGGAAAACTATGCAAGCCATGGTTATCATGTACAGGAGCACAACGAGGCCGGTGAACTTGTAGATGTCGAGGAGGATGAGATCGAGGAGATTTCCGAGGACGATTCCGTTGACGTTTATGATGAGGAGCAGGATCCGGTTAACAGCTGAGAAACTGATCCAAACGATTTCGACATTACACATATATAGAAAAAATATCCGGATTGAAGGGCATTCAGTCCGGATATGACAATACTTTGGAAGGAGCATGTTCATGCCAGAGACAAATAAGCAGTCTGAAACCTATCAGCCGTTGACATTTGATGCGATCAAGATCGGCCTGGCTTCACCGGACAGAATCAGAGAATGGTCACATGGTGAAGTAAAGAAGCCTGAGACGATCAACTACAGAACGCTGAAGCCGGAAAAGGATGGACTGTTCTGCGAGCGCATTTTCGGACCTAGCAAGGACTGGGAATGTCACTGCGGAAAGTATAAGAAGATTCGTTATAAAGGCATTGTCTGCGACCGATGCGGCGTTGAAGTAACAAAGTCTTCCGTTCGTCGTGAGAGAATGGGACACATCGAGCTTGCAGCTCCGGTTTCCCATATCTGGTACTTCAAGGGAATCCCCAGCAGAATGGGTCTTATTCTTGATCTTTCACCGAGGATCCTTGAAAAGGTTCTTTACTTTGCTTCCTACATTGTACTTGATCCTATGGATACAGATCTTGAGTACAAGCAGGTTCTTAGCGAAAAAGAATATCAGGATGCCAGAGAGAGAAATGGCGAAAAGAAATTCCGCGTAGGCATGGGTGCCGAGTCAGTTAAGGAACTTCTGGAAGCTATTGATCTTGAAAAAGAATCTGCTGAACTGAAGGAAGAACTTCAGGATGCAACAGGTCAGAAGAAAGCAAGAATCATCAAGAGACTTGATGTTGTTGAAGCATTCCGTGAATCCGGAAATAATCCGGCATGGATGATCATGGATTGTATCCCGGTTATCCCGCCTGATCTTAGACCTATGGTTCAGCTGGATGGTGGTCGTTTTGCAACATCCGATCTTAATGATCTTTACAGAAGAATCATTAACCGTAATAACCGTCTGCAGAGACTTCTTGAGCTCGGTGCACCGGATATTATCGTTAGAAACGAAAAGAGAATGCTTCAGGAGGCAGTTGATGCCCTTATTGATAATGGTCGCCGTGGACGTCCTGTTACAGGTCCGGGTAGCCGTGCACTGAAGTCTCTTTCCGATATGCTTAAGGGTAAGGGTGGACGTTTCCGTCAGAACCTTCTCGGTAAGCGAGTTGACTATTCAGGACGTTCCGTTATCGTCGTTGGACCTGAGCTTAAGATCTGGCAGTGCGGACTTCCGAAAGAGATGGCTATCGAGCTTTTCAAGCCTTTTGTTATGAAGGAGCTTGTTGCTAACGGTACATCTCATAATATCAAGAATGCGAAGAAGATGGTCGAGAGACTTGAGCCCGAAGTTTGGGACGTTCTTGAAGAAGTTATCAAGGAGCATCCTGTTATGCTTAACCGTGCTCCTACGCTTCACAGACTTGGTATTCAGGCATTTGAGCCTGTTCTTGTAGAAGGTAAGGCTATTAAGCTTCATCCTCTTGCATGTACAGCGTTTAATGCTGACTTTGATGGAGACCAGATGGCTGTACATCTTCCGCTTTCAGTAGAAGCACAGGCAGAGTGCAGATTCATGCTGCTTTCTCCTAATAACCTTCTGAAGCCGTCAGATGGTGGACCGGTAACCGTACCTACACAGGATATGATCCTTGGTATTTATTACCTCACACTTGATAAAGATGGTGAGCCTGGTGAGGGAATGATCTTCAAGGACATTTCCGAAGCGATCATGGCTTATGTAAACCATATGATCACTCTTCAGAGTAAGATCAAGGTTAGAATTGAGAAGACTGTCAACGGTGAGAAGCGTTCCGGTATTGTAAATGCTACACTGGGTCGTCTGCTTTTCAATGAGATCATCCCGCAGGATCTTGGTTTCCAGGATAGAACAAAGCCTGAGAACGAGTTCGTTCTTGAGATCGATCAGCAGGTTGGTAAGAAGCAGCTGAAGCAGATCATCGAGGCTATCATTAATACACATGGATCCATAAAGACCGCAGAAGTTCTTGATCACATCAAGGCTATGGGTTATCACTACTCAACGATCGCTGCGATCAGTGTATCCATTTCTGATATGATCGTTCCTGAGTCTAAGCCGGAACTTCTTCAGCAGGCACAGGATACAGTGGATAGGATCACAAAGAACTTTAAGCGTGGTCTTATTACAGATGAAGAGCGTTACAACGAAGTTATCGAGACATGGAAAGAGTGTGACGATACTATCACACATGACCTGCTGAAAGGTCTTGATAAATATAACAATATCCGAATGATGGCAGACTCCGGAGCTCGAGGATCTGATAAGCAGATCAAGCAGCTGGCAGGAATGCGTGGATTGCAGGCTGATACAACAGGTCATACTATCGAGCTTCCTATCAAGGCTAATTTCCGTGAGGGTCTTAACGTTCTGGAATACTTCATGTCTGCACATGGAGCAAGAAAGGGACTTTCCGATACAGCTCTTAGAACAGCCGATTCCGGATACCTTACACGTCGAATGGTTGACGTATCTTCTGAGCTCGTAATCCGTGATATGGATTGTAATGAAGGCAAGAAGCGTCCGATACCTGGAATGGTTGTATCTGCATTCATGGACGGTAAGGAAGAGATCGAAAGCCTTGAGGCACGTATTACAGGAAGATACTCCTGCGAGGATATCTTTGATAAGGATGGCAGAAAGATCGTTGGTGTAAACCAGATGATCACTCCTCTCAGAGCTCGTCAGGTTGTAACAGTTGGTGTACGTGACGGTGAGCCTATCGAGTCCGTAAAGATCCGTACGATCCTCACATGCCGCAGCCATAAGGGTATCTGCGCTAAGTGCTATGGTGCAAACATGGCAACAGGTGAGCCTGTACAGGTTGGTGAAGCAGTAGGTATCATCGCTGCTCAGTCAATCGGTGAGCCTGGTACACAGCTTACAATGAGAACATTCCACTCCGGTGGTGTTGCCGGTTCTGATATCACACAGGGTCTTCCTAGAGTTGAGGAGCTTTTTGAGGCTCGTAAACCTAAGGGACTTGCGATCATCGCTGAATTTGGCGGTAAGGTCGAGGTACGTGATACAAAGACCAAGAAGGAAGTTATCGTTACAAACGATGAAACAGGTGAGTCAAAGGCTTATTTGATTCCTTACGGTTCCAGAATCAAGGTTGAGGATGGTGTCGTAGTTGAAGCCGGTGACGTTATCACTGAAGGTTCTATCAACCCTCATGATCTCTTAAAGATCAAGGGACTCCGCTCTGTACAGGATTACTTCCTTAAGGAAGTTCAGAGAGTATACCGTTTGCAGGGTGTTGAGATCAATGACAAGCATATCGAAGTCATTGTTCATCAGATGCTGAAGAAGGTAGAAGTTGATGATCCGGGTGATACAGAGCTCCTTCCTGGTACAAGAATGGATAATCTTGATCTGGATGAGATCAACGAGGCAGCTGAAGAAGAGGGCAAGAAGCCTGCAACATTTACAAATATCATCCTTGGTATTACAAAGGCTTCACTTGCTACAGATTCCTTCATGTCAGCAGCGTCCTTCCAGGAGACAACAAAGGTTCTTACTGATGCCGCTATTAAGGGTAAGGTAGATCACCTTGTAGGTCTTAAGGAAAATGTTATCATCGGTAAGCTGATTCCTGCAGGTACAGGTCTCAGACGTTACAGAAACATCAAACTTTCAACTGATGAAGTGATCAGTGAGGATGATGAGACCATCGGACTTGATGATGAAATGATCTCAGGTGAAGAGATGGTAGAAGCAGGTCAGGAAATCACAGAGTAACTTTTATAGAAAGCGTAAAGCTCGAATAATAGTACAATATATCTCTTGACATCATAACTTCATTCATATAAAATATTTTAGCGTGCCGTTCAATAGAATGGCACGCTAAAATCTTGTAAGCTGCCATGCCAGGAGGCGAGGCGGAACCACTCAAGGATGAGAAAAGGAGCTTACACAAAATAAACTATAGAAAGAGGTGAAACTTAAATGCCAACATTCAACCAGTTAGTTAGAAAGGGCAGACAGACATCTGTAAAGAAGTCTAAGTCTCCGGCACTTCAGGCAGGATTCAATTCACTGCAGAAGAAGTCTACTTCTACACTTTCACCGCAGAAGCGTGGTGTTTGTACAGCTGTTAAGACTGCTACACCGAAGAAGCCGAACTCTGCTCTTAGAAAGATTGCCCGTGTACGTCTTTCCAACGGAATCGAAGTTACTAGCTACATCCCCGGAGAAGGTCACAACCTTCAGGAGCATAGCGTAGTTCTGATCCGCGGCGGCCGTGTAAAGGATCTTCCTGGTACAAGATATCACATCATCCGTGGTACTCTTGATACTGCAGGTGTCGCAAACAGAATGCAGGCTCGTTCCAAGTATGGAGCAAAGAGACCGAAGGCTGCTAAAAAGTAATTTCGATAATATACGGTAGTGTTGGGATTTAGGTTATCTATACAGATAGCTTCAAGACCGCACGAACAGGGGCATACGCCTCTGAGTACCGTTGAGCCCAATGACTCAATTTAGGAGGGAAGAAACGTGCCACGTAAAGGACATATTGTAAAAAGAGACGTGCTTGCAGATCCCGTTTACAAGAACAAGGTCGTTACAAAGCTCATCAACAACATCATGCTTGATGGTAAGAGGGGCGTTGCACAGAAGATTGTTTACGGTGCATTTGCAAAGGTCGAAGAGAAGGCCGGAAAGCCGGCACTTGAAGTATTCGAAGAGGCTATGAACAACATCATGCCTTCACTCGAAGTAAAAGCTAGACGTATCGGTGGTGCTACATATCAGGTACCTATCGAGGTTCGTCCGGACAGACGTCAGGCTCTTGGACTTCGTTGGCTGACAATGTATTCCAGACAGAGATCTGAGAAGACAATGATCGATCGCCTTGCGAACGAGATCCTTGATGCGTCCAACAACACAGGCTCCGCTGTAAAGCGTAAGGAAGATATGCACAAGATGGCCGATGCAAACAAGGCATTTGCGCATTATCGTTTCTAATATTAAAGTCTGTTTCTGTTATATTTACGCGATTAACATACCTGTACCGGCTTTGCCGGTAAGGTATTCGTGTATGACCTGAGAGACAGGGATTCCTATCTCTTAGGTTGCTGTAATATAAGGAGGAAAATTCCTTGGCTAACGATCCTGGAAGAGAGTATCCTCTTGAGAGAACCAGAAACATTGGTATTATGGCTCATATCGACGCTGGTAAGACAACTCTTACAGAGCGTATCCTGTATTATACCGGTGTAAACTATAAGATTGGTGAAACTCACGATGGTACAGCTACAATGGACTGGATGGAGCAGGAGCAGGAGCGTGGTATTACTATCACATCAGCTGCTACAACCTGTCACTGGACATTGGAAGAAAATGGCGCACCTAAGAAGGGCGCACCGGAGCACAGAATCAACATTATCGATACACCTGGTCACGTAGACTTCACAGTAGAGGTTGAGCGTTCACTTCGTGTACTTGATGGCGCTGTCGGCGTATTCGCTGCAAAGAGCGGTGTTGAGCCTCAGTCTGAGAACGTATGGCGTCAGGCAGAGGGATTCCATGTTCCGAGAATGGCATTCATAAACAAGATGGATGCTATGGGTGCTGACTACTACGGCACTGTTGATCAGATCCGTAACAGACTTGGTTCTAACGCGATCATGATCACAATCCCGATTGGTAAGGAAGATGACTTCGCTGGAGTTATCGACCTGCTCGAGAACAAGGCATATTTCTATGACGATGAGCAGGGTAAGAAGGAAGACATCAGAGACATTCCTGAGGATATGGCTGATGATGTTGAACTTTACAGAACCGAGACAATCGAGAAGATCTGCGAGCTTGATGATGATCTGATGGAGCAGTATCTTGAGGACAAGATCCCGTCCATCGATGAGATGAAGAAAGCTCTTCGTAAGGCTTGTATCGAGAACAGAGCTGTTCCGGTATTTGCTGGTTCTGCTTACAAGAACAAGGGTGTTCAGAAGCTTCTGAACGGTGTTATTGAGTACATGCCTTCACCTGTTGATATTCCGGCAGCAGAGGCAACAGATCTTGATGGTAACGCAATGACTGTTGAGGCTACAGATGATGGCCCGTTCGCAGCTCTTGCATTCAAGATCATGACAGACCCGTTCGTAGGTAAGCTTGCATTCATCCGTGTATATCGTGGTAAGCTGAATTCCGGTTCTTACGTTCTTAACTCTACAAAGGGTAAGAAAGAGCGTGCAGGACGTATCCTTCAGATGCATGCTAACAAGAGATCCGAGCTGGATACTGTATATTCCGGAGATATCGCAGCTGCAGTTGGATTTAAGCTGACTGTAACTGGTGATACAATCTGTGATGAGCAGCATCCTTGCATCCTTGAGTCTATGGAGTTCCCGGATCCCGTTATCGAGCTTGCTATCGAGCCTAAGACAAAGGCTGGACAGGATAAGCTTGGTCAGGCACTTGCAAAGCTTGCTGAAGAAGATCCTACATTCCGTGCTCATACAAATGAGGAGACTGGTCAGACTATCATCGCTGGTATGGGTGAGCTTCACCTTGAGATCATCGTTGACAGACTTCTCCGTGAGTTCAACGTTGAAGCAAACGTTGGTGCTCCTCAGGTTGCATACAAGGAAGCTATCACTAAGAAGGTTGATATCGATTCCAAGTATGTTAAGCAGTCTGGTGGTCGTGGTCAGTACGGTCACGCTAAGATTGTATTCGAGCCTATGGATGTAAATGGCGAGCAGGAGTACGAGTTCATCAACAACGTTACAGGTGGTGCTATTCCGAAGGAATACATCCCGTCTGTAGACGAAGGTATCCAGGAAGCTATGAAGACTGGTATCCTTGGTGGATTCCCTGTGACCGGTATCAAGGCTACATGTTATGATGGTTCATACCATGAAGTCGATTCTTCCGAGATGGCATTCCACATCGCTGGTTCTATGGCTATGAAGGATGCTATGCAGAAGGGTTCACCGGTACTTCTTGAGCCTATCATGAAGGTTGAAGTTACTATGCCTGAAGAGTACATGGGCGACGTTATCGGCGACATGAACTCCAGACGTGGACAGGTTCAGGGTATGGAAGATATCCCGGGCGGAAAGATGGTTAAGGCTATGACTCCTCTTTCCGAGATGTTTGGATACGCTACAGACCTTCGTTCCAGAACACAGGGACGTGGTAACTACTCTATGTTCTTTGATCACTATGAGCAGGTTCCGAAGAACGTTGCTGAAAAGGTATTAAAGAAATAAGGTACCGTTCACAGGCATAAAGCTTGAAAAATAGCGTCTGTTGAAATATAATACAAATCAGTTGTGTATCTTTTTATGCCCTTGCGGAGCATACGAGACTCCGCAAGTGCAATTTTAAGGAGGATAAAAATGGCTAAAGCTAAATTTGAGAGAACTAAGCCCCATGTTAACATTGGTACAATCGGCCACGTTGACCATGGTAAGACAACCCTGACTGCTGCTATCACAAGCGTACTTGCTGATAGAATTGCAGGTAATGCAAAGGTTGATTTCGAAAATATCGATAAGGCTCCGGAAGAGAGAGAGCGTGGTATCACCATCTCTACAGCTCACGTTGAGTACGAGACAGAGAATCGTCACTATGCACACGTTGACTGCCCTGGCCATGCTGACTATGTAAAGAACATGATCACTGGTGCAGCTCAGATGGATGGTGCTATCCTTGTTGTTGCTGCAACTGACGGTGTTATGGCTCAGACAAAGGAGCACGTTCTTCTTGCTCGTCAGGTAGGCGTTCCTTACATCGTAGTATTCCTTAACAAGTGCGATATGGTTGATGATCCTGAGCTTATCGAGCTCGTTGAGATGGAGATCAGAGACCTTCTTACAGAGTACGAGTTCCCAGGCGATGACACTCCGATCATCCAGGGTTCTGCTCTTAAGGCTCTTGAGGATCCTCACGGTGAGTGGGGCGACAAGATCCTTGAGCTTATGAAGGCTGTTGATGAGTACATTCCTACTCCTCAGCGTCCTACAGATAAGCCGTTCCTTATGCCTGTTGAGGATGTATTCACAATCACAGGTCGTGGAACAGTTGCTACAGGTCGTGTAGAGCGTGGTGTTATCCACCTTAACGACGAAGTAGAAATCGTTGGTATCAAGGAAGAAGTTAAGAAGACTGTTGTAACTGGTATCGAGATGTTCCGTAAGCTCCTTGATCAGGGTGAAGCTGGTGATAACATCGGTGCACTTCTTCGTGGTGTTGATCGTAAGGACATCGAGCGTGGTCAGGTTCTTGCTGTTCCTGGAACAGTTACATGCCACACAAAGTTCACAGCTCAGGTTTACGTTCTGACAAAGGACGAGGGTGGCCGTCATACACCTTTCTTCAACAACTATCGTCCTCAGTTCTACTTCAGAACAACTGACGTTACTGGTGTGATCAACCTTCCTGAGGGAACAGAGATGTGCATGCCTGGTGATAACGTTGAGATGACAATCGAGCTCATCCATCCTATCGCTATGGAGCAGGGTCTTACATTCGCTATCCGTGAGGGTGGTCGTACAGTAGGATCTGGAAGAGTTGCTTCCATCATCGAGTAATTGTGCGGAGCACTTAGCGAGGTATTATCGAGCTTAGTGCGTGCCATTCAAGTTCGCTTTGCGAGGTTTTGTCAAGTCTAGCGTAACTTGTTCGATCTTACTAGATAGAATTTATATTTAGAATCACTGTAATCCTAGTGTTTATCAGTGTTTCGCATATCTGAATAGATATTTGTCCAAGCATAAATTAAGGGCTGATTCCTTCGGGAGTCAGCTCTTTTTTGTATAAAAGCACAAACATTGATCCATATTGTTGCTTTACAGTAACAAGCATATTAAAATTATGTAGATTGCGTGAAATGTATATTGTATTCATGGAAACTTGCAATTATACGGTAAAGAAATGATGAATGTAACTGTCAGAACTCTGAAGGCTCTTCAGCAGTTACTGATGGATTTAAAGAAAGGAGGATTGAAAATGCAGGGAGTAACATTGATCAGTATTTTCATTCTCCTTTTTGTCATATTTCAGGTTCATCATAATGTATATATAAAACCTGGTGTAAAAAAAGCATTTATCCTTGCATCGATGATGATCGCGTTTATCGTTATAGGAGAACAGATAGCAGAGCTTGTGACTGGTTCAACAGGTACAATAGGATATGTGTTGGCACATTTTGGTAATTCTATTTCTAAAATGCTATCACCTCTTGTTCCGCTTGGATTTAACTATTATACGGAAGAGGGGATGTTTAGAAGCAAAAAAAAGATAATGATCCCCATTTTGATATACGAAGGTTTGTGCATTTTAAATATCAAATATCCGATAATATTCGGGATAAATCCGGTTGATAATAGTTACTTTAGAGGACCATTGATTCCTGTCGTTACGATAGTTTCCGCATATTCTTTTTTACTATTTATGTATGGAAAACTTAGAGAAGAATATGAATTGGAACCATATGATGTAGCGTATCTCACTCTGGTTTATTTGATGATGTTATCTGGAACATTGGTACAGATGATATTTCCAACGGTCCAGATACTATGGTGCTGTGTTTCGATCGCGACACTGATGTATTATATGTTTATTCAGGAACTTTATTATAAGACTGATACAGTAACAGGATTGAAGAATCGTAATGTCTTTAATTTTCGAATTCATCAGCTAAAAAAAGAAAAAAATGTTATCATGATCAGTTTTGACCTAAATGATCTGAAAAAAATCAATGATAATCAAGGTCATGCAGTTGGAGATCATTATCTTCGCGCAACAGCGAAAACGATCCAGAAGTGCTTTAAAGGAATTGGCAGACTTTACAGAGTTGGTGGAGACGAGTTCTGTCTGATTTCTGTAAATGTTAATAAGTATATTCTTGATAAACGAATAGAGGTATTTAAGGAGTTAAAAAACTGCTATTCGGAATATGGTGATTTCAAGTTTAGTCTGGCATACGGAACAGCGGAAAGAACCTGTGGAGAAAAAATCGAAGACTGCCTCAAAAGAGCTGATAAAAAAATGTATGAAAATAAAGTTAAGCAGAAAAAATCAGCGTACAATTCAGCCGGGTTTGCTAAGTGTTCTTAGTGAGAGTGTATGCGTAGCTGTTTACGACCAAGAAAGATGAAAAATCATTGGCTTTTTGACCGAAATATGCCGACATATGTTAACTCATTTTAACTTGATTTTTTTTAGAGCAGGGGCTATTATGTATGCGTTCTGTGTATAGAATATACCGTTAATTACACCGAGCTTCTGAACTGTCTGAGGTGCAGACGGAGCAGAATTAATAAACGAGCAGCCTGCGGTACAGGCTCTCAAAGAACGATCAGCGGTCTGCGGTACAGACCGGCTGCGAAAAGAAGGAGAAAAAATGGAAAAAGAAGAATTTCTGAAACTGTATCGTCATTCACTGGCACACATTCTTGCAAAAGCGGTGATAGAGATCTTTGGTAAAGATGTTCAGTATGCCATCGGACCGCAGATAGCAGATGGATTTTATTATGATTTCAATCTGCCTCGTGCAGTGACAACTGATGATTTCAAGTCCATCGAGGACAAGATGCGTGAGATCATCAAGCGTCGTGAAGACTGGACAAGAAAGGAAGTATCACGTGAAGAGGCTCTTAGTATCTTCAAGAATCAGAAGTACAAGACAGAGCTTATTGAGGATCTTCCGGAAGGAGAGACACTCACTATATTCTACACAGGTGAAGATTTCGTAGATCTTTGCCGTGGACCTCATGTTGAGAACTCTCAGGAACTTATGAATACAGCTTTCCAGATCAAGTCCGTATCCGGTTCTTACTGGAGAGGTGATGAGCATAAGGATCAGCTTCAGAGAATTTATGTATATGCGTTCCCTGATAAGAAGGGTCTTAAAGATCATCTCGCATTCATTAAAGAGGCAATGGAGAGAGATCATAAGAAGATCGGACCTGAAATGGAACTCTTTATGTTCCAGGAGACAGCACCGGGTATGCCGTACTGGCTTCCGAGAGGCTGGGAGGTATATAATGCACTTCTTGATTACTGGAGAAGAAAGCATATGCCTCATGGATATCAGGAGATTTCTGGCCCTATCATGAGCTCAAAGGAACTTTGGGTTCAGTCAGGACATTGGGATCACTATCAGGACGGAATGTTTGTAGTTCCGATCGATGAGAACAATACTTATGCGATCAAGCCTATGAACTGCCCGAATGCGATCAATGTATATCGCAGCCGTCAGAGAAGTTACAAGGAGCTTCCGCTTCGTTTCTCACAGACTGATCCGATCCATAGAAGAGAGAAATCCGGTGCGCTGAACGGACTCTTCCGCGTACAGGAATTCCATCAGGATGATTGTCATACATTTGTTACAAACGAACAGATCGAGGAAGAGATCGGCGACATCATGGATATCGCAAAGGAAATCTACGGAACATTCGGTCTGACATATGCAGCTGAGCTTTCTACTCGCCCGGAGGACTACATGGGTGATATTGAGCTTTGGAATCAGGCAGAGGCTTCACTTAAGACTATCCTGACTCACAAGTTTGGAGCTGACGGATTTGAGATCAATGAGGGTGATGGCGCATTCTATGGTCCGAAGATCGACCTTAAGATGAAGGATTGCATCGGACGTGAGTGGCAGATGGGTACTATCCAGCTTGACTTCCAGCTTCCGCTGAATTTCGATCTGAAGTATATTGCTTCTGACGGAAGCCAGCAGAGACCGGTTATGATCCACAGAGCTATCTTTGGTTCCCTTGAGAGATTCATCGGAATCCTCATCGAGAACTTCAAGGGCAGCTTCCCGTTCTGGCTTGCTCCGAAGCAGGTAGGAATCGTTCCTATCCGTGTAGAAAACAACGAGTATGCAAAGAAGGTAGCAGACCTTTGCTTCGAGAATCGTATCAGATTTGAGGCTGATTACACAGATGAGAACATGAAGGTTAAGATCAAACGCTTTAAGACAATGCGTGATCCGTACATCATCGTTCTCGGTGATAAGGAAGCAGAGACAAATACTGTATCTATCAATATTCGTGGTACAAAGAAGAATCTGCAGAATATCCCGCTTGATACATTTATCAAGATGTGCAACAAGATGAATAGAGAATACTCACTTGACTTACTTGAGGATGTTCCTGAAAATCTTTGATCTTTAAGATGATCATGATGCCCTGCCGGCAGGATTAAACTTGCCGGCAGGGCATTTTTGACTTACAGGAAGATTCGTTGGAATTTCTATAAAAAAGTGTTGACGGAATTAAGGTATGGTTATATCATGAACATATGAACAGTTATTCATATGTTCATGAATAAACGTCGTAACAGAAAACGAAGATCCGACAACATTTAACCCAAAAGAGTGTTTAATGGAGGAAAGAAATATGGCATTACATGACGTAGAGAGCTGCGACGTATACAAGCTGCATCCGGACAGACTTCAGAAGATAGAAAAAGATATGCCGGATGAAGATACACTATATGATCTGGCAGAACTATTTAAGACATTTGGAGATTCAACCAGAATAAGGATCCTTTTCGTATTATTTGAATCAGAAACCTGTGTCTGTGATATAGCAGAAGCTCTTAACATGACACAGTCCGCAGTTTCGCATCAGTTAAAGATATTAAAAAATGCAAAGCTTGTAGGAAACCGCAGAGAAGGTAAGACAGTTTTTTATTTTCTATCAGATGATCATGTCAGGACTATAATCGGTCAGGGCTTAAATCATGTAAAAGAGTAATAAGTAAATCCAAAATTTTAGCAGTAAATATCAGACATGAACTTGTCAGAAAAAGGAGATTGCTATGAAGAAAAAATTTGCTTGTGAAGTTGATTGCGCAAATTGCGCAGCGAAGCTTGAGGATGCTATCAAGAAGATTGAGGGAGTACAGGATGCTACAGTGAATTTCCTTACTCAGAAACTCACACTGGTAGCTGAAGAAAGTGAATTTGATGCAGTACTTGAGAAAGTAGTAAAAGAGGCAAAGCGAATTGAGCCGGATACAGTTATCACAATCTGATCCGTGTATCCTCTCTGTGTCACGGATGGAAATGACAGGCGGGGACGGAAAAAGTCTCCGCCTCCCGCGCTTGCGCGGAGAATCCGACAGATTCGGATTCGTTGTTAATTAGGAGATTTCTATGGATAAGAAAATGAAAAAAACCAGAAATCGTATTATCGTCACGTTGGTGATCTTCTTTGCGATTTTTGTTTTAGATAAAGCGGATATCTTAAATAGTATAGGTGTTTCCGAGCCTGTAAGGCTTGTGCTTTATGTGATCCCGTATCTCATCATAGGATATGACGTTCTGAAAAAAGCATTTACACATATCATCAGGGGACAGGCATTTGATGAAAGTTTTCTCATGGCAGTTGCGACTATTGCCGCTTTTGCAATAGGAGAATTTCCGGAAGCAACAGCAGTAATGCTTTTTTATCAGATAGGTGAGCTGTTTCAGAGCTACGCTGTCGGTAAGTCCAGAGCATCGATCACAGAAATGATGAGCATCGCTCCTGAATATGCAAATCTTGAAAAAGATGGAGTCATAGAGGAAGTCGATCCGGAAGACGTAGCTATAGACGATGTTATCGTTATCCGTGCAGGAGAAAAAGTTCCGCTGGATGGTGTAGTTATCGAGGGAGAATCATTTCTTAATACTGCAGCTCTCACAGGTGAAAACGTTCCGAGAAGGGTTAATGTCGGTGATGAAGTGATAAGCGGATGCGTAAATGATAAGGGAACTCTGAAAGTACGTGTCACAAAGGGATATGAAGACTCAACGGTTGCAAAGATACTGGAACTCGTAGAAAATGCAGCGACAAGAAAAGCAAAGGTAGAAAAATTCATTACCCGTTTTGCCAGATGGTATACGCCTGTTGTAACTATCGGCGCAGCGCTTCTCGCGATAATCCCACCGATCATTTTAGGTGGAGGCTTTGCAGACTGGATCCACAGAGCGTGCATTTTTTTGATCGTATCATGCCCGTGCGCACTGGTCATATCAGTTCCTCTCGGATTTTTTGGAGGAATCGGTGCGGCATCAAAAATGGGAGTACTCGTTAAGGGTGGAAACTTCCTGGAAGCAATAGCAGAAACAACGACTATTGTATTTGATAAAACTGGAACTCTCACAAAGGGAGAATTTAAGGTAACAAAAATTTTACCGGATAATGAGAAAGGTTTATCAGAAGGTGATATACTTGAAATTGCTGCTATAGGAGAAAGCATGTCAGATCATCCTATAGCGCAGTCGATTCGCGAAGCATATGGAAAGTCTATCGATAGTAATCGGGTTAAGGACGCAAAGGAAGAAGCAGGACACGGACTTTCGGCAGTAGTTGACGGTAAGCAGATTTTTCTCGGGAACAGAGCACTTCTGACGGCAAAGGGCGTAGAATCTCCGGAGCATTCAGAAAACGGAACGATCGTATATGTAGCAGCTGATGGCGTGTACGTTGGAGCAATAGTGATCTCAGATATCATAAAAGATGGAGCGTCAGAAGCTATCAAAAAGATGAAATCGGTCGGTATCAGAAAGACTGTAATGCTCACAGGTGACAGACGTGAAACCGCACAAAATGTTGCGAGAGAGATCGGTATAGATGATGTACATGCAGAACTTCTGCCTGCGGATAAAGTTTCTGAGGTCGAAAAACTCCTTGAAACAAAAGAAAGAGGCGAAAAACTTGCTTTTGTCGGAGATGGCATAAATGATGCACCGGTACTCATGAGATCGGATGTAGGTATCGCCATGGGTTCTCTTGGCTCAGATGCTGCGATAGAAGCTGCTGATATCGTTCTTATGGATGATGATATAAGGAAGATCGCTTCTGTAGTGAAGATAGGCAGAAAGACAATGAGAATCGTTAAGGAAAATATCACATTTGCGCTTGCTGTAAAGTTTGCGGTGATAATCCTTGGCGCTTTCGGTCTCGCAAATATGTGGGAAGCTGTATTCGGAGATGTAGGTGTCACGGTTATCGCTATCCTCAATTCCATGCGCGCGCTTCGGGTGAAGGATTAAAAGAAAGGAAAGAAACACATGATAAAGAACAAAGAACTAATAGATCGTTTTTTCAGATATGTAAAGATTGATACCCAGTCTTCGGAAGAGACAGGAACATCACCGTCCACGGCAAAACAGCACGATCTTGCAAAGGTTCTTTATGAAGAGCTGAAAGAAATGGGTGCATCTGATGTATATTATGACACGGAGCACTGCTATGTATATGCGCGTATCCCGGGAGATGACCGTTCACCTCTGGGATTTATCGCTCACATGGATACATCACCGGCTGTAACAGGAAAGGATGTAAAACCCAGGATCATCGAGAATTATAACGGCGAGGACTTTCTGCTTAAAACTGATGAATTTCCGGAGCTTTTAAATCATATCGGGGAAGATATCATCGCAACTGATGGGACAACACTTCTCGGAGCTGATGATAAGGCCGGCGTCGCAGAGATCATGAACCTCGCAGAATATCTCCTGACACACAAGGAAGTATCTCATCGCCCGATCCACATAGCATTTACACCGGATGAAGAGATCGGATGCGGAACAGATTATTTTGACGCAGAGAGATTTGGCACCAAAGAATCATACACCGTTGATGGCGGAAAGCTCGGTATCATTGAGTATGAAAACTTCAATGCTGCGTCTGCACACATTCATGTGACAGGAAAAAGCGTGCATCCCGGAAGCGCAAAAAATATCATGAAGAACGCATCAACACTTGCAATCGAGTTTCAGAATATGCTTCCTGCTGTAGAAGTTCCGGAGCATACTGAAGGATACGAGGGATTTTACTTCCTTGACAGCATGAAGGGTGACGTGGAAAAAGCAGAACTTTCATACATCATCAGAGATCATGATGCAGAACTCTTTGCTGCCAGAAAAGAAAATATAAAGAAGATCACTGCTTACCTTAACGACAAATATGGTGAGGGTACATTCAGCGCAGAGGTTAAGGATCAGTACCACAACATGGCAGATGCAATGAAGGATCACATGGATCTCGTAGAAAATGCTATGGAAGCTATGAAGAAAGTCGGAGTAACACCGGTTAATGAGCCCATCCGCGGCGGTACGGACGGAGCAATGCTCTGTGAAAATGCAGGAATCGCATGTCCGAATCTCCCGACCGGTGGTTACAACTATCACGGCAGATATGAATACGCATCGATCCAGGAAATGGAAAAGAGCGCAGAAGCACTGATACATATCGCTACTATGTGATGAGGTTAAAAAAGACATAAACGTTGATCGTGAGAACATATGACACGATCACATATTTGAAATGACGATACAGAAAAATGCGGCAGCTACAATAACTGCCGCGTTTTTCACTATATGGAGCATATAGACAAGTAATCAAGGAGAACTAAGTAACTATAATTAAAAGATATTTAAGATCTGCTCAAATACATCTTCCTTGATAACTGTGTTAAGTGCTGCATTTGGATACATTTCCAGAATCTTGTTAATTATAGAGAGACCTAGACCTGAATGAGATGCTTTTCCGGATTGTCCACGGGACCGATATTCATTCGGTATAGTTCCGGTGTAATTATTTTTTATTGAATATGAAATCTGTTCTTTATTTGCGGCAACAGAAATATAAACATAACCGTTTGAAACAAAAGATGCTGCTTCGGAAGCATTGTCCAGGAGTATGCCGAGGATCCTTATAAGATCGATAATGTCCATTTTCGGGCAATAGTCCTCTGCGGGCACGGTTACTTTTACCTGTACCGAAATTCCGGACGAGATCATCTGCTCAATCTTCATATAAAAAAAGCTTCTAAGGATATCGTCGGGAATACCTGAAAGTTTGGAAAAGATATCATTACGATTAAGCTGATTAGCTGCGAGTGGGTATACTTTTTGTGTAAAGAAATCTTTCATTTCAGAATCATCATTTCGCTCGACATATTTTCCCATAGTTAATAATAGGTTTTTCAAGTCATGGCGTATATCAGCCATAGCGTCAAGATTAGCATTAAGCGAATTGTAATACTGCTGTTTCATATCACTATTTTGATGAAATTGGTTCAGATTTGTCCTGTAGTCCAGAGAAAGGCTGAGCACTACCAAAAAACTAAACTGCATGAGAAAGATGATAATAAAAAAGACAGTAAGCATCTGCTGAAGTATTTCGCTGGAAGTTCGTGAAAAAATAAAGGGAAGATGAGTGCAGGATAATATTATAAATGTCAAAAAAGTGAAGAAGCAGACATATTTGTTTAGCGAAGGAGTTCGTAATCCGATACGCCTGATGGAGACGATTGAAGAACGGTTCTTTTTTATAATAAGCAGGTAAATATAGATCAGAACAGCACAGGTAAGGATCTCGCTTATAACGAGAAATAAAGGGTTTGAATCAAGAACATATCTGAAAATGGTTAATATACAGTCATTTATCGAAAAATAGATAATACCGAAAAAACAGACGGTGACATAACGCATATAAAGCATGATGGACGGTTCTGTTTTAATTTTTCCGGAGGCGAACGAGTATCCGATACCGGCAATCAGTAAGATCATGAAATAATAACCAGATGCAAATACCATGGAAGTACTGTTAAAGTGATGAGGTGGTACGGAGAACATCAGTGTTAAAAATGGAAGTTCGCTATATTCTATATCCAAGCCGGGAAAAAAATAGAGCAAAAAAGCAATGAATCCTGAATTAACAAGACATTGCAGAGCATCTGCTTTTGAAACAGAAAACGAATAAAAGATCAAGGCTGCAAGCAGTAGTGCGGATCCTATGAAAAGCTTTAGAGTACTGTACTCTTTGGTCAGGCGGATAAACAGGCAAAGGATAAGCAGGATTGCAAACCAGCTTGATGTTTCGATAAGTGTCTCAAAAAATAAAGAAGAAATACTTCCGATCGGTAATGTCATTTCTTAAAGTCCTTTCGTAATCGGGTTGAACATGGAACAAATTCACCATTTGATAGTTTAAGTGATGAGCGATCACATCCTATGATAAACTGCCTGTTCACGATATAGGAACGGTGGCATTTCGAAAACTGTTCTCCGGCTTGAGACAACGCATTTTCCAACGTATCCCGAACTGTTATGGAAGATCCATCTATTGTGTGCCAACAGATGTGGTGAGGCAGATTTTTCAATGCTTCGATATAAGTGATGCGTGTCTTTTCAATATTTATAAATTCATCTATTCCTACAGGTAAAGAGATTGTTTCTGAAGACAGAGACTCGTTATCTTGATCTGGGAAGAGGATGCTGTATTTCCTAAGATAGCTTAGAAACTCAGATTCCATCATGTCTAAATTTACATTCTTTTCTATAAATCCAAATGGTTCAGCACTGCTCTTTAGTATGTCCAAAGTTTTTTCACCGTGGCTCGTTACAAACACGATCTTATTATCAATCGATATTTTATGAACAGCTTTGGCAAGGTCTATGCCGTTAATATGGTTTTCTCCTATTTCCAGATCAAAAAAACACAAAAAGCTCCCCGGATTGGCGTTAAGAAAAGTGATCGCTTCTTCGCCGGAAGATGCTGCACAGGATACCTCTATATTTAAATCGAGCTTGTTTGCCGCTTTTTCGATTAGTTCTGTAAGTAGTCGTAAAGAAAAAATGTCATCATCTACACACACAATTCTGATCATAGGAACGCTCCATATATTATTTAAATATTCTGATGAGCTGCATTGAGCGGCGCAATTTTTCATTACCATATAATATATCGGCTTTCTTAAAAGATGAATGATCTGTCATGAACGTTGTTTTTTTGTCCTGAATGAATGGGGAGTGAGTGAAGTGAAGACAAAAGGAATTGAAACAGGACAGAATCCGCATTTTTCAAAAAAGAAGTGTTATAGTCGCAGCTGTGCTGTGAAGAAGCATAGAAGTCAGCTGACAGATAAATGGAGAATATAGTTAATTCAGGTACAAATGAATAATTAAGGAGCAGATATGAAGAACAACATAGTAAAGACAGTAATCGTAACTCTTGTCATGAGTGTTGAAATACTTACAGCATGTGGAAATACAGCAGAAAACAAGGAGACATTTACAGAGAGCAGGGTAGAAACGACTACTGAGACGGAAAGCACAGAAGAGAATGCCGAAAGTACCCCAAATGTGTCGGAAACGATGTCAGGTACATCAGATGAGGTCAAGGTGAACGTGGTAAGTCGTGGAGCAGACCTACCGATAAGTATGCCGGTACTAAGAGGAGAGATGCTGGATGGAAGCATGTTTGACGATGACAATTACTGGAGTCCTGCAGATGTGACACTTGTATATGTATGGGATCCAAGTACTGCATCTGCTGATGAACTGGAAAAGCTGAATGACATAAGAACGAAATGCGGAAGCAGCATGCAGATTCTTGGACTGATAGCAAACGATGAAAAAAGTGCAGCTGAGGCAAAGGATCAATTTGAGAAATCAGGAATATCTTTTGATGTATATAAGATCGATCCCGAACTTCAGAGAGAAGTGATCGATCATTTACCTGAAGGATCGGTAACATTTTTTGTAGATAAGTTCACAAATATTATTCCTGATACGTTAGTTGTCGGAGTAGATACAGAAAAAAATAAAGAGCTCTTTGACGCGTATCAGACAGACCTTGCAGAACAGGAAAAAAATCATAATGCAGGCAATTAAGAAAGGAAACAGAAATGAGAAATAGATTTTTTAGAGGAATTGCAGCAATAGTGTGCGCTGTATCAATTCTTTCGGGATGTAATGGAAATACAGGAGTAGAGGCGACAGAAGCATCGGCTGCATATGGAGAAGTACCTGAGGATGCAACAGTTATAGACGAAAGGGGAATAGCAATAACTGTTTCTAAAGAGTATGAGGAAAAGGGAGTAACGGTTGAAGGTGCAAATGAAAATCTTAAAGGTTATAAGAACGTTGGAGTGTATTATTACTATCATCCGATCACTGATAAGCTATTTGATGATATGATCGCGCTTTCTCCGGACGAAAGAACAGATGAAGTTACGGAAGCATTTTATGAGCAGATGTATGCTCATTCAAAGTGCCTCATGTGTATTACGCTGGTCCCTAATGATGAGTATAAGAACATAAAGCATGACGTTGAAACAATGAATACGATAAGCGGATGGACGGATACAGAGTATCTGGGAGAGAATGCAGGATATTCCTATCTGGTGTCAATCCCTCAATCAGAAGACACGTCAAAAATGGGTAAAGAAGAACTGGATCAGTATCATGAATGCCTTGAATATATGAAAACAGTAAGAGAAACACTTGTGTTTACAGAGTTAAAACCGGAGACAGATGAAACTACTTTGCCGGATGCGATGCCGACTTTTGAGACAGTGGATCTTGATGGAAATAAGGTTACAAATGACATCTTTGGAAACGCAGATGTGACCGTTGTCAATTTATGGGGAACTTTTTGTACACCGTGCATAGAGGAAATGCCGGAGCTGCAGGAGTGGTATTCCGAAATGGGACCGGAAGTGCAGATTATCGGTGTCGTAGCAGATGTAGATGGAACTGAGGACACAGAACATCTGGAACTTGCAAAGAAGATAAGGGACAAAGCAGCTATCACATTTAAGAATATCATCCCGGATCAGAGTTTGAAAAACGATCTGTTAAACGGTGTACTGGCATTTCCGACAACATTTCTTGTAGACAGGAACGGAAATATAATCCCGGACACAAATGTAGAAGGAGCGCAGATCGAAAAATACAAAGCGCTGGTAGAAAGTTACCTTAAGGAGCTGAAATAAATTGAAAGAATTATTAAATAAGATCAGACCTGGATATGCAGGAATAGTACTGGGGATACTGTTTGTTATTTATGGAGTTTCAAGAGGAGAAGTTTCACACGTGTTAAATAAGGCAATAAATATCTGTCTGGAATGTATTGGATTAGGATAAGAGGTGAAAGATTGAAGATAAAGAGTGAAATAAAGCGCAGATTGCTTCAGATAGTTGCGTTTGGATATTCTAATCCATTTTTATCAAATTTTCCTGCTGGAAAAATCTATAAGGGAAGCTTTAAGAATTTCTGTAATCCGGGAATGAATTGCTATTCGTGTCCCGCGGCCAGTCTTGCCTGCCCTATAGGCGCAATGCAGGCGGTATCTGATTCCATGAATTTCAGTTTTAGTTTTTATGTAGTGGGAATAATATTGGCGATAGGGGCGCTATGCGGCAGATGGGTATGTGGATTTTTATGTCCTTTTGGATTTTTACAGGATCTGATAGGAAAAATACCGGTTCCAAAATTCAGACTGCCGAAGCCGTTTAAGTATATTAAATATATTGTACTGTTGGTATTTGTGCTGATACTTCCGGCGGCAGTCACAAATTATATGGGAATAGGAAAGCCGACTTTTTGCGAATATATATGCCCTGTTGGAACGCTTGAGGGAGGTATACCGCTTCTCTCAACACATGCAGAACTTGCAGGAACAATAGGACATATTTTTGCCCTCAAGATGACGATCCTGGTGATCGTCATCGCAGGCTGTATTTTTGTAAAGAGATTTTTTTGTAAAGTATTTTGTCCACTTGGTGCATTTTACGGATTGATGAATAAGATCAGTATCTACCATATGTCACTGGACAAAAGTATGTGCGTTCGCTGCGGCATGTGCGCAGCGGTATGCGATATGGATGTGGATCCGGTAAAGGAGTTAAAAAGTCCGGAATGCATAAGGTGTGGTAAATGTGTAAGCGCCTGTCCGAAGAAAGCATTGAAATTTAGTTTACATCATAGAAATAATACATTGCAGTAAGCTTTGCCTTCATCGTTATTGAGTCCGACGGTATAAATTGTTTGATCAAAAACGGTACGCTCGTTTACAACAGGGTGGATGATATTTCCGAGGAAAGCCTGCTTCTTGTACTCGGCTCTCATGTGGGACGGGTGCAGGAGTTTTCCGTCGAGGCAGTCAAGAGCCATGCGGATATACTGCTCGTTGTTCATATGGTGATTACTGTCCAGATCCCTTAATCGAACCGTGATATCCTCAACCGTGTGATTTTCTCCCTCCTTTGGGAAAGGAAGTTTACGGGGAGCGTAGTCCATATTGAGACGAGGTTCGATAGGATAGGCTTCCGCAAAGTATTCAGGTATGTGGATTGGAAGATTGTTTTCAAGATCAATGAGAGCCCATATGGAGTTTGCCTGTGCGAGAAGTTCACCCTCAGCGGTCTTCATAAAGAAATTTCTCATGCCGAAAAGACCCTTTAGCTCATAGGGAATCGTTCCGATAATAACGTCTTCGCAGAGTTTGGGGTAGCGTAGAACATCAATCTGCCAGGAGGAGAGCATCCATGCCCAGTTCTTTTCTTTGAGTGCAGCAAGCGAACCGCAGGTCCCTTCTGACTGGAAAGTCGAGCAATCCTGAAAATAATTTACAAGAGCAGGAAGCGTCAGGATGCAGTCAGGACCAACTTCGCTGTAACGTATCTTTGAAGAAAAAGTGAACATGAATGGTGACTCCTTAAAACGTACTTTTGATGACACGAATTGCTACGCTTCTTACGAAGCTCACGCAATTCTAAAACACTCGCATTCCGCGTATTTACGCTACATGCTCGTGTTTTGCGGGTTCCAAATAAAAAATCCTCCTTGTGCAAGCACAATCGGATTTTTTACTTCGGTTACTGTTCACTCGCTTTCAGCTCGCTCACGTAACGGATTTTGCCAATTAAATCGCCTAGGGCGATGGGCAAAATCCATTGGCTATTCCACTTTTTGGTCGTAAACTCCGCAGTAAATGCTCCGTTTACGTGTGAACTGTAACTTACTTAGAACCCTGTTATCAACCAAATTTCATCTATTCTACCACATCTACAAAAAATTGTGTTATACTTATTACGGTTTCGCACTGGTGTCGGAATTGGCAGACGAGCAGGATTTAGGTTCCTGTGTCCCCGTGGCGTGTGGGTTCGACTCCCATCCGGTGCATTATCAGAAAACGAGTTGAGCAGGTACTGAAACGAGCAGCAGGCGAGTGGACAGTTACCTGCTCGTCACATATAAGGAGGGTTTTTATGTCAGTTGTCGGTGCCATCATGGTTCCTCATCCACCTATGATCCTTCCGGGTGTCGGGAAAGGTTCTGAAAAGACGATCCAGCCAACTATCGATTCCTATCGAAAGGCGGCACGTGCCGTAGTTTCAATGAATCCCGATACCATAGTAATATCCAGTCCGCATACCGTTATGTATGCGGATTATTTTCATGTGTCTCCGGGATCTCACGCATCAGGAAGCTTTTCAGAATTTGGGGCGCCCGAGATACAGGTTGATGCAGACTATGACGAGGAATTTGTATCGCTCTTTAGCGAAAAAGCCTTTGAAACAGGCATACCTGCAGGTACAAGCGGAGAAAGAAAACCACGTCTTGACCATGGAACGATGATACCTTTGGTATTTATAAATGAAGCGTATGAAGAAGCCGGGATAACACCTGATTATAAGCTCGTACGCATTGGTATATCGGGACTGCCCTATAGAGAACACTACAGGGTAGGGCAGCTGATACGTGATACCGCAGAGGAGCTGCATAGGAAAGTCGTGTACGTGGCGAGTGGAGACCTGTCGCATAAATTAAAAGAAGATGGGCCCTATGGTTTATCAAAAGAAGGTCCGGAATATGACTCTCGTATCATGAACGTCATGGGAAGCGGCGATTTTATAGAACTCATGAGATTTAGCGAAAGCTTTTGTGACAAGGCGGCAGAGTGCGGTCACAGATCATTTATCATGATGGCAGGAGCACTGGACAAAACTGCTGTAGAAACAGAGAAACTGACTCATGAAGACGTGACCGGAGTAGGTTACGGAGTGTGCATATATAGAGCAGTCGGAGCGGATGAAAACAGAGCTTTTTTACAAAAATTTGATATAGAAAAAGAGGAAGAAAGAAAAGTTGCTCTTGAAAAAGAAGATGCATATATCCGTCTCGCCCGCGCATCTGTCGAGCATTTTGTAAAAACAGGAACGGTACTGAAGCTCCCGGATGGATTGCCGGAAGAACTATTAAATCGCAGAGCCGGAGCATTTGTATCACTTCATAAAGACGGACAGCTCAGAGGATGTATCGGTACGACAGGGCCTACGGAAGAAAGTCTTGCACAGGAGATAATCCGTAACGCGGTATCGGCGTCAAATTATGATCCGAGATTCAATCCTGTACAAAAAAGTGAACTCGAAGCATTGGAATATAATGTTGATGTATTAAATCCAACTGAGCCAATCTCGTCTGAAGCGGAGCTCGATCCAAAAGTATATGGTGTGATCGTGACAAATGGCAGGAGACGCGGCCTGCTTCTACCTGACCTTGAGGGTGTTGATACTGTGGAGGAGCAGATAGCGATCGCAAAACGAAAAGCAGGGATAGACGAAGATGAAGAGGTCGAGCTGGAGAGGTTTACTGTCACACGTCATACTGTAGAGATGTAAAATGAAAGACCGCATTATTTATGCTTGAAATAGATTTATGATGATGTCAGGGTCAAAAGGTCAAAATCCGATTGTGCTTGCACAAAGAGGATTGAGACCTTGGGACCCGCAAAACACGAGCAAGTAGCGTTATTACGCGGAATGCGAGTGTTTTAGGATTGCGGGAATTGCGTAGCAATGAAGCAATCCGTGTTACTGTTCAGACGCAACCGGAGCACTACGCTGCGGAGGTTGCGACCAAGAAAGATGAAAAGCCATTGGATTTTGCCCATCGCCGGAGGCGATTTAATTGGCAAAATCCGTTACGTGAGCGAGCTGGAAGCGAGTGAACAGTAACCAATCCGTGACATCAGTAAGGGACAAAATTTACTTTTGATCCTTACATCTTTATGATCTGACAAACGAGGGATATGTATGAATGAAGTTGGAAACGGTACAATAAAATGCCCATATTGTCCTCATCACTGCGAATTGTCGGAGAACAGTACCGGATACTGCCGCGCGAGAACAAACCTTAACGGGCAGTCAGTCTCGATAAATTACGGGAAAGTTACTTCCATAGCCCTCGACCCCATTGAAAAAAAGCCTTTAGCGCATTTTTATCCGGGGAGCAAAATTTTGTCTGTTGGAAGCTTTGGGTGTAATCTCCGTTGTTCTTTTTGTCAAAATTATGAAATAAGTCAGTGTCAAGAAAACGGCCATTATGATGACCCTGCAATGGGCGGATCATCTGAAAAAAATATGAGGAGACAACAAAGAATCCCGATATATGATGTTTCTCCTGAAAGGCTTATAGAGATATCCGAAGAGGAAAAAGAAAACGGAAATATCGGTGTCGCCTTCACGTATAATGAACCGCTGGTATCGTGGGAATTTGTGAGGGATGTGTCACAGAAACTGCATGAAAATGGACAAAAAACTGTACTTGTATCTAATGGATGCTTTACGGAGGATGTGATACAGGAGATACTTCCTTTTATTGATGCCATGAATATAGATCTAAAAGCATTTAGCGAGGTATTTTATAAAAAATGCGGTGGAGATCTGGAGACGGTGAAGCACTTCATAAAAAGAGCTGCTGAGTGTTGTCATGTGGAAGTCACGACATTGCTTATCCCCGGAGAAAATGATTCGCAGACAGAAATTGATGAATTATCATCATGGCTTTCTGAGATCCGGCCGGATATCCCACTTCATTTAACGAGATTTTTCCCTATGTATCGTATGATGGACAGGGGACCCACGGATATAGATACCATGCGGAAACTCGGAACGATCGCATTAAATCATCTGAAACACGTACATTTAGGAAATATATAGGTTTAACATGACTAATGCAAGAGAAATACTAACAGAACTCAGAAGATCTCAGATCATACCGGATGCTTATACGAGGTGGGAAACATATCGTGACAGTGTAACAGAGCATATCATCTCGCAGTCACCGGCAGGAAGTCGTATCGCTGTGTTTGGAGCAGGCAGAAGCGCGGATCTGGATCTTGCTGTGATGTCAGGGTACTTTGAGAACATTGCTCTTTTTGATCGGGATATCGAAGCCATGGATGAAGCACTGCAGCATTACGGGCTTTCAGGATCATCCAGAATACAGATATATCAGTCTGATTTCACAGGTATCGATGATGCGGATTACTATGAGTACATAAATTTAATCACAGGTGAACTGAGTCGCATGAAATATGACTTTAATCCCGAGGATATAGTGCCTGCAGCTATCGGAGAACTGGACAGGATATACGCAAATGCACATACCTATACACCGGATTTTGGTGAAGATCGTTTTGATGTGGCTGTGGCACTGGGCGTTCACAGTCAGCTAAACAACATGCCTGCATGGATATGGACAGCTCTTCTCGAACTCGTTCGTGCGCAAAACATAAAGGTTCCGATCCGTGTTGCAGCAGAAAATGATGCTATCACGTCCCGATTTAATAAAGCAGTGCTGCGTGCGGCCCACGGTCGTGTCATTATCGGATGTGAGCGTTCTTCTTTTGATACGATAGGCGCTGTAGAGGGAGCGCTCCAGGGTATGAATGACATAAGAAAAAGAGCCCGGGAAGGCGAGTTAAACCTCGTTTCTTCCCGAACTCTCACATGGCCTTTTTCAGACCGAAAGTCCTATCAGATGGAAATCCTTACAGCAGATGTGCTCTGAGTTCCTCTCCGCTTAACGGGGAAAGGTATGCCGGAGCGATATCGAGAACAGTCTTTGCGCCTGTCTGACCCTCAGCATTGAGACGTGCTACTGCACGAGCATAAGCTGCAAGTACGGAACCTGTGAACTCCGGATTGGAGTCAAGCTTCAGGCTGTACTCGATGACGTGCTTTGTGGAGCCGTCGCCTGTGGAACCTGTGTAGATCACAGAACCGCCGTGCGGCAGACCAGCGTGCTTAGCCTGGAGCTCTTCCTCAGAGATAAAGTTTACAGTTGTATCATAATCGGAGAAGTAGTTAGGCATAGTCTTGATCGCTTCTGTAATCTTGTCCTTATCAGCGCCTTCCTCTGCAACTACCCAGCACTCTCTGGTGTGCTTTTCTCTGGTAGTGAGTTCCGGATTGCTTCCGCTTCTAACCTTATCAAGTGCAGCTGGAACCGGTACTGTGTACTGGCGTGCGTCTACTACACCCGGGATACGACGGATAGCATCGGAATGACCCTGGCTCACGCCTCTGCCCCAGAATGTGTAATCCTTACCATTCGGCAGAACTGAGTGGGAATATACACGGTTCAGAGAGAACATACCCGGATCCCAACCGCAGGAGATGAGTCCGATCTTACCAGCCTCTTTAGATGCCTTATCGACATTTGCGAAGTGAGTCGGGATATTTGCGTGTGTATCAAATGAATCAACTACATTATAAAGAGCAGCGTACTTCGGTGTCATCTCCGGAAGGTCTGTTGCAGAACCGCCGCAGATGATGAGAACGTCGATGTCCTCTTTTCCTGCCTCGAGATCCTTTACGGACTTAACAGGTACGCCTGCTGTATCAATTTTAAGAGATGAGGGATCGCGGCGGGAATAAACTGCCACGAGCTCCTGATCATCATTAAGTGCGATGGCCTTTTCAACGCCACGACCAAGATTACCATATCCGAGAATACCGATCTTAATGCTCATATTTTCCTTTCTTATCGACTCCTTTGCCGACATATAAAAGCTTTCCTACTGTAATTCGTTAAAAACATTACGATAAACAGTATAACGGTCTGCTATTATCAAAACAAGAAAAATTTTTATAAAGTTAGCGTTTGCTAATAAAAAGCTTTTAGTGACGCAGCATGTTCATTCGGTTTTTCCAGTCGGGCATCATGCGTGACAGTGATTCGTGAAAGGCATGTGAGTGGTCCATATGGAGAAAATGGTTATACTCGTGCCACACGACATACTTAATAGCCGGCATGGGATATTCGATAAGCCGGCTGTTCAGAGTGATCAGCTTGTCGCATGGTTTGCAGGTGCCCCATCGTGATTTCATTTCAGTGATCCTGAGAGTGGGTTCAGGTACATTATATTGCTGAAATACTTCATAACCATCATTTATAAGTTTCTTAAATATAGTCTCCGTTAGTTCTGCTTTCCATTTCAGAAAGAGCTGGCGCTTTTTTTGGGTGTGGAGAGGGTTTTTAAGTGATATGCAAAGGATAGCGTGATAAGGAATGGAGTAATTATAGTCAGCTATATTTACTGCGCTCGGATTTCCGGAAGAATCCTTGGTAATAAGGGTTACGCTTTCGTTTGAGTCCTGTTTGATAAGCAGCGGAATATTCATTCCAAGTATCCGCACGGTATCACCGCTGTTAAATTCTGATGGCAGAGCATGGAGTGTATTTTTTGTGTTGAAGCGTTCCAATGCTTCGATGATAAAATCTGCCCGAGACAGTACAAATTCATCAATGAAAGACAACGAAATCTGCGGTGATGCAGAAACATTGACAGTTCCATCAGCTTTGACGCGGAGATTTACGTTTTTTACCTGTTTCCGCGTGAGGGTATATGTAATTTTGAAACCGGCAGGTGTTTTGACCGCTCGGTGTAAGGTTTTGGTTGATGTTTTATTGGTCATGGTTTTTGGTGACGTACGTGCGAGCCGTATATTACCTTCCGTCACGGCTCGGACAGTCGCTAAGCTCACGCACTGTCCTCGTAAACGTGGAGATTTCTGTGTAACTCGATGCTTCGCATCTCAAACAGTACACAGAAATCCCCTACTCGGACAGTGTGTTCACTAAGCGCTGCCGGCTGATTGTTCCGGAAGGTAATATACGGTTCGCACGTACTGACTGTGGCAGTTCATTGTTTTGTACAGGCTGATTGCTCGCCCCTGGCTCGCTCCAGCGTCTATGTTTTTGTCGAGATGAGTATGTTTAACAGCTAACACTATAGTTTTGGTTATCTCTGTTAGCAACGTTCTTGATAAAGAACATTAAAATGTCTCGATTTTGCTACGACGTACATTTTTTGGTCTATAATCATAATAATATCATAGATTGACCTGGTATTAATATTATCGGCCTCTCAGCCGATAAATATAATGTTGTGCAGTCCGAGCGTTTCAGGAAATACTTATACGTGCTGGCACGAGCGGGATGCCACAACCATGATAAAACAATAAAAAACAAAAAAGGACAAAAAACATGGTATCTATTCGAGATGTTGCAGAACGGGCGGGGGTTGCAATCTCGACCGTATCTAAAGTTCTCCATCACTATCCCAATATTTCAGAAGCCACTCAGGAAAAAGTACATGCGGCCATAAAAGAGCTGAACTATGTACCAAATTCCATAGCGGCGGCATTATCCAGCAAAAAATCCGGGCGTATTGCGCTCCTTATGGATCCGAAACGTCAGACAGCGGCTATCGATCAGGTATTTATGCAATACCTTATAGGTGCACTTGACTGTGTAAAAGAACTTGATCTGGAAGCCGTAACCATCTTTTTCTCCATGCTGGACAATATGGACGTAGATGACATCATACGTTATCTAATGAGCTTAAATATATCAGGCTTCATAGTATTCAATATGTCCAGAGAGGATAAAAAAATACGTGATCTCATAGAGCGTGAGGAATTCCCTGCGGTTCTGGTAGATGTGCCTCTCGTAGGAGAAAAAATGTCCTGCGTCGGCATAGATCATGAACAGGCGCAGTATGATGTAGCGCAGAAAACTATCGTAGATAACATACAGTACCTGCCGGAAGATCATGGTCCGCAGAGTGTCCTGTATATTGCAGGAAACGGAAATGGCTATGTGACGGCTGACAGGACAAAGGGAATGAGACGGCTTGCGCAGGAGTTAAATCTTAATCTTACTGTCCGTTACGGAGATTACTCTGAAAAGAAAGCGCGTGACATCACGCTTGCTGCAGGAAAAGACAGAGACGTCATCGTATGTGCATCAGACCTCATGGCAATCGGTGCTATGAATGCATTGAGAGACTTGGATGTTTTCCATCCGGTATGTGGCTTTGACGGCATCACACTCATGGGTTACGTCGGAAAACAGATGAATACAGTGCAGCAGGACTTTTATCAGATAGCGCGTACAGCAGTGCTGGAAGTAAAGCGCCTCATGGAAGGAGAAAGCGGACAAAAGGTAGTGGTACCGCACACACTGGTACGGATGGAATATCTTGATATTATCAGATAAAAAATCCTTCATGTGCAAACACACTCGGATTTTTTACTTTTGACCCTGTCATCATCATAATAGACAAAAAAATGAACCTTCTGATAGTAGAAATACACAGTTTTTGATTTATTTTTGGAAATGTATTGCGGAAAACGTTTTCCTATGTTAGCTTGAGGGAGTCAACAAACAAAAGAAAACCAGTTGAATGTTTAACATTTTGTCAGATATAAACTGATGTTTATGAAGGAGGATCTAATCTATGGTTATCGCAGAACATTTTGACAAGCTCGCACGTAAGCTCTATGGCCGTCCCATCAAGCAGTGTACGACTGCAGAACTGTACCACGTAGTTATGCAGCTCACAAAGGATCTGATGGAAGAGAGACCTCAGATCGACGGAGACAGAAAAATCTATTACATCTCCGCTGAGTTCCTTATCGGTAAGCTCTTATCCAATAACCTTATAAATGTAGGTGCTTACGATGAGGTGGAAGCGATCCTCAAGGAAAACGGAAAGTCCTTAACAGAGATCGAAGAGGAAGAGCCGGAGCCGTCACTCGGAAACGGTGGACTGGGACGTCTCGCAGCCTGCTTCATGGATTCTATCGCGACTCTCGGTATCCCGGGCGCAGGTATCGGACTTAATTATCATTACGGACTTTTCCATCAGGTATTCAAGGACTACCTGCAGAACGCAGAGAAGGACACCTGGATCGAAAAGGAATCCTGGCTTCAGAAGACAGACGTATCATTCCCTGTAAAGTTTGGTGACAGAACAGTTCAGTCCAGAATGTATGACATCGACGTAACAGGTTATGAGAGCGGCATCAATAAGCTGCATCTCTTTGACGTAGAGACAGTAGACGAGTCTATCGTAAAGAAGGGAATCGACTTCGATAAGACTGAGATCGAAAAGAACCTGACACTTTTCCTGTATCCTGATGATTCTGATGAAGCAGGAAACCTTCTCCGAATCTATCAGCAGTACTTCATGGTATCAAACGGAGCACAGCTCATCATTCAGGAACTTAAGGAAAAGGGTTTTGATCTCCATGAGATGGATAAGCATGTAGCTATCCAGATAAATGACACACATCCGACAATGGTAATTCCGGAGCTTATCCGTATCCTTACTCAGGAAGAAGAATTCACCATGGATGATGCCATTGCAGTTGTCAGCAAGACCTGCGCATACACTAACCATACGATCCTTGCGGAAGCACTTGAGAAGTGGCCGCTTCCTTACCTTGAGAAAGTGGTTCCGGTATTGGTACCCATCATCAAGGAGCTCGCAAATCGCGTGAAGAAGCAGTATAAGGATGAAAAGGTATGGATCATCGATGCTGATAAGAGAGTACACATGGCTCACATCGACATTCACTACGGATACTCCGTAAACGGTGTAGCTGCCATCCATACAGATATCTTAAAGAACACAGAACTTAACTGCTTCTACAAGATCTATCCTGATAAGTTTAATAACAAGACAAACGGAATCACTTTCCGCCGCTGGCTCCTCGAGTGCGACCGTCCTCTGGCAGCATTTCTTGATAAGTGGATCGGAACAGGATACAGAAAGGATGCAGATGAGCTGAAGAAGCTCCTTGAGTTCAAGGACAACGAAGAAGCTCTTGATGAGATCCTTTCCATAAAGGCAGGCAAAAAGAAAGAGCTCGTAAAGGTTATAAAGGAACGCGAGGGCGTAGAGCTTGACGAGAACTCCATTTTTGACATCCAGGTAAAGAGACTCCATGAGTATAAGAGACAGCAGATGAATGCGCTCTACATCATCCATAAATATCTGGAGATCAAGGGCGGAAAGATTCCGAAGAGACCTATTACCTGCATCTTTGGAGCAAAGGCTGCACCTGCTTACGTGATCGCAAAGGATATCATCCATCTGCTCCTCGTACTGCAGAAGATCATCAATAATGATCCGAAGGTAAGCCCGTACCTCAAGGTTGTTATGGTCACAAACTACAACGTAGACTACGCAGAGAAGCTGATACCTGCCTGCGATATTTCCGAGCAGATATCCCTTGCATCAAAGGAAGCATCCGGCACATCAAACATGAAGTTTATGCTTAACGGAGCTGTAACTCTCGGAACAGATGACGGAGCAAATGTAGAGATCCATCAGCTCGTAGGTGATGACAATATCTACATCTTTGGTGTAGATTCCGATACAGTCATCAAGCATTATGAGAAAGCTGATTATGTATCAAAGGACTACTACAAGAAGTCAAAGGTCATCAAGGAAGCTGTAGACTTTATCGTAGGACCTGAGTGCATGAAGGTAGGTCACAAGGAAAATCTGGAGCGTCTCTACAAAGAACTCTTAAATAAAGACTGGTTCATGACACTCCTTGACCTTGAGGACTACATCAAGGCAAAGGACAAGATCTTTGCAGACTACGAAGATCGTGATAAGTGGAAGAAGATGATGCTCGTAAACATCGCAAACGCAGGCTTCTTCTCATCAGACAGAACCATTGCAGAGTACAATCGTGACATCTGGAAGGTTCCTGTATGGAAGCCAACTGAAGAAAAAAAGGCAGCAACTAAAAAATAAAGAAACTCTAAAGTTTTACACTGTGTATCCGATAATACAGGTGTGAGGGTGAAGAGATAGTAAAAGACATACGCGTCCATCCTGTATAGGCTGGGCGCGTTTTAATATCCGAAAGCGTTTGAAATGAGTCTGGTTCGGGCTATGAAAGGTTTTATCATGAATAAATCGAAATTCATTGTAAAATTTTTGCTTTTAGCTGGAATGATTTTGTGCTGCCTGTCGAAAGATATATCAGCGAAGGAATTTAAGGCAAATAAAACGGACAGAGGCGGCGGATATGCAGTTACAAAGCAGATAGAGAATACCACCTATGCACCGATAATGCTCAATAATCTGGTGGGCTACAGTATCGATGCAAATTATATAATTTCTGACAGAAAGGGTTATATCTGGGTTGGAACATACAGTGGCATCATGCGTTACGATGGATCCGCATTTGAAATATTTAATTCGGCGGATGGTTTCACAAGCGGAAGGATATTGTTTGAGGACAGCAAGGGAAGGATCTGGATCGGAACAAATGGTGACGGTGTGATGGTGTATCTGCACCAGGATGATTACAGACATTTTGGATATGAAGAAGGACTTCGGGCAGCTTCGATCCGGTCTTTTGCAGAAGATAACGATGGCAGGATCTTTGTCGGGACAACCGACGGCATATATTGCGTAGATGAAAACTTTAACTTTACTCCGTTAGCTGATACCAGACTTAGAAATGAACGCGTACTGAGAATGTGTACGGGTAAAGACGGAATAATATACGGTTATACAAAAACAGGAAATATTTTTTCGATAGAAGATGGTGTAGTATCTGCATACTACCGAAATACGACTATTTCAACGCCCAAGATCACTTCAATTTATCCGGACGAGAATAATCCGGGTAAAATATATCTGGGAACAAATGAAGGAGTTCTTTACTATGGTGATTTTGGAAAAAAAGCAGATGAAATGCAAAAAATCTACGTTGATGGACTTACATCCATTAAGTGGATCATTTCAGCATGCGATAGGATATGGCTGGCATCAGCTGAGAAGATCGGATATATAGACAGAAAAGACAGATTTGTCGAACTGCCTGAGCTTCCGATGAATGACGGAATTGAAATGCTGACTGCCGATTATCAGGGAAATATATGGGTTGCATCTAGCAGACAGGGACTCATGAAAATTGTGACGAGTAATTTTTTGAACGTAAATTCCTTAGCCGGAATAGACTCGGAATTAGCGTCTTGCTGCTGCGTCATAAATAACTATCTCTATATAGGAACGGATTCCGGAATAAAGATAATAAATCTGCCTACCATAAGTGAAGTTAAGAGCAGTCCGATCGTCGATTTTATCGGAAGAGAAAGAATACGGTGTTTAAAAAGGGACTCTAAAAACAACCTGTGGATATCGACGTATAAAAAAGAGCTGGGAGTTGTTTGCTATTCGGAAAAAGGGGAAATAAAAAATTATACGGTTGAGGACGGACTGCCGAATTCTGAGGTACGCAGTACCTATGAAGCTCAGGATGGCAGTATTCTGGTAGGAACCAGCGGCGGTCTTGCTGTGATAAGCAATAATGCTATCGAACGTGTTTATACGAAAAGAGACGGGATAACGGATCCGGTTTTGATCTCTGTTGCTGACGGGTTTGACGGAGAATACTACCTTGGCACGGATGGCGGTGGAATATATGTGGTCAAGGATGAAAAGGTAAGCAAGATCGGCATGGAAGACGGGCTTACGAGCATGGTGATCCAGCGTATTAGAAGAGATGATAAGAACGGTGTTGTCTGGATATTTACATCAAATTCGATGCAGTACATAAAAGACGGAAAAGTAAAAAAAGTCTCCACGATCCCATTTTTAGGAAACTTTGATGTGTTCCATGGCGATGATGATACCCTGTGGCTGTTGTCTGCCTTTGGACTGTGCCGTATACATGCAGAAGATGCTCTGAATGATTCTATAGAGGAATATCGGGAATATACGATAAATAATGGTCTGACCAGCACACCGATAAGGAATGCCTATAACGATATGTCGGATAATGGCTTCCTGTTTATCTCATCTGCGGATGGAGTGAACAGGGTAAATATCTATGATTATACAGATAATAGTCCCTTTATCAAGACCGGTATAAAGGCTGTATATTGTGACGGTGCTCCGATAATACAGGACAAAGACGGTGTGTATACTATCCCGCCGGCAGTGAGACGTATACGGATAGAACCTTCTATAATGGATTATTCGCTGAGTGATCCCTTGGTTCATGTGGAGCTTGAGGGGGCAAACGATAGTGGTATCACCAGCCGCAGGAGCGTAGATACGGCGCTTGAGTATACAAATCTCAATTATGGCTCATATAAGCTTCATATACAGATACTTGATAATGAAACAAGGAAAGTACTGCAGGATGATAGTTACAAAATCGTTAAGCTTCCGGGATTTTTTGAGCGAACCTCTGTGAGGATAGCGATAGCATTACTGATACTTACATCTGTGGTACTGCTCGTATGGGTTATTCTCAGGTTTACCATCATACAGCGCCAATACAGGGAGATACGCGTAGCAAAGGATGAGGCAGACAGAGCAAGCACTGCAAAGTCACGATTCCTCGCAAATATGTCACATGAGATCAGAACGCCAATTAATACCATCATGGGAATGAATGAGATAATGCTGAGGGAAGATCATGAAAATGTTCCGGCAGCATACTATACGGCAATAGTAAATTACGGACTTGATATAAAAAGTGCGGCAGAATCTCTTTTGGGACTGATCAATGACATACTGGATATATCAAAAATAGAATCCGGAAAGATGCATCTGGTAGAACAGGAGTGGACTACTGTAGATAATCTCCGTGCTATTGTATCAATGGTACGCGTAAGGAGCAGTGAAAAGGATCTTTTCTTTAAGGTTGATATCGATGAAAAGCTGCCGAGGAAGCTTTATGGAGACGTAGGAAAGATAAAGCAGATCGTATTGAATATTTTGACTAATGCAGTCAAATATACGGAAAAGGGCGGTTTCACGCTGACTGTTTCCGTGACAAAGATAGAAAATGATGTCTGCTCGCTGCGTTTTTCTGTAAAGGATACAGGCATAGGCGTAAAGGAAGAGGATATGACAAAGATCTTTAACGCCTATGAGAGACTAGATGAGGAAAAAAACAGCAGCATACAGGGAACCGGACTGGGCCTGGATATCTCAAAGCGGTTTGCTGAACTTATGGACGGTGATCTCTGGTGCGAAAGTGTCTATGGTGAAGGCTCTGATTTTATCCTGACGATCGATCAAAAAATTGTCGATAAAGAACCGATAGGTGTATTTAAGGAGCATAAAGATAATGTGTCAGGTGGTCCGTATGTGCCTAAATTTATTTCAGAGCGGGCGAGAATCCTCGTTGTGGACGATAATTCCATGAATCTGTCGGTCATGAGAGGATTATTAAAAGCTATGAAGGTACAGGTAACCACAGCCGAAAGTGGTGAAGAATGCCTGGAGATACTAAAAAAAGAAAGCTTTGAGATAATCCTTCTGGATCACATGATGCCGGGAATGGATGGACTGGAGACTCTGGAAAAGATCCGTGAGTTTTTGCCGGAGCAGATAGTCTTTGCACTAACGGCAAATGTAGAGCCCGGAGGTGAGGATTTCTATGTTTCAAAGGGGTTCAACGGTTATCTGTCAAAGCCTGTAGATACTGTAAAACTCGAGGAAGCTCTATATAACAGCCTGCCAAAGGAACTGATAGATGAGGTTTGTGGAGATGAAGAACCTAAGCTGCAGGAGCTTCCTGAAGAATATAGTTGGTTAAATGATGTGGATGGAATATCTGTTGAAGATGGTGTCAGGTGCTCCGGTGGATATGATCTCTTTATAAACAGCATCAGTATGTTTTATTCAACTATCGAAATAAATACTGATGTGCTGGAAAAGTCCTTTGCAGATGGCGATTATCAGTTATATACCGTAAAGGTTCATGCGCTGAAGTCTTCTGCCAGGATAATCGGAGCGAATGAATTGTCAAAATCTGCAGAAGCGTTGGAAATGGCAGGGAAGAAAGGCGATATCGACTTCATAAAGGCCAATCACAGACCGCTAATTGATAAGTATCTCTGGTTTAAGGAGGCACTGGAGCGGATCAAAAATCAGAAAGAGGACGATGACGGCAAAGAACTGATACCTGAGGATGAACTGAAGGAAGCCTATGAGGCACTTAAGGAAGTCATACCGCAGATGGATTATGATGCAGTCGAGACCATTCTGGATGAGGTGATGAAGTATCGTCTTCCGGAAAAAGACAGTGAGATACTTGGAGAGATCCGGAAAAACTTAAAGCTTTTTGACTGGGAAAAGCTTGAAGAAATAATAAATGAAATCTAGGATGGTTTGCGGTATACTGATTATTAATCATACATAGACAGAACAGGGACAAGAAAACTTGTCCCTGTTCTCATGCGGGGCAATTAGTGTGCCGGATGCGACGCGCATGGATAGGAAAAAACTACGGCTTCCGCGCTGGCGCGGAGAATCCGACAAAGTTGGATTCTTGTTTTAAATAATTGATAAGGCAAGGGAAAAGTTATGAACAAAGTAGAAATATCTGAAATCAAAAAGCAGTTTACACCGGATAAATGTACGATACAGCATATATGCACCTGCTATGTAGGCGCAGAAAAAGAGAAAAAATTCACAGCAAAGGACGCATTTCTTTCTCTTCCGGAAGAGGAAATGCATAAGTACCTTGCTTTTTTCAAGAAGGTGCTGACCGGAACCATCGGAAAGAACTTAATGAACCTTGAATTCCCTCTCGCAGAAGAAGCAGAGGGCGGAAAGCAGGAATTTCTTCTGAAACTCCGTGACAGTGAGCTGGATGATGATGAACTCGTGGATAAATTTTATGACAAGATTATCGAGCACTACGATCATCCCGAAAAGTACTGTATCCTTCTGATCTACGCTGTATATGATGTACCGGGTAAGGGAACAGATAACCTTGAAGAAGACGATGCATCAGAGAACGTATACCGCTACATGCTCTGCTGTCTCTGTCCTGTAGAGCTTACAAAGGGTGAGCTTGGCTATGATCCGGAAAAGAACCGTATCGGCGAACTGCCTCAGGACTGGGTAGTAAAGGTTCCCGATAAGGGCTTCCTCTTCCCGTCATTCGCAGACCGCACTGCGGATATTCATGAGATGCTTTACTACACAAAGAAGCCGGAAGAGATACAGCCGGATTTCATTAACTTCGTATTTGGTGCAGATGCTCCTCTTACAGCAGGCGACCAGAAAGAAACTTTCAATATGCTTGTTGAGGAAGTGCTCGGGGAAAGCGCTGATGTGGAAGTCATGAAGAATATCCATGACAGCCTCACTGAGATCGTACAGGACAATAAAGAAAATCCCGAACCCCTCGCGATCGGAAAAATGGAAGTTAAGAAGATCTTCGAAAAGAGCGGAGCGCCTGAAGAAGCCATGGAGAAATTTGATGCCAGCTACGAAGACATAGCAGGTGATCAGGAGATCATGGTATCAAATGTTCCCGGTATCAAGAAGTTTGACGTAAAGACACCTGATATAGAGATCCACGTAAAGCCTGACTATGTAGATCTTATCGAAGCGCGCGTGGTTGACGGCAGGCAGTGTATCGTCATTGCAGTGGATGACCATGTACAGGTAAATGGTGTTAATGTAAGAACGCTCATTCCGCAGGATGAGAGACGCGGTGAGGCGGAGGAATGATCATAAGGTAGCTATGGCTATATACGTGCCGGACATATAAATGAGATCCAATGGTGACGGGATTGCAGGTAAATAAGAAAGGCAGTCGCTGGGATGAAAGCGGCTGCCTTGTTTCTGTGAAACGTAATCTGATTTACAGAAGTAAGGTATTTTATTGCTGCTGCGTTTTTTCAGGAAATAGCTCATTTATAAGCTGGGTCTGATAAGCAGTATCTGTTGCTGCCCGGCGTAAATCGTCAATACGGTTTTCGCTTAAAAGACGTAAATTGAGGGCATTAACAACATTAATTCCTTCTTCTCTTGCTTCTGAATTAAGCTTTTCAATTATTTCACACATAATCTGCTGTCCCTCCTCAGTTTCACGATATCTGTGTTTACCGGCAGAAGTCAGAGGAAACTTCTCGTTGTAGCGAACTCTCTTTTGATGATTGTCATCATTTGCTTTTTGTACTTCAATATCGACTTCACGACCATCTCCTAAGATGCAGTGTGCATCGAGTATGACGGATCTTCCCTGTAAGTTTGTTACTGGAAACTGAGGCTGATTTCTTACAACTATCAGTTTGGAATCATTAAGAATAACCCGAAGTATTTCCTGACAGAAGCCGTCATCCTCAGCCATTTTCCTGAACATAATGTCATCAATAGGTACAAGTTTCTTGGCTACTTCTCTGATCTTAGCCTTATTGCTCATTTCTAGTCCTCGTTTATAAATCTTCTCATGTTTATTTTACCACTTTGAAAGTGGGTTTTATAGATTTTATAAAGAAACAGGGTTAAGGACAGAACAACAAGAGTTACTGTTCAGACGCAACCGGAGCACTACGCTGCGGAGGTTGCGACCATAGAATAAGGCGAGCCATTATGATTTTGCCCATCGCCGTAGGCGATTTAATTGGCAAAATCAGTTACTGGAACGAGCTGATAGCGAGTGAACAGTAACCAACAAGAATTATCTAAGTCCGGTATGTCATCATTCAAATTGGAAAATGACATTTTTTTTAATAAGGCAGTATGATAAAATCTTATGTAAATAAAGGCGTTTACATAGGAGAGAATACTTTGAGAAAATCAGATAAACATAGAAAAATAATGCGACGCCGTATCATTGCCACGGTGTCGTTTCTTTTTGTAATTACATTGGTACTGGGTGTAGTGATATTCGGAGCAGTGCAGGGATATAAATATTTCTTCCCGAATGGATTTCAGCTGGTACCGGAGCTTGAAACCGCATCAGCAGGAGAAAGTTCGACCGAAGAGGAAGAAACAGAACCGGAAGAGACAGGAGAAACTGAAGCAGACAATGAACCTGCGAGGTCTTCGGAAGACATGGCATCGGAATATGAATCTGTTATGAATGAAGAAGTAAGTACTTCAAGGGTTGTAGATATTGAGAATTTACTGGCTGGCATGACTCTTGAGCAGAAAGTTGCACAGCTTTTCTTTGTGACACCTGAGGCAGTTACGGGCTTTGGACAGGTGACAGAAGCAGGCAGTGTGACTCAGACTGCACTCGGAGAGAGAACACCCGGCGGAATCATTTATTTTGACAAAAATCTACTGAATAAAGATCAGACAAAAGCTCTTCTGACAGGCACACAGAAATATGCCATGGAAGCAAGCGGTATACCGATCCTTCTCGGAGTTGATGAAGAGGGCGGCGCGGTAGCAAGGATCGCCAAGAATGGAGACTTCGGTATCGAGAATACCGATTCAATGGAAAAAATCGGTAAGAGCGGTGACACCGACAATGCTCGTAAGGCAGGCGAGCATATCGGAGAATATCTGTCAGACCTTGGATTTAATGTAGACTTCGCACCTGTTGCAGATGTACAGATGGAAGACGGCAGCTCCGCGATCGGTGACAGATCGTTCGGTTCAGATGCAGGACTTGTGTCCTCTATGGCTATTTCTTTATCAGATGGTCTTAAGGAGAACGGTATCATTCCGTGCATGAAGCATTTTCCGGGATTTGGCAGAGCAGACGAGAATACGGACTTTGCATATGTAAAGCTTGGAACAGAGTTGTCTTCTCTTGAGTCTAAGGATCTGATCCCGTACGCTGATGCTATTAACAATGGTACAAACATGATAATGGCGGGTAACATGTCATTCCCGGCAATCTCGGGAGACGACAGGCCTGCATGTATGTCATCCACGATCATTACTGACGTACTCCGAAAGAAAATGGGTTATAACGGTGTGGTCATCACTGATGCGCTGAGTGCCGAGGCTGTAGTGTCCAAGTATTCATCGGGTGAAGCTGCTGTGGCAGTTATAAAAGCCGGTGGAGATATGCTCCTCATGCCGCAGGACTACAACGAGGCGTTTCAGGCAATTATGGATGCAGTATCAGACGAAACTATTTCAGAAGACCGTATCGATGAGTCTGTTAGGCGTATACTCACAGTTAAGCTAAAAACGGCAGCGGCCAAAGACATGGGAGAAATCCCGCCTGCTGAGGTTCATGAGACTGTTTCTGATGATGCGGAGGAGTGATGTTTGTGAAGATGTTGGCTATATACGTGCCGGACATATAAGTATCTCCTGAGACGGCTCGGACAGACACTAAGCTCATGCGCTGTCCTCATAAACATGGAGATTTGCGCATAACTCGATGCTCCGCATCTCAAACAGCTCGCAGAAATTATCTAATCGGACAACGCATTCTCTAAGAGATGCCGGCTGATTGTCTCTGGAGATAGCTTATATGCCCGGCACTTACGTTGTGGCACATCCCAGAGACACGTTTTACTTGCATAGCTGTGGAAATGAGTTTTGTTGAATTGAGCAAAAGTCATCACTTTATACATGATGATAAATCGTTTATAATAGGCTAAGTGTTTGAAATAGCAAAGTCGAACGCACAGATTGCATAGTGGCATTGCATTTTTGCCGAATATTTGGTAATTGATACGTAGCACTCGCACACTTACGAGCTGAAAGCAACGTAAGTGCAAGCCGTGTACATATATCCTGGAACAATTAGCCGGCAGCACTTAGTGAACACATCGTCCGAATAGGAAATTTCTGCGCACTGTTTGAGATGCGAAGCATCGAGTTGGGCAGAAATTTCCGTGTATATGAGGACGGTGCGTGAGCTTAGTGTCTGTCCGAGCCGTGACAGGATATATGTACATGGATTGCACGTAACTATGTCATAAATGAATACAGAACAGGACAAATAAATGAGAGTAGGAACAGGATACGATGTACATAAACTTGTCCCGGAGCGCAAGCTGATAATCGGCGGCGTGGAAATCCCGTATGAACTGGGACTCTTGGGACACTCTGACGCAGACGTGCTCTTGCATGCCATAATGGATGCACTGCTCGGTGCAGCCGCGCTCGGAGATATAGGAAAGCACTTCCCGGACACAGATCCGGAATACAAAGGCGCAGACTCCATGAAGCTCCTTAAAAGAGTGGGAGAAATGCTGGAAGAAAAGCACTATATCGTAGAAAATATAGATGCGACCATCATTGCGCAGAGACCAAAGATGCGTCCTCATATCGATCAGATGAGAAAAAATATTGCAGACACCCTGGGAATCGATATCGATCAGGTAAATGTCAAAGCAACGACTGAAGAAGGAATGGGCTTCACAGGAGAGGGAAAAGGAATCTCCTCCCAGGCGATATGTGCGCTCACAAGCCCGTCAGACTATTCATATCAGGTAGCAGATTCTGACTCCGCACGATGTATGAGCTGCGCAGGGTGCAGAAAACAATAAGGTAAAACATCGAAAAAAGAGTCAGAGGAGGACAATATCATGAGCAGACGTCATAAGGCTATGGGAGCATTAGATGTTGTGCTTGATTACGTAAGGGCAGAAATAAAGGTAATTGAAGAACGTGATCCTGCGATACATAATCCGTGGGAAGTATTCCTCTATCCCAGTTTTTGGGCGATACTTTTTTACAGGATCGCTCATCGATTCTATGAAAAAAAGAACTACTTCATAGCAAGAGCCATATCACAGTTTGCAAGGAATCGCACGGGAATAGAGATACATCCCGGAGCACAGATCGGAACAGGATTTTTTATAGATCACGGTTCAGGAGTAGTGATCGGTGAGACAACCATAATCGGAAACAATGTTACCCTGTATCAGGGCGTAACACTTGGCGGAACCGGAAAAGAACACGGAAAGCGCCATCCGACCCTGAAAGACAACGTAATGGTGTCAGTCGGCGCAAAAGTCTTAGGATCATTCACGATAGGCGAAAACTCAAAGATCGGAGCAGGATCCGTAGTGCTCGACGAAGTACCGCCTAACTGTACGGTAGTAGGTGTACCCGGAAGAATAGTCCGCTATCACAACTGTCATATACCGAGAGAAACCATGAACCAGATCGATCTGCCTGATCCGGTAAAAGATGATATCAATGTCCTTAAACACGCTGATTCAGAGATCACAAATCAGCTATTAGAACTCAAGGACGAGCTGAAATACCTGAAAAAATCTCTGGAAGAAAAGAAAGCAGAGTAAATAGATAGTAAACCTGAGGAGCAGTTATGAGAATTTTTAATACAATGACACGCACAAAGGAAGAGTTCAAGCCGATCGAACCCGGAAAGATCAGCATGTATGTATGCGGACCTACCGTTTACAATCTGATCCATATCGGAAATGCAAGACCAATGATCGTATTTGATACTTTTCGCAGATATATGACACATAAGGGATATGAAGTAAACTATGTGTCAAACTTTACCGATGTAGACGATAAGATCATCAATAAAGCAAACGAAGAGGGAGTAGATCCTTCTGAAATTTCTGAGAGATATATCGCAGAGTGTAAGAAAGACATGGAAGGCATGAATGTCCTTCCTGCCACAGTACATCCAAAGGCAACAGAAGAGATCGATGGAATGATCGACCTCATCACTGACCTTATCGACAAGGGATATGCATATCCTACAGAGGACGGAACAGTATACTTCCGTACACGTAAGGCTGAGACCTACGGAAAGCTGTCTCATAAAAATATCGATGATCTGGAGTCAGGACACCGTTCAGAAGGACATGCACTGAAAGTCTCCGGTACAGCAGGAAAAGAGGACGACCTCGACTTTGTACTCTGGAAACCAAAAAAAGAAGGTGAGCCTTTCTGGAAGGCTCCCTGGTGCGAAGGCCGTCCGGGATGGCATACGGAGTGCTGCGTAATGGCAAAAAAATACCTCGGTGCAACCATCGATATCCATGCAGGTGGAGAAGATCTTATCTTCCCTCACCACGAAAATGAGATCGCCCAGTCTGAGGCTGCAAACGGTGTAGAGTTTTCTCACTATTGGATGCACAACGGTTTCCTTAATATCAACGGCGAGAAGATGAGTAAATCACTCGGAAACTTCTTTACAGTTCGTGATATCGCAGAGAAGTATGAGCTTCAGGTGCTTAGATTCTTTATGCTGACAGCACAGTACAGAAGCCCGCTGAATTTCTCTGCAGACCTCATGGAAGCTGCAAAGACAAGTCTTGAGAGAATCCGTACAGCAGTGAAGAATCTTGACTTCCTGATGAAGCAGAACGCAGCGGAAGCTCTTACAGACGATGAAAAAGAGAAGAAAGAAAAGGCAGCAGAGTACGTAACACGCTTTGATGAAGCAATGGACGATGATCTCAATACAGCCGATGCCATTTCTGTAATCTTTGAGCTTGTAAAATTCATAAATACAACAGCAGATGAAAACAGTTCAAAGGAATATCTCAAGGCGCTTCGTGATGAAGTAGTGATGCTCAGCGATATCCTTGGTCTCATTGTAGAGCCGAAGGAAGAAGGCCTTCTCGATGCTGATATCGAAGCACTTATCGAAGAGCGTCAGCAGGCACGTAAGGACAAGAACTTTGCACGTGCGGATGAGATCCGTGATGAACTCGCAGCAAAGGGAATAATCCTTGAGGATACCAGACAGGGTGTAAAATGGAAGAGAGCAGATTAAGAACTTATTCACCGCAGACTTTTGCCTACCTCGGAGACGCAGTGTACAGTCTCTTTATGCGAAACCGCGTGGTCCAGAGGGGAAACTGTCCGGCAAAGAAATTGCACAACGCAACAATAATATATGTTTCTGCTAATGCACAGGAGACCGCCATTGACGGTCTCCTTGATGACTTAACGGAAGAAGAAAGAGACATATACGAGAGAGGCAAAAACACTAAAGTCGAGACTCATGCAAAGAATGCTTCTCTCACCACGTATCATAAGGCGACCGGACTTGAGTGTCTCATGGGATGGCTGTATCTAAAGGGCGACCATGAGAGACTCAATGAGCTTATGAATCGTGCGGCAGAAATAAATGAGGCTGCGTCAAAGAAACGCTGAAAGTAATGAGTAAGAACCCAAAGAGGTTTGAACAGTTACCACTGAAATTAAGATTGGAAAGAAATAATGAGTAGATACGAAGAATCCATCATCGAAGGAAGAAATGAAGTAATAGAAGCATTCCGTTCCGGAAAGACCATTGACCGTCTTTTCATCCTGGACGGTGCGCAGGATGGACCGATCCAGACTATAAAGCGTGAGGCGAAAAAGCATGATGTAAGGATTGATTTTGTTCAGAAATCAAGACTGGATCAGCTTTCAGAAACAGGAAAACATCAGGGAGTTGTTGCCTATACAGCAGCATACACCTATGCAACAGTTGACGAGATCATGAAAAAGGCAGAAGAATCCGGCAGACCGCCGTTTATTTTCCTGCTTGATAACATCACAGATCCGCATAACCTAGGAGCTATCATCCGTACAGCAAATCTCTGCGGTGCGCATGGTGTCATCATCCCGAAAAATCGCGCAGTAGGCCTCACAGCTACTGTAGCAAAGACCTCAGCAGGTGCGATCAACTACACACCGGTTGCCAGGGTAACAAATATCGGAAACACCATCGAGGACCTGAAAAAGCAGGGAATGTGGTTCGTATGCGCTGATATGGACGGAGATGTAATGTACAAGCAGAATCTCACAGGTCCTATCGGCCTTGTTATCGGCTCTGAGGGTGAAGGTGTCGGAAGACTTGTAAAGCAGAAGTGCGACTTTGTTACACGTATCCCTATGATGGGAGATATTGATTCCCTGAATGCCAGCGTGGCAGCGGGAGTTCTTGCGTTTGAGATCGTTCGTCAGCGCGGAGATTGGAAGAATGCAAATTGATGCAGAACTATGATGAAATGACAGATGCAGAACTGATCACCGCTCTTCGTGAGGGTGACCAGTGTGTTATGGATTATCTCATGGAAAAATATAAGAACATGGTGCGCCTTCGCGCCAGATCCATGTTCGTGCTTGGAGGAGAGAAGGAAGATCTCATTCAGGAAGGTATGATCGGACTTTATAAAGCGATCCGTGATTACGATCCGGGAAGAGATGCTTCACTTTCCACCTTCTGTCAGCTGGTCGTAACCCGCCAGCTTTATTCCGCTGTCCGTTCGTCAACACGTGAGAAGCACATGCCTCTGAACGGATCAGTGTCTCTTTCCACCGGGCCGGAGAACAGCCAGGAGGAGCCCTTTGCAGAGTTCTTGTCCAGTGACGATCAGAATCCGGAAACGGTTCTCATTGACAGGGAAAATGCAGAACATATCGAAGAAATCCTTGATACACTGAGCCCCCTTGAGAAAGAAGTGCTGGACCTTCATATGACTGGACTTAAAAACGGTGAGATCGCGCGGGTCCTCGGACGCGATGAAAAATCCACCGATAATGCCCTCCAGCGTATCAGAGCCAAGGTGCGTAAGGCACTGTAAGAGTGTAAGATCACCATCTAAAAAGCAGAGCAGGAACCATTTATCACGGGTTCCTGCTCTGCTTTTTATGCGGAGCACTTAGCGAGGTTTTCGAGCTTAGCGTAACTTGTTGCACGGACACTATATGCTCAAAACTTTCGTAGAATGCTTAAATATCTGTAAGTCCTTAAAAATAAAATCTGAATTTATGATATCACTTACCCTAATCAATTACAATAAATGTTAACAAATGTACTGAAATATATACGTAATATTTTGGGTGTATTGCTGAAAATTTTAAAAATACTATATTTTCTATCGGTAAAAAGCATTTGAATATTTATTCGGCGCAATTATCTATATCCATACACTGTAAAAGCATTTTCATTATGGTCAAAAATTTGGTCATACAGTCTGGTTAATCCGCAGCATATATAATTTATTTGAATTCAAAAAGGAGAATCACTATGTCCAGAGCTGGAAAATACATATATAAAAGAAAAGACAAAAGATGGGAAGGCCGTTACATCAAGTATTACGAAAACGGAAGAGCAAAATACGGATCTGTATATGGTCATACATGTCAGGAGGTGAAGGACAAGCTTGCCAAGCTAAAAGAAAGAATTTCAAAACGGAAGCTGAATAGTCCTGCCGGAAATATTGAAAAGATAAGTAAAAATTGGCTGGCCGAGATTTCGCCGTTGCTAAAGGAGTCTTCAATTAATAAATATGAGGATATTCTTCAAAACTATATCATTCCCCAATTTCAGAATTCTGACCTATCTGACATAACTAATGAAAACCTGATAGATTTCAGTGGTAAGTTGTTAAACACAGGCGGAGTTAAAGGGAAAGGGCTTTCGCCATCCACGGTAAAACAAATATTGTCAGTAATGAATTGTCTCCGTATACATGCTCTGCGCCATAATTATACAGTGAATTACAGCACGGAGTGCGTAACAATAAAGAAAGCTCCTGATGAAATTCGTGTTTTCTCTGAGGCAGAAGAACAAAAGCTTATCGAATATCTCTGCAAAAATTACAATCTTACCTCACTTGGAATCCTGCTTTGTCTTTTTTCAGGCCTTCGTGTAGGCGAAATATGTGCCCTTACATGGGATGATTTTGATTTTAATTCGGGTACATTTTCAGTAACAAAGACGATGCAGCGCGTAAGAATAAAAGGAGACTCTGATAAAAAAAGCGAAGTAAAGATACTTGAGCCCAAAAGCAGATGTTCTGTAAGAACCATTCCAATACCAGATAATCTGAAATTACTGCTTCTTTCTGAACAAGAGAAAGGAGCTTTTATTTTGACCGGAAATAGGGATAAGTATATCGAACCTCGTACGCTTCAGAATCGTTTCAAAAGGATCCTGGAGAAAGCAGGAATTGCAAAGGCAAATTATCATACAACACGTCACTCGTATGCAACACGTTGTATAGAACAGGGAGTAGATGTTAAATGTCTTTCGGAGATGCTGGGGCATGCCAGTGTTTCCATAACCCTTAATCGCTATGTTCATCCAAGCATGGATCTTAAAACATCTCATTTGTCAAAACTAACCCATTGTTATCCTATAAATATTGTCGATGCCGGATAAACCGGGACATTTTAGCCTGTCTATAAAAAATCACGTTCTTGTCAGTTTTTTGTTCAACGCATATTGAAATCCTGACTATTTGCGGTTTCATAGCTTTTTTCATTCATTTAAGCA
>AUJT01000002.1 GCA_000424365.1 Lachnospiraceae bacterium NK4A144 | reverse complement strand
GGATGGCTCCGAAATCAAGGCTCCTCCAAGTACGTGGCAGGTTACTCTTCTGATCATAACGATGGCACCGCTTATGGCAGAAAGGGCAATCATCCTGATGCCATTTATCAGTCCTAGCTTGAATTCTGAGATGGCATACACCATCTTGATCATCATAGAAATTTGCATCTTCTATGACGGTATGCTTGACATTGAGCAGCTTTTTACATAGTGTATTAGCAGAAACCATCTGTGGGTACTCCTTTGAGTTTTTGGTTTGGTCGCTAATACTCTACAGGAGCACAGGTGGTTTTTCAATTGTAAAAATACGTCAGAGGTCAGGCAGTGTACCCACCTTTATGCCAGAAGCCTCACATAAAGGAACATTTTTTGTTCTTGAAAACTTGTATGTTCTCAGCGGACTTTTGGGAGTAAGTGTTGATGAGCTGTTGGTTCCGATAGCTGTTAAAAAATGGGACGTTTTGATAGAGGAATATGGCAGGCAGAATAGATAGGAATACTACGGAAGGTTAATCCGTTTTGTCCTATTTGTGGAGAAGAGCATTGCTATTATGATGTAAACCTGACGGAGACGGAGGAATCCGCATTAAGGGATTATTACAGAGATAAAATCGATTTAACTGGTTTAGCATTGAGTATAGAGGAGATGGCAAATCCGCCATTGATGATTAAAAGAAAGGCAGTAATAGGGTTGGAAGTGATTATATGGATGGGAGCTGATGGTAATGATCTATTTCACAGCAGATATGCATTTTGGACATAAAGCCATAATATCAATGCAGAACAGACCATTCGGATCTGTGGAAGAGATGGATAGGGTGCTTTTGCAGAATTATAATTCCGTTGTCCGTAAGGAGGATACAGTTTATATATTAGGAGATATCTGCCATCATATGAGCGTTGAAGGTGCGGACGATCTAATCAAGAAACTTAACGGTAAAAAATATCTCATTAAAGGAAATCATGATAAGAATTATGATCCTAGGTTGTTTGTTGATATACAGGATTTTTTGAAAATTTCAATTGACGGAAATCATTTTTCTCTGATGCATTATCCTATGCTCTCATGGCCAAAGAAAGGAAGCGGAGGATATCAGTTGCATGGTCATATCCATGCAAGGATGGATTATAACGAAGCAAACAGGGCTGATGGACAGAGAAGATATGATGTGGGAGTTGATGCAAACAAATTCTTTCCGGTGTCATTAAAACAGATCGTGAGTTTTTTCGAAGAGTATCAGTAGTGTGATGATTCTATATCAAAACTTTATTCTTTGGTGTCCGGCGGCACATTGTGGGAGGCGTTATCCGCAGATTATTTTCGGCGGATAACGCTTCCCCGATCGTGCGGTATAAACTCCGACCGCATAAATACTGCGTTCTAGGGAAATTTGTCTAGCATAAAAATTGTTATAGATTCATATATTTTATAAAAAAATGGTGCCTTTGTGGTGCCCGAAATGGTGCCCGATATGAAAAATGAAATGGGACATCATGATGGTACTTCAGTACCGGAATCTAACAGTTGACAAGTTTTTTACGAGTTAGAGAATTCCCTAAGTTAGCAGAATTATTATATAAAAGTAAAACAAAGCTGAAATATATCGAACAAAGTTAAAATGGTGTATTTATCGTAACTATAGCTATACGGCTATAGTTTTTTTGTTTTAAAAAAGTGTTTGTAAAATATAAAAGAATCCGGTTTGAATAGTTTATTGTTCACATAAAATGTATGGCAAGTGTATCACTCTGAAAAATAAAAACGGATTTGACGTTGATAATTCTGAAATATGGGGCTATAATCACTTCATAAAGAAAATAAAAACGTGATTTGCGAGAATAATTTTTGCGGGTGATTATTATGAAGATTTTAGCAATACATGCAGAAGGACTGCCACTATTTAAGGCAGGAATAGATATAGGTTTTACAGCAACTCAAAGAGTTTCAGATGATGATAAGGGATCGCTGATTAAATTGTTTAATAATATCTATCTTAATCCAACTGCAGCAATCATTGGAATAAATGCATCAGGAAAGACATCTGTTTTAAAGGTTGTTTTGGTAGCACTTGGAATACTAAATAATGAGCCTATAAACCATATCGGAGCTAGGGATATTCTTGGAAAAGCAGATGATAGTTTTATAACTACAATTTTTGGTGCAGACAGATTTTTATATAAGCTGGTGACAAAGATAAGTTATATAAATGATAGATATGTTATCAGTGATGAGACTATTTTTAAGAAGTGTATCGATGATATAAAAACTAAAAAGACAATGTTGGATTTCGATGATTCTATGATTATTAATACTCGTCACGGAGACGAGGAATTTTTATCGGATGATGTAAGTATTGTTATTGCGCAAAATAAAAAAAGCAAGCAATACATTTTTATTGAGGATATGCTTTCATATACGAATATAAATGTATTACCTGCTTCAGATGAAATACCGGCATCTGTCATAACTTTTCTTGATCCTACTATTCAAAAACTATCTTTTGAGCGTCAGAATGGGAAGGAATTAATCCATCTGAAATTTATGAATCAAGATGAAATATTGCTCAATAATTCCAGAGAATTAGAGAATTACCTTTCATCAGGAACTATCAAAGGTATTATTACCTTCAGTAAGGCAATGGAGGTGTTAAAACAAGGTGGATATTTTGTAATTGACGAAGTAGAAAATCATTTTAATAAGGAAATAGTAGCAACGCTGATTAGATTTTTTATGGATATCAAACTCAATAAGAACGGAGCTGTTCTCATTTTTTCTACACATTACCCAGAACTTCTTGACGAGTATGACAGAAATGACAGTATATATATCACTAGAAACCATGATGGAATCGAATTGAAAAGTCTGACTGAAGTTCTTAAGCGGAATGACATAAAACGAAGTGATGCATATCAAAGTGGACTTTTAGATGGCACGACTCCTTCATACAAAGCCTATATGCAGCTTAAAAAGAGCATTGCAGCTTATGTTTAAGGAGATATGAGACTAAAATTAAGTGAATATAAGGCATGTATCTGTGAAAATCTGAAGATGGCAAATGTTAAATCATATGATTTCGTCTATAGTTACTTTAGTGATCCTGAAATCTTAGTTAAGGCAATTAGAAGATATACGGAAGTTTCTAAGATTCAAAAGGGTGAATATACTCTGTTTGATTTGATTAAATAATATGACTATGATTTTCAAGAAATAATATAAAGCTGATTTTAAGCAAGTAATAAAAAATATGGTTTTGTCGGGTGTCTGTGGGCACCCGATATTTTTATGGGCTTTAGCCTGATTCGGGGCTTGGAGTTTTTGCGAATCAAAAATGGAAAGCACCGAATCAATAAACCACCCGCTATGCGGGTGCGAGTCAGGTGTTATACAAAAAGCTACCTTTCCGCCGACAATAAAGTTGTTTAGGCAATATTGCGGAAAGGAAAGGTAGCTATGGCGAAGAAAGAATATTCGCTCGCGCATACTAAATGGATGTGCAAGTATCACATCGTCTTCACTCCGAAGTATAGGCGAAAAATAATTAACAATCAATACAAGGTGGATATAAGAGATATCATCAAGCAACTGTGTAGTTATGAAGGCGTTGCTTTCAATTAACAAAAGATGAATTTAATAACTTGAGGTCGCAAATTGCGACCTCAAGTGAGACTGTAGACAAACTATATTTTTTCACTGTCTAAATATTGAGATTTGAACAAAGTGGAGGGAAAGTCCCAATATAATTCCTAAAAACTAAGAATCAAATCCAAATTTTGTTAATTTTTTAGGCTTTAGTGGAGGGATAAAACAAGCGCCAACAATTTGTCTTTTTCAAAAAGGACTTTGTCGACGCTCTGAGCTGATGAAGAAATTCATCGGCTGTTTTTGAATTAGTAGTAATTAAAGTAGCAAATAAGGTGATAAATATAGTAGCCCAAAGAACCATGTAAGATTAAAATGTCGGTATAAGTAATAATAGCAGTACTAGGCGAATGAAATTAGATGCCAAAAAAGGAAGAAACAATTCAGTGGCGGATAAAGCAACAAATAAAGTAACAAATAAAGTGGCAAATAAAGTGGCAAATAAAGTGGCAAATAAAGTAGAAAAAAAGTAGCAAAAAGAGTGACAAAAAAGAATTGAATAGAGTATAATCCATGATAGTAGGGATTGGCTGAAATAACTTAGGAAAGTTTTAGTGCTAATGATTGCGTGTTTAGGAGGCAATAGGTGATGAATATAGGAGTAGAAACTGAAAAAATAGAATTCAAGAAAACAACCGGTGAGCTCAAGGAAGGAATAACATCATTGGCTTCTATGCTCAATAAGAATGGCTATGGGGTTCTATATTTTGGAGTTAAGGATAATGGGGATGTGGTCGGTCAGCAAATGGGGGACAGAACACTTAGAGAGATATCTCAGGCAATTGCAAACTTCCTTAAGCCGCAGGTTATACCGACTATAGAACATGAATTGCTCGATGATAAAAACGTGATAAAAATCGAAGTGCGCGGTTCGGAAAAACCATATTCGGCATATGGACGTTACTATATGCGATCTGCAGATGAAGATAGAGAATTGAGTCCAACAGCCCTTAAGGAGTTGATGGACAGACAAACCTCATCAGATATTTTAACTTTAATTCCGGCTCCGATTCAGACGCTTACTTTTAATAAACTTAAAATTGCATATGTAACAGCTGGGCTGACAGTTGATCAGACAACTTTTGAAGATAATACAGGGTTGAAAAACAGCGATGGAAAATATAATATGATGGCTTTTTTGCTTGCTGATGAGAATGATATTTCGATAAAAGTTGTTACATTTGCAGGAAAAGATAAAACGGATCTTATAAAGAGAAATGAGTATGGTGGAACTTGTCTGGTCACCGCTATTGATAAAGTGTTGGATTATATGGAATCCATTAATGAAACTATGGTTACGATGGGAAACCATAGGCGAACGGAAGAAAAACTATTTGATATGGCAAGCTTTAAAGAAGCTTGGCAAAATGCATGTATTCATACGAAATGGGACAAAGGAAATCCACCGGCAGTTTATATTTTTTCTGACAGAATAGAAATTATCTCTACAGGGGGATTACCGGTAGATTTAAATAGAGAAGAATTTTACAAAGGAATCAGTAAGCCGGTAAACTCCAAGCTCCAAAAAATATTTGGGCAGTTGGGGTACGTGGAGCAGACAGGTCATGGCATTCCTCTTATAATAAGCAACTATGGAAAACAGGCTTTTGATATTATGGAAAATTTCGTTAATGTTACTATTCCATTTAATTATGAGAAAAAGAATAGTGATGGAACGGGCACTGATAATAATGTCAGCATTAATGAGGCTGAGCAGCGTGTTATCGATTTTATAAGTCAAAATTCTAGTATCACGATAAAAGAATTAGTTGCTGTAAGTGGATATTCTGATGGATATATAAGAAAAATACTCGCCTCATTGAAAGAAAAAAAGGTTATTGAGCGTCAAGGGGGAAATAAAACTGGAAAATGGGTTGTTATATGTTAATGAAAAGGAAGGACATTGTATATGATAGAAGCTTTACTTGGGGAATTGGCTGTTGCAGGCGGAACTGAAGTTGTAACGGCAGCTGGAGAACATTTGGCTGAGAAAATAAAGACTAGTAAAGACATAAAAAAACTCTTTGTAGATACAGGCGAGTTCTTTATTGATTTCGAACCACAAGCTGAGCAGTTGTTTCGGGACATGTCGTTGGTTCTTTCAAAAGAAAATATGATGAAAATGGCGAGTGAACTGAAGAATGATTCTGGTTATACATTTAAGGAGCGATTGCTTAATTTACTTATTTCGTTGATGGACAAGTATGAAATTCCGAGAGAATATGCGACATTTTATGCTAATAGCATTTTATATACTATTCTGAATCAATTGCCGGAAGTTGCTCCTCAGAAGTATGATAGATATTTTCAAAGTGAATGGCGTGAAGAGCAAGAAAAAACTCTATTAGAAATAAAACAAAAAATAGATAAGGTTAACTGTGAAATCGAGCTTTATAAAAGCAAATCAATCGCCATAGAATCTGCGGGTCAATTAGATGTTAGGATAAGAAAACAAACTAATAATCCTCGTATAGGAATAGAATTCTTTGATATTGATGATGATAATTTTAAAGAATTATTTGAAGATCAGAAAACAAATGAGATTATTCGTGTACGAGCCAAATGCAGAGAAGAAGCCATATACTGTATCATCAACGAATTGTGGAGAAGTAATGAAAAAAGAGCCATTTTTGTCGTAAAAACTCCAGAGGATTGGGAAAAACTTTCTCAGTCAGCATCTACTGGTAATATATATATCCCGTGGTTTTTGGCGGATGAAATCTGTGCAATTGATAATAATACAAACATTTTTATTTACACGGAAGGGATTCCGTCTTTTTCTCATGATGAAATACAGTTGAGATCAAGGACTTTTAATACTATAAGCAATGCTTTAGTTAAAGCCGGCATGGGGGTAAACGAGGCTAATAACCTTGTGAGCGAAACGCATGGATTATATATTCCCATGAAAAGGAAAATCTTTAATGGACAGTATTTGAAAAAACCAGAATGGATAGATGGATTATCAGATAACATTAAAAAAACAGCTTTGCTAATAGGGCAGTGGACCGACTTGGATGGTGATAAAGTTGTGGTCTCGATCTTGAGCGGAATGTCATATGATGATTTCGTTGATGCTATTCTGCCTTTTTCCAAGGGGGAGGACCCATTTGTTCATGTTGTTAAGAGCAATGGTAATAGAGCATTCTATTTGGCTAGTGTTGAAAATTCGTGGGAATATCTAGACATTGAAAATGAAGATAAAATATGGGAAACATTTAAAGGATTATTTGTTGATGTATTAAATGAATCTGAAAAGATTTTCGTTTATACCACTCAGGAGCGAATGCAGGCTCAGTTTAAGGGCGAGCGCTTATTTTGGTCTTCAACATTACGAAGGGGTATGATCCGTAGTTTGATAATGAAGGCATTCTATAGAAATGACTGTAAATTTCAGGAATCACTTGATTCGTTAATACAGCAGTTATTGGGAAATATACAGACTGAGGAACATTGGAAGTATATATCTAACTTTTTCGTGGATTTATGTGAGGTTTCGCCTAAAGCCGTAATAAATAGGTTGTTTTTAGAGTATGAGAAACCTACAGGGCTAATGAGCTTATTTGATATTCAGACTTCAGATTTCATTCTTGGCAAAAACTGTTACATTGATATTTTATTTGGTGTAGACGAATTTCTTGTTCAAAATGAGTATGCGAGCCGTGGATTTGAATGGCTCTTAAAGCTGGATGATAGATCCTATGAATATAAGAGTAATTCACCTAAGGACGCTATCAGCAAAGTTTTATGTTCTTGGTATAATTTTTCTGCTTTCAGAACCGTAGAAGAGAAAATTACAGCAGCTAGGCAGGCTCTGGAATTAGATAGGAATGCTTGGAATTATGTTTTTGAAGCACTTCCGACAAACGCCAGAAGTATTTTGGGTGAGATTCATAAGCCTAAGTATCGTCAACATGTTGAAAATGAACCAATTACAAAGCTGGAGATGATTCAAACTGTGGAGCAGTATGTGATATTGCTCATCGAAAAAATTGACTTTAATCCAGACAGATGTGCAAAGTTATTGGGAATCGCGGATGAATTATCTGAAAAGATTTCAAATAAGATTTTTGATACTGTACTGTACCAAGTATCTCAAATGTCTGCGCTTGAGCAGGGTGATCTAAAAAAGCAGATTAGACAAATAATCTATAAGCATAGATATTATGAGTCAGCATCTTGGGCAATGGGGGAGGCTAAAGTAAAAAGATATGAGGAACTTTTAAACGAGATTACTATTTCTATTCCCGAGTATGAATATGTGTATCTTTTTGACTCGGATAACAATGATATATTACTTAACCCAATTCCGTATGATCAAGACGGGAAATTTGATGCAAATGAAGAAAAAACGCAAGAAGTTATAAAAGCTCAAATTGCAGATTTTAAAGAAAAAAAGTTAGATTTATCAGTACTAGCCGAGGCGTGCTCGTTGTGCAAGACATCCACTCTGGGCAGATTTTTAGCAAAGTATGATAATGATGATGCCTTTAATCAGAATACTTTTGAAATACTTTACAATGCTCAAGAATGCAAGTCCATGGCATTAGATTATTGTCAAGGAATGTATGCAAAAGATAAAGCCGTTTTTGAGAAGGTAATGGAAAAAAACGGAGAAATGAAGTATGAAAATGGCTTTATCGTTGGAATGTATCGAATACAAGCCATATATGCGGAAGATATACCGTTGATTGACTCTGCTGCAGAAAGTGTAAAGGCCATTTTCTGGAAAAGTGAAATATACTTGAATAAAAACTACGAGTGGGCACTGCGCGAATGTAAAAAATATGGAAATCTTTCTGTGTATGTGCATCTGCTATTTCATGCTAATATGGCATGCAAATTTAGCAATGAAGCTTTGTTTGATTATATGATTGACATCTATAAGATGCCACATGAAAAACAGGTAGGAAATTTGCAGTATTACATTTCAGAACTGATAGAGCCACTTCAAAAGGAGTATGCTACTGTTCCGGAAAAAGCACAGAAATTGGTTGAACTTGAGATCCACTTCTTTGGGTTACTAGACTGGAAACAAATGAAGTGTTTTAGGAATGAGATCAGCAGGACACCTGAAGCATTTGCAGAAATTGTATCGATTATTTTTAAAAGAGATGACAAAGACACAAGTGAAGAAAAAACAGATGAACAGAAACAGCTTGTAAGTTCACTTTATCGTTTGTATTACATGGCACATTTTTGTCCTGCTGAAAATAACGGAACGGTTGATTCAAATGATTTAGACACTTGGCTGAGTGGACTTATAGATTTATTAAAAAAGAATCATCAGGAAAACTTATTTGGCTTTTTGGTTGGCCGTTTATTTGCTTTTTCGCCGCAAGGGAAAGATGGTTATTATCCTTGTGAGGCAGTTCGAGAAGCTATTGAGAAATATGCTGATGATAGTTTGGCTACAGAATATAGGGTTACACTTTTTAATGAAAGAGGTGTGTTTACTCCGACAGAAGGCCGAGCTGAAAAGGCTATAGCGGAAAAGCATAGATCTACAGCTGACTATTTCAAAATTAATTATCCAAAGACCGCAGAAATATACTATGGAATGTATAGGCACTATATGGCTGAGGCTGAGGAGGAAAGGAATAGAGCTGAAAATGGGCATTTCTAATGATGTTATGCCCATAAAGGGCAGTAGAATTGACGGAAAGCATGGAATATACGAGCTTGGCGATGAACTCGGTCATGGAGGAAATGGTACTGTATTCGACGTTCGTATTGTGGACCGGAAAGATAATTGGCTGAGTGAAAAGCAAGAAACCGTTATAAAGATTCTAACAATTTCGCACATTAAGAATGAGGAGGAAAGGAAAAAAAGACGCGAACGCTTTCAACGAGAGGTCAAAGCAGTTAGAAAGGTTATAGATTCTGGTTTAGATGTTTTACCTATAATCGATTCCTATATGGATGTTGATAATTGCTCATGTGAGTGGTATGTGATGCCCAAGGCAAAAGAATATAAGTATAGCAGAAGAGGGTTAGAACTTGAAAGACTTAAGCAAATGTGCAGGATGGGTGTTACACTATCGAAATTGCATAAAAATGGAGTGTATCATCGAGATATAAAACCTGCGAACATATTATATTTCAAAGACCGGTGTTTTCTAACAGACTTTGGCTTGGTGTGGAATGTTGAAGAAGATCGTCATATTACAGGAACTAATGAAGCTTTAGGCCCTGATGGAATCCGTCCGCCAGAAATGGAGAACCATGTAGATAAATTAAATATCGAAATTGATCCTCAAAAGGTTGACGTATACTTGTTTGTAAAAACTATCTGGATTATTCTGACAGGTAATCATAAAGGGTTTAGAGGAGAATACAATAGAGCGGATCGAATGATTTATTTGGATAAGGATCAGCTTAATTTGGGTAAAACCATAGAGCCGCTACACAAAATGATGGAAGAGGCAACACGATATGACAATAATGAAAGAATAACGGTAGATGAGTGCTTGAATTATATTAATCAGCAGATTGCGATTGCGGAAAATAATGTACCAGATACCGTTTTATCTTCATTATTATATGATGAAAATGTTTCTGAGGTTAAGCATCAAATCTCGGCCGATACGACACTATTTAAGGAGGCAGATAAGATTGCTGTAGCGCTATTGAAAATGGGTAGTAATACGGTTGAAGTTGTTGGAACAGAGTGTGGGAAGACCTTTTCGCTCGGGTTACTGAAAAAGGTGGAGCGTGTTGGCACGGACATATTTAGGATGAGTCTGAAAAATATAGCTTCTTTAAATGGTGGAAGCAGCCGAAGAATATACGTGCGAATAACAGAGATGTCTATTAGTAGTGATAATATAAGCGAGATTGTGACAGGGAGGATATCAAACAATGATTTAATAAAACCTGTTGTGTCTAACTTAAGAGATTATATTATGAGTACGGACACAGCTGTAGCATTGAGTGGCAATTATAGGTTTGATCTTAAAAAGCGTGGTTTGTAATAGTATTAAACCTGAAGTCCCGTCGTTTTATACCAAGGATTACGTCGGGACAGGTACTTCCATAAGCTCATAGAGCTTACGTTGCTTATTAGTTATCTCTGACAGATGATGGGCCTTACCTGGTTGCTGGTAGTATTCAATAACATCCAGCTCATCAAGCAGTGATTGCATGGTGTAATCACTGAACAGGCCGTTTTTATCCATCTGTTTTTTGATATAAGACATCAGCTGTAGTGCTATGAACTGCACAAAAAGCTTACCTTCAAAGTTTTCCTCGGATGCGACAGACATCCTGCGCATGGAGAGACGCTCTTTAAGGTTGCCGAAGGACTTCTCGATCAGATCCTTAAGCCTGTAAATACGCAGTGCTTCAACAGGATCCTTGATGCCATTGGTCATAAGAGCGAAATAACCATAGTTTCGCTCTGCTTTACGGATTGCATCTTCATTGAAGGAATAAACCGTTCCTCTAACTGGTGTCTCATGTATTGTAAAGTACTTCTGATACAGTTTTGCATCTTCAGGATTAGGGGTGCCATTTACCAAGTTATTTTCAAGGCGGTCAAGCATTGCATTGAACCTTACTTTGTCGTCAGTAGCTTTTTGGTCATTGTAGTAAAAATGGACATATATACGGCGCTTGTCAGTAATGACTTCGCCGGAACGAGTTTTTTTCTCGGTATACCCCCATTCCTCTGTGAATGACATGACATAGAGTTTTAGCTCGGAATTATAGTTAAAGCGGGTAACGAAATCATCCCGGATATTGTTAAGACGATTGCTCACAAGGTTAAGTGAGAGCTTGGCACCGATAAGGAACTTGTGGTGATGCTTCATAAGATCATTTATGTTCTTTTCGCTGTAGAAACCTCTGTCCATAACAAGCTTGAGTTTTTCAAGTTTAAGAAAATCAACATCCTTAACGAGATTCTCGATGGTCTTAACATCGGTGATGTTACCTGCAAGCTTCCTGTAGTAAACAGGGAGCATTGATTCTTCTCCATACAGCAGAGCAAGATTTATCTGCGGAAGAGAATCACCTTCTTTGTTCTTTCCATACCTAGCCTGTTTTATCAGTGTTGAGTACGAAGAGATAGATGTTGTATCAAAAGCGAGGTATTCATCGCAGGAGTGTCGCTTTGCCTGGTACTTGAAGTAATCCATCTTGGATTCTTCAGTGATAAGTCCAAACAATTCACTGCTCCTCTGAGAAGGAATATCCTTGCCATAAGGGTGCCTGTGGGTACTGCCCCATTTGGTGAAACGGTATAATGGCAGTCCTTCCTCGACAACGAGGTAGTAAGCAATGGATAGAATCTGTGGTGTCAATGAGCCATAGCACTTTCCGAGATCAGCAGCAATACCTGTCTTTTCAGCAATCCTGTCAAGAAGGTATGTAGCTCCATGGAACTGGCGAATACAAATATCAGTTGGAACCGGCCCAGTCTTAGATGCAGTTAAGCCAGCTTCATACTCAGCCTTGAGGCGGTGGAAGTTCTTGTTTGGTTTGAAGCTCGTTCCATCATATTTACCGATGTATTCACGCTTATGATCAGCCTGCTGCTTTTCTGCATTCCAGAAGGGATGATCAATATATGCGTAACTGTTCTGAACGCGAACTTTATTGGTGATCCAGGGCTCATTTATCTTGATTTCCATAGCTTACCTTGTAGGATGTTTTCAGAAGAAAAAACATCCATTTCCCTTTCTTTTTTATATCGTGGTTCAATACATTCAGATACTGTGGACTTTTGATTTGCTACCTGTAGCCCTGACTACTCGAAGGAGTGTATTGCCGCTAACTGTATCTGAATTGTTTATTAGTTGGATGTGCCACAGGAGTTTATCCTCGAGTACTTATCTCACGCAAGTCTACGATGATACGGATTGGTGGACATCACGGTATCAGACTTTAGGAAGGGAGGTACAACCTCATGATCTATGTTGGCATCGATATTGCCAAACTCAACCATTTCGCCTCAGCAATCTCGTCTGATGGTGAAGTAATCATTGAGCCGTTCAAATTTACAAATGACGATGATGGCTTCCAAATGCTGGTCTCGAAGCTCAATTCGCTTGACGCAGAGCCCGACAGCATCATCATCGGTCTTGAATCAACGGCACACTATGGCGACAACCTTGTTCGATACCTTGTCGCTGAAAATTTCCAGGTGTGTGTGTTGAACCCCATCAAGACTTCTACTATGCGGAAGAATAACATTCGCAAAACGAAGACAGATAAGGTCGACACATACATCATTGCTAAAACACTTATGATGCAGGAATCTTACCGCTTTATCACTTTCTATGACCTTGATCTTATGGATCTCAAGGTCATGGGGCGGTTCTACCAAAAGACCATCAAGCAATGGACTCGACTGAAAATTCAGTTTACTGCCTATGTTGATGAGGTATTCCCGGAGCTCCAGTACTTCTTTAAATCCGGTTTGCATCAGAAATCTGTCTATGCCATCCTGAAGGAGGCTCCTACACCAGAGGCCATCACTTCCATGCATATGACTCATCTCGCCAATCTGCTTGTGAAAACCTCGCACGGCCACTTCACAAAAGAGAAGGCCAAAGAATTAAGAGTTCTCGCACGGAAGTCTGTCGGTGCATCCGACAGCGCTCTATCTATTCAGATAACTCACACCATTGCACAGATCGAGTTACTGGATAGCCAGTTGAATATGATTGAAGAAGAGATGACTGAGATCATGAAATTCAATGACTCAGTTATCATGACCATTCTGGGTATCGGTTACATCAACGGCGGAATGATAATCGGTGAAATAGGTGATATTCACCGTTTCTCCAGTCCTGGTAAGCTGCTTGCCTTTGCAGGTCTTGACCCTTCTGTATATCAGTCAGGCAACTTTCAGGCTCGCAAGACTAAGATGTCAAAGCGTGGATCCAAAGTACTGCGCTATGCTCTGATAAATGCAGCTCACAATGTTGTAAAGAACAACGCCACCTTCAAGGCCTACTATGACACCAAGATGGCAGAAGGCCGGACTCACTACAATGCCCTGGGACATTGTGCTGGCAAGCTCGTCAGAGTCATCTGGAAAATGATGACAGACGACTTGGAATTTAACCTCGACTAAGAGGTCTGTATACCATATCGATAGATTTGCTTAAAAGCGCCCAACTGGGAGCCTTATTAAGGTTACCCTTTTTTACCATCGATAGAAAAAAAGAATTTTCTGCTAATTTAGGGTTGACTTTTCATAGTTGGTCTCTTTGATATAATTATACCAAGGAATTATTGAGATTTCAATTAAAAAGTAAGCTTTTGATATAAGATTTTGCGTCCGCAAAGCCAGTAAAATCAAGGTTTTGCGATTGAAGACGCCAATGATTTATATCTGAACCTTGGTATAATTTCACGGGAACGTAGGCTCAGACAAACTTTTCGCCAAGATGCTCCATTTCACCATTACAGTTTGGACAGATTCGATCTTCCGGGCTTACAGGAATGACACGCTTTTTAGATGGAAGATTTTTATAGATTCAATGTGGCAGATCGGATTTCGACACCATTATGAAAAAAAATCAGCTGCATGGGAATCCGGGGGCATATATGACGCTTACGTTGTCTGTCCGCAATGTCATGAGATGATACATTTATAAGTAAGCTGAGAAATAGATGGGAAGCCGGATACAGTGACGAGTTGTAAGTCCGGTTTCGGGGCGAGTCTTCGGAAACTTACTACAGTAATGTAGTAAGGCGCTGGGGGCTTAGCCTACTTAATTCCACAAATCTTTCATGTGACCGGAAGTTCCGGGATTCATGGTTTATAGCACTGGTACTTCAGAAAGTTAGCAACCTTGTCTGTTTGGAGCATGCGCTGTCTGTAATAATTCCACGAAAACCATCGGAGCGTGATAACCATAGTCCGTATCACAGGGTATGAACGCTGGGCTAAGGTCTACAACGTAAAGCAGATATCAAAAGCATTATTGTATTTGCAGGAACATGGAATAAGAGATTATGAAGATCTGGCTCAAAAAGCAAAGGGAAGTTCCGACAGATTTCATGAGCTGTCCGACTCGATAAAATCAAAAGAAGCAAGGCTGTCAGAAATTGTTGAATTGAAGACTGCGATAGGAAATTATTCAAAGACAAAAGACGTATACGCTGATTATCGCAAGGCAGGATACAGCAAAAAGTATTATGAGAAGCATAGGGAAGATATCCTGATCCATAAATCTGCAAAGGAAACATTTGACAGGATGCAGCTTGAGAAACTTCCGAAATGGAAAGAATTATCTGAAGCGTACGGAAGAATTCTTGCGGAAAAGAAGAAACTCTATGTAGAGTATCGCACAGAAAAGAAGGAGATGATGGACTATCAGATTGCAAAACAGGACATAGATAAGTTCCTGAAAATCGACAAAGAGCAGCGACAGAGAGAGGACAAAAATAAGAAAGAGCAGAAAAGATGATCTTACGGGTGGATGGCATTTATATAGATGCTGTTCACCCGATTTTTTTAATTTCAGCAGATTCAAAAGCATGAAGCGCACACGAAGTGGGTGCGTAGCCTGACCGTCCTTTGGTCAGTTTCTGGGGGACTGGGGGAGTATCCACAAACAAGCAAAGAGCCCGTATCCGTACACGGGCACTGCTTGCGCGACTACGAGTCCCATCGAAGATAGGGGCTTAAAAACAATAAAAGTATGATCGGAGGAGAAGATGAGATTTATAGATTTTTTCGCCAGTATAGGCGGATTATCTATGAAAATGTTAAGGGAATGTTTTCGAACAACAAAGGATTTGACTACCTTGCCATACTTTCTGAAATGGACGAACTGGGGTATGACGTGCAATGGCAGCTTTTCAACAGCAAAGATTGGGGCGTACCACAGAACAGGGAAAGAGTGTATACTCTCGGACATTTTAGAGTAAAAGGTCCCAGAAAAATATTTCCTGTCGAGAGAGAAGATGGACAAATTTGTATTCCGGGGAACAGTGTAAAGATCCATGTGGTCTGTAATACAAAACCTAAAAATGCAAAAAGAATCGGATACCGGGAAGATGTATGGGGAGCAAGAGGATGTGCCGGATGCATTACAGCAACGGACTATAAACAGCCGAGACAGGTTGCAATCCCGATAAAAGAGGCAGTTGAGAAAGGATATAGTGAAGCACATTTGGGAGACTCGATAAACTTCTCATATCTTAACAGTACGCTGAGACGTGGACGTATCGTAAGACAGGAAGCACATATTCTTGACACGTCATGCAGCCAGGGAATATTCGTTCCGGTAGATGAAGATCTCAGTATATATGCGAGATGGTACGAGAACTATAAAAGCTATATTGAGATAAGGAGACTTACACCAAAAGAGTGCTTCAGGCTGCAGTGATGAATATTATGAAAGAGCGGCTTTTGTAAATTCGGACAGTCAGCTTTATAAGCAAGTAGGGAATGGTGATACGATGATTGTTGTTGAAGTTATTGGAAGAGCGTTAATGGAATAATGGGATTTTATGGATGGGGCAGTTTCGGTTCGTGAGCCGGGGCTGCCCCTGTTTTGTGTAAAAAAACGTGATATAGATCATCCCCGGAAAGTTCTAATCGTGTTGTCCCAATATATGATTCGTGGTATGATAGTTTAGACCATGATAAAAACATGAATTTATATGGAGCTAGAGAATGGATAAAAAGATGAATGCAGGAGGAAGGCCAAAAGGTCGAAAGAAGACATCCAAGATAGAAGTCGCAATTGAACCCGGAATTAAACAGGTATTTATGGACCTATTGGCGGCTGAGGGATTGACAGCATCTGGACAAATCTGTAACTGGATCCGTGAATACATTAAGGAACACGAGGAGGACGATATTCAATGAGAGTGGCTTCGCTTTTTTGCGGAATAGGAGGATTAGATAAGGGATTTGTTGATGCGGGATTTGATGTAATATGGGCAAATGATTTTGATAAGTATGCGGTAGAAACATATAATGCAAATTTCGAAACTCCTGCAACGCTTGCGGATATAACAGAGTATCCATTAGAAGATATTCCAGAGTTTGATGTATTGATAGGTGGCTTTCCGTGTCAGCCATTTAGTATGATGGGACAACAAAAGGGATTTGAAGACACAAGGGGAACACTGTTTTTTAGAATTGCTGAGATAATTGATTATCAGATTAAGCACAGAGGAAATAAACCTAGGGCAATTATTTTGGAAAATGTTCGCGCGCTTAGGACACATGATAAAGGTCATACGTTTGCTAGAATTAAGGAAATACTTCGGGAGGAACTGGGATATCGCGTGTTTGACATGAATTTGAATTCTTCAGATTATGGGGTGCCACAGACAAGGAACAGAACGTATATTGTTTGTTTTGCAAATGAGAAAGTGACAGAATTCGAAGCGCCTCCAACATGTGAATTGAATTATCATATGCAGGATCTTTTAGAGACAGATGTACCAGACAAGTATTTTCTTTCTGAGAAAATAAAAAAGACAGTTTTGTCAAATGGAACAGGTGGCTGGGATGCAAAAGCTGAAACCGACTTACCAATTGCAAGACCATTATGTGCAACTATGGCTAAAATGCACCGTGCAAGCCAGGATAATTATGTTACGCAGGAAAAAGGGTTACGCAGACTGACACCGAGAGAGTGTGCTCGACTGCAGGGATTTGATGGACCTAAAACATCAGATTATATTATTCCTGTTTCTGATTCACAGGCATATAAACAGTTTGGAAATGCTGTTACGGTCAATGTAGCAAATGCCGTTGCAAAAGAAGTGAGGAAAAAGCTGGAAGAAACAGGTGAGTGGAACAGGTAAGATGAATAATAAAAATGAAATTGCAGAAATTAAACAATTTATAAAGGCGTTTCAGTTGCCTGAAAGCAATTTTGATACAGAATTCTGTTTGGAGCAGATGACAAAAAGTATCAATGAAACGTTTTTGATGGAAAGAGCTTCGGATATACGTGAAGCGTATGAGAATGATTCTGAATTTAAGAATCAACTTTCCTATCTGAGTGGAATCTGTAACAAAACAAAGACATCATGTGAAGATTGTCCTGTACGTAAGTATTGTAATTCATACATTAGTGCTGCTAGAAATGCCGTGAATGAGGATTCATTAAAAATGGTAGATCTCTTTTGTGGGGCAGGTGGATTATCACTTGGTTTTACCCAGAAAGGATTTGTTACATGCCTTGCTAATGATATTCAAGATGTCTGTGTGGATACATACGCACATAATCATCCAGAGACACCGAGGAACAGGATAGTCCTTGGCGATATTAAAGAGGTGGTTGTCGACAGGATTGAATCACTGATCGGAGGAGAACATGTTGACGTTGTGGTTGGGGGTCCTCCTTGTCAGGGATTCAGTATGGCAAATCGTCAAAGGTTAATTGATGATCCTCGCAATAAGCTATACAAAAATTTTGTACAGACTGTTGAAAAAGTCAGACCTCCATTTTTTGTAATGGAAAATGTAAAGGGGATGCTTTCTGTTAAAGATCAAGTTATTGAAGACTTTGAGACAATTGGGTATAAGGTTGTGGCACGAGTTCTTAACGCAAAAGATTTTGGAGTGCCACAGAATAGGGAAAGACTAATATATATTGGTAATCGGGTTAATGTTGATAATGATGAAATCTTTGATCGGATTGACGAGTTGAGTGAAAAAATCCCTAATACGACATTAGGTGATGCGTTGTTTGGATTAAGAGAACTGGAAGCGTTAAGAATTAAAAATGCAACAGATCTGGATACAGATGAGTCGGGAAGACGTATTGATCATGACTATATCCAAAAACATAACGACTATGTTTCATATATTAATCAGGGAAAAGTATATCCGGCAGTATTAAATCATAAAGCAAGATATAACAATGACAGAGATATTGAAATATTTAGCAGATTAAATCCTGGTGATAAATCAACGGATCCTAAAATAGCGGATATTATGCCGTATGCGAGAAGAAATGATATCTTTAAGGATAAATATTTCAAGCTCGAACCGGATAAAGTTTGTAAGACTATAACTGCTCATATGAAGTTTGATTGCAATATGTATATTCATCCTTATGAGGCAAGAGGATTAACACCAAGAGAGGCGGCAAGGGTTCAGTCTTATCCGGATGATTATTACTTCCGTGGAGCTTATACTAAAACATATATGCAGATAGGAAATTCAGTTCCACCATTACTGGGAAGAGCTATCGCAACGGTTCTAAAAGAATATGTGGAGAAATACCACAATAAATAAAATTGGGAAGGGTAGAAGGATTTAAGGATATGGATTTTTCGGAAGCAATACATAAAATAGGTGAAACACTTGATAGAATCGGAAGTCATATTAATGAAAATGCATTCGATGGACTTATTGTAAAAAAATTAGAATCATCGAATACATTAGATGAGGGACGGACAACAAATCAGACGCATATTGCAATAACGGGAAATCAGATGGATTTATTTCCCTATGTTCGTGCTGATGGTTATTTTGAAGTTCAGTATGACAAACAGGATAGTGCACTTAAGAAGTTTTTCGTTGCACAGATTCCGGTTTATTTGCATAAGGAAAATATTACATATCTTGATTCTGAGACTTCTCTCTCAGCAGAAGAAGAACATCTTGTGCATGTGAGTATTGTAAGGTCAAGGCGAAAGGATGCTGCTGATCAGATTCAGATGTCAATGACAAATCTGGACTCTGCTGATTACGTGGCGTACAGACGTATTGTTCACGCAAAAAGCTATATGATTTTGCTGAAACGGAGGGAACAGCTGCTATATGATCTGTACTGTGTTAAGGAATCGGATGGACAGAATAATCTCCAAAATTTGAATAATGCGTTTTATAAACAATCGACAAATACAGTGGTAAAACTGGATGAAATAATGGTTGAGTCTGATGATAGTGTTTTCAAGGAAATGAAGCAAAAATTCAACCTGTCAGACCTGCCGGAATGCTTCAATACAAGCTTTGCACATCGTTATATTAAGTCTCTTATGGCGAAACCGTTTGTTATTCTGACCGGTAACAGCGGTACGGGAAAGACAAGGATATCGAAGCAGTTTGCAGAGTATCTTGAAGTACGTGATGAAGATGATGAGAAAAACTGGGTTTTAGTGCCTGTTGGTGCTGACTGGACTGACAATACAAAGATTTTGGGATTCTATAACCCTTTGGCAGATGATGGCAAGGGAAAATATGAAAAGACGGAGATTCTGAAACTCATTGAAAGAGCAAACCGTCCGGAAAATCAAAATATACCATTTTTCATAATTTTGGATGAAATGAATCTTAGCCATGTTGAAAGATACTTTGCTGATTTTCTTAGCCATATGGAAACACCGGATTTGAATTTTGTACTTGATGGATATCCTGGAAAAGTAAAATATCCGGAAAACTTATTTGTGGTTGGAACGGTTAATATAGATGAAACTACATATATGTTTAGCCCGAAAGTACTGGATCGGGCAAATGTTATTGAGTTTAAGCCGGATGAAGAATCCGTACTTGATATGTTTGTAAATCCTTCGGATAACGAAAAGGTCAAGGCTGCGAGTGATGGAACAGCAGAAGCTTTTGCAAAGATGGCTTATATGATTAGAAATGGTCAGTGCAATTTACAAGAGGCAGACTTAAATGAGGTTCAGGACACCTTTAGGAAAATCTACGATATAGTTGACAAATGTGGATATGAATTTGCGTATCGAACTGTAAGAGAGATCCGTCAGTATATTTCTGCTGCATATGACCTTGCAGATAATAAAGATAGTTTTGAGCTTAAAGATGTAATCGATGAGCAGCTGATACAGAAGATTCTTCCGAAGATACATGGAAATAAAAAGGAGATAGGCAATCTTCTTGAGGAGCTTTCAGCACTGTGTACTGAGAAGGAATTGACATTAAGTGGCGATAAGATAGAGAAGATGAAAGGAAAGCTTGCTCAGATTCAGTATGCAAGCTTTATATAAAATATGGATGCAGCATTACGCTTCAGGGTTAATGGAGATTATGATGCATACCTTTACCCTGTCGGAACATATAACAAAATAGACTGGGAGAATGAGCTTCCATGTAAGTTAGGAAATGATTATTTTACATATCAGTTTAAACCATCTGATGCAAATGTAGATGGAATTGATATCGTGAATGGTCTTGATGGCGAGCCTGTACTTAGGGTAACTGAAACCAGGAGATATATCATTAGGTTGGAAGGCAATGGAAAAGGCATAAATTCATTGCCTGTATTACAGAATGAAAATAATAAATCTCTTAAAATTGACAGGGATGAAAACTCTGTAACTTTCCAATTCATAAATTATCTTGGAAGAACAAAAGCATCGTTTATAGATCATGATCAGCGTAGGGACTTGATATTTGAGGTGGTTCCTAACAAGATGAACTATGAAGACGATTATATAGAATTGACGGAATCCTTAGCTGAAAAGTGCTCTGAGCTTCTTATGGAATATTCAGGTGCTACTTCAAATGTATTCAGCCAGGCGGATGATGATTCAAAGACTTTGCTTGAGCAATTTATATTTTTGCGCAGGTTTTGTTTCAGTGAGAATCTTTTGGGGTTATTTGAGGCAATCAAGAGAAATCCCGATCGTATGCTGGTCGAGGATCCGGAATTTAAGCCGATAGGATGTGGAGTACCTTCAAGGAAGGTTTTTACACATCCTTTTAGGTATGCTCAGAAATGGAACAGATATGAGTCTGAAGATGGACAAAGGCATTTTCTTCCTGCAATTGTTGCTGTTACTCAGAAAAAGGACAGTATAGATACAGTTGCTAACAGATTTCTGAAGTTCGCATTAGAGAAATTTCAGTATATCTGTGATGAACTGATCAGTTCGCTGAATCAGGCTGGAGCAGCGAAGCAGACGGAGTGTTTGATCGAGGCTTCATATATACAGCAGATGCTTGATGAAATTCTTCATGACCGATTTTTCGAAGAAATTGGCAGACTTGAAATGATGCCACAGAATAACCAGGTTTTGCAGAAGAGAGAAGGATACTCTGAAATTTTTGCTGCATACTCTATGGTGGATCTTGCTCTTCAGCTTGATTGGAACGGTGAAAATTCCGTTTATGACGGTGAGTCGAAAAATGTTGCTCTGCTTTATGAATACTGGTTGTTCTTTGAGCTTGGTAGTGTAATCAATTCGATAGATGGTTGTGAGGCTATTACAGATATAGAAAATCCATTTTTGATGATGGATAGCGGAAAACTCACAATTTCTCTGCAGGAGGGTAAAGAATCCTGTCAGGCATTTGTCATAGAAAGGCTTAGTACAAGAATTAACCTTTACTATAACAGGACATTTTCGCCAACAGCATTCAGAACTACGAGATATGAAGGATCTTATTCGAGACCATTCCGGCCTGATTATACTCTTGCTATTTTTCCGAGTAGTTATACTGGCGGAAAAGATGGAGGAGAAAGTAAGGCTGTAAATGATGGTGCGGTCAGTTATGTTCATTTTGATGCAAAGTACCGTATAACGGATCTGACAGCATTTATCGGAAAGGGAAAAGATGATGCTGACTTTGATGAAAATGAACTAATAGAAGAAAAGGCGGCTGAGGTAACAAATACATATAAGCGTGGCGATTTACTGAAGATGCATACCTATAATGATGCAATCAGAAGAACAATAGGCAGCTATGTTCTATATCCTGGTGATGTAGGTACATCTGACTGGAAAAATAAAGTATTCAGTCTTTATGATGAAATACTTCCGGGAGTCGGTGCCTTTGCAATGAAACCGAGTATCAGCAAACTTGGTGAGAACGAACTACGGCGGTTTATTATGGGGTTGATTACGGAAAAGAGTCAGAAGAATTCCCGGCTCAATCGACTGAAATACTATGCTGAGATGATATATCAGGAACCGGCTGCGTTTAAGCACTATAAAGATGACGAGAGCACACGGAAAAATCTTTCGGATTCGTTGTGTGTTATCGGGTATATCAGAGCTGATAAAACGACAGATTACTATTTTTCACTGAAGAATAACGGACTTCTTGAGAACGGTAAAGAATTTATTTTTTACTATTATGCAATTAAGGAAAGCACTGTTTATTCGCATCATCATGATATTGCTAAAGCTGGTATGTTCCGCTTTTACAAAAACAATATCTATAATTCTGGTACGTATGATTTGGAACCGGTATTGTGTGAGATAAAGGAAAATGAGCTGGTTTCAAGACAGGATCTTGTTGAACGCTTAAATGAACAGGGCTACATAACATCAGTTACGGAGCATCATGCAGATTTCTATTACATGATGAAGGTCAAGGTTATAGATAATTCGCTTAGATCTGAGTCATGGAGCGTAACGGAGATAAATGGTCTAAATGGAAATGACAGCTTTAGTCTGCATTCACCGAGAGTAGTACAGTTTTAACGGAGGCTGATTATGGCTGATGTATTGACTGCTGAGCAACGAAGAAAAAATATGCAGCATATCAAATCAAAGGATACAAAAATTGAAGTGCTGCTGAGAAAAGCTCTTTGGAAAAAAGGTTATCGGTATCGGAAGAATTATAAAGCTCTTCCAGGTACGCCGGATATAGCAATCACAAAGTACAAAATTGCCATATTCTGTGATGGTGAGTTTTTTCACGGCAAGGACTGGGAAGTGCTGAAACCAAGACTTGAGAAAAGTAATAATAGCGAATTTTGGATAAAGAAGATATCCAGGAACCGAGAACGAGATGTTGAAATAAATCAGAAACTCTTCTTCATGGGCTGGACAGTCATTCGTTTTTGGGGAAATGACATAAAGAAGCATATTGAGGAATGCGTGGTTGTAATTGAAGAAACAATTCTTGAAAAAAGGATTAGTGATGTCGAGTTAATCGATTAATTGCTAATATTACTAGAATTATTTGCTTGTATCGTGGAGGATGAACTTTGTTTGAACATGAATGTGTGCCATTTGCACCTTCTCTTATCGAATCAATGAGATCACTTGGCTATTCGTTTCCGGCAGCAATAGCAGATTTAATTGATAATAGTATTAGTGCAAATTCCAAAAATATTGATATTTTTTCCGAACCAAGTAAAGATCCGTGGCTTGTAATTCTTGATGATGGTACAGGTATGTCAGAGAATGAATTATACGAGGCAATGCGCTATGGAAGTTCAAATCCTTTGGAAAAGCGGAGAGAAAATGATCTTGGAAGATTTGGTTTAGGAATGAAATCGGCATCACTTTCTCAATGTAGGCACTTAGTTGTAATCAGTAAACAGTATCATGACATTTGTGCTTATTCGTGGGATTTGGATTATGTGATAGAGAAAAAGTCATGGATGTTAAAAGGTTTTTCTGAAGAGGAGCTTGACAAATATCCAGAGATCAAACGATTAAAAAAACTTGAGCATGGAACGTATATTTTTTTAGGGGATTTTGATCGTATAAAGGAATCAACAAGTAATATTTCTGAGACCTTTAATAAAAACCTTAGTGAAATGAATGACCATATTGCCCTTGTGTTTCATAGATTTATAGAAGAAGGTCTTAATATACGTATTAACGAATTGCCTGTGGAAGCAAGAGACCCATTTTTATCATATCACCCAGCAACGCAGAGAAAAAAAGAAAGTTCTATTTATATAAATAATGAAAGGATTCTTTTAAAGCCATTCATTCTGCCGCATTTGTCTAAGTTATCTCGTTCTGATTTAGACAAAGTCGGGGGAAAAGAGAACTTGAGGACGAATCAAGGTTTTTATGTGTATAGAAACAAGAGACTAATTATCTGGGGAACGTGGTTTAGATTGGAGCGGAAAGATGAACTAAATAAGCTTGCAAGGGTACGTGTTGATATACCTAATACATTAGATTATATGTGGTCAATTGATATAAAAAAGAGTACGGCAACGCTTCCAGATATTATTAAAAAAAATATGTATAGTGCAGTATATGATTCTGTGCTTGGTAGCGAAAATGTTCACACATATAGGGGAAGAAAAGAGAAGAAAGATGTAGATATAGAGTATGTTTGGGAAAAAATAAAGAATCGTGATGGATATGAATATATAATTAACAGAAATATACCGCAGTTGAGGTTATTGGAAGAGACATTAAATGATGGTCAGATTAAGATGCTAGATTCTGTTATAAAGACGTTGGAAGAGTCATTTCCGGTGCTTGCTTTGTATGCTGATGTAGCAAAGGGGAACATTGAAGAACATAAAACTGAAGAGCATAAGGAAGAAATAGAAACAATATGGAATGAGTTAAACAAGCAGTTCGAGTATATTAAAGCTAATAATTTACCGCTTGTTCGATATTATAAAGCATTTCAAAAAGTTGAACCGTATTGTAATTATCCTGAAATAAAAGAGAGAATCCAGAAGGAGATAGAGAAATATGAATGAGAACCAAAAAAAATTCAAAGACATGGTTGCAATGTATATTGCGAGCGAAAAAGATCTTACGGAATCAATTATAGATGATCGGATTGGAGAAGTAAGATATATACCTTCATTTTCTGCTCTTTCTGACGAGGAGGTTAAAGAAGTTTCGGCAGCTATCAAGTCTGAGTTTTCTATCAAACTTGATAAAGGAACCTTAATTGAAGAAGAAGGACATGAAAAATGGTTTCTGGCAAAAAAACCTAAACTTGATATGAGGTATTGGGAGCGTTATAAAAAATATTTGCTAAAAGAACAAGGGTTTTCAACTAATGTCGTTAATTCTATGGATGATATTTTAGATACATTAACGGATCTTTTAGGAAATCCAGATAGGGATGTGGCTTATAACAGAAAGGGACTGATTATTGGAGATGTTCAGTCTGGAAAAACATCAAACTATACTGGTCTGATCTGCAAGGCAGTTGATGCGGGATACAAAGTTGTTGTTTTGCTCACAGGAACGATTGAGAAATTACGACAGCAGACGCAGAGAAGAATAGATGAGGGGTTTGTTGGAGCGGATAGTAGCGCAATGATAAAGCAGAAGGAAGATGGTTTGATTATTGGAGTCGGTCAGTATGACTCCTCTGTTCGGCCAATGGTATTGACTTCTACGACAGATGATTTTAAGGCTCAGAATGCCAAAAATCTTAATTTTGATTTGAGAAATATTAATGGACCTGTAATTTTTGTTGTAAAGAAAAATTCTGCGGTGCTCAAACGTCTGAATAAATGGTTAAGTACATATAATCAAAATGGAACGGATCCGATAAATCATTCTTTATTAGTAATAGATGATGAGGCTGATAATGCTTCTGTAAATACAAAAGCAGACCCGGAAGAGACACCTACTGCTATAAACGGAAACATTCGTAAGCTCTTGGCAATGTTTACGAAGTCAAGTTATGTAGGGTTTACCGCAACACCTTTTGCTAATATTTTTATTGATCCTGAGAATGAAAATGATATGTATTCGGACGATTTGTTTCCAAAAGACTATATATATTCCTTAAATGCTCCATCAAACTATACTGGAGCAAGAAATATATTTGGTGAAAATGCAGATGCTGATTATATGCTAGTCGAAATAGACGAAAATGTAGAAGATCCTTCAAGTATTGCTTCAATTTTGCCTTTAAATCATAGACAGTCACGTCAAGTAAGTATGCTTCCGAAGGATTTAAAAACTGCAATTGCAGCTTTTTTGATAGCAAATACGTTAGAAGATCTTAGAGGATTCAATGGAAATCATCGTTCAATGCTGATTAATGTGAGTCGATTTACTATGATTCAAAATCAGATTGCTATTTTGGTAAATGAATATCTTAAAGAGATGCAATCTGCGTGTAGAAATTATGCATCATTAAGTGTTGAAAAGGCGATTAAGGATCCGTACATTTTTGAATTGAAAGAAACATATGAAAAATTGTACGAAGGATCAGAGTTTGAGTGGAAGACAGTTCAGAACCAACTGCATTTTTCATGTGCAGGAATTATTGTTCAAGCATTTAATAGAAGTGCAGGTCAGAATTTTAGTTATGAGGAATATAAAGATGGCTTGAGAGTCATAGCTGTTGGTGGTATGAGCTTGTCAAGAGGTTTGACGCTCGAAGGACTTGTAATCAGCTATTTTTATCGTAATTCGAAGATGTATGATACTTTAATGCAGATGGGAAGATGGTTCGGATATAGGAAAGGATATGCGGATATATGTAGAATATTTATGTCTTCTGACAGCATTGCGTGGTACCGCCATATTAGTGATGCAACAGATGAATTGAGAGAAGAGGTTAAACGATATGAGGATACATCTTTAACACCTAAGGATTTTGGTCTTAGAGTAAGATCGGATATTACTTCACTGCTTGTCACTGCCAGAAACAAGATGAGAAGTGCAGAAAGTAGAACATGTGTGATAAGTCTTAGTGGTGAAGTTATAGAAACACCGGATATTTATGCAGATTATGAAAAAAATGAGGCAAATAAGAACGCTGTAATAAATTTTGTTAAAACACTTGAAGAAAGTGGCAATAAACATGTGGAAATTTGCATGGCTACGGGAAAGAGACGTTTTGAATATAGAAATATTGATATGAATATTGTGTTAGATTTGCTGAAAGAAATCGATGTGTCCCCTAAAAACGCTCAGTTTAATACGCAAGCAATTACAAGTTTTATTTCGAGTTATAGAGGTGAAGAACTAAAAAAATGGGATATTGCATTCGTTTCAGGTGATTCATCTAATTCTGTAGATCTTGGATATGGGGTTGTTTATAATTGTCCCACTAGAATTTTCACATTAGAGAACGGAGGGAAGAATCTAAAAATTAATGGAGCTAGACATCGTTTAGGCGGAAAAAATGATGGAAAACTAGGATTAGATGATGAACAGATTGAGCAATTAAAGAAGGATAAAGGGTCAGAAAAATTTTCACAAAAAGACTATTTTACAAAAATTAAGATAAAGAGAAATCCACTTTTAACAATATATTTTATAGAGTTAAAAGAACAAAAACAGGGGGAGAAAAAAAAGGATAGTATTGAGGATATATTAAAAATAATCAAAGAATATCAAGGGAAAACAGCAGTAGGATTTGGAATTGGAATTCCGCTATTGTCAGATCAGGCAACAAAGTACGCACGTTATATGCTAAATAAGGTTGCTATTCAACAAATTTTTGAAGGCGACTTTGATGATTACTATGATGATGATGAGGTTGACTGATGAATATTGAAGAAAAGTTTGCAAAAGGCGCTGAATCTAATACTTACCAGAGGATAGGTATTGAATACAAGGTGAATGTGTTTTTGGGTTATAACGATGATGGACATATGTCAATGGTTATAACAGAACCAGGAAAAGATGCCTTAGTTAAATCCTCCAAACTTATAGATGTTTCTCTTAAAAGGCGAGATGATCAGAAAATGGCATTAACTTTCGATTTACTTGATAATTCATATAAGTCAATGTTTTTGATTTTTTGCAAAGATATTATTCTTGTTTGTGAGTCTGCAGGAAGCAAAACAGCTATATCTAATGCATTGACAAGATGGAAATATTGGAAGGAAATGTTTGGAAAGAAAAAGCAGTCAATACTTAATAAGCAAGAAATCAAGGGGTTAATTGGGGAACTTATAGAGCTTAGGGATCATTTTATGAAGGAGTTTAAGGCGACTGCCGCTATTCAAAGTTGGATGGGACCTTTAGCTGGACATAAAGATTTTGAAATTGCACATACATGGTATGAGGTAAAATCGGTCAATGAAAATGCTGTGCAAGTTAATATCAGCTCTTTGGAACAGCTAGAAGCTGAAGAGGATGGACATCTTGTTATTATGCGTTTAGAGGATGCAAGTATTACATCGGGATTGGCAATAAATCTAAATAAAGTCGTTATGAGCATAATAGAAAAGATATCTGATCCAGATGATATGGATTTATTTAGAACAAGGCTAGATAACGTAGGTTATATTCCGGATGATGAATATGATAACTATAATTTCGTGTTTAAGGGAAGACAGAGCTATTTGGTTTCCAAAGATTTCCCAAGATTAACTCGTAAAATGGTTTCGGATTCAATAGGAAATGTAACTTATACATTATTATTGGATGGAATAAGTAGTTATAGGGAGAATTAAAATAGATGAAGGTAGAAGAGTATCGAGAGATGCTACATGAGGATATATCTATCGCTGCCGAATCAAATATGTCTAATCAATCAGATGAATTCTTAAAGACAGTAACGGATATTCTTATAGCTGGAGAAGAATTTGATGATTTTACGGAGTGTTATTATGAAGGAGTATCACGCGGAAGTGGTCATGGTGCGATAAAAATCGATGGATATGCAATGGATGATTTTGATAAAAGCTGTTGCATTTTCATTGTTGACTATAGGGGAAAATACGAGAGTGATAGTTTTGACAAAAAACGGAGTGACACTCTATTTGATTCGTTGAAACGTTTTATAAAGGAATCAATAAAATATGAATTTTATCGGGAGTTAGAGGAAAGTACAGAAGTATATGAGTTTGCCAGAAATTTATATCTTAACAATGATGAGATAACAAAATTTCGGTTATATATTTTAACGGATGCTTATAACAATCAAAGATCCAAAAATATAAAAGCTGAGGAAATAGCGGGAAAAACAGTAGAACTTAATATTTGGGATATTAACAGAATTTTTGATGTTGTTAGTTCTACAATGCAAAAGGAAAGTGTAGAAATCAATTTGTCAGAATTCAATACAGATGGGTTGCCATGTGTTAAAGGAACGGAATGTGTTAATGCTAAATCTGATATTGAAGTTTTGACGGCATATGAAGGGGAAGACCAATCTGTCAATAAAATGTATTTGATCACTTATACATCTTATTTGACGGCTGTTCCTGGAAATATTTTATGCGATTTGTATCTTGAATATGGATCAAGACTACTGGAAGGAAACGTACGCTCATTTTTGAGCGTAAAAGGAAAAGTCAATAAGAGTATTCAAAATACAATAAAAAATTGTCCAGAGATGTTTTTTGCTTATAATAATGGAATTGCAGCAACTGCAACAGGAGTAGAAACTGTACAAACATCAAGTGGATTGATTATTACAAAAATCAAGGATTTGCAGATAGTAAATGGTGGACAAACAACAGCGTCGATTGCTAATGCTGTGCTTTCAGCACGTAAAGGTGAGCTGATTGAATTGGAAAAGATAAAGGTTCCGATGAAAATTTCTGTCTTAGATCATGATATGTCGGAAAAAATTATTCCCAAGATATCAGAATACTCGAACTCACAGAATAAAGTCGATGCATCAGATTTCTTTTCAAACCATCCATTCCATATACGCATGGAAGAGTATTCAAGAAAGACACCGGCTCCTGCAGTAAATGGTAATCAGTACCAGCAATACTGGTACTATGAGCGAACTCGAGGACAATATAATCAAGGAAAGATGCAACTTACACCGGCGCAGGTGAAGCAGTATAAACTTCGATATCCTGAAAAACAAGTTATAAAGATGGTTGAACTTGCAAAATATATGGAAATATATGAAGGCGCACCGGATAAGGTTAGTAAGGGCAAACAGGCAATAGTCAAAGAATTTGCTGAGCAAATAAAGAAACAATGGATGAAATCTGATGAGCAGTATAATGTCGCTTATTATAAGAGAGTTGTCGCAATTGCAATTATGTTTAATAAAGCGGATCAGATTATTAAAACAAGTGCGGAATATAAAACAGGCGGAAGAAACTCATATAAGGCAAATGTCATTGCATATTTGTTGAGTTTGATTTTTGAGGACATTCGCAATAGATCTAAAGAAGCTTCGATTGATTTTTCTAGGATCTGGAATAATCAAGATGTCTATCCTGAACTTGAAAAGCAGATTACAGTTTTATGGCCGGAAGTATATGACTTCATTACTGATGATGACAGACCAACTCAGAATGTTACAGAATGGTGTAAGAAAAAAGAGTGTTGGGAACAGGCAAAAAAGAGAAAATGGACAATTTTGCCCGAGTTTTTACAGACGTTAATTGCAAAAGAAACAATTAAGATAGAAGAAAGAAATGCAAGGGCTGATCAAAAATTAAAAAATGAGGTAGATGATTTTAACTTTGTGCTGAATGCAGGAAGGAACTATTGGAAGAATGTGCTAGAATGGGGGAGCGATCGAAAATTACTCTTTCCAGCTGAAAAAGATGCTATGAAGGCGTGTATTGATATGTATGATGACGGACGTTCTCTTTCAGAACGGCAGATAAAAATAGTAATGAAAGTTAGAGAAAAATTATTAAGTGAAGGAATGCCTATAGATATATAAAAGGAGAATTTAATTAATGGCTGATTTTACATTTGAAATACTACAAGAAGTAGGAGTCTTATCAGAAACTTCGAAAGGGTGGAGAAAAGAATTGAACTTAGTTTCTTGGAATGGTGCATCACCAAAATATGATATCAGAGAGTGGGCACCAGGACATGAGAAAATGGGGAAAGGCATTACGCTTACAGTTGAGGAGGCGGAAAAACTTAAGGAATTGCTGTGAGATTTAACGGTTGATGTTTGGTAAGAATTCACAAATGTTTTTTCGCGAACATTTATCCGTTCTATCTCGGAACATTTCCGCCTGATCAAATGAGCAGTTTCAATTTGATTTTTTACCAATATGTAGTAGACGTAGTGTTTAAGGCGTTTGGCATTGGAGATATATGAAAGCATCCTTTAGTAATCTTTCAGCTGCGCTTACTGATGTTGCAGACAGTATTGATTATGAAGCCGGGTATTTTATCGGGGATGAGATGGATGTTGAGGAAGCCTTGTTCAATCTTGTCAATATGACAGTAAACGTCAAAAAGCCAGGAAATATATACCGTGTTACTTTACAATACTCCCTAGTATTAATCAGTGAGGAAATGTGTATAACAATATCAGAAGAGATTAAAGATTTACGCGTAAGATTAAATATTAGTCAAGCTGAATTGGCAAGAAGGCTGGGAACGTCACCTCAGAACTCCAATGCGAAGATGAAAAAGGGATCTTTTTCAATTGAGGATATGAAAAAGATTGCTGAGGTAACTAATATGGATTTTCTACATGGTTTTAAGTTGGAGAATGGAGATATTATTTAGAACTAATTATCTAAAGGAGACAGGACATGAAAGAACACGAGAGATTATTAGATTTATTAGAGAAATACTTATGTTATTTGGGGTATAAAGAAGAGTCGGTGAAGACGTTTATTAGTGATGTTACAGAAATAGTTGCATTAAAACTGGCAGACTCTAATGTTGTGATAAAAAACAAGAAAGGCAAAGGACATCAAACTCACATTGCCATTACAGGAAAAACAATATCTTTTTTCTATAATGCTAATGATTTTGAGAAGATGGATTGTGAAAGCGTAGATCAAATTGATGTGAAGCTAATTAATGGTAATATTGAGGCCTTAGCGAAACATAGATTAGATATTAAGGATGCCGAAATTAAACTTATTAATTCTCACGTCAGTATTGGGAAAAGAACTCAGAAGCAAATTCAATTATCCAAACAGATTTCAAAGAATAGTGACGATTTTAATACTTTAAGAGACTTGTTGGTTCCAAATGATCTTTTTATTTTACTTCGCATTGAAGCTAATAATATAGTATGCATCGGTATTAACCAGAGCTTCTATGAAAATGACATTCTCCCGGATTATGATACATTTTTTAATGCAAATACTTATATAAGATTATCTGATGTATACGAAGATATATCAGATAACACTGAGTTTGATAAAGCCTTTTCGATTTATACAGAAAAGAGTACGGATACAGGAGCAGTATGTTATTTTTGTGGATGTACGTTGGCTCAATATATGAAAAGTCTCCCTGATTCATATTGTAATAATGATATTCAGAGAGGAATAGTGAAAAACGAATATCTTGATCGCATAGTTCAAACAATAATTAGAAATGATAGTATACCTACAATTACGCTGGTAGCAGATGGAATAAGTGTAATAAATGATGGCCAGACATTAAAACTAGAACAGTATCGTATTTTAGATGGACTTCAGAGAACATTCCGCATAAATGAAATATGGAAATGCATGAACTTCTTTGAAGAAATAGAAGATAAAGATGAACTGTTAAGTTATAGCAGAATTAAGCTTGCCAGAGAATTGTCTGCAGATCTTAAGGAGCATGATTGTAATGCATCTGTTTTTTTTGAGGTGCTAAATGAATATCGAAATAACGGATCTATTGAAAGATTTTGGAAGTATTACAATTCGAATGTTCAATGGTTTGAAATTTGGGAGAATTTGAGTCCTGAAGATGAGACTAAAAAGATGCTGATTTTGAACGCTGGACATAAAGAAATGGACATAAGACACCAATTAGAACTGCTATTTTTGAATATGCTACCAGAGTTAAATAAGATGTGCAAGGATAATCATGTTATAGGTATTATAAGAAATAAGGATAAAACTGATATGCTTTATAGCAAAGAGCGTAAAAAAGGTGAGTATTATTTTTCGCATATTATTTCGGCTGCTATTTCATATTCAGATAAAAAGGCTGTAACTACCAATGTAAAGCTCGTTAAAGGTATTCAACAAGATAAAAGAGAAGATATTGATAATAATACAGTAAAAAAGATAATGAAGTTTATGTTTGATCTAGATGCGGCTTTAGAGGCTAGTTATGGAGAAGTTGGAACAAAGTGGATTGGCCGTGAAACTGTTTTAGTCGGTATGTTTGCAGCATTAGGGGAAGTTAGTGATGATGTTGATGCGTTTAGTCTTTTGCTAAGTAATATAGATGGTCTAAATCTTCAAACTTATGAGGCGGCGAAAAATGACAACATTGAGGTTAGCAAAGTTAATGTTGGAAATGTTACAAAGACAGCAGTGAATCGAGCGATTCTCGATTTGATAAATAAAAAAATAAATAGCATTGACTGGAATAATTATTTTGGAGGTAATGAGTAGTGAAAGCGTTAGACATACTTAAAGTGACCTGTGATTCGCTACTAAAGATAGTTGATGAGGCTGAATCATTACCTCTTTCTGATGAATTTCAGGATAAGATTATTACATTTGGTAAAGCACTTGATGAAATAAAGAATAATGATGATATTTCAATAATAAATGAATTATCAGAGAGTCTTAAAGAATTGAGCGAAGAAGCACATCCTTCGTTGTATGATTGCAATACACTAAAAATAATAGCTATTTTGATAGAAAAACTTGCTGGCAATATGCAGACTGAAGACTGGGATGGTGAATTTGGATTAACGTCTACGTATAAAGTTTTTGAGCTTAATGATGATAAGTATCATGTGGTAAATGCAAGATATACTAGTCGATTTGATCCAGATAATCCTATGCTATTAATCGATTGCCGTAATATAGATGATTTTGAAGATTTTATTAATAAGGAAACAGGGATTTCGAATCTGATTCTTGGTTTGTTGTGTGGGCTAGATAGAAAGAAAACGTATAAGATAATCTTACTTGGTTCAAGTTTAATATCTAACTCAGAGATTGAATTAGAATCAAGAGTAGAATTTATAAAACTTAATGCGGTTATGCAGGGAAAAGTATTATTTAAACCACAAGAATATGTCTATAACCCTGTTAATATTACTGTTAAGTATGATCCCTCTATTAATTATTATCAATTCGCTGACATTGTTTCGGTTATGAATGAATATAATATTCATAAAAATATTCTAGATAAGTATTTAAGGATTTATCAAGTTATAGAAAACTATATGTATAAATGCCAAATATGCGAAATGTGTGATGATTTTTCTTATAGAAAAATATCTATAAGAGATTTTAAAAACCTAAGTGAAAAGCTCGCAAGCAAAGAACTTGATGCATTGAAATGCCTATTAAAAGGATGCGCATCTGTAATGATAGATAGTGTTAGCTTAGAAGACCATATTGCAAATAAGTGGAAATCGATAATAGATGCTAATAGGGATTTGAAGAGTAATACAGCAACTCTGATGCGGAAACTTGGAATATCAAGCGGTTGTCCTACATATAGTTCAAGCACTAGTAATCAAATTCTTTTGTTGACAGGTAAACTTATATATCAGATTCGTTGCACTATTGTTCATGACAAGGTAAATGAACATCACATTACATACGATAATCTTGATATTTGGACAAAAACTCTTCTTGAAACATTTTTGATGCCGTGCATGGAGTTAATTGTGTATGGATTGATATTTAATAGTAATTCAGTTGTTATGTATCAGCAACGTGAAATTAATCTTTATTAATGCAACTCAATTAGTTGAGTGTATATGGAATAAAGTGGTGAACGAATATTATAAAAGGGGCAATGAATAGTGCGGATAAATTTTGATAAAGCAAAGGGAGCGAAAGATTTTTTGTCAAAAGCAGGGGAGGAGCTTACAACGACTGCTATAAAAGCAGGATCGAATATTTCGAAAGTTGCAGAGAAGACCGGAGAAAATATTTCTAAAACGGCTCAGAAGGCGGGCTCAGGCTTCAAGGATTTTACAGAAACAGCGAAGAATAGTGGAATGGGAGCGATATCTGCGATAAAAACTATGAAGGAAAATGCAGATAAAAAGATAAAAAATGAAAACAAGTTTGGTGAAAGAATTGAAGAAATCAAAGAACCTGTCGTTAATAATGAGGAAAATAAAAAAGACAAGTGTTCCAGCCTTGATGAGCAACTTAAGGCAGCGGTAAATGATTACAATTCAGCTTATACGGATTTGAATGATCATGGAATAAAGCTGTTTAATCAGAGAGAAAGAGCAATAGATTTACTAGATAATGTAGAGCATTTAATAAATAGTATAGCGAATCATCCTAAGGAATTTGATACGGATATAGTTAAGATTCAGATAGATAAAAAGCAGTTTAGAGATGTGTGCGATTTTGCCAAGAAGAAGCTTGAAGCTGCAAAGAAGTCTGCTGTTGGAGTTGGAGCTGGAGTTGCAGGCGGTGTGGCAGTCGCATCACTCGCACCTAGTGCAGCGATGTGGATTGCGACAACATTTGGAACTGCATCTACAGGAACAGCTATTTCGGCATTATCTGGAGCAGCTGCAACAAATGCTGCGTTGGCTTGGATAGGTGGAGGTGCATTGACTGCTGGCGGAGGTGGAATGGCTGCAGGAAATGCATTTCTGGCTTTAGCGGGTCCTGTTGGTTGGAGCATAGCGGGAGCTACTCTTCTTACCTCAATAGTTTTGTTTACAAATAAGAAGATAAAACTTGATAAAGAGAAAAAAACAGAAATTGAATCTGTAATGAAAAATACAGAACAACTAAAGAAAATGGATACAAAACTCGCTGCTCTTTTAGAAAAGACAGATAGTATTCGGAATGGATTAAGTGAACAGTATGCCACTGGAATGAGCTGCTTTGGAAAAAACTTTATAGAGCTTTCTGATGATCAGCAGCTTCTACTTGGAACAATAGTTAATAATGCAAAGGCGCTGTCGGCTTCATTAGGTGAGGAGTGTGAAATGAATGCAAGCAGAGAAGGTGATGAAAAGTAGTCAGGAACAAGCAGTTGCATCTTGGATTAATTATCTTAATCAAATTCGGTTGGATCGTCTTATGGAAGCTCTGTCAAATGAGCAGGAAAATCTTGAGAAAGCTGTTGCAACTATAAGAGAGACATTAAATATTATTGATAGGGATATTGTTAATAATGGATTAGGGCGTGGCGGTGAAAGGGGGATTCATGGTTTTATCGCAGAAGTTGCAGAATGCGGAATAGGCAATGCAAGAAGCCAGATTGAAGGAAAACTACCTATTTTTGAGTGGATAAATGATAATGGTCCAGAAGATCTTCGGCGTGGAGCAGTTCTAATTCAACAAAAATTTGTTAATAGCGGCAATCATTTATCACTCCAGGCTATACAAAAGCATTTAGAACATTATCCTAATTTTATAGATAGGGGTGGTGTTTATCAGATTCCATCTGACCATTATGAAAAGATAAGGGAGCTCCTTAATATATCTGAGGAGCAGGCGAACAAAATGCCTACCTCTACTGGGGAGTTTTCTTATAGGCAGTGGAAAGAAGTTCATGACTTTTTTGATGGTGGAAAAGTAAGCATAGATTCTATAGAGGCATCAAAGCTCGATTATAAAAGCGTTCAAAAAAATACTTATGAAGATACTCTTATGGGGGAAGAGCAGAGTATCAAGGAGCGTAATACTGGTCGGAAAAATCAAGCATACAATGAAAATAAGCCCTCTTTGAATGAGGGGCTTAAAGCATCTGTAGTTGCTGCAGCTGTTGAGGGTGGAACGACTTTTATAATTGATATTGCTAAGAAAAAGCGAGAAGGAAAGAGAATTAGGGAGTTTACTAAAGATGATTGGAATGAAATTGCTGTTGATACAGGTGGGGGCTTTGCAAAGGGAGGTATACGGGGATCCAGTATATATCTTTTAACAAATTTTACAGCTACACCAGCAGCTGTAGCTAGTGCTATAGTTACAGCATCGTTTGGAGTGGCAAATCAAGCCAATATGTTAAGGCAGGGAAGACTTGATGAGCTTGCGTTCATTGAAAATTCTGAGATGTTATGCCTTGATGCTGCTGTGAGCGCTTTATCTTCTTTTGCAGGCCAAGTTGTTATTCCGGTCCCTGTTATAGGAGCAGTTATTGGTAATGCAGTTGGAACAATGCTTTATCAGATTTCAAAGGACAATTTGTCTGCAAGGGAACAAAGGATTGTTGAAAAGTATCTTGAAGAGATAAAGAATCTTGATGAAGAGCTAATGCAGGACTACAAGAATTTTATAGACGAATTATCAAAAGATATGGAAAGTTTTATGGCTATTTTAGATAGGGCTTTTGCACCGGATATGAGAATTGCGTTTCGTGGATCGATTGAGCTTGCAAAAGAACTTGGTGTTCCTGAAGATGAAATACTTGATTCAAAAGAGAAAATCATATCGTATTTTATGGATTGATCTATTAAAGACGATATGAGATATTTCGAATTGAGAAGATGCATTCGGATTTTTTGGAAAGTTGTGCCATGGAGCAGGAATTATGAGCAAGCATAAAATGAAAAACGGCAAGCTGCTTCAGATGAATGCGTGGGAATTTAAAGCATATGACTGTAATGGAAATATAAGTTTTCAGTGAGAAATGGATTATATATATGATATAGAACCTTTGGAAGGGATTTGCAGGATACTTGAGTCATATGTTCTGAATTTGGATAGCAAATGGATAGAGATAAAAAGATTTGCTATATGCGTTAGGGATGAGATTAGGAGAATGCTATATAAAATCAGAATATTGAAGTGAGGGGGCTTGATCAATCAATCAAAACCCAGCTTCTACTGTGAAGTACCGGTAAAGTAGTATAGACGCACGAATTTCTTATAGCCAAGCACATCTATCTTGCATTCATAGATATTTGTGCCGCGGGAGACGTAGAGGCAGTCTTTGGTTGTATAAGGGGAGAATATGATGAATATTATAACTGATAAAGAATATAAGGAATCCGGAATATATGCAAAGGAGCAGACAAAGGTGCAAACAGTGCCGATTCAGGAGAAGGTTGCGCTCACGATCAAAGAAGCGGCTGAGTATTCCAATATTGGTATAAACAAGCTGGAGAGCCTTCTTAGATCTCCAAGATGCCCGTTTGTACTGTATGTAGGCAAGAAGCTTGTTAAGAGGAAGGAATTCGAGAAGTTCATAATAGACAACATTGAGATATAAACCCAATAATACTCAGTGTTTCACAGGGTTTTGCGAGTGCCACAAAAATTAAACAACATTGTAAAGAGGTCCCGATTAGTGTATAATATTGCGTGCTAATTTGGGGCTTCTTTTAACGGAAGGGAGCCGCAAAAATGGGTAAAGATCTCAAAGGAAAGGAGCTTGGTGAAGGGATTCTTCAGCAACCGAACGGAATCTATTTTGCGAGGTTTGTAGATAAGTTTGGAAAGCGTAGGACCAAGAGATCCAAAAAATTACAAGAAGTAAGAGAATGGCTGGCTGACGCGTTAAAAGTGGTATAAAACTTAATGCCATCAACAATAGAATGTGGCCCGTGGTGTGGCCCGGTCTATATGCGGAAATGCGGAAAGCCCATAAAATAAAGGATTTTTAAGGAGATATAAAGAATTATGAAACTAGGCATTGTAGGTTTACCAAATGTTGGTAAGAGCACACTTTTCAATTCGCTTACTAATGCAGGAGCGCTTGCTGCGAACTACCCGTTTGCAACAATCGATCCGAATGTTGGTGTCGTAGCAGTTCCCGATAAGAGATTGAAGGCTCTTGGTGATCTCTACAATTCAAAGAAGGTAACCCCTGCTACTATAGAATTCGTTGATATCGCAGGACTCGTAAAGGGTGCATCAAAGGGTGAGGGACTTGGAAACCAGTTCCTGGCAAACATCCGTGAGACAGATGCTATCGTACATGTTGTCAGATGCTTTGAAGATCCAAATGTGGTACATGTAGATGGAAGTGTTGATCCTGCAAGAGATATCGAGACCATTAATCTGGAACTTGTATTTGCGGATCTCGAAGTTCTTGAGAGAAGGATCGCCAAAGTTACAAAAACTGCAAGAATGGACAAGACAGCAGCTAAAGAGCTTGAGTTCCTTAAAAGAATCAAGGAAGTGCTCGAAGGCGGCAAAATGGCGAGAGAAATGGAAATCGATGATGAAGATGAGATGGCTCTTATGAATGGCTATGATCTTCTCACCTGGAAGCCGGTTATCTATGCTGCTAACGTAAAGGATGATGACCTTGCTGATGACGGTACGTCAAATCAGTATGTGGCAGCGGTTAGGGAACTCGCTTCAAAGACAGGCAGCGAAGTATTTGTGATCAGCGCACAGATCGAGGCTGAGATTTCTGAACTTGATGAAGATGAGAAAGCAGAGTTCCTTGAGAGTCTGGGACTTTCTGAGTCAGGTCTTGATAAACTTATCGCTGCAAGCTACAGAACACTTGGACTTATGAGCTTCCTTACATCCGGAGAGGATGAGACTCGTGCATGGACTATCAAGATCGGTACAAAGGCTCCGCAGGCAGCAGGTAAGATCCACACTGATTTTGAGAGAGGTTTCATTAAGGCAGAGGTAATTAATTGGGAAGATCTCATTCGTGAGGGTTCTCTGTCGGCAGCTCGTGAAAAGGGTCTTGTTCGTATGGAAGGAAAGGAATACGTTGTTCAGGACGGAGATGTAATTGTTTTCCGTTTCAATGTATAAAAGTAAGTTGAAATATGAATGTTACGGATATTGAGTTTCCAAATCTTCACATATATCTGAAAGATGTGCCAAAGAATTTTTCTGTATTTGGATTTTCGATCGCGCTTTACGGCTGTGTTATCGGTTTCGGAATGCTTCTTTGTGTACTGATTGCCGGATATGACAGAAAGAGCAGGGGACTGGACGAAGAAACGATTTGGGATGCGGCGCTTTACGGTATTGTATTTGGTATTTTCGGAGCGCGTGCATACTATGTGATATTTCAGTGGGATAATTATAAAAATGATCTCATGAGTATCCTTAATCTCAGGCAGGGCGGATTGGGAATCTACGGCGGTATCATTGCAGGATTTCTCACAGCGTGGATCTACTGCCGTATAAAGAAACAGAGCTTTTTAGAACTTGCAGACAGTGTTGCGCTGGTATTTCCTCTGGGACAGGCAATGGGCCGATGGGGAAATTTCTTTAATAGAGAAGCGTTCGGCGGCTGGTCGGATGGTTTATTTGCGATGAGACTTCCGATAGCAGCAGTTCGTGAATCAGATATTTCTGTCGGGATCGCAGAGCATCTCACGGCGGGGATGGATTACATCCAGGTACATCCGACATTTTTGTATGAGTCGATGTGGAATATTGTATTGTTCGCGTGCCTGTTCTGCTTTAGAAAGCATAAGAAATTCAGAGGCGAGATCTTTTGCCTGTACCTGTTTTTCTATGGCCTGGGCCGGTTCTGGATCGAAGGCCTCAGGACGGATCAGCTGGTAGTGCCCGTGCTCGGGCTGCCTATCAGCCAGATTGTTGCCGTTATATGTATGCTTTTTGCAGGGGCGGCTCTTCTCAGAAATCGTTTTGCTATGAAAACGGTGGAGCGAAGTGGCGCATCGGATGACTCCCACAAATAAAATTAAAAAAGTATAAAAAATAATACATAATGATATAAAAGGCGGGTAGTGCCATATGTGGTGGCACTGCCCGCTTTTTGATACTACATGTAGAAAGAAAACGTTTAATTACATTTGAAAAAGGCGATTTATCAGCATTTGTGCCGTAAATATCGCCTTGCGGACGAACCTTAATTGAGCTAAAATTGTACTGAAGTGGTAGAAAGTGTCACAAAGTGGTGGATAGTGGAGAGGTGATGAAAAATGTCACCAATCCCGGAAGGCGCGGTTGATTTTTATGTTCATGGGGGAGTACAGCCATACAATCGATGCCAAGGGCAGACTTATAATTCCAGCCAAATTCCGAGAGGGACTTGGTGAGAAATTTGTCGTGTCCAAGGGCTTTGATGGATGTCTGTATGCCTATGATCCTGCTACATGGAGCGAAATCGAGGAAAAGTTGAAGGCGCTTCCTCAATTTAAGAAAGAATCAAGGAAAATTATACATTTCTTCCTTGCGGGCGCTTCTGAGGAGGAATATGATAAACAGGGCCGTATCCTTCTTCCGTTAAAACTTCGTGAATATGCCGGGCTAAAGAAAGATGCCGTATTGGTAGGCGCCGGATCGAGAGTGGAGATCTGGGATGCAGAGAAGTGGGCAGCAGAAGAACCGGATGACATTGAAGAACTTGCAGAATCACTTGGAGATATGGGTTTTAGTCTCTAAAACGGAAGAACCGGGAGGAAGTAATAATTGGAACATGAATTTCGTCATAAATCAGTCCTGCTGCATGAGACAGTAGATGGATTAAATGTGAAACCCGGAGGAATATATGTAGACGGGACACTTGGTGGTGCAGGACATTCGTCACTTATCGCTTCAAAACTTGATCCTTCAGCCGGAGGACGCCTGATCGGACTGGATCAGGATGAGGCAGCGATAAAGGCTGCATCTGAAAGATTGGAACCATACAAAGATAGAGTTACCATTGTTCGTAGTAATTATAGCAATATAAAAGGTGTACTGCAGGAACTTGGTATAGAAAAGGTCGATGGCATAATGCTGGATCTTGGTGTTTCTTCATATCAGCTTGATACCGCTGAAAGAGGCTTCTCTTATATGGAAGATGCACCGCTTGATATGCGAATGGATCAGAGAAGTCCGCTTAGCGCATATGAAATAGTAAATAATTATTCGGAGCAGGAATTATTCAGACTGATCCGTGATTACGGTGAAGATAAGTTTGCTAAAAATATTGCAAAGCATATTTGCATTGAAAGAGCAAAAAAGCCGGTTCAGACCACGTTGGAATTGTCTGAGATCATTAAGGCGTCTATACCGATGAAGATCAGAAAAAATGGTGGTCATCCGGCGAAGAGAACATTTCAGGCTATCCGTATAGAAGTAAACCGTGAGCTGGATGTGTTAGAAGGAACGCTGGATACAATGATCGATCTTCTGGCACCGGAAGGAAGGCTCGCGATCATAACTTTCCATTCGTTGGAAGACAGGATCGTAAAGGTAAACTTTAAGAGAAACGAAAATCCGTGCATATGTCCTCCGGAATTTCCGGTATGTGTATGTGGGAAGAAATCAAAAGGACGGGTGGTTACCAGAAAACCGATCTTACCGTCAGAGGAAGAATTAGAGGAAAATTCACGATCAAAGAGCGCAAAGCTCAGAGTGTTTGAAAAGGTGAAGTACCAGAGTGAGTGACGGGGAATAACTCACATGGTCGCAAGGATGCGGAAGAGTAAAATCGAGGGGAAATCAGAATTTTTTAGGGGAGACCGGATATGGCTAGAAGAAATAAAAACAGAAGGAGGACGCAGGCGTATGACCGTTCTGTCGGAAGCGTATATGTCGACGGAAATACAGTAAGAACCATACAGCCGAGGCTCGATGAAAAAGATGATCTTCCGGTAAGAAGCAGAAAACGTAAGTCTGTCAAAAAAGCGTCAGCGAAGGCAAATACAGGACTGGAAACGCATGTGAGTCCTGCGTATTATATGTTTGTAGTTCTTGCGATACTTATTACTGCGGCTGTATGTATTTGGTACGTGGATATCCGTTCAAAGATAACCACAAGTCAGCGACAGGTGTCCAGACTTGAGAGTCAGCTTAATGAGCTGAAACTCAGTAACGATGAGGAATATGAACGGATAATGGGTTCTGTTGATCTCGAGGAAATAAAGAGAATAGCAATGACAGAACTTGGAATGAAATATCCGGATCAGAGTCAGGTTGTAAATATTTCCGGCGAAGGCGATGACTATGTTCGTCAGTATGGAAAGATACCGGAGAAATGAACTGATTTTGAAAAACGGAGTGCGGACCATTGAAAAAGAGAAGACAGAAAAGGTTTCAGAAATTTACCATAAAGATGCAAAAAAAGCTGGTGGTGCTGTTCATTTTCGTACTGCTGGCTTTTATTGCTTTATCCTGGAGACTGGTACAGATTTATAAAAGTAAGGGAAATGACTACAAAAAGCAGGTTCTTTCCCAGCAGCAGACGGATTCGAAGGTTCTTCCTTTCAGACGAGGTGATATCGTTGACAGAAAAGGAAGCAAGCTTGCTTATTCCGAAAAGGTTTACAATCTGGTAATCGATGCAAAACTGATGAATAGTGATGACGGTGTTCATCTCGCGGTTACGCTTGATTCGCTGCAGAAATACTTCCCGGAAGTTGATGTGCAGGCGATAAGGAAATATGTTTCGGATAATCCTGCGTCCAGATACAAGATTTTTGCGAAGAAACTTCCGTACGACGAAGTTGAGCCCTTTGAAGAGCTGATGAAGACGGGAGTGTCGGTAAACTCTGCGTCTAAAGATAAAGATGATGATAAAAAGGGCGCCGGAAAGCTTGCAGGAGTCTGGTTTGAGGAAGATTACCAAAGACGTTACCCATATAATTCACTTGCCTGTGATGTGATAGGATTTGTACAGGGTAATAATGCCGGATTTTTTGGGTTGGAAGAGTACTATAACAGTACTTTGAACGGAGTTGATGGCAGACAGTATGGATATATGAATGAAGATGCTGTCATGGAGTCATCCATTAGACCGGCGCAGGATGGAAATACCATTGTTACGACACTGGATACCAATATCCAGTCTATCATCGAAAAGCATATAGCAAAGTTTATGCAGGCTCACAAAGATGAATATCGAGAAGGACCTGCGGCTGATAATATCGGTGTTATAGTTATGAATCCCAATAATGGTGAGATTTATGGCATGGCAGGTTATCCTGTTTTTGACTTAAATAATCCGAGAAATATGGATGGGATCGATCTGCAGTATTATATGCCTGCATCAGTTTCTGCAAACGCAGCGGCGGACGATCAGGCTGAGAATACAGCAGAAAATACTGCGGAAAATGCAGCAGAGAATGTTACTGCAGAAGTTAGCGAAAACAGTGCAGAAGTAAAACCGGAAGATACGCCGGAAATGAAGGCTATGAACAATATCTGGAGAAACTTCTGTGTTTCTGACTCGTATGAGCCCGGATCGGTAATGAAACCGTTCACGATAGCGAGTGCGCTTGATTCCGGAAAGATCACCGGTAATGAGACCTATCAGTGTAATGGCTATCTTACGGTTGGTGGCTTTGATATTCACTGTCATAATCGTCTTGGAGACGGTCTTCTTACCATTAAGCAGGGTATTGCAAAGTCCTGTAACGTTGTGCTCATGGACGTGGCTTTTGCGATGGGTAAAGAAGAGTGGCTGCGTTACAACAAGGTCTTCAATTTTGGATTAAAAACAAATATTGACCTCGCCGGAGAGGCAAATGCGAGTGAGCTTACGTTTAATGAAAATATGGGCCTTACAGATCTTGCGGTAGCATCTTTTGGACAGGGCTTTAACGTAACGATGATACAGATGGCAGCAGGTTTTTCGGCACTTGTTAACGGCGGATATTATTATCAGCCTCATATGGTGAGCCAGATCATGAATGCGGAGGGCGCTGTCGTAGAGGAAAAGTCTCCGAGAGTCTTAAAGCAGGTTATCAGTGAAGAAACATCTGCAAAGATGCGGGATTATCTTAGTGCGGTAGTTATGAGTGAACCCGGAGAATGTACGGGATGGTCGGCAAGACCGGCGGGATATACAGAGGGCGGAAAGACAGGAACCGCAGAAAAATATCCGCGTGCCAAGAAGAATTACCTGATCTCGTTTATGGGATATGTACCGGCTGATGATCCGCAGGTTTTGTGTTATGTGGTAATAGACAGACCGAATACTCCTAATCAGTCAGAATCTACACGACTTGCGACTGTACTTAATAAAGACATCATGACAGAAGTTTTGCCGTATCTGAATATCTTCCCGACAGAACCTCTTACGGAGGAAGAGCAGCAGGCTCTTGCAGAGGCAACAGGCGATTTCTCCATTGGATCAAATCTTGTAAGTGGAAATGAACTGCCTGAAGGTAGTGAAGGAGAAGGGGCAGAAGCAGGGCTAAACGATGACGGAACCATTGTGATCCCTACCGAGGAAGAAGTTAAGTTTGACAGTGCAGGAAATCCGATCTCGGTCAATGAGATAAAATATGATCCGGAAACGGGATATCCGCTGGATCCGGTTACAGGAGAGGTTCTTGACCCTGTTACACACCAGCCTGTAAATGGGGCATCGTCGGATCTGCCCGACTATTAAAACCTCTCTTGCATTGAAATGTATGCAAGAATGATTTATAATTGAAAATCGTTGTAACTAACTAAATCAGAGGAAAAGATATGTTTTTCGGTTTTTTAATAATAATGTTACTTTCGTTTGGCTTAACTGCGCTGTCAGGGCTTGTTATACTGCCATGGCTCAGACGCTTAAAAGCAAGCCAGACGGAAAGAGAAGACGGACCTGCATCGCATCTCCAGAAGACGGGAACACCGACCATGGGTGGTATCATGTTCCTGCTGGTTTTTCTGGTGTTTTCAGTTGTGCTTTCAGTTAAATTCCGCCAGGTAATACCGATTGCCATTTCTACTATAGGATTTGGTCTGGTAGGTTTTGCTGATGACTATATCAAGGTAGTCATGAAGCGGTCTCTTGGACTCACTCCGATACAGAAAATGATCGGTCAGGCGGCTGTTGCCGGTATTCTGTTATTTTATATCTACAATTTTACGAGTGTGTCATTCGAGATGATGGTTCCTTTCTCGGGACTGTTTTCGGCAGATGCAAATCCGATATATCTGAATCTCGGTATATTTACCATACCGTTTTTGTTTGTAGTTATCCTCGGAACGGTTAATGGTTCTAATTTCACAGACGGTCTCGATGGTCTGCTCAGTTCCGTTACCATCGTGATCTGCGCATTTATCGCGATAGTTTCTGTTCGTCTGGGTCTTACGATCAATTATTCGGCAGCTGCGATGATGGGAAGCCTTTTTGGATTCCTCGTCTATAACTGGCATCCTGCCAAGGTGTTTATGGGAGATACAGGATCTCTCGCACTTGGTGGATTTGTTGCAGCCTGCATGATCCTGATGAAGATGCCTATATTTATCATTTTTGTAGCGTTCATCTACCTCGCAGAGGTGGTTTCGGTTATTATTCAGGTGTTGTATTTTAAGGCAACTCACGGAAAGAGATTTTTCCGTATGGCGCCGATACATCATCATTTTGAATTAGGTGGTTGGAGTGAAGTAAAGGTCGTCTGGGCTTTTACGGCACTAACTGCATTTTTGTGCCTCATTTCATATTTTATGATATAAAGACACAGAAACAATATACACGTCAGCTACAAGAAAGGTGCAGAAATGAATTTCAAGGGTCTCAATGTTCTGGTAATCGGTACAGGAAAAAGCGGCATCGGCGCAACGCGGCTTTTACTGAAAATTGGTGCGAACGTCATTCTTTATGACGCAAAAGATACTGTTGATCGCGTCGCTATTATGAAAAACTTTCAGGAAGATGCGGAAGTACGTCTCGTCCTTAAGGACATGCCTGATGACGTATGGCAGAGTGTCGATTGTGCGGTTATAAGCCCCGGAGTACCGATAGACAGTCCTATGGTTGAGGACCTTAAAATGCATAGAATACCGGTTTACGGTGAGGTTGAACTGGCATATCAGTCCTCAAAGGGTGATCTGCTCGCCATTACCGGTACGAATGGAAAGACAACTACAACGTCACTTGTTGGCGAGATCATGAAGGCTTTTGCTGAAACAGAAGAAGGCAGAAAAGTTTTTGTAGTTGGAAATATCGGAAATCCGTATACGGATGCGGCAACAGCGACTGATGAGAATTCTATCGTTGTAGCAGAAATCAGTTCATTCCAGCTGGAGACTACTCACGAGTTCCATCCGCATGTCTCAGCGATCCTGAATATAACTCCGGATCATCTTAACAGACATCATACTATGGAAAATTACGTGGCTGTAAAGGAGCGTATAGCTGAAAAGCAGACTGCAGACGACACGATAGTGCTTAATTATGATGACCCTTATACTCGTGAATTTGGGGAGAAGACAAACGCAAAGGTTGTTTATTTTACAAAAAATGCAGATTTTGAGAAAGACCTTCCTAATGTAGATTTTGTACATCTTCAGAATGAGGATATTTATTATAACGGAACAAAAGTTATAAATATTCATGATATGAATCTTATCGGTAGCCATAACTATGAGAATGTAATGGCTGCAGTGGGAATGGCGTTCAGCTATGGTGTACCTGTTGAACTTATTGCTGATGTGATCCGCAAGTTTAAGGCAGTAGAGCACAGGATCGAGTATGTAGAGACTATTAATGATGTAGTTTACTATAACGATTCCAAGGGAACTAATACAGATGCTGCGATCAAGGCTATAGAGGCAATGTCAAAGCCGACACTTCTTATTGGCGGCGGATATGACAAAAAGCTCCCTTATGATGACTGGATCAAGTCATTTGGCGATAAGGTTAAACTCCTGGTACTTATGGGAGAAACAGCAGGCGATATAAAGAAATGTGCAGAAAAGCATGGCTTTACGGATATAGTCATGGTCGGTGATCTGAAAGAGGCTGTACAGGTTTGTCATGATCATGCGGAAAAAGGTGATGCCGTACTGCTTTCTCCTGCATGTGCAAGCTGGGATATGTTTAAGAGTTATGAGGAGCGTGGAGATCTCTTTAAGCAGTATGTAAGAGAGTATCTCAAAGCGTGAGAACAAGTAAAATGAGGATATAAAATGGCTAAGTCCGGTAAATCAGCCATGGATGTTAATCTGCTTCTGGCTGTAGTCGTGCTTCTGGTATTTGGACTGATCATGGTTTATTCCGCAAGTTCGTATGAAGCAAGCTTGAAATTTAATGATCCGACCTTTTATCTTAGGAGTCAGGCCCGAGCAACTGCATTAGGGGTTGTTTGCATGCTTATCTTTTCCAGGATCGATTATCATTTTTGGAGAAGACTTGCACTGGCGTCTTATGTGGTTTCGCTGTTTTTGATCATTTTGGTCAGGACGCCGCTCGGTATTACCAGGAATGGTGCCAGACGTTGGCTTGGAGTCGGAAGTTTTTCCTTTCAGCCGGCAGAGGCAGCAAAGATCGCAGTTATTCTCTTTGTTGCAGCACTTCTGTGTGGAAGAGATGGTCCAAAGATAAATGCAAATATGAAAAAAAACATCATGGCTATAGCGGTTATAGGCGGAATACCGTCATTAATGCTTTATAAGCTTACAGATAACCTGAGTTCGGCTATTATTGTTTTTGGAATAGTTGCAGTGATGTTTTTTGTAGCTACACCAAAGTATTGGTATTTTGTTCTTGGAGGTTTACTTGTTTTGGGACTTGCAGGCCTCGTTGTCTGGGTTATTGCCAGCGGAGAACTTCCGCCGGATGCGGGATTTAGATTATCACGTATCAGAGCATGGCTGAATCCGGAAGCGTATGCGTCCGGAACCGGATATCAGACGCTTCAGTCGTTATATTCGATAGGAGCCGGAGGTATCTTTGGTAAAGGACTGGGACAGAGTACACAGAAACTGGGATTCGTTCCGGAAGCCCAGAATGATATGATCTTTTCGATCATTTGCGAAGAACTTGGCCTGTTTGGCGCCACAGCTATTTTGATTTTGTTCCTGATCCTCATATGGCGTTTTATGGTTGTGGCAAATAATGCGCCGGATAAATTTGGAGCGCTTTTGGTAGTTGGAGTCATGGGGCACATTTCTATTCAGGTGATCCTGAATATAGCCGTTGTGACAAATTCGATACCAAATACCGGTATCACTCTTCCGTTCATATCCTTCGGAGGAACATCGGTATTATTTCTGTTAACGGAAATAGGCATTGCACTCAATGTTTCAAGGAGTATTCAAGTCTGATGCGATGGCGGAGGGGAATACAACTGAAATCTTTGAAAAATCTGATCCTGGTTCTTGCGGTAATCGCATTATTGCTGGGAGCAGTCTTCTTTGTCAGGTCATTTTTCATGGTTACGGAAGTGACAGTGGCAGGAAGTTCTCATTATACCGATCAGGAAGTACAGGATATGATCATGACCGGTCCAATGGGAAATAATTCACTGTATCTGTTGTTTAGATACAGAAATCATCCGGTGACGAATATTCCGTTCATCGAGAGAATGGATGTGAATATCAATTCTCCTCATGCGATCACCATAGAGGTGTATGAGAAGGCGGTTGCCGGTTATGTTGGATTTTTAGATCACTATATGTATTTTGACAGAGATGGTATCATTGTTGAGAGTTCCTCAAGACAGCTTGAAGGTATACCGTATGTGACGGGACTTAATTTTGACCATTGTGTTGTCGGGGAACAGCTTCCGGTAAAGGATCCGGAGATCTTTAATGATATTCTTTCGATAACACAGCTTCTTACAAAATATGATATTGTTACAGACTCGATCTATTTCAGCAGGGATGACACCATAACATTGTTTTTTGGTGAAGCAAGGGTTGCGCTTGGAACCATGGATAATATCGATGAGAAGATGATACGCCTGCGGTACATAGTACCATCTCTCAAAGGGCTAAAGGGTGTGCTCCGGATGGAAAATTACAGTGAAGAAAATTCAGACGGATACATAACGTTTGAAGAAGATGAGTGATGGGAAAAAAATCTGATTTTCTGACCTGACCGTTGAAATTCGTTACCAGAGCGAACTTCAGATGGTTTACAATAACAAAATCACAGTTCGGCATGAATTAGAGGTTGATTTATTGTATCGGAATATATATTATTATAAATAGGTTTAAAAGGGATTATTTTAGGTACAATCTCTCTAGGAGAGCCGAATGAAGGGTGTAAAGGAGGAGTTATTCCGTGCTGGAAATTAAGGAAGATGAGGCAGTAAATGGCTGCAAGATACTCGTAGTTGGAGTAGGTGGAGCAGGAAATAATGCTGTCAACAGAATGATAGATGAAAAGATCGAGGGTGTAGATTTCCTCGGTGTAAATACTGATAAGCAGGCTCTGCAGTTATGTAAGTCTCCGAAGCTCTTACAGATCGGCGAAAAGCTGACAAAGGGACTTGGTGCCGGTGCAAACCCGGAAGTCGGTGAAAAAGCGGCAGAGGAAAGCCAGGATGAGATCACAAATACCGTAAAGGGATATGATATGGTCTTCGTTACCTGTGGAATGGGCGGCGGTACCGGAACAGGTGCGGCTCCGGTTATTGCGCGTATCGCTAAGGATATGGGCATCCTTACTGTCGGCGTAGTTACAAAGCCGTTTAAGTTTGAAGCAAGAACCCGTATGAATAATGCGAAATCAGGTATCGAAAAGCTTAAGAATGCAGTTGATACTTTGATCGTTATTCCTAACGACAAGCTTCTGGAGATCGTTGATCGTAAGACTTCGTTCTCTGATTCACTTAAGAAGGCGGATGAAGTGCTTCAGCAGGCGGTACAGGGAATCACAGATCTTATTAACGTTCCGGCTCTTATCAACCTTGACTTTGCGGATGTACGCACAGTTATGAAGGATAAGGGTATCGCACATATCGGAATCGGTATGGCAAAGGGCGAAAATAAGGCACTTGAGGCAGTTAAACTTGCAGTAGAGAGTCCTCTTCTTGAGACTACTATTAGCGGAGCTGCTAATACTATTATCAATATTTCCGGTGATATTACATTGTTTGAAGCTTCAGAGGCAAGTGACTATGTTGAGTCTCTTACAGGTGAAGATACAAATGTTATCTTCGGTGCGAAAGAGGATAAGTCTGAGGCTGATTTCGTTAAGATCACTGTTATTGCAACAGGACTTGAGGAGAATGATAATCAGCAGGCAAAGAGTGCAGGCATGCTTGGCGGCATAAAGTATCCGAATCCCGGACTTTCAACAGGCGTACATGGAACTGCTCCGTTTAATCCAGGCGCATATACCGCGGGTAATCTTGGAAGCAGCACTCAGACAACGTCATCACAGAGTACACAGTCAGGACAGGTAAGTGCGCCCAGCACACCCAGACTTCAGCCCAGAAGCATAAAGGTTCCGGATTTTCTTAAGAGAAACTGAAATCATTTTAGAGGAACCAGGTTGAGTGAATAAAATAGCTGAGAGGAAGCCTGACAAATGAGATGTCCATATTGCGGTCATGATAATACAAGAGTCATCGATTCACGTCCTTCTGAGGAAAATAATGCCATTAGGAGGCGAAGAGTATGTGACGAATGCGGAAAGAGATTCACGACTTATGAAAAAGTTGAGACGATTCCGCTTATGATCATAAAGAAAGACAGTAACAGGGAAGCTTATGACAGGCGAAAGATCGAACGCGGCGTGCTTCTTGCATGTCACAAGCGTCCGATTCCGGCAGAAAAGATCACAAAGTTGCTTGATGAGGTTGAAACTGAGATTTTCAATATCGGAGAGCGGGAAATACCTTCATCGGTGATCGGAGAAATGGTCATGGAGAAGCTAAAAGATCTGGAAGCGGTTGCTTACGTTCGTTTTGCTTCTGTCTATCGTGAATTTAAGGATGTAAATTCCTTTATGGATGAGCTTAAAAAGGTGCTGCAGTGATGCGGCACCTTTTCGTATGAAAAGGAGAACCGGAAAAGATGGGTTTTTTTGAAAATTTCTATCCGGATGAATATGTGAGATCCACATATGAAATAGATTTTGAGTCGCTTTATAAGCAGGGTTATCGTGGAGTGATCTTTGATGTCGACAATACACTGGTGCCGCATGATGCTCCTGCTGATGACAGAGCCAAAGCACTGTTTAAGCGTTTGCATGATATAGGGTTTAAAGCATTACTCTTATCTAATAATAAAGAACCGAGGGTAAAGCATTTTGCGGAAGACGTAAAATATGCATCGTATATATTTAAGGCAAATAAACCCTCACGAAGCGGTTATTTTGCGGCAATGAAAAAGATGGGAACGACTTCCGGCACAACACTGTTTGTGGGGGATCAGATTTTTACGGATGTCTGGGGAGCACACAGAGCCGGTATCAGAAACATACTGGTTCACCCGATAAATCCGAAAGAAGAAATTCAGATCGTTCTGAAAAGACGTCTTGAGGCAATCGTTTTAAAGCGCTATTTTTCGCACAATTCAAAATGAGGTTGAAAAGATCATTCATCTAGTGTAAAATATCTTAGTATTTTGACTGGATTGTTCTAATAGGAGGATTATTTTTATGGTTTCTGCAGGTGATTTTCGGAATGGCCTGACCGTTGAGATCGAAGGCAACGTATTTCAGATAATTGAGTTTCAGCATGTTAAGCCCGGTAAAGGTGCTGCTTTCGTAAGAACAAAGCTGAAGAATATCATCAACGGTGGTGTTGTTGAGAAGACCTTCCGCCCTACGGAAAAATTCCCGACAGCTCACATTGATCGTAGAGATATGCAGTATCTTTACAACGATGGTGATCTTTACAATTTCATGGATCCTGAGTCTTACGAGCAGATTTCTATCGCAAAGGATGTTGTTGGCGATGCAATGAAGTTCGTTAAGGAGAACGAAAACTGCAAGATCAACTCTTACAATGGTTCTGTATTTGCAGTTGAGCCTCCTCTTTTTGTTGAGCTTGAGATTACTGAGACTGAGCCTGGATTTAAGGGTGATACAGCTACAGGTGCAAGTAAGCCGGCAACAGTTGAAACTGGCGCACAGGTAAATGTACCTCTGTTCGTAAACCAGGGTGATAAGATCAAGATCGATACTCGTACAGGTGAGTATCTCTCTCGTGTCTGAGATTATTTCTTTGTAGACATTCAGGCCGGAGTTCATGGGTCGTATGGCTTATGAACTCGGCTTGATATCTTTTTGTTCAAGCTAAATATTTCGGATATATCATTCGGATATATCAATTCTTTCTTTTCCCTTTTCAGGGAGTTCATGATCCGGTTCGGATCGAGATTTCATTGTTTTATTTAATTGTTTTACATCATACATGGATTTTTCTGCCTTTTTCTCTGCGCAGGAGTCTGTTCTTTTTGCGTTCTCAAATTCTGTTAGTCAACATCTCAGTCAAGATCAGAAAAATTTATGTTATACGTGCTAAGCACGCCGGTGATAACCGGAAAGGAGTTTTATGGATAATTTTAAAATTGATTTTGAAGTGAGAAACACATCAGAGTCGGAGAAGATGGAATTTGGGGTATTCTGCGATCGGGTCGTAGAAGAGTTAAAGGACATCTGTGGACCTGAATTTCGCGTAAAAAAGGCGGAAGTGATGAAAAATAATTCTGTGAAGTTGTGTGGTGTGTCTATATCTGAAGTGGAAAGTAAGATAGCTCCGACAATTTATCTGGAGTCATTATATAAAGAGTATATGGAAGACGATAAAAATTTGCAGGAGGTAGTTAATAGTATTCTTAAGGCTTACAGCAGCCATAGAGATCCGGGGAAATTCGATATAGAAGGATTTTTGAGTTTTGAGTCGGTTCGAAAAAAGATAGGAGTCAGACTTGTAAATAAAGTACGAAACGCGAAGTTGCTGTCAGGTGTTCCACATAGAGATTTTTTGGATCTTGCTGTGATATATGTTGTGTTTGTAGGAGAGAAGGAATCGTTCGGAAGCGTCACCGTTAAAAATGAACATATGAAGGCGTGGGGAGTAGGCGAAGAAGAACTCTATACAGCAGCCATGGAGAATATAAAAGATCTCATAAAACCCGAAATATGTGGTATAACGGATATCATTGACAAAGATATTATGGGATATGATGCTTTGCCTATGTACGTACTCACTAATCGAAGCGGTTCTTATGGAGCTGCGGGAATCTTAGCACCTGATATCCTTCGTAAATTTGCAGAGGAGAGAGCGGTTGATCTGATCTTGCTGCCGTCATCTGTACATGAGTTTATCATTCTCCCGGAAACAGAAGAGATGGATATAAATGAACTGAGACGTATGGTTTCGAGTATCAACAGATCTGTCGTTTATGATGAGGATTATCTTTCTGATGAAGTATATCGTTACGATCTGAAAAAAAATGAAATTTCTGTGATGGGGTGATCATACTCACGGACATTTAGGCGTATTATGGGCAGTTTCTACGCGGTTTCTGCTCATATACGACCGATGATCATAACGGTGATTTTATGTAATATTTTCGTAACAATTCCGTTGCTAAAAAAAGTAGATTATGGTATTATACTCAAGTACGTCAGACGAGAATGTATCTATCTGGGTACACGCGTTTGTAGCTCAGCTGGATAGAGCACAGGCCTCCGACGCCTGGTGTCAAGGGTTCGAATCCCTCCAAACGCATTTTTTATGAGAATAGCGGTTCGGGGGTTAATATGGGTATGCTGCAAATCAGTGTTACATGGGCTAATGGTCCGGAAGAGCGGCATGCCATTTATTATGCTTTAAGTTCAGTGGTGGAAAAGGAAAAGAGAAGTCAATGAAAAATCAGGATATCAAGGATTATAAGAGTTTTGTTATTGAACATTATCAGTATTTTGCAGTAGGCGTGCTTTTTGTAGTGCTGGTCATCGTTTTGCTGGTGTTCAGTGGTATGAAAAAAGGGAAAAACACAAGTGTCGCGGATGCGACGGAGGTTTCTTCTGATTCGATCGGAACAGAACCGATAGAAGTTCCGGAGAGCGCACAGCTTGAGCAAAATGCATATGAGAATGTGAATTCCTTCTTTACTGAATATTATCAGGCAGTTGCAGAAGGCAATGTTGACGCTATGTCTGATATGGGAATGACTTTAGATGAGAATGACCGTGCAAAGGTTACAGTAAAGGCTGGATATACAGAAGATTATGAAAATATGTCCTGCTATACAAAGCCCGGTCCGGAAGAAAATTCATATATCGTATTCGTATATTATGAGATTAAGTTCAAGAACATAAATACTCTTGCTCCTGGTCTTTCAACCTTCTATGTTTGCACAAATGATGACGGAAGTCTTTATATGAAGGATATCAGTTCTCTTCCGCAGAACATGAAGGATTATATTAAGGCTATTGCAAACCAGAGTGATGTTCAGGATCTTCTGACTCAGGTTGATAAGCTTTATCAGACAAATACAGAGAATGATGCTACACTTGCAGCATTTATGACATCACTTCAGACAAAGTCTGATGCAGCTGCAGCGCAGAGCGGCGATGAATCATCTTCAGATGCTGCTTCTTCCGAAGATGCTGCAGAAACAGATGGAGCACAGGTTAGAGTTAGAACAACAGACGCAGTACGAATCCGCAGCGCAGCAAATCAGAATGATGATTCTGTTATCGGTCAGGCATCTGCCGGAGATACATTTGTACGTCTCAGTGATGATGGTGAATGGAGTAAGATCCAGTACAAGGATGGTGAGGCTTACATTAAGTCCGAGTTCCTGACTACTGCAGAGGGTGATACTGTTGTTGGTGGCGAGGTTCAGAGTCAGGAAACAACAACAGAGACAAAGCCTGAAGAGACTACAACAACTACTGAGACAAAGACAGAAACTTCTTCCTCAGCAAGCGGAAAGATTACAGTTAATGAGGCTGTATCTGTTCGAGCTTCCGCAAGCACTGATGCAGAGAAGATCGGCAGCGCATATAAGGGAGCAACTTATAGCCTTCTCGGTGAAGAGAGTGGCTGGTACAAGATCAGCTATGATGGCAAGACTGCTTATATTAAGAGCGATTACTGTACAAAGAATTGATAAGATTAGGACCCCGCGGCAAAAAGCCGTGGGGTTTTTGTATCATCAGGCAAAATCCGTTACGTGAGCGAGCTGAAAGCGAGTGGACAGTAACTTTAGTTAGTTAATATTTTAATTTAAAAAAGTGCTTGAGTTTTTTTGTGTCAGGTTGTATTATTCTAATTGGCAATGGCGCCGACGGTAAATGTAGAAATGGATCTACGTTTTGTGTTCGTGCGTCGTTTTTTAGCATTAAGCCACTTTAACGCTTTAAATTCCAAAGGAGGAAACACGATGTCTTACGTTGAGGAAGTATTTGAGGGCCTGAAGAAGAAGCATGCCCATGAGCCTGAGTTTCTGGAAGCTGCAGAGAGAGTTCTGGAGACAATCGCACCGGCTGTAGAAGCAAATGAGGAAAAGTATCGCAGTACAGCACTGCTTGAGAGATTAGTAGAGCCTGAAAGAATTATTACTTTCCGCGTGCCTTGGACTGATGATCAGGGTAAGCACCATGTAAACCTTGGTTACAGAGTACAGTTCAACTCAGCTATTGGACCTTACAAGGGAGGACTTCGTTTCCATCCGTCAGTAAACCAGTCAATTCTTAAGTTCCTTGGCTTTGAGCAGATCTTCAAGAATTCACTTACAGGACTTCCTATCGGAGGCGGTAAGGGTGGTTCTGACTTCGATCCTAAGGGAAAGAGCGATGCAGAGGTTATGAGATTCTGTCAGAGCTTCATGACAGAGCTTTGCAAATATATCGGAGCTGATCAGGACGTACCTGCAGGAGATATCGGTGTAGGCGGACGTGAGGTAGGTTACCTCTATGGTCAGTATAAGAGAATCAAGAACCTGTATGAGGGTGTTCTTACAGGTAAGGGACTCAGCTTTGGTGGTTCCCTTGCAAGACCTGAGGCTACAGGATATGGTCTTGTATATATCACAAACGAGATGGTTAAGGCAGCAGGAAAGGACCTTAAGGATAAGGTTGTTGTAATTTCCGGTTCCGGTAACGTTGCTCAGTATGCATGCCAGAAGGCACAGCAGCTCGGAGCAAAGGTTGTAACAGTATCTGATTCCAATGGTTATGTATATGATCCTGACGGAATCAAGCTTGACGTAGTATTTGACATCAAGCAGGTTAAGCGCGGCAGAATTAAGGAATATGTAGATGCGGTTCCTACAGCTAAGTACGTTGAGGGTGAGAGACCTTGGAGCGTGAAGTGCGATATCGCTCTTCCTTGCGCAACTCAGAATGAGATTAACGGCGCTGATGCCAAGACTCTTCTTGACAATGGTTGCTGGTGCGTAGCAGAGGGTGCTAACATGCCTTCTGATGCAGATGCGATCGATGCATATCAGGCAGCAGGAATCCTCTTCATGCCGGCTAAGGCTGCAAATGCAGGTGGTGTTGCTGTATCTGCGCTCGAGATGAGCCAGAATTCCGAGAGACTTTCCTGGACATTTGAGGAAGTTGATGGAAAGCTCAACGACATCATGGTTAACATCTACAAGAAGGTTGCTGAGGCAGCTAAGAAGTACGGCACAGAGGGTGACTTCGTAACAGGTGCAAACATTGCCGGCTTTGAGAAGGTTGCAGAGGCTATGTCAGCACAGGGACTTGTATAATAAGATAAAAATACTCTTGAATTAAATCAGAGATAGTGATATAGTTCTTCCACAGAAAAGAGGACTGTTGATCCGGATGATATTTATCATTCATTCGGACAGCAGTCCTCTTTTGACTTATAAGAAAATAATTTTAAGCCGATTCTTTCTTATAAGAAGGCTGGAGGATATGAAAATGGTTGTTTCTGAGACACGTAAAAACAATAAAAGCCTTGCGCTGACAGAGGGCAGGATATCAAGTCAGCTTCTGATGTTCTTCTTTCCCTTGCTGTTTGGTACCTTTTTCCAGCAGCTATATAACACTGCGGATGCCATAATTGTCGGACGTACACTTGGAAAAGTGGCGCTCTCGGCTGTTGGAGGTTCTACAGGAACTATCCTGGCTGTCTTTATAAACTTCTTTATAGGTGTGTCAAATGGTGCGGCTGTAATAATATCGCAGTACTTTGGTGCAAAGAATCATCGTGAGGTTAAGAAAGCAGTACATACAGCATTGGTGTTTTCTGCGTGTTCGGGTTTAGCGATAATGATCATCGGGATCATCTTTACTCCCGTTATGCTGCAGGCGATGGGTACACCTTCTGATGTGTATAAAAGTTCTGAAATATATATGCGCATCTTTTTTATGGGAATGATCCCAAATTTTATCTATAACATGGGTGCATCTATATTGAGAGCGTTAGGAGATTCTAAAAAACCGCTTCTTTTCCTTATTATTTCCTGCGGATCCAATATTGTTTTGGATGCTTTATTTGTTATTGTTTTCAGGATGGGAATAGCGGGTGCGGCCTTTGCAACAGTTCTTTGCCAGGTGATAAGTGCCGGAATGGTCATTACAACCCTGCTGCGTATGGATGGTCCCTGCAGACTTATTCTTTCAGAGCTGAAGATAGATAAAAATGTATTGGCAAAGATCATTCGCATAGGACTGCCGAGCGGCATGCAGTCTCTTATGTACACGAGCTCAAATGTGCTTGTTCAGACATCGATCAATAGCTTTGGTACAAATACTGTGGCAGCATGGGCGGCGTATGAAAAAGTAGATCTGATTTTTTGGATGATAATGAATTCCTTTGGAACGTCGATAATGACTTTTGTCGGACAGAATTATGGCGCCGGTAAAAAGGACAGGATATTAAAAGGCGTAAATATCTGCATAGTCATGACAACAGTTTCTACTGTCTTTATCAGCTTGCTCATCTATTTCTTTGGCGGAAATGTTCTGACTATATTTACGGTTGATGAAAAGGTGATCGAGATCGGAACTATGATGATCAAATTTTTGACACCTACTTACGCAACATACCTGTTTGTAGAAGTTTATTCCGGAGCACTCAGAGGTATGGGAAATTCAGTCACACCGATGATCATTACCTGCGTTGGAGTATGTCTGGTACGTGTGGTATGGATTTTATGCGTGCTGCCGTTTGCGCATATCATTCAGGTCCTGATGTCATGCTATCCGATCACCTGGGTCATTTCTTCGATAGCCTTTTTTGTTTACTATCATTACTTTATGAAGAGAAATAAGGTGGTACATTAATTTGTAAATGTTCAAGCGTTAATGACAATAATTTGTTAGTCTTCCTCTTTAAAATTGATGTTTTGTATTGTCAATTCGACAGAATGTCGATATACTTTATTTGTTGGTACTTTAAAACGTCAAAGGAGGAAAGTGATTATGAGAAGGTGGGTCAGTATCATGACAGTCACTGTAATGCTTGCTTCTTTACTCACAGCATGCGGAAATAGTGGCGGTGCAACTATCGAAAAGGTAGAGGAAACTTCCTCTGCTGCGGCGGTCGAGACGGAGGCTGCCGGTACTGAATCTGCGGAGGCTGCAAGTTCTGTGGAGGGAACTGAGGCATCTGACGATTATCATATCGGTATCGTAACAGGTTCGGTTTCTCAGTCAGAAGATGACAGACGAGGCGCTGAGGCTTTTCAGGAAAAGTATGGAGAAGACAGGGTGATCCTGGCAACTTATCCGGATAACTTTACAGAAGAGCTTGAGACAACTATCCAGACCATCGTTAATCTTTCTGATGATGAAAAGATGAAGGCTATCATTGTAAACCAGGCGATTCCGGGTACTACAGAAGCTTTCCGTCAGATCAAGGAGAGAAGACCTGACATTATCTGTATCGCAGGTGAGTCTCATGAAGACCTTCCGGAAATCGGAAGTGCAGCTGATCTGGTATGTAACAACGACTTTGTTGCTCGTGGTTATCTTATCATCAGGACAGCACATGAGCTTGGATGTGATACTTTCGTTCATATCTCATTCCCACGTCATCTGTCTTATGAAACAATGAGCCGTCGAGTAGCTATAATGAAGGCCGCTTGTGAAGAGTTCGGCATGAAATTCGTTATGGAATCTGCTCCCGATCCTACAACAGATGTAGGTGTTCCCGGTGCACAGGCATACATCGCTGAGCACGTACCGGAATGGGTAGAAAAGTACGGCAAGAATTCAGCATATTTCTGTACAAATGATGCACATACAGAGCCTCTTTTAAGAGGACTTCTTGAGAATGGCGGCTACTTTATCGAAGCAGATCTGCCGTCACCTCTTATGGGTTATCCCGGAGCTCTCGGTCTTGACCTTACAGAAGAAGCAGGCGACTTTACGAAGATCCTTGCAAAGGTTGAGAGTGCCATCGTAGAAAAGGGTGGTGCAGGTAAGTTTGGTACATGGGCATATTCCTATGGCTATACTGTTTCAGCAGGACTTGCACAGCATGCAATGAACGTTATCGATGGAAAGAGCGAGCTCACTGATATCGATGATATTTCAAAGGCATACGAAGTATTCTCACCTGGCGCTGCATGGAATGGATCAAATTACACAAATGCAGATACAGGCGTAAAGGCTGATAATACATTCCTTATCTATCAGGATACTTATATCATGGGTGATCCCGGACATTACATGGGTTCAACAGATGTAGAAGTTCCTGAAAAGTATTTCACAACAAAGTAATCCGTAAAAAACTGTGAAACACTGCACAGTTACAATGGAAATTTGATACAGAGATTTTGAGAGGAGGTATTGATTTATCTCCTCTCAATTTTAAAGAAAGGTAAATCATGGAAAAAGCACCGCTTCTGGAAATGAGAAATATAAGAAAAGATTTTTTCGGAAATCAGGTTCTTGAAGATATAAACCTGACATTGAGAGAAGGCGAAGTAATAGGTCTCGTCGGAGAAAATGGTGCGGGTAAGTCTACATTGATGAAGATCCTTTTTGGAGCGGATGTTATCAGAGAGACAGGCGGATATGGTGGAGAGATAATCCTTAACTCGGAAAAAGTATCATTCAATTCTCCTTTTGAGGCGATCGAAAAAGGAATAGGGATGGTCCATCAGGAATTTTCTTTGATCCCCGGATTTGCTGCAACGGAAAATATCCTGTTAAACAGAGAATCAAAGAAAAAGAGCGTGCTGTCGGAACTATTCAGCGACAGAATGGACACATTGGACCGCAAGGAAATGGACAAACGCGCCGACGAAGCGATCAGGAAAATGGGCGTTAACATAGATCAGGACATGCGTATCAGTGATATGCCTGTAGGCCATAAGCAGTTCACGGAGATAGCAAGAGAGCTTTCAAAAGAGCAGTTAAAACTTTTGATATTGGATGAACCGACGGCGGTCCTGACGGAAAAAGAAGCAGAGGCATTACTGGAATCTATACGTGGTATGGCGAAACGCGGTATAGCGGTCATTTTCATCACACACCGGCTGGGAGAAATTTTGGCAGTGTGTGACCGCGTCGTTACCATGCGGGACGGACGTGTAGTGAATGAAGTCAACGCAAAGGATACATCTGTAGCAGAAATCACCAAATGGATGGTCGGCAGGGATGTGGGAGCCGGCGGTGCTTCATATGTCACAGAAGACACGGGAAAAGATAAGCGGATCATTTTATCTATCGATAAGCTCTGGGTAGATATGCCAGGAGAAACAGTTAGAAATGTAAAACTTGATGTAAGAGAAGGAGAAATACTCGGTATCGGAGGTCTTGCAGGACAGGGAAAACTCGGTATTCCAAACGGAGTCATGGGACTGTATCCAGCAGGCGGAAAGGTTACTTTTAACGGCGAAGAAATACCACTTAATAATCCGAGAAAATGCCTGGACGCATCTTTTGCATTTGTATCAGAAGACCGGAGAGGTGTGGGGCTTCTGCTTGATGAATCTCTTGAATGGAATATCGCTTTTCCAGCGATGCAGGTTCAGAATAAATTCCTGAAGCTTTATCTCGGGGGACTTATCAAATGGAGAGATGATAAGGCAATAAAAGAGATAACATCAAAATATATCGATGAGCTTGCAATAAAATGTACAAGCACGACGCAAAAAGCGAAGGAACTGTCGGGAGGAAATCAGCAAAAGGTGTGCCTTGCCAAAGCCTTTGCGCTGGAACCGAAGTTGTTGTTTGTAAGTGAGCCGACACGAGGAATAGATGTCGGAGCAAAAGCATTGGTTCTCGATGCGTTAAAAAAATTTAATAAAGAAAAAGGTGTCACAGTAGTCATGGTTTCTTCTGAGTTAGAGGAATTACGCCAGACTTGTGACAGGATCGCGATCATATCCGGAGGAAAGGTTGCAGGAATACTTCCATCCGGTGAAAAACTTGAGAAGTTTGGTGAACTGATGCTAAAAAATTGCTGAACATAGGAGTTGCTGATATGAGTGAACAAACTCAGAAAAATGCTTTCAATGAAAGGATCAGGAATGCAGCACAGGAGTTTGGCCTTCCCAGACTTATTATTACTGGATTTCTGGTTTTGTTACTTGTAGTATCGCCCTTTGTGGGAGCGGATCTTCCGACGCAGATCTCCAATATCATTAATCGCTTTAGTTGGAATGGAGTTCTCGTACTTGCGATGGTTCCTATGGTCCATTCAGGGTGTGGCTTGAATTTCGGACTTCCGCTCGGTATTATTTCCGGTCTTTTAGGTGCAACATTGTCAATAGAACTTGGCTTTACAGGAGCGATTTCTTTTGTAATGGCGGCGCTTCTTGCGACACCGTTTGCTCTTGTACTGGGAACGGTTTATGGATGGCTCCTAAATAAGATAAAGGGCGGAGAGATGATGATAGCGACTTATGTAGGCTTTTCATCGGTATCTCTGATGTGTATGATGTGGCTGCTTCTGCCGTATCACAGTCCAAACATGGTATGGGGAATGGCAGGAAAGGGCCTGAGAACTACGATTTCTCTTGAAGGGTATTACACACAGGCTCTTGCAAAGATACTTCAGATAAATATTGGAAATCTGATGATCCCCACAGGAGCGATCCTTTTCTTCATAGTACTTGCCTTTGCGATGTGGGCATTTCTGCACACAAAGACAGGAACGGCCATGACGGCAGTAGGATCGAACCCTGAATTTGCCAGATCGGCGGGAATAAATGTTGACAAGATAAGGCTTATATCTGTTGTCATGTCTACCTGGCTCGCTGCGATCGGAATACTGGTCTACGAGCAGGGATTTGGTTTTATACAGCTTTACATGGCACCATTCTACATGGCTCTGCCGGCTGTTTCGGCGATCCTTATAGGCGGTGCTTCGGTAAATAAGGCTTCTATAATGAACGTGATAATCGGAACTATACTGTTTCAGGGAATAGTAACGATGACTCCTACAGTCATGAATAACATGATTCATCTGGATATGAGTGAGGTCATAAGGATAATAGTATCTAACGGTATGATCCTGTATGCTCTTACGAGAAAAACGGAGGGAACAAAATGAGTAAGAATAATTTAGGCGATTATTTGAGGCGCTTCTCGGTTCCCATCATGTTTGTGATCATATGCGTGATATGTGCACCGATATCAGGTTTGTCACCAAGTTACCTTATAAATGAGATAGTAACCAGAATGGGACGAAACGCCTTCTTGATATTGAGTTTGTTGATACCTATCATGGCAGGAATGGGTCTGAATTTCAGTATGACACTTGGTGCTATGGCAGGTGAGATCGGACTTATACTGGTGTGTGACTGGCAGATCGTCAGTATCCCAGGAATGGTTCTTGCCATGATCATTTCGATCCCGATATCCGCTTTGCTCGGTCTTTTTTGCGGAAAAGTCCTGAACATGGCAAAGGGAAGAGAGATGATCACAAGCTATATCATAAGCTTCTTTATCAATGGTATTTATCAGCTCATAGTGCTTTATCTCATGGGTCCGGTGATCCCTATTAAGCACAGCACCATAAAGCTTCCGAGAGGCTACGGTGTCAGAAATACAGTGTCCTTATTGTCCATGAGGCAAAAACTTGATAATCTGATACCGTTAACGATCGCGGGTGTTAAAATACCGGTTGCCACTTTTCTGGTAGTATTCGTGCTTTGTCTGGTGATCATCTGGTTTAGAAAGACTAAACTTGGTCAGGATATGCGCGCAGTTGGACAGGATATGGAAGTCGCAAGAGATGCTGGTATAAATGTAGAACGGACGAGGATCATATCAATGGTACTCTCCACTGTGCTTGCAGGCATCGGCATGATCATATATCTGCAGAATATGGGAAATATAGCGACTTACAGCTCGCATTCGCAGATAGGAATGTTTTGTATAGCGGCACTTCTTGTTGGAGGTGCATCAGTTGATAAGGCGTCTATAGGAAATGTTTTCCTGGGAATCGTTCTCTTCCATACCATGTTTATCGTGGCACCGAAGGCAGGAACGGTTATTACGGGCGACTCGATGATCGGTGAATATTTCCGCGTATTTGTTTCATATGCAGTCATAACCGTGGCACTTATAATGTATGAAACCAATAAGAGGAAAAACAAGAGCAAGGAAAGCCAGCAGTTGGCACTGGAGCAGGAGAACGCAAATGGGTAAGAAAAGTTTGATTTATCGTGCCGCGGCTGTGGCAGTTATACTTCTTATTGCAGTTGCCATGTTTATAATCGGACGCGGTCATACGATTTATTTTGATAACAAATCATTTGAAAATGGTGGAAAGACCATAGATACTCCATACAAGATCGAAGTGCTGGTCAATGGAGAAAAAGTAGCGAGCCTTAAAGACGGTGAGCGTGGAATGGTCGATACCATGGGGCAGGATTTCAAGATGCAGCTCGTTATTACAGAGGAAAAGGGCGGCTCTGCATCAAAGGTACAGGTGAAACTTCCTATTCCGTACAATATGGATGGAGTGATCATCAACCTGCCTGCTATGCTTGATGGATTGGATCAAAAAGACTATATGACAGAATTTATACCGACACCGTCATCAGAAGATACGGATGATGAAGAGGTAGTTACGGACGATATGGATCTGCAGATGGATTTTGGTGATCAATAAGCAGAAGATTTAAGTATTTCAAAAAAATTCAAATAATAATAAATTATGTGTTGACAGATGGGACGCGTTGCGGTATGATAGCTTTCGTTGCGAAACGAGTTCGTTTCGATAATATATATGAACGCGGAAGTGTCGGAATTGGCAGACGAGCAAGACTAAGGATCTTGTGACGGCAACGTTGTGTGGGTTCAAGTCCCATCTTCCGCACGAAAAATAGCAGGTGCATGTGCACCTGCTATTTTTGCGTGCAGAAGTGTGACTTGAACCCAGTCGCCTGCGGCGACGGGTTCAGATCTCAGGGGACATAAAGTCCCCTTCGGTCGGCGCTAAGCGGACGTCCACTGGACGTCCAGCGCCCCATCTTCCGCATGAGCGAGGAAGTGTGGCTTGAACCCTGTCACCTGGCGGTGACGGGTTCAGATCTCAGGGGACATAAAGTCCCCTTCGGTCGGCGCTAAGCGGACGTCCACTGGAGGTACAATGGGTTGTGTGGGGGTAGGATTTGGAGTACAATTTTTTGAGTGGATTGTGAAGATTTTGATGAGGTTTTACGGTGATTTTGAAGCGGTTTTTAATATGGTTTATAACAGGACTGGTTTTGCTGCTGTTGACTCTTTTGGGGTTATTGGCGCTTGATTATATTTTTGCGTTTGACTGGATCACTGATGGATTTGCGGCAATGAGTCTGATGGCTGTTTTTGTGATCCATCTTGTAGTTGGAATTATCAGATTTGTTTGTTTTATCAGAAAGTCAAAAGGAAGGCACAAGAGGGCAGAAAAGAAAAACAAAAAAATAAAGATTGGCAGAGTTATTGCGGTTATTCTCGTGATCGAGATGGTGATAAGCGTGGCGCTTAAGATGAAGTATGATTCTTTGCTTGAGGATAGCTTTATTGATGTTCCGGAAAAGGTTATCGAATTGACGGGCTGCGATTCTTTATTTGGTGGCGGTACGAAAGGCGTACCGGATGAGATCGTCGAATTTGGTAAGAAGTATCCTGAAGCGAAGGGATATGTAAGAGATTATAATAAATATAAAAATGTGAATTTTGACATGGATGTTTCTTCCGAAATGGCAGAACGTGATATCCCGCTTTTTATACAATGGGATAAAAGATGGGGATATAGAGATTACGGCGGAAACTATATAGGTGTCGCCGGCTGCGGACCGACGTGCCTTGCGATGGTAGTGTGCGGCTTGGAAAAGAATGATGCGATCAATCCGTATGATGTTGGCGTATATTCGGCTAGTTCGGGTTACTATACCTATGGAGAGGGAACATCCTGGAGTATGATGACTGAGGGGGCGGAACACTATGGATTGAATGTTTCGACCGGAAATGTGTCTGTGGATTATATATTAAATAACCTTTCGGAGACGACGCCGATGATATGTTCCATGACCAAGGGAGATTTTACTACAACAGGACATTTTATTGTTCTAACTGATATTGACGATGATGGAAAGGTAGTAGTAAATGATCCGAACAGTCCGAAAAACAGTAAGAAACATTGGGATGCGGATGTGTTAGTGTCGCAGATGAAAAGTATATGGCGGTATTCGGCGTAGGTGCGAAAAATTTTAAATTTTTTTTTTAATAAAATTGTTGACATAAAAATACAATATGTAGTATTATACATTTCGTTGCGGCGCACAAGCGTCGGGAAACAACAAAATAAACGCGGAAGTGTCGGAATTGGCAGACGAGCAAGACTAAGGATCTTGTGACGGCAACGTTGTGTGGGTTCAAGTCCCATCTTCCGCACGAACAAAAAAGGGCAGATGCGAGAGCATCTGCTCTTTTTCGTTCGAGAGGAAGTGTGACTTGAACCCAGTTTGCCTGCGGCAAACGGTTCAGATCTCCGAAGCGCGCGGGAGCGCTTCGTCGGTCGGTTCGTCGGGAAAAAGATCCACAGGATCTTTTTCTGAATCCGCCTCACCCCATCTTCCGCACGAACAGAAAGGGCAGATGCGAGAGCATCTGCTCTTTTTCTTTCGCGTGGAAGTGTGATCTGAACCCAGTTTGCCTGCGGCAAACGTGTTCAGATTTCGGAGTTAAGCAGACTTTCACGGCATATCCAGCGTATCACTATTTTCTACACGAATGAGGAATGAGGATGTGGTCATGGTTGCTATGCAGAGGGATATAAGGTACAATTTTTTTGAATGAAAATAAATAAGGGGAGAGGGAAATGTTTATTGAGGATATTCTTAAGGGGCATGAGATTGAATATGAATTAATAAAGCAGGATAAACCGATCCGGTCGGCGATGGATGCGGAGGGGTATTATCCGGTTGAGAAGTCGGCGCCTACGTTTGTGCTGGAAACAGAAAACGGCTTGATAGGATGTATGGTTTCTTTACAGAATGGACGTCTTGATTTCGATAAATTAAAAGAAGAATTTGGATATAGTAAGTTAAAGATGGCTTCTCCGAAGAAGATAAAAGAAGAAACGGGATTTGAAGTTGGCTCGGTTCCGCTGGTTGGTTTGGGTTTGCCGTGTCTTTTTGATGAGAAATTAATGAAGCATGACTTTGTTTATGGTGGAACGGGAGATGAGTATCTGACTCTTAAAATAGCGCCTGAAAGCCTGATGAAAGTGAATAACATCATAGGGATGTTTTCATGAGAAAATCCGGAGAAATTTTTGGGGTGAAATTTTGAGTGAAATATTAAAAAAAGGTGTTGACATAAAAATATGATATGTAGTATTATACATTTCGTTGCGGTGCACAAGCGTCGAGAAGGAGATAAAGTCCCCTTCGGTCGGCGCTAAGCAGACGTCCACCGGACGTCCAGCGCCCCATCTTCCGCACGAGCGTGGAAGTGTGACTTGGCCCCAGTCGTCTGCGGAAAACGGTTCAGATCTCGGAGGAGTTAAAGCCCTTTGATACATTCATGAATGATGGCTTCTGGATCGGCACCGTATATATCTAAGCCAACTGCTTTTATGAGTTCTACGTCTTTTATGCCGTAAAAGCTTTCGGCGAGGGTTTTGATGTATCCAAATCCAAATTCGCCGGGGACGAAGCTGCCGCCGGCAGTCATCACGTAATAGAGCTTTTTTGCGTGACAAAGTCCTTTGGGATAGCCTTCTTCGGTATATTCAAAGGTAATGCCCAGGACATTTATATGCTCGATATATTGTTTCAAAATAGCAGGAAAAGACAGATCCCAATAGGGAGCAGCGATGACTATCGTATCTGCAAGGGCAAAATTTTTGGCATGTTCAAAATAGCTGTCGGAAAAATCTCTGCGCTCTATGCAGGTGTCTCTGTAGTGCAAAAATTCATCGGTTGTTTTCGGAAACTCAATATCTTCGAGTCTCGCTTCAATATAGTTCCCGCCTAATTTTTCCAAAAGTGCATCAGCTATCTGTTTTGTTCTCGAATCATTTCGTACACAAGCATTTACAAATAAGATCATTTCGTTTTCTCATCTTTCTGTTACTGCGATCGTAGTTCCATGGTATGCAGCGGTTCGGATGCGATGTAACCGGCAGATCCCTTTATTACCGCACAAATTATTCTGTAAAGAATATCGTCAGATGTAAATTAAAACTGAATGCAAAAAATTGTAAAAGAAAATGTGTGATAGATTATAATGATAACATGGTCAAAAGTAAAAAATCCGATTGTGCTTGCACAAAAAGGATTTTTACTTTTGACATTAACATCATACAAAAATCGAAATGAGGTATGCAATGTTTGGATTTCTTTTTAAGAAAAAAGAACCGGATAAAATCGCAGAAAAGGCTGCATTGGTAAGTGAAAACACGAAGGAAGTTGAAAAGCAGGAAAAAACTCAGGTTTTTCGATGCACAGGTACTATAGGAGACTTGGATAATGAGAATCAGCATAATCTGTCCCTGATGTATCAGGAGGCAGTATTTGGTGATTCTGAAAAAGCAAAAATGGCAGCGAAATCTATTGCCGGATATATGCGTGATATGAAGTGCGATGAGATCATTCGGCTTGGTAAGCGACTTCATGATTACGACTATTTGGAATGGTACTATGACTGGCGGAAAGTTGATATTGATAGTCTTTTGGAGAAGCTTGGGGACGGAGAGGATTTCTTGTGGGTTGCGCGACTCGGAACATTTCATTCAAATGGATATTTTCGAGAAAAATGTATGCGGGCGATCGAGTGTGACGAAGATTCTCTTAAATATATAATACTTAGATTAAATGACAGTGTTAAAGAGATACGTGATCTTGCGGAACGAATGTGTGAGGATCTTGAGTATGTATCTGATAAAGAGTTGATCTCGTGCGTTCCATTTCTTTCGAAAGTTTTATATGAGGGCAGGAGGCGAAATGAGAAAGTTGCTAAAAATGTCGCGAAAGAAATGGCAGAACGTCTCAAAAGTCATTTCGAGCAGAAGAGTTTATTGGATTTAAATGATTATGATTTTTATACCAAAAAGTCTGTGTACCGTTTTCTTATGGATTATGGGATTGTCGAAAAATATGATATGAAACGGCTTTTGGATAGAGAAAAAAATCGTCAGTGTCAGGCAATCTATTTGACAGAGTTTATCAGCTGCTATGGGTTTTCGGTGGATGAACTTGATTTCTATATTCATCACAAGAGCAAGATAGTCCAGAAAGTGGCTATCGAGCGAAAGTATGAAACTATAGGTGATTGCTGGGATGGATTAGAGCAAATGCTTCTGTCACCGGCGAAAAGTATAAGGGAAACTGTCAGGTATATTCTTAGCAGGCATTCGGGGATAGATGTAACCGCATTTTATAAGGATCATCTAGATACGCCGGTCAGGAAAATAGCTATTTTGGGAATAGGAGAGACCGGAGAGAAAAGTGATGCCGATCTTTTGATGAAGTATCTTGAGGATCAGGATACGGCAGTTGTTAAAAATACTATCCATGCAATTGCTATGCTTTGCGGAGATAAGGCAGATGAGATATTTTGGAAATATCTGCAGGATCAACGTTTGATCGTAATGAATCAGGCATATCGTGAGATATGTGCTTATAGGATAAAGTATGGCGCAAAGGCTGTGTATGAATTATTTGTTAAGGCGGAAGCGGAATTTGCAAAGCAAAGGTTGGCGAGGATGCTGGTGCATGAATCATCGTGGGACAGATTACCGTACGTTCTTATGCTTTATTCCTATGAAGATGAGTCTATAAGAGACGTGATAAGAACCGGAGTATACGGACGCAATATGTACGGCAGCGTCTCCGAGGAAAGAGCAGCGTGGATAAGGGAGATCATGAATAATGAAAAGTATCAGATACCGAAAGGTTTATGTAAAAGCATTAATTATGATCTGAAATTTGTAACGCATTAATGGGTAAAAAATATTTTGCGGTTTTGTTGAAAAAAGGTGTTGACATAATAATGTGATGTATAGTAGTATATACATCGTTGCAGCGCACGAAAGCGCAGCGAAACAAAATAAACGCGGAAGTGTCGGAATTGGCAGACGAGCAAGACTAAGGATCTTGTGACGGCAACGTTGTGTGGGTTCAAGTCCCATCTTCCGCACGAAAAATAGCAGGTGCATGTGCACCTGCTATTTTTGCGTGCAGAAGTGTGACTTGAACCCAGTCGCCTGCGGCGACGGGTTCAGATCTCAGGGGACATAAAGTCCCCTTCGGTCGGCGCTAAGCGGACGTCCACTGGACGTCCAGCGCCCCATCTTCCGCACGAGCGAGGAAGTGTGACTTGAACCCAGTCGCCTATCGGCGACGGGTTCAGATCTCGGAGGACATAAAGTCCTCCTCGGTCGGCGCTAAGCGGACGTCCACTGGACGTCCAGCGCCCCATCTTCCGCACGAGCGAGGAAGTGTGACTTGAACCCAGTCGCCTATCGGCGACGGGTTCAGATCTCGGGGGACATAAAGTCCTCTTCGGTCGGCGCTAAGCGGACGTCCACTGGACGTCCAGCGCCCCATCTTCCGCACGAGCGAGGAAGTGTGACTTGCCCCCAGTCGCCTGTCGGCGACGGGTTCAGATCTCGGAGGAACTAAAGTCATCCTCGGTTGGCTCTAAGCGGTTGCATATAAAAAAGTGCATTTTTATTGGAGTGGGATCTTAAAATTACGCCGATTAAATAATTAGTGTTTGTTGCGATGTACTTGTTTTCTAACCAGAAGGGAGACATATAGTATGGCGGAAACTAAAGCTAAGAGTGGCGGCGAGGCCAAGAACAATGATTTTAAGATAAAGAGAAGTGTTAGTGCTACTCTTCTTACGATCCTTTTGCCGGTTACCATTTTAGGAATTATAATAATTATTTCAATCCTTATCACACAGGCAAAGAAATCGATTCTTGATCTTGTTGAGCAGGATCTGCAGGCTGAAACGACGGCAAACGCCAGAGATATAGGCTCGCAGATGGAGATGGTGACTTCGCATTTTGATGCATATGCAAATACACTTGAAACAGTGTATTTTAAGGATCATGATGCTATGCTTGAGTATCTCCTTCCGACAGTAGAATATAATGCTATTAAAAACATAGGACTTTTTATTGGTTTTTCGGATAATACTTATTTCTTTGCTAATGGTACCACACATCATAATGATGGTTGGGTTGCGACAGAACGTGAATGGTACGTAAAAGGTATCGATACCAAGTCATGGGTTAGTACAGATCCGTATATAGATTCCACGACAAAGGATCTGTGTATAACACTTTCCAGACGTGTCGATTTTAAGGACGGAGAGCTTGGCGTAATCGCTACGGATATATTCCTTGCAGATGTACAGGAAAAGGCTAATTCATTAGTGCCGCTGAAAAAAGGATCATCATTCATCGTTGATGGCTCAGGATATATCATGTCATATAACGAGCAGGATAAGGTTGGAACCATGCTTTCGGACACTAATCCTGAGCTGAATGCTGTATGGAAAGCAAATGCAGGCACTGTAGAGAAAGTTACCTATGCATCAGGTAAATCCTATTATGTTGCGTTTGCATCAGTTCCCGGTACAACATGGACACTCATCTCATCTGTGAAAGAATCGGATATTCTGGAAGAACTTCGTCATTTCCAGTTTATTGCATGTATTATCATGGTTGTTATCAGTGCAGTTATCGCAGCAATTATTTTGATCGCGACAAAGAAAATAATTTCTGTACCGATCCAGTCCCTTGCCAAAAAGATCAGTCTTGTTGCAGGCGGAGATTTTACCGTGAGTTTTGCCGGAGCAAAGGGTGATGAGATCGGACTCATACGAAATGAGCTTGGGATGTATGTCGAGAAAATGCGTGATATCATTTCAAAAATACAGGAAACGGCAGGTCAGCTTGGTGATGAGGCTTCAACCAGTAAGATGGCTGCCAATGAGATGACCGAGCAGACCAAGGAACAGTCAGATTCCATGGGTCAGATACATGAGGTCATGGAGGGAATGACAAATGCGGTAAGTGATCTTGCAAATAATGCGACAGAGCTTGCCGGTGCGGTAAGTGACCTGACACAAAAGGGTAATACAGCGAATGACACGATGCTTCAGCTTGTGGATCAGGCAGGGGCAGGACAGAAAGATATGGGCAATGTCCAGAGAAATATGTCTGCGATCAGTGATTCCATGACAGAGATGAATGAAGTAGTTGTTACTGTAGGTCAGTCAGCTGAAAAGATCACAGGCATTGTAGAAATGATCGATTCGATCGCTATGCAGACCAACCTGCTTTCGCTCAACGCATCTATAGAAGCAGCCAGAGCCGGAGAAGCAGGAAAAGGTTTTGCGGTTGTAGCGGGAGAAATAGCGAAGCTCGCTACAGACAGTTCTGAGTCGGCAGGAAAGATCACTGAAATAATCGCAGACATCACGGGTCAGATAAATAACCTTTCTGAAAAGTCGCAGTCAAATGTTAATGCGATCAGTTCCAGTACGGAGGCTGTTACAGCAGCAGGTGAATCCTTTGAAAAGATTTTCAGGGATCTAAATGAAACCAGCGGTACGATAAAGGATATGATAGATACTATGAGTGATGTGGATGGTATAGCATCCTCAGTAGCAGCCATTTCTGAAGAGCAGTCTGCTAGTTCCGAGGAAATCTCAGCAACAGTTGAAACGCTTGCAGAAAGCGCAAAGAGAGTTGCGGATGAGAGTCTTGGAGTTAGTAATGGAGCAGATGTTGTTTCTAATTCTGCAACAGAGATAAAAGAAGAACTCAGCATATTTAAGATCTGAGATACAAAACTGTGGGGAGTTGAATGATCGGCTTCTCACAGTTTTTTTACTTATAGGGAATTTTGTTGAAATGCCTATAATTCTTTATTCTTTTTTTAATAAAAATGATGTCAGGGTCCCAAGGTCTCAATCCTCTTTGTGCAAGCACAATCGGATTTTGACCTTTTGACCCTGACATCATAAAAATATTGTTGATTTATGATAAATAATCGTATACAATGCAAAATTGGTAATAAAAGAATGTGTGAAACAGACTCTTGGGCGATTCCCAGGGGTCTTTTATGTTTTTAGCAACATTCAAATATTTGAACATATGAAAGAATGTTTAATCGAAAGGAAAGATAAATGTTTGATGCTATTATGGACGGACTTCTTGATTCCGTGAAACTACTTCCGTTTCTGTTTCTTACATATTTATTTATGGAATATCTGGAATCCAGAGCCGGCAAAAAAGTAGTGAAGACTGTTGAAAAAGCCGGAAAACTTGGGCCTTTGTTCGGCGGTATAGCCGGTGCTTTTCCGCAGTGTGGTTTTTCTGCTGCAGCGACAAATCTGTATGCGGGCAGGGTAATAACGGTAGGAGCGCTTATTGCGATATATATGTCTACATCTGATGAGATGCTCCCGTTATTTATTTCAAATCATGTATCGCCTGTACTCATAATCAAGATACTTCTTTTAAAGATGGTTATAGGTATGGTATGGGGCTTTGTTATCGATTTCTTTATGACAGCTGTGCTGCATGCATTGCCGGAACACATGAATATCGCTCTTTTTTGTGCAAGAGAGAAGTGCCACTGTGATGTGGAAGTCGAGAGAACAAATCCTCACATACTTGATCAGGGAAAAGAACATCGTCATCATGGAAAAGGACATGAACATGCCAGTATCCTGAGACCGGCACTGCGCCACACGATGCAGATATTTGTATTTATCCTGCTTTTTTCTGTTCTATTAAATGTGCTTATCGACTGGCTTGGAGAGGACACACTTAAAAATTTCATGACAGGAAACGGCTTCCTCGGTGAGTTTGCGGCAGGTATTGTCGGGCTTATACCTAACTGTGCTTCATCAGTAATGATCACACAGCTTTATATGGATGGCATAATAGGCTTCGGTGCTCTTATGAGCGGCCTGCTTGTGGGCGCGGGCGTCGGGCTTATGGTTTTATTTAGAGTAAATTCCGGTTGGAAGAAAAATCTTGCGATAACGGGAACTCTTTATGCTGCCAGTGTGGCTACCGGGTGCGTAATTTCACTGATAACAGGATAAAAGCGATCAGAAAACTTTTTAATTTTTTCTTAGGATTTGCTTAAAAAGACGGTTGCCGCATAAATCTGTGCTATTCTTAATTACATAGAAAATACTGTCAGAAATGATCGGTTTTTTAAGGCAGTACAACATTGGCAGTGGATAAATACTGTCATTTCATGGAGGGAGAAGACTGTAAAGTTTTCTTGTAAGAGTAATGAAGTTTGGAAAGATAAGAAAAGTAATCAGTATCGTCGCTGTTTCAGCACTTCTCGGTGTTATGCTTACAGCATGTGGAAGCAAGGAAGAAAGCATAGTAAGCAACCGGGTGGAAACTGAAAGCTCAGAGGAGAGCGAGGAAGAAGTTGAAACAGTAAAGGATGAAACAGAGGCAGCATCTTCCGAAGTGGAAGAATCAGCAGAATCTGTATCAGAAAGTGAAAGTGCATTTACGGAAGAAGCTGTTCATGAAGGAGTAAAGGCGGTTCTTGACAGCTTTGAAGGTACAGTTGATTACATTAACAAACACGCCGGTGAAAAACATATAATTGCCTATGGAGAAAAGCATTATAAGGCAAATAAGCGTGATCTCAGTAAAAAAGCGGATCATGATCTGACTGACAAGATACAGGAAAGAGCAAAGTCTGACCAGAAAAAGAAGCTAAGACTTGAAAGAAGCGATAATGGAGCTACTGTAGATGCCATGGTCTATACAAACAGTGATTCTGGTCTTATAGATAAGATCGTTACGACTGAGTATGGCAGTAGCGGCCGTGAAGTCACCGGCTATTACTTTAACGAAGCGAAGCTTGCTTATGTATATCGTTATACCTGCAATCTGTATGGTACAAATGTGTCACAGGCAAGGCAGAATGGCGGTCAGAGATGCTATTTTGTTAATGACTTCATGACAGAGTGTTATAAGACCACTAAGGGAAAAAATGATTCTGTTAAAATGGGAGATTATGATTCTGTAAATCATGATCTGCAGAAAGAATATGATGACCTGGAGCAGGAACTCATTAACCGGGCTTACATCACATATGATGAGGTTAAGGAGATACCGGCATACGCAAAAGTTTACGGATATGTATCTGACGAAGAAGGCGGCATGCTGAAAGATGTCAAGGTTACTATCAAAACGGGCGCGTATTCCTATCAGGCAGATTCTGCGACAGATGGTGACGGATACTATGAATTCTATGTACCGATCAACGATGCCGACTGGTACAATCTGAAATTCTCGTATGGCGATTACGTGCCTGTGGAGATCGATGATATCTATATCAGACCGTATACCATTGATTATTGTGCAGGCGTAGCCTATATGGCACCGAGCGGACAGACCAAGCATGATACGGCTACGTATCTTATGGATGTGACAAAGCAGTCACCGGATAAACTTAAGGATAATCAGTACGAAGTAGTCCTGACATATGACACTTCGAAGGCGGAGCTTAAACCATTTACTCTGAACCTTAGTAACGGAAAATATGAGAACTCCGTGACGCAGGTTATAACGGTTGGTTCGGATAAGGAATACAGATATTTCCTTACTGATCAGAAGGGCGGAAGGAATGACAATAAGATGTCTTATGAAATGTCTCTTTCCGGAGCGATGGTAAAAGTGTATAATAAGAACGGAATAGTTGCATCGTTTCAGGTTCCGGCAGGACATGCCGGCGTTGTCTGGGAGGTATTTGATATAAATGGCTCTGAGATACGACCTGTAAATAATTATTATTTCGATGTAGGAAAGGATATATTTTTCGAGTGATCCATGGTTCGTTCTAAGCGCTTGAGAAAATTGAAATTGCAGATGATCACCGCAGCGGGCATTTTTGCCCTCGCTGCGGTTTTTCTCGTGCTTGTGATCATTATATTTAGATCCGGGATCCTTAATACAGGGAAAAAAGAGGTGGCTGCAGCGGTTTCGGTAGAAACGGTTGAAGTTACACCGGATGATAAAAATGGGATACATACGCTCGCAGACAGTACGGATTATACTGCCGTTGTAAGTCAGGACAGTGTAGAAAGAGAAGCGGATGAGGCTGATGACGCAGATCCGGCTGATGCAGTGATGCTTCCGGAGGGAATCCAGGATGACTCTGATCAGGACAGCCATTCTGCCGTTGCTGAGCAGATACAGTCGGGTGCTGAGAATACAGAAAGGGTGTATCTTACTTTTGATGATGGTCCTTCCATATATACGGACAAAATTTTGGACATCCTTAGTGAAAATGGCGTGCGTGCAACCTTCTTTGTATGCGGTACAGGTGACAGGGATGAGAGACTGAGACATACTTACAAACGCATAGTTGATGAGGGTCATACCATCGGAATGCATTCATATTCTCATGTATATTCCGAGGTTTACAAGGATCTGGACAGCTTCCAGTATGACCTTGATAAAATACGTAATCTAATTTATAATGAAACAGGTATAGCGCCGAAATTCTACCGGTTCCCGGGGGGCAGCGGAAACACAGTGGCTGGTTTGCCAATGGACCGTTACATTTCAGTACTTTACAGTCAGAATATGGAATATTATGACTGGAATGTCTATTGCGGGGATTCTTCCGGAAGGGCGCTTTCGTCGGGAGAAATAGTTCAGAATACGCTGAGGGGCGTAGACAAGTGGAATTCTTCAGTAGTCCTGCTGCACGATACAGGCGGTAAGAAGAGTACTGTGGAAGCACTGCCGGCGATTCTGAAAGGGCTGAAAGCACGTGGCCTTGAAATCCTTCCGATCGATCAGGATACACCACCCCTACACCAATATAAAACACAGTCAGAAGAGGATTAATCGTCTGCCATGTGATAAAACGGCACGCTTTAGAGCGGCTTTGCAAGGAGGAACAGGATATGGGCTTTTTCAGTGATTTCAAGGAAGATCTGACCCAGGCTGTCGATGGATTTTCCGAGAAACGGCCGGGGAAAGTAAAAGACGGCTCGCTGGATCAGTTGTCTAAGGGGTCCGAAGAGGGTATTGCAGAGGACACAGTTACAGATGATGAATTTGGCGGTCCGGTTGTCGATATGAATGAGTCGGCTATGGATGTGCCTTTGTCTGACAGCCTTATGGCAGATCAGAATGAAGAGGCAATGGATGAACCTGAGACAGAAGCATTTGATTTCAATCTGAGTTCACTTTTATCAAGTGTCGGAGTACCTGTTAAGGACGAAGAGACTGAGAACGCAGAGCAGAATGAAGAAACTGCTTCAGATGTTCAGGAACCTGTATCCGAGCCGGAAAAGAAATTGGAAACGATCGATATCGATCCGGAGATCAGCACAGCTAATATGACATTCGAGGCTGTTGAAGAAACGGCTGAAGAAGAGGTTGAGGAATCAGCTGAAGTAGTGACTGATGTTGATTTTTCTTTTGGAACGAACGAAGCATCTGCTGATGAAGTGGCAGCAGAGGATATCACTGTAGAGCAGATTTATGCCGAAGCTCCGGCAGAAGTGCTTACAGAGGGTGAGGTTTCGATCGAACAGGTGCTTACTGAAGACGGCACTGAGGAAAAAGAGGAACTCACTGCAGGCGAAGTAGTTATTGAAACTGAGCCGGCAGATGACTCAACGATCGTTGAGGAAGATGCGTTTACCGGAGATGATCTGGTGAGCGAGGTGACAGCAGATGAGTTTATGCAGTCATCAGAAAATACAATTGCAGGAGAGGATGAATTAGATATGGGTGAGACAGCAGAAGTACTTGAAGAGGAAATCGTTACAGATGGGGTTGATCTGAGTTTTGCATCTGAGCCGGAAGAGGCTGCAGTTGAAAATATTGTTAATGCAGAGGAGAGTATAGATATGAGTGATGATCAGCTTAAGAACCTTCAGATTCCGGAGCTGGAAGAAGGTGAAGTTGCCGATGAGACAGGTGCTATCACTCTTGGAATGAGCATCAATGGTGACATCACATCCGAGGGAAATCTTGATGTACTCGGTGTAGTAAGAGGTAATATTCACATTCGCGGAAAGCTTAATATTTCCGGAAGTGTTACAGGTAATTCAAAGGCTTCTGAGATTTTTGCCGATTCTGCAAAGATCACCGGTGAGGTAATCTCTACCGGCGCTGTAAAGGTTGGTCAGGAATCTGTTATCCTTGGCAATATTACAGCATCCAGCGCAGTTATCGCAGGCGCTGTAAAGGGCGATATCGATGTACATGGTCCTGTTATCCTTGATACATCAGCTATCGTTATGGGCGATATCAAGAGTAAATCCGTTCAGATCAATAATGGTGCTGTCATCGAAGGTCACTGCTCACAGTGCTACGCAGAAGTCAGCCCGACATCTTTCTTTGATGATCTGAAGAGCTCCATTGGGGAGAGAAAGAAGTAATTAGTAATGAGTATGAAACGTGTTCTTCTGAAACTGTCCGGCGAAGCACTTGCCGGCGAAAAGAAAACAGGCTTTGATGAGCCCACCGTACGCGGTGTTGCAATGGAAGTAAAGCAGCTTGTCGATAAGGGTATCGAAGTAGGTATCGTTATCGGCGGCGGTAACTTCTGGAGAGGTCGTACCTCTGAGAATATTGACCGTACAAAGGCTGATCAGATCGGTATGCTGGCAACTATCATGAACTGCATCTATGTATCTGAGATATTCAGATCAGTAGGAATGATGACCAGCATCCTTACACCTTTTGAGTGTGGTTCATTTACAAAGCTTTTTTCAAAAGATCGTGCAAATAAGTATTTCTCAAAGGGACAGGTTGTTTTCTTTGCAGGTGGAACAGGACATCCGTATTTCTCAACAGATACCGGAGTAGTTCTCCGTGCGATCGAAGTTGAGGCAGATGCAATCCTTCTTGCGAAGGCTATCGATGGTGTTTACGATTCTGATCCGAAGATCAATCCTAATGCCAAGAAGTATGATAAGCTTTCCATCGAGGAAGTAGTTGCACAGAAGCTTCAGGTCATGGATCTGGCAGCATCTATCCTGGCAATGGAAAACAAAATGCCTATGCGTGTTTTTGGACTGAATGAAAAGAACAGTATCCTTAATGCCGCAAGCGGTGATTTTAACGGCACCGAAATTACAGTATAAGAGAGGTATCCCTTATGGACGAGAGAATAGCTAAGTACGAAACAAAAATGCAGAAGTCACTTGACAATCTGGACAGCGAATATGCAGCAATCCGTGCAGGAAGAGCAAATCCGCATATTCTGGATCGTATCCGTGTAGATTATTACGGAACACCGTCTCCGCTTCAGTCAGTGGCTAATATTGCAGTACCGGAGGCACGTGTTATCACGATCAAGCCTTATGATAAATCCATGCTTAAGGAGATCATCAAGGCAATAGAGACTTCTGATATCGGCATCAATCCTAACAGTGATGGTGCAATGGTTCGTCTTATCTTCCCTGAGCTTACAGAGGATAGAAGAAAGCAGCTCTGTAAGGATGTTAAGAAGAAGGGTGAAGAGTGTAAGGTAGCTATCCGTAATATTCGTCGTGATGGCAACGATGCATTTAAGAAGCTCGCAAAGACAGAAGAAGTATCAGAAGACGAGATCCATGATCTTGAGGACAGCCTGCAGAAGGTTACAGATAAGTTCATCAAGAAGGTGGATGCAGTAGCAGCAGAAAAAGAAAAGGAAATAATGACTGTTTGAGTTTTTATCAACAGATCGGAGAATAGCAGCAAAATGAATGTACCAAATCATATCGCAATAATTCTGGATGGAAATGGCAGATGGGCTAAATCCAAGGGCATGCCGAGAACCTACGGTCATACCATGGGAGCGAAAAATGTAGAAACCATCTGTCGTGAAGCCTGGAATATGGGAATTCATTATCTGACGGTTTATGCGTTTTCTACAGAAAACTGGTCAAGACCTTCAGACGAGGTTTCCGCGATCATGAATCTGCTTCGTAACTATCTGAAAACATGTCAGAAAACTGCAAAACAGAATCATATGTGTGTTCGTGTGATCGGTGATAAGAGTGCTCTTGCACCGGATATACAGCAGAGCATCGCTGATCTGGAGGAATATACTAAGGATTTTGACGGTCTTCATTTTCAGATAGCACTGAATTATGGAAGCAGAGATGAGATAACTCGTGCAGTGAATAAGATCATGGCTGAAAAAGCTGAAGGAAAGATTCCTGCCGATGTACCGGTCACAGAAGAGATGATTTCTGAGCATCTGGATACAGCGGGTATTCCCGATCCGGATCTGTTAATCCGTACCAGCGGAGAGGTGCGTTTGTCAAACTATCTGCTTTGGCAGTGCGCATATACGGAGTTTTACTTTACAGATATTCATTGGCCTGCTTTTACGGCCGATGAATTAAAGAAAGCAGTTGAGAATTATTCCGGCCGCAGCCGTCGCTTTGGTAAAACGGGAGAACAGGTAGAATCAGAGGAAAAAAATGTTTAAGACCAGACTGTTAAGCGGAATTTGTCTCGTGCTGATCCTTGGAGCAGCTATATATATGGGAGGGTTCGTATTTTGGACCCTCCTGTTTCTTGTTTCATTGATCGGTTATCACGAGTTTTGTCGTGCAATAAGACAGATACCGTTAGGAGAGAAATACAGACCGGATATACCGGAAATAATGGGCTGTTTAAGCATCGTATGTTATGAAGTTGTAATGTACTTTACGGAGAGCCCTAAAAACTTATTTTATGTAGTCATAGGTTCAATGATATTGTTTATGCTGACCTATGTACTGACCTTTCCGAAATTTGATTCTGCGTATATCATGCAGATCTGTTTCGGAATACTTTATGTAGTGGTACTTCTTGGATGTCTCTATATGATACGTATTCGCGAAAGAGGAATAGTTGAGATACTTATGGTGTTCATAAGTTCCTGGGTTTGCGACACATGCGCTTATCTTGCAGGAAGAACTTTTGGAAAACATAAACTCGCTCCTGTACTTTCACCGAAAAAATCGATAGAAGGATCAGTAGGAGGAGTGCTTGGCGCAGTTCTTGTAGGTGTTCTGCTTGCGTATGCAGCAAATGGAAACCCGCTGATCTATGGTGCGGTATGCGGCGCCGGTGCTGTCATATCTCAGATCGGAGATCTTTTTGCATCAGGCATCAAGCGAAACCGCGGTATCAAAGATTACGGCAATCTTATACCGGGACACGGAGGAATTCTCGACAGATTTGACTCCGTACTGATAACTGCGCCTGTTGTATTTATCCTGGTAGATCTTTTAGTTGCGTGATCATCATTCTAGAGGAGGTTAAGGTGAAAAATATTTCTTTACTTGGTTCGACCGGATCGATCGGAACACAGACACTTGATATAGTTGATGCTTACTCTGATTCTCTGAATATCATCGCATTGGCTGCAGGACGAAATGTAGTTATGATGGAATCTCAGATCAGAAAGTATGAGCCTAAAGTGGCAGTTCTTTATGATGAGAAAGCTGCATCAGATCTGAAAGAGCGTGTAAAAGATACTAATACAGAAGTTTTGGCCGGAATGGACGGACTTATAAAGGCCGCTACACTTGCTGAAGCAGATATAGTTGTAGGTGCTATCGTAGGAATGATCGGTATCCGTCCGACACTTGCAGCTATCGAAGCAGGAAAAGATGTAGCTCTTGCAAATAAAGAGACACTGGTAACAGCAGGTCATATCATTACAGATGCTGTTAGAAAGCACAACGTTAGACTGCTCCCTGTGGACTCTGAGCATTCAGCGATCTTCCAGTCATTACAGGGCGAAGAACATGAAAAGATCGAAAAGATCCTTCTCACAGCTTCAGGCGGACCTTTCCGCGGACGTGAAAGATCCGATCTTGAAATGATGACTGCTGCGGAAGCGCTGAAGCATCCAAACTGGGACATGGGACCCAAAGTTACCATTGATTCATCAACTCTTGTAAATAAGGGCCTTGAGGTAATGGAGGCGCATTGGCTCTTTGATGTATCCTATGATGATATCGAGGTTGTTGTACATCCACAGAGTATCCTTCATTCGGCAGTTCAGTTTACTGACGGAGCTGTAATAGGACAGATGGGCGTGCCGGATATGCATCTGCCGATCCAGTATGCGCTTTTCTATCCGCACAGAATGCCGCTTAAGAGAAAGAGACTGGATCTCTTTGCTATCAGGGATCTGACATTTGAGAAGCCGGATACAAGCACATTCCGTGGTCTGTCTCTTGCATTCAGAGCTGCAAGAACAGGCGGAACCATGCCGACTGTATTTAATGCCGCAAATGAGGAAGCTGTAAAGCTTTTCCTTAAGGGAAAGATCCGTTATCTTGAGATACCTGAGACTATAGAAGGCGCTATGCAGAAGCACCATGTCATTGAGAAACCGACTCTGGATCAGATCTTTGACGCAGAAAGAGAAGCCCGAGAGGGGTTTTTAGCATAACCGGAGTGAATAAGTGCAGATAATCTTATTTATACTTATATTTACAGTAATAATACTGGTACATGAGGGTGGCCACTTTATAATAGGCAAGAAAAGCGGAATAGGTGTTGTAGAGTTTTCTCTTGGACTTGGTCCCACTATATGGGGATTTACCCGGGGTGGAACCAAGTATTCCATAAAAGCACTGCCTTTTGGCGGCGCCTGCCAGTTTGAGGGTTTTGATGGAGATGAACTGGACAGCAGTCCGACTTCTTTTGTGAACGCTCCTGTAATGGCGAGGATCGCAACTGTTTTTGCCGGTCCCTTTATGAATTTCGTTCTGGCATTCTTTCTTTCGCTTTTTGTTGTAGGAAGTATCGGCTATGATGCACCGATAGTGTCGGATGTCATGGAAGGGTATCCTGCAGAAAAAGCCGGATTAAAAACCGGAGACGAGATAGTAAAGGTTGGTTCTGACCATATTGAGATCTATCGTGACATCAGTCTGGACCTCATGCTGAATGAAGGCGAAGCAAAAGAAATAACATACCGCAGAGACGGACAGTTATACAAGACTATTCTGGAACCGGTTTACAATGCTGAGGCAGGACGATATCTTTTTGGCATCATGGGCGGAGCGCGAGTTAAGGGAAATGTCCTGCAAACTATCCGTTACAGCGCAGCGGAAGTCAGATATTGGATCGAGGTTACCTGGAAGAGTCTCGGTATGATTTTTAAGGGCAAAGTCACCAAGGACGATGTAGCAGGACCTGTAGGTGTAGCGCAGGTTGTTGGTGATGTATACGAGCAGTCGAAGCCTAGTGGTATTTTTTACATATGGATAAATATGATGATGCTCACGATACTTCTAACTGCTAACTTAGGAGTGATGAATTTGCTTCCTGTTCCAGCACTTGATGGTGGAAGACTTGTATTTCTGATCCTGGAGGCGATTTTAGGACGTCCGGTCAATCGGAAGGCAGAAGCATTTGTTCATTTCATCGGTATGGTGGTTTTGCTGGTACTGATGTTCCTTGTATGTTTTAACGATATCTCGAGATTTTTCCGTTAGATAATAAAGAATCCGACTTAGACATATTCTTAGCGCAAGCGTGGGAAAATACAGTCATTAGGGTTAATTTTTAACGAGGATAACCCTGATGGCTGTTTTTTTTATGTTGACAGTATACATTATGCGTGTTTATACTAAACAGGTTCGCGTATAGTTCATTTACGCAATTCTCTTAAAGACCGACAAAGTCGGATTTTTTTCTTAGATGGAATTCCCATCAATTATCAAGCATTGAAAATATAATAAAGCAGGAGGTGATCACTCTGATTGTCGGAGAAAAGTATGATATCCGGCGGCAACTTGGTAGTGGAGGAATGAGTGATGTTTATCTGGCAGTAGATACGCATCTCAGCATGAAATGGGCACTTAAACGCATACGATGTAATGATCCGGAGCATTCGTATCTGGTAGACAGTATCTTTGCGGAGGCAGATATACTTCGCAGGATTAAACATAAAAATCTTGTAAGGATCGTGGATATATTTCGTGAAGAAGATTCGGTATATCTGGTGATGGAGTATGTGGAAGGGAAAAACCTCGACACGATCATAAAACAAGATCCGGAATATGCAGCATCAAAGGTACAGCAATGGACACTGGAATTATTGGGAGTGCTGGAGGAGCTTCACAGTAAAAAGCCGCCGATAATCTACAGGGACATGAAACCGGAAAATATCATGGTTAGACCGGACGGTTCCTTGTGTCTCATCGACTTTGGGACGGCAAAAGAGCGGCTTGATAATACCGGAGCCGATAGAGTATCACTCGGAACAAAGGCGTTTGCAGCGCCGGAACAATTCGAAGGTTACTCAGATGAAAGATCGGATATTTATTCACTGGGGCGCACTATAGAAACAATCCCCTATAGAAATGCAGCGTGGAAAAAAATACTTAGAAAAGCCACAGAAGATGATCCGGAAAAAAGGTTTCAATCTGTGTCAGAATTCAAGAAATCCGTTCTACAATTCTTGGGATTTAGAAAAAGGATCGTCACGACTATCCTTGCATTATCGTTTTTAGTATCTGCATTTACAGGGATATATATGGGAGTAACTGCCGGAGAACAAAAGACAGAAGAAATAATAGAAGTTGAAAAGCGAATGCCCACAATATCCGGTAATATAGGCGAAAGTGATCAGGAAATCAAAGAGAAATATTATGAGGAATCAATTCTACAGGTAGAAGACAATGATCCGGAGACAGATAGTTCAGCCGTGAAAATCTATAAGCAGACACTTTCCATAAACGGAATGGGCAGCGACCCGGAAATCGGTATAAAAGGTTTTGATGATTATAAGGTGTACGATGGAAATGTAACGATTTTTAGTTATGTTTCAGCTATTGATCTCAATCTGAAAAAAACAGTGATGAAGATCGAAAGGTGCGGAATGGACGGTGAAGTGCTTCAGAAAATAACTGCAAGCCCGGGGAAATTCACGGTGCGTGAGGAAGGCAGTTACAAGGTAATACTGCATGGAGAAGACTATTCCGGACATGTGTCTGAACAGACTGGTTACTTTACGATCGATAAGACCAGTCCCGTGCTTATGGATTTTTCTCCGCTTGATAAAAAGACCTTTACAAGCATTTCATTTACGGATGATCCACGAAATCTTATACGGGACTATTCGTTTGTGACGAGCTCGTTAACTCTTAACGGAATAAAATATGATGGAAGAAAAATCACAAAACCGGGACGGTATATCCTGAAAATGTCAGCTGTTGACGAAGTTGGGCATAGATCTGAGGAAAAGGCGGAATTTGTAGTGCGTCAATTTATTGACCATAGATAAACAAATCGAATCGTGATATGATACTTGCTGATTACGATAAATAATTTTGGTGACTGTTCATATCTAAGCGAGTGAACAGTAATTCATTTTGTTTTCAGGAGTTTAAGAGAATGTACAGAGATAATACAAAGAAAATATATATAGGAAATACAGTTATCGGCGGTGGCGCACCTGTTGCTATCCAGTCAATGACAAATACAAGGACTGATGACGTAGAAGCAACGGTGGCACAGATATTAAAGCTTGAAGAAGCAGGCTGTGAGATAATCCGCTGCACTGTTCCTACTATTGAATGTGCAGAAGCTATCAAAGAAATAAAAAAGAGGATACATATCCCTCTCGTAGCAGATATTCACTTTGATTATCACATGGCACTTGCTGCTCTTGAAAACGGCGCAGATAAGATCCGTATAAATCCCGGAAATATCGGCGGCGAGGAGAAGCTTGCAAAGGTTGTAGCTGCATGTAAGGAAAGAAATGTTCCGATACGTGTGGGAGTAAATTCCGGTTCGCTTGAAAAGCCGCTTATTGAAAAGTATGGCGGAGTAACGGCTGAAGGTCTCGTAGAGAGTGCTTTAGATAAAGTCAGGATGATAGAAGATCATGATTATGACAATATCGTGATCAGCATAAAGTCATCAAATGTAATGATGTGCGCGCATGCCTATGAGCAGATAGCAAAAAAGACTCAGTATCCGCTTCATGTAGGTATCACAGAGTCCGGAACTGTTATCAGCGGAAACATCAAATCCGGAGTTGGACTGGGCATAATTTTATATCAGGGCATAGGTGATACGATCCGTGTATCTCTTACAGGTGATCCTGTAGAAGAAATAAAGAGTGCGCGTATCATACTCAGATCTCTCGGACTCAGAGAGGGCGGCGTGGAAGTTGTTTCCTGCCCGACCTGCGGACGTACCAGGATCAATCTTATCGATCTCGCAAATAAAGTAGAAAATCTCGTGCAGGGATACCACAAAAACTTTAAGGTTGCTGTAATGGGTTGTGTGGTAAACGGACCCGGAGAAGCAAGAGAAGCTGATTTTGGTGTCGCAGGAGGAGATGGAGAAGGCCTTATCTTCAGCAAGGGAGTTATTTTACGTAAGGTTCCTGAAGCAGAGCTTTTAGGAGCACTGAAAGAAGAACTCGATAAGGCAGAGAATCTTTGATCGATATTCATAGGAGCATAAATGAGTACTGCCAAATCATTTTATGAAGTATTTCCTACACTGAAGCTGTCCGGAGAAACCGGACAGCTCTTTCAGTACGTAGGAGTAAAAAAGATAAGAACAACTACAAGTCGTGATGTTTTTCATGTCTATATAGAAAGCCCTAATCTCATATCAAAAGATCAGGTACATAGAGCAGAAAGAGAACTCGCAAAGCAGCTCTTTCCCAGAGCCAGAGTTTCTTTCAGACTGCATGAATCATTTCTGCTTTCGGATCAGTATACTCCGGAAAGCCTTATGGATGCGTATAAAGAATCAGTTTCCATGGAGCTTAGAGAGGAAGAACCTATCCTGAATCAGATGTACCGTCATGCAAATATTTCTTACGGACAGAACGGTCTCGTGACTCTCACGATCCCTGACAATCTGATATCTCATCAGGAAGGCGAAAGACTCGCGGATTATCTGGCGCATGTGATGAATGTCCGCTGTGGACTGCATGCGGATATACGAATCTCATATAAAGCAGAAGAAAAGCCGGAAGGAACGCGCGAAGCAGAAATCCGTGTTCAGCAGCAGATCGCTGAGATAACCCGGAGAGCTCTGGAAGCTGCCGGACAAAAGGCGGAAAAGCAGGAAGAAAAGAAAGACGAAAAGGCAGAGAAATCTGCCGATCAGAAGGCAGCCTCGGAAAAGAAATCAGGAAGCACTTCTCCGGGAAGCGGCGGAAACTTTGGCGGAAAGAGAAACGGAAGATTTTCAAGAGGCGGAGGATTTCAGAAGAGGTCCAATAATCCTGATGTCATCCGTGGATCTGATTTTGATGACGAGCCTATCCCGATCAAGGAAATAGTCGGTGAGATAGGAGAAGTTGTTATCAAGGGACAGCTGATCTTTTATGAAGAGCATGAGATCAGAAATGAGAGAACGATAGTCTCTATCGACATCACAGACTATACTGATTCCATCACTATGAAGCTTTTCCTTAAAAATGAGGAGCTCCCGGAATTTAGGGAAGCTATCGGAGCCGGAGGGCTTGAAAAGGGTAAACCCGGGCAGTTTGTAAAGGTTCATGGATTTGCCCAGATGGATAACTTTGACCATGATGTTGTCATCGGAAGCATCCGTGGAATAAAGAAAATAGGGTCTTTCATCCGTCCGAGGATGGATACGGCTCCCGAGAAACGCGTGGAGCTCCATTGTCATACCAAATATTCGGAAATGGATGGAGTGAGCGATGTTTCCGACATTTTGAAGCGCGCGGATAAATGGGGCTGGAATGCCTGCGCGATCACAGATCATGGAAATGTGCAGGTTTTCCCTGTGGCAAATCATGTAAAGGCAGATCTCTCAAATCCTGATTTTAAGGTGATATACGGATGTGAAGGCTATCTCGTAGATGATATGAGAGAAGCGTTCTTTAATATCGGAAAAGGCGATGGGAAGACGGAGCATACGCTGAAGGATACCTACGTGGTATTTGATATCGAGACTACAGGATTTTCTCCAAATAAGGACAAGATCATAGAGATCGGTGCGGTACGTGTAGAAAATGGTGTGATCGTAGACCATTATGACGAATTTATAAATCCTGAGATTCCGATCCCGTTCCGTATACAGGAACTCACGAGCATAAATGACAATATGGTCCGAGATGCGGGAAATGTAGAAGCTGTGTTGCCTGGATTTCTTGAGTTTTCCAAGGATGCTATCATGGTGGCTCATAATGCGAAGTTTGATACGAGCTTTATTTCGAAAAATGCTGAAAGACTGAATCTACCTTTTGATAAAGCAGTGGTGGATACGGTCGAGATGGCACGTTTTCTGCTGCCTGATCTGAAAAACTACAAGCTGGATACAGTTGCGGATGAACTGAAAGTATCTCTGGAAAATCATCACCGTGCGGTAGATGATGCGGAATGCACGGCAGAAATATTTTTACGCCTTTGTCAAAAAATGATTGAGGAAAAAAATATAGAGACCATGGAAGAGCTTCAGGAAAACATGATAGTTACGCCTGAGGGAATCCGTAAACTTCCGACATTTCATATAATTCTTCTTGCGAAAAATGAGATAGGCCGTGTAAATCTGTACAGACTGGTCTCTATGGCGCATATAAATTACTGGAGACGCCGTCCCAGGATACCAAAGTCCAAACTGCAGGAGTATCGTGAGGGAATAATCGTCGGTTCGGCCTGTGAAGCAGGAGAATTGTTCCGTGCGCTTGAAAGAGAGATTCCGGAAGAAAATCTCGCGCGTGTGGTGGATTTTTATGACTATCTCGAAATCCAGCCCATAGGAAATAACCAGTTCCTTTTGGAAAAAGAGGACTCGGGCTTTGATACGGTAGAAGATCTGCAGGATATAAACCGCAGGATAGTAAAACTCGGAGAAGAATTTAAAAAGCCGGTTGTTGCTACCTGCGATGTACATTTTCTTGATCCTCAGGATGAGATCTACAGGCGTATCATACAGTTTGGTAAAGGCTTTGATGATGCGGATAATCAGGCTCCTTTATACCTCAGGACTACGGATGAGATGCTGCAGGAGTTTATGTATCTCGGAGAAGATAAGGCACGTGAAGTAGTACTCACAAATCCAAATATGATCGCTGATATGATCGATTATATTTCTCCGGTGCGTCCGGATAAGGCTCCGCCTGTTATCGAAAACTCCGATCAGATGCTTAGAGATATCTGCTACAACAAAGCACGTGAGCTCTACGGAGATGATCTTCCGCATCAGGTTTCCGACCGACTGGAGGTCGAGCTGAAATCCATTATCGGTAACGGATACGCCGTTATGTACGTTATCGCGCAGAAGCTCGTTTGGAAATCTGTAGAGGACGGATATCTGGTAGGATCACGAGGATCCGTTGGATCATCCTTTGTCGCAAATATGGCAGGTATCACTGAGGTTAATTCACTTGCGGCGCATTATCTCTGTCCGGAATGTCATTACTATGACTTTGAATCAGAAGTTGTAAAAGATTTCCAGAGGAGAGGTATGTCGGGATGTGATATGCCGGATGCCGTATGCCCGAAATGTGGGGCGAAGCTCATGAAAATGGGATTTGATATCCCGTTTGAAACTTTCCTTGGATTCTCCGGAGATAAAGAGCCTGATATCGATCTGAACTTCTCGGGAGATTATCAGTCAAAGGCGCATAAATACACGGAAGTAATCTTCGGTGCCGGACAGACTTTCCGTGCGGGAACTATCGGTACTCTTGCGGAAAAAACAGCATATGGATATGTGCTCAAGTACTATGAAGATGAACGCCATAATGAGCATAAACGCCGTGCGGAGATAGAGAGGATAGCGCATGGGTGCGAGGGGGTACTCCGAACGACCGGACAGCACCCGGGTGGAATCGTGGTAATGCCGAGAGGAGAGCAGATCTACTCCTTTACTCCTATTCAGAAGCCGGCTAACGATATGTCAACAAATATCATCACGACTCATTTTGAATACCATTCCATCGACCATAACCTTCTGAAGCTCGATATCCTCGGACACGATGATCCTACGATGATACGTTTCCTTCAGGACGCTACGGGTGTAGATCCGCTGGAAATACCGCTTGATGATAAAAAAGTAATGTCGCTTTTTTCAAATACAGATGCTCTCGGGATCAAGCCGGAAGATATAGGCGGCGTAAAGACCGGAACACTTGGTGTACCTGAGTATGGTACCGACTTTGCCATACAGATGCTTTTGGACACGAAACCCGTGTCGTTTTCTGACCTTATCCGTATTTCTGGTCTGTCTCACGGTACAGACGTGTATGCGGGAAATGCGGAACTGCTCATTAAAGAAAAGGGACTGAAGCTCGCAGAATGCATATGCTGTCGAGATGATATCATGATCTATCTCATCGCAAAGGGAATGGATCCGGCGCTCTCATTTAAGACTATGGAGTCTGTTCGAAAGGGTAAAGGACTGAAGCCTGAGATGAAAGAGGCCATGATAGAACACGATGTACCTGATTGGTATATCGAGTCCTGTCTAAAGATAAAGTACATGTTCCCTAAGGCTCATGCAGCCGCGTACGTTATGATGGCGTGGCGTGTTGCGTGGTTTAAGGTGTACAGGCCCCTTGCGTATTACTCGGCATTTTTCTCGATCCGTGCCGTAAAGGGAGGAGGAGGACTGAACTATGAGACCATGTGCCGCGGACGGGGACGACTCGAGGAAGAACTGAAAAAATTGACGGATAAGCAGAAGGAAGTCGGGAAAAATAAAATGACCGCTACCGAGCTCGATACTATCCGAAACATGAATCTGGTTCTGGAAATGTACGCTCGTGGATTTGATTTTGCGCCGATAGATCTAAATACGGTCGATGCGAAATATTTCCGTCAGGTAGATGATAAGCGTATCATGCCGGCGCTCAATACCGTACCCGGAATGGGTGGAAAAGATGCGGATGATCTCGTAAACGCAATCACAAATGCTGCGGATAAGGGAGAATTCCTGTCAGTTGATGATTTCTGTATCCGTACAGGATGCTCAAGAAACAAAGCAGATAAGTTAAAAGAACTGGGACTTCTCGGAAATATCCCGGACAGTAACCAGTTAAGTCTGTTTGATCTTATAGGCTGAGAAGACATATAGTATCTAATGCAAAAATGCTGAAAAGCCTAGTGTGCTGACACATTCAGATTTGAACTAATTCCATAGGATATTTTTTCGAGGGTGCAGTTAAAAAATCATGAGCATAGCGAGCTATGTGATTGATTTTTTAACTGTGCTATCGGGAAAATATACATGTAATTAGTTTGAAAATGAATGTGGTAGAACACGAGTATTTACTGGGTTTTGGAATATAATAAAAATTAAATTGGAGAGATTTTTAAAAAAATTAAAAAAAGTGCTTGCATTAATTCCAAATACGAGGTATTATCTTTCTTGCGTCTGACGCGGAACAAAAGATTTTGAAAAGCGCAGATAGCTTATGGCTCGTTGGTCAAGAGGCTAAGACGTCGCCCTCTCACGGCGAAAACACCGGTTCGATTCCGATACGAGCTATTTTACATCTTAATATTGTTGATATGGCTCGTTGGTCAAGAGGCTAAGACGTCGCCCTCTCACGGCGAAAACACCGGTTCGATTCCGATACGAGCTACTCAACCCTTGGGAAACCGTCAGGACTTAGGTCTTGGCGGTTTGCTTTTTGCGTCGCCTTTGGCCAGGAGTTTGTTCTTAAGAAAGTGTGTGAATGGACAGGATTCTTGAATATATAGTTCGGGAAGCAGACATGCCCGAAACAGTTAATGGAATAATAGGAAAGCTTCTGAAAACAAAGATGAAGCTTACGGTAGGAGAGATAAGCCATGCGAAATTTCACGAGGGTGGGATAAGGCTTATATTTTCTGACGGTCATGAGAAAAAAGTGACGGTAAAGGATCGGGCTCAGCCTGGGGATATAATAAGAGTAACTTTGGCTGATGAAAAATCTAATGAAGAACGGATAGTGCCCTGCGAAGGTCCTTTGAAGATACTATATGAAGATCAGGATCTGGTGATCGTAGACAAGCCAGCAGGGACGGTGGTTCATCCGTCACATGGACATTACTTTGATTCTGAGGCAAATTTTCTCACATATTATTATAAAGAAAGTGGCATTGATGTGATACCCCGTGCGGTGGGTAGGCTTGATAAGGATACGTCAGGAGTTCTCATGTTTGCGAAAAACAGACCGGCAGCGGGCAGGCTGTTTCGTGAGAAAGATGAAAATATCTGCAGAAAGGTTTATCTCGCAGCTGTTTTTGGACATTTCACGGCTGAAGAAAACAACGGATGGAATGAAATCTCATTGCCCATCGGTCCGGTGACCGGAGTGCTCATGAAACAGCAGATTGTCGAACCACCGATCGGAAAACCTGCCCTCACGCGATATCGTGTTATTGAACAAACCGTAGAAAATGGGATAAAGATGTCGCTTGTAGAGGCCGAAATACTTACAGGGAGAACACATCAGATCCGTGTCCATATGGCAGCGGCAGGGCATCCTCTTATCGGTGACCCTATATATGGTAAAGCGGATGACAGATACGCTCGTGCGATGCTTCATGCGGAAAGGCTGATCTTTACGCAGCCGTTTGAAGGAAAACAGTATTGTATAGAGGCAAAATTACCTTCTGATTTTCCAGCATTCCGCATAAATAGACAAAAACGCCTTGACGATGACACACACGGGTGATATAGTTTTGCTATGTAGGTGTTAAGTGGGCTTCCAAAGAGCCCACTTTTCTTATGTGCGCGGATATGCCGCGACCGGAGGTAAAATGACTGAGCAGCAGATTGCAGAAAAATTCGCAACGATTGTAAAACCGGTTACTGATGACAATGGATTTGAACTTATCAGGACTGAGTACGTAAAGGAAAATGGAAACTATTACCTGAGAGCTTATATCAATAAGCCCGGCGGGATCACGATCGATGATTGTGTCCTTGTCAGCAGGATAGTCAGCAAAAAGCTGGATCAGGAAGATTATATTGAAGATGCTTATACAATGGAGATAAGTTCACCCGGATTTATGGTAGATCCTGATGAAGGTGACGGAAATTCCGAAAAGGAGATTGAAGAATGAGAAAGAAAAAGACAGAGGACGCTCAGGCGACTGCAGCAAGTGAACTGAGACAGGCCCTTGATATCCTTGAAAAAGAGAAGGACATCAGCAGAGATATTCTTCTGGATGCGATTGAAAATTCACTTATGATCGCATGCAAGAGTAATTATGGAAAGACAGAGAATATACACTGTGACCTGAATCGGGAGGACTGCTCTTTCTTCCTTTATGCGGAAAAGACAGTTGTACAGGATGTCACAGATCCTCTCACAGAGATCAGCCCGGATGACGCAATGGCTATCAAGCCGTCAGTAAGCGTTGGCGATACAGTAAAGGTTGAGCTTAAGAGCCAGAACTTCGGACGTATCGCAGCACAGAGCGCAAAGAACGTTATCCTGCAGAAGATCCGTGAGGAAGAGCGCAACGCTGTTTACAATGAATTCATTGGTAAGGAACACGAGGTTATTACCGGTGTGGTTCAGCGTTTCATTGGTAAGAATATCAGCGTGAACCTTGGTCATGCAGATGCATTCCTGTCTGAGAATGAGCAGGTTGCAGGAGAGATCCTGAATCCGAATGATCACGTAAAGGTTTACGTACTTGAGGTTCGTAATTCCTCAAAGGGACCGAGAATCCTGGTTTCCAGAACTCACCCGGAACTCGTACGTCGTCTGTTTGAGACAGAGGTTGCAGAAGTTTCCGACGGAACAGTTGAGATCAAGGGCATTTCCAGAGAGGCCGGCTCACGTACAAAGATGGCTGTATGGAGCAACAATCCTGACGTAGATGCAGTAGGTGCCTGCGTAGGTATCAGCGGTGCCCGCGTAAATGCAGTAGTTGAGGAGCTTGGCGGTGAGAAGATCGATATCATCAATTGGGATGAGAACCCTGCGATCTTTATCGAAAACGCTCTTTCACCTGCAAAGGTCGTATCTGTTATCGTTGATGGTGACGAGAAGACAGCTAAGGTTGTAGTACCTGATTATCAGCTTTCACTCGCTATCGGACGTGAAGGTCAGAATGCACGTCTTGCAGCACGACTTACAGGATTTAAGATCGACATCAAGTCTGAAACACAGGCTAAGGATGCACCCGGATTCCGCATGGAGGATTATCTCTCTGATGAGGATGACGAGTACGAAGATGATGAATATACAGAAGACGGTGAATTTACAGAGGAATCCGAAGAAGTATCTGAGGATGCTGTAGAGGAGATCGTTGACGACGAGATTTCAGTTGAGGAATCCGATGCAGATAATGAAGAAGCTGTAGAGGAAACAGAAGAATAAATCTCACAAATTGTTTGCAAATGAGCAGACGCAGATGCAGTTGGAGGAATCTGTCCCCGATGAAAACAAACCAGCCTGATAAGAAAAAAGAGGTTACGCGCAAGTGCATAGGATGTAATACGATTCGTTCCAAAAAGGAACTGATAAGAATCGTGAGGACACCGGAAGGAGAAATAAAACTCGATCCTACCGGACGTGCAAATGGGCGGGGCGCTTATATCTGCAGGCAGGAGAAATGTCTGAAAGCGGCAATAGACCGCAAAGGACTGGAAAGATCGTTCAAGATCCCGGCAGGACAGAACACAGTGGATCATCTCATAAAGGAGTTCAAAGAGCTTGGAATCGAGTAAAATAGATTCTCTTTTGGGGCTTGCGCAGCGGGCCGGAAAGATGGCGAGTGGAGAATTCGCCGTTTTGAAGGCAATAAAGGAAGGCAAGGCCTGTGTGGTTCTTGTCACACGTGATGCTTCAGAGAGAACAAAAAAGAAATTTCGTGATAAATGTACATATTACAACGTTCCATGTTTTGAACACGGAACCATGGACGCAGTGGGACATGCTTTGGGTAAAGAGACCAGAGTGTCTGTTGCAGTCCTGGATCCGGGATTTGCGAATGAGATTGTGAAACGTCTGTCCAGGGAGGGTAATACTTAATGGCAAAAATGCAGATTTTAAAGCTTACAAAAGAACTTAAGGAAAAGGGAATCAACGTATCAAATAAAGATGTAGTTGAGTACCTTAATTCAAACGGCGCAGACGTTGCCAATCATATGAGCAGTATCGATGATAAGTACATTGATATGGTAAGATCAAAGTTTGGCGGCGAAGCACCGAAGAAAGCAGACGGCGAAGCAAAGCCGGCAGAAAAGGCAACAAACGGTGCTGAGGGCGACAATAAAGTAAAAAAGAAAAAGCACATTATTTTCGCTACCAATAATACCGGACGCGGAAATAAGAGTAATAACGGTGGTCGTCAGATCGTGAAGATCAGTAACGGAAAGATCGAGCAGCCGAAGGCAAGAAAGCCTTTCCAGCATACAGAAGTAGCTTCACCGGATGCTTTTGAAGGATTTAAGAAGGATTCTGTGAACGAGGAAAAAGCAGCTGAGACTACAGCAAAGACAGCTGCGCCTGTACAGAATAATGCACATACTCCTTCAGAGGAAAAAGCAGCTCCGAAGGCTGCAGAGGCTGTAGTTGAAAAGAAGGAAGTTTCAGTTGAGAAGCCGGCTGCAGAAGAAGCTGCAAAGGAAAGCACAGCTTCCACAGAGCAGAACAGCCCGATCAAGAGAGTTATCGGTAATGTATATGCCAATATGGCAGCAATGAAAAAGACCGCATCAAACGGAAACGGCAGCGGAAACAACAATAACCGTTCCTCTAACGGTCAGGGAAGAGGCAGCTATGGCAATCGTTCGAACAACAACGGACAGCGCAGACCGTTTGGACAGAACAATAACCAGGGCGGTGGCCAGCGTGGAACATACGCTCAGAATGGTAACCGCAATTCTGGCAATAATAATGGTCGTCCGGGCAATTCTAGAGGCCCTGCAAGACCGGGTTCCTTCAACCAGAACCAGAACAGCCGCAACAGCTTTGCAGGAGCTGGTGCACCCGCACCGGCACCAGGAGGACGCGGAGGCGCACAGGGACACCGTTATGACGCAGACCGCAGAAGACAGTCCGAAGCAAGAAGAAGAAAAGAGGCAGTAGCTGAGGCAAACATGGAGGAGAGAGCAAGGAAGAAGTTCAATCCTCATGGTTTCCACAAGCCTGCTCCGGTTGAGAAGCCTGTTGAAGAAGAGATCAAGGTGATCACAATTCCGGATACACTTACGATCCGTGAGCTCGCTGATCATATGAAGATCCAGTCGGCTCAGATCATCAAGAAGCTGTTCCTCGCAGGTCAGGTTGTTACACTTAACTCCGAGCTTAGCTATGAAGAAGCAGAAAATATCGCAGCAGAATATGATATTCTCTGTGAGCATGAAAAGAAAGTCGATGTTATCGCAGAACTTCTCAAGGAAGACGAAGAAGACGAGAGCACAATGACAAAGAGACCTCCGGTTGTCTGCGTCATGGGTCACGTTGACCACGGTAAGACTTCACTCCTTGATAAGATCCGTCAGACACATGTGACAGATAAAGAGTCAGGTGGTATCACACAGGCGATCGGTGCTTACATGGTTAAGATCCAGGATCGTAAGATCACATTCCTTGATACACCCGGACACGAAGCATTTACAGCAATGCGTATGCGTGGTGCAAACTCCACAGATATCGCTGTACTTGTAGTAGCAGCTGATGATGGTGTAATGCCTCAGACAGTAGAAGCTATCAACCACGCAAAGGCAGCAGGTGTAGATATCATCGTAGCTGTAAACAAGATCGATAAGCCCAGTGCAAACATCGATCGTGTAAAGCAGGAGCTTGCTGAGTATGAGCTTATTCCTGAGGATTGGGGCGGATCAACAGTATTCGTACCGGTTTCAGCTAAGAGCGGTGAGGGAATCGATCAGCTCCTTGAGATGATCCTTCTTTCAGCAGATATGCTCGAGCTCAAAGCAAACGCAAACAGAAAGGCAAGAGGTCTCGTAATCGAGGCTCAGCTTGATAAGGGAAGAGGTCCTGTAGCTTCTATCCTCGTTCAGAAGGGAACACTTCACGTAGGTGACTTCATCGCTGTAGGCGCATGCCACGGACGTGTTCGTGCGATGACTGATGAGAACGGTAAGCGTATCAAGGAAGCAGGTCCGTCCACTCCGGCAGAGATCCTCGGACTTGATGATGTTCCGGAAGCAGGCGAGATCTTTATCTCTCCTGAGACAGATAAGGAAGGTAAGGAATTTGCTGAGACCTTCAAGGAACAGCATAAGAAAGAACTTCTCCGTGAGACAAAGCAGAGAATGTCTCTTGATGATCTGTACTCACAGATCAAAGAGGGTGATCTTAAGGAATTCAATGTCATCATCAAGGCTGATGTACAGGGTTCTGTAGAAGCACTTAAGCAGTCACTCCTCAAGCTTTCAAATGACGAAGTTGCTCTGAAGGTTATCCACGGTGGTGTAGGTGCCATCAATGAGTCCGACGTAATCCTTGCGAGCGCTTCCAATGCGGTCATCATCGGATTTAATGTTCGTCCTGATGCACTTGCAAAGCAGACAGCTGAGACAGAAGATGTAGATATCCATCTGTACAGCGTCATCTATCAGGCAATCGACGCAGTTGAGTCTGCTATGAAGGGTCTCCTTGCTCCTGTATTCGAAGAGAAGATCATCGGTCACGCAGAGATTCGCCAGATCTTTAAGGCCAGCCAGATCGGTAATATCGCAGGTTCATATGTTACAGGCGGTATCGTTGAGAGAGGCTGCAGCGTAAGGATCATGAGAGACGGAGAGCTTATCCATGAAGGAAAGCTTGCCAGCCTGAAGAGATTCAAGGATGACGTAAAGGAAGTAAGAGAAGGCTACGAGTGCGGTCTTGTATTTGAAGACTTCAATGATGTTAAGGAACTCGATACTGTAGAGTGCTACAAGATGGTTGAGGTTGCGAGAGACTAATATATGAGAAAAAACAGTACCAAGAATAACCGGATAAACGGTGAAGTAATGCGTGCTCTTTCTTCTATAATCCGTGAAGTAAAGGACCCCAGAGTGGGTCTCATGACCTCAGTAATGGATGTATATGTAGCGCCGGATCTGAAGACCTGTAAGGTTTATATCAGTGTGCTCGGCGGCGAGGAGGAGAGAGAGAATACTCTTGCGGGCTTAAATTCCGCAAAGGGTTTCATTCGTCATGAGCTTGCGAGGATTGTAAATCTCCGTAATACTCCGGAATTAAAATTTGTCATGGATGAATCCATTCAGTATGGTGTAGATATGGCAAAGAGAATCGACGAAGTTATGAAAGAAGATGCAGAAAAAGCTGCACATTCTGAAAATAACATAGACGAAGAATAATAAAAAGTGAGGGGCGGACTTGCCCACCTGTCGGAAACCGTTTATCATTAGACGAAGGGACAGGCGGGTAGGTCCGCCTTTTGAAAGGGAAGATATGTTTAATTTAAGTGAGTTAGTCGAAGGGGCAGAAACTATTGGTATAGCAGGCCATGTCCGTCCGGACGGTGACGCGGTCGGATCGACGCTTGCTCTTTATAATTATCTTAAAAAGGTATGGCCGGAAAAGAAGGTCACACTATTCCTTGAGCATCCGGCAGAAATCTTTGCAGATCTTAAGGGCTTTGACGAGATCCAGTGGCCGGTAAAACTTGATCCTGCAAATTTCATGGGTGAGAAGCAGGAGTTTGAGAGCCTTGATCTGTTTATAGCTATGGATCTCGGCGATCTTGGCAGACTCGGACTTGCAGGTGAGTATTTCACACGTGCAAAGACAACAGCATGCATCGATCATCATATCAGTAATACCGGATTTGGCAGATATACTTACATCGTGCCGACAGCAAGCTCCACGTCAGAGCTTGTGTTTGAGCTGATAGACGAAGATAAGATCGATGTGGATATCGCAAAGTGCCTTTACACAGGAATCATCCATGATACAGGTGTAATGCAGTACAGCAATACTTCCAGGCGTACACTTGAGATCGTTGGTAAGCTCATAGACTTCGGATTTGACTTTACAGATATCATTGACAGGACTTTCTATGAAAAGACCTATCTGCAGAACCAGATCATGGGCAGAGCGGTTATGGAAAGCATCCTTTTCATGGGTGGCAGATGTATCGCTTCTGTTGTAGATCATAAAGTCATGGAGTTTTACAACGCAAAGAATACCGACTTTGAAGGAATAGTAAATCAGCTTTTACATACAAAGGGCGTAGATGTTGCGATATTTATGTATGAGAGCTCTCATGAGCAGCTTTTATACAAGGTTTCCATGCGTTCTAATGACAAAGTCGATGTCTCAAAGATCGCACAGCTTTTTGGCGGCGGCGGTCACAAAAAGGCAGCCGGTTTCAGTATGACCGGTACATACCATGATATTCTGAATAACATTTCAGAGCAGATTGAGAGACAGCTCAATGAAAAAAGAAACTAACAAATTTAACGGCATCCTGCCCATATATAAAGAAGCCGGCTTCACCAGTAATGATGTGGTGGCTAAGCTTCGCGGGATACTGCATATGAGAAAAATCGGACATACCGGCACTCTTGATCCCGACGCGACAGGCGTACTGCCGGTGTGTCTCGGTAAGGGAACTTCACTGGTAAGTATGCTGACAGATACGGATAAAACCTATATCTGCCGCATGAGACTTGGCATAACTACGGATACTGAGGACACATCAGGTAAGCTCCTTACGTGCCTCACAGGTACTCAGACCTGGACAGCAGCAGACACAGGAGAACTGAATCATCCGGAGGATGACGATTTTACCGGTGATGAATTTCTGGCGCGCCGACATCATCTGATACATCTAAGTGAATCAGATGTGAGACGAGCTGTACAGAATTTTGTCGGTGAATACGATCAGATCCCGCCGATGTATTCCGCAAAAAAGGTGAACGGCAGAAAGCTCTATGATCTTGCGCGAGAGGGCAAGGTTATTGAGAGAAAACCGTGTCGTGTAAAGATCTACTCTGTAGACATACAGGATTACACCTGGCAGGCACCTCCGGTCATAATGCAGAAAGAATACACGGATATAGACGGTACGATACGGGAAAAAACCGTTATGGTCACCGGACCCGTAGTTACAATGGAGGTTTCCTGCGGAAAGGGAACCTACATACGTTCACTATGCAGAGATATAGGCGAAAAACTCGGCGTGGGAGCTGCCATGGAGGAGTTGAGACGAACCCGTGCAGCAGGTTTTTCCGAAGAGGAGACGATCACACTTGATGAAGCAGAACGTCTCATGAAAGAAGTCGGAACCCAGGGAATAGAGAAGCACCTTTATTCTATAGAGAGCATGTTTTCTGAATATTCCGAACTGACCGTGTCCGGGCACGATGAACATCTGGTGTGGAACGGAAACAGATTCAGCACAGATGCAGAAAACGGCACATACAGAGTAAAGCTTTCGGATGGAGCATTTGCGGCATTATATGAGGTTTCAGCAGGCGAAGCAAAGCTTGTGAAGTATTTTCTGGACAAGGAGTCACATCCGGCTCTTGGAGAGAAAACAGAGTAGAAAGGCTATCATGCGTATTTTTCCGGATATTCCGGCATTTCAGAAATATATAAAAAACGAAAAGGACTTTAAGGGAACAGCAGTCGCCATCGGAAAATTTGACGGGGTTCACAGGGGACATGAAAAGCTCCTTAATACCATCATCAGATTGAAAAAAGAGCGGGGACTGAAAACAGCAGTATTTACCTTTGACCGTTCTATTGCATCCTTCTTTACGGGAACGGAGCAAAAAGTCCTTACAACAAATCATGAAAGAAGAGAGACTCTCGCGGATCTGGAGATCGATTATCTGATCGAATTTCCCGTCAATGAAGTTACAGCGGGAATGGAACCGGAGATCTTTATACGTGATGTCCTGGTGAGAGGTCTTGGGGCGAGAGCCATCGCCGCAGGACCGGACTGCAGCTTCGGTAAGGGCGGACGTGGCGATCTGGAGCTTCTGAAACAGATGGGAAACAGCGTCACTGACAAGTCAGGACATATAATCCCCTATGAAACGATAGAAGTAGAAAAAGTCAGGTATCATGACGAGATAATCAGCTCTACGCTTGTTCGGAGCAGGGTTTCCAACGGAGACATGGAAATGGTAAAAACTCTCCTCGGACGTCCGTACAGCATAGAGGGAAAAGTGAGCCATGGCAGGAAACTCGGCAGCTCCGTACTGGAAATGCCGACGGTAAATATCGTTCCGGAGCATGACAAATTGCTTCCTCCGTACGGGGTATATTTTTCTAATGTTGTGATCGGAACACAGGTCTTTCACAGCATCACAAATATAGGTCAAAAACCAACCATAAAAGATGATTCGGCAGTAAATGCGGAAACATTTCTTTATGACTTTAATGATGATCTGTATGGAGAGGAACTTAGGGTAGAACTCCTTCACTGGCATAGAGAAGAAAAAAAATTTCCTAATCTTGAGAGTTTGAAGAAGCAGATGCATCATGATATGATGGCAGGTAGGGAATTTTTTAGAGAGAGAGGACGGAGCAGGAGCTCCGGGAATGAGGTAAGATGAACATATCACTGATATTGTCCATGCTTGGAGGTCTTGGACTGTTCCTTTATGGTATGAAACTCATGAGCGAAAGTATCGAGCGTGCTGCCGGTGCCAAGCTCCGTAATATACTGGAAAAACTGACCAGCAACAGGGTGCAGGGTATGCTGGTAGGTCTCTTTTTCACAGCGGTGATACAGTCGTCCAGTGCCTGCACGGTCATGATCGTATCCTTTGTAAATTCCGGTCTGATGACACTCTATCAGGCAGCAGGACCGATCCTCGGTGCCAATATCGGTACAACCGTTACATCGCAGCTCGTTTCATTTAATCTTAGTGAAGCGGCTCCTGTATTCCTGGTTGCCGGTGCTGTCGTCAACATGTTTTCAAAAAATGCTACTGTGCGAAAGATCGCTGATATAGTAGCAGGCTTCGGTGTACTTTTCCTGGGACTCTCATCAATGTCTACAGCGATGAAGGCATTAAAAGATGTGCAGATGATACGTGATATCCTGGCAGGTCTCAGTAATCCGATCTTTGGAGTACTCGTAGGTACAGTTCTTACTGCGATCATTCAGAGTTCGTCCGTAACAGTATCCATCATGCTTCTCATGGCAAATCAGGATCTTATAGGACTGCCGATCTGTATGTATATCATCCTCGGATGTAATATCGGTGCATGTATGCCGGCACTTTTGGCATCATTCTCCGGAACAAGAGATGCAAAGAGAGCTTCTCTCATCCATTTACTGTTTAATATAGTCGGTACGATCATCGTATTCATAATCTTTATGTTTGCAATGGATCCGATACTTGGCGGTCTGTCGGCTGTATCAGGAGCAAATCCGGGTAGAATGATCGCTAATGCCCATACGACGATAAAGATCTTCCAGGTTATTGTGTTACTGCCGTTTACAAAGCAGCTTGTTGAGATGACATATCTGATAGTTCCGAAGTCAAAAGACAAGGACGATATGGTTGGATACCGCAGTGCATTTGAACTGCAGTACATCGGCTCAAAGGTTATCTTTTCACCTGCAACAGCAGTTGTCGATGTTATAAAAGAGCTGAACCGTATGGCAAATCTCGCCAGTGAAAACCTGAACAGAGCCATGAACGCACTCATTACTCTGGATGAAGACGATATCAGGATGGTTCGAGAGACCGAGCAGAATATCGATTTCCTGAATCACTCGATTACAAACTATCTGGTAAAGATAAACCAGACAAACCTGCCTGTAGATGACCTTCGTCAGATCGGTGCGCTTTTCCATGTGGTAAATGATATCGAGCGTATCGGTGATCACGCGGAAAACATCGTAGACATGGCAGAAACAAGAAACGAGCACAATGTAACCTTTACAAAAGCTGCTCAGAGAGAAATGGGAGAGCTTCTCGATAAAGTAAATACGATCGTCCGCTATTCGATCAATATTTTCTCGAATGATAATATCGAACATATGGAAGATGTAAAACATCTTGAAAATGAGATAGACCTGATGGAGCGCGAATTCCAGAACCATCACGTAGAGCGTCTAGAGAAAAATGAATGCAGTCCTGAAGCAGGTATGATATACTCTGATGTTATAAGCGGATTGGAGAGAGTTGCTGATCATGCGACGAATATCGCCTTTGCGATCAGTGATGCGGAGAAAGAGGATGCTACGGTAAAGACAGCATCCGTAAAGATGTGACGTAAAGAAAATGTTTCAGATGACAAAAAAGAACCCGGCGGGAAGTACAGCCGGGTTTAGTCATGAGAGAAGAAAGAATGTTAAACAAAAATTTTTACGAAAAAATGAAAATGAGGCATCGTGACACAGTCCTGACAGCTATCCTCGCAGCATCCATGATCTGTTCCGGAGCGGTGACTGCAGTTCCGGCACAGGCGGCAGAGTATACGCTCGTATCAGCAGGCGCGGGAAGCGTGATGGATGAGAACGCAAGTGTAGAAAGCCAGGAAACAGCGGCAGATGCAGAAATCGCAGCCAGCTCGGAAACAGCGGAAGATGTAGAAAATACAGAAAGTTCAGAAGATGCGGAAGCTTCAGCTTCATCAAGTGAGGAGATCTCAGAGAGCAGCCATGCGATCGATACTGACGAGGATCTGACATCAAAGCTCAATGCAGGAGCTGCGGCAGAGGATGATATCAGAGAAAAGGCAGAGGCTATAGCCGACTACGATCAGGATAATGATGGAAAGATCGCGGGATATGTAAATATCGGTGTGGCTCATGTAGATAATCACTTAAATATCCGTGAAAATCCTGATGAAAACTCAGATCTTGTCGGTAAGATGACAAAGGACGCAGGATGTGAGGTGCTGGAAGTGTCCGGAAACTGGGCACATATAGAGTCCGGAAAAGTAAAGGGCTGGTGTAAGACTGAATTTTTGTATATGGGTGATGAGGCAAAGGCCAGGGCAAAGGAAGCAATGAAGCTCGTAGCCACTGTCCAGACAACGACCCTTTTCGTTAGAGATGAACCTAATACGGAATCAGCTGTCCTCACAATGATCCCTATTGATGAAGATTACGAGATAGAAGAGCAGGATGGAGATTGGCTGAAGATCGCCGTCGATGATGATGAAGGCTGGATCAGTGCTGACTATGTAAAAATATCAGAGCAGCTTGATAAGGCGATGAACCTGACAGAGCTCAAGTATGGTGAGGGCGTATCTGACGTCAGAGTAAGTCTTGTAAATTATGCAAAGCAGTTTATCGGAAATCCGTATGTATGGGGTGGAACAAGCCTCACAAATGGTGCTGACTGCTCAGGATATGTACAGTCCATTTATAGAAAATATGGTATATCACTGCCTCGTACCAGTGCAGCTCAGTCCACAGTTGGTAAAAAGATCAGCCCGTCCGAGGCACAGCCCGGAGACCTTTTCTTCTATGCAAAGTCCCGCGGCCGCATAAGTCACGTAGGTATCTACATCGGAAACGGACAGATAGTAAATGCACATTCACGTAAGACAGGTATACGTATAAATTCCGCATACTACAGAACACCCGCAGTAGTACGCAGAGTATTGGATTAAATGTTGAAGTTCACAGGTAGCAGGAAGCGCTACGCCGCTGACTGCGTAAGAAAGTGATGTGGGGGTGAGCGCATTTTTCGCCGTAGGCGAATTCTCATAAATGCGCGAAGTCGTTACTGAAGCGAGCTGTAAGCGAGCGAACAGTAATGATTAAATACCTTGACGTGCGAGCGTCAGTATGATATATTGTCTCAGTGCTGTGTATACAGCACAACTACCGTTACTCAGTATCTGGTATCCTTGACCGGTGCTTGGTAGCTGGTTCATATTCAAATTATCAGTAAAAAGGAGATTTACAAAATGATCACAAAAGAACTTAAAGCTGAGATCGTAAAGAAGTATGGTAAGACTGAGGGTGATACAGGTTCACCGGAGGTTCAGGTTGCTATCCTCACAGAGAGAATCCGTGAGCTGACTGAGCACCTTAAGCAGAATACTCATGATCATCACTCCAGAAGAGGTCTTCTGAAGATGGTTGGTAAGAGAAGAGGTCTTCTTGCATACCTTAAGAAGAAGGACATCAACCGTTACAGAGAGCTGATCGAGAAGCTTGGTCTTCGTAAGTAATTTTGTACGGAAAGGCGGGAATTTCGATTCCCGTCTTTTTTTCGATATCACAATTTTTTTAGTCACATTCCGTGACAGAAGGAGAACAGATGGCATATAAGACTTATTCAATGGAACTCGGAGGAAAGACTCTTTCAATCGATATAGGAAGAGTTGCAAAGCAGGCGAACGGTGCCGCACTTATGCACTATGGTGATACCACAGTTCTTTGTACAGCTACCGCAAGCAAGGCTCCCAGAGATGGAATTGACTTTTTCCCGCTCTCTGTTGAGTACGAAGAGAAATTTTATGCAGTAGGCAGGATGCCTGGCGGATTCAATAAGAGAGAAGGCAAGGCTTCTGAGAATGCAGTACTCACCAGCCGTGTCATTGACCGTCCTATGCGTCCGCTTTTCCCTAAGGATTACAGAAATGATGTAACTCTCGATGCAATGGTAATGAGCGTTGATCCTGAGTGCAGACCTGAGATCACAGCTATGCTCGGCTGTGCACTGGCAACTACTATTTCCGATATCCCGTTCGATGGCCCTTGTGCAATGACACAGCTCGGCATGAAGGACGGAGAATTCATCGTAAACCCTTCTCAGAAGGATTGGGATGAGGGTGATCTGAGACTTACTGTTGCATCTGTAGGTCAGAAGGTTATCATGATCGAGGCCGGTGCAAATGAGATCCCTGATGACAAGATGATCGAGGCTATCTACAAGTGTCACGAGATCAATCTGGAGATCATCGAGTTCTTTAAGAAGATCGCCGCAGAAGTTGGTAAGGAAAAGAGCGAGTACATCAGCCAGGCTATTCCGGAAGCAATGTTTGAAAAGATGAAGGAGATCGTTCCTCCGGAAGAGATGGAGCAGGCTACATTTAACGATGACAAGCAGGCTCGTGAAGATGCAGTAGCAGCAGTTCAGGAGAAGATCCAGGAAGCTCTCGCTGACAATGAAGAGTGGGCTCCTCTCGTACCTCAGGCTGTTTACCAGTATCAGAAGAAGACTGTACGTAAGATGATCCTCAAGGATCATAAGAGACCTGACGGACGTGCCATCAAGGAAATCCGTCCTCTTGCAGCTGAGATCGATATCATCCCTCGTGTACACGGTTCTGCTATGTTTACACGTGGACAGACACAGATCTGTGATATCGTAACACTTGCTCCTCTGTCCGAGAAGCAGAAGGTTGACGGTCTTGATCCTAACATTACAGAAAAGAGATATATCCACCAGTATAATTTCCCGTCCTACTCTGTAGGTGAGACAAAGGTTAGCCGTGGACCGGGACGTCGTGAGATCGGTCATGGTTCACTTGCAGAAAAGGCAATGCTCCCTGTACTTCCGAGTCAGGAGGAGTTCCCGTATGCAATGCGTGCTGTATCTGAGACTTTTGAGTCAAACGGATCAACATCTCAGGCATCCATCTGCGCATCCTGCATGGCTCTTATGGCTGCAGGCGTACCGATCAAGGAAATGGTTGCAGGTATCTCCTGTGGTCTGGTAACAGGCGAGACAGATGATGATTACATCGTTCTCACAGATATCCAGGGCCTCGAGGACTTCTTTGGAGATATGGACTTTAAGGTAGCAGGTACTCACGAGGGTATCACAGCTATCCAGATGGATATCAAGATCCACGGTCTTACACGTCCTATCGTAGAGCAGGCTATCCGTCAGTGTCACGAGGCTCGTAACTACATCATGGATGAAGTTATGTCAAAGGCTATCGCTGAGCCTAGAAAGACTGTTGGACAGTACGCACCTAAGATCGTTCTTACAAAGATCGATCCGGAGAAGATCGGTGAAGTTGTTGGTCAGAGAGGAAAGACTATCAACGAGATCATCAAGAGATGCGGTGTTCAGGTTGATATCGACGATGACGGATCCGTATCTGTATGCGGTGAAGATCAGAACGGAATGGATAAGGCTCTTCTTTACATCAATACTATCGTTAGTGATTTCGAAGAAGGAAAGATCTACGAGGGCGAAGTTATTTCCATCAAGGAATTTGGTGCATTCATCGAGTTTGCTCCCGGTAAGGAAGGAATGGTCCACATCAGCAAGATCGCTGAGCACAGGATCGCTCATGTTGAGGATGTCCTGACTCTCGGTGACCACGTAAAGGTTCGCTGCATGGGCAAGGACCGTATGGGTCGTATGAGCTTCTCTATCAAAGACGCAAAGTAATTTTTAAATATGATCAATAGGGGCCGGGGCGTAAAAACCCTGGTCTTTTGTATACAAAGAACTACAAAAGTACAATTTTTTGTCTATTAATTCTTGATTTACTGCCGATAAATCTTACGTGGGGAAAAATGATAAAGTAAGAGAGCAAAAGTAATTATACTTTTGCACAGACGGGAGTATATAGATTATATGAATGTACAAAATGTTGTAGTTTCGAAGAATATAAAACGGATGTATGGTTTGCTGTCTGATGGTCAGAGGCAGACAGCCGGCGGATATACGACGGGTAAAGGAATAGGTCAGTCGGAAGATACGGCAGCGGAATTATATATATCTGACAGAATGATGCATCAGCGCAATGCGGCGGCACAGATTTCGGCAGAGGTACAGGATGAGATAAGTATACTCCAGATAGCGAAGAAGAGACTCGTTGATGAAACCGATGCGCTTCAAAAAATGGAAGAACTTGCGAGGAAAGCAGCCTTTGATAATCTCAGCGACCTAGAGAGAAGTGAAATAGCTGATATGGCATCGAGACTTATAGAAGAAATCGATAACATATCGGAATCAACGCGATTTAATGAGCTGTCTCCATTGAATGCAGGAGAAAATGATGGGAATGAGGCATCTAAAAATGCAGGCACCGGATTTGATAAGAAATTTGGTCCGGATGCGAGACAGACGATCAATGAGATGCGAAAACGCTTTAGTGGGGCCTTTTGCGATGCTTCGTCAGGAAACCTTGGAATAGGTGAGATAGATCTTTCAACTAAAAAGTCGTCGGGACGGGCTGTGGATCTGGTTCGTGAAGCAAAGTTGCGGATAAATGTTTTTCAGGATTCATTTGAAAAAGAACACGAGAGGCTGGAGAAGGTACTTAGATCGCTGCATGGCGCGGAAATTGCAAGTGATGACAGAAAGAGTGTTGGAGAATCTGAAAGTGCATCTGAGATGCTCAATAACTCAAGGGGTGCAATAATAAAGCATGCTGACCAGTCAGTAGTAGCTCAGGCAAATTCTGCTGCAAGCGGAATGATGAAGTTATTGCAATAAAGGTAAATAATAAGAAAACTGCTGCGGGGAAGGAGAGCCTCGCAGCAGTTTTCTTTATAGGATATTCTGTTGGAATTCCTATAAGTAAAAAATTCACTATGTGCATAATATGTGATGCGCACAGACAGGAAGAGCCTGCGACTTCCGCACTTGCGCGGAAGATCTGACAAAGTTGGAGTCTTTGTTACTATCAGTGTGTCAAGATTCAAAAAGAGTATAGCGGTACTTATTCCTGTATCAGTCGTAGAACTGTTTCAGGATTTTTGGTAGCCTGTGCAAGCATACTTTCGCCTGCATTGACCAGGATCTGATTAAGCGAATACCAGTACATGAGCTCTGCCATATCTGCGTCTCTGATGCGAGACTCGGAAGCCGTGGTGTTTTCTACGGTATTCATTGTGCCGTTATAAGCGTGTTCCAGACGATTTTGATACGCACCAAAGAGAACACGGTTATCACTGACCATCTCCGCAGCGTATTGAATATCCTCAAGTGCCTGAAGAGCATCCTCTACGGTAAGGACATTCGTATCCGTGAGATCAAGTTGGTTGAGATTCAATATTGGATAGGTGATCAGTATCTTTACGTCCTCTGTACACTCCGGTGCGGTGTAGATCGGAATGGTCTTCTCGGGAGTAGGATCCGGAAGTTCCACCTGTTTGTAAGTGGGGATGGAAATATATTTATAACCGGGGCGTATTACAGAAGAAGCTCCTTTGGAACCGACTCCGCCGCTGTCACTGTTAGAACCATTGGAGGATGCATATAAATCCGAACCATTCATGGCAAGCAGGCGATTCATTACGGTCGCTAGTGATTCGTTTTCTCTAAGGCTCATGCTGAGCGTTAAAGTACCAACAGCCGTGTATTGGGTTGAATCATTTTCTATGGTAAATGGTGTATTTGCAGTAAGATTAAAGGAGAGCGTAATAGTGCCTGAGTCCGTGTTATCATGGTCGAGGTCTGCTTGAAGCAATCCGTCAGTAGTGTTTGTAAGAGCATAGATTACGCCGGATACATCTGTTCTCTGACTGGCAGGAGGATTCTTTTGTGTTCCATATTGCCAGCGGTAGGGAGAGTCTTCGTTAGGATACCAGTACCACCAGGTCCCTTTATCTGGCTCGGAAGTACTGTTTAGTTTATAGGTTATGTTGGAAAGTGAAGCAGTAACAGTACCAATACCATCAAAATCATAATAAAATTTCCAGGTTCCGCTATAACTTGAACCAGAGGCAGAAGGCTTCGTAATGTTGCTGGCGTTTGAGGGTTTAGCCTTGGCAAATGAAGTATCGGCGGTATTATCAAGATCGCGTTCCGATTTTACAATAGCAGGATAGTAAATAACAGTACTTGCACTTACCGTACCAGAATAGTCGGAACCGTCACTTTTATACGTCTTTGCATAGTTGGAAGTGGTGGTTTGTGTAGAAAATTTAGTACTGTTTAATGAAGCGATCAGATCTGCCTGGGTGGAATACTTATTTGTTGTATATGAAAGCGTAGCATCAATTCCTTTTGTTTCGGGATAGGCAGTATAATCCATTAGGTCTGAAAGTTTTACACTGAGTGCCCCAGGATGCGTGGTCGTTATCATTTTATTTGGGTCATCAGGGTCGTTGATACTTGCTTCTTCATCAGGTGGCCATGCTTTCCAGTTGGAATAATAAGTTTTTCCGTTGTAACCTGTCCAATAAAATCGGACACCGTTTGTTTCATCCGCTTCGAGATTTATGTATGCGTTTGGACTTTGTGAATTTGAACCTTTTGGATAAGCCGCAGCATTGTTATTTGTAAGTGGAAGCGTTATTGAAGAAGTATTTCGATAATTAACAGAGTATACGGATGTATTGCCCGCACTGACTGTATCAAACTTCGGTTCTCCGCCCTTCCAGATATAGATCTCATTATATTTTGTAGTTCCAAGTATTCTTCCGGTTTCGGCTTTTAACTGCTGCATCTCATCATCGATCGCCTGACGGTCGTTGTCGGAATTTGTGCCGTTAGCGGCTTTCACCGCCAGCTCCTCCATGCGGTTCATTATGTCAGAGACTTCATTTAGAGCACCGTCGGCTGTCTTGCAGTAACTAATGCCTTCCTGGATATTGTAAGCACCCTGTGTAAGACCGCGTATCTGGCGACGCATTTTTTCGGACATGGCAAGGCCTGAAGCATCGTCTGCGGCGCGGTTGATCTTGTAACCGGAGGAAAGACGCTCCATTGCAGTAGCTTTAGTTTTTTCATTAAGTTTAAGCTGTCTGCCGGCGTTCATCGCCATCAGATTGTGGGCTAAGATATTAGTGCTCATTAATTTAACTCCTACATAAAACTGAAGTTAGTATCTGATCAAATGATGTAAGGGTCAGAAGTACTATTGCCTCTGTAATTATCAAACTTTGTCATATGATAGTTTTGTATTTTTTACCTTGTCGTAATATATATCGGTAAATTTGGGATAGATTGAAATATAGGACTAGATAAAATTTGTTATGTGAACAAGATGTAAGCAGGTGAAGTGAAACACAGTAAGTTACAGATCGGATGCAAACGGAGCACTTTACTGTGGAGTTTGTGACCAATGAATATGAATAGCTATATTGATTGATTTACCTTGCATAATCAATGATTGGAAATATTTTGTGATAGATGGTATTATATTAACTTGGGTTCAAAAGCGAATTTGCATGGATCGTGGGAGTAATGGTAAAAAATGATCAAAGTACTAGAAACAGATTTTAATTTTAAAGATGATAGAGGCGAGCTCACACAGCTCGTGCACGATGGATTTAAGCAGTTCAATGTGTTGGAATCAAGAAAAGACGTGATACGCGGCGGACATTACCACAAAGTTTCCACTGAGGCGTTCTTTGTAGTAAGAGGCTCTGTAGAAGTTGGGTACTACATGCTTGATGAAGCTCCGGAAGACGAAAAGAGTGGTGACGCACCGGTCGGACGTGAAAATGAAAAAAAGATAACATTTTCACAGGGCGATTTCTTTGAAGTAACACCCTATACGGTTCACAGCATGTACTTTCCGGAAGACTGCATCATGGCACAGATGTACAGTGTATGCGTAGAGGCACCGGACGGATCAAAGGATATATATCAGGATAAGTGATCATTATGAATAAAAATGACAAAATTTGCGTAATAGGACATAGCGGAGCACTTGGACATGCCATCAGAGCGCAGCTTGCAGAGCAGGGATACACAGACGTAGTGTGCTGCAGCAGAGCTGAGGTGGACTGCACAAATCAGGCTGACGTAGACCGCTTTTTTGAAAAAAATAAGCCGGATTTCGTATTTTTCCTGGCGGCTATATCCGCAGGAATAGAGTACAAGAGAAAGTACCCGGTAGAGGTGCTCCTGCAGAATATGCAGATGGAGATGAACGTGATCTCCAGCGCCCATAACCATGGTGTAAAGAGGCTTCTTAATGTATGCAGTGCGCTTTTATATCCCAGCACTGCGGCTATTCCCATTGAGGAAAAGGATGCCACATTTACAAATCTAAATGAAATCGATACGCCGTATTCACTTGCAAAGGCTGCGGGAGTACAGCTCTGCAACTACTACAGGCAGGAATATAATGACGATTTCTTCACAGTCATCCCCTGTAATTTCTTTGGAGAATATGCAGCATTTAACGGTGATAAAGCAGGAGTCGTTCCGTCTCTCATAAGACGTATCACAGAAGCAAAAGAGCAGAATATCGATACTGTTACCGTATGGGGAACAGGACGCGCCTGCCGTGAGTTTCTGAATAGTAAAGACGTGGCGAGCGCATGCATTTTCCTCATGAATCAGGAATTTGAGTATCCGCTGATCAACATCGGACGAGGCGAAGAATTTTCTATTCGTCAGATCGCAGAGACTATCAGAGATATGATCGGATATGAGGGCAAGCTCTTTTTCGATATGGATAAGCCGGAGGGCAGACTGCATATGCAGCTAAATACTGAAAAGCTATTTTCACTTGGCTGGAGACCGTCCATGAACTTAAGAGAAAGTGTCGAGGACGCATACCGTTGGTTCATCGAGCACAGAGATTATACACGATAAAAATATAGAGGTTTTTGATGAAGAAAGTGAAGTATCTGATCCTGGGTGCAGGCCCGTCGGGATTAACATTTGCAAACATGCTCCTTGATAAAGGAATAGAGGACTTTGCAGTAATAGAGAAAGAAAACAGAGCAGGCGGACTCTGCCGTACGGAATACGTAAACGGCCAGCCGGTAGACTTTGGAGGAGGACATATCCTCGATACCAGAAGCCGAAAAGTAGACGAGTTTATGTTTCGTTTCCTGCCTGAGAGTGAGTGGAATCATTTCACACGTGACTCCCAGATCTACTTTAGAGGACAGCTCATGGGAAGCCCCTTTGAAGCGCATATCTGGCAGCTTCCTACAGAAGAACAGGTAAAGTATCTGAAAGCTATCGCTATAGCGGGCTGCAATCTTGGTACAGAAAAGCCGGAGAAATTCGTTGACTGGATCACCTGGAAGCTCGGAACAAAGATCGCAGAAGACTATATGCTTCCGTATAATAGAAAGATGTTTTCCAAGGATCTGAACAGTCTCGGTACTTACTGGCTCGCAAAGCTGCCGGATGTGTCATTTGAGGATACGCTTATGAGCTGCCTTGAACACAGATTCTACGGAAAGCAGCCTTGCCACTCAAACTTCCTTTATCCGAAAAAAGAAGGCTTCGGCGATACCTTCGTACGCATGTCTGAGAGGCTCGGAGAGCGTTATTACGGAAATACCACAGTAGATACAGTGGATTTCGATACAAAGACCGTAAACAATGAATTTCAGTTTGAAAAGCTGATCGTAGCTATGCCGTGGACAGAGTTTAAGAATATCACGGGTATGCCAACAGAAATACAGGACGGCGTAAATAAGCTCAAGTACAGCGAAGTGCAGATAGATTACTACGCAAAGTCACTGCCGTTTGAGACTACAGCACAGTGGATCTACTACCCGAGTGAGGAATTCAGCTATCACAGAATCATGGCAATGGAAAACTTTGCGCTCGGTTCAAAGGGTTACTGGACAGAGACAAACGGTGAGAGAGTAGCATTAAAGAAAGAAGAAAGTGACTTCAGCTACTTAAATCACTACGCATATCCCTTAAATACGCTGGAGAAGCCTGCGATCATGGATAAGCTCCTGTCCTGGGGCAGAGAAAATGATGTATACGGACTCGGCCGCTGGGGAGAATGGTCTCACTTTAATGCAGATGTCTGCATGGAGAGGGCCATGGATCTCGCGGATGAGTTGACGAAGTAACCAGCGTGATTCTATAGAGGTCGTAAAGATAAAGCTGTTGTGCAAGAATCTATAGGCGAAAAAACGCATATACATTAAAAAGACATGATTGATCGACAAAAAAATGATCCGTCATGTCTTTTTATGTGTACCGATGATGTATTTTTCAGATATTTTCAATGCTTAAGCGCGTTTCTCGCAGCCTCGATAAAAGGCGGAGCAGTGTTTACAAAAGAAAATTCATAAGACTTTGCCTTTGCCTTTTGAGACATCGAGATCTTAAGAGAATCATCGATCAATATTTTCTTAAGAACTGCAGCGAATTTCTCTGAGTCGTAAGGGTCGATTATCACGCCGCTCTCCAGATTTTCTAATAGGTCATAGGAACTGTCGGCGTACTTTGATACGACAGCAGGCAGAGCGCAGCACATGGCTTCCAGCGTCACGAGACCGAAGCAGTCTTCTCTTGTAGGAAATACAAACACGCCGGAACTCTCGTAGGCCTCGATAAGCGCATCTCCGGACAGAAAGCCGCAGAATTCGATACGGTCAAGGATGCCGAGATCTGCCGCCAGAGACTTGAGAGCAGAAGCTTCCGGACCATCACCTACCAGCTTTAATTCCCAATCAACTTCACTTATCAGGGCAAGTGCCTTTAGCAGCAGGTCGATGCCTTTGCGTTCGATAAGTCCGCCTACTGCGATCAGTGTATTATTAGGTACATATTTTTTACCTGCATTCTCAAATCTCCGGATATCAACTGCCAGCTCGCTTATAAATATCCTGCCCGGATCAGCGCCGAGGAATATCTGATTTTCTTTGGATGCAGTAGAGCTTGCGATAAATCCGGCACTGTTTTTAATCACATATTTACGGAAAAGCTTCTGGTGAGGTTTGATATGTCTCTCAGAAAAACGGGTTCCGTCTGTCCAGGAGATAAAGGGAACTTTGTGTACATTGCACCAGTGCTTGACGATCAGGACCGTAAAGTTATACTCACTGCAGATGACCATATCGGGGCGGATCCTGTTAAGTTCACGAGTGGCACCGTAGGTCAGAATCTTTTCAGAAGTATCAAAAGATGAACGGAGTTTAATGACTTTGGACTTCAAAAAAACTTTATTCTTAAGCCGGTCTTCATCAGCCTTCCATTTCCTGTCACTGGATTCGTTTCCTGTAGAAAAAAGAACCCAGATATCAAAGTCACTTCCGTATTTTTCCTGAAGATATATAAAAAAATCAACCCTGTACGGAGCAGGCTGATTAGTAACGATGAGTAAGCGCTTCATAATAATCCTTTCAAAAAAGAAAATAAGCAGAGCTGTGATAAGTATAGCATGAAGTTCATATTTTTGTGCAATCATGAACAGGGGGAATCTGTTAATATAAAAATGAGGAGAAGATGCGGTTTGTATCTGAGATGTAAAAGGCAGATACCATTTTTTAATGATAGGGTATGAGTATGAATAATGATAATAACATTGAAGGAGCAATAAGACTCGGAATCATTGGAACCGGAAGGATAGCTGCGCGATTTGCTGACACTGTAGACGAAATGCCGGGAATCATGCCGACAGCAGTATTTAACGTAAATCCCGTCAGTGCAGAAAAATTTGCTGCAGAGCATGGGATAGAAAAGCATACGGAAGACCTGTGCAGCTTTATGAATGAAGTGGACGCAGTCTATATCGCATCGCCGCACGAGACACACGGAGACTATGCGCGTATCGCACTGGAATACGGAAAGCATGTGCTTTGCGAAAAGCCCATGAGCTTAAACCGCGAAGAAGCTGAGAAACTTTTTTACCTTGCAGATAAGAAAAATCTGGTACTCATGGAAGCAATAAAGACCGCTTATTGCGAGGGGTTCATCGAAATGATGAAGGAAGCGGAGAGCGGCTCTGTCGGTGAACTGCACGATATAGATGCAGCATTTACAAGGCTTACAGATAAGGATACCAGAGAACTTACAGACATAAAGCATGGCGGAAGCTTTCTGGAATTTGGCAGTTATACGCTGCTGCCGATCTTTAGATTATTTGGTACAGATTATAAGGAAGTGCGATTCCAGTCAGTCTATGCGGAAAATGGTCTGGATATCTACACAAAGGCAATATTTGACTTTGGAAATGAGAAATATGCGGCAGCTAAGTGCGGTCTCGGAGTTAAGAGCGAAGGTCATATCGTGATATCCGGCACAGACGGATATATCCTCGGCAAGGCGCCCTGGTGGCTCACGTCAAACTATGAGGTTCGGCGTGAAGATCCGGATCAGAGAGACAGCCATTCCTTTGACTATGCAGGAAGTGGTCTGCAGTACGAGGGCACGGAATTTGCCGCGCGGATCCGTGGAGAAGTGAGAGAGCACCTGAAACGCGACGAACGCGAAAGCATAGCAAGGGCAGCGGTCATGGAGCAGTTCCTCAGAGAAAACCGCAGTAAGCGCAGAAAAAATAAAGGCACAGATCGAGAGATAGACACAGACGGCTGAAAAAGCATAAAAAGAAACGTAGAAATAGACACAGGCGGCGTATATCCGGTGATAAAAGAATCGGATATACGCCGTTAGCATTAGTCCTCTATTTTTTTCTTGCTGTATTCCTTCTCAAGAGAAAATGCGTACTGATAGAAAGCGTCATTGAGTATGATCGCACGAAGCACATAAATTAGGTTGTTGCTGGTGAGCTTCATTCGTACACAAGGGTAGTATCTTGCAAAGGAATCAGGGTTTTCCATGATATCTCCAAAGATCTTATTCCAGTCTTTGTCTCGGAGAAGAAGGCCTTGATTTTGGAAGACAAGCCATTCACAGCGTTCTCTGGGTGATGAATCCATCAGATCGGTGTAATTTTTTTCTTTAAGAAGACTCCGGTAGAAAGCAAAAGAAGAACCAACTTGTTCAGCAATATCCGGGGCTATGGAATCGCCGGTTTCATAATACTGAAGATCTTCGAAATCAGAGATATCATACTCTTCATATATTTCTTCTATTACATTTATCCTTTTATCCATAGTCTGTGTGAAAACAGCTGATGGATCATGTGCGATCGCTTTCTCAAGATCTTCCTCTGACAGGGAAGCAAAGTCGGAATGATCAAGCTTTTGATATTCTTCATCTTCTTCCAGATATTTATCGATCAAACGGTTTACGTCACACTTGTCTCCTATTGAGGAAATCAAGGCTGACCGGATGCTTTCCAGTGGAAAATAGCGGTCAACTTTTCTATTGGCGGCTCCACCGTATGCTAACTGTGCAAACAGCGTGTTTATTCCGTAAGGACGTTCGTCTTCCTTGTCGATCAGTAGGTGATCCCGGACATCTTTCTCTTTAACATGGAGATTTGTTTCCATGATACTTTTTACAAAATCATCATAGTGATCTGTTCCATCTTTATCCGTGAATGTTACATATCTGGCGAGTTTTTCGAGATCAAATCCCCAGAGCAGATAGTCGTGCAATGCGCTGGCAAAACCTCGCGTTGTCACCTGATAATCGTCCAGTTGCTCTTTCCAGTATTCGTCGAAAGCGGATTCTGAAAACTGTTTACGTGCTTCGTTACCAAAATTGGCATCCGTTGTACCTAGATAAAAGTCGATATATACTTTCAGGATCTCTGCTTCAGAAAGAGGAAATGTTTTTAGCCTTTTCAGCAGCCTTTCCGGGTCACAACGGTCGGGAAGGTCAATTTTTTTCTCTAAATGTTTGTTAGCAATTTCAACAGCTTTTCGGCACTGACCTCTGGTAATGTCGCCGTAAACGCAGGCCTTTTGACCGAGCCGTGATTCGATCAGGCAGGCGATAGCAAGAAGGTACATATGGTACGGTTCAGCCTGAGTTTTTGAATCCCATAGATCATAGCATCTGCGGAATCTTGGATCATCCCAGGAATAGTCGAGATAAGAAGGCAGTATGCTGAACATTGCGTCAGGAGCATCTGCGTCATAACTCTCATCTGTGACAAGATCCCGTGGAAGGAAGTAGTCCTCAGCTATATGGAGAGACTCGTAATCACCGTCGGCAAACCATCCGGTGCGTACTTTTTCGTTATCCCAGCTAGATACTTCGTCTCGTTCTTTTGTCGGAATAAGGCACATCGTTTTTATCCCGCGGATAGGTACTTCGAGTCTTTCTGCAAGTGGAAAGGCATCGACAAGCTGCAGGGTTTCTTTATAAACAGAAGCCCATTCTTCTTTTGTAACCGATTGTGAAATTGATAAATGAATAAAAATTCCCATAGAGTAACCTCGTTAGTGTTGTTTATCTTGCTTGATAAATACATTTTATTGAACGTTCTGTGTATTTACTTATATTTTACACGGTTAAAAGTGGGTTGTCTTTTAACTAGTAGTTGAAAATTGAAAATTGATTTAAGCGTTGCTTTTTCGTGATACAATGAAAAGAGTATTAAAAAAGCCATGAAAGAACGTAAATTGGAGGTATAGGATGCTGTCAGTATATTACGGTGATATGTCGGAATCCATATATAATCCGGCTCGGTATTTTAAGAATACCTATACCGATGAATGGATTACAGATGAATTATCGAAAAAAATGATAAAAGATGTAGATAAATCTGAAGTGCTCGGTCCGAGAATAATAGATAGTCCTGTTTTGGGCGGTATTTCACCAAGAGAACTATCCGGTGGAGTGAAGACATTAATTTGTATTTATAAACAGCCGGATAAGATATTTAATGCGTCTGCTTGTGGTGATAATTGTGCAAGATGGTTACTAGAAATTGGAAATATGATGGATGTGACTATTAATCTAAGACATATTATGGATTTTGGAGATGGTGATTTTACGATCAAGGTTCTTAATACGAACCAGATTATTCATAACATGAGAGAGCTGATCCCAGTTGCTGGGATGATAGTCAGATAGGGAGAGAAAATGAAAGGGATTCATCATATTACAATTTCCAACTCATCATTAAAATATGAGTTTTCTTTGAAAAGAAATATCACTGTGATCAGAGGAGATAGTGCAACAGGGAAAACAACACTCGTTGAAATGATAAATGAATACTATGAATCCGGGCGGGAAAGCGGCATAGATCTTAAATGTGATAAGCAGTGCAGAGTACTTGGAGGAAGAGATTGGCAGACGCTGCTTCCTACGATGAAGGATTCCATAGTGTTTATAGATGAGGATAATGATTTTTTGACGACGGACGAGTTTGCAAGAGCTGTTAAAGAATCAGATAATTATTTTTGTCTGGTTACAAGAGAGGGACTTCCCAATCTTCCGTATAGTGTTGAAGAGATATATGGTATCAGAACATCAAACCGTTACGCAGGATTACGACAAGTATATCATGAGTTTTACCATATCTATGGAGAATACAGACCACATGAGGTGTTTGAACCGGAGGAAATCATAGTTGAGGATTCCAATGCCGGGTTTGAATTTTATAGTGGAATTTCTGAAGGTAAAAGTTATTCAGTGGTAAGTGCGGAGGGAAAATCAAATGTCTTTAGCAAGGTGAATGAAGCTCTGGACAAAAAGGTGGTTATCGTTGCAGATGGTGCAGCGTTTGGACCGGAGATGGACAGGCTGATGAAGCTCTGCACTAGAAATAAAAATATCATCATGTTTCTCCCGGAATCATTCGAGTGGTTGATATTAGCGTCAGGAGTATTTCAGGATGGGGAGATAAAGGAAATACTTGAGAATCCTTCGGATCATATAGAGAGTTCGGAGTATTTCAGTTGGGAAAGATTTTTTACAAAGACTCTGGTTGCTAAAAGCCAGGACTCATATTTGAAATATAAGAAAGAACACTTGAATCCAGCGTATCTGAATGAAAATATCGTAAAAAAGATTGTAGCTCAGATTGCAGATATAGAGTTGATATAAGTGATGACGACGGAGATGTGATTTGATGAAGACACAGATATGTGGATGAATGGACCGGACTACATTGAAGAATACATGCCATTGATTCATAATGATGAATTTTTATTGTCAATTAATCTTATAAATGAAAGACTAAAAAAGATAGATGATCAGCTAAAAGATGGAATGATATGGATTGAAGATGAAGAATTATTAGCACTTGAAATATCTGATGCTGAAAAGATAATAGCGCAAATAATCTTGAAAGAAGATGAAGCTGACATAAAACATTTAATATGGAGACTATATAACATATTAGATCAATTAAGATTTTTATGGCGGAAAGATATTGGATTAAATGAGCAATTAATACAAATGGCCTCGAATCCTGAAAAAGATTTTTACATGAGAATGTGGCTACCGAATTTTGGCTTTGAAATGATTAGGAATTCATGAGTGCTCTCTTTGATGTGATGATTCTGTTTGATATGAGAGGCGAGCAACCATATAGGAATGGGTACATGTTGAGACATTTGAGTCAAATGCGTCATATGTTTTGGTTGGAATACCCATTTATACCTAATAATTTGTCTTTTATAGATAATTGTCGCTATGTAACATTAGTTTTTATGAGTGGAATTAACTTTTTATATTTTGGGAAGACAACCTGTGTACTTCAATAGAGCCCTGTTTCAAAGTTAGTCATAAACAAACTTATCGTTTCATGGTACAATAAATTGGATAGAAGTCATGTATCCCACGGTGAAAACCGTGGGATTATTAAGGAAGGAAAGTATATGTCAATAAAAAGAGGTGAATCCGGAGAAGCAATATCAGAAGAAATTCAGAAAGAAATGCTTATTGAAATGCTGGATGCGATAATGGAGCGGTGTGAGGAAAAAGGCTGGAAGTGTATGTTGACCTGGGGAACACTGCTCGGAGCGGTTCGTCATCATGGCTTTATACCCTGGGATGACGATATAGATGTGATGATGTCTAGAGAAGATTATGAGGCATTTCGAAAAGATGTGTTGGAGCATCCGCTTGCTGAAAATGTTATTTTTATCGATCCGGATCATCCTGTGTCAGATTTTCTTCCGTACATGGTTGGTAAGATCGGCAGAGCAGATACAGTTGTACATTACCCAGGATATGGAAAAAAATTTGAACTGATCGTGTCTATTGATATTTTTCCTATGGATAATGTCCCTGACGATGATGAAGTAACGAGTGCTTATTTCAAGGAGAGTATGGATCAGGTTCAGGCCATAAATCGTATTATTTACATGCCCGCAAAATCACTAAATCCGGTTCATTACGTGATCTCTTATCTGCGTAAGTTCATATGGAAAAAACTTTTTTACAAAAAATTGATAGAAGGCAGAAAAGAATTGGTTGTCAGATATAGAAATGCTAAAACAAACAGAATTGGATTTCCGGCAAATTTTGATGGAGGCTGTCCTTCGACGTGCATGAAAAAAGAGTGGATTAAAGATGTCATAAAATTACCCTTTGACGGGAAAGAATATAATGTGCCGGTAGGATATGATGAGATCCTTAGAAATACTTATGGAGATTACATGCAGCTTCCACCGGAGAGTGAAAGAGTTAGTAGACATAATTATTCAGAGGTGCTGTGGAGATAAGGCATATTCTGAAAAAACTTTTGTACAATAAGCTTTTGATGGATGACAAGAACAGGTGGGATGAATATTTATGACAAAGGTTATCACATATGGCACATTTGACCTCTTTCATGAGGGACACTACAATCTCCTGAAGCACGCGAAGGAACTGGGAGATTATCTGATAGTCGGTGTAACTACACAGCATTTTGACGAGGCTCGTGGAAAGATCAATGTAGTAGATCCCATCATGACGAGGATTGCAAATGTCCAGAAGACAGGGTTTGCTGACGAAATAATTGTAGAAGACCATGATGGACAAAAAATTGAAGATATACAGCGATATAATGTAGATATCTTTACCGTTGGATCTGACTGGGTGGGGCATTTCGATTATCTAAATGCTTTCTGCAAGGTGACATATCTTCCGCGTACTCCGGGTATATCCAGTACTATGAAGCGTACCAAAAAGGATAAACTCGTGAACTTAGGGCTCGTCGGGACAGGACGTCTCGCTCCGAGATTCTATGATGAATCCAAGTTTGTGAGTGGTGTTGAGATCGTGGCGGCATATAATCCTGATACGGAGGATGGTACAGCCCATAAATTTCAGGAAAAATATAATGTTCCTGTAGAGCAGCATGACTATGAGCTTTTTCTCGATACAGTAGATGCCGTGTTCATCGAATCTCCGAATGAGACACACTATGACTATGCCAAAAGGGCGTTGCTTGCAAAAAAGCACGTACTGTCAGAGAAACCGCTGACATTTACTCGAAAAGAGGCAGAAGAACTCTATGCGCTCGCAGAGGAAAAAAACGTAGTCCTCATGGAAGGAATAAAGACCGCATACTGCCCGGGATTTCAGCAGCTGATAAATGTGGCAAAGAGCGGAAAGATCGGCGAGATACGCGATGTGACTGCAGCTTTTACGAGAATAGCGACTCCAACCAGTCGTGAGATGACGGATGAGAAATACGGCGGAGCATTTCTGGAAAACGGAAGCTATCCCCTGTTGCCGATAATCAAGCTTTTCGGTACAGATTTTCAGGATATAAGGATCGACTGTATCGATGGTCCTAATGGCATAGATTACTACACGCAGATCATGATAAAGTACAAGGATGGTCTCGCGACTGCAAAGTCGGGTGTCGGGGTAAAGGGCGAAGGTCAGCTCGTGATCTCAGGTACGGAAGGCTATATAATCGCTCAGTCGCCATGGTGGCTCACGCACAAATTTGACATTCGTTACGAAGATCCGAATAAGATAGAGCACTATGAGCCAACCTTCCAGGGAGATGGATTCAGGTATGAAATATCCGAGTTTGTAAAGAAAATCAACGGAAATTCTGATACAGGCTATAGACTTACGTCTGAAGAATCGATCGCCATGTCTGACATTGTAGAGAAATTTATGCGTCAGAGAGAGCGTTTATAAAATAGTGAAAATGTACAGCGCCATGAGTGGCTACACCTGCTTTTGGCGCTGTTGTTGTGCAAAGGATTGAACGTTATGAAGGATTTTTTTACAAGAGTAGTTGATAAAGTAACAGGTAAAAAGATCCGTCTGGGAGTGATCGGAACAGGACGGATAGCAGGAAGATTTGTACAGTCAGTTGGAAATGTACGTTTTCTCGAGATAACGGCGGTCTACAATGTGAGAAGGAGTAGTGCAGAACGATTTGCCGAGGCGCAGGGGCTAAATAAGGCGTTTGATGATATGGCAGATTTTCTGTCGGAAGTCGATGCCGTATATATCGCATCCCCTCATGAAACCCATGTGGATTATGCGAGAACTGCGCTTGAGGCTTGTAAACATGTTCTTTGTGAGAAACCTATGAGCTTTTCAAAGAGCGATGCAGAAGAACTGTATAAACTGGCGGAGGAAAACAATCTCATCCTTCTCGAAGCACTGAAAACCGGATATTGTGAAGGCTTTCAGAAAATGATGATGGAAGCGCACTCAGGTCGTATAGGCGCTGTGCGTGATATAGAGGCTGCGTTTACAAAACTTGAGGGTAGAAATACGCGTGAGCTCACAGACGTAAAGTACGGCGGAAGCTTCTTGGAACTCGGAAGTTATAACATGCTTCCTATATTCCGCTTATATGGTACTGATTATAAGGATGTTCATTTTTATTCCACCTATGCAGAAAACGGTCTGGATCTCTATACAAAAGCGGTCTTTGATTACGGAGACGGTAGATTTGCCACAGCCAAGTGCGGACTTGGAGTAAAGAGCGAGGGACAGATACTTATTTCCGGGACGAATGGATATATCTTGGGACCGGCACCCTGGTGGCTTACAAAGCATTTTGATGTGAGATATGAGGATCCAAATCGAAATGAATCACACGATGCCGTTTATGAAGGCTCAGGACTGCAGTACGAAGCCGAAGCGTTTGTACGTCATGTGAGAAGTATCACAAGAGATGATGAGTCATCTGCAGCTGAGAGAGCGGTACTGAAAAAAGAAACGATTGCCAGAGCTTCTGTAATGGATTTATTTCTGAAGGAAAATGCGGAAAGGCGCAGAAAAGTTGAGGAAGAGTTACAGGAACTCCCTGAGGTGAAGGTGTGGGCACACAGAGGTATGTCCATGCAGTATCCGGAAAATACTCTTGAGGCTTTTAGGGCTGCTGCGGAACTTGGAGCTGATCTTGCCGGGATTGAGACAGATGTACAGCTCTCAAAAGATGGTGAAGTAGTTGTGTTCCATGATGAGACACTGGATCGCGTGACAGACCACAAAGGGTATTTAAGAGATTATACGTTATCCGAACTAAAGAGCACGAAGATCATGAAGAGAGACGGAAGTCACACGACCATACCGACTCTTGATGAGTTGCTGGATTTACTGAAACCATATATGGAGAAAAATGGTCTCCTCTTAAATATCGAGCTTAAGACTTCAGTCTATAGATATCCGGGATTGGAAGAAAAAGCTCTCGATATTGTTCGGAAGCATGGCGTAGAAAAGTATATCGTATGGTCATCATTCCTTATGGAATCAATAAAGTACATGAAGGAGCTCGATCCTACAGCGAAGACAGGAATGCTTGCGAGCAGATTGTCCGACTGTATTAAAGGTGCAGATGAGGCAAAAGCAGAGGCTCTTCATCCATCATGCTATGCATTGGATACAGAAGTTCCGGAGCGGTACAGAGGTGGTGATCATGCAGTTCGCGCGTGGGGCGGACAGGAACCACTGTATGTACAGGGAATCGAAGCAAGTCTCGTAGAGAAAAACATGACAAGATTTGCACAAAATTGAGTAACAGACATAATTACAAACGTACCTGACAGGTATGTGAAAGGGAGAAAAGAAACTTGATGATTACCGGAATAAGTACACGGAGTAATCTGATAGAAGCGGTGACAAGAGCCGGATTTTCAAATCTGGAAATCCGGTACGATGAGCTAAAAAATGCGGAAGAACTGATACAGAAATTGGCTGATGATGTGTCAGTTAACGATACAAATAATGAGACGCAACGTTCAAAAATTTGTTGTATAAACCTTACCGGTGACAAAATTGACAGTATTAGGGATGTATTGCATGACGCGGAGAGGCTTGCTATCCCGTATGTCCTCATAGAAACAGAGGGATTGCAGGATGTAGACAGCGTTATTGCAAAACTAATGGATCATATGGAAGTGATCCTCAAGTCTGAGTGTCGTATAGTCCTCGAAAATGGCTATTATATAAAAATCGGAGATACACGCGTCAGACGAAACGGCCTTTGCGATGCAGCTGATTTTAAGCGGGCATTGAATAAACTACGTCAGGCAGAAAGAGCACAAAGTGCATCGAATATCGAAAAGCGCAGTGAATCACATTTTGCAGCGGCATTTAATGTGGGGCATGCAATGCTCTTTTCATCAAACGTAGTAGATATGATCACTGAGCTCGGATCTGATCTGATGTTTTTACACGCAAATGACAATGACGGCATCCATGATATGCACCAAATGCCCTATACATTTACGGTTGGACGTGGAATCCTCCTCACAGACTGGAGACTGGTTATAAGAGAGCTTCACAGGATAGGCTTTGACGGAGCACTTTTTCTCGATATAGACGGGCTGTATGGAAGTATACCGACAGAACTCATTGATACCATGAGCAACATGGCATATAGTATAGCGTCGGAATGGGACAAGTCATTTCATTGGGATGAGATACTTGAGACGTATGAGAATAAGAAGCTGATCACTTTTGGCGCAGGTCCTTTCATGCATACCTATATGCAGAAATTTGGGCAGCGGCACAAGCCGTTCTTTATCATAGATAAGAACGAGTCCCGTTGGGGAGAGACATTTGACGGAGTGGAGATAAAGAATCCGGAAGAGATACGAAAAATACCTGCGGATGAGTGCCATGTACTCGTGTGCGTTGCTGCATATCGTGATATAGTTAAAGAAATACATGATATGGGCATTGCAAGTGTGGATTATTTTGATGCTGAATGGTTTACAGAGGAAGACAAAGAAAATGCTGAAACTTGGTGTCCAGACAAAGGGGATATTAGAACGGGAACTCTCAAAAAGTGGTATAGATATGATAAAGGCGGCAGGCTTCGACTGCGTAGATTTCAACCTGGACGTATTTATCATGAACTCAGAAATATATGGAGGAAAGCTAAATCTTTTCTTCGACGCATCGCAGGAAGAACTTAAAGAAAAGTTTAAACCGTATAAAGATGCGCTTAAAGAAGCAGGACTCGAGATATCACAAATGCATGCTCCGTACCCTGTGTTTGTGCCGGGACCTGGCAGAGAAAAGCAGAATGCATATATGATGGAAAATGTCATACCGAAAAGCTTTCTCTTTGCAGGATTTATGGACATACCGTACATGGTGATCCACCCATGGAAACTGCAGTATTATCTCGGAAAAGAAGTTGAAACGGAGCGGAACTTTGAGTATTTTCGGTCACTCATAGACATGGCGCGGGAAAATGACGTAGTGATATGTCTCGAGAACCTTTACGAAGGACAGGCAGGACGTATAGTTGAGGGTGTATGTGCAGATCCGCATGATGCAGCAACGCTCATTGATCGCCTGAATGATGCAGCCGGTGAGGAGCGATTTGGATTTTGCCTGGATACCGGTCATATGAACCTCGTTGGCAGAGACTCATATGAAATGGTCACTACTTTGGGGCACAGGTTAAAAATATTGCACATACATGATAACGACGGCATAGGAGACCTTCACCAGATGCCCTTCACTTTTAGGACAGAAAGTGTGGCAGATCTCGGGGTCGATTGGGACGGGTTTATATGTGGACTCAGAGACATAGGCTTTGACGGTACGCTCAGCTTTGAAACTTTCCCCTGTATGAACAGCTTCCCTACTCCTATGAAAGAGCAGGCACTAAAGACCATCGCAGAAATCGGGGCGTATATGAGGGGGAAGATAGAGGGATGACGATTAAGTTCTTTCCGTAAGTTAGTGACATTGGTTGTGCTAGGTGTGATAGATCAAATGGAAATGGTTAAGAAATGGAATTAATAAACAATAAAAAAGATATTTCGGAAGCAATGTTAGAGCAATATAAACTTTATGTTGAAATGGCTGATAAGATAAGTGAACGAAGGGGAAATGTAAATTCATTTTTTGTAACTGTTCATACTGTTGTGTTGGGCATTGTTGGTATAAATGGATTTAACGTTGAGAAATATTGGTGGGTTATCGTTGTTTTGGGATGTCTACTTTGCTATGTTTGGATATATTTGCTTCAAAGCTATAAGCTCCTAAACGCTGGAAAATTTGAGATTATACATGAAATTGAAAAAGAATTACCGTTAAATTTATATGCTTATGAATGGGAAAAACTGGATTATGGAAAAAATAGATTCAAGTACTGGCCAATTTCTCATTTGGAGAGACTTGTTCCGGTGTGTGTTTTGATTATATATGTGTCTATTTTTGTATGTACGTTGTTAGAGAAATAAATTGTGTTATATATATATTCAATTCTTTGCGGGTGCAGGCATGAAAAAATTTAGTCTAAAGTCAGATTTTGGCTAGTACAAAAGGATAATAGTTTGTAATTATTTAGCACATAATAGGGGATGATTGAAATTATGAGGATTTTTATTTCACACAAAAAAGAAGATGAAAGTGTTGCACGGCGTGTTATGAAAGTGTTTGAATCTGTGGGAGTAGATGCTTATTTAGATGTGTTGGATAATATGTTAACGAATAATGGGGAGGAATTGACAAAACATATACGTCAAAAATTGCGTGAGTGTTCAGAAATTATAGTTATTCTTTCGAGCAATACAAAGCATTCATGGTGGGTACCATTTGAAATAGGAATGGCGACCGAAAAGGAAATGTCAATTGTCAATTATTTGGTTAGCGATGAAATACTTCCAGAATATCTTTCATATTGGCCTAGATTAAAATGTGATCAAGATGTATTGAAATATGTTGAGATTAGAAAACAATTCAATAAAAAGGTGTTGTATGAAAGGTCTAGAGGATATTTTCAAAAGATTGATTGTGGAATGACAGAAACAGAGAGATTTTATGCAGAATTAAAAAAGCATCTATGAGTTGATTATATTTTATGGAGATAAATTTTGCTTAAACATACTAATCTTGGAGCATTTTCATTTGAATGGGGAGGGAAAATCTATATTTCGCCAAGTTTGAACATGGAATATGGCTCGGAATCATCTACATGTATACATGAAATGTATCATGCATATTTGGCTGTAAATACAAATCTTGGACTTGTTATGAACTTGATCGAAATGGCAAAACATTTTGAACGCGATGAAAATTATTATTTATTATTATGCAAAAAAATGGATGTTTTGTATGAGGCCACAAGGACGGTTCAAGAAGTTTTTGCAAATAGTATGGAATTGCTGTGGATAGAGGAAAATTACGGTTGTGAAAAGCGACAGGAAGTATACAGGCAGAAAACAGATGAATATAAAACATATTTGATGATTGCTGAGAAAAATTGGAGTGATACTGAAGAGACAATAGAGGAGCGACGTAGAAAGATAGAAAGTTTTTGTGTTTCTGTTTTAAATATAGATGTACAGGGTAATGAATTTTGGCAAAGATTGGATAACTGTTGTGAGGGAATTGATTTCAAGCAACTAGAACATGAAATAAATAATAGATTAGAATGGGTTTTTAAATTTCAAAAGTGTTTTGAGTGTTCGAAATATATTGAGCAGGATGAGTTGATTGAAATAGCAAAACATCATTTTGGTAGTTTGGCAGAAAAATTAGAACTGGGATTTAAGGCTGGTAAAGATTATAAAAGTGTTAATCTGAACAATTTGTTATTAGAAAAAATAGTTGTATTTGACCTTGGTGCATTACAGTTAGAGAAAACAAATAAATTGAATGTGCCTGGCGGAGCTATTGGCATTTTCGATTTTGGAACAAATCAAGGCAAATGTTATTTACAGCATGAAGAAAGTGGTGTTTATAAGATTGCGAGTGCAAATGATATAAAAGAAGTATTAAGAGATAGCAAATATATCATAGTATCTTGTGAAGACTTTGATTTTAATAGAAATGTTTCGAGATATAATAATATAAACGATAAGATTATATTTGTTTTGTTTGATAGTGTGATGTCATTTAAAAAGTGGCTTCGAAATATTAATGAATTTGAAGAAATTTATGTAGGCTGTACAAATGGAAAAAATGATAATTGTTTCTTCACGATAGTTTACTTTAGAAAGCGTTCATGTGATAGCGTTATATATGTATTTCCAACGTTAAATCTAATAGCGAAAAATATATTTGAAGAGCTAAAAATAATACAAATAGTAAAATATCCCGAAGATGGAATGGCTTTTTATAATATTTTTTCTGTGTTTAATAGTTGGGATAATATTTTCAAGGTGATTAGGGACACAATTTCATTTTTTACTGGTAGTAAGGGTAATATTGCAAATATTGAAAATCCATGCGCTGAGTTTTTTGATCAGACTAAAATTACTATTTTGAATAGTATTTTTAATATAGAAGGTGAGAATTATTTTCGTATAAATTCAGTTTTACCAACGATCCAAACAGAGGCGGAGCCTTTTTGGATATTGATGGAATTTAAAAATGGAAATAATACTGGAAATATTAAATGTGAAGAGGGAAAAAGTGATGATTCAGAGAAGAAAAAGATTGGTGTACTGTATTTTTACAAAAAAGCTAATGCAGAAAAATATAAAAACATGATGAGTAGAATTAATCCGTCGTTAGTTAATTATCGGGCAGTTGGTTTGGATTGGGTATTTTGGAAGAAACTAAGAAAATACCTTCAGATTAAAACTATGGTTATGATTGGAGTGAGAGAAAAACTGAGTTGTGGAGAATGTGATACGCTGGATCAGTTTGAGTATAAATTGTATAAGTACTGTCAGTGATGAGAATCATAGATCTTGGGGTTATTGGCTTTTGCAGCTTATACAAGGCTATAGATGATGGCGGGATTGTCTCATGAATTGTTTGTTATGAAAAGGTACGCGTGATTAGAATCGTGTACTCGGAAATTAAGCAGCACAACTTTGTGATTGAGAGCACGTAAAATTGGAGGTATAGGATGCTGTCAGTATATTACGGTGATATGCCGGAATCCATATATAATCCGGCTCGGTATTTTAAGAATACCTATACCGATGAATGGATTACAGATGAATTATCGAAAAAAATGATAAAAGCTGTAGATAAATCTGAAGTGCTCGGTCCGAGAATAATAGATAGTCCTGTTTTGGGCGGTATTTCGCCAAGAGAATTATCCGGTGGAGTGAAGACATTAATTTGTATTTATAAACAGCCAGATAAGATATTTAATGCTTCTGCCTGTGGCGATAATTGTGCAAGATGGTTATTAGAAATTGGAAATATGATGGATGTGACTATTAATCTAAGACATATTATGGATTTCGGAGATGGTGATTTTACGATAAAGATTCTTAATACGGATCAGATTATTCATAACATGGAAGAGTTGATTCCGGTGGCTGGGATGATCGTTAGATAGAGGAGAAAGAATGAAAGGGATTCACCACATTACGATTTCCAACTCATCTTTAAAATATGAGTTTTCGTAAAAAAGAAATATCACTGTAATCAGAGGAGATAGTGCAACAGGGAAAACAACCCTTGTTGAAATGATAAATGAGTACTACGAATCTGGGCAGGAAAGCGGTATAGACCTTAAATGTGATAAACAGTGCAGAGTCCTTGGGGGACGAGATTGGCAGACACTGCTTCCTACGATTAAGGATTCTATAGTGTTTATAGATGAGGATAATGATTTTTGGGCGACGGATGAATTCGCAAGAAACGTTAGAGAATCAGATAATTATTTTTGTTTAGTTACAATAATAGTAATGATGATTCGAGAATGGAGAATGACTATATTGAGCATTTTATTCATCATCATAGCTTGATTTGGAAATGAAGAGTAAGGAGTACTTCCGGTTGACTAGCGAAGACAGATACATACAAAAAAGAAAGATAAAAGCATTTTACCACAGCCTGGCATATAGGGCGTGTAGAGTATTTCCAATAAAGCGAAATCGTGTGACGGTAGTGACATTTGAGGGACGCGGTGGATTTACCTGCAATCCTAAATATATCGTGGAAGAAATGCATCGAAGAAATCCGGGACTGGAAATATACTGGCTCGTAAACGACATGGAAAAGCAGTTTCCGGAGTATATAAAAAAACTCTTTGGAACAGAGCATATTACCTCTCAACGTCAAAGCTCTGGATAGATAACTACAGAAAACCACTTGGAACTTTGAAGCGAAAGGGTCAATACTATATAAATACATGGCATGCCGGACTTGGTATTAAAAATATAGGTATGTGGAGAGGAAAAGGATTCTCAAAAATCGCACATCTTGTTAGTAAAAGGGATTCGGATCTCATAGACTATGTAGTCACAGATTCGAAATGGGCAAAGGAATACTTTGTAAAAGGTCTGGTTTATGATGGTCCCATAAAAGTCATAGGTCAGGCTCGAGAAGATATCCTCTACGGAGACAGGTCAGAGATAAAACGCACAGTAAAACAGGCATATGGTGTCTCTGATGATACGAAAGTAGTACTGTATGCTCCGACATTCCGAGAAAAAGGACAGAAGACAAATAGAAGCGTATATGAAGAAGAGGCAACTCTCGATAAGCAAAGAGTATTAAGAACACTGGAAGAAACGACTGGGCAAAAATGGGTGATGTTTGAGAGACTTCATCCCCAGATACTTGCCGCACGCGGTAAAAATCCTGCGAAATCAGAACTTGGCGTGATCGATGTAAGCCATTGGAACGAAGCAAATGAAGTAATTGCAGCATCAGATATGCTCATCACGGACTACTCAAGCATGGCATTTGATGCAGGCTGCAACGGGATTCCGGTATTTCTCTATGTGGACGATCTGGAGGAATATCGTAAAAACCGAGGCGACCTGAGTTTTAAAATAATTGAACTTTACAAAATTAAAGAGAATAAGTATGTTACACCTAATATTAGCGCGAATATTCCCTTCGCTGTAGCACAGAATAACGATGAAATGGAAACGAAGATACGTGACTTTGATAAAGATGAGTATCTGGCAGCGGTAGAGCAGATGAATAAAGACTTGGGATACGTAGGTGATGGACGAGCTTCAGAAAGAGCAGCAAAACTCGCGGAAGAGTTGATGAAGCGGTGAGTTATTGGAAATAGTTTACAAAATTACAATTTATACGTAGAGTGATGTTGGAATCAAAAGCGTTTTGAATTTAATATCATTATTATGGGTGAATATAGATGAAATTAAGAGTGAAGAATATCGGTAGATTACATGGTGATAACGAAATAGATATCAATGGAATCACTGTACTTTGCGGAGAAAACGGAACAGGGAAAAGTACGATAGGAAAGGTGTTGTATTGTACTTTTAATTCATTTCACGACTTCGAAGAGAAAATACTTGAAGACAGAGTTGGTTCAATTTTGAGATCGATTAGTTTTTTTTCACGTAGTTGGCTCACTCGCGGAGTTGGTACTTTTAGGGTAAAAGAGACTGCTATCAGAGATATGATTGAATTGTATAGATACAGTCATAATGATGAAATTATTGATAAGTTTGTAGATGATCTAGGACATAAAGAGTCTACTGATATAGATGATTCATTAAAAAAAAGAATAATTGAAACAATAGAGACTGATGATATTGAAATATTAAAGGCAATAGTTTCAAGAAATATTGATGAAGAGTTCGGTGCCCAGATTGGTCATATAAACTATCCTAATGAAAAATCTGAAATTGAATTATGCATAAAGGATGAAAAAATTCAGTATACAGCGGAAGAAAATAGAAAAATCGATATACTCAAAAAAATGAATTTGGTAAAGAATGTTGTGTATATTGATGACCCATATATCTTGGATGATATGTGGAATAGACCTTACAGAAGAGGACTAGGTCATAGATATGACCTGGTTGAAAAGATTATTAATGTAAAAAATAAAAACAATTCTGCTGTTGATGATGTCATTGCAAATAAGCGACTTGAAAAAGTATATGAAAAGTTGGATGATTTTGGAATCGGAAGTCTCGAAGACGATTCTGAATCAGGAATGGTATATGCTGAAAAAGGACTGAAAAAGAGTGTTTCTGTTGTAAATATTTCAACCGGAATAAAGTCATTTGTAATTATCAAGTCTTTATTGCAGAAGGGGTTTCTTGAAGAAAACGGAATAGTGATCTTGGATGAACCGGAAACAAACTTAAATCCTGAGGGGATGTTTGTCTATGCAGAGATTGTTGTGTTATTACATGATTTGCTGGGAATAAACTTTGTAATAAGTTCTCATAGTGCAGATTTTATCAGTTTTATTGAGTACTTTACAAAGAAATATAATGTTGCAGATAAAACAAAATATTATCTTCTGGCAAAAAATACTGACATGACCACAAATATAGAAGATATCAGTAAAAATTTGGAGTGCATATATTCAAAGTTGGCACGACCATTCTTAAAAGTGAGCGAGGAATTGGATATTTTAGATGAGACTTAAATATTTCGATGAGTTTAGAGATAATAGAGCGATAAAATCTCTGAAGGAAATATCAAGGAATACCGCATTAAATGAATGTATGACTGATAGTGAAAAGCTTGCGATTGACTTTGATCAGGCAAAGACAAATTATTGTAATAATTTAGGAAAGTCAGAAGAGTATGCTGCTTCAGCAGATGCGCTGTGTGAAACAGATACAGAGGATAAGTTTTGCCTGGTAGAATTCAAGGATGGAGAATTTGAGTGTAAAGAAATCAGGAAAAAGGCAATAGATAGTGCATATTTATTTAGCGGTATAACGGATAAAAGTGTGAATTTTGTTCGTAATAATGTGACATTTGTTCTTGTTTATAATGGAGGTGTAAAGAAGCTGGGCGCTCGGGATAAAAGAGCATTGGCAATGGCAAAAAGGGGTAAAGAAGATTTTGCTATTTGGGGATTAGAAAAACTCCGTGGCTTTTACTATGACAAGCTATATGTTTATGAGAAAGATGATTGGGAAAAGAGTAAGTTGCTGGAGAGCATTGTTTCGGTTAGGTGACTAATTTTTTAGATATAGGAAATCATAAGTATGTAAAAGGTTAATTTCTATGAATATAAAAAATGCTACAGAGTTAATAAAGCTCATCTCCGAAAATAAAGCCGGCATCTATGGAGCGGGCTTTATTGGTAAACGTTTCTATAAGGCAGTATGTGAGAAGGGTATAGAAAACAACATAGAGTTTTTCATAACATCCGGAGAACCGGAAAAGAAAACGGTGGATGGATTACCCGTTATGCCACTGCATCAGGTCAAAGATAACGACGGATTGCTAGTATGTATTGCTGTACATGAGTCAATAAAGAATGAGATAATTAATACATTGAAAGAAAGGGGATTTACAAAGTACGTATGGGTATCCCCTTTTTTGTATGAGCTGATGCTGGGGGAGCCTATAGAGAAGAACGCAGAAATATCACTTCGTGACATATGGAAAGCAACCAGTAAGACATATGCAATGGCATTTCGTTATCTGGCTGCGGAGCAGTACTATGGATTAAGAGATGATGGATATGACATATATGTAAGAGGACTATCCATATTCAATAGTGTGGAAACATCTCAAAAGAGATTGAAGAAATACATCGAACTCCTGAAAAATTGGGACAAAAACGGATATGATAAAAACTGTACGGTGTCGCTGATGGAGGACTATTATCCAATAGACGGGAACCATAGACTGGCAATAGCAATGTTCAAAAAAATGGACCACATCATTTGTGATGTATATCCGTCGACAAAGTCATTATCAGAAATTCATGGAGATGCTTCGTTTTCAAAAGAGAGAGCAGAAGAACTCGGATTTGATAAAAATACTATCCGAATTTTGGAAGAAACAAATAGAAAAATAGAGGAACAGTACGGTCAAAAATAATGGTTAAAATTAGAAACATGTCCCCAAGCTCTTTCAGAAAGTACATCACAAATAAAAAGGTGATCATATTTGGAGCAGGAAGAGCTATGGAAAGCTCCCTAGACATATACTTTTCTGAAAAAATACCGGAAATGATCATAGATAATAGTTCTGACAAATGGGGAAGTAAGATAGAACATTTGGGAGAAAGTGTAGAAATTGTAAGCAGCGAAGTGCTGAAGCAGATAAAAAATATACAGGAGTATTTGATATTTATATCATCACCATTTTATGCTGTGGATATCGTAGAACAGTTGGATAGAATCAGCGAAATCGATGGAATGGAGTGCTTTCTACAGGTACTCATGCGATATGCAAAAGAAGAAATACCGAACTATCAATTCACGGAAGGTGAAAATCGTATCCCAAAGAAAATACACTATATATGGCTTGGTAGAAATGAAAAACCACAGGAGTTTCAGGCAAATATAGAAAGCTGGAAAAAGTGGAATCCTGACTACGAGATCATAGAGTGGAACGAAGATAACTATGATTTTGGCAAAAAACAGTATCTAAGAGAAGCATATGAAGCACATGCCTATGGCTTTGCGTCCAACTATGCCCGGCTGGATATCATATACAACGAGGGTGGCATATATCTCGATACAGATGTAAGAGCAGTAAAAAGTTTTGACTGTCTATTAAAAGACGGTGCATTCTTTAATATGGGATGCGCAGACAGAGTTAATAACGGCTGCGGATTTGGTGCAGTGCCTAAGAGTGGTATCGTCAGGGAATTGATGGAAGTGTATGAGAATCGTCATTTTCTGCTGTCTAATGGTAAACCAGGAAAAGCTCAAGGGCATACTTTTCTGCATCCTACACTTAAAAAACATGGTTTTCAGATAAGAAATCTTTATCAAAAGATAGATGATATCGTCCTCTATCCATGCGAAGTGATGTCTCCAAAAACACTCGATGGAATGGAAGACTATTGCTCTGATAAGACGGTTTCCATTCATGAAGAAGCAGGATCGTGGAAAAGTGAAAAAGAAAAGAACGGAATGTTAAAATTAGAAAAACTAATTCAAATTGGAAGGATAGATGAGTAAAGTCAGCATAATTATTTCTGTATACAATTCGGAAAAATATCTGAAAAAGTGTCTGGACAGTGCTGTTCAACAAGAGTTTGAGGATTTTGATATAATATGTGTCGACGACCATTCCATTGACGGATCATTAGAAATCTTATCAGAATATGAAAAGCAGTACGGAAATATAACTGTCATTAAGAATGATTCTAACAGAGGAGTCGCTTATTGCCGTAATAGAGCTATAGAACGAGCAAAGAGTGAATATGTCTTGTTCCTAGACTCGGATGACTGGTTTGAAAGAGATACATTGAAAATCACATATGAACAGGCTGTAAAAGATCAGTTGGATATGGTCATATTTCAGATGAAATTGCTGTATGAAAATTCAAATCTCGAAAAAAATTTTGAGACTTATACAAAGAAGTCAAAATATCCGACAGGTTCTATAAGCAATGGTATAGATATGTTAAGGGACAGCAATGGCTGGCTCGATATGCGTTGCACATCAAAACTTATATCATTAAAGATGCTCAGAGACAATGGTATATACTTTACAGAGGGATATGTGCATGAAGACAATGCATATTCATTAAAACTAATGTTGGCTGCAAAGCGTATAAAAGTAATAGATGATGCACTGTATGTATACCTGCGGCGTAACAACTCTATAACCACAGTTACAAATGAGGTACAGAGATTAAAAGGAAATATTGTGGCCTATGCGGATATGATGAGGCTATTATTAGGGAAATATCATGATGATCAGGACGCAGCTCGTATTTTGGCGCAGATCCTAGACAGAAAGTACAATTTCATCATTTCGGATTATCCGGATATTAAATCGTATGGTGAAGTAGAGTTTGATAATCCGTACTATCAGCATATTTATCATTGCTTAAAACAGTCGCAAGGGCTCTTTTCAAAAGATGAAATTGAATATTTTAAGAAATTTGAGCAGATAATAATCTATGGAGCAGGAAAACTCGGAAAACGTGTGCTCAGAGAACTCAGAGAACTAAATGTAGTAGGATTTGCAGTCTCTGCGATGAATGGGAATACGAGCATCATAGAGAACATTCCGGTAAAAACAATAGATGAATATGCGGATTATAAAGAGACAGCATTAGTCATAATAGCAATAGTATCGGATGAGAGAAGGGAAATTAAAGAACTGCTTGTGGAGCAAGGTTTCGGGAATGTCTATATTGGTGTTCACGAAAGAGGATAATAAATATTTGTAGAATGGTAATTAAAAGAAGGAGCTAATGAGAATAGAATTAGATGATGAAAAACTGAAGAAGATACACGATGTGGAATTAGAATTGCTTCAGGAATTTGATAGAATATGTAAGAAGAATAATCTGAACTATACAGTGACGGGAGGAACACTCCTCGGAGCTGTACGTCATGGTGGCTTCATACCATGGGATGATGATGCAGATGTCGTAATGATGAGAAAAGATTATGACAGATTCCAGAAAATATGTGAAAAGGAATTAGATCACAGCAAGTTTTATTTTCAGTCTATAGAAACTACACCGGGATATCGGTGGGGATATGGAAAACTTCGGAGGAAAAACACCGTATTCTTAAGAGAAGGTCAGGAAGGAATGCCCTATGAACAGGGAATCTTCATGGATATCTTTCCGAGAGATGGTGTTCCGGACGGAAAAATAGAAAGAAGAATACATACATTTCTGTGCTTTGCATTGCGAAAAATAATGTGGTCAGAAATCGGAAAAGATAGGGAGAAAAATCGTATAAGGCGTCTAATATATACGGTTTTAAGCTATATACCTCAGAAAACGATAGTAAAGCTGTACAGAAAACTGATCAGGTATAGTAACAAAAAAGAAACAAAACTGGTCAGAGCATTAACATTTCCGCTTCCAAAGAGATTAAGCGGCGCAGGATACTGTAGAAAATGGTATAATAATTATCTGCCTATAAAGTTTGAAAATATTACAGTTCAGGCTGAGGCAAACTATAAAGATTGGCTCAAGGCAGAATTTGGCGACTATATGAAAATGCCGCCGGTAGAAAAAAGAAAATCGCATCCGGTATCAGAACTAAAATTCCCGGAAGAAGGAAAAATAGAATGAATATAGCAATTCTCACAGCTGCTGGAGTAGGCTCCAGAATGCATAATGAAATCCCAAAGCAGTTTATACATGTAAAAAACAAACCCATAATCCTATACACTATGGAAGCATTTCAGCGTCATCCACAGATAGATTCAATCCTCGTGGTAACACTTGAAGCATGGAAGGATATGCTCTGGGCATATGCAAAGCAGTACAATATAACAAAGCTGAAATGGGTCGTAACAGGTGGAAGTACCGGTCAGGAATCAATAAAGAAAGGTCTGGAAGAATTAAAAAGAGAATGTAAGCCGGATGATGTAGTAATGGTACATGACGGCAACAGACCTTTGATAACCGATGAAATCATATCAGACAGTCTGGCAACATTCAGAGAGCACGGAAGTGCAGTCGCAGCCATCCCGTGTATAGAGGCAATATTCAGAAGTTCTGACGGAGTGGAATCTAAAGAGTCTCTCGATAGAGATGAGCTATTCAGAACACAGACTCCGCATACATATGCATTAGAAAAACTCCTCTGGGCCCATTCACAGGCAGAAGAAAAGAATATAACAAACACAACAGCGTCCTGTGTATTAATGTCGTTACTAGGTGAGAAAATATACTTCTCAAAAGGCTCAGAAATAAATCTGAAGATCACAACAAAAGATGATATGAAGATCTTTGAGGCGATTTTGCAGAGGAAAGACAATAATGGAATATTATAATCATCAGATATACAAAGAAGAGATAAAGAGGATATCAGAAAAAGAGTACTTTGTAAAAATACTTAAGGATTCAACAATATTGATCACAGGTGCCAGAGGCATGATCGGCAGTATGTTCATCGATGCGATAATGCTGGCAAATAAGCAAAATGATCTTAACTGCACTATCTATGCGGTTGCCAGAAGTGAAAAGGCAAGTGAAAGATTTTGTCAGTATGAAACGGATAAATGCTTCAATCTGATCTATGCAGATATTAATAAAGACAGCATAGAAATAGATGGAAATATTGATTACGTCATTCATGCTGCAAGTAATACCCATCCTCTGCAATATTCTCAGAAACCGATAGAAACACTTATCACAAATGTAGTAGGAACAAATAATATGTTGGAGTTTGCAGTGAATCATAGCTGCAAGCGATTTGTTTTTTGCTCATCAGTAGAAGTTTACGGTGAAAACAAAAATGATATCGGTCCATTTAAGGAAGATGATGTCGGGTATATAAACTGCAATACGTTAAGGGCAAATTATCCGGAGGGAAAGCGTGCAGGTGAGGCACTTTGCCAGGCATATATACAGGAAAAAGGATTGGATGTAGTGGTACCGAGACTTGCCAGATGCTACGGCGCAGGGCTTCATACAGATGACAGCAAGGCGCTTACACAGTTCTTAAAGAACGGACTTAATAAAGAAGATATAGTCTTAAAGAGTAAGGGAACACAGTATTTCTCTTACTGTTATCAGGCAGATGCAGTTGATGGAATCGTGTCAGTCTTAGCCAATGGTGAAAAAGGCGAGGCGTACAATATATCCGGTAAAGATTCGGATATACATCTGCGTGATCTGGCACAGCTCATCGCAGATGCGTTTGGAGTAAAAGTGATATTTGATCTACCGAAAGAAGATGAGGCAGCGGGCTTTTCCAAAGCTAATGATGCGAGGCTGGATGTAGAGAAAATCCGTAAGCTTGGATGGAAAGCAGAATACACAATAGCAGACGGTGTCCGTAGGATAGCGGAGATAATGGGAGAGTCATTCATAGACTGACAAAAATAAAGTTTAGGAAATAGATAGTGAGTTATTTTTTAAGAAAAATAAAGTATTTGTATCACGGTACAAATAAATGGTTTGAAATGATCGATTTGAAGAAATCGCGAAGAGCGAAAGATTTTGGACCGGGTTTTTATCTGACGACTAATAGAAATCAGGCTATAGAATGGGCAAAAAACAAAGCAGGTTTTAAGAATGAAACGTTCGTGATGAGATATCCATTTTGTTATATCGATGGGATGGATGAGCTTGAACTTGTTGAGTATGATGAGAAATGGCTTAAATTTATAGCGGATAATCGAGATGGTAATTCTAGCGAAGCGAGTAAGTATGACATAATATATGACAAAATGGCCGATGGAAGAAAGAACACGGGAATGTTGGATGAAGTGCTTACGCGTTATAGATATAATAAGATTTCCTCGGACGAAGCAATTGCAAAGTTGAAGTATGATGTTTCATATGACCAATATTGCATAAAAACAGAAAGAGCTCTTAAGATGATTTCACAGGAAGAAAGATCTGTATATAGATATTACAGAGAAAATAATGTATGGAAATATGAAAAGCTCATATAGGGAAAAATATGAAAAGTAGATTTGATATTTTATGCGAAATCATGCAGATAATCTTAAAAATGGATATAGTTGAAATTCGCAATATCTGCGCCCGTACCGAAACGGGTAAACTTGCAATTGCTGAGAATGAGGCAATAATGAGTGAGTCTTTTGCTAATAATATAGAAGGACTACTTGAAGATTTGGAGAATGATTCAATCTATAACGGATTAGTTAAGGACATAGAGATTAATTGTGTGTTTGAGGCAGTGAGAACTGTTTCAAAAAGATTATTTATAAATGAAAAAGAAGACAGAAAAATTAGCGTAAGTATATATATAAAAGAACCGGTAAGTCCTGCTAGAATAGCAGACTATTATTTGAAATTATATGAAAAAAATCGAAAAATCTTAGAGAAGAGGAGGCAGGCTAATGAATATATATATGAGAGATAAAGAGGATAACTTAGTGATAAAAGATATTTTGTCCGTTGATTTTGATATGGGAATAGAAGAGAAGGACAATAATAAATATAAAGTCAGAGTGAATAATAATTATTACTTAGAGGGGGAATATGATAGTAAAGACGAGGCAGAAGAAAATATGCTTAGAGTTGCAATGCAAAGAGATGAAGTAGAGTCTGACCTTAGGAAGTATGAATGAGAGATACTAATATGAATATGTGATTGAATGCGTTATGTGTATAGATCCATTTCGAAGAAGCTGATTTGTGAACTATATTGATATGTTTCATAAAATTATCGTAAGGAGTAGGTGGTTTAATACGGAGAAAACCACGGATATAGATTAAATGAAATTATACAATTGTACACTAAGTGAAGCTCCCAGGCGATTTGCGCAGGAGAAATTAATCCTTTTTGGAACAGGAGCATGGCTTAAGTCGGTAGAAACAAGTATTATATCATCACTTTCTGATCAGATATTATATTTTATTGATAACGATAAAACAAAGAATACGGTCATCTTTGCAGGAAAGCAGTACGATGTTCACACACCTGAATTTTTAAGAAAAGAGAAAAATGCGGTTATCATATTAACAAGTCCTGTATATATGTATGATATGTACATCCAACTCGAGGGACTTGGCTTGGATGAAAGTTTGAGTTGTTTTTCGTTTCCTTTTATGCAGCAAGCGTCTGAAACAATAATTGATACAGAATTGTTAAAACAGGGACTGGACGTTGATAGAAAGGCATGTATTCCTAAAGTTATACACGGATTTTGGTTTAGCGGAGAAGAGAAACCGGAAGAATATCAGAAATGCTTTGATACTTGGAAGAAAGTATGTCCGGATTACGAAATTAAAGAGTGGAATCTAGACAATTATCATTCGGATCATCCTTATTTTAAGCGTGCGATTGAATGTAAGGCATGGGCATTTGCAACGGACTATGCACGTTTAGACGTTATTTCAAAATATGGTGGATTCTACTTGGATATGGATGTTGAGTTGATTAAATCCTTAGATGAATTACGAGGGAATAAGGCTGTATTTGAGTTTGCAAATAGCGTCATCATTGATCTTGCGGTATTTGGCGCAGAAAAAAATCATCATATGGTAAACAATCTTATTCATTTATATGACGACCTTGAGTTACCCCAAAATAAAGATGAATTTAAGAAATATTGGCAACCGGGATTAGTTAGTTCAACATTTGAAAAATATGGAATAGAATTAAACGGGGAGTTTCAGTTAAATTCTGATATGTTAATACTTTCAAGCACATTCTTTTTTCCGATGAATTATCTTACATATGAACTCACGGGTAAAACTGAGTATACAATAGGAATTCATCATGATAATTTCGGTTGGTCAACAGGTGGGGAAAATAAAAGAGATAAGAAATTAAGAGACAATAGGAAAATGTGGGGAATGATAGAGAATTATTTGTGATATTAATACATTTATTTTATATGAGAGAGGAATAGTATAAATGAAAATTTTGATTTTTGGTGCAGGAAACAATGGAGCAGTACTAGCAAGCTATATAGAGAAATCTAATCAATCATCAATCATAGGCTTTGTTGATAATAATGTTGTTGGTGAGTATTGCAAGTATAGAGTGTATAAAATAAATGAGATTGGAAATCTCAATTATGATAAGATTATTATTTCTGTTGGTAAAAGAAAATTTATAAATGAGATTTATGATCAATTGAAGAATGAGGGAGTAGAAGAAGATAAAATCAGTTGTTTGGTATTGGATAGAGAGTTAATGACGGCATGTTTTTCAAGTATAAATAGATATGATGAAAAAATTGATCCAAGAGTGTCATGGGTTAGATATTTTTCAGAGTATGCAAGTGAAGAAATAAAAGAAGGAAGTGTTGCAGAGTGTGGCGTAAATAGGGGAGAGTTCGCGGAATATTTAAACAAGTATTTTTCTAACAGAAAATTGTACTTATTTGATACTTTTGAGGGCTTTTCAGAACAAGACCTGCAGATAGAAAGAGATATAAATGATGGCAATTTCATGAAAGGAGGTTTTAATGATGTAAGTAGGTTTGAATGTACCAATGAAGAAATTGTAAGGTCGAGAATGCCTCATTTAGAAAAATGTGAGATACATAAAGGATATTTTCCGGAATCAGCAAAAGAAGTTAATGATGTTTTTTGCTTTGTGAATTTGGATATGGATTTGTATAAACCAATGCTTGATGGGTTAGAATTTTTTGTTCCAAGAATGGTCAAGGGTGGAGTTATTCTAATGCATGATTATTTTCATCCTGAATTACCAGGCGTAAAAAAAGCAGTTTGTGATTATGAAAATGTGCATAATATAAGACTTAAGAAGATGCCTATAGCAGATGGATGTAGTATTGCAATCGTGAAGTAAAATAATGAGATTGGCTTGATAGACGGATAGATTCATTAAGATAAATAAGGTAAAAGCCTACAAGATTTTGAAGAATGTTTTAATACTTGTAATAATTGTTTTGATTTAGTTGTTTAATGTGGAGTTTGGCAAATTGAATATATTGATTACGATAATAATCCCATTATTTTATGGTAAAAAGTTCGTACGACATTTGGAAGAAATGTTAATAAAAAATATTCGTATGCTTAGGAATGATTCAGCATATGAAGTGATATTTATAAATGATTGTCCGGAAGAAAAAATAGAAATAGATGATATCATAGATGATAATATACAAGTTTCTGTGATAAATCATAAAGAAAATATTGGAATACATGGAAGTAGAGTAGAGGGATTAAACTTAGCGAAGGGGGAGTTTATTTGTTTTTGGGATCAAGATGATGATTGGTCTGATGATTATCTTGCCGAGCAGTTAGCAAATATACAAAGTGTTGACGGGGTAGTTTGTAATGGGATTTATGGTCAAGGTGCAGCAATAATGAATGACACAGAAGACTTTAATATTGTTCTTGACAATGTTTCTTATTTGTGTAAGTTAAGGGGAATTATGTCACCTGGACAGGTTATGCTTCGTAAATCAAGTGTTCCTGATGAGTGGAAAAAGTATATTTTAAAAACAAGTTACTGCGATGATGCCTTTTTGTGGGTTTTGATGAAAGATGCCGGCAAAAAGTTTAATTTATGTGATAAGGTTTTGTATACTCATCGAGAGTCAGATTCCAATACTTCATTAAATAGGATGAGGAATGTTGAAGCACTTGAAGAGATGAGAAGGTTGATTGTAGATAATAATCTTCTAAGTGAGACAAATAGAGAAATTGTTGTAAAGACTATTTCAGATAGAATTTATATTCAGAGTCTAAATTATTCGATAGACCTTCGCCTAGAAAAGGTGCAAGAACAGAAAGAACGTGTTCTTGCATTTCTTTATGAAAAAAATATAAAACGAATTTCACTTTATGGATTGGGGGCAGTCGGCAAGAGGGTTTTCGATACGTTGAAGTCTATAGGGCTAGATATTGTAAATGTTTACGACCAATCCGCAAATATGGATGAGATGAAAGTTAAACGGATGGATGAGATAGATGATAACGATGATCTGATGATTTTGTGTGTTCTTAATGGGAAAGAGGAGCTGCTAAAGAAGATACAGGTAGGGAGGAAAAAGGCAGTAGCATATATAGATGATTTTTTAAATGAATGTCTGTTGAACTCATGAAGTTAATTCAGTTAGGTAATGGTAATATGAAAAGGTTGGTTATTTATTTGACATATAGTTCACAAAATGTTGTTGAAGAATATGTTGGATATATGTTGAAAGAGCTTAAAAAAATTTCTACAACGTTGATCGTTGTATGTAATGAAGAAAGTGTTGTAAGTGGAGAAGAGTATTTACGAAAATATGCTGACAAGTATTATTTTCGGAAAAATATTGGGTTGGATGCAGGCGGTTTCAAGGACGCACTGACTAAGTTTATTGGTTGGGGTGAGGTTGAAAAATATGAAGAATTAGTAATGGTTAATGATTCCTTTTTTGGACCATTTTCGGATATTGAAGAATTCTTTGCTGATGCCGAGTCTAGAGAAGGTGATTTTTGGGGGTTAATTAAGCATGGCAATGCAAAGAATGTAAAAGAAAGTATTACTGAGCATATACAGTCGTTTTTTATTGCGATTCGTTCTTCTTTGTTTACGACTGAAGAGTTTCAAAAGTATTGGAATGAAATGCCATATTACAGAGATTATAATGGAGTTGTTGATAATCATGAGAAGTGTTTCACAAAAAAGTTCCATGATTTGGGTTATAGTTATTTTACATTGGCAAATACGGAGATAAATGATTCAGAAAATCCTGAGTTTAATCAAAATCAGTACGGTGCATTTCAATATGAGTTGATAAAAAAACGTAATTTTCCTTTTTTGAAACGACAGGAATTGGGAAAGGACATATCTTCTTGGCAAACGTCAGAAAACATTCAACTTGCGTTGGATTATATAGATAAAAATACAAAATATGATGTTGGCCTTATTTATAAGAGTCTATCCGGTGCAATGGATTTAAGGATGTTGCAGAGAACTCTCTGTCTAAATTATATTTTGGATGAAGAACCGGATGATATCATACATACGGATAAAACGACAATTATTGTATTTGCACAATATGTCAGCGCCGTGAATGATGTTGCAGAGATATTAAATGATCTAAGAAAACAGTTTGATGTATTAATATGTTCTAATGATTTGACAGTCATAAAGCTATACAGAGAAAAGGCGTATGACTGTCTTAATACAAATAATAAGCTTGACGTGTTAAAGAAATATGCTGATAAAAGGTATGTATGCCTTATATCAGATGTTGATTTGTCAGGAAAAAGTGAATTTATATCATCTAGTAAATCCACGTTGTATAACTATACGGAAAATCTAATAAAGAGTCCAGAGTACTGCAAAGCTGTGATAAGACTGTTTGAGGAAAAGAAGTTTTTGGGGGCTCTGATTCCACCAGCAGTACTTCACGCATCGAATTATAGAAATATAGGATGGAATCAGTTCGATGATATTGAAAAGGTGAAGAGAGATATCGAAAAATTGCACTTAAAATGTGTGATTGATGATGAAGTACAGCCAATGACGTCTCAAAATTGTTTATGGATAAGGGGCGAAGTATTGAAACACTTACTTTCAAAGTGGAATGGAAGCGTAGAGAAAATTCAAATTGACAGGTTATGGCAGTATATCGTGCAAGATGCTGGATTTTGTGTTGGACAGATACAAAGTAGACGTTATGCGGAAATGTATGGGAATTATATGATGCGTTTTTTATCTATGACTGCTGATTATATGGAGAATACATATTTTGGAAACGGTTCTTTTGATGATTTGGAAATAGAATTGTTTAAGAGTAATTATATTGATTTTAGGAAGAAATTCACCCGAATATACGTTTATGGTACGGGGTTGTTTGCAATTCGATATGCTGATTTGTTTAAGGATGTGGAAGCATATATTGTTTCTGATGGACATAGAGAAGTTGCTGAATTTAACGGAAAAAAAGTATATGAATTATCAGAACTTCAAGTTGATGAAAACACGGGTATAGTTGTATGTACTGGAATAAAAATGCGTAAAGAGATATGCAGGATGCTAAAAGAGAGAGGAATTAGTAGTTATATTTGTGTAAAAAAATGATGGTATTTAGGGAGGAAGTAAGAGTGAATGGTTTGAAAAAAGTATTCAACAAAGAGATGTGGTTATATTATTTGTTGGGATTTCTTTGTTTTGGATCAATAGTAAAGTATAGTTTGGATAAGGTAGTTGGCCATGGTGGCAATATGTTATCTATGATCCCGGCAATTATTATTTTTTTACTATCTGTTGCTTTATTGAAGTTGCCTATAAAAAAAGAATATCAATATATGGTTATACTTTTTTTGATGGGGGTGATATATCTATTTTCAACAAAGGTTGTTCCAGATGAAGGTTCGCATTTTGTTAGAGCATATGAGATTTCTGAGGGTAAATTTGTGACAACGGTAACTGATAAAGGAGGATTTGATTATCTGCCAGAGGATCTTTTGGGGCATGTGTGGGATGGTAAAGAACTTGGGGATATAAAGATAAAGTGGGTTTTTGTTGCTGCAGCAACATATTTCCCTATATGTTTTTTTCCACAGTCAGTAATGATTTCGCTTTTGAGAGTTTTTACAGGAAGTATTAAGATCCTTTTTTTTGGTGCTAGGTTTGCTAATTTTTTTGTCGCATTTTTAATTGAATGTGTAGCATTAAAAAAAATACCTTTTGGAAAAGAAGTGTTGTTTACTATCATGATTTTACCAATGACATTACAGCAGATGGGGAGTATATCACCAGATGCGATGACGAATGCGGTTGCTTTTTTGATTGTTGCGTACACACTTTATATAAAGGATAAGAAAGAAATTACTAAATTAGATTATGGTGTTCTTTTATGCTCTATAGTAGTAATTTCCGCGTGTAAAAATATATACTTTATTGTTGGTTTGTATGTTTTGACTATACCGACATTTTTTTGGGGAAAGGGATTAAAGGCTTACATGAAAAAAGTTTTATTAATCCTTCCTGCACTTATAGTGGATGGGGTATGGATGCGTCAGGCTTCAAGGTATTTATTCGATATTTTACCTGGAATGGATGTTCAGAATCAGACAACATATAGTATTACACATCCGTTTTTCTTTTTTAAAGTGTTGGTTCAAACGTTAATGGAAAAGGGTGGTTCTTATATTGACATGATGCTTGGAATGCATTTAGGGTCTCTTGATATTCATTTACCTGGAGTATGTGGACGTTTATTGCTGATAATAATTACAGTCATAGTTGTTTTTTCGGCCATGGGAGATGAATTTGATGTTTCATTTTCTGATTGCCTTTTCGAATTTGGTATTTTTTTGTGTGGATATGCAGTTATATCATTTTCGTTATATGTTGTTTGGACAACTTACAGAAATTGGATCATAGATGGGGTTCAAGGCAGGTATCTTTTACCTTTTTTTATGTTTTTGATTTTGCCAATAATGAGGCTGATAAAAAACAAAATAGGAAAAATAAAGGTTTATATCGATAAATCTGTTTTGGTAATGTTAGTTCTTTATGTGAATATTATAGCTATAGTTTGTGTTAAATCTTTCTATTTATAAAACTAAATTTAGGCTCAGTGAAATATGGGGGAATTGATGAAAAAATTAATAATAATACCTGCTTACAACGAGGAAGATAATATATTGAGAGTTGTAAAAAATATCAATATAAAGCAAGGCGAATATGATTATATTGTCATAAATGATTGCTCTAAAGACGGTACTGCAGAATTATTAAAGAATAACAGAATACCGTTTCTTGATTTAAGTTGTAATCTTGGCATAGGGGGGGCGGTACAAGCTGGATATAGATATGCATTAAAGAATGATTATGATGTGGCGATACAGATGGATGGAGATGGACAGCATGATGTATCGTGGTTGGATTCATTGGTTAAGCCTATAGAGGATGGAGTTGCTGATATCTGTATAGGATCAAGATTTATCGATAAAAAAGGGTTTCAGTCAAGCTTTCTTAGAAGAAGCGGAATATCGATTTTAAGCAACATGATAAAGGTTATTACAGGCCAGAGAATATATGATGTAACAAGCGGCTTTAGAGCTGTTGGCAGAAAAATGATTGAGTTTTATGCATTTGACTATCCTCAGGATTATCCTGAACCTGAGGCAATTGTAAAAGCATACAAGAAAGGTGCTGTTATACAGGAAATACCTGTAGAGATGTTGGAGAGACAGGGAGGAAGTAGTTCTATCAATGCTAGTAAAGCAGTTTATTATATGATTAAAGTTGCTATTGCTATATTGATAGCAAGTATCCAGAAGGAGAAGAGAACATGATTACTGAGAGATTTCATATAATACTTGTTGTTTCTGCGATAGTTTACTTGATTGTTATCGTAAAAATGTTAAAAGATAGGGTGACAATATTGAAATATACTTTATTGTGGCTTTTGACAAGTGGATTTCTACTTCTGTTTGCAGTTTTTCCATCCATTTTAAAATATCTTTCTAGTCTGCTAGGTGTCTATTCTGATGTAAATTTTCTTTTTCTAACGCTTATATCATTTTTGTTAATTCTTGCTTTTTCACTTACACATATAGTATCTAGATTAAATGAGACAAATAAAAGGCTTATTCAAGAATTGGCTATTGTTGAAGAGAGACTTAGAAATTTAGAATACTTTGCAAAGGAAACAGATCAATGAGTGTTTATTGCTTGTTTGCGTCACATTTTATTCCATACCTGGGGGGTGTAGAGAGATATACATATAATTTGGCAAAAAAACTACAGGAAAAGGGAAATAGAGTTATTGTTGTCACATCTCAAATGGAGGGACAACCACAAAAGTTGATATATGATGGTATTGAAGTAATAAGATTAGACAGTATATCTGTAATGAATGATAGGTTACCTTTTGTAAGGTTTAGTAAAAGAAATAGAACCGTTTTCCGATGGTTAGTGAATCAAAAAATCGATTATGCTGTTATTAATACAAAGTTTTACTTGTTATCATATGTTGCAGCGAAATTTGCTCAAAAAAATAATATACCTGCAATAGTTATTGAACATGGAACCGGTCATATAGAATTTAGTAATTATTTTGTCGAAAAGATAGGGGAATTATATGAACATGTTCTAACGTATTTTGTAAAAAAAACTTGTAGATATTTTGTAGGAGTCTCTGAAGAATGTGGTTTATGGTTAAAACATTTTGGAGTGCAGGCAATTGGAACGCTATATAATGCGATTGATTATAACTATATTCAGGATATTATTAATAGAAAAGAAAAGAACGATCATAGTGAGTATGTGATTGCTTACAGTGGGCGAATAATGAGAGAGAAAGGAGTATTCGATCTTGTTATTTCATATCAAAAATTGAAAGAAATATACCCGTCATTGAAGCTGGTTTTGATTGGTGATGGTTCAGATTTTATTCAATTAAAGAAAGAATATGGAGCTGACAAGGATATTGTTTTTACAGGCAAACTGGATTTTGAAGGTGTTATCAAAGTGATTTCGGATGCTACTATCTTTTGCTTTCCAACATTATATCCCGAGGGATTACCCACGTGTGTTTTAGAGGCGATGGCTGCAGGAGTATATGTTATTACGACAGATCGTGGTGGCGCAAAAGAAGTTATTATTGATGAACGGTTTGGAAGTGTAATTTATGGTTACAATGTAAATAAGCTTGTGGGATCAATAGATGATGTATTAAAGATGGATGTTTCTTTGAGAAATCGTATTGCTCAAGCAGGTAAAGAGAGAGTTAAAAAATTTTTTACTTGGGATAATACAGCCGAGGAGTTAAATAAAATAATGGAGAAAATAAGATGAGTATAAAAATTTGTGTAATAGGGTGCGGTAATATTTCTAATAGCAGGCATATACCGGCAATAAAAAGAAATAAAGATGTTGATATAGTGGGATTAATTAGTAATGATCAGAAAAAAATTGAGAGAACAAAGAAGCGTCATTCAGATCTTCGAAATGTAAATAGTATTGCAATAAGCGATGAAAAAGATGCGTACACACAATTGTTGGAAATACCTTGGTTCGTGAACGATATTGATGCAGTTATTATTGGAACACCGCCAAAGCAGCACTTTCCTGTTGTTGAAGCTTGCTTGAAAACTGGAAAACATGTTTTGGTAGAGAAACCAATGATGATGAGTGTGGACGAATGTGATAGGGTGATTGCTCTTTCTAGAGAAAAGAAATTAGTATTAGGGGTAATGCATTCTTTTCAGTTTTCAAATGGTATGATGAAATTAGAAAGAATAGTTAAAGATGGGAAATTGGGTGAGATACAATCTATATTAGAATTACAGCTTTCGAATCGCGATAGGCGTTTACCGGTGTGGTATAATGATTTGCCGTTAGGGCTGTTTTATGATGAAGCTGCTCATTTCTTTTATTGTGCAAGGAAATTTGGAGGACAATTAAAAGTATTAAATGCTAATGCGGTTTTTAATAAGAATGATAATACTCCAAAGTTTTTAGAGGCTCAGCTTGTTTCTGGAACTGTTCCGGTACAGATGTATATGAATTTTAACTCACCAATATGTGAGTGGGGAATAGTTATTATTGGTAAAAAGAGAATTGCGATTTATGATTACTTTAAGGATATTCTGATTGTTTTGGATAACGATGGACAACATCTTGCAAAGAATGTATTAAAAACATCACTAGGGTTTAGCCTTCAGTTTTGGAAAGGCTTTATAAAAAATGGATTTGATATGATTGGTGGAAGGCTTCTTTATGGGCATGATGTATGCATTAATAAGTTTTTAAATGCGATTAAGGATAATCAGCATATTTGCAACGAACTTAGTGCAGAGCTTGGTCGTGAGGTGGTCGGTGCAATGAATGAGGTTGTGGTTTATGCTAAGGAGAAATAGCGCAATGTTGAAAATTATAATTGTATTGTTGTATGCGCTTGCTAGTTCACTGGGAATGGTTTTAATAAAAAAGGGCGGAAGTGATGTAAGAATATCCTTAGTAGATGGCAAGGCTAGTTTGACGATATCAGTACTATTTGTATTTGGATTATTGTTGTATACAATTAGCTTTGCTTTATGGATTTATATTCTTCAATTGTTTTCATTAACATATATTTCACCAGTTGTCTATGGTGGTGTTTATATTCTTATAACAATATTTTCGGTATATTTGTTGGGTGAAAGTTTTAATCTGAAATTATTGTTATCGTGTGTATTGATAATTGCAGGAATAATAATGGCTAGTTTGAGTTGAATTATAATATGCAAGAAAAAAAGAGAGGTTTTGTAAGCAGATTAAGAGAGGGTATATAAATGGCAGTATATGATGTGTTTTTAAATAATCGTCAACCTAAATTTGCAAAAGAATTGTTGATTAATAATGCTCAGCGGTTAATAGAGTTTGTTTTTGATAAGTATAAATTTCCGAAAGATGGTTCGGCTAAGATATTGGAAATTGGACCTGGCAAGGGATATTTTTGTAATGCTGTATACCGGGGGGGGTATGGAAAATATTATGCAATGGATCGTAATCGTAAGGCCTTAGAGAATTTAGGTATTGAAAAAGATTGTATAATAGAATCTTCATTGCCTGATATACCAGTAGATAAGAAATTTGATGTTGTTTTTGTAGGATTTGTAATAGAGCATTTGTCAAATGGAATCGAGTTATATGAGACGTTGAACAATCTAAGGAATGTATTAAAAGATGATGGGGTATTGATTCTGCAATTTCCGGATTGTATGAAGCTGGGAATGGAATTTTATAATATAGATTATACTCATTCTCTTCCTACGACAAAAAGAAATGTCAATCAAGCGGTTATTGATGTCGGAATGCAGGTAGATAAATGTGTAGACATATCGGGGATTTTGTATACTCGTATTGTTGACAGTAAGTTTCTTTATTTTTTGAGAAGAATGGCTACTGCTTGTTATAGCTATAGATTTTTTAGTATATTATTTAAGCTTTTTTATAGAACGCCGCTTTGGAGTTTGCAGAATGTCTTTTGGAGAGCGTACGCTTTACTAAAGGAACCAAATGTAATGTTTTTTATAAAAAATGAAAACGGACAAATATTTCCGATTTAAGGATCCGAACCGTCTTATATGGTGACGTGGAAGCCCTTATGAAAAGCTGATCAGAAGGGCATTTGAATAACAAAAAGTTCTACCTTTTGCACAATGATCAAACAAGTAACCGGCTGCTATCGATTTCTGTGATGGGGTGTCTGGCAATGATTTCCAGCCCCTGCATCAAAGCACAGTACTGATCTGGGGTTATGGCAAGAACATCGTTTGTAGTTCTTGGTCAGTTGAAGGCACCACCGCTTCCGAGTCTCTTGTAAAGGAGAAGAAATCAAGCTCCTTCCCAGAGGAGTTCCTTGATGCGGTTTGTTCGTCTTCCGCAGAATAGGAACAGAGTTTTTTTATCATACGGATCAAGATGAAACTGGCATTTGATGATCTGAGCCAGCCAATCTATTTCACGCCTAAGATCAGTGTATCCGGTTTATCCTGATATCAGGATAAGCTACTTTTTTACTTGTTTTCATCTGCGCCTCATATCATAGAGTGTTAAAAGTTGAAAAAGTGTGAAAAGTTTGTAATCTTTTTCAACTTTTCAAACATTTCTTTCACTATTTGAATCATCCATGAAAAAAACAGATTTCTATGTACTAACTATGAAGCGTTTACTATCTGTGTAACCGCAGACGAGGTAGATTGAAGAAAAAGAACTATAAGGTATTGTTCTAAACATGACGCACCGCCTTGATCACTCCGAGTGTAACTTCGTCTGAAACAGAGGGAACTATTTCAATGCGGATATCTTCAATGGAGATAAGCGCTGATTGAGTTTCGGTAGTTTTTGAGTCGCGCAAATCGCGCGAATTACACGAATCTAACGATATAGGAGATTTTAAAGTCAAGTCATTCGGCAAAAGGGATGTAAAAGATGGCTGAGCCAAAGGAACAATGTCAGGTACAATAGAACTGAAAGCTTCTTCCTTTAATTGATGCTTCCAGTAATTATAAGTGTGAATGGAATAATTGTTTTGATCACACCATTTCTTAACGGTAAGATTACTTTCGGATTGCTTTTTGATGAGAGCCGCCCATTCGGTCGTTTTGACCTGATGATTTTTTTGTTTAGCGTTCATGAGAACGACCTCCTTAGAATCAGGCACGAATCGCGCAGATCGCGCAACACGAATTTGGATATGATAGCGGGATTGTCTCATGAATTTGGTGTTATGAAAAGGTACGTGTGATTAGGAGCTTACAAGTTAAGAATATAAATATAGATAAATGCTTCATAATTTGTATCATGAAATCTATAGATTGCAATTCATCGGAACAGCTGTTTTTAAAGGATGAAATCTATGAATTGGATGATGGTATGACGGTATTCAGATGAAGAATATGTTTTGAGATATTTAGATAGCTGAGATTTTTAATCCCACATTTCACGCAACACGAATTTAGATATGATAATGGAATTGTCTTGTGAATTGGGTGTTATAGAATTGTATGTGTGGTTAGGTACTTACGAATAAACGTATTTAGGGAGATCGTGATGGAATTAGTAAGTGTGATCGTTCCGGTGTATAATGCGGAGCAATTTTTGAAAAGATGCGTAGACTCGTTACTTAATCAGTCATATGGGAATGTGGAAATTGTACTGGTAGATGACGGTTCTACAGATGATTCAGGAAAGATATGTAATCTTTATGCTGAGAAAAATGAAAATGTTCATGTTATACATCAGGAAAATAAGGGTGTAACATCGGCAAGAAATCATGGTATTAGAGAATGCAGTGGAGATTTTATTGCATTTGTAGATAGTGATGATTGGATTGATGAAGATTTTATCGAAGTTGCAGTCAATTCGTTTAATAATAATTCTACAGCAGATATTTGTGTTGAAAGAATGGTACTTGAGCTTTCTGATGGAACAGTGAAGCCAGTAGGAATTATCGGGGAAGACCATCTTTTTGCAAGAGAAGCAGCTGTTGAGGAAATGTTTCGGTGGACTTTTTTTAGATGGGAACTATGTGGAAAGGTGTACAGAGCACGATTATTTGACAACGTTCAATCGGATGAAAGTATACCTATATGTGAAGATTTGGATTGTAATTGGATGCTTTTTCATAAGGCATCGTATGTATTCTATACGGGAAAGAGTGCGTACCATTATTTTGAAAACTCATTGAGTGCTACGCATACAGGTAATTATTTATATGATACTACATTAAAGGTATATGATAAGATTCTAAACTCTGGCTGTGATGTTCCATATTACGTAAAAATGCGTTTGATGCGAGAGAGTATTACGATTATTGTAAAAAAGATTCGGGAAATGTATTTCCAGGCTCCAGATGAATATGAAAAAGAAATTAATAAATTTGTTGTTCGGTTGAAAGAATTAATTGTGAAGTTTCCGGATGTACCTATTATAAATTCTGAACTTGTAAAATTAATTTGTCTTGATGAAGAAGAAAGAAATAAAGTTTTTTTAGATGAATACGGAAAAATTTGTAGTGCGGTAGAACGTTCGAAGAAATATGATCAAATTCTGATATACGGAACAGGGACTGTAGCAGAATATATTTATAGGATGTACTCTGTGGAAGAAAAAGGAAGAGTGAGTTTTGTTGTATCTAATGCTTTATTTGATATGGGCCATTTTTTCAACAGACCAGTGAATAGAATAACAGACATTGAGGCTTCAGACGATACTGTTATTATAATGTCAATTCGAAATAAGATACGAGCAGAAATCGTTGAGAATCTAAAGAATCAAGGTTTTGAAAATATTATTGAATTTGACATGAGAAACATTTATCAAAGAATATGATAGCAAGCATGATGGGAAATATGAAGAATACGGTAATGTGTTCATAAATATATTTTTAGAGAGTGCATGTAACAGGGAATAGGTTAAAGCGACGTGAATCTAAACCATATTTATTAAAGTGAGTAATTTGAGAATGAAGATATTAGCATTATATTTACCTCAGTTTCATCGTACAAAGGAAAATGATGAATGGTGGGGAGACGGATATACAGAGTGGACTGCGGTTAAAAAGGCGGAGCCTTTTTTTGAAGGTCATGAAGAGCCTAGAGTGCCGTTAAATGAGAATTACTATGATTTGTTAGATAAGAAGACTATGGCTTGGCAGGCCGATTTAATGCACAAGTATGGAATAGATGGTATGTGTATGTATCATTACTATTTCAAGGACGGTAGGAAAGTATTAGAGAAACCGGCAGAAAATCTTTTGAAATGGAAAGATATAGATATGCCATTTTGTTTTTCTTGGGCAAATGAGTCTTGGATCCGTTCATGGTCAAAGATAGATGGAAATGTTAACGCATGGGCTCCTAAATTTGATGATGAAGATGCTGAGAGTGTAGAAAATATAGCTGATTCAGGAGTCTTGCTTGAGCAGGACTATGGTGATGAGCAGGCGTGGATTGATCATTTTAACTATCTATTACCCTTTTTTAAGGATGAGAGATACATTTTACATGAGAATAAGCCTGTATTTATGATCTATAAATCAGAGTGTATTGATGTTATCGATGAAATGGAAAAATGTTGGAATGAGCTTGCACAGAAGGTGGGCTTTGATGGTATATTTTTTATCCATCAGACAGTTATCGACTATAGTGGAGAGATAAAGGGCGTTTATGAAATAAGAGAACCTGCAGATGCTTTAATATATCTATATAACACAAAGCCTTGTGATAGGGGTGTTTCAAGATGTTCTGAATATGAAGATGTTTTGCATAGGATTGAAAAACAGAGAGTGGTAAATGGATATCCATTAAGCACTTTTGTCGGGTACGATGATTCACCTAGAAGATCAGAAGGAAGTCAGATAGTAGTTGGTCGTGATCCTCAAATTTTTGAAGAACATATGAAGAGGATGATAGAGAAGGGTAAAAGTCTTAATAGTCCTTTTCTTTTTATAAATGCTTGGAATGAGTGGGGCGAGGGGATGTACCTTGAGCCGGATGCTAAGTATGGTTATGCATTTTTAGAGGCTATCAAAAATGCAAGACAAGATAGCAAAATTGATTGCTTGGTATTGGATTGTGTGGAACAGGGAGATATTGACCGCTATAACGCTGAAATTCGTACTAGAAAGCGTCAGAGGGGATTTTGGCAGACACTTGATAAGATCTTAAAAGTAATTGAAAGTGATGTTGATCTAAAGAGCTTATTAGAGGAAAAGCAGATTCGTACTATTGCAGTGTATGGTGCGGGTATGATAGGTAAACATCTTAGGTTTATGCTGTCTAATTATGGTGTTGGAATTAATTTCTATATCGATCGGAAAGCTGTTAAAGATGAGATAGATGTTTATCGCCCGGATGAAGATATGCCGGAAGCGGATATCGCAATTGTGACAGTAATGCAGGACTATCTGACAATAAAGAAGAATTTGAATAAAGAGAAGTTTAACGAAATAGTTTCTGTTGATGAGTTTCTTGATATGTTTCTGGATAAGTGACAACTGTGCTACGAATGAAAATATAGAAAGCATTAATGTATGGATATTGCAATTTTTGGAACGGGACTTTTTTATAAAAATCGTAGAAATGAGTTTACTGGATATAAAATAGTTGCCTTCTTAGATAATGATAAAGAGAAGCAGGGAACTGAATTAGAAAACATAGGCATAATAAGTCCAAAAGAATGGGAAGGGATTCGTTTTGACAAGGTTGTTCTTATGAGTGCCAAAGCTGCTGAAATGCGAGAGCAACTTTTGAATGAGGGAATTGATGAAGAAAACATACTTGACTTTAACGAATTTTTGTACATGAGAGATCGTCATAGGATAGACGTGTATTATGGCGATTCATTTGGAAAGCAAAGAAAAGTTCTGATCATTTCCAATCCATTAGATTACACTGGCGCACCAATAGCATGTCTTTATGCTGCAATGGCTATACGGGATATTGGATATGCTGTCACTATTGCTGCCGAGGCTGGGAATCGAACATTTATTGATGAGATTACAGCACAAGGAATAAATGTTTATCTATATAGGTATATTTGTTCCGGAGATGAAAGTGATGTGGCGTGGGTGAAGGAGTTTGATCATGTGATCGTTAATACTTTTTCCATGTTGTCGGTTGTGGATAGTATAAAGAATTTTTGTAAGCCGATAATCTGGATACATGAAGCAGAGCAGTTTTATGACCGGTTAGATTTAGATATTGATGCGGTGCGCTTAAATGCCGGTAGGGTTTTTGCCGTGAGCACATGGGCTCAAAAAAATTTGAAAAGATATTTTCCGTCTATTCAATCTGATATTTTGCAATATGCTATTATAGACGAGGCGGATAAAGTGCAGTCGTCTGGTATGAATAAGCAAAAAATTGTTGTTGGATTAATAGGATCTGCTTGTAAAAGAAAAGGACAGCTTGAGTTTTTAAATTCATTGAAACAGATGCCGAAAGAATATATTGATCAGATACGGATTATTATAGTTGGAGATATTCCTAATGATGAATATGGAAAAAATCTGCTTGATGAAATCGATAAGCTGGATTTTTGTACAACCATAGGCACTAAAACTCGTCAGGAAATGCCAGATGTATTCAAAATGCTTGACGTGATAGCTGTACCTTCCACGGATGATCCTCTTCCAATAGTAGCCACAGAGGGAATGATGCACGGGAAGATATGTATGGCATCAGATCACACCGGAACGGCATCGTTTATAAAAGATAAGGAGAACGGTATTGTACTAAAGAGCGGTGATTCAGAAAATATGCGGAAACAGTTGATGTGGCTTATAGACCATAGAGAAAAAATGGAAACAATGGCCGAAAAATCACGTCATATTTTTGATGAGTATTTTTCAATGGAGTCATTTAAGAAGAAACTCAGGAATGTGCTTGAGGAATAGGTTTGATATATGGAAAAAAATGCGTTAGTTACGGTTATTATGCCATCATTGAATGTGGCAGATTATATAGAGAAATGTCTTAAAAGCGTAATAGAACAAACGTGGAAAAAACTTGAAATTCTGTGTATTGATGCAGGGTCTACAGATGGAACACTGGAGATCCTGCATAGTTTTGCATTACAGGACTCTAGGATAAAGGTTGTTAATAGTCCGGTTAAAAGTTATGGCTATCAGGTTAATTTGGGAATAGAACAAGCTAGTGGTGAATATATTGAAATTATAGAGACAGATGATTTCATTGAAGTTGATATGATTGAAAGACTTGTTCAAATTGCTGAACTCAATGAACTTGACTTGGTTAAATGCAATGCCTGCAAGTTTATAGAATTTGATGGTCGTATAATAGGTACTGAATTGCGTTGTCTTTCTAACGATAATTTGTATGGTAAGGTTTTGAATAGTGATGAAAATATTACTATTCAGACGATGGATTGCAATATATGGAATGGAATATATCGGAAGTCATTCCTAGACAAATTTAATATAAGATGTAATGAAACGTTTGGCGCAGCGTATCAAGATATAGGTTTTTTGATAAGGTCGTTAAATTGCGCATCAAGTGGATACTATATCAATGAGCCTTTATACAACTATCGAACGGATCGTGATGAGTCATCAAGCTATAGTCCTAAGTGCCTAATAAATGCTTATAAAGAGTATCAAAGTTTGCTTGAGGGTTTTTATTTGGATGGACATGGGAATAATGAAAAGAGATGGGGCATTGTAGATTTAGAAAAAACACATAGTTTATATGTGAAAATTGCGAAATCGTTCGTGTGGGAGTTTGGGAAAGCAATTTCGCTCACACAATATAATATTGACTCTGAGTACATTAGAGAACCTCTGGAGTGGTTTAGGGATATTTTGAGAAAATCAATTGATGATGGAATAATCTCAAGAAAAGATTTTGATGAGCAGATGTGGATGAATATCAGGTTTCTAATAGATAATCCTGTGGCATATAAGGAATACTGTCGGATTCGGGATGATATTTCAGACGATAAGAAAAATACTGTACGAGAACAAATAGGAGACAATACAATTGTAATTGTAGGTTCGGGACAACGAGGAAAACGAACCTATGATACATTATTCTATTTTGGGATAGATGTGGTGTTAATCGCAGATAATGACTCTGCAAAATGGTCATCAAGATCACGTTTTTCTCCGGAAATAACCAGTCCGGAAGATGCCGTAAAGAGGTATCCTAATGCGATGTTCATTGTGGCAAATAAGATGCATGCTAATGATTTAAGAAAACAACTGATGGATGTTGGTGTTAGTAATAGTTGCATTCTAAATGATGATAATCTTATTGAATAATAGAATTTATAGAAATATTAAGTAAATGGGTATTGGAGCATTTATGAAAAGGTTAGAAGAGTATTTAGATGGAACAAGCAAATTCATTTTTACTTCATCAATAATAATTATGGTATTGACACATGGATTTTGCTTTGCAAACTTACTATATTCACATGATTCATTGGGTTTTTTTGGTACAGATGGTTTGGATAAAGTGAGATTGGGAAGGTGGTTATACCCTTTTTTAGTGCACATAAGGCTGATGGCATCACCATGGGTTATAGGTGCATTCAGCATTTTATATGTTTCACTTTCAGTAGTTTTAGTATCAAAGCTCTTTTCGTTAAGTAAAATTCAAGGTTTATGCGTAGGACTATTATTTGGAGGAAATGTTACATTAACCGCATTGTTCTGTACGTATATTCCCGATGCAGACGCAGACTGTATGGCATTATTATTTGCATGTTTAGCGGTATATTCCTTTAAGAAATTGCCGAGATATTTAAATATGCTTGTTTCCACGTTGTCAATGGTTGTTTGTCTTTCTTTATACCAAGCATATATATGTGTTTCGATTGGATTGTTTTTATTGTTGTTAATGTACGAAGCTCGTTATAGTAAAACATGGAAAGATGTAATATCAGTATCCATAAGTGGTTTAAGGATGCTTGTTTCGATAATATTTGCGACTGCCATATATCTTGTTTGTATGCGTTTATCGGCTAAATACTATGGCATTCCCTTATCTACAGATTATAATGGCGCTGGTAAATTAAGTTCTTTGACGATTAAAGGCGTGCTTATGGCTATTCCTAAAGCATATAGTTATTTTTGCCAAAACTTTTTGGACATTTCGGAAATAAACACGAGACCAATAGTGTTAATTAATTGGTTAATGATTGTCTTATTGCTCGTTTCAATTATCCTATTCATTATTGAACATAGGAGTTTTTTTGGGGGGTTAAGCATAGTTATACCATGTATTATTTTGATGCCATTGGCGTTGAATGCTATTTATTTAGTTTCGATGGGAACAATGCATCAATTAATGATATTTGCATTTTGTTTGGCGTATTTAGTTCCTATTTTTCTAATGTCAGAGATTTCGTTTAATAGTACTGATTCGTCTATTAGGTATGTTAAAAGGGGATTGAGTTCAGTATTTATTTTGGCAATAATGGTAATTGGTTTTAATAGTATAATATATTCAAATGGAGCTTATGTATACAAGAAGCTTGTATATGATAATACGCTGTTACATGCTCAATCCATATGGAAAGATATTAATAGTATAGATGGATATATTGAGGATAAAACGCCGGTTGTTTTTATGGGTGATGTTGCTTCATCAAGGATGGTATATAATAGCCCTGCTGCGATAAGGTATCAATCTATATTGACAGGTTCATCAAATTCGTCTATCACATATCCGGGGACTGCAAGTTATTACTACTTAGGAATTTTAGGGCGAAAGTTGAATATAATATATAACGATCCGGAGCTGATAAATAACGATGAATTTATGAGTATGCCTATTTATCCATGTAATGGTTATTGCAAGATGATAGGAAATAGAGTTGTTGTAAAACTTAATGATTAATGGAAAGAATTTCTAACAGATTCTTTTGTTAGATAAAAAGAACAGATTCGATAATTAATCATATCAATACAGGTATTAACTAATGAATAATATAGATATTTCAGTTATTGTTACTGTTCATAATGCAGAGAATTATCTTTCTCAGGCATTAGACAGTGTAGTAAATCAGACATATAGAAACATTGAAATAATATGCATTGATGGTGGCAGTAGTGATGCTTCACCGGAGATACTTAAAGAGTATGCTTTACGTGATTCTCGAATCAGAATTATTAATGATACCAACACGAGCTATGGTCATAAGATCAATAGAGGTATGGATGAAGCTCGTGGAGAGTATATAGCAGTTCTTGAGTCAGATGATTCCTTTGAAAAGGATATGCTGGAGAAACTATGGAAAATCGTTGAGCTTTATCATCCTGATATGGTTAATGGAAATTATTATGAGTGTTGGGATATAGGGAATCATACAGTTAAGAGAAAACATGTATTATATCATGAACAGCCATATGAACAGCTAATTGATAATTCTGCACATTCGGACCAAATGGAAATCATGGACAGATACTGGACAGGGTTATATAAGCGTTCATTTCTTGAGAAGAATGATATTAGATTGAACGAATCTCCCGGAGCATCTTTTCAGGATATGTCATTTAGGTTCCTCCTGAGTGTATTGGCTGAAACGTCATATCATATTTCGGATTTTGTATATAACTATCGAATGGATAATCCATACTCTTCCATGAAAGATCAGTCAAAGACTGTTGTTATAGTTGATGAGCATGATTATTTGGAAAATGAATTAAAAAAACGAGATATTGATGATGAGAATATCTGGTTTTTGAAATATTTCTGGAAATATGTAGATTTTGATGGGAATCTTACGCATTTACAGGCTGCAAGTCGTCCTATGTTGGTAGAAAGATATCGCGAAGAATTGGAAAAAGATTTGCCTAAGATGCCGCAAATCTCAGGCAGACAATATTTCCATACAGAAGATTGGATTCTAAGTGACTCAGAGAAACATGTAAAGTATTTAGAAGAATCTTTTCAAAATTTCAAGAAAGTGGATGAGCATTTTCTTGAGTTCGTAGAGAATACGATTTGCAGTGATAAAGCATTAATATTATTTGGCTGTGGAAGGCGGGCTGAGTATGCGTTAAACAGGCTTGATGATATATGCTCGAGAGACAGTATTACTTGTTTTTCAGATAATTCTATTGAGAAACGTGATTCAGAGTTTATGGGGTACAGAGTATATGCACCTGAGGATACATTGAAGAAATACCCTGATGCGAAATATCTGATCACGAGTATCAAGTATGGTGAAGAGATTACAGAAGGCTTGATAGAAAAGGGAATAAGTAAAGAAAATATTGTCTTATTTGACATTTGATGAAATTAAGAAAGGTCTATAAATTAAAGATATGATGACTGATAATAGAAATCTGATAGGAGAAATCCGCAAGGGACTTTTGGGGTGGTACAACATCCCTGAGGATGCGTCGGTTTTATATATTGGTGGAGCAGATGAACCGATAGCTGAACTGTTAAATGAACGGATCAAAAAGATTTTTGTTATCGATGTTTACGAATTTATAGACCTTTTAAAAAATGAAAAAGAGAAAAGTATATATGATTATATTATTTCGGTTGCGGCACCTGAAAGGGTGCTGCAACCGGAATGCCTTTTTAGCTGTATAAAAAAGGCATTGAAAGCAGATGGACATCTTATCCTAGGCATGAATAATAGGATGGGAATCCGATACTTTTGTGGTGATCATGATCCATATACAGGACATGTCTTTGATGGGATTGATAATTACAGTAAGAGAGAGGGCTGTGATAAAAAAGGCTTTTCCGGACGTTGTTATGATGAAGCGGAGATTTACGATTTTTTAATTGAGGCAGGATGGAGCAAAGATGAGATACAGATATGGGGAGTTTTTCCAGGTTTAGAGTATCCAACAATGCTTTTTTCTGAGGATTATTCTCCGAACGAGGACCTGGCAAACCGTCTTTTTCCAGAATACTTTTGTTCTAAGAGTATCTTTTTAGAGGAAGAGTATTTATATAGCAGTCTTATTCATAATGGTTTGTTTCATAAGATGGCAAATGCATATCTTATAGAGTGTGCACCTAAGACAGCTCTTTCTGATTTGATGAATGTGACCTCTTCGGTTGAAAGAGGGGGAGAGAATGCCCTTTATACTATAGTTCATCGTGGTATAGGTGGTAGAGCAGAAACGGTGGAAAAATGCGCAGTTTATCCGGAAGGAAAGAAACGCTTACGGTCACTGTTTGATAATATGGAACATCTTAGAGAGACAGGTGTCCCGGTAGTTGACGGAAGAATTACGGATGGATGTTATCTAATGCCTTTTGAACATTTTCCTGTTGGGCAGCAGTATATGAAAGATCTGTTGGAAAACGGAAATGTTGACGGATTATTCAAGGTGATGGATAAATTTAGGGATGAGGTGATGATATCATCACAACTAGTTGATTTGGATAGTTCTTATACAGATATAGTTCTTTCACAGTGGAAAACTTGGTTTATTTCCAATGGTCATAAAGAAGCGGAATGGCCAGAATTTAAGCAGTGTTTTTATGACGGAAAGATTTTAAGAACAGGTTTTTTTGATATGGCACCGCTGAATTCGTTTTATGATGATCAATTTATTTTTTTTGATCAAGAGTTCATTGTTCCATATTTGCCGGTTAAGGAGTTACTTTGGAGGATGATAGCGACATTTTATTCTGGTAATCCTCATTTTGAAAAGATTCTTCCTAGAGATAAGGCGTTAGAAAGATATGGACTTCTTGATAATAAGAAGTGGTGGGAAGTTATTGAATTGGATTATTTAAAATCACTTCGAAGTGAAGATGAATTGAAGGAATATCATAAACTTCATAGGAGAGATTTTGATAAAACAGAGAAGACCAGATTGAAAATTGATTTCGGTGTAAATGATTATGATAGAGTCTTTGATCATATTTTTGATGGTTGTAGCGATAAACCGATGATTTTATTCGGCTCAGGCAGATATGCAGAGAGATTTATGCAAAAATATCGAAGTGTCTATGAGATAAAAGGAATATTTGACAACAATCCTACAAAGTGGGGAGAGGTATTTGAGAATGTTAAGATATCAGAACCTTCGATTGAAATGGCTAAGGATTGCAAGGTGATGATTTGCATACGTGATTATCAGACGATTTTAGAACAACTTGATAAATTGGGAATAAAGGATATATCCGTATTTGACCCTAATAGAAAATATGAGGGGTAACATCTTTTCGGTATTTATTGTAATATATCCATATAGATTATTATGAAGTTATGGAGATAGTGATTGATGGATATTACTGCAATTAGAAAAAATATTATGGCGGGAATTGTGGGTTGTCTTTGTGATGACTCCGTTTCTCACATTTTTTGTGTACGATCAAGGCGAGAAGATGATTGGATGACAGAGTGGATAGATTCGATTGTTGTGGAGTTAAGAAAGCGTGAAATTGAGGTCACAGAGGGTTATATAGAGGATGATGGCTTAAGAATTGATGAGAGATATGACAGGGTTTTTGTCCCTTGCATTTTTGAGCTTGCGTCGGAACCTGAAAATGTTCTGAAAATGGCAATAAATCTTGTTTCCGAATCAGGTAAGCTTATCGTAGCAGCGAATAATCGATTGGGAATTCGATATTTCTGTGGAGACAATGATCCATATACAGATCGATGCTTTGATGGTCTTGATGGGTATATAAAGATTTCAAAGATGGATAAGAAATTCGTTAGTGGGCGAGCTTATTCACGGTATGAAATTAAGAATTATCTTGAAAAAGCAGGTGTGCGTTATTCGAAGTTTTATTCTGTGTTTCCTAATATCATTTATCCGGCAACCATATTGGCTGAGGACTATGAACCGACAGATATGAGAAAAATGGGTTTTGAGCCCTTATATAGGAATCGTGGTTCTGTATTTTTATATGAAAGACAAATGATGGAAACCCTTTTGAAAGAGGGGAGTATACATGCCTTTGCTAATGCATATTTTATTGAATGCCCGAAAAATGGAGGCTTTGCTGATGTTAGCCGTATTGAATTGGACACATATTGCGACAAATCTCAGCAGGAGATTCGGATATTTGGATATTCTGATAAGCAAACTGGTGAGGTCAAGGTTTGTGAGAAAGCAGCTAGTTCAGAAGGAAGGGAGTTCGCTCCTGGTATTTCTCGCATTCAGGAGATACTTGATAAGAGCGGGATAAGTATTTTGTATGGCGATGTAACAGATAAGGGATTTGCTGTTAATATCAATGAGTCAGAGTTAGCATATGTTTACCTTTCAAGTCTTGCTGAGACGGATAAAGAAATGTTTTTGAAAGAACTTGATAGGTTTATGGATATAGTTTCACATTTATCAGATACGACAAATGAGAAGCTCGATGAACATGTGGCAAAAATCTTGAAGAGACACAATGTTCCAGAGGATAGGATCGGTGCGGTATTGAAAGATGTCGTGCTTGATCTGACTCCGGATAAGTGTATTTATAAAAATCGAGAGTATTATTTCTTTGGACAAAGACATGTGATTCATAATTGTCCTGTGAAAGTATTGATACGTAGAGTGATTGACGTGATTTATAATAATTTAGAAAATCGTTCTGATGCACTAGAGATTGCAGATATATACAGTAGATATGATCTGTTGGATGATATTGATGTATGGGGAGAAATCTATGGCAATCGTATGAGTCAGCTAAGAAATGATGCAGAGGTTCATCTTTGGCGAGAACCTCTTATCGCATCAGAGGGAATGATCAATTCCAATAGGAAAACTATGGCGTTCCCGATTCAGGAATATCTTAGGATCTTTGTAGATCTTTTTAAGAATATTGGTAGTAGAAAGCTTGTGCTGTTTGGGTCAGGACTATATGCTAAGCAGTTTTTGCAGCGTTATGGAAGAAGGCATCCTGTTGACATGATCATTGATAATAATCCGAAAAGCCAGGGAAAGGATCTTGATGGTATTCCGATCGCCAGTGCAGATGAGTTAACGAATATGTCACCTAATGATTATAAACTGATAATTTGCGTTAAACAGTTTGAGAATATTCTTCGCCAGATAAAGAAACTTGGTGTTACAAATTATAGTGTCTTTGATCCAGATTCAGATCTTCAGTCTGAACCGGAACCCGAAATGAATGTTCGGACTAATGAAGATGGTTCACAGCCAGAAAAGAAAAAATACCATATCGGATATGTGGCAGGAGTGTTTGACCTTTTTCACAAGGGACATCTGAATTTACTTAAACGCGCAAAGGAGCAGTGTGATTACTTGATTGCAGGTGTCTGTACAGACGAGTGGGTAAGTGCTAATAAAAAAAGCGGAACGTTTATACCGTTTGAAGAACGTCTGGAAATCGTTGATTCTTGTAAGTATGTAGATAAAGCGGTTGAGGTACCGCTTTATGATAGTGGAATACGTGAAGCATGGAGATTGTATCATTTTGATGTCCAGTTTTCTGGAAATGATCATGATGATAGTCCGAGCTGGATTGCAGATAAGCAGTTTTTGGAAGAGCGAGGAGCAGATATAGTATTCTTCCCGTATACAGAATCAACGAGCTCGACAAAGTTGAAGGCGTTGATAAATAAGAAGTTGGAGTCGTGATTTATGGATGGAAACAATGTAGATAACTATCTTTGACTTATGATGGAGAATGATAAGTCCACAAGGGAATATGCTAAAAAATGGCTGAAACATATAAGCCAGAAGTGGCCTGGGAATATGAAGAACTTCTTAAGAGAGTAGATGAAAGAGATTTAGGTGTTAATGAAAATACTTTTCAGGATTTTTTGGAGCATCACACAGATTTAATACCAACGCCATTTATGCTAAATCATGGTCTTCATTTTGAGTGCTTTATTTCAAAACTCAGAATAGGTCCGTATGTTTCGGATTTGGCGTTTTTGACAAAATCATCAGATGTGTGGAACTTGGTTTTGATAGAATTGGAAAATCCGAGTAAAAAATTGTTTAAGGGCAATATCAATGAACCGGAATTTTCTGCTGAATTTTATCATGCATTACAACAGGTTAAGAATTGGAAGCGAGAAATTGAGGACAATAAGGAACAATTCTTAAAACAACTTAATTGTATACGAAAACCATTGGAATACAATGATGTGTTTTTTAAGTATGTAATTGTTATGGGAAGAAATAAGGAAAAATCTCAGGCGAGGAGCCGATTTATAGCAAATGAGTGTGAGTTTCTTAAGGATAGTTTAAGGATAATCACATATGACACGTTGTTGTCTGACTATAAGCGAGCGAGAAGGGGATTGTCTGAGAACCTTGTTCTTTCTTTGGATGAGAGTGGTAGGGCTAGGATAAAAGTGCTTCCAGATGGAGAGATCAGCACATCATTGTTTTCATATGTAAGTCGAGATTGCCTTGAAGTTTCAAGGGAGTATATTGAGAGATTAAAAGAACAAGATTATGAGATGGATAGTTGGCTCGCAGGGAAGTTACTTATATATAATGAAAAATGTACAGCAAAGGGGATGGCGAAAAAGATGCCAGAACAAAGTCTTAGGAGGGCTGTGCTTGAAAAAATGATTCATGATGAGGAACAAATATAGACTGGGTTGGTTTTCTTAGAGGAACATTGGCTGTCCGATGGAATATTGTGGGAGGCGTTATTCGCAGATTAGTTTCGGCGGATTTCTCTCCCCGATCGTGCGGCATGTACTCCGACCGCAGACTCTCAGCGGTATGACGGTAAGCACTCATTTCTGAGTACCTAAACAAAAAGAAACCGCCATTTTACAGGCGATTTCATAGATTTGAACATTGATAAGTTAATTAGGATTTTTTCTCTTTACGATGAAAATTCTTCTGTATGTCTTTTGACCAGGGAAGAAGATTCTGGAGATAGGAAGTATCGGGGGTATAGCCGCAAACAAGGTAGATTGAAGAAAAGGAGCTATAAGGTATTGTTCTAAACATGGCGCACCACCTTGATCACTCCGAGTATAACTTCGTCTGAAACAGAGGGACCTACTTCAATGCGGATATCTCCAATGGAAATAAGCGCTGATTGAGTTTCGGTAGTTTTTGAGTTGCGCAAATCGCGCGAATTGCACGAATCAAACGAAACAGAAGATTGTAAAGCCAAGTCATCCGGCAAAAGGGATGTAAAAGATTGTTGAGCCAAAGGAACAATGTCGGGTACAATAGAACTGAAAGCTTCTTCCCTTAATTGATGCTTCCAGTAATTATAAGTGTGAATGGAGCAATTGTTTTGATTACACCATTCCTTAACAGTAAGATTACTTTCGGACTGCTCTTTGATGAGAGCCGCCCATTTGGTCATTTTGACCTGGTGAATTTTTTGTTTAGCGTTCATGAGAACGACCTCCTTAGAATCAAGGTACGAATCGCGCAGATTGCGCAACACGAATTTAGATATGATAGCGGGATTGTCTCATGAATTGGTTGTTATGAAAAGGTACGCGTGATTAGGAGCTTACGCGCAAATGAAATGGTTGCTCGAATGTCACTGTTTCAATTTACGACTAAGAAAATATTTGATTTTGTATCAACGGAGCGAGGTGAAAGAAATGATATCAGAATTTTATAAAACTAATATACAGAATAAGCTTCATCTTCTTCAGCAAGAGCATAAAAAAGTGTTGAGGCTCTTGTATGAAGATGCAGAGAAAAATATTACGGTTGAGAAATATGAGTTTAAACCGTATTCAGGGCAAGCGATGTCCTATAAGGATATGGAGGATGCCTTAGAAGGAATCATGGCTCCTTATGTACTTAATACATGCCTTTCAGATTTGGAGAGCTGGGGTTTTGCCTTAAAAACGAAGCAGGTATCAGCGTTTGATTACGCAGGGTTCGGTATAACTTATCTTGGATTGAAGTATATAGAATATGAGGATACAAGCTGTAAGTGATGCTTTATGAGACTGAAGTTGTTGATAAAGAGAATGGGTTATACAAGAAATATGAAATTGAAATAAATACTCTAAGCGAACATCGCACATGCATAGAAATAAAAGATGAAAGCGCAGAGAAGAAAATTGAAACTGATCCTGGAATGCTTCTCGATATAGCAAAAACAGAATATGAGAATTGTGTCAAACGATTGGACCGTCTTGATAATAAAATATATATTTTGCTCACTGTCTGCGCATTTATATTTGTAATGCTTACAAACGCGATAAACGGCGTTAGAGAAATTCGGCTTCCACAAGGAATTACTGAGTTGATAGTTCTTTTAGCGTACCTTGTATTTATGATTTATGTGATCAAAAGGGTGATTTCGCTTTTGAAAGGATTGATTGGGGCATTATCTTCAATCAAGCTTTTACGGTTCGATACAGGCGATATTTTAGATTTTGAGATGATATCGGCAGATAAACATAAAGTGGCAGAGTACGTCTTAGCAATTTATGAGAATACCAGGCAGACCAATAATGACAAAATTGATAAGAAATACGACGAATTAGAAAAAAGCGTACGAAGTCTATCATGCGTTGTGGTTTTGCTGATTATACTGACTGCGGTAGGAGAATTATTACCAAAGGGGAGGGAAACGGAGGAAACTTTACCGGATTTTTTTCCAATTGTAGCAGAGTACATGGATAAGGAAATTGGGGATTTCCATGAGAAGGTAATTAAGGAATTAGACCGTATAGATAAAACTATGATGGAGGATGATACAAATGACGGGAAATAATGATGCAGATAATTCAGGAATTAATAAACAGACATTATGGGATAAAGCAGGAACTTCGGAACACATTACAAGGGCAGATGCAAGTGTTAGACAGCCAAAGGATAATTCTGGCATACAGGCTTTGAATGAGGGCTATCTAGGCGTTCCTACTACATTTGCATTGGGCGAAGAACTTCGCCACGGCGATGGGGAATGAACTGAATGTAGCTTTTGCAGTGATAACACATTTTTATTTTCCTTGAGGAAAAAATGTGAAAAAGAATGACCCTGAATTATCTTCATGAATTAATCCAACCAATTAATTTGTAAGCTTAGTGAGGGTTAAACTTATGGCGATGAGAAATCGTAAAGACCATATGGTAATAGTTCATTTCGGTCAAAAGCACACTTTCTCTCGCGAAGGGGGGATCGAGGTTGTAGTAAATGAATTGGCAACCGGAATGGCCGCAAAATGACATGAGGTTATTTGCTATGACCGAACATCCAAGCATGTTAGCGGAGTGGCACTAAACCTGAATAATTCACGTTCTTTCGAATTATCCGCCTAGTTACTGCCTTGAGAACGCATATTGATTTCACCCAGCAGGTGAAAATATTGAGGGTATTTAAAAAGTCTCAATTCTGTTAAAATTTAGGTGACTAATCCAAACATTTAACAAAAAAGAGACTTTATATGCATAGTTTAGATTACAAAACCCTCGAAAGCAATAAGCGTTTTAAAATTAATTTTGGTGGAGGTGATTTATCCTCCGATGCAGGTATTCTTCTCATAAAAGAATTCATAAGCAAACTTCGCTTTGACAAACTTATCAATAACAGGTTTCACACCTCTGGCGATGTCAATCGCCGGAATCATTCTGACAGTGATAATCTGATGCAGGTCATGTATCAGATCATTGCTGCTTATAATGAGGATAACTGCGCTGATGAGCTCTCAAAAGAACCATTATTCACCGCCATCTTAGAGAAGGAACGCCTTGCTTCGCAGCCAACGTTATCACGTTTTTACAATCGTATGAACGATGATACTCTTAGGCAGCTATATTCGCTTTTGACTGAAATGCGTAAAGTCGTTTATACAATCAAGCGCCCTGAGTATATACTCTTGGATTTGGATTCTACGCTTCTTGACACCTATGGTCATCAGGAAGACGAGGCTTTCAATTTTCACTATCAGGCGCACGGTTATCATCCTCTTGTATGTTACGACGGCATTACCGGTGATCTTTTGAAACTTCAGCTTCGTGATGGATCTGCTTATTCCAGCAACGGTGTAGCTGATTTTTTAAGACCTCTTTTGGAAGAATTATCGACATATTCTTTTCCTGCGCATCTTTCGTTAAGAGGTGACAGCGGCTTTGCAACACCGGAACTGTATGATCTTTGCGAAGAAGAAAACTATAACGTGTCATATGCCATTCGTCTTAAGAAAAACAGCACTCTCATGAAACTGGCTCAAAAGACGGATGAACTTTTGTATAAAAAAACTTCCGCCAATGCGATAGATTATGCCGTAGTTTACGGAGAATTCTATTATCAAGCCAATAGTTGGAACAAACCTCGCCGTGTTGTCTTCAAGATTGAAAAGCCTTATGGGCAACTGACTCATATATACTCATTTATTGTCACAACTATGACGGCAGATATCCAATCAGTAATCCGTTTTTTCTGCGGAAGAGGTAAGATGGAAAACTTTATCAAGGAAAGTAAAAGTGGCTTCGATTTCGGCGCAGTAAGCAGTCGTTCGATGGTTGTAAATGCGAACCGTGTTCAGATACATGTACTCGCTTACAATATATTTAATTGGTTTAAGCGACTGGCACTCATTGCATCAATGAAAAAGCACTGCGTAGATACCATTCGTTTGAAGCTGGTCAAGATCGCAGCTAAAGTGATCAGATCAGGGAGATACATTTATTTCAAGCTGTTCCTATCAAGAAGAATTCTATGAAACACTTGATCATATAAGCCGACTAAAACCGCAGCTTGAATAGCAGCTATTAACGTACTTTAACAATCCGAAAAGCTGTATTTTTATATCAACAGGTGGAGTCTACCCTTTTTAGAAAAAAGAAGAGCTGTACATCACGTCTTGTTCAAAAAAATGATTATTAATTTGATTATTTGCAGTGGTCGGGTTGTCATGAATAATTCAGGATTAATATATTTATTTAATGGGATTGACATTATTATGCAGAAAAGTGAAGCTCGAGCAGAGAATATTGAATTAATACGGATTATTGCTTGTTTAATGGTTATTTTTAATCATAGCAATGATCGTGGATTTTATAGATACGCAATATATGATATAAGTAGCTTTTCTTGGATATTGAGCACGCTTATATCAGCAATGTGTAAGGTTGGAGTACCGCTTTTTTATGATAGCGGGTGCAAACTTGCTTGGGAAAAATGAGTCTTACAAGAAGACTTTTTTAAGGGCTCGAAGAATACTTCTGTGTTTAATTATTTGGTCGGTAATATATTTCTGGCTGGATGCATTCTTATCAGGAAAAGGACTAGATGCACGCACGTTGATAAAGCAGATTATCAGTTCATATTATTGGCATTTATGGTACCTATATGCATATATTGCTTTTATCATTACTCTGCCATTGCTACGCACCTTTGCACAAGATATTGGCTTAAAAGATTTTTATTTATTGGCGATTATTGCATTTATACTCATATTTGTTGTACCTATCATAGAAACATTCAAAATTCCTTTGTTTGATTCGTTAAAACCTTCCTGGCTTATAGCGGATATATTCCTATATCCTGTACTGGGTTATTATATTGATAAAAAAATCGATTTTCAAAGAGTGAAGAAAAGCACGATATATGGGTTATGGGCATTAGATGCGATAATATTTGGTCTAGGAGAATACTTTGAATATCTATATTTATGCATAAATCCGGGTGATAGAAGCGAAGTATTCCTTCGTGTTACGTGCCTCACAAATGCTATATGTATTTTCATGACAACGAAGTGGTTGTATGAATCATCAACAAAGTTTAAATGGAAGGCAAGAAATGGCAAAAAGGGTATTATATTTTGGGGAAAGAGAACTTTTGGAATTTATCTGATTCATATTATAATTCTGTGGAAAATTTCTTTTTTAATGGCAATATATGAAAGAATAGAAGCATATGGCAAAGGGGGTATATTTGTATCGGTGTTTATTTGCTTTATTATTTCAGGCATTGTAACGTGGATATTAGAGATGTTGCCGATAATTAAGGAGATTATATAATAAATACTTCACCTATCTATAAAAAGTAATCTTCAATAGATGGGACTGGCGGCACATTGTGGGAGGCATTATCCGCAGATTATTTTCGGCGAATTTCTCGTAAACACTTTGTAGTTAGTATATAGAAATCTGATCTTCTTTCATAGATGATTGAAAGAAATGTTTGAAAAGTTGAAAAATATTAAATACATTTCACACTTTTTCAACTTTTAGACAAAGATTACTCCATAACCTTATCTTTACTCATGCTGTGGGAAAAAATTGAATTTACGGAAGAAAATACTTGATTATATTGAGAGAGAATAGATTTCTATTAGCTAAGAGAATATGTGTGATTGATAATTTACAAAGAAGAAGTAGGAGAGGGGGCATGCTCAAGTGAAAAATATGGATTTAGTGATGCAAAAGAAAAATGTGGATATTACTGATATAGAAATATTATATGTTTATTTTGACAAATACACCTATTTTGCAAGAAGAGCAGAATTCTCTTTATCTAGTCGTTACCGAATCTCTTACAAGAAATCAAGAAAGACAGCAGGCAGTTTGACTATTAATAAAAACCCTCTTTTTATAGAAAATTTTTGGGGTAAAAATATTTCTGAATGTACTGTAATGGTTGGAGAAAATGGTTCGGGAAAGACGACTTTTTTTAAGACATTGATAGATTATTTAATGTTTTTCGAATATGGTAATTATCATCAGTCGACTGAAAAGATGCTAGATAATGGTTCCCCCCAAAAATATATTAATGACTTTTTTTTTATATTTCGAAGGAAGGATTCATGCGGCAACTGGCATGTAGACATATCTGGATCAAGTTGTTACCAGAATATGATCTTGTCTGATAAATCTGATCGGGATATACAAATAGAATACCATGATATTGGTGAGTATGGTTTGGGAAGAAATTTCAACGCCTGTTATGTTTCAAACGCTTTGGATTCAGATGATTTTTATAGAAATAAGATTGGTTTTGTTAATGATTTATCTCTTGGAGGTATGATTAGATTTTTTTCAAGGGAAAGCAGAGAACATGGATATACTTCTATTGAAGATGATAGCCTACGTTTGTTTTTCGTGGAGCAATACAAGCAAATTTTGAGCTTCTATGATAAGGCAGATGAGAAATATGTAGATTTTGAAATTCCGTTTATCTCTGAAGTTAGATTTAGTTTTGCTGATTTGTATACAATTGAAGAGAAATTGCAGCAACAAATAGAAAGCTTTATCAAGCTGAAAAGAAGGAAGTTTTGTAGAAATGGAATGGAGTCATTGATTGATGAATCAAAAGATGATTTGTCTTGGATGGATGATGATTTGTCCAATGCATGGAGTAAGGTAAGATATGCTAGAAATTATGTAATTAATGAACTAAAGTATAAAAAAGAAGCTGAATGGAAGAAACAAATATATACGGCATTATTGATAAATATTACCTGTTGCCTTTGTGGGGTTTTTGATCCAACAAAATCTGACGGTAAAGCAGATCGAATGATAAGTTATTTTAGGTGTTTGGGAGAATATCCCAACAGGCTAAAGAAATCGAATGATATTGTCAATTTTACAGGATTAATTGATGCGTTAATTAACTACAGTTTAAGTGAAGGAAGAGTTGTATTTGACATATATTCTGATTTTTTGAAAACTATAAAAGAATTTATATTATGGATAGAAAAATACAAGGAAAATGGAGAATCAGTATCTATTAGATATAATAGAATTATTGTTCCGTTGACAAAAGAAAAAAAAGAAGGAAAGAAAAGGGTCAATGTGGATTTTACACATAAATTGTTAGACTATTATCGTAAGACAGGTTCATATTTTCCTTATCTGCAAACCGATATGAATCTTTCGGCAGGCGAATTTAATTATTTATGTTTGTTTTCAAGATTGCACAGCTTGGGCAAAAATAATGAGTTTCCTAGAAATCTACTATTGATTTTTGATGAAGCAGAGCTTGGTTTCCATCCAGAGTGGCAAAGGGAATACGTGGATAGATTGACCAGGTTTTTGAAATTAAAATTTGATAAAGAGATTAAAATTCAGGTTTTGATTTCAACAAATTCACCCATCCTTCTTTCGGATTTTCCAAGCGAAAATGTTCTGTATTTACCTGGTATGGAGGGGAGAAAATACACTAAGTATAATGTGAAAAAGAGGAATGACGTTCATACATTTGGGGGAGAGATAGGGGATTTATATTGGAATTCATTCTTTTTGAGAAAAGGAACAATTGGGGAATTTGCAAGAAAAAAAATCAATGACTATGCAAAAAAAATAGAAAAAGGGGAGATTACTTCTCAAGATAGTGATGAATTGGAAAGATTGATTAAATCGATTGGGAACATATTTTTAAGAAATAGTTTGATGTTGATGAAAGAGAATGATAAAGATTAATTTAAATGAAGAAGCAATCAAAAACATTACTGAATTTTTAGAGAAAGACTTACGTTCAGCAAGAACCAAAGGATTGATGTGTAGGTTAAAAGATGAAAAAAACTATACATATCTACAAACGCTGTATCCATATTTATACAAAAAACTATATGATGATAAAAGTGGGAAACCGGATGAACAAAAGATTGTTCAGTACCTGATGCTGAGTCGAAAAGAACTCATGGATGTAATACAGATTCTCGGTCCCGTAACCAATAATGATTGTTCCCAGAGATTAAGAGAGATTTTTGATTATGAAGGGTTTTCAAATAGACAAGGATTAAGAAATATTTTGAGGGAATTAGGCGTAAGAATATGTCCATATTGCAATCGTATATCGGTTTACACTGAAAAATATAGTCATGGAATAAAATCTAATGTGGATCATTATTATCCTAGAGCAATCTATCCATATCTTTCGTTATCTGTATTCAATCTTGTTCCTTGCTGTTCTTATTGTAATTCCCATAAGAATGATCTTGACTGCTACAAAGAACCGATTATTTACCCATATGAGGAAGAGTTTGGCACAGATACCTTTTTTTATATACGGCTGAAGGATTGTGGCAGTTTATTCGGAGTCCTAGAGGACAAAACAAAAGATATAAAGGTTGCAATAAAGTGCTTAAATGATGAAAAAAGGCAAAAGGTGATGCAACAGGATAGTAGGTTAAGGCTATGTGCTGTTTTAAATGATGATGATAGTGATGGTTATAAAGAGAGCAGTTATAGGGGCGATATTCAAAAGTTTATAAAGAATCAATCTTTTTTATATGCTGGTAGGTTAAAGCTTACAATGGCCACTGCCGATTCAGAAAATGATGTTTTTAAAACTTTTATAGGTGAATGCATAGAAAGATTTGAGCAGAATTATGAACAATCTGAATGGGGAAATAGAGAGCTGGCTAAACTATATCATGATATTGCTAAACAGATTAAGGAAGAATACAACGAGGATTAATTGATGATGAAAAAGATAGGAGTTGGATACGAAAATTTCAAAAAGCTGATCGATGATGGGTGCTATTTCGTTGACAAGTCCCTTTTGATTCGTGATGTTGTGGAAAAAGGTGGAGCAGTCACACTTTTTACGCGTCCCAGGCGCTTTGGAAAGACGTTGGCCATGTCCATGCTTCAGACTTTTTTTGAAAAGGAGATCGATCGCGCGGGTGAATGGATAGATAATAGCCATTACTTTATCGGTTTAAAAATTATGGACGAGAGAGAAGAAATTCTCTCGAAAATGGGAACATATCCTGTAATAAAGCTATCGCTTAAATCTGCAAGACAGGGAGATTTTGCGTCTTCATTTCTAAAGATTAGAGATGAAATCGTTGGAGAATTTGAACGACACAGCTACTTAAAGAACTACATGGGAGCGGATACCGACAAGATAACTGAGTATGAATACTACGAGCAGGCCATGGTTCGGTGGATGGAAAGGGAAAAGACATTTAAATCGGGAACTGAAAGAGATGAGGCAATAAGGGTTGAGTGTTCACTTTTTTCAACAGCCTTAAAGAAATTGTCAGAATTTCTGAAAAGATATCTCGATAAAAAAGTGATCATCCTTATTGATGAGTATGATGTTCCACTTGAAAATGCGTATTATGGCCATTTTTATGATCGAATGGTTGGGTTTATCAGGTCGCTATTTGAATCAGCATTAAAGACAAATGATGCTTTGGAGTTTGGAATTGTTACAGGATGCTTGCGTATCAGTAAGGAAAGTATTTTTACCGGGTTGAACAATCTAAAGATCAATTCTATATTGTCCGGAGATTTTTCAGAAGGTTTTGGTTTTACGCAGTCGGAAATCGATGAACTATTAACACATTATGATCTGATGAGAGATAGAGATGAAGTTCGTGACTGGTATGATGGCTATCTTTTTGGAAATAAAAGCATCTACAATCCATGGAGTGTGATCTGCTATATTGATGAAAAGATAAATGGGAAACGTTTGTATCCGAGGCCATATTGGGCAAATACCTCATCCAATTCGATCGTAAAAAATATGATCGAGAAGGCTGATGAAAATGTGAGAAACGAGCTTGACCAACTTATATCCGGGAATCAGATTGAAAAGATCGTTCATGAGGATATAACGTATGAGGATATAGATAGAAGTGAAGGAAATCTTTGGAATTTCCTTTTTTTTACAGGATACTTAAAAAAGATATCGGAAAGCATGTTGGACGATGATATTGTGATCACGCTGACAATTCCAAATAGGGAAGTCAGATCGATTTACAGTAACCATATTCGGGAATGGTTTGATAACAAAGTTAAGGCTCTTGATTTTGGTGAACTGTATAGGGCTCTTTTAGATAGAAATACAGAATACATGTCGGATTATATAAGTGAGATCCTGTCAAAAAGTATCAGTTATTTTGATGGATCTGAGAGCTTTTATCACGGGTATATGCTACAGTTATTATCAAATGTTCCAGGATACTTTGCAAAGTCAAATCGTGAGGTTGGCAATGGAAGACCTGATATAGTGCTTTATCCTAACAGAGCCAAAGATCCGGTTTATATTTTCGAACTGAAAGCAAGAAAAAAATTCAACGAAATGGAAGATGGGATTGAAGAAGCATTTCTGCAAATAAGGGATATGAAGTATATAGAAGGTGCTCTTGAGGAAGGTTATGTAGACGCGATTGCTTTCGGAGTATGCTTTTGCAAAAAGAGTTGTATTATAAGGGAGTTGAAAAGACAAAAACAGGATAATTAGGTAGATGCATTTCGCTTTTTTAATGAGGTGCAGGTCGATGGGTATTTATCTGAATCCTGACCATGCTCATTCATTTGGGGTATTTAGGATATGATAAGGAAAATTGATAGAATATGGATAATTGTCTTTGGGGCGTTTCTATTGACTTTTTTAATAAGTATTCTGGTTTTGGCTGTAAACAGAATAGCGCCTTTTGGTGATAATACTCTGTTAAATGCTGATGCATCTATTCAATATATTGATTTTTATGCATATCTTTGGGATATTTTACATGGAAATAATAGTTTGGTATATACGTTTTCTCATGGAATTGGAGGAACGGGAGTAGGAGTTTTCGCATATTATCTGTCATCTCCATTTAATTTGCTGCTTTATTTTTTTGATAAAGCAGATATACCGATTTTTTTCACGGTTATAAATCTCTTGAAATGGTGCTTTTCGTCAGCTTTTATGGCATTGTTTTTAGCTAGGAGATTTGAGCGAAAGATTGATGCATTCCATGTGGTTTTATTGGGTGTTTCTTATGGTTTGATGCAATATAATATTGCACAGGCCTTAAACTCAATGTGGCTTGATGGTATATATATGTTGCCGTTGATCGCACTTGGAGTATCTGAACTTGTTAGAAAAAACAAGGGCGTATTGCTTTCTGTTTCAGTCGCGTTATCGATATTGTTTAATTGGTATACGGGTGGGATAAATTGCATTTTCTCTGCCATATGGTTTTGTTTTGAATATATACTCCTTGTTTTAGAACGGGACGAGAGGATTTCGGTAAAAGAAGGATTGCGTGTATTTATTCAATACGTTTACTTAATGATCAGTGGTCTCCTGGCAAGTATGATGCTGTTTTTGCCGGCTATTTTATGCTTGCGAGGAGGAAAGGGATCTTCGTTTGATTGGTCTGTCTTGCGTTGGGGAATGCGTGGAAATCCACTATCGGCTATACCGGGATACAATCTTGGAATGGCAAGTTCAGAATCGCATGTTTCTTTATATTGTGGATTTTTTGTTTTAGCAGGAGTTATAGGTCTGTTTTGCAGTCAAAATATGGTTTTGAAAAAGAAGATCTATTTTGGCCTGGCATTAGTTACCGGCGTGTTGATCTTTTATATACAGACGTTCGTCGGTATCTTTTCTTTGTTTAAGGAAGTTGGAAGTTATTTTTTTAGATATTCATATATATCTATCTTTTTGCTTGTTTTCATAGCAGCTTATTATTATTCAGTGGAAAGCAAGCTGAATCTTGTAGCTCTCATAATATGTATTGCGTCATATGTGATCATTTCAACAGTTTATGGATTGAAGTATATTTCAACAGACTTCCTTGTAACTAAAAAGATCTGGATAGGGTATGGCCTATTATGTATGCAGGCTGGACTTATGTTTTTATATACGCAAGAGAAGCGTGTTTTTGGATTGCGAAAAAAGCATGTAGTTGGTTTTGCATTTTGTATAGGAGTTATAGATCTCGCATTAAATCTTTCGCTTCAGATCACGAATAATGGTAATGGGTTTAGTTTGTCTAACTGGGCTTATTATTATGAAAATCAAAAAGCACAGGTTGAGGAGATAGAGAAGATTGAAGGAAATGATCTTTTTCGGATAAATCAGACGCAGGGACGTATGGTTTATGATAGTTTTCTTACGCCGTATTATGATGATGCGTTTTCTTTTAATTATGCGGGAATAGCTGGATATACGTCTTGCCCTGATAATAGGCAGATGGCCTTTTTGGAAAGGAACGGGTATAGATCTGAGGCTGGGATCATGAAGATCGTGAACACGTCTGTGATTCCGTTGGATTCACTTCTTGGAGTAAGATATATCTTGTCACCCTATGAGATAAAAGGACTGGAAGAAACTTCGATCTTTAGCTTTGCTGATTTAAGAGGAAAGAGCAAAAAAGTTTGGAAGAATCCGTATGCGCTTCCGTTAGCTTTTATTGTTTCTCAAAGTGAAGGTGGGTTTGAGAATAGGAACAACCAAAATCCTTTTTTGAATCTTAATGATCTGTATAGCAGATTATTGGGCGAAGAAACAACATTATTTACTCAGGTGGATTTTGAAGCTGAGGAGTTGAAAAATGATAATTGTTCAATTAGATGGGATATAAAGGGTATTTCGGATAATAGTGTTCTATATGGAAATATTCCTTGGCAGAGCAGCGGACAGGGAAAGCTGAGCGTAAATGATAAATATAAGGCAGAATATCTCGGTTGGGAATCTCCTTCGGTTTTCTATATACCGACGGATGGAGAAGAGGCTACTGTTTCGTTTGAGTCGGATATAGACGTTTCTCGAAATTCAGATGTGCAGTTTTATGTGCTTGATCTAGAAGAATTGAGAACTGTATCGAGAAAAATAAATGAAAAGGCTGTTGATTTCAGAAAGATCAGCAATAGTTCATTTGAAATAGAGGCCACAGGTCATGATAATGAGGGAGTGTTCTTATCCATACCATGGAATGAAGGGTGGAAAGTATATAATAATGGTGATGTCATCGAACCAAAGATGATAGATGATTGTCTCATAATGATCCCTTTGAATAGCGGAAAGAACGTGATAAGAATGAAGTTCAATATACCAGGCTTAAAAATGGGAATGGTTTTATCATTTATTGGGATCATTATGGTTACAATACAAGCTCTATCGATGATTCTAAAGCCTGTAGATTAAGTTATATGCAAATAAGTTTATACAAAGATAAAAAATCGGGGCATGCTGCCGGAAATGAATTAACAATGAGTGAAATAAAAAATAGTAAAGATACATCGATAGAAATATTAAGGATAATAGCATGTTTTTTTGTGATATGTATTCACATAAATTTGGGATATTACTTTGATGAAAAATTGAGCAGGGCAGCGCTTATGCTGTCCTGTATAAGAGCTGATGCGGTTGCTATCTTTTGGATGATTACAGGAGCTTTTTTCTTTAGAGCATGCAGTTATAAAAAAGTCGTATTACGTTCTATAAGCAGGATATTAATTCCAATGGTTACGTTAATACTGTTCGTGTTATTTTTTGATGGATGGATGTTTCAAAATATGTCTATTGCAGATAGCATTAGGCAGGCAGTGTCATTTCACAATATAAAGGCATTTATTAAATGCACATTTTTCCAGTGGGTAACACCGGTTGGGCATACAGGACAATTGTGGTATCTGTTTTCATATCTCTTAGTTATAGTATTATTCCCTGTTGAGAAGGCTTTTGTTGATTATCTGGACAGTGAGAGAAAGATTGTGATTTTTATGATCATTTCCGGCTTGCTGTTAATGATAAATGATATTTCGTTCAATCAGTTTGCCTGCTTTTCACAACACACATTTGGTGCTGCGATTCCTGCTGTAAATATAATGATCTGGGGACATTTTGTGTATCTTTACAGAGAGAAAATTGCATCAAAATTTCATGCAGGAATTTGGTTGTTGGTATTTGCAGTATCAAATTTATTCAGGTGGATGATTTTGGTTAGGCTTTATGAGAAAACAGAGAATCCTCCCAATTTCCATCTATATTGGTATACTACATTTGGTTTGGTATCAGCCGTGTGCATTTTTATGCTCGTATATAGTATTGATCGGAAAATTAATGATTTAAATAAAATAAAAGCAGTATTATATTTCGTGGGCGGTAATACATTTACGATTTACCTGTTACATCAGATAGTAATAGATTTGTTCAACAAGTATGAATGCATTGAACAGTTCAGGCAGTATATTGAAATGGATGGAACATTAATAAAGCAGATGATTTTTTTCGTCTGCATTGGAACAATGGTATTTATGGCAAGTTTACTTTGCTCGGTTGTGATAATGGCAATAAAAAAGGGTATTATGCATATTAAGCACGTAAATGCCGGTTTGAGATGATTAGAGGAAAGATTTGATGAGTGACAGGAGTGAGGGACTATTGTCGGTCATAGTACCCGTATATAATGCAGAAAGAGCGCTGAAACGATGCTTGGAGTCAATATTGTCATCTGATTATGACAATTTGGAACTTATACTGGTCGATGATGGTTCTAAAGATAATAGTGGAAAAATCTGTGAGGATATTGCCAGATCAGACCAGCGTGTAAGGGTGTTTCATAAAGAAAATGGTGGTCCGAGTTCGGCGCGAAATATGGGAATAGAGAAATCTAGAGGACATTATATCGCTTATATAGATGCAGATGATGTGGTTGAGAAGGATATGTTTTCTGTTCTTATTAATGAAATCGAACGGGACGATCTCGTTGCGGCTGAGTGCAGATGGAGAGAAGTACCTGAAACAGGAGAAGCTGTAATAGGTGAATTGACGGCATTTGGTAGTTTAGATGTTGGGGATGTTCGTAGGATTCTTCCGGTCAACTCCAGAAGCGTTGGTGCGGGCTTCTTGTGGAATATGGTATTTAATGCAGAGAAAATATGCAATGAATGTGGGGCGATTCCGTTATTTAACCCAGAGTGTCATTGGTATGAGGATGTTTGCTATCAGCTTTCAGTTTTTAGAAGTGTATCGCCTCGAGATAAGATAGCCATATTAGACCATATTGGATATAACTATTATATTTATAACAATAGTGCGTCACATGGAAACAGTAGTCTTTCCAAAGAACTGGATATTATATATTCGTTTGAGTATATGAAATCTTTACTAGAAGATATTCCGAGGGAGGATTTTAAGCAGGTCAATTATATACTTACAGAGTATGTATTTGGCCTTGCGTGGGATAAAAGGAAATATAATGATTCTCGAATTTGGGAAAAATACAGAAGAGATTATTTATTCCAGGGTGGAGTTAGAACTAATGGAAAGAAAGACTGGCTAAAAAAGCATGTTAAGATGTTGATCTTATTTGTCTTATATACTCGTTTTTGCTGTTTAAGAAAACTGGTAGTGAAGACTTCACACTGAGCCAATTAAAAGATAAAAAGTTTACGTACATGTAGTATATGAGACTATTATGTGAGGGTTCCGATAGTTTGGAGGATTAGATGGAAATACTGTTAAATTCAACAGCTTACATTGAGCTGAGGAGGCCGGGGCAGGCTGTTGGAGATATGAGGAAGGCCGGCTTTAGAAATGCGATGCTGGAACTGGGTATTTGCAGCGGAGCCGGAGATTTTTTATTTACTGATAAGGCGAGAAAGGAAACTCTGGAGAACGGGTTTATATTTATTCCGGATGATCCGAGTCGTATTGCTGAGAAGCTTGATGTTTTACTGGATACTTTTAGAAAAAAAGAGATAAATCTGCCTGTTGCACATGCAACACCTCTTTGTTTTCCAAATGATGGAAGGGAACCTGACAGAGATTTATATTTTCGGGTACTTGAGGAAGAGGTCAGATTTGCGGCGAAGCTTGGATGCAGGGCTATAGTTGTGAGTCCTTTTCATCTGCAGGGGACAGATGAGGAAGTATTTGAGTATAACAGGCAGAAATATCTGTGGTTATCTGAGATTGCAAATGAGGTATTTGAAAAGGATACCGAAAACCGCGGCGACCATCCAATGAAAATACTCATTGAGAATCAGTATAAGCCTTTTGAGGGTCATTTAGTCAGAGGTATGCTATCTGATACGGCAGAGATCATTGAGTGGCTTGACAGACTTAATGGTGAAGCAAATCGGGCGGATGCATTTGGTTTTTGCCTGAATATAGGTCATTGTAATGTCTGTGCTCAGGATATATACGAATTTGCCTATGCGCTTAAGGGCAGGATAGATGCGGTTATGCTTTATGATAACGATGGCCAGAATGATGATACGTTGATCCCGTTTACAGCTATTTCCGGAGGCAGATCCGCCACAAACTGGCATGAAGTCATAAAGGGACTTCGCTCCATAAGCTTTGATGGATATCTCATAATGGACATTGGAGCGAATGCTGCGAATTTTCCTATAATCCTTATGCCTGAGCTTTTGGGTCTGGTTTATCGTCTGGCAGAGTATTTTAAGTGGCAAATCCGTATGGCTGACGCCATGAAAAAATATGATCATGTGGTTCTTTTCGGCGCAGGAAATATGTGTCGGAATTATATGAAAAACTATGGTGAACAGTATCCGCCGCTTTTTACCTGTGATAATAACTCTGCTCGCTGGGGTGAGGAGTTCTGCGGACTGACGATCGAGTCACCGGAGAAATTAAAGAGTTTACCGGAGAATACAGGTATTTTTATCTGTAATGTTTATTACCGGGAAATCGAAAAGCAGCTGCGGGATATGGGTATTACGGAAAGTGTGGAATACTTTAATGATGAGTATCTGCAGACTTTTTACATGGATCGCTTAAAGGGGTTATAAGTAAGAGAAAGGTTTTATATGCTTGAAATAGGTGTACAGACGCATAATGTGATCATGGATGAGAATCCTGATGAGGGATTTAAGCTTCTTCATGATACAGGATTTACGTGCTGTGATTTTTCGCTGAATTTTTATTTGAAAAACACAGATTTGTATAAATTTGAACTTAATAAATTTTTTGATAAGTCGGTCGATGAGTTAAAGGAATTTTTCAGGCCTCATAAGGAAACGGCTGAGCGTAACGGTATCCGTTTTCATCAGATGCATATGCCTTATCCCAATTTTGTCCCGGGGGCGCCTAAGGAACTAAATGATTATCTGGTTCGTGAGATGGCGCCGAAGAGTATGGAGATTTGCGATTTTCTGGATTGCAAATATATCGTAGTGCACGGACTTAAAGTTAAGCAGTTTTATGGCTCTGAAGAAGCGGAGTGGGATGCGACGGAGAAGTTTCTGGATACGGTTCTGCCAATCGCAAAAGAACGTGGGATTGTGATCTGTGTCGAAAATATCTACACAGGTGCAGGAAGGCATATCTTAGAAGGACCCTGCTGCGATGCCAGAAAAGCAGTGGACAGGATCGACCGCATAAATGCGAGATATGGCGCGGAAGTTCTTGGATTTTGTTTCGATACCGGTCATGCGAATCTCGTCGGTATTGATTTTGAGAAGTTTATAAATATTCTTGGAAAAAGATTAAAAGTGCTTCATATCCATGATAATGATGGTATTTCAGATCTGCATCAGATCCCGTTTACTTTTACTAAGACCAGAGAAAATAAGCCATCTACTGATTGGGATGGTTTTATAAGGGCACTTAGAAATGTTGGATTTAAAGGCGTGCTGAACTTTGAGACTGCGCCGGTTCTTTCATCTTTCCCTGAGGAACTGAGGCCGGAGGCACTTCGTATGATCGCGTCAATTGGGCAGTATTTTGCAGGAAAACTGAGGTAAAAAAATGAACATTGCATTGATCCTGTCAGGTGGGACCGGAACACGCCTCGGCGCGTCTATCCCAAAGCAATATCTGGAAGTTAATGGAAAAAAGATCATCTCATACAGTCTTGAAACTATGCTTATTTCTGAAAAGATAGATGCAGTACAGATAGTGGCTGCAGATGAGTGGAGAGATGCAATCACTTTTGAGATAGAGAAGATCATGTCGGAGATTTCTGAGAGACTTTTGATAGATGACCGTGATCATGCAGTAGAGAGATTTCAGCGGATAAAGGCGAAATTTCGCGGATTTTCTGATCCCGGGGAGAACCGCCAGTTATCGGCTTTGTCAGGTATGGAGAGCTGCAGGAGCTATGCAGGTGATGATGACATCATACTCATACATGATGCAGCGAGACCTTTTGTATCGGAAGAGCTGATCGATCGGATACTTACAGCGGCGGCAGAGCATGATGGAGCCATGCCGGTGCTGCCTATGAAGGATACGGTGTATCTTAGTGAAGACGGTAAAGCTGTGTCAGAGCTGCTTCCCAGAGAAAAGATCTTTGCGGGGCAGGCTCCGGAGGCGTTTAAGCTCGGAAAATATTTCGACGCGACGCGTGCGCTGCTTCCACATAGGATCCTGACTATAAACGGTGCTACGGAACCGGCAATACTCGCCGGCATGGACATCGCAATGGTAGAGGGTGACGAGCGAAATTTCAAGATAACGACAAAGGCAGATTTGGAGAGGATAGAGAAGACAAAAAAATGAGAGTGGTTCATCTGGTGACGACTGAATCCGGTGGCGCGGCGAGAGCTGCGGAGAGGATAGCTGCAGCTGAGAGAAAAGTTGGAATAGATGCTGTGATGCTCTATGCTGAGGGTGGCTCTGAAAAGGAGTGTATCACGTGGCATTGGAAAGAGAAGCTGCAGTTAAAGTTTTTTAATCGTTTTAATCATGCTGTCCAGAAAAAAGCGCTTTCCGGAAAAAATGCCGTGAGAAGCATCTCACCGGATCTGTATGGTTTTGATATTACACATCTGCCGGTGATACAGCAGACAGACGTGATACATCTGCACTGGGTTTCGGATGGAATGATTTCGCCTGGATCATTGAAAAAACTGGCAGAAATGGGCAAGAAGGTTGTATGGACACTTCATGACCAGCGGCCATATACGGGTGGATGTCATTATGCGGAAGAGTGTAAAAGGTACAAAAAAATGTGCGGAAGCTGCCCGGCTCTTCATAATGGTGACGCTGGAGAAATACTCCGTAGTCCGGAAAATGAAGATAGATCACAGATAAAAAGCGACTTTTCTACTAAGTGTCAGGCAGTCATGAGGAAAGCGGTAGAGAAACTTGACGTGACTGTTGTTGGCTGTAGTAAATGGATGACAGAATGCGCAGCTGAAAGCAGCACCTTTAAGGGGAAAAAATGCATAAATATCCCAAATCCGATAGATACTGATATTTTTGACGTGCAGGATAGGTCAACGGTGAGAAAGCTGTTGGGACTTCCATTGGATAAAAAATTGATCCTCTTCGGCGCGGAGAATGCTGATAGTGACAGGAGAAAGGGCTATCAGGAACTGCTTTCTGCTCTTAGAAAACTGCCAGCAGATGAGTATTCCTGCGTGGTATTTGGAAACAGCAAAGAACTAAAAACTGAGCTCGATATTGAAGTGATCTCGCTTGGCTTCATTCGGGATGACTTTCATTTGAAGTGTGTTTACAATGCGTGCGACGTATTTGTAAGCCCATCGCTTTTTGAAAATCTGGCAAATACAGTCATGGAATCGTTGTCCTGCGGAACTCCAGTCACTGCATTTGGAATCGGTGGCATGGCAGATATGATAAATCATGAGGAGAACGGATATCTCGCGGAAGCAGGAAATTCTGATGATCTGGCAGCAGGTATCATGTACTGCGCAGATCACGATCTGAGGGAGAAGGCGAGGAATACTGTACTCGGGAAATTTACATATAATATCATTGGAACGCGTTATAAAAAGCTATATGAGGAAGATTGAAAATTGAAGATTAAATTCGACGAATGGAGAGGGACAGGATATGTTAAGTATATATTTTGGAGATTATCCCGGTGATGATTATATTGATAATCCAGATCTGTACTTTGATAACACATATGAAGATGATTGGCTTGAAGATGAGCGGTCAAAAGAGATGGTAAAGGATATTGATTGTTCAGAACTTGTAAGCCCAAATCTGGTCATAAGCCCTGTGCTGGGATCAATACCTGTTAGTCGCCTGTCCGGAGGGGTCAAGACGTTGATACAGATTAATAATGATCGTGAGCATGTATATAATGCGTCTGCATGCGGAGATAATTGCGCATTGTGGCTATTGAAAATCAGTCAGGATAAGGATGTTTTGGTTCGGTTGGGTCATATTATGGATTTTGGTGATGAACCCATAAATATAAGAATTGCGAATACAGATGATATTGTTTCATCGCAGAAAGAGCTTGTGAGAAAGGTTATTCTTGCCGGACTTTTGGATGAGAAGAGGTAAATTGATATGACCGGTAAATATGACATTGTTCTTTATAACAATAAAGTTCAGTATCAGCTGACTATTAGGAGAAATATTACTGTTTTTAGAGGAAACAGCGCCTTCGGAAAATCAGAACTGATCCGCCTCTTAAGTGCATATAACAGCAACCCGGCATCGTCCGGAATAACACTGATATGTAAAAAAAGTGTACAGTGCTCACAGAGGAAAATTGGAAACTGTTCACGACCTCTTATAATAATAATATTTTTTTATTGATGAGGGAAATTCCTTTTTGAGAACAGAAGAGTTTGCTTCAACCGTAAAGGGTTCTGATAATTATTTCGTCATTATAAGTAGAGAAAAACTAGCACAGTTACCGTATAGCGTTGACGAGATATATGGTCTCAGAGAAGGTGAGGGAACCGGAAAATATCACAAGCCAAAGAGAGTATACAATGAGATGTACAGAATCTTTGGAGAATTGCCGGATATAAATAATAATCCTGAACTTGTAATAACCGAAGATTCTAATTCGGGTAAAGATTTTGGCTATCGTTGATGGCGCTGCATTTGGACCGGAAATCGAGGAATGTATGAGTATGATGGTTGGCTCAGACAAGAAGATTTCTGTTTTTGTCCCAGAGTCATTTGAATATCTGATATTAAAATCAGGAGTAATTGAAATTCCTAAATCAATCATGGAAGAAACGTGGAACTATGCAGATAGTGTGAAGTATTTTAGTTGGGAAGAGTTTTACACGCATTATTTGGCCGATTTGACTAAAAACGGGATTAGGAAATATTCAAAGGCAAGACTGGGCGAGTATTATAAGACGGCAGGAAATGTAGATAAGGTGGTATCGGTACTTCCGAAGTGCATACGAGATGTGATTCATTAAGATATATAATATTTATAATTCGCTGATTGGTAAGCTGGAGAGCAAAAAAATGGACATACTTTACATTGTGATGCCTGCATATAATGAAGAGGAAAATATTAAATCTGTAATTGAACAGTGGTATCCGATACTTGACGGAAAAGCTGAGGAGTCAAGAATTGTCGTTGCTGATAGTGGGAGTAAGGATAAAACGCATGAGATATTAGAGGAGTTAAAAAATACAGTTTATCCGAAAATTGAAGTGCTAACTAATACAGATCAATTTCATGGTCCTAAGGTTATAGCATTATATGATTATGCTATAAAAAATGGAGCGGATTATATATTTCAAACGGATTCGGATGGACAGACTGATCCTAATGAATTCGTTTCATTTTGGGATGATCGCAAAAAGTATGTGGGAATATTTGGGAACAGGACAGAAAGAGGAGATGGCAAAGATAGAGCATTGGTTGAAAAAGTCGTTTGTACATTGCTGAAAATGTATTTCTCGGTAAATGTTCCGGATGCCAATGCGCCTTTTAGATTGATGAAATCGGATGTGGTAAAGAAATACTTAGATAAAATGCCGGTTGACTACAATCTTCCCAACATTATGATGACGACATTTTTTGTGCGTTATAAGGAGAAGGTTGCGTTCAGAACTATATCATTCAGACCGCGACAGGCAGGTGTGAATTCAGTAAATATTCCAAGGATAATAAAAATAGGCTGGAAGGCACTGGGCGATTTTAGAACATTTAAGAAAGAAATGAATTTACGGTGAATATGTTAAATATACATTGTTGTAGATTTCGAAACGAAATCGAAAATTTGATAATAATGATATTATCAGTTGTTTTTTCGTTGTTATTTATGTTTAGCAGTCCGTTGCATCCATGGAGAAACGGTGCTGCGGCAACTGATTCAAGTGTATTTAAGACGGTTGCTTTGATGATGGAAAGGGGATATTTACCATACAAGGATTCGTTCGATCATAAGGGTCCATTTATGTACTTGGTAAATTTTGTTGGAAACAAGATATCTTATTACAATGGAGTTTGGATACTGGAAGTTTTTTCGCTGGCAATTGCTGTTTTTGCGATATATAAAATATCCCGTTTATCATGTTCGGTATTGGCATCGGTTGTATCAGCAGTGGTCTCAACAGGATTATTGTTTGATTATTTTGAAGGCGGTAATATGACAGAAGAGTATGCTATGCCATGTATCGCCATTGCGATTTACGTGTTTTTAGATTTTTTGATCAACGATAGATTATCAAATAGCCGGACATTTTTGTGTGGTGTTTGTCTTGGGATAGTGTTGATGCTTAGACCCAATATGATAGCACCTTGGATTGTTTTTTGCGTATATATATTGATAAAGTGCATACAATCAAGGAAATATGCAAAATTAGTGAAAATAGTCAGCTGTTTTACTATTGGAACGTGTGTTGTAGTTGTTCCAATATTTATCTGGCTTGCAGTAAACGGAGATCTGAACTGGTTTTGGAAAGATTATATTGTATTTAATGGAACATATATTGCAAATACAGAAGGTTCTTTGTTCAAAGCAAGACTGTCTTCGTTAAAAATATTTGCGGGTTCTTCCATGTTTGTGATGAGTTTTATTTGCATATTATACAGTGTTTTGTGCAATAAAACAGAAAACAAAAAAATGGAAATAAAGTTGGTATATGTTATTTATATGATTGTTGCTTCGGGATTAGTTGCTTTGTCCGGACGTGAATATGCACATTATGGATTAGTTCTGATTCCTCTGTTTGCTTATCCAATAAGCTTACTGTTTGAAGATATAGAAAAAACCAATGAAAAAAAGAAGAGGTTTGCCTGCTCAATAGCAGTATCGGTTTATCTGGCAGGATTGATCGCTTTGCCGAATTGGTTATTCATGGTGGGGAAATACATACCAACTATCTATAGCGAGCGCGAGGAGCGTGAAATTGATAATGATGTTGTATTAACAAATGTCATAAAAAATGTTGAAAAATATACAGACATAGATGATGCAATATCGGTGTATGGAAATTGGGATATAGTGTATGTGCTGACAAAGAGAATTCATGCAACACAATACTCTTTTATGCCGCCGATCGGTTCGGCAGGAGCGCAGATTGAGAATGACTATTTTCAGCAACTACAAACAGAGCAGCCTAAAGTAATTGTTGTTCAAAGAGGCAGATATAATGATAATATTACAAATTTTTTAGACAGGAATGGATATAAAAATGTGTGGAGAGAAAATGATAGTGATCTTCAAAGCGCAGGTGTTTACGCAAGTGAGGTGCAGTAAAATCTGAATTCAATAATAAAATTATAGATAAAAAGCAAGATGCCGTCTTTTCACGTTTGTGGTATAATCTCCAACGTATGCAAACACATAATAATGAAAAAAAACTGCCGTTAATATCGGTTCTCGTACCGGCTTATGAGGCAGAGAAACATATTGAGAAGTGTCTTACGAGTATTACGGAGCAGACCTGGGACAATCTGGAGATCATTGTCGTAGATGACGGTTCAAAGGACAGGACAGGGGAGATCGCAGATGGTTTCGCTGAGCGTGATGCCAGAGTACGTGTCATTCACCAGGAAAATGCCGGAGTCGCAGCTGCGCGAAATGCGTTGCTGGAGGCTGCGACAGGTGACTTTATCCTGCAGGTTGACGCGGATGACTATATCAGCCCAAAGGCTGTGGAGACGCTGTACAGGACGTTAATGGATACTGAAGCGGATCTCTGCGTATGTACCATGACAACCGGTGATGACGTGGATCATAAGTTTACTGAGCCGGTGGAACGAAAAGTCGAGACATTGGAAGGAAATGAAAAGTTCCGCAGACTTTTTGACGACCGTAAATTTGATTCCATAGTTCCGTGGGAAAAGTTATATAAAAGAGAGCTTTTTGAGGGATTACGTTATCCGGACGGAAAGATCCATGAGGATGAGCATTTGGCTCATTACATTTTGGAACGGGCGAAACGTGTTACCTATACGAACGATGAGCTTTTTTATTACACTGTCGAGAAAAAGGGGATCACAAAGTCGCATTTTTCGCTGAAGCGTCTTGATTGCGTTCCGGCGCTTTTGGACAGGATACGTTTCTTTGAGGAAAAGGGCGACAGAGGCCTGATAAGGCTCTGTTACATAGATTTTCTGAAGCGTTTTCAATACTATTATTATGGCATCCGTTATCACTATCCTGAAAAAACTGAGCTTAAGGATCAGCTCTATAAGAAATATGCAGATGTCTACAGAAAAGCGCATAAAAAGCACATGCTGTCGCCGGCGCAGGTGGCGCTGTTCGGTCTCTTTATAATGAGTCCGTGGATCAACTATCAGGCGAGAAAGGTCTTTCATAAGAAAGCGATAGACACATGAATAAATTTTTAGAAAAGCTCATAACGGATCATCCGAGACTGGGCGCAGCGCTCTATGCCTATAAGCATAGTGCGGATCAGGATTATCTGAAAAAAGCCATGCAGACAGATCCTGCGGTTTTTCAATTTCGGAATTTTGGAGAGAAAAATCCGGATAAAAACATTTATTACATCGTAATGGGTGACCGTGGGGACGGTTTTTTTGCAGAGTATGGACGCCTGTTAATGTATCTCTTCACGGCGGACTATTATCACATGACGCCGGTGGTACGCTTTACGGAGGATTATCTTTATACGGAGAAAGAACCCGTAAACGGTCATACAAATCCATTTCAGTATTTTTATGAGGAGCCTGCAGGCATTGAGCCCGTTGAGGCGGAAAAAAGCAGGAATGTTGTGAAGTCAGAGTTTGTACATACGCTTCATGAGGTGCTCATGCATGAGCGGGATGGAATGTATGGCTACACTGATAAATATATAGAGATCATGGGTGAGATCGATCATAAGTACATCAGATTGAATCACGAGGTACAAAAATATGTCGATGAAAATCTTGGAAGCCTGAATGCCGGAGACTGGAACCGTGTAATAGCTGTGCATTTCCGCGGTACAGACTATAAGAGAGGTCTGGATGGACATCCGGTCTATGCAGGTCCTGCTGAGGAAATGGATAGAGCAGAGAAACTCTTAGAAAGCGGAAAGTACGAGAAAGTATTTCTTGCAACGGATGACACGGAGGCATTGGCTGCATTTAAAGAGAGATTTTCAGACAGGCTGATTTGCTACAGCGATGTCTACAGGACAGACGGTGATACATCTGTGGCATTTTCCAATGATGACAGATCGCTTCATCATTATAAACTTGGACTTGAGGTACTCCGTGACATGGAGACTCTTGCGCACTGCGGAGCACTGATCGCAGGTCAGTCACAGGTGAGTCTCGCTGCCAGGATCACAAAGTCCGGCAGAGGAGAGAAGTATGGAGATCAGGTACTCCTCGACCATGGTGTCGTGAAGAATGGAAAGAATCCGGAGCAGTATTATAAGGCTGCCAGAAAGTGAATGAGAGAGGCAATATAAACAAATGTGGAATATTTTCAAAAAGATCAATTATATTCTGGATAGACGTCAGAAACGGAATCTGGTGATACTTGCGATCTGTATCGCCATAGGATCGTTTTTTGAGACGATCAGCATCTCGGCTGTACTGCCGGTAGTAAACGTAGTTACAAAGCCGGATATCATCAATACTAATAAATGGTACAAACTTATCGGAGATATCTTGAATATCCATGAGATTCGAGAATACATTTTTGTCCTGGCGATGACTATGATAATCGTATATGTGGTCAAAAATCTGTACCTCATTTTTCTGTATAATCTGCAGTTCAAGTATACGACAAACAATCAGCGCCGTATTTCCTATAAGCTCATGCAGTGCTACATGTCGCAGGATTATCTCTTTCATGTGTCTCATAGTGTGGCAGAGCTCCAGAGAAACTGCAGCGGTGACGTGGCGAGCTTCTTTAATGTGCTCCTGAACATCATTCAGCTCACAACAGAAATAATGACGGTTTCATTTCTAGTTGTATTCCTCATGATGGAAGACGTGGGAACTACATTGTTTATCATGGTTCTCATGATGTTCTTTATGTATTTCGTTCTGGTTGTATTTAAGAAGCGTCTGGTAACTATCGGTGAGAAGCAGAGAGTGATTGGGGCAGAGCAGAATAAGTGGTTCATCCAGTCATTCCAGGGTATTAAGGAGATCAAGGTTGCTAACCGTGAGCAGTATTTCCTGGATCACTATGATGAGAATTACAGGAAGTCTACAAGACTTTCAAAGACTTCTCTTTTAATCTCCATTGTTCCGCGTCCTATCATGGAAGTGGTTGTTGTGTGCGGACTTTTAGGATATGTAGCTTTCCGTGTTCTTGCAGGTGAGGATATGGTGAGTTTTGTACCAATCCTTTCTGTATTCGTGGTAGCGGCTTATCGTCTGCTTCCGTCCTTTAACCGTATCAGCGGATGCTTTTCTGTCATAACCGGAGCGAAGTCTTCTGTTGACAGTGTTTACAGAGATCTGCATGATATCGAGGGACTTCGTCAGGAAGTTCTTAAGGACAATCAGGACAGCACAGAGCTGTCCATGAAGGATGGCATCCATCTTGATAAAGTTAAGTTTTACTATCCGTCAAAGCCTGAGGCGATCATACTTAATGAGATAGATATGGTGATCCCCTATAATAAGTCTGTGGCATTTATCGGACCGTCCGGTGCGGGTAAGACAACTCTGGCGGATGTGATCCTTGGTGTGCTGAAGCCTGAGGGCGGCCATGTAGTTGTTAATGGTCATGATGTTTATGATCACCTTCATTCCTGGCATAAGCATGTAGGATATATCCCTCAGAATATCTATCTGATAGATGATACAGTTCGTGCGAATGTTGCTTTTGGCTATTCTAAGGAAGACACAGATGATGCACGTGTATGGAAAGCTCTTGAGGAAGCACAGCTCGCTGACTACTTTAGAGAGCATGGTATGGATCTCGACAGCAACATCGGTGCAATGGGTGTAAAGCTTTCAGGTGGTCAGAGACAGCGTATCGGTATCGCGAGAGCGCTTTACAATGAGCCGGAAGTTCTGATCCTTGATGAAGCTACATCTGCGCTTGATACTGAAACTGAGACAGCGGTTATGGAGTCCATTGACAAGCTTGCAGGTTCCAGAACGCTCATCATCATTGCTCATAGACTTACGACTATCCGTAACTGCGACATCGTTTATGAAGTTCGTGATGGAAAAGTTCATGAAAAGGATAAAAAAGAGGTGCTCGAAGCAGCGTTTGAGCAGACTATGAAAAATGCTTGAAAAAAACTGCGCGTCATATGACGCGCAGCAGCTCCAGCTCCTTTGAAACTATAATTACATCTGCTCTTGAGTCGATATCGAGGCATCCGATCTCCGGATAGGCTCCGATGCTCTTGGCAGGATTGGCAGTGGCAGCGGCTACCGCGTGTTCCAGCGGTATTCCGAAGGCCACTGCTTTTTTCATGCAGTCAAAGAGGTTCGTGGCGGATCCGGCGAGGGTTCCATCGGTTAAGGTTGCGTGGTTGCCGCGCTTGATTACTTTCTGTCCCCCGAGCTCGTATTCGCCATCCTTCATGCCGGTTGCTTCCATGGAGTCACTGATCAGAGTTACTCTTTTTGGACCAAAGAGCTTAAATATGCTTCGGATCATTGACGGATGGATGTGGATGCCGTCGCAGATAAGCTCTGCAAACACATACCCGCTGTCAGCGGCGGCGCCGAATACACCCGGATCTCTATGATGGAATGGCGGCATGGCATTGCAGAGGTGAGTTACATGGTTTGCTCCGCTCTTAAATGCTGCGATTGCTTCATCGTAGGTCGCAGAGGTGTGCCCTACGGAGATATTAACTTCGTCTTTTAATTCTTTGATAAAGTCCAGCGCACCATCAATTTCCGGTGCCATAGTTACGAGTTTTATGCGGTTTCCTGTGAGACTGTTCAATTTTTTGAACATATCTATATCGGGCTTTTGGATATATTTCTCGTTCTGAGCCCCTTTTTTGTCGGGGGATATGAATGGCCCTTCCATATTTATGCCGGCGATACGGGCATAGTTCTCTGATGCATCGTCAACGGATTCTTCGACTTCTTTAACCGTTTTAAATATCCCCTTAAGTATGTCAAAGGAGTAAGTCATTGATGTGGGGCAGTAGCTGGTGATACCGCAGCTCTTTTCGTACTTTAGGATCTCTTTAAGTCCATCAGCAGAAGCATCGCAGAAGTCGTGTCCGTTTGCTCCGTGGGAGTGTATGTCCACGAGCCCCGGGATCACATAATTGTCCTCTGTATCGATGACGATCTGATCCTCAAGTGCCGGTATGCTGTCGGATACGATCCTCTTATTTGAAATATAGAGATCTTTTTTATGAAAGAATCCATCAGGACAAAAAACATTTCCGTTTTTTATGATCATTTATCTGTACCATCCCTTCTGTCTATCAGGTGTCCTCCGGGCATGATGTCGTGTTCTGCGAGGATTTTTGCGAGAGCGTCCTCATCGGCGATGATAGTTACGTTATTGTGGAGCTGTAGGATCGATGCAGGCACAGAGGGGGTTATAGGGCCGCAGATGCTGTCATACAGGGCATCAGCCTTATTTGCACCGGTCGCGATGAGAAGGATGCGTCTAGCCTGCATGATGCTCTTAATGCCCATGGAGTAGGCGTATCTCGGCACATCATCTCTGGAAGCAAAAAAGCGTGCATTGGCACCGATGGTGTTTTCACTGAGAGTCACGCAGTGGGTCTCTTTATCAAAGGCACTGCCGGGCTCATTAAAGCCGATATGTCCGTTGCAGCCTATGCCTAAGAGCTGCAGGTCGATGCCGCCTGAGGACTCGATGACACTATTGTAGCGGGCACATTCTGTTTCTGCATCTTCTTCCAGACCATTCGGGATATTTGTGTTCTCCGGTTTGATATTTATATGGTCAAAAAAGTTTACGTGCATGAAGTGATAGTAGCTCTGCGCGTCATCAGGTCCGAGCCCCTTATATTCATCGAGGTTAATGGACTTTGCCTCATAGAAATCCAGATCGCCTTTTTTGTACCATTCGATCAGCTGCTTATATGTACCGATAGGTGATGAGCCTGTTGCGAGTCCCAGTACCGCGTTGGGCTTCATTATGATCTGCGCTGAGATTATATTTGCAGCCTTTCGGCTTAAGTCGTTATAGTCTTTTGCTTTATATATACGCATGAAAATGCCTCCGTTTATGAGATTTGATCGTAATCATTCAGAAAGCACAGCACACTGAACAGTTACATTTGCTCCTAGTATAGTGCGGTGATAGCGGATAGACCATAGTTCGAAAAAAATTTGAAAGTACTTTCACATATCGATGATCGGCAGAAAATATGTACATAGATAGGGAGATGTGTGTTATTATCTTCTCTAGAGCGCAAAGCTTGAAAAATCAGAACTGAGCAACGAAGCAAGTCCATGTCTTATTAGGCAGGGGCTTCATTTATTATTAAGGGTTCGTAGTGCAGCTGAAGGGATTTTATTATTATGGATTTCGTTAATGAGACAAAGCAGAGAATAGAGAGTAAATATGATGAGATGACTGCAGTGGAGAGAAGCATTGCGGATTATTTTATAAAAAATAAAAAGGTTAATGATTTTTCGTCAAAAAACATTTCCATAAAACTGTATGTATCGGAAGCCACGTTGTCGCGATTTGCAAAAAAATGCGGATACAAGGGCTACAGAGAGTTTATCTTTTCATATGAAAAGGATCTGGAAAATGAGGACAATGCCGAAGCGGAACGTGATATCAGTGAGATCACGAGAAAGGTGAAGCAGACCTACGGAACGCTCATGCATGAATCATTTCAGCTTCTTGATGAGGAAAAGATCCGCCGGATAGCCGGAGTCATGAATAAAGCAAAGAAAGTTTTTGTATATGGCGTAGGCAGTTCCGGCTTTGCGGCGGGAGAGTTCCAGCATCGGTTTATGAGGATCGGAATGGATGTGGCTGCATTTACGGATTTCCAGATGATCCCTATAAGTGCAGCGCTTGCCGGTGAGGATCATCTGATAATAGGTATATCGCTTAGCGGTACCACGGATATCATTACGGAGGGGCTAAAGATCGCAAAGGATAGGGGAGCTAAGACGGTGCTTATAACTGCAGATACATCGAGTGAGGCGGTGAAGTATGCGGATGAACTGATCCAGGTGGCTTTTTCCAAAAATCTGGACACAGGAACCGTGATCTCGCCGCAGTTCTCGATACTTGTCATGATCGATGTATTGTATTCCTATTATTTTGAAAATGATTCGTACTTTAAGGCGCAGAAGTATAATCAGACGCTTAGCGCTATTAAGAAAGAAGGTGTTGATAATGGAGAAAAAATGCTCTGAAAGCTATTTTTTAGGTGTAGATATAGGTGGTACAGAGGCAAAGATCGGATTATTGAATAGCGATGGTGAAATACTGGAAAGGGAAAATCTGTCTGTTGCCTTCGACGGCTATGATACACCGATCCTTGAAACAGTAAAGAAGGGGATAGGTGATTTTATCGGCAGGATCGATATGCCGCGGGAGAAGCTGATGGCGATCGGCGTATCCGCGACAGGTGCCATTGATTCTAAGAAGGGCCTGGTCGCAGGGAGCGGCGGACATATTAAGAACTGGCTTGGAAGTACGATCAAGGATACGCTTGAAAGTACTTACGGAGTACCTGTTTTTGTATTAAATGATGCAAATGCGGCAGCCCTTGGTGAGATGTGGAGAGGTGCTGCGAGAGATAAGGAAAATGTGGTGGTCGTAACTATCGGAACCGGAGTTGGCGGCGGAGTTGTGGTTGATGGTCATATCCTGCTTGGGCACAAGGGTTTTGCAGGAGAGATTGGATATATAAAGCCGCCGTTTATAAGTGATACACCGCTTAAAGGACGCGGATGCTATGAGGACTATGCTTCTATGTCAGCTCTGGTACGTATGGTTGAGGAATTGGCAAACGAGGGAACCATTGATCAAAAATTTGCTGCTGCTCCAAACGGCAGGATGATATTTGATGCGGTCAAGTCCGGTGACAAGGCGCTTGAAAAAGTCACAGAGCACTGGATCGATAACATTGCGGCAGGTATAGTGAGTCTCGTGCACATCTTTAATCCTGAGATCATCCTGATCGGCGGAGGAGTTTCTGCGCAGAAAGAGCTTTTTATAGACAAGCTCAGAACCGGAGTTTTTGACAATGTAATGGATGAATTTAAGATAGATCTGGAATTAAGAGCCGCTGAGCTAAAAAACGATGCAGGCATGATAGGTGCGGTGAAATTCTGTATTGATTCGATGAGATCAAGCGATAGGTGTTAATAGAAAGAAGCCCCTGAAATTTGTTTGAATTTTCAAATTTCAGAGGGCTTTTTCAACGTTAGCGGCACTTTTGTTACAGTTTACATGTAGCAGGAAGCGCTATGCCGCTGACTGCGTAAGAAAGTGATGTGGGTGTGAGCGCATTTTTCGCCGCAGGCGAACTCTCATAAATGCGCGAAGTCGTTACTGGAACGAGCTGATAGCGAGTGAACAGTAACGGCTCTTTTTGAAAGTACATTCAGAATCCCCGTCATCCATTGTAAACACAAAAAAACGAACATATAATTTTCGTGAGGACAGGGGAAGTATAGTTAACTTCCGCATTGGTTTTATCAAAAAGGGATACGTTATATGCAGATAAGTGAGATCGTCGGTACGGATAGAGATATCGTAATCGAATTAAATAAAGAATTAAGCATCATAGATCCTGAGTCACCGTATGCTTTGATCCTGGAGAAAAAATCAGACAAGGGATATGAGATACAGAAAAATGATGACCGCATAGTGGTGAAGTATGGAGCAGCATCGGAACTTGGCAGAGCACTCCTGAAAATAATGTCACTTGAACGATCAGAAACCGGCATAGACTTCGAGGGCACATTGCATAGAGAGAAATGCTTTGAAGATTTCGGTGTCATGCTGGATGTGTCGAGAAATGCAGTTCTGAAGATTGAAACCGTAAAGAAGATGCTCCGTTTGGCTGCCCTTATGGGATATGACTTCGTAGGTCTGTATATGGAAGACACGTTGCAGATAGATAAGGAACCTCACTGGGGGTATCAGCGAGGTGCCTATACAGCAGACGAGATCAGGGAAATGGATGATTATGCTGCGTTTATCGGCATGGAGCTCCGGCCTTTTATTCAGACACTTGCTCATGTAAATCAGGTCACTCGCTATGAAGAATATGCTTCAATCATAGATACGGGCGACATTCTGCTTACAGGAGAAAAAAGAACGGCTGATCTCATAGATCATCTCCTTGGGACAGTTGCAAGGTCGTTTCGGACAAAAAAGATCAATATCGGAATGGATGAAGCTTACCTAGTAGGTCGGGGCAGATATACGGATAAAAATGGATATGAGCCGAGAAAAGAGATCATGCAGAAGCATCTCGATCTGGTGCTTGATACTTGCAGAAAGTATGGCCTTAAGGCGCAGATGTGGAGTGATATGTTCTTTGGCTTTGCCGCTCCGGAAAATGTTTCTGATAAAAAATCCGAGGGAATTGTTCCGGAAGATGTGGAGATATGTTACTGGGATTATTATTCACAGGATCCGGCACATTATGAAGAAAGGATAAAGGCACATCTCGCTCTTACAAAAAATGTCGGATTTGCCGGAGGCGCCTGGAAATGGAGCGGACTTGCACCGCATAATCGATACAGCATAAAGGCGAATAAAGCAGCTATTAGTCAGTGCAGAAAGTATGGATTAAAGTCATATACGGTTACCTGCTGGGGCGATAACGGTGCAGAAGCTGGATGCTTCTCTATCCTGCCGGTGCTCTACAGGACAGCGGAGATGGCATATGGAGAAGATGAAGATAATGAGGGATTTAAGAGCCTTACAGGCATAGACTTTGAGATTTTTATAAAGATAGATGACGTAAATCCATATCTGGAAAAAGGTGACAGGCATAATAATATAAGCAAATTTTTGCTATTTAATGATCCTCTGTACGGGACATTCGATCCGCTGATACCGGATGGACTGCCGGAAAGATTCCGCTCGATAGTTACAGATCTGAAAGAAGTCATAAATAAGGTAGGTAATGAATACGGCTACCTTTTTGAGACGGAGAGGGCGCTGGCAGAAGTATTAACTGTCAAGGCTGATCTGGGAATAAGGATCAGAGAGGCATATTCGAGTTCAGACAGGGGAGCGCTCAGCGTGATCTCATCGGAGATAGAGGAAAAGCTGATACCTTATATAGAGTCGCTTTACGAGGCGTTTAAGTATCAGTGGCATAAAGAAAATAAAGACTACGGCTTTGAGGTACAGGCTATCAGATTTGGTGGACTGATACAGAGACTTAAGGACGTAGAGCAGATTTTAGACTGCTTTATCTATAAAAATGATCCAATAGAAGTTTTGGAGGAAAAGCAGAAGGAATTTGCTTATTGTACGGCAAGTGGCATAGATACGATGAACTATAATCTATGGTCAAATATCGTATCACCAAATGTAATCGGGTAGGATTTGAACTTCTGAAAAGAGAATGTTCAAATTTTTGCCGCTGCGCCATGAGGTACCTGGAGCAGTAAGGGATATAGATCAATGATTATCAAGATCGGGAGGAAACAAAAGATGAAGAAAAGGGTTTTGAGCATGGTGCTCTGCGGCATTATGGCACTTAGTTCACTGACAGGATGCGGGAGCAGTGTTTCAGGAGATTCTGCAAAGGCAGCAGGGACAGCTGCGGCGGAGACAACGATCGAGTTTTGGACTATTGACTTAAAGGCATCTTTCGGAGATTTCTTTAATGACATGATAGCAAAGTACGAGGCTGACAATCCGGGAGTGAAGATCAACTGGACAGATGTGCCTTATGACGATATCAAGTCAAAACTCGTAACTGCTGTTGCAGGCGGCAATGCACCGGATGTAGTTAATTTCAATACACAGATGACACTTACTCTTGCAGCGCAGGGGGCTCTCGTAGATCTCAATAAAGAGGCAACTGAGGAGCAGAAGAGTATTTACACAGAGAGTCTCTGGAAGTCAGCAAGCATCGGTGATTCCGTCTATGCATTTCCGTGGTATGCATCACCGGATATCATGTTCTATAACAAGGAGCTTTTTGATCAGGCTGGCATGAAGGTTCCGACAACTTTTGAAGAAGCACTTTCCGAGTGCGAGGAATTTCATGAAAAGACCGGAGCATATCTCTTTACACCGGATTCTTACTTTAATCTCCTGATCTCCGAAAATCTGGATGTTATCAGTGAGGATGGAAAGTCTGCGGTATTTAACAATGATGCATCGCTGTCACTCCTTGAGAAGTACAAGGAGTTCACAGATAAGGGCGCTATATCCAAGACAAAGTGGGGCGACTGGGATGAAGAACTTAAAGAATTTGAGTCAGGAAAGCTCGCTATCGTAAGTTCTTCCGGATCTTCTCTGTCACGTATAAAGGATGAGGCACCTGATATTTATGAGAAGGTAGCTATCACGACACCTCTTACAGGTTCTAATGGACTCAGCCGTAATCCGCTCATGAACCTGGTAATTCCTGAGGCAAGTAAGAACCATGAGGCTGCTATCGCATTTGCAAATTATGTAACAAATGATGATAACCAGCTGGCTTTCTGCAAGACTGTTTCTATCTTCCCGTCTACAAAGAAAGCAAGTGAAGATCCGTACTTCACTTCTGATACAGAGTCACTTGAGGGACAGGCAAGTGCAATGTCTGCAAAGGCAAGTCTCACATCCGAGGACTTTTCGCTTGGTATTGGCAATCAGAGTACTATCGAGGATGCCATAAACAGAGTTTATGAGGCAGTTATCATTAACGGTGATGACAGCAAGCAGGCACTTGATCAGGCAGAAGCAGATGTGAACGCGATTCTTGCTGAAAATGCGGAGTAATTGATTTCTGACATTTCCGGCGGGGAAATTTCCCCGTTGGAAATGTTTGATCAATACGCTGTTTTGTGGAGGGTATATGCGTACAAAGGCAACAAAAATGAAAACCAGGCGGACGATAAACGCATACGGGTTTATGGCTCCTGCGCTGATACTCATACTGGTTTTTACGATAATACCGATAATCGGCAGTCTGATATTGATGTTTTATGATTACTCAGTACTTGGAACGACAAAATTTATCGGGATCAAAAATTTCATCAAAGCATTTCAGGATCGGGTATTTCTGATATCTATCAAAAATTCTGTACTATTCGTCATAGTAGTTCCCATAATCCAGATACTATCCATACTTTTGGCAGTACTAGTAAATAGAAATCTACCGGGGATGAATATATTCAGGACCCTGTTTTATATACCTGTTGTCACTTCCATGGTCGCTGTGTCGATCATCTGGGGATTTATCTTTGACTCAAACGGTGTCATAAATATTTTTTTGCAAAATGCAGGTATCATCAGCATGCCTCTCGGATTCCTGAGCAGCAAATTTGGTGCGATGCCGTGCATCATGTTTATCACGGTGTGGCAGGGACTTGGCTACTATATGATGATGTATCTCGCAGGACTGCAGGGAATCCCCGGTGAACTTTGCGAGGCGGCACGTATTGACGGAGCTGATTCTTTAATAGTATTTACGAGGATAAAGCTTCCTCTGCTGAAGCCTTACATATGGTTTTGCTCACTGAACTCCGTGATCTCGGCGGTTGGTGTATTTGATGTGGTATTTGTGCTCACAAAGGGCGGACCGAATAATGCCACTATGGTCATCAATTACTACTCCTACACAAAGGCATTTTCGGATTTCCAGTTTGGATATGCTGCAGCGATAGGAGCGGTGCAGGCAATAGTAACAACTATACTCAGTATCGTTGTATTTGCATACGGTAAAAAGGGAGGTATGACAAATGGCGACTGATAAACCGGTAAAAATAAGAAATAAGAAAAAGCTGTTTGGTGATATACTGGCATACCTTCTCCTTATAATTATCGCTCTGGTATGTGCAGGACCGTTTATCTGGCTCCTGCTGTCATCCCTTAGAGTTGGAGCAAATATCTACAGTCTGAATTTTAAGCTGAGTGATTTTTCACTGGAAAATTTTACAGGTGTCATAAGCTACATGAATCTGCCTATGTACGTTGGAAATACCGTGATCATCACAGTCGCAGCGATAGTGTTGGACGTGGTCTTTTCTGCCATGTGTGCATATCCGCTGGCCATGATGGACTTTAAGGGAAAAAATATCATCTTTGGAACACTGGTAGCTACCATGATCATCCCTGCGGCAGCGGGTATGATCGTAAACTATCTGATAATCAGTAAGCTGCATCTCTTAAATACGTTCCTCGGAGTGATACTGCCATCATCTGTAAAGGCTTTCAGCATAATCCTCATGAGGCAGGCGTATCTTGGAGTACCAAAGGAACTGGTGGAAGCCGCACGTATAGACGGCGCAGGAGAGCTCAGAACCTGGGCTCAGATAATGGTTCCGGGTATCATGCCAAGTATCTCCACGATCATCATTTTTGATTTCATTGGAAACTGGAATTCATTCCTGTGGCCGATCATCGTCCTGCAGGATCCAAATAAATATCCTCTGGCAACAGCGCTCCAGTACCTGAACGGATCTTTCAGCTATAAATTTGGATATGTTGCGGCAGGCACGATCATCTCTATCATACCGGTACTTATCGTATTTATGATCTGTCAGAAAAACTATATCGAAGCTGTCAGCGGAGCAGTCAAGGGGTGAGTGCATGACGAGTATAGATAGGCTGGATAAAAAAGACGTCAAAGAAATATGCGAGATATGTGATAGTGTTTTTGACAAAAATTTTCACATAACAGAAAAGAAGCTCGAGGAAAACCTTTTTAATACAGAGGATTATTTTAGCGAGGGAAGCTTTATAGCCCGTGGGATAGGCGGAAAGGCCTGTGGATTCATAGGTGTAAAGATTTCTGAGGAAGATGAGGTCTATCCCGATACGGCGTGGATCAGCATCTTTGCGGTGCGGAAGGACATGAGGCATGAGGGAATAGGGAGCAGTCTTTTGGAACATGCGCTGCAAAGGCTCTCGCTTCATGGTGTAAAGAGAGTATATCTCGGACAGGATTACAATAATTTCTTTTCCGGGATCCCAAGCCCTGATGAGGAAAATATAGGTTTTTTCAAAAAAGAAGGTTTCTGGATCAATGATATGGATCACTACGATCTGGAAGCCGGAATAGTTACAAACGAAAAGATAGAAGATTTTGATACAGAAGATTATGAAAAGAACTATCGTATCTCTGTTTATGATGGACAAAAAAATGAACTGCTGGAGTTTCTGGAGAAAGAGTTCCCGGGGCGCTGGGAATTTGAAGCAGAAACGGCGCTGGCAGAGGGAAAAAGCAGTGAAGAAATAGTGCTCCTCTGGTCTCGTACGGAAGAAAAAATCGTAGGTTACTGTATGCTCGACGGAGCCGGAAAAGAGTACGGCGGTCTGGGACCCATTGGTATCGCGAAAAAGGTGCGTGGAAACCATGTGGGTGATTATATCCTCAGGGAATCCCTGATGCAGCTTAGAAAACTTGGTGTAAAAACAGTTAACATTGACTGGACTATATTAAAAGATTTTTATGGTCAGTTCGGATTTGAACCTGAAAGAACCTACAGGGGAGCATATAGAGACATTTCGTAACTGTTAAGAACCCCAAAGGGTTCTTAACAGTTACATGGGGGAAATGACATGGGTAAAAAAATAGTACTGCTTCCTCTTGATGAAAGACCGTGTAATATGAATTTTCCCGAACGGCTTTTCTCGGACGGAGCAATAAACATCGTAAAGCCGGAAAGATTAGGCGAAAAAAAAACGCCGGCGGATTTTGATGCGATAAAAGATTTTTTATATAGAGAATGCAAGGAGGCAGACGGACTCGTGATCTCCCTCGATATGCTGCTTTATGGCGGACTGGTTCCGTCAAGGATACATAAGCATGAAAAAGAAGAACTCGTTTCGAGAACTGAGGTCATTAAGAAGATACGGGAGATGAATCCTGGGATACTGATCTATGGCTTCAATGTGATAATGAGGTGCCCGAACTACTCAAGTGATGATGAGGAGCCGGACTATTATCTTTTTTGCGGAAAGGAGATACATGATCTGGGTGAGGCAATCCATAAAAGCAGGAATGGTGTTAAAAGTGAGATCTCGGTGGATAAGGCAGCGGAGCAGGTCGATAAGCGGATACTTGAAGACTATATAAACCGCAGGGCGATAAACAGATACATGAACGTAGAAGTCTTAAACCTTGCAAAGGAGGGCTTTATAGACGGTCTGGTGATCCCGCAGGATGATTCGGCAGCCTATGGATACGCTGCCATGGACCAGGAAATTGTGAGAGAGAAGATCGCAGAGTATGGTCTGACAGACAAAGTGTTGATCTATCCCGGTGCCGATGAAGTAGAGCTGACTCTTATCTCTCGAATGATCAATGCGTTCAGTGACAGGAGACCCAAGATCTATCCGTGGTTTTTTAGTGAAGAAGCAAAAAATATCGTGCCGCTTTATGAAGGTGCAGAGCTCATAAATACTGTGCTGAACCACATTAAATCGGCAGGATGCGAAGCTGTTTCTGATATAGATAAGGCGGAAATCGTGCTTTACCTCACAGCTCCGTCCGGACAGATGCGAGAAGCGGTGAGCCAGCCTGCGGGCACGGAAGGCTATAGAAGTCGCGATATAAAAGGGCTCATTGACAGTATCAATAAAGTGAAAACTGCCGGAAAGTTGGCTGTTATGGCTGATAATGCTTATGCAAATGGCGGAGACCTTGAGATCATCGATTCTTTAGATAAAAATCGAATGCTGTTGACACTCGACGGATATGCAGGATGGAATACATCGGCAAATACGCTTGGTACGGCTTTGGCTGAGGCTGTGTTTGTGTATTACTATGGAAAAACAGATGATTTTAAGAACTTTATGATCGAGAGATATCTGGAGGACGCAGGCTACTGCGGAAAGATACGCGGTGAAGTTACAGATGATCTGCCGGAGTCAGGTATGACGTACTTTGACGTAAAAGACAGAGACGGTGTTGTGAGTCATATCGTGTCTGACAGGCTTCGAGACTATCTGCACAGGCATCTTCACTCGATAGAAGGTGACGTAAGGGACATCTGCGTCACCATGCCGTGGAAGCGGATGTTTGAGATAGATCTGCGTGTTCAGTCCGGTCGTTTATAGATTTGAGTGATTAATTATTTGGATGTCAGGGTCAAAAGGTCAAAATCCGATTGTGCGCGACATTACAAAATCGGACATCCGACAAAATTAGAGGAGTGATTTAGCAATGAGTAGTGACAAGATTAAAATGATTGAAAAAAAACTGGTGGTTTCCTGCCAGGCACTGGATGATGAGCCGCTTCATTCATCATTTATCATGGGACGCATGGCACTCGCCGCAAAGGAGGGCGGTGCTTGTGGGATCCGTGCGAATACAGTCGAGGATATACAGGAAATCCGGAAAAATGTCGATCTGCCTATAATCGGTATCATAAAAGCAGTTTATCCTGATTCTGACGTATACATCACACCGACCATGAAGGAAATGGATGCTCTGATGGCTATAAAACCTGATATCATTGCTGTGGATGCTACGAAAAGAGTGAGACCTGACGGCAAGGATCTGACGACTTTTTTTAAGGAAGTCAGGGAAAAATATCCGGATCAGAAGTTTATGGCAGACTGTTCTACTGTGGAGGAAGCACTTTACGCAGATGAGATCGGCTTTGATTTTATCGGAGTTACTATGGTCGGGTACACTCCCTACAGCGCAAATGATAAGATAGATGCGGATGATTTCAAGATAATCCGTGATATACTGGCTAAGGTAAAGCATCCCGTGATCGCTGAGGGGAATATCGATACCCCGGCAAAGGCAAGGCGCGTCATAGAGCTCGGATGCTACAGTGTGGTAGTTGGCGGAGCGATCACCAGACCTCAGCTTATCACACGGAAATTTGCGAATGCGATCGGGTAATTGATCGTATGTAAAGGCATCATTTACAAATGTAAAAAGTCCGGAGAGAAAAATGCAGATATCGGGATATGACGTAAAGGTTAATGGTAAATATTATATATCTAACGGAGTTTTTTACCCGGAGCAATCCGGGACATATATTGAGTTTCATGGTCATATCAGAAAGATTGAAGCTGATATTGTCGGGAAATCCGTCGGGTATCCGGCCTTTTTGGCAATAATGGTCAATGATACGGAGAAACTCTGTGCTGCGGTTGATAATGCATCGTGGTTGATCGATGATGCGGATCATGTGAAATTTTTTGAAGTCAAGAATGGATATGATCATTCCGTACTGTATGAGGGAGATGGTGAAAAAGACATCACTGTCAGGATAATAAAGACGACGGAAGAACAGTATGGTACGGTTGCTGTGCAGAGATTTGAGGATGACGGAAATGTATTGCCGACCGGAGAAAGAGATAAGAGATTTCTGTTTATCGGTGATTCTATCACCTGTGGTTACGGCATTGATGGCGTAAACGGAGAGATTTTCACTACAGCGTCAGAGAATTTCTTAAAGGCATACCCGTATTTACTGGCAGAAAAAATGTACGCGGACTATGATACACTCTGCTGGAGCGGTGACGGCATCATTTCCAGATGGATACCTGATGAGGAAGATATGCCGTTGAGGGTGTCACTGATACCGGAGCTCTTTCGGAAAGAATTGCAAAAAAATGCACCGAGGTCGGACAAGTATACACATATTTTTGTAAATGTCGGAACAAATGATGCCAGCTATACCCGTGGGATACCTGAAAGGGAAGAGAGGTTTGCTGCCTTATATAATGCGTTTTTGACAGAAGTTCATGAGGCATTTTCTGAGGCAAAAATCTATGTCGTTTATGAAGTCATGGAACGAAGTTTGGCGCCTGTAATACAAAAAATTGTTCATGAACTAAAAAAAGATGGTATGCGCATAGAGTATCTGAATTGCTCCGGAAACTACGCGCTTGACGCTGTAGACGGCCATCCAAGTGAGTCAGATCATCGTGCATTGGCGGAGCGGATCCGGGGGTACCTGCGTGAGATATAATCCGATGTACAATAAATATTACGTTAGATACATAGAACATAGAACCTGTTGGGGTGAAAACTTGCCTTGGCAGGTTTTTTTGTATAGAATTATAAAATAATTATAAAATTTTTGAGTACCTGCCAAAGTAAGTATAGAACTTGCTTGGCAGGGTTATTTATGGGATGGAGAAAAGGATTTAATAAATGGAAGTTGGTTATTCAAAAATGAAACTTGATCAGAGAGTTTATCTGATCTTAACAGGTATTTTTATAGCTGTGATGACATATGTGACTATAACGCATTACGGGTCGCATGCTTTTATGGATGACGAGCTTTATACACTTGGATTTATCAGTAAGAAAAATTCTTTTTCGGATCTGATGCATATCTTTTTTACAGATGAAGTAACAAATCCACCTTTGTATGACATTTTTCTGTACTTTTGGTACAGGATAGTACCTTGGGGAGAGGGATGGCTGCTTTTTCCTAATCTGGTATTTGTTTTAGCAGGGTTAGGTGCAGTCAGTAAGCTGATAATTAATTTTACTGATAATTATAGAAATGTGTTGTTTGCTTCAATTTTGGTTTTCCTAAATCCTTCAACATATGGATATATGCTTTATTATCTTAGAAGCTATGCGATGTTATTTATGTTTTCGGCATTTTCACTTTATATGTATGATAAGGTAAGAGAGGATGAATCGTGGAAAAATATAGTACTCTATGGTCTGGTTCTCTTATTCATGTCTTTGACGCATTATTTTGGGGTTATTTTAACGTTGGCGTTTGGCATTTACGATGCGGTTTTAATTTTAATAGGAAATAAAAAGCGAGAGGTGTTTCTTGCTTATCTGGTTGCAGGATTGAACACAGGTTGTTATCTCCTGATATCTCTTCAACATAGAACAAAAAATATAGCATCATTTTGGACCTCCAGACCGGGATTAAAAGATATCTGGGATGTGTTATGTATTTTTCTAATAAACAGATATGGTGTAGCTATATTTGCGATAGCGATGGCGTTTACAGTCTATGAAGTATATAAAAAATACAAAAAGAATGAAGAAATACCAGCAGTTATCTGGACAGTAGTGTTTACAATAGCAGTTGTCTATATTCATGGTAGATGGGTTAACCCTCATGGAAGTATTTTTGTGCATAAGTATTATTTGGTGTTGTTTCCAGAGGTAGTGGTGTTGCTTGCTTATGGGCTGAATAATATCACTGAACAAATATATGTTCGGGGGGGCAAGACATATGGTAAAAGTATTATTTTAAATGTTCTTTTTATTGTTGTTTTTTCTTTCCTTTTGTTGAGCAGAGGTGTTAAACATAATCTCTATAATCAATTTTTTTCTTTCCCACAGAATCGGATTATGACAGATTATATAAAAGATTGTGTGGATGGTACTGAAAAATGCGTTTTTGCGTATCGCAAAAGTGAGAGTCAATGGGTTGTTCCTAAATATCCAGTCAACGGATTAATTGAATATTACTTAAGGAATAATGAGAATATCATATTTGTAAGCACGGTTGATGATGCAAAAGATTATGACACAATTTATCTTTGGTATACAATGTTTGCCGCTAACATTTATAATTCAGAAACAAAGAATGTAGATGGATGTGTTTTAAGAGAACTGAATGGTTATAAGATTAAAGAAGTACGAGATGATATTGGATTGATTGTTTTGCAACGGGATACCGCAGCATGAAATTTTGTGAGATCAAGAGAATAAAAATTTGAAGTAGGAGTAAACATCCATTAGGAGAAGGATATTGGGCATAAAAGATGAACCGTAGAAATTTGTATTATGATAAGTTGAGAATCATGGCAATGCTGATGGTTATAGGGGTTCACGCGGTTGGCTCTATAAAGGACTATGCTGTGTCAACATTTGCACAAGCGGAAGTATATATATTGGATGCATTAAATACATTTGGTGTTCCATTGTTTTTTGCATTGAGCGGCGTTTTTTTACTCAGCAGAACTTATGAGGATCTATGGGGCTTTTATAAAAAGAGATTGATAAAGGTTGGTATTCCGTTTCTGATATATGCATCGTTATACGTTGTGTGTGATGTGGGAATCGATAAGCCACTGCTTCTTCCGTGGATGTATCTTGTGAAGGTCTTTACGGGAAACGTACATGGAACATTTTGGTTTATATATGCAATATTAGGGCTTTATCTGGCAACTCCGTTTTTGTCAAAGATGTTCAAAAATATGACGGATAAAGAGGTTGCTGTTCTTTTTTATGGATGCTTTGCAGTGAATGCGTTAAATGATCTGCTATCGATTGTAAATTATCAGTTTGGTGTAAATAATGTCATATTCAATTCAGCGAACGTGTTTATGTTTATCTGTGGATATTGCAGCCGCAGGTTAAAGAAAAATGGTTTATTGCCAGAAACGTTTTATAGATACAGAGTAATTTGCATCACTATATTGATGATATTGTATGTTGTGACACGAGTGGCTTCTTTCCAGTCGGCGGCTATTATACTGCTTATGCCGGACAGCACTGTTTTAAAAGTGAATGAAAAGGGATGCAGAATTATAGATTTTTTGGCAGGAAAGTCTTATTCGATCTACCTGCTCCATGCTGCCGTGATCTCGTTGATTCTTAAATTGTATGATAATTGGACAGATTTATTTGAGATAAAGGTAGTAATGATCTATCCTGTTGTGTTAATAATCACTGTGATAGTGGTAGATATAGTGGATTTTCTGATCACGGATCGCGTGGTTGCATTTATAGAGACAGGAAATGTCCGGAGAGATGGGATTATATAATGAAATTTGAAGGAATTAAGGAAAAAAGAGTTGTCTTATCAGCATTTATACTGCTGTTTGTTGGGCTGTTTTTGTATTTCACGTACGCTCATCCTTTGATGATCTTTGACACGGATGATTGGCATTATGTTGGTGAGCCGAGACATGCTATACCGGGATTTGGGCGAGGGGTCTGGAATCCTATAAAAGTGCTTCCGGAGATGATACAATGCTTTGTGTCTGAAATAGGAGTTTGTTTTCTGATGCCGTTTACACATGATTTTTTTATGGCGACATCATTGGCATATGCTGTGTTTAGCAGCATTGTGATCGCAGGATTTTTCTATCTTTTGCTTCGTTTATTAGATAGAAAGTTTGGATTGAACGGATTTCAAAAATTGGCAGTTTTAGGACTCATCGTCATACTGTATTTTTTGACTTTTGTTTCCGCGGATATAGGAAATGAGAATTTATTTTCTGAGGGTAATCTGACATGTTTCTTTAACTATACCATACCGGCAGTGGCTAATATGAGCTTGGTGTTGTATTTTATGACAGATGGGATACCGGATCTGCTTGATAATTCTGTTAGAGTGGAAAAGAGAGCTGTCATTTTGCTTGTTTGTTATTTGTGTATATGTTCAAATTTATGTGAGAATTTCTATCTGGCGGCATATTTGGGAGAAACTGTTCTGCTGGATGTATTACAAAAGCGGGGCAGTATAAGTAATATGGTAAAAAGAAATCGCACTGCTCTGATATTGTATCTGGGATGGGTTCTGTCATGCATTTTAGAACTTAGCGGAGGTCGCGCCGGTTCAGTTGGTCATGTGGATATGAAGGTGTCTCTGGGGCAATCGGTTGAATGTTTTTTTGATCTGTTGACGAAAGTAAATGTATGGGAGGGACTTTGCCTTGCTATATTGGTTCTGGCATTTGCAGTTGTGTTCTTTTGTGTGAAGGATAATTCAGACTCAAAGAAGGTGTTTCTTAGCTTTGCCGGTTTCAATGCTTTTTATGCATTGATCCTTTGGATTTGTACTATAGTACTTGCTGCAAGAGTAGCGGCTGGAAATGCAGGACGACCAAGTGTAGTGTTTGGATTTTTTACTGCTGTGTTCTTGATACTGGCAGCTATGTTATGGTTTGTTTCCGAAAATAGTAGAGAAGTAAATCTTGTAATTCCAATAATTATGTTGTTTTTGTTAAATGAACTCATTACCGGAAAAGCTCTTTTTAAGGAATATAACGTCATGCAGATTTCTCCTGAGCTATGCAGAGAAATAGGAAATGATATCATCGACCAGATTATCGAAGCGGATAAGTCTGGTGAGGAGGAAGCGGATATTTATATCATGAAATCCACAAAAGGCGATAATTGGCCAAATGCGATCGGTGGATTTCCGATGCTTATGACAACATTAAGGCATTACAAAATTATAAAGAGGGATTTTGAAGTAAATCCAATACCTTCAGAAGAAATAAACGAGAAGTATCATTTAACGTTTGAAGAACTATAAAAAGGGACGGATCTGATAAATTGGAGAAGAAAAAGATAAAGATCAATTTCAGTGGATTTTGGGATAAGTTTAATCCTAATGATAACTATTTTATTTATATCCTTAGGAAGCATTATGAAGTTGAAATCTCGGACAGCCCGGATTATTTGTTTTATTCGGTTTTTTCTGATGATTATATTAACTATGACGATGCAATACGTATATATTTTACAGGCGAGTCACAGACACCGGACTTTAACCTTTGTGATTATGGGATTGGATTTGATTACATTGATTTTGGAGACAGATACTTTAGATATCCGCTGTATATGATCTATGGTCATGTTCCGGAAACTGCTGAGAATCGTGGAGGACAGCGGTCTGAGCCGGTAATACGAGACAAGTTTTGCAGTTTTGTGTATTCGAATGATAAGGCATTGCACCTTAGAACAGAGATTTTTCAAAAACTTTCGGAGTACAAGCAGGTAGATTCCGGCGGACGATACATGAATAATATTGGATCTCCTGTGGAAGATAAGAAAGCATTTGAGGCAGAGCATAAGTTTTCGATAGCATTTGAAAATTCCCAATATTCGGGATATACATCGGAAAAGATTTTGGAAGCTTTTGCTGCCGGAACTGTGCCGATTTATTTTGGAGATCCTGAGATTGGAAGAGTTTTTAATGATAAAGCCTTCATAGATGTTAGAAAATATGACTCTATCGATGAGGTTGTCGAGGAAGTGAAGCGACTTGATAATGATAAAGAAGCATATCTGGAAATGCTTCGACAGCCGATTTTCCGAGATGATTACAGGATAAGTCAGGTTCGAGATGATTTTGAAAATTTCTTGATATCGATATTTGATCAGGAAAAAGAAAAAGCATTTAGACGTAATAGGACGTTCAGAGGTAAAAACTATGAGCTTTTCTTTAAGCGTTACTGCAATATCAATATGAAGCTCAGAGAGATGAAGAAACTGATAAAACGAGGTTGAAACGGGGAGAAATAGAATGTTGTATGCAGTGCTGCCTATTTTGATATTGTATTTGATACAAAAGGTAGAATTTATAAAAACACGGTCTGAGAATGATCAGTGTGATAGATTTAGATTATTATCGATAGCAGTGTGTTTATGGGCAGTTTTGCTTATTGCTGTGACGGAATCGTTATCAGTCTTTAAGGCGATTAACAGACCGCTTTTATTAATTGTATGGGTGTTTATAAATATCTCTTTGTTTTTTTACCTGAGATGGAATCTTAGGAAGACGGGACTTAAGATTACGTGCTTATGGCTGGACGAAATCGATAGGATAAAAAATATCAGAAATGAAGCATTGTCATATAAATGTGCGGTTGGATTAATTGTCCTGACTTTTTTATCTGTAATGGTTCTTGATCTTATTACAGTTCCATATAATTGGGATAGTATGACATATCACTTGCCGAGAATAATGTTCTGGGCACAAAATCACTCAGTTGCTCATTATTATACGTTTGATCTTAGACAGTTAAGTAGTCCGTATCTTAGTGAATTTGTAAATCTGAATCAATACGTTTTACTTCAAAGTGACCTCTTTTTTAATTTCATACAGGGCATTTCTTTTTGTTTCTGCGCAGTAGGTGTCTATAGCATTGCAAAAAAGCTGGGATTAGATAGAAAGTGGAGGCTTTTAGCTGTTGTGATCATGCTATCAACTCCTATTGTATATTCTGAGGCACTTACAACACAGGTGGATGTGTTCACTTCTGTTTGGATGGTTATTTTTGCGTATTTTTGGTTGGATCTGCTCGCTTTCGAAAGAATTGGCTTGGATAGAGTGGTTTTAACAGATGTCGCTGTAATGGGGTGCTGCGTTGGTCTTGCGTATGTTACAAAACCGTCTGTGTGTATTTCTATGGCAATATTTCTATTGGTCATGGCGATACGTATGTTATTTAAGAAGAATGATCTTAGAATCATGATTGTTCTCTGTGTGATAGCTACTTTGGTCGTATCAGTTATCGTTGCTCCCGGAATTATCAGAAATCTGATCTGTTTCCATGCAGTATCATCCAAAAATGTTGGTTCTAGACAGCTTGTAGGTACGATCGATCCGAGGTATTTGATCGTTAATTTTGTTAAGAATCTTTGTTTTACTTTGCCTGCTGCCTGGATAAGGAAGAGTGACAAGATTTTTTACACGATCCCATTTATTATTGCTAAAATTTTTAAGATAAATCTTGATGATGCTTTGATATCGGAGGATGGTACACCATATAGTGTTGCGAATATAGAAGACTTTGGTCATGATACAGCGGGTAATTCACTGCTGGTTTGGTTGGTTATTCTTTCTGCCATTGCTGGAGTGATTCATTTTATATTTTTTGAAAATAAGGCAAAAAAGAAGAGGATTGATCTATATAGTTTGTGCTCAGTAGTTTCTTTTGTAGTTTTCTTGTTTGCAGTAAGATGGGAACCTTTTGAAACCAGATATGAGGTTTCGTATCTGATTATTTTGTGCCCGTTTGTAGCAACTATAGCGTCCAAACTGACATTGAAAAGCAGGGATATGCAAACTGCGATCATTTCAGTTATTATCTGTGCCTGTGTTATAAATATTGGGAATTTGATAATCTATCACACCATAACGTGGTATACAAAGGCTAAGAGTAGACCATCAGGATATTTTGGAGCAAATAATATCTATGATCAGTGGAAAACGATCACAGATCAGGTTAATAACGCAGGATATAAGACGCTTGGATTCCATTCAGATAATGGGCATTATTCATATCCGGTATGGCAAATGTGTAATGATATAGACAGGATTGAGAATGTATTCGACGGTGAAAATGAGACTTCTATGTATAGAGACTATACATTTCAACCGGATGCGATCATATGGCTTGGCGAAAAGGATTTTTCTGATGGCTATGAATGGAATGATAAGCATTATCAAGTGGTTTATTCAGATGATGATTATACTCTTTTGGATCGAGAGTGATATTTTGAACTTGAAATGCGAAAAAAGAGTTGATTGATATTATAAACTTTAGATTCAAAGCGTTATTTGGGAGCAGAGGTTTTGATTATGCTGAAAATATATTTCGGTGATATGCAGGGGGCTATTTATAATACAGCTGTCTACTTCAAGAATGATTATGAAGATGAATGGATAGTTGATCCATTTGTGGTTGAGATGATAAAAGATGTTGATTCGTCGGATGTGATGTACAGCGGAGTTATTGATAGTCCCGTATTAGGAAAGATTCCACCGGTGAAATTATCAGGTGGAGTTAAGACGCTTATACTTGTGAAATTTGAGCCAGACGTCGTGTTTAATGCATCGACGTGTGGTGATAATTGTGCCAAATGGCTGCTGAAGATAGCAGAGTCCGAAGACCGGACAGTAAATTTAAGGCACCTCATGGATTTTGGAGACGGTGAATTTGATATTGAGGTATTAAACACCGGAACGATAGTTCATAACATGAAAGAATTAGTCGAGACAGCAGTAAGTTTTGTATAGGGAGATATAGGTTTGAAGGGCATACATCATGTTGTAATACAAAATAAGCGTATGCATTATGAGTTTGATCTGAGGCGAAATATCACTATATTAAAGGGGGATAGTGCTACAGGTAAAACCACGCTTGTAGAGATGATTCAGGAATATATGGATCAGGGACAGGAGAGCATGGTCTCGATCCAGTCGGATAAAAGATGTGGGGTCATTTCGGGCAATACCTGGAAAGGTCAGCTATCAGAATTTAGCGATAGTCTGATATTTATTGATGAGGGTAATAACTTTGTTCGGACGGATGAATTTGCAAGAGCTATACAGGATACAGATAATTATTATGTGATAGTAAGCCGTGAAGGTCTTCCCAATCTTCCTTATAGTGTTGATGAGATTTATGGAATACATAAGTCTGGAAAATATGGGAGTCTGAAAAAGTGTTATCAGGAGTTTTATCATATATACGGAGAGGATAATACATCAATAATTAAACCTTCGAAGGTCATCACAGAAGACAGCAATTCTGGATATCAGTTTTTTGAAGCAGTATGCAGGGATAATGATGTTGATTGTATAAGTGCAGGTGGGAAATCCAATGTGGCAACGAAGATAGCGGAAATAGTTGGTGATAATGAGATAATAATTGTCGCAGATGGTGCGGCATTTGGCTCTGAAATGGATAAAGTATCCAAGCTAATAAAGATTAAACAAAATGTTCACATATATTTACCGGAATCTTTCGAATGGATATTACTTGCGAGTGGGGTAGTTAAAGACAGCGAGATAGTGAAAATTCTGATTGAGCCGAGTGAATTCATTGATTCACAAAAATTTGTCAGTTGGGAAAGATTTTTTACATATCTACTAGTAGAGAAAACAAAAGATACATATCTGAAATACAATAAATCAACCCTGAATAAAGCATATCTGCAAGGACAAGTCAGAAAAGAAATATTAGATTTCATGAAGAATATAGAATTCTAGCGTTTAGATTTTATTTGATTAAGAATAATTGGAGAAAGTAGATAATGACAACAGCAGTTTTGATCCCTTGTTACAACGAGGCGAAGACAATTGAGAAGGTAGTGACGGATTTTAAGAGAGTTCTTCCTGATGCGGATATATACGTGTATGACAATAATTCCTCTGATGGGACAGATGAGATCGCGAGAAAAGCAGGCGCCATCGTCAGATATGAGAGGCGTCAGGGTAAGGGAAATGTCATCAGGACCATGTTTCGTGAGATTGATGCAGACTGCTATATCATGGTAGATGGTGATGATACATATCCTGCCGAGGATGCGGTGAGATTGCAGGAAGCAGTGTTGAAAGACCATGCGGATATGGTCATCGGAGACAGACTCAGTTCCACATATTTCACTGAGAATAAGAGACCGTTCCACAATTCGGGAAATAGGATAGTGCGTTTTCTGATAAACAAGATCTTTAAGAGCGATATCAGAGATATAATGACCGGTTACCGTGCATTTTCACGGTTGTTTGTGAAATCGTATCCTGTTTTATCCAAGGGATTTGAGATAGAGACAGAGATGACTATTCATTCACTTGACAAAAATTTTTACCTCATAGAACTGCCGATACAGTATCGTGACCGACCGGAAGGAAGTGTATCAAAGCTCAATACATTTGCAGATGGTTTTAAGGTGATCCTCACGATCTTTAATCTTTTTCGTGATTATAAACCGCTAGCTTTTTTTAGTATTGGAACGGTTATTTTGTGGATCATTGGTATGATATTGTTCATGCCGGCATTTGTGGATTATCTGAAGTCCGGACTGGTACTGAAATTTCCGTCAGTTATCGTAGCGGTGGCGTTCTTTATAATGGGAGCACTTTCACTGGTATGTGGTCTTATTCTCGATGTCATAGTAAATCAGAATAGAAAGAATTATGAAATCTATCTGAATCTGCTTTATAAAAGGGAACAGATCTGATCATAAGTGTGCAGGTCTTTTAATAATGCCAATTGTGATCTATGTATTATTTCGTAGAAAGTATGAGTTAGGTATTTTCTTTCTTAATTCATTCTATTGTATGGAGATGCTTTTAGTCGTATTTTTTCCAAATATTACGGGGATAAGACAAAGCGGTATGTATGGTCTTCTTGTCGAAGGCATGTTTTGTCAGGATCTCCGGAACGGTACCGGCTAATATTTTTGAAAAACGAGTAATTGCAGAAAATGGTTTTTTAATCTTAAGTAAGTAGTCGGGTCTGAGACTGGTTTTGAATCTGCAAAAAAACAACGAGGAAATAGGCTTCATGAGAATACTTTTAGTACATAATTTTTACCGCGTGCCGGGGGGAGAGGACACGGTTTTTAATAATGAGAAGGCGCTTCTTGAGTCTCACGGGCATGAAGTTCTGACCTATACGAGAGATAATCATGATATGAAGCCCTGGCATCTGTTAAAGGATGCCGTGTATTCGGATAAAACCTATAAAGAAGTGTCGGCTATCATTCGAGAAAAAAAGCCGGATATAGTTCATGTGCATAACACGCAGTTCCTTGTGTCGGCATCGGTATTTAAGGCAGCGAGGGACGCAGGTGTTCCGGTATTTCAGACTCTTCATAATTTCCGCACTATATGCTTAAATGCCATGCTTCAAAGAGAGGGTCGACTTTGCGCTGAGTGTTGTCCCGGTGTTGATTTCAGGGGATTAACTGATCTTTCAGTAGATTGCAGAAATAGTAACTGTGCAGAAAAGTGTACAGTAACTACGCACGGCAGAAGTGTAGGAGAAAACAGTGTACCGTCAAAAAATGAAGGTGGATTTCACTTTGAAAAGGGCGCAGCGTACTCTTGCTATAGAAACAGTAAGCTTTATTCTGTCTTGTCCCGGAGGATCCACGAGGAGACAGTCAGACGTGATCTTTATAAAGACGTGAATCTCATCTGCCTCACAGAACTAAATCGCAATATTATGCTTCAGAGCGGTCTTACGGATGAGTCACATTTATTTGTGAAACCTAATTTTACGGTGTTTAAGTCTGATCTCGATGAATCTGATACAAAAGGTGCAGTAACTAAAAAATCTGTCACTAAAAATCCCCATCAGTTTATCTTTCTCGGGCGTCTCGATCCGTTAAAGGGTATAGAGAATATTTTGGAGCAATGGAAAAATGTGCCGGAAACGGATACACTGCTTGTCTGCGGCAGCGGGGATGCTTCCTATGAGGAAATGCTCAGGGAGAAATACGGAAGCATAAGTAATGTAAGATTTATGGGCAATGTCGCACAAGATGAGGCATTGAAGCTTTTGTCGGAGTCGTCAGCACTGATCTTTGCATCCACCTGGCTTGAGGGATTTCCGATGACGTTGATAGAGAGCTTCTTTTCCGGAACTCCGGTACTGGCTGTTGATTTCGGAAACGGAGGAGATATCGTGTCCGGTATTTATGGATCAAGAGAACCGCTCATGAAGGAAATTAGCGAACTCCCGGCGCGTATCCGTTCTTTCGTGGAGGACAGTGAAAAGGGCAGGTACAGCTATGATAAAGACAGGCTGAAGGACTTTACTCCGGATAAAAATTATGAACTCCTTATGGAAATATATGAAAAATGCAGATAAATAGGGGTCCTTTGTCTTTTATTCCATAATGGAGTATAATGCAGTAAGTTTTGCGATCATAGTTTTGAATTTTACCGAAAGGTTATTTATGGATAAAATATTTGTAACACGTTCCTCAATGCCGAGTCTTGAGGAATATACTAAGGAAATCGCTCCGATATTTGAAAATCACTGGCTTACAAATGCCGGCGTGAAGCATGAGGAGCTTACAGAAAAATTAAAGGAGTATATGGGCGTTAATGGTCTTTCACTCGTGGTTAACGGTCATGAGGCCCTGGAGCTTGCGCTGCAGGACATGAATCTGCCTGCAGGAGGCGAGATCATCACGACTCCTTATACATTCCATTCTACGACGCATGCCATCGTGAGAAGCGGTTTTAAGCCTGTTTTCTGCGACATCGATCCTGTTACCTGCACAATGGATGTGGATCAGATCGAAAAGCTTATCACGGATAAGACCGTAGCCATCGTACCTGTACACGTATATGGAAATGTCTGCAATGATGCGGCTATCCGTGATATTGCGGACAGACACGGCTTAAAAGTGATGTATGATGCAGCTCATACCTTTGGTGAAAAGGTTGGTTGTGATGCATCCGGACGTCCTCTTGTAGGTCAGGCAGGCGGCGAAGACGTTTCATGGAGAGGAGTTGCGACACTTGGTGATGTTTCGTGTTTTTCATTCCATGCGACAAAGGTATTTCATACTATTGAGGGCGGCGCTGTGTGCAGTTCTGATACGGCGTTTACAGACCGCATAGCTATCCTCAGAGACTTTGGTATCGTTGACTCGGAGAAAGTTACCGATATTTCTCCTAATGCAAAGATGAACGAATTTGCGGCTGCTATGGGACTTTGTAATCTCCGTCACTTAGAGGGTGAGATCGAAAAGAGAAGGCGCGTAGCAGAGCGTTACCGTGAGGGACTTTCAGATGTTAAGGGAATCCGCCTCAATCCTGTGCAGGAGCATGTGCAGAGTAATTACGCATATTTCCCGATCTTTGTAGAAAAGGACAGTTACGGAGAGGGCAGAGGTGATCTCTTTAAGAGACTCGCTAAGCACAATATATTCGCCCGTAAGTATTTTTATCCTATGGTTACGGAGCTTGACTGCTATAAGGCGGACTATGACGCAGACGCTACACCTGTGGCAAAGCGTTTGTCTTATGAAGTTCTTACTATCCCTATGTTTGCGGATCTCTCCGCAGAGGATCAGGATCGTATTATTTCTGTCATTCGTAAAGAGGCTTGATAGATGGATAAGAAAATTACAGGACGGCAGGGTTGCCGTCTGTGTCCCAGAAACTGCGGGACGAAAGTTTCATCATCCGGTATTGGAATGTGCGGTGTTCCGGGAAATCTGATGGTTGCCCGGGCCGCACTTCATTTTTGGGAAGAACCCTGCATCTCCGGCACACGGGGATCCGGGGCTGTTTTTTTCAGCGGATGCTCCATGCACTGTGTTTATTGTCAGAATGGAAATATTTCCGGAAATCTTATTGATGAACCGGAGATCGGATCTGACGGTATGGTCAAGGGCATTGCGGGAAAGGTAATAACGAGAGAACGCCTTTCGGAGATCTTTTGGGAACTTCGTGAAAGGGGAGCGAATAACATAAATCTTGTAACACCGGATCAGTACCTGCCGGATGTGGCATGGGCTGTGAGAAAGGTTAGGGATGAGGGCTTTGACCTGCCTTTTCTCATGAATTGCAGCGGGTATGAAAAGGCGGATGTGCTGAAGATCATGGAGGGACTTATAGATATCTATCTTCCTGATTTTAAGTATATGGACCCGGAGCTTGCAGAACGCTATTCCAATGCACCGGATTATCCTGATATTGCCAAGGCTGCGATAGCCGAGATGGTAAGGCAGTGTCCGGTGCAGGAATTTTCTGCTGAGGAGAGATTTGTAAAAAAAGAAGTTGACATATCGGGCGAAACAGTGGAAAATAGGAATTCGTGCACTTCAGATGAAAAAGAGGAGGCTTCTGTCCTTATCAGAAAGGGTGTAATAGTCCGAAATCTCCTTTTACCCGGAAATGTAATGAACTCAAAAGAAATAGTGAAGTATCTGTATAACACCTACGGTGACAGTATTACGCTGAGCCTTATGAGTCAGTATACTCCTATGCCCGGAATAGAGAAGGATCATCCGGAACTCGGACGCAGAGTGAGGATCAGCGAATACGAGCGTCTCGTGGATTATGCGATAAAGATTGGTGTGACAAACGCTTTTATTCAGGACAGAGAGGTCGCAAAGGACAGTTTTATCCCATCGTTTGATTATGAAGGTGTGGAAAAGGCCTGAAACAGCAGGTGCAGAAAAAGGTTTAAGCAGTCGATAAATGATATGGAATATGTCGACAGGTCTGCGTGAGGAACGCAGGCGAGAAAGGAAAGTTTTTTGGAAGAATTAAGATACGAAGATGCGGCACTCGATGACAGAATTAAGCGCGCGGTTGCAGAGCTTGGATTTGAGGTAATGACACCTATCCAGACACAGGCGATCCCGACTATGATCACAGGCGCGGATGTCATTGGACAGGCGCAGACCGGAACCGGAAAGACAGCAGCGTTTGGTATTCCTCTCCTTATGAGAGTTGACCCGGAGATCGATTCCCTGCAGGCACTGGTTCTCTGTCCGACTCGTGAGCTTGCTATCCAGGCAGCAGAGGAGATCCGTAAGTACGCTAAGTATATGTCCGGTATTCGCGTACTGCCTATCTATGGTGGACAGGATATCGTTAAGCAGATCCGTTCACTCAAGGGATCCGTGCAGATCGTTGTAGGTACACCGGGACGTGTGATGGACCACATGCGCCGTCACACACTTAAGATGGATAGTCTGAGAACGATCGTTCTTGATGAGGCCGATGAGATGCTCGATATGGGCTTCCGCGAAGATATCGAGACAGTGCTCGCAAGCTGTCCGGAAGATCGTCAGACCGCTCTTTTTTCAGCAACTATGCCGAAGGCCATCCTGGATATCACAAAGCAGTATCAGAAGCCTGATGCGGTTTATCTAAAGATGCCTGCAAAGGAGCTTACAGTACCGGCTATCCGTCAGTATTACTATGAGGTTAGCAAGAAGAATAAGACAGAGGCAGTTGCGAGACTTCTTGACTACTATAATCCCAAGCGCTGCACGATCTTTGTAAATACAAAGAGAATGGCTGATGAGCTTACAGAGGATCTGGTTGGACGCGGATACTTTGCAGCAGCTCTTCACGGTGATCTGTCACAGATCCAGCGTGATCACGTAATGCAGGGATTCAGAAACGGTTCTGTAGAGATCCTCATTGCTACAGACGTGGCAGCCCGTGGTATCGATGTTTCTGATGTGGAAGCAGTATTCAACTATGATATCCCGCAGGACATTGAGTACTATGTTCATAGAATAGGTCGTACAGGCCGTGCAGGCCGTACAGGTCGTGCGTTCACACTCGTAGTAGGTCGTGAGATTTACAAGATCCGTGATATCGAGCGTGTATGCAAGACAAAGATGAAGCCTCGCACAATTCCTACGAGCAGTGATATCAAGGCTACCAAGTCTGATAAGATTCTGACACGTATGCTTGAAATCGTGAAGGATGAGGAGAAGGATCTCGGTGAAATGATCCGGATCATTTCCGAAAAGCTTGAGGATGAGGACATGACAGCAATGGATCTCGCTGCAGCTTTCCTTAAGGATGCTATGGGCGAGGAACTTCCTGATATTCCTACAGAAAATTATTTCGAGGAAAGAAAGAGGAAGAGAGGCGAAAGAAGACGCGACGGCGAAAATGGCAAGGGTAAGTTTGGTAAGTTAGGCTCCTTTGGCAGATTCGGACGCGGCGACCGTAAGGACGGAGATCGCAGTGGTCGCAGAGATGGCGGACACAGAAGAGATGATCGTGACGGCAGACGCGGACGCGGTTTCTTTGGTAAGGATGGTCATAAAGACGGTCGTAAGGACGGTAAGGACTTCAAGGACAACGGACGTAAGGATGGCGGAAGTAAGTTCTTTGAGCGCAGACGTCCGAAGGATGACGGAGATCGTCCGTTCCGCAAGAAGGTCCGCAGTAAGGATATCCGTAATGACGGAAGCCTTAAGGACTAAATGATCTAAGTTGACCTTATATATCGGTTTTTGGAGTTGTTATAAACTTGAGGAAAAGATAGAGGAGCTTACGTAAAAAGATGTTACTTGCAATTGACATGGGAAACACAAATATCGAGGTTGGTGTAGTAGATGAGGACGGAAGTATCCGTTGCACAGAACGTATTTCTACAGACATCAATAAGACAGAGATGGAGTATGCGGTCGTTATAAAGACTGTTTTTGAACTTCATGGTGTAAAGGATGAGGATATCGATGGATGCATCATTTCGTCGGTCGTACCGCCGCTGACACACATTCTTAAGTCAGCAGTGCGGAAACTTCTCCACATTTCGCCAATGGTAGTCGGTGCAGGACTTAAGACAGGACTTAATATCCGTCTTGATGATCCGCGTACTATGGGTGCAGACCTGGTGGTTGATTCGGTTGCAGGTATGACAGAGTATGGCGCACCTCTCATCGTTGTAGATATGGGTACTGCAACCACTATAACAGTTATCGATAAGGATAACTGTTATATCGGTGGCGTGATCCTGCCGGGTGTACAGGCATCACTGGAAGCGCTGGTAACAAAGACTTCCCAACTTCCCAGAGTTTCACTGGCAGCTCCTAAGAACTTTATCGGAACAAATACTGTGGACTGTATGAAGAGTGGTATCATAAATGGACAGGCAGCGCAGGTTGATGGTATTGTGGAGAGATTTGAAGATGAGCTTGGATATAAGTGCAAGGTAGTTGCTACAGGTGGTCTTGCAAAGGTTATAATACCCAAGTGCAGACGTGAGATCATACTTGATAATGACCTTATGCTTAAGGGCTTAAAGATCATTTATGATAAGAATGCTGATAAGACAGGCAAGCATGTAAAGAAATAAGGATAAGGTATAAAGATCAGTGTAAAAATATTCCCGGAGTCAGAAGTTTAGTGACTCCGGGATTTTTTTTGCTTTTAGGAAATTCCGTTAGTGTTTCTATTTACCTGTTTCTATTTATCTGATGCTCAGGATCTGGTCGTAGATCGCATCTGATACATCGTCTTTACTCATTATGTCGAGTTCTTTTTCGGTGTCCTTAGTGATGATAGTGATGCGGTTTGTATCGGTTCCGAAACCTGCGCCCTCAGCTCTAATTGAATTAGCACAGATCATATCTGCATTTTTTCTTTCAAGCTTTGAGTGGGCATTTGCAAGGAGATTTTCAGTTTCCATGGCAAAGCCGCAGATGACTTCATCTCCGTGACGGTGGTGACCGAGCCAGTCAAGGATGTCCTGAGTACGGGTCAGAGGAAGTGAGAATTCTTCGTTTTCCTGACCTGCCTTTTTCTTTATCTTTTCTGAAGCCACGTTTACAGGTCGGTAGTCCGCAACAGCGGCTGCCAGAACGAATATATCTGTAGAATCCGCGCGACCAATGACCTCACGTGCCATATCGGCTGCTGAAGTGATCTTGACCGTATTTACACCGAGAGGAGCTTTCAGAGAGACGGGACCGCTTACCAGGGTGACATCGGCGCCTCGTCTTGCTGCAGCTCTCGCAAGGGCATAGCCCATCTTTCCGGTGGAATGGTTTGTAATGAATCGTACAGGATCCAGTGCTTCCTCAGTGGGACCTGCAGTTATCAGTACTTTCTTTCCGACCATATCGTGTTCGTGGCTGAGTTCGAGCATTAGAGTTTCATAGAGATCCTCTATCGGAGGCAGCTTGCCTGCGCCTACGTCACCACATGCCAGGAGTCCGCTTGCGGGCTGGATGATGTGATATCCAAAACGCTCGAGTTTTTTGAGATTGTCTTGCATGATAGGATTCTGGAACATATTTGTGTTCATGGCAGGCGCGATGTAGATCGGGCATTTACAGGCCATGATCGTTGTGGTAGCCATATCATCTGCGATACCGTTTGCAATCTTTCCGATGATATTTGCACTGGCAGGAGCGACGAGGACTGCGTCACTTGACTGTGCGAGACTTACATGACCTATCTTAAATTCAAAGTTTCTGTCAAAAGTATCGATGATACATTTATTATGAGTCAGTGATTCAAAGGTTATTGGATTGATGAAATTGGCTGCATTGGCAGTCATCAGTACGTTTACATTTACGCCGGCTTTTACAAACATATGTGAAAGGTCGGCAGCTTTATAAGCAGCGATAGAACCGCTTACAACTAAAAGCAGATTTTTCATGATTTTTCCTTTCGTTTAGTTAGTGGACGATTTCTAATTAAAATTTACCCGGAAGAGCGTGCTTCCGGGTAAATCGTTATCTTTATGCAGTTGTCTGTGTTACGGTTTAGATGACCGGTAACGTAATAGTCAGGCACGTGTATCTGAATGAGTTGCAGCCATGATGGCGGAGCCGACTGCTGTTACGATGACGCCTGAAACGATAGCCTCCATGAGTCCCTGTCCGAATACGACACCAAGGATCGTATTGAAAACAGCTGCCTGTGACATCTGCTTTGCCTCAGCATATGCTGCGGAATAAAGAACTGCGATACCGCCCATAACAAGGATAGTATTTGTAAGAGCTCCTGTGACGCCTGCAACAGCGAGTGCGATCGGCCTGGATGTCTTTGCCTTGATAGCCTTGCGAACACCCTTATAGATGTAGTAAGCAACGACGCCGATCATTATACGTGATACGAAACAGGTGAAAAGTGTACGGAAGATTCCGCTGACACCGAACATACCAAAAGAAACTACAGGTGAAAAAGCGAAACTCATTACACTTGGGTTGATAGTGTTGTTAATGAAGCTTGTTGCACCAAATACGCCGCCGAGAAATGCTCCCTTTTTCGGACCGAGAAAGATGGAACCGATTATAACAGGGATGTGGATCAGGGTCGCTTTGATCAGGATAAGATTGATATATCCGAGATTTGGAACGAACGCCATGATCAGAATGATAGCAGTGAAAAGTGACAAAAGAACCAGGCTCTGAGTACGATTGTGCACGCCTGTAGATGCAACAGCTGTGTTGTTGTTTTCCATAATAAATCCTCCTTGGTTGCTGTTCTACCGATGCGCTCTTCACGCTCGTCGTATTGCCGCGGCACCGATTTGCCTTTACGGGTGCGAAACAGATACAGCACACGTGAAAAACTAACATATTGATATTCTTTTGTCAATTATAGAGGGATAAATAGGAGAAGAAATTGATAATTGTGTATTGAAAAAAACATTTCACGGTGGTATATTAAAGCACGTGTGCATCATGAGCGGACTAATGTCTTTGATAAGCGGACAGTTTTTAACGTTAATCCGTTAAAGAAAGACACGCGAAAGCACGTAAAACACAGCAATCATAAAATTGCACACATGAATACGGCAGGCGGTTGGTAAAAAAGGAGAAAACAACAAATGGCACTGACATTATCGGAAAAGGCAAAGAACGTAAAACCTTCATCTACTCTGGTGATCACAGCTAAGGCAAAGGCTCTTAAGGCAGAGGGAAGAGATATTGTAGGATTTGGAGCAGGTGAGCCGGATTTCCCTACACCTAAGAATATCTGTGATGCAGCGATCAAGGCAATTCAGGATGGTTTTACAAATTACACACCGGCATCAGGTATAAATGAACTTAAGGAAGCCATTTCACAGAAGTTCAAGAGATTTAATCACCTTGATTATGCAGCTGATCAGATCGTTATCAGCAACGGTGGAAAGCATGCGCTTACCAATATTTTCCGTGCCATCATCAATCCGGGCGATGAAGTGATCATCCCGGCACCTTACTGGCTTTCTTATCCGGAGATGGTTAAGCTTGCAGGCGGCGTACCGGTATTCGTATACGGAGAAACCGCGAATAATTACAAGGTTACCGCTGAGCAGCTTGAGAAGGTTGTTACTCCTAAGACAAAGGCTCTTATCATGTGCAATCCGAATAACCCTACAGGAATGATCTATTCCCGTGAAGAGCTGAAGCCTATTGCTGATTTCATCGTGAAAAATGATATATATTGTGTATCTGATGAGATGTATGAGAATCTCATGTACACAGGAGAAGAGTATGTGAGCATGGCATCATTTGGTCCGGAGGCTTATGAGAGGACCATCACATGCTCCGGTCTCAGTAAGAGCTACTCCATGACAGGCTGGAGAGTAGGTTACACAGGTTCTACTAGGGAGCTTGCAAAGGTTATGGGTTCTGTACAGTCCCACAGTACTTCTAATGTTAACTCTGTTGCACAGAAGGCTGCTGTTGAAGCTCTGAACGGTCCTCAGGATGAAGTAGAATCCATGAGACAGGCATTTGAGGAGCGCGGTAAGTACATTTATGAGAGAGTTGCTGCCATGCCTTATGTAACAGCACCGAAGCCTGAGGGAGCATTCTATCTTTTCTGTGATTTCTCTGAGGCACTTGAGCTTTGCTACAAGGGTGAGAAGATCGAGACTACTCACAGACTCGCAGAGATCCTCCTGAATGATTATGAGGTTGCTGTAGTACCGTGTGCAGACTTCGGATTCCCGAAGCATATCCGTCTCTCCTATGCGATCTCAAAGGAGACGATCAAGAAGGGAATGGATCGTATCGAAGCATTCCTGAACGCTCTGGAAGCTGTTAAGAGCGATGAGATGGCAGGCTGATAATTAATTTACATAAATTCAGAAGATTATTTTGATTTACATAATCACAACATGTTGCGCTCGATTTAATTTTGAGAGGCGATATGTTGTGATTTTTGTCTTTTCAACAGAAAAAATGCTGAATTTATGGGAAAAAACGTGATTGCTTTTAGTCGAATCCACATATATAATGAATTTACTGACGGTGAAATGGAGAATCACTGTCTTTGGAGAAGTGTGTATGGGGAAGATTGACGAACAGATTCTGGAGTTCATAAAATATTTACATAATGTCAAAAAGGCTTCAGAGAACACGCAGCTCTCGTACAAGCGTGATCTGCGTAAGATGTCCGACTATCTGCAGGCGCATGGAGTGACTGATGGCTCTGAAGTTACGGAGATAACTTTGTCTTCGTATATCCTTGATCTTGAGAATAAAAATTTCACAGCGGCTACGGTTTCACGTAATATTGCGTCCATGAAAGCCTTTTTTCACTATTTTGTGAAAGAGGGGCAGTTTACCCAAAATCCGGCAGAAAACCTTAAGGCACCGAAGATCGAAAAGAAATTGCCTTCGATCCTTTCTACTGCTGAGGTTGTCCGGCTGTTGGAACAGCCGTCCGGGGATGCACCGAAAGACTACAGGGACAAGGCTATGCTGGAGCTGCTTTACGCTACCGGTATGCGTGTGACTGAACTTATTTCGCTTAGGACCACAGACGTAAATCTGGCGATGGGATATGTTGAGTGCCATGATGCTTCAAAGGACAGGATCATTCCTTTCGGTAATGAGGCAAAGACGGCGCTTCTTAATTATCTCGCTCATTCCAGAGATGTCATGGTTGATAATAAAGAGGAAACGGCACTGTTCGTGAACTGTTCAGGAGTGCCCATGTCCAGACAGGGCTTTTGGAAACTGATCAAGTACTATGCAAAAAAGGCCGGCATTGAAGCGGATATTACACCGCATACGCTTAGGCACAGTTTTGCGGCGCATCTCATGGAAAATGGTGCGGATCTTCGTTCTGTGCAGGAAATGCTCGGCCATTCGGATATATCTACTACACAGATATATGCAAATATTTCAAGAAATCATCTTAAAGAAGTATACGAGAGAGCTCATCCGAGACATTAACATTAAAGTGAATATGAAATGAACAAGCGGCAGGACCATTATTCATAAGGTTCTGCCGCTTTTGACATATCTGTGTATATTTTTATACCATTTCTGCGATGTCGTAGATAAGGCGTTCGCTGTCGTCCCAACCGAGACAGGGATCGGTGATCGACTGTCCGAAGGTCATATGATCGCTGATCTTCTGATTTCCTTCCTCCAGATAGCTTTCTATCATGACGCCTTTTACCATCTTTTCGATGTTTTTATTGTGACGTCTGGAAGAGAGAACTGATTTTACGATACGGATCTGTTCGTAGAACTTTTTGCCGGAGTTTGAATGGTTGGCATCTACGACACATGCAGGGTTTTTCAGATCCCTCTCTGCGTATTTCTCGCAAAGGAGTTCCAGATCCTCATAGTGATAATTGGGAATGCTGTTTCCGTGCTTATTAACTGAACCGCGGAGGATAGCATGTGCCAGCTCATTTCCGTCTGTTTTTACCTCGTAGCCGCGATAGGTGAAGGTATGAGCGCTCTGGGCTGCAACGATGGAATTAAGCATTACTGACAGGTCGCCGGAAGTGGGATTTTTCATTCCTGACGGAGCATCAAATCCGGAAACGACTATTCGGTGCTGCTGATCCTCGACGGAGCGTGCTCCGATCGCTACGTAGGATAAAATGTCGCTTACGTATCCCCAGTTATCGGGATAGAGCATCTCGTCTGCAGCAGTGAGACCTGTTTCTCTGATAGCTCTGGTGTGCATGTGGCGCATTGCCAGTAGTCCTTTTTCGAAGTCTGTCTCACCCTCGGGATCAGGCTGATGAACGATTCCCTTGTATCCTTCTCCGGTCGTTCTGGGTTTATTTGTATAGATCCTGGGGATCAGAATGAGCTTGTCTTTTACTTTTTCATTTACGTTTGCAAGGCGGCGTATATACTCGCATACGGGTTCTTCGCTGTCAGCAGAACAGGGACCGATGATGACCAGAAATTTATCACTGTTTCCTGTGAGTACATCTGCGATCTCTTTGTCTCTCTCTGCCTTTGCTTTCTGCATGGCTTCGGTCATAGGCAGGGCATGTCTTATTTCCTCAGGTGTGGGAAGTTTTTTTATAAATGTGATGGACATGGGATTACCTCGTGTTTTCTGTTTATCACTTTAAAGTCATAAAATATCATAGCACGCTGTGATAAGAAAAACAACAGTGTCCTTGGTTTTATGGTATAGTGGATAAGATTGCGGTAACAGTTCAAACGTAAACGGAGCACTACGCTGCGGAGTTTACGACCAAGAAAGATGAAAAGCCATTGGATTTTGCCCATCGCCGGAGGCGATTTAATTGGCAAAATCCGTTACGTGAGCGAGCTGGAAGCGAGTGAACAGTAACAGATTGCGGTGGTAGTTCACAGGTAGCAGGAAGTACCACGCCGCTGAAAAAATTGAAAGAGGTATAGATCGTGATAGCAGCGATGTATTTTTTACTAATGGGGCTGACCTGTATATTGCTGGTCGCAGTTGCTCCGATAACGGATTACTATCTGAAACCCGAGTTTATGATGTCTAATGGCTATGTGATGGCCATAGGGCTCGTGATCACTGCACTGATCTGCATTGTACTAAAGAAAAAGTGCGGAAAGGCTTATAAATTCGAGTCGTATCTGGCAGTTCACACGGCAAAGGTATTGCCCCTATGTACAGTACTTCTTTTTATAGCGGAAGTTGTATTTGTGTCGAGTGGTTTCTTTTATTCCGACTGGGATCCGGCAGGGGTGCTTGATGCAGTGTACAAAATTATGCATCATGATCAGATGGCGATAAATGCGGACTATTTTTCGGCGCATCCGAATAATCTGATGCTTGTTTGGATCTATGTGATAGTTTTGAAGATATCATCTATCTTTGGAACGGAATCGGTGCTGGCAATCTCTGTTTTTCAGTGTTTACTTTTCTCTGTGACAGGAGTGCTTATATTTCGCACAGTTCGCAGAGTTTTCATGAGTGCCGGAGCAAAATACCCGTTTATCGTATCATGGATCACCTGGATCATTTATGTGGTGATTGTCGGGTTGTCGCCGTGGCTCATTATTACGTACTCGGATCAGGTGGGACTGATCTTTCCGGTATTGATCCTGCACATCGCGGTTCGTATAAAAGTGCAGGAAGGGTCTAAAACGAGTAAATATGGCGCTTGGGGACTTATTGGTGTTCTTTCGGCAATTGGATATGCCATTAAACCTCAGACAGTCATAGTTTCTATTGCTGTTATAATAGTTGAAGTGGTACACTTTTTTGCACCATTAATAATAAAGAAAAGAAATCCCGGCAAGAAGATTTCTGAACAGTTACGAGATATGGCTGTTTCATTTGCCTTTTTTGGAGTGACGCTTGTACTGGTGCATTTATTTATAGTCAAGGCTGTTTATCCGTCGCTTGGGATACCGCTTAATTCTGACAAGGAATTTGGGATGCCGCATTACATCATGATGGGCCTGAATCCTGAGACTGATGGTGTTTACTCGAATGATGACACGAATTTTACAAATGAACTGCCTCGTCCGGAGCGTGGCCGGAAGAATATGGAAGTCGCAAGGGAACGCCTTGATGAGTATGGCATAGCAGGCTTTATAAGACATCTTTTCAGAAAGACGATGATCAACTTTGGCGATGGAACTTTTGCCTGGGGAATCGATGGAAATTTCTTTGCAGGAACGGATTTTGGCGATATGCCGTATGTTTCTCCAAATGCACTGACACCACACATACTCGCATGGATACAGGTGGGAGCTGAGCATAATGCTCTGTTTAGTTTGATAGAGCAGGGAATGTGGCTTACGATCCTGACGTTATCATTGTTGGCAGCGTTGCCTGCGGGGATCGTGACACGATTGATCCACAGTAAAAAAAATGCAGTGGAGAATACCTCAGAGCAGGATACTTTATCCGGAGGATGCGGCTGGTTCAGAGATGTTGTTCTTTTGTCGCTTTTGGGAGTTTTTATTTTTGAACTGATCTTTGAAGCAAAGGCGAGGTATCTCTTTATTTATGTACCGTTTTGGATAATCGCGGCAGTTTTAGGAATTTATGTGCAGATGACAGCAGGGAGTACAGCAGAGTAAGGAGCGTATAAATGATTCATTCTGATTTTCATGTTCACACAACGTTTTCTACAGATGGTAAGTCCGAGATGGCAGACATGATAGAGTCTGCAAGAGGTCGTCAGATCCATACGATCTGCTTTACGGAGCATATGGACTATGACACAAAATACCCGGAGGGAGAGGGAAGCTTCATGGTTGATACAGAGGCATACATGAAGCGTAACCATGAACTTCGTGACATCGAAAATCCTGATGGAAAACTGATCGGAGCAGGTCGTGATACAGGAGAGGCAATGTATGGTCCTGTTGAGGTGCTTTTTGGCGTGGAACTCGGATTGCAGCCTCACGTAAAAGATTTTTATGAAAAATATGTTTCTTCATATCCTTTTGATTTTGTAATAGGTTCATCACATGCACTAAACAGGATAGACACAGCTTTTTCGGAGTTTTGGGAGTCATACAGCTCTGAGAAAGAAGCGGTGAGAGCTTATTTTGAAAGCGAGCTTGAGTGTGCGCGTTCGTTTGATGTTTATGATGTGTACGGTCATTTGGATTACCCGCTTAGATATGCTCCGTCAGCTTTGAAAAGCGGAGTTTTTGATTTTTCCTACTCTGAGTATGGTGATATTCTGGACGAGGTTCTGAAAACCATCATAGAGAAGGGAAAGGGGATAGAGATCAATACTGCAGGATACAGAAAGTCTCTGCACCGTCCCAATCCCGATGTTTCGATACTTGAGCGTTATAGAGAGCTTGGAGGAGAGATAATTACTGTGGGATCTGATGCGCATGTGACCACAGATGTAGCGGCAGATTTTGACCTTGCTGAAAAGGTCCTAAGAAATGCCGGTTTTAAGGGTTATTACGTTTTTCGTAATAGAAAACCATCACGTATAGATTTTGAGTGAGAGGAGCAGTAGCAAAAACTTGTCGATTAATCAAAAGAAACAAAATCAACCTTCGCTGAACCTGATCCGTGCGGTCAGTGCGGTGGCTATCGTACTTTTTCATTATAGTTATACATTTTATGAATATGGCATCCCGGGGAAGGGACCTGATTTTTTAAGGTTCGTCAATGCAGACTGGGGCGGTGTCTTTGTTGCAGTATTTTTTATGCTGTCAGGAGCTGCTCTTATATATAATCATCCGCGATTTATGCCGGAAAAGACTGAAACTGAGGGCAGTTTTTCAGAGAGGTTCATGTCCGGGCTCAAGTCACTGGCTGTGTTTTGGAAAAAGCGCTGGTTAAGCCTGTTTCCAATGTTCTATGTGGCGTGGATCATAATGTATGTCATCAATTCACGTCGAGTTGGAACCTGGTACTGGGGCGGACCGCGTAAGAATTTCCTGTTTTCGTTCTTTGGCATGGATGGATATTTCATGCATCTCGGGCAGAATTATTACTGCCTCGGAGAATGGTTTCTTGGAGGTATCATTTTTTTGTACCTTCTTTTTCCTGTCCTTCAGTGGATGTGGCAGCATATGAGGATCGCAGGATCTGTTATTCTGACATTCTTTTATGTTTTTAATCTTTACAGAAATGCTTTTTCCAGTGCGCCGGATACGAATATCTTTATCGTGCTTATAAAGTACTACAACAGTCATATAACTATTTCTGACAACATGTGCCTCTGGACCTGCATGATGAATTTCTGGCTGGGATTTGCGCTTATTACATATGTGGTGCCGTTTTTGAGAAAAGAAGATGCTGGTATAAAGAAGCGTAATATCGCAGCGGCATTATTATCGGTGATCGTAATTACCGTTATTGCGCTGGTAGAGATGCCGGTTCCGAAGATCATCTGCTGCACGATCTCTGCAGTCGGTTTTTATGTTTTATTTACGGCTGCGGCAAATCTGTTCCCTGCACTTGCGGAAGCAAAGATCATTAAGCTTATGAGCAAATACTCTTATGGGATATTTCTCGTACATCATGTGATCCTTTATGGGATCATGGCGCTGGTTAAGACAGTTACATTTAACCGTGTGACGTCACTAATTTTCTTTATCCCTGTTTTTGTCCTTATTTTTGTGGTAGGAGCACTGCTTCATGAGAGTGTTCACAGGGTACAGAAACTTTTAAACGGCCTGCTGCATCGAAAAGCGGCATAAGGTTACAGGGACAGTTTGATAAAAAAATAACGGATATATGGTGGATATTATCCATTTTTAACCAAAGAACGAACTGTCATAAATGTATAAAGAATACAAAAATGACTAAAAAATAATTCGTGAAATGGCTGTAACGTACATATTTCAATACAATCACACAAATACATACAGATTGCCCTAAAATGCACTTGTATTTTTTTTGTCAATCAGATAAAATAAACATTGCTGACTGGGCACACTGATGATAAGGGAGTTTTTGCTATCTCCTGAATTGTTCCGATATGCCCGGCAGGCCTGAATCTAGTGTATCTAGAAAATTTAAATAATTCAATTTCAGGAGGATTACAAAATGGCAGTAAGAGTAGCAATCAACGGTTTTGGCCGTATCGGACGTCTTGCATTCCGTCAGATGTTCGGAGCAGAAGGTTACGAAGTAGTAGCAATCAACGATTTAACAAGCCCGAAGATGCTTGCACACCTTCTTAAGTATGACAGCTCACAGGGTAAGTATGAGCATGCTGATGAGGTTTCTGCAACAGATGATTCCATCATCGTTTGCGGCAAGGAGATCAAGATCTATGCATTCCCGGATGCAAACAACTGTCCTTGGGGCGACCTTAAGGTAGACGTTGTTCTTGAGTGCTCCGGCTTCTACACATCTAAGGAGAAGGCACAGGCTCATATCAACGCTGGCGCTAGAAAGGTTGTTATTTCTGCTCCTGCAGGAAATGATCTTCCTACAATCGTTTACAATACAAACCATGAGACACTTAAGGCTTCTGATACAATCATTTCAGCAGCTTCCTGCACAACTAACTGTCTTGCACCTATGGCAGCAGCTCTTAACAAGTATGCTCCGATCCAGTCTGGTATCATGGTAACAATCCATGCTTACACAGGTGATCAGATGACTCTTGATGGACCGCAGAGAAAGGGCGACCTTCGTCGTTCACGTGCTGCAGCTATCAACATCGTTCCGAACAGCACAGGTGCTGCAAAGGCTATCGGTCTTGTTATTCCTGAGCTTAACGGCAAGCTTATCGGCTCTGCTCAGCGTGTACCGACCCCGACAGGTTCTACAACAATCCTTACAGCAGTTGTAAACAAGGCTGATGTAACAGTTGAGGGTATCAACGCAGCTATGAAGGCAGCAGCTAACGAGTCCTTCGGTTACAACGAGGATGAGATCGTTTCTTCCGATATCGTTGGAATGAGATTTGGTTCTCTCTTCGATGCTACTCAGACAATGGTTAGCAAGATCTCTGACGACCAGTATGAGGTTCAGGTTGTTTCTTGGTATGATAACGAGAACTCCTACACATCTCAGATGGTTCGTACAATCAAGTACTTCTCAGAGCTTGCATAAGTCATATCTGAAAAGTGTGATCGCAGTGTAACTGCGAATACAATATTGTTCGAATAGTTCGGAAAATCAAGAGGTCCGGAGCCTTTTAAGGGCCCCGGACCTTTTAACTTAAAATAATCCAATATGGAGGTATTGAATAATGGCTCTTAACAAGAAGACCGTTGACGATTTCAACGCAAAGGGTAGAAGAGTACTGGTTAGATGTGATTTTAATGTTCCGCTTAAGAATGGTGAGATCACAGATGAGACACGTATCGTAGCTGCACTTCCTACAATCAAGAAGCTTGTTGGCGATGGTGCAAAGGTTATTCTTTGCTCACACCTTGGTAAGGTAAAGAATGGCCCGAACCCGGGTGAATCTCTTGCAGCAGTTGCAAAGAGACTTTCTGAGAAGCTTGGCAAGGAAGTTAACTTCGTTCAGGATGATAACGTTACAGGCGAGAAGGCTACAGCAGCAGTTGCAGCTATGAACGAGGGTGACGTTGTTCTTCTTGAGAATACTCGTTTCAGAGGTAAGGAAGAGACAAAGCCGCAGGAGGCAGGTGAGCAGTTCGCTAAGGAACTCGCTGATCTTGCTGATGACTATGTTTGCGACGCATTCGGTTCTGCTCACAGAGCACACGCTTCCGTATCCGTTGTTACAAAGTTCATCCGTGAGAAGAACGGCACATGTGCAGTTGGATACCTTATGGAGAAGGAAATCAAGTTCCTCGGCAACGCTGTTGAGAATCCGGTTCGTCCTTTCGTAGCTATCCTTGGTGGTGCTAAGGTTGCTGACAAGCTCGCTGTTATCGATAACCTTCTTACAAAGTGCGATACCCTCATCATCGGTGGTGGTATGGCTTATACATTTATCAAGGCTCAGGGTGGTAAAGTTGGTAACTCCCTCGTTGATGATACAAAGCTTGATTACTGTAAGGAAATGATGGAGAAGGCTGAGAAGCTTGGTAAGAAGCTCCTTCTTCCTACAGATACTGTTGCAGCAGCAGGATTCCCGGATCCTATCGATGATCCTAACCTTGAGACAGTTGTTGTTCCGACAGATGCTATTCCGGACGACAAGGAAGGCCTTGATATCGGACCTGACACAAGAAAGGTTTATGCTGACGCTGTTAAGTCTGCAAAGACTGTTGTATGGAACGGACCTATGGGCGTTTCCGAGAACCCGGTTCTCGCAGCTGGTACTGTAGCAGTAGCAGAGGCTCTTGCAGCAACAGACGCTACAACGATCATCGGTGGTGGTGATTCCGCAGCAGCTGTAAATAACCTTGGCTTCGGCGACAAGATGTCACACATCTCCACAGGCGGCGGTGCTTCCCTTGAGTTCCTTGAGGGTAAGGAGCTTCCGGGCGTATACGCAGCTGACGATAAGTAATTTCTTGACGAAATCGAGTCGTTAGACGAAGATTGAGTATAGAAATTACGTATACTGTGTATAAGTAATTCACTTGATGAATCCGAGTCCAACGGACGAAGGATGAATCTAGTGAGAACTTACACCTAGGTTCTTAGTGAGCACGAACGAAAGTGAGTGCGAGCTTAGAACGTAGGTGTTTCCCCTAATTCGTAGAATATAAGTGAAATCGGATAAATATCTCTTGGAACAATTAGAGATATTTGATCCGATTGAACGTAAATATCCAATACCTACAAGACGAAAGGAAAACAACAATGGCAAGAAGAAGAATTATTGCCGGCAACTGGAAGATGAACATGACTCCCAGCCAGGCAGTTGAGCTTTGCGCAACACTTAAGGATCTCGTAAAGAACGATGCAGTAGACGTAGTATATTGCGTACCTGCAATCGATATCGTACCGGTAGCAGAGGCTATCAAGGGTACAAATGTAAATCTTGGTGCAGAGAACTTCTACATCGAGGACAAGGGTGCATTCACAGGTGAGATCTCTGCTCCTATGCTTAAGGATGCAGGCGTAAAGTACATCATCATCGGTCACTCTGAGAGAAGAGATATCTTCGGTGAGAACGATATCCTCATCAACCAGAAGGTAAAGAAGGCATTCGCATCAGGCCTTACACCGATCCTTTGCTGTGGTGAGTCTCTTGCACTTCGTGAGGCAGGAACATACACAGAGTGGATCAAGAGACAGATCTCTTGGGACCTTGAGGGCGTAACAGCTGATCAGGTTAAGGAGCTTGTTATCGCATACGAGCCTATCTGGGCTATCGGAACAGGTAAGACAGCTACAGCTGATCAGGCTCAGGAAGTATGTAAGCTTATCCGTGATCATATCGCTGAGATGTATGATGCTGCTACAGCTGAGGCTGTTCGCATCCAGTACGGCGGATCTATGAACGCTGGTAACGCTGCTGAGCTTCTCAGCAAGCCTGACATCGATGGCGGTCTTATCGGTGGTGCATCTCTTAAGGCTGATTTCGGTCAGATTGTAAACGCATAAGAAATAATCCGACAAAGTCGGATTAGATCATTGTATTTCGCATTTATGGTAGGTTGCTGACAGGCGAAATATGATGTAAAATAAATAACGTTAGTGATGGTTTAGTGCAGTGATAAAGACTGTGCTGCCGGAGCTAAACTATGACAGGACATATCAAGGGGTTCTGCCAATGATGAGAGTGAAGAAACCACGAACGTGTGCCCGTTCGTGGTTTCTTCGTTTTTATATAGTTTTATTTCCAAGTTCATCATTTCTAAAAAAGAGGAGCGATGAGTCGCAGCAGGCACTGGATGACACGCTTAGGATAGGAACGACATTCCTTCTGGTATTTTCCGGTCACTTCTTCGGACTCTTCAAACATATCTATAAAGTCGTTATGAACGGCATTCAGGACTTTGCAATGACTTAACAGTACTCCATTTTCAAAATGCAGATAAAAGCTTCTGAAATCCATGTTTATAGTTCCTACGGTTCCAACAATTCCATCGGAAACACACATTTTTGCATGTGAAAATCCGGGGGTATATTCAAAGATACGTACGCCTGACGCTACAAGGGGAGCGTAGTAAGAACGTGTCATCTGATATACGAATTTTTTGTCGGGAACTCCGGGAGTGATTATACGGACATCTACGCCGCGTTTTGCGGCAAAGGAAAGGGTTCGGATCATATCTTCACTGAGTATCAGGTAGGGCGTTACGAACCAGACGTAGTTGCGTGCACGGTTAGCGATAGAGATGTAGACATTTTCCGCAACAGGCTCGGTATCAAGAGGTGAATCGCCATAAGGCTGAACAAAACCCGTATCTTTTGCGGAATAATTATATTCCGGGAAAAACTTCATGAAGTCTTCGCGTTCAGAATACGCAGGTTTCTTTTTCTCCATGGCATACCACATGGTAAGAAACATGACTGTAAGAGTTGAAACCGCGTCTCCCTCAAGGCGTATACCGGTGTCTTTCCAGTAACCGAAGGGACGTGTCACGTTAAAGTACTCGTTTGCGAGATTGTATCCGCCGGTATATCCGATCTTTCCATCTATGACCGTGATCTTTCGGTGATCGCGGTTATTCATAAACATATTCAGGACAGGGACGATAGGATTGAAAACCCGGCATTGTATCCCGTAGGATTCCATTTCTTTTTTGAATTCGCCGTTAATGAACCATAGAGAACCCATGTCATCGTAGAAGATACGTACATCGACTCCATTCGAAGCCTTTTCGATAAGGATCTCTTTCATGCGGGCAAAGGATTCCTTGTTCTCTATTGCGTGATACTCGAGGAAAATAAAGTGCTCGGCCTTTTTTAAGTCTTCGATCTGAGACGAAAAACCGTATTCAGCCTCGGGAAAAAATTGTACATCCGTATTTCGATAAACAGGGTAGTTATTCCATCCTGAAAGATATTCTGACAGATCGACACGGTCGGAGGCTTCTTCACGCATTTCCTCTATTACGTCCATGTCCTGTGGGATAGCCTCGTTTAGTTCTTCGGAGATAGATAAAAATCTTTGTCGGAGTTTCTTATAAAGACTGGAATGACCTGTAAGCAGGTAAAGAGTGAGACCCATGACGGGCAGAGCGAGGATCACGATGATCCAGGGCATTTTTAGAGCATTGTCTGTATGTTTTCCATACAATCGCACGGCAACGATAAGTGCGACGATGCTGAAACCTATTGAAATATAGGTGTGGTATGAGCTTAAGCCGACAACGAAAAACGTAAACCAGGATACCTGAAAGAGAACGGAGAGAACGGCAAAGATGAAGCGCATTACTCCGTTTTTGACATTTGATTTTTGCTCGACTCGCATCTTTTTCACAGACAATGCCCCCAAAATATTATGATGTATCTACAGTATGCAGGGTAAAAAAATTTTCCCCTTTCGCCATGTTGCTGAAGATCAGAAATGTATATTTTCTCCGGAAATCTCATGAAGTGAGCTTACGCCGCACATCTTCATAGTATCTGCAAGCTCTGAGCCAAGCTTATCGGTGAGACACTGAACGCCCTCACTTTCGCCTCCGTAAACTGCGGTGACATAGGGGCGTGCGATCATTACTGCGTCAGCGCCGAGAGCAAGAGCTTTGAAAATATCGACACCGGAACGGATACCGCCGTCTACCAGGATTTTTACTCCTGTTCCGAAAAGAACTTCGGATATCTCCGGAAGTACTTCTGCGGTAGATGGGCACTGATCGAGAACACGTCCGCCGTGATTACTTACGACGATTGCATCAGCGCCGGCTGCACGTGCCTTTACAGCACCACGTACGGTCATGACACCTTTGATGATAAAGGGCTTTCCGGCCATATGGATAATGTCTTTCATCTCTTCAACGGTCTTGCTTCCGGCAGGTGGTGTCAGGTTTTGCAGGAAAGGAAGGCCTGCTGCATCGATATCCATGGCTACAGCAAATGAATCAGAGTCTTTGATCAGTGCAAATTTTTCTTTCAAGGTGTTAGTGTCCCATGGCTTAACTGTTGGGATGCCGACACCGTTATTTGCGCGGATCGCGCCGCAGGCAGCTTTCATTACATCCGGATTTGTACCGTCGCCGGTGAACGCAGCGATACCTGCATCAGCGCAGGCTTTTACGAGGATGTTGTTATAGGCTACATCATCCAGTTTATCGCCGTAGTGCAGATTAACTGCTCCGACAGGCCCTGCAAAGATCGGATAGCGGAACTTCTTTCCGAATAATTCGATAGAAGTGTCGGGGGTTTTGTTCTCGTTCAGCGTATCCATATTTACTCTGATCTTTTTCCATTGATCATAGTTTCGGATAGCTGTGTCACCGACACCCTTTGCTCCCGGACCGGGCATCTGATTTCTGCATGCTCTTCCGTCACAGACCGGGCATGCCTTGCAGTATGGACCACTGCAGGTTTTGGCTTTTTCCAGTACTTCCTGATACGTCATACAGATTTCTCCTTTACATATATTAAATTTTATTTTGGCGAAAGCTGCCAGCCATTGCAGTTTTTGCCTACTTCGATATTACATTCATTTTAACACGATAGAAGGAACGTCAAAAGGGAAATAAGTAGTAAAAAAAGCAGGTCTCAAATGAGACCTGCAGAGCTTTTTAATGCGAGGATTATAAAACCATGACACAGATATATAGGTTTTGTTTTGCTTCCGAGTTTGGTAAAAAAATTGAACCTGATATTCGGAACCAGCAAAAATATGTAGATGATGCAGACAGATGCGATGATGAGGTGCAGGAGTCTGGCGAGCGGTGTTTCATGAGATACCGCATAAGGAGCGGATTCATAGAACCATACGTAGGAATATTTCTGCATAAATCTGATGATGTATCCTATCACAGCGCCGAAGGCTGCGCCGGATGCGATCAGTATTTCATAGAAATGGCGATGGTAAAAGTCGATCAGGCACTGCTTATCGTCTTCGTTTCTCATGATGGTCGAAATATAGTGACCGAGAATGAAGAACGGATAATAAACAAATACCCGTGACAGGGTAAAATTCATGCCGATCTTGCGGATATATCCGATCCCGATCGCCCCTGCGACTGAAAGAATGAGAAAAAGCAGGTGGCGCAGATGTCCGCCTTTTTCGATTAGCGGCACGGTAAGACACCATATGAACATAGCCATCAGGTACCACAGTATCCAGTAAGGTTTACTGTACTGGAGTTTTGTGGGTTCATGCAGGATGTAATTCAGAAAACAGATGTAAATAGTCTGAAAAACAAAATATGGAACCAATAGTCCTGCGATCAGCTTTTTTATCCTGAATCTCGCAAAATATCCTGAGATAAAGATAAATAGCGGCATATGGAAAGAGTAGATGATCTTGTATGCTGTTTTTATCGTGCCGGTCTTTAAGTGCAGCTCCATCAGATGACCGATCACGACTAAAAGAATCAGGATGGCCTTTATATTGTCCATCCTGAAATCCCTTGTCTTTGTTTTCATAATGATCCTCCCCGGGTTTTCGGATTACCGTTTCTTACCGGTAGGTTTTCCTCCTGTAGGGCGATTGCCGCCCTTGCTGCCCTTGTTTTTGTTCTTTGCGGCTCTGGATGCCTGGACAGCTTTGGAACCACGTATGCGGATCTCACGGCTTCCTTTGCTTGTCCATGATGAACATAGGAGCTTTGCGCCGTTTTTACGGATATACTTTACAAATTCATCAAGTCCTGCGGTATGAAGAAATTCGCGGGCTTCTTTTCTGGCTACTTCTTCATTTATGCGAGGCTGGTTTACGGAGAATGAGCAGATCCATTCTTCACCGGACCATACTGTGACTACATACATCTTTCCGTCGAGGAATGCACGGAGATCTTTGAGAAGATCATTATGTCCCTCATCAGTTGGCTCGTAGTGAGCATTCCAGTCGTTGAAGTCGAGGGTCCAGCCGTTTTCCAGCTCCAGATAAAGGTTTTCGCCTCCGAGCGGATTGCGGATCTCGATGCAGGACTGACCTTTTTTCAAAAAGTCATAATCGGTTTCTTTGCTTGTATGTGTGAGTGTTTCATAGTTTTCGATAAGGGCTTTTAACTCATCTGTAAGCGGGCTGGCTGCTGCCATATAATTGTCCTCCTTAATAAAACTCCGTCAGACGGAGAATGAAGTGTCCTACTGAATCGGAAAATACATTATAACACTGCTTTTGATTATTGTCCGAATTTTTTTAACTTTATTATCGGGCTTTATTGTATAAAATTTAGAAATTGTTTTCGGAATGTGCGGTAAATACTAAAGAAATGCGCTGATAGTGTCGAAAAAAAACATGACGACGAAGAATACTTGTAGCTAATTGTGATTGGGGGTTGACTGTATCACAGGCTGCAAACAGATTAAAAAACGCGTATAAAGACGTTTTTGCCGGTTTGGCTTCAGGGAAAGGGGTAAAGGATGAAGAGTAAGGTAGGATTTAGTATGGCGGGAAATGCGCAGTCTGCTGTTGATGAGGCAACGAGACAGGTGCAGAAACCGCAGGGCATCATTTTTATGACAGACTATAATTTGCTGCCGCAGGTTACTGAAATTCTTCAGCAGAAGTATCCGGACGCTGAAGTTATCGGAACAAGCGGGACATCTTACTGTAATAAAGAATGTTCCGACAAGATGACTGTAATAACGGCAATAGAGTCTGATGCAAAGATTTCAGCAGGACGCATTTCAAGGCTTGACAGGTGCCCGGTTGAAGATCTTGGGTTTCTTGAAAGAAGTCTCAAGAATGTGGGTCCCGGCAAAGAAGATACGGTTGTTATCGAGTTTTGTACAAATGAAGAGGAGCGCCTGGTTACTACCATGAGGATGGCGCTTGAAAAAAATGATGTCGGTTTGTGCGGAGGAACAGCTTTTGGAGCGCCAAACGGGAAGCCTTCGTATGTAGCGATAAACGGCGAACTATTTGAGAACAGCTGCGTATATATGGTGATAAAAAATACTTCCGGAAAGGCTCGTGTTTATGCGGAGAATATTTACGGTAAGTATAATGAGGTGCCGCATATCGCAACGAGAGTTAATAGAGCGAAGAAAGCGCTGGTGGAGCTGGATCACAAACCTGCAGCTGATGTTTATGCAGAGACATTAGGTATTTCCAGAAATGAAGTTGTAGGAAATGTGCTTAAGAATCCTATGGGACGAAGTGTCGGAGAGAAGCTTTTTGTAGCTTCCGCGCATACACTGGAACCGAATGGAGCGTTGCTGAACTACAAGAAACTGAATGAGAATGATACGATCTATGTTTTGCAGCTGCTTGACTATGATGACATTAATCGTCAGACAAGGGAAAAGATTCAGGGAGAATCAAGGAAGATCGATCTGATATTCTCCTTTAACTGCATCTATCGTTACATGCTTTTTACACAGGAGAATTATTTTGGGACACTTCTACAGAATATGTCTTCACTCGGAACCCATGTGGGATATGTTGCCGGTGGTGAACAGTACAGTAATCAGCATGTAAATCAGACAATGGTCTGTGCTGTATTTGAATAAGGGGGATGTCAGATGTTTGGATTTAAGAAGGCTGTTGAAGAAGAGCCCGTTGAGATAAAGGCGCCTGAAGGACTTAGCAGACAGGATGAACTGCACATAATTCAGACAATGGGTGAGTACATATCGAGGAGAAAAGAAGCGCTTCAGATGGAAGAACTGGCCACGAGTGATGAGCTAAACTCGATCCGTTCATCTTTTGAGGTGGTACAGCAGAAATCTGAGGACATTTCTGCATCGATCGAAGCATTTAAGGATCAGTTTGCGGAAGCCAGAGAGGTTACTGCGGGTTTTGATGAGATCATTAACAAGATGATCAATACTGCGGATGAAACTCACACAAATATGAGCAAGGTCCGTGAGAGTTCGGATTCTGTAGAGGTCACGATCACTGCGGTACAGGAAGTTTTTGAGGAGTTTCAGAAGAGTTTTGACGAGATACAGGAAAAGGTTAATGCGATCAATGGTATCGCAAACCAGACAAACCTTCTGGCACTCAATGCTTCTATAGAGGCTGCCAGAGCCGGTGAGAGCGGACGTGGTTTTGCAGTAGTTGCAGATCAGGTAAATAAGCTTTCCAGTGATATCAAGGAATTGGTAAGTTCTATCGGCGATAGCATGGGTGTATTGAATAATAATAACAGCAAGCTCATGAATTCTATCGAGTCCACGAGAAATGCCATGCAGGAGTCGGTACAGCATGTTAACGAAACAGAGGAAGTTGTAGACAGTATAAAGACTGTTGCTAATGAAATAGAAGATGGCAACAAAAAGATGAATTCTGTATTTGATGGTTGTTCAAATACGATAGCAGAGATCACAGATACCGTGGAAGCCTCAGGCAAGTATTATGATGCGGTGGAGAAAAATATTCATGAAATGAGTTCCAAGATCACACGAAAGGGCTTTATCTTTGAAGACCTTAATAACCTTCTGGAACAGTTTGATCCGTTTGTTGAGGACATAAGAAAGAATGGTTGAGATCGGATGTCATAGATAGTAATTAAGACACCGGTCAGGTCGTCAGCCTGAGAACCCTCCCGGTATTTTTGAGAGCCTCGGAACCCCCAGTTCCGGGGCTCTACATATTTTTGTCTATAAAGCTCCAAACAGAATCCCAATAGCGCTCCGGCTCTGCGAAGCTGCTGTCCGTGTGACGTGCGCGTTCAATTACGAGCTTTTCTTTTTTATCGCAGGCATCGGCCTCGTATACCTCATCCAGCATGTAGAAAGGATTATAATCATCCGCATCCCCGTGAACAAAGAACATGGGAGTCTTGTTTTTCTTTAATGCTTCTATGCAGGAACCGTCCGTAACGAAGTAGCCGGCATGGATCTTGCACATAAGATTTGCCGTGTAGAGAACAGGGAAGGGCGGAAGATTAAACACCTGATGGAGCTTATCTGTATATTCTCCCCAGATAGATGAATAGCCACTGTCTTCTACGATCACTTTTACACTGTCAGGAAGATCGCTTTCTCCGGATGCGAGCATGATCGTTGATGCGCCCATGGAGATGCCGTGGAGGACGATCTTTGCATCGGGATCCATTTTTATTATCTCATTTGTCCACTGGATAATATCTCTTTTATCAGGGACACCCATTCCGATATAGATCCCCTCACTGCTGCCGCTGGCACGCAGGTCAGGAGTCAGGACATTATAGCCCTTTTCGTAGTATTTCTTTGCAAATGGAAACATGCTGGACATATCTCCGTGAAAACCGTGCACACCGATCATCCAGAGGTGGGAAGTATCTGTCTGTCTGTGCAGCAGAGCGTTCAGTCTGAGTCCGTCAAATGAAGTGATGGACAAAGTTTCTCCCGGGGTTGAGTCTGACCATTCCTGAGCTTCTGCGCTCAGTTTTTTTCGCGTATTATTGACTTGCGTTTCAAAAGCCTGCTGCTCGACATCATCGGAAACCGCGAGGGAGTCGTGTATGTTGCTGGACGCGACACTTTCGCGTTTGATGGCATATTTTATCATGTAGTCGCCTGCTGCCAGACTAAGAAGGATGAAAAGAAGCAGGAGAATGATAACTGTATTTCTGATCTTTTTAAGAGTTGATTTTTTTATATTCATGTTAGTTCTCTCTTTTCATTGTAGTTAGGGCTTTTAATGATGTAAGGAAATTGAAGATGAGCCCTTGTGGCAGAAACAATATTATAAATGCAGCAGTAAAAAAATGCACCTGTTTTTGATGTTGACTGAAAAAATGTACATAGTTTGCGAACTAATGTTTGATAATCCCCTTGAAGTGTGCTATATTAGCTGTGTTCACTAATTTGTACATCAAGAAATACTCGTAGTTTATGAACAGGAAAGAGGGCAGATGCTCGGACAGACACACCGGTTGGCAGGCATAGCCGCAGGGATCGCATTAGCAAGTGAATTAAATATTATTCCTGTGCAAAGACCGTTTGCCTTTGCAGGTGTAATAGGCGTGTCTGTAATGGGAAGCCTCATGCCGGACGCGGATCAGCCAAACAGTACTATAGGCAGGAGATTATTTATCTTATGGCTTCCGTTATATATCTTACGGGTGATCATCAGGATAATAGCTTTTTTTGCTCCGTCTATGAAAAATGTATCCAGAGGACTGGCGCATCGGGGGATTTCACATTCGCCGTGGTTTTGGGCTGTATTCGGAGTAGGAATGTGGTGTATACCGTGGTTTAGAGGGGATGGCATCATTTATTTTTACGCATTTTTTACAGGGATAGCGACACATCTGGTGCTTGATTATCTGACAGGAGGGATTCCATTACTTCCGCTGTCATTAAAAAGGATACATCCGCCGATAGTTTTTAAGACAAAGGGCTATTTCGAATTTTTGACATCGAGTATCCTTGGATTGTGGATAGTATTTAGAGTATTGTGTTATCTTGGAATGAGACCAACTATACGGCAGGTGCTGACAACACTGCTGAGATACGTGTAATGCAGCCTTTTTGTTGTCGCACGTTTTTGTGCGATATTACATAAATGATGACTTGGCTTAGGTCCTTTATGAGCCTATGTCAGAAGGAATACAGAGTAAAAACGGACATTCGACAACATTTAGTCAGATTTAGATTAGTGTTTATAGAGGAGATTGAAATGATCGAAAGTAATGACTTAAAAGTAACCGGAAAACTGCTGGATTTTTTGGATAAAAGCCCTACCTGCTTTCATGTGGTGGCAAATATACGCGAGAGACTTTTGACTGAGGGGTACACGGAACTGTTTGAAGGGCAAAAGTGGGAACTTGAGTCGGGAAAGGGCTATTTTACAGCGAGAAATGAATCGTCTGTCATTGCTTTTCGCATGCCGGAAAAAAGACCGGCAGGCTTTATGATAGCTGCGTCCCATAGTGATTCTCCTTCTTTTAAGATAAAGGAGGATCCGGAAATCACGAGTGAGGGCGCTTATACCAGACTTAATGTGGAAAAATATGGTGGTATGCTCATGCATCCATGGTTTGACAGACCACTTTCTGCAGCAGGCAGGGTGATGGTGAAAGAAAAAGACGGAGTCATAGCATCTAAGCTCGTAAATATAGACAGAGATCTCATGATGATACCTAGCCTTGCGATCCATATGGATCGTAAAGCAAACGAGGGTCATGAACTCAACGCACAGAAAGAACTGCTGCCGATCCTTGGTGATGAAACTGCCGAAGGCAAATTTATGGATATAGTAGCAGAGGCAGCAGGTGTAAATGCAGAGGATATTCTTTCGCATGATCTCTTTCTCTATGTGAGAGGCAGGGGTTCGGTATGGGGAGCATCGGGCGAATATGTGTCCGCAGGACATATAGATGATCTGCAGTGCGTGTACGGAACTATGGAAGGTTTTATCGCTGCGGGTAAGAATGAGAGCGCTATTCCGGTTCTGGCAGTTTTTGATAATGAGGAAGTTGGAAGCGGAACAAAGCAGGGCGCTGATTCGACGTTTCTTTCAGATGTGATAGAGAGGATCGGGCTGGCAGCGGGACTTACTATTGAGGAACAGAAGACTCTCACTGCATCGAGTTTTATGGTATCTGCGGATAATGCACATGCAGTTCATCCTGCATATGCGGAAAAGGCAGATCCGGTAAATCGTCCAAAGATCAATAAGGGAATCGTCGTAAAATATCATGCGGGTCAGAAATATACGACTGACGCGGTTTCAGGAGCACTTTTTGAAGAAATCTGCAGAAAAGCAGAGGCTCCTGTGCAGCACTTTACGAATCGTTCGGATATGAATGGCGGTTCGACTCTCGGAAATATTTCTAACGCGCACGTGTCACTGAATACGGTTGATATAGGACTTCCGCAGCTTGCCATGCATTCCTGTGTGGAGACAGCCGGCGTGCATGATACAACAGCACTTATCGATGCCATGAAGGTCTTTTTTGAGAGCTGTATAGAAGACCTTGGACATGGACGATACATTATGCATATGCAGTAAATGATGATCGTACTACAGAGGTTGTGTAAGCAGCTGCAGCATTGTTACAGTCATTAGAAGTAATGATGTTATAAGCCGGAGTGATCGTTGTTTCGGATTTTTTATCCGGATCAGAATCTTTTTTTCTGAGGCGAGAGAGATTTGATCTGTATGAAAATGATGAATCCGAGCCGTATGATAAGATCGGTGCGATAGCGCTGATAGTCATAATGACCTCCTGTTAATGATTGATATCTTTGTATACAGGATAAATTTTCAAACTTAATTCTAACTTAGGAATGAAGAAAGAGGGAAGTGTAATGAAATTTTATATGCCTACGGTTGTGTATGAGGAAAATGAAGCTGTCTGGAATCACAGAAGGGAACTTGCGGCGCTTGGAACAAAAGCTCTGATCATGACAGGAAGAAGCTCTGCCAAGGCAAACGGTTCGCTTGATGATGTGACAAAAGCACTGGATGATCAGGGAATCGGCTACACTATCTTTTCCGAGGTAGAAGAAAATCCATCTGTAGAAACTGTGGAGCGGGCTGCGGTGCAGGGAAGACGTGATAAAGCGGATTTTGTAATAGGTATCGGGGGAGGTTCTCCGATGGATGCCGCAAAGGCAGCAGCTTTTTTGATAAAGCATAAGAATAAGGGTGCAGGAGATCTGTATGATGCTTCTCTTGATCCGGCGGCAGTACCGGTTGCTGAGGTTCCTACGACCTGCGGAACCGGATCGGAAGTTACAGGAGTTTCTGTGCTTACAAGAAACAATGGTACAAAAAAAGGCTCCATTCCACACAAGATCTTTGCTGATATCGCGCTGATAGACGGAAAATATATCATGAACGCGCCGCTTTCGATCATTCGAAATACGGCAGTAGATGCGTTGGGACATCTTCTTGAGAGCGGATTAAACTCTGCGAGAAATGAGTATAGCCTCATGCTTGTTTTGGAGGGACTTAAGTACTGGAAACGGATATGGCAGGTGGTAGAGGGCACTAAAGTGCTGGATCAGTATGCTGCAGAGGATCTCATGCATGCATCTGCCCTTGCCGGTATGGCAATCGCTCAGACAGGCACTTCGGTACCACACGGGCTTAGTTACACATTAACCTGTGAGCTGGGGATGCCGCACGGTGCAGCTGTGGGCTATTATCTTGGCAGTTACCTTAAAGAGGCAGAAAAGGAAGATGATGTGCTCACACGTGAATTCTTAAAGTGTGCAGGATTTACTAGTGCCCATGATTTTGAGTTTTTCTTTGAGAAAGTATGTGAAACAGGTGAGGTACCTAAAGAAACCAGACAGAAAGCGTATGATACTCTCGTTAGTGATGAAAAGCGCCTTGCAACTGCTTCGTACAAGATAGACACAGAAATGCTGAAACGCATTGCGCGGATCTGAAAGTAGTAAGACTTTAATGTCAGCAAAAAAATAAAACAAGTATCTTGATTAAATTTGTTTATATGTCGATTAATATGATGTCAGGGTCAAAAGGTCAAAATCCGATTGTGCTTGCACAAGAATGGTTTTTATTTGGTAATCATGTCATCATTTATATATTACGAATATGATTAAATCTACCATAAAAAAACGAACCTATGAGGCGATCTACAGGCTTCTTGACAAGGTTTCTCCTGTTCCATATGACTGCGGTGCGTTGTGCGGAGCTGCGTGCTGCGGTGTGTCGGATAGCGATGAAAACGGCGAACCGGATGATATGGGGATATATCTTCTGCCCGGTGAAGAAGAGGTTCATGACAGGAACGATGACTGGCTCAGATGGTCTGAACATGATACAAGAGAATATGATTTTCCGCCGTCATGGGATGGAAAGGTTTATTTTGTAAAATGCAAGGACGCCCCAAGATGTCCCAGAGAAAAGCGTCCGATCCAGTGCAGGACATTTCCGTTGGAACCACATATTACAGAGAGTGGAGAGCTGGTTCTTGTCAGGTGTGACTATGAACTCCCGTACAGTTGTCCTCTGATCGACGGAGAGGCGGAGCTCAGTCCTGATTTTATACAGGCCACAGGAACGGCGTGGAAGCATCTCGTACGCGATCCACTGATACGTGATCTTGTTCTTTTTGATTCTGAAAAAAGGCGGGAGATTTATGGCGAACCCGAGGTTTTATACAGGGTCTGAAGGTGCATGAAAAAAAGTCTGATCCATTGTGTTCACAGGGATTGTTGTATTCGGGAATACGGTTTAAAAATTTTTTTTGAATTTGTTTTTTGCTCACGGACAATTCATCACTTTAAATGGGTGAAAACCGCATAAATACTGAATAGTGGTCAAAAATCGATGATTAAATATCATCAAAAAATAGATTAATATAGATCAAATTGCGCAAGAAATCCCCATTTTATGGGATTGCAAAACTTTTTCTCCATGTTATAATAAATCAATAAATGGTCGAAAACGTATAAAAATTCATTTTTGTACGTGTCCGACGTTCACCAGTGCAAAGATGCAGTCAGGTAGGTATTTTTATATTTTATTTGACTGCTTTTTTATCTTATTAGGGAATTCCCTAATAAGATAAAAAATGCACTTCGTGCATTAGATGCGACGCGCGGAGAGGTAGAGCCTACGGCTCCCGCGCTTGCGCAAAGAATCCGACAAAGTCGGATTCTTTGTTATAAATCTTATTAGGGAATTCCCTAATAAGAAGTGTATATTACAGGAGGGAATAGTTATGAAAAAGTTCAGAAAAGCAGCTAGTGTGGTTCTGGCAGCGATCATGACAGCGTCAATGGTTGCCGGATGTGGTTCTTCTGCATCACAGGGCGGCGGTTCCGGAGAAACCGCAGGCAGCGCAGCAAGTGAAGCAGCAGGTGCTTCCGGAGATGCTACATTTAAGATCGGTGTCATCGGACCTCTTACAGGTGGAGCTGCAGCTTACGGTACATGTGTAGCAAATTCTGCACAGCTCGCTGTTGATGAGATCAACGCAGCCGGCGGCGTAAACGGTTACAAACTTGAACTTAAGAGCGAGGATGATGAGCTTGATGCTCAGAAATCTGTAAATGCGTATAACACTCTTAAGGACTGGGGAATGCAGATGCTTCTCGGAAGTGTTACAAGTGCATGTTCACTTGCTGTTTCTGAGGAGACAAAGGCTGATAATATGTTCCAGCTGACTCCGTCCGGATCTGCTAAGGAATGTGTACAGTATGACAATGTATTCCGTGTATGTTTCTCAGATCCTGCACAGGGTACAGCATCTGCTCAGTACATCGGTGAGCACAAGCTCGCTTCCAAGGTCGGTATCATCTATGACAGCTCCGATGTTTATTCATCCGGTATCGCTACAAACTTCGTAGCTGAGGCTGCTAATCAGGGATTTGAGGTAGTTTCACAAGAGGCATTTACTGCTGATAACAATACCGACTTCTCCGTACAGCTTCAGAAGGCTAAGGACGGCGGTGCAGAGCTTGTATTCCTTCCGATCTACTACAAGGAAGCATCTCTCATCCTTCAGCAGGCTGATAAGATGGGTTACAAGCCTACATTCTTTGGATGTGATGGTCTTGACGGTATCCTTGGTGTTGAAAACTTTGATGCATCTCTTGCAGAAGGCGCTATGCTTCTGACACCTTTCGCAGCAGACGCGACAGATGATCTTACAGTAAACTTTGTTACAAAGTACAAGGACCTTTACGGTGAGACTCCTAACCAGTTTGGAGCAGATGCATATGATGGTGTATACGCTATTAAGGCAGCTCTTGAGAAGGGTGCTCTTACACCTGAAGCTGGTGTTTCCGGTATCTGCGAGTCCCTTAAGAAGACTATGACAGAAATCTCTGTTGATGGTCTTACATCAGAGGGAATGACATGGGATGCAACAGGCGAGCCGAATAAGAGCCCGAAGGCTGTTGTGATCAAGGATGGCGCATACGTTTCTGCTGAATAAACGTTATTACAGTTAAGCCAGATAACAACTTAGGTTGTAGTCGGAGGAGAGGATACTTCATCTCCTCCGATTTTTAAAATACGATACCCGTTGGAGGTAATTTTTATGCTCAGTTTTTTGACGTCTCTTGTGAACGGTCTGAGCCTTGGAAGCATCTATGCAATAATCGCTCTCGGATATACCATGGTTTATGGTATTGCCAAGATGCTGAATTTTGCACATGGTGACTTTATCATGGTCGGAAGTTACGTGATCTTTATTTTTGTATCTAATTTAGGATTGAGTCCTGTTATAGCGATACCTGTCGCTGTCGTGCTATGCCTGATCCTTGGCGTGACGACTGAGAGAGTGGCATATCGCCCGCTTAGAAATGCCGCATCTCCACTGGCAGTATTGATCACGGCAATAGGCGTGAGTTACCTCCTTGAAAATGTCGCACTTCTGATATTTGGTGCGGATACAAAGTCCTTTACTTCTGTTATTCCCTGGAGCGGGATTACTCTTGCCGGAGGTGAGATAAGGATCCAGGGTGTGACTATCATTACGATAATCACCAGTGTTGTGATCCTTCTTGCTCTGCAGTTTTTTGTACATAAGACAAGAGAAGGCCAGGCAATGCTGGCAGTTGCTCAGGACCGTAGCGCAGCTACGCTTATGGGAATCGATGTTAATAAGACGATCTCACTGACATTTGCTATAGGTTCGGCTCTTGCAGCTATCGCAGGCGCATTCCTTTGCAGTGCATATCCGTCACTTACCCCTTATACAGGCGCTATGCCCGGTATTAAAGCCTTTGTGGCAGCAGTACTTGGCGGTATCGGATCAATTCCCGGAGCCATGCTCGGAGGTCTTGTGCTTGGTGTTATAGAGATCCTTGCAAGAACGTATATCTCTACACAGCTTTCGGATGCTATCGTATTTGGTATCCTTGTCGTCGTACTTCTCGTAAAGCCTACCGGTATTCTGGGTAAGATAATCCAGGAAAAAGTCTGAGAAAGGGGATGACAAAGATGAAAGACAATAAGCTTTCCTTTCTGAAAAAGAAAGAAAATGTTACATATGCGATCGTGATCGCAGTATGGATAATAATGGAGATCCTGCTCAAAGCAGGAGTAGTATCGAGCCATTTATCGGGACTTTTGGTTCCAATGTGTTATTACGCTATAGTTGCTGTGGGACTTAATCTCTGCGTAGGTATCCTGGGTGAACTTTCCCTTGGACATGCAGGATTTATGTGTATCGGAGCATTTTTCAGTGCAGCTTTTTCACAGATCTTTAAGGATTCTTTACCGGGTGGCTTACGCTTCTTCCTGGCGCTTGTCATCGGAATCGCATTTTCTGCGCTTTTTGGCTTTTTGATCGGTATTCCGGTACTGAGATTAAATGGTGACTATCTTGCGATCGTTACACTTGCTTTTGGTGAGATCATTAAGAATATACTTAATTCCCTTTATCTCGGACTTGATTCCAAGGGTTTTCATTTCTCATTAACAAGTATGCTGGAACTCGGCATGGAGCCGGATGGAAAGACACTTATAAATGGAGCGATGGGTGTTACGGGAACTCCCAGAGATGCGAATTTTACTATTGCGATATTCCTTCTCATTGTTTCTCTGATCGTTGTACAGAATCTTATTAATTCAAGAGATGGAAGAGCAATCATGTCAATCCGTGATAATCGTATCGCAGCAGAGTCCATCGGTATCAACGTAACGAAATACAAGATGCTTGCATTTACCATGTCTGCAGCTATTGCAGGAATGGCAGGCGTGCTGTTCTCGCATAATATTTCTACTCTTCAGGCTACAGGTCAGTACTTTGGTTACAATGTTTCTATTATGATCCTCGTGTACGTGGTACTCGGAGGAATCGGATCCATCCGTGGATCAGTCATTGCAGCAGCGGTTCTTTATCTCCTGCCGGAGCTTCTCCGCGGACTTAATAAATACCGTATGCTGATCTACTCCATCGTACTTATCGTAGTGATGATCATCAACTGGGCTCCTGCCGTATTGGATAAGAGACAGGAACTTATGATGAAATTCAGAAAGGGGAACAGGAAGAATGGCACTGCTTGAGGTTAATGATCTGTGCATCCAGTTCGGAGGCCTGCGTGCCGTGGATGACTTTAATCTGAATATAGAACAGGGGGAGCTTTACGGACTCATAGGACCGAACGGAGCCGGAAAGACCACTGTTTTTAATCTCCTTACGGGAGTATATCGCCCGACAGAAGGTCAGATCCTTCTCGATGGCAAAAATATCACAGGACATAAGACGGCTGAGATAAATCGGGACGGAATAGCAAGAACATTCCAGAATATCCGTCTTTTCAGCAAAATGTCGGTGCTTGATAATGTTAAGGTTGCTTTACAGGACAGATATCATTACAACACTCTGACAGGAATCCTTCACCTTGGATCGTATAAGAAGCTTGAGAAAGAGATGGATGCGGAAGCAATGGAAATCCTTTCCGTGTTTGGTATGGATAAGGACGCGGAACTCCTGTCATCTAATCTGCCTTACGGTCAGCAGAGAAAGCTTGAGATCGCCAGAGCAATGGCAACGAAGCCGAAACTTCTCTTACTTGATGAGCCTGCAGCCGGAATGAACCCGAATGAAACAGCAGAACTTATGGATACGATCTCTCTTATCCGGGATAAATATAAGATGACGATCCTTCTTATCGAGCATGATATGAAGCTTGTATCCGGTATCTGTGAGAAGCTGACGGTGCTTAATTTCGGACGTGTGCTCGCACAGGGTAATACAAAAGATGTTTTGTCAGATCCGGAAGTTATCAAGGCTTATCTCGGAGATGAATAATGGCAGAGGGAGAATGAACAATGCTTCTTGAAATAAAAAATCTCAACGTTTACTATGGCGTGATCCAGGCTTTGAAAGATGTTTCCTTTCATGTGGATAAGGGAGAAGTCGTTGCACTGATCGGTGCTAACGGAGCCGGAAAGACCACGACTCTCCATACGATCTCGGGTCTCTTGAAACCTAAGAGCGGAGAGATCATTTATAAAGGAAAAAATATCGTTACCATATCCGGAAATAAGATAGTATCCATGGGAATGGCACATGTTCCGGAAGGACGGAGAGTATTTGCAGATCTTTCTGTGGCGCAAAATCTGAAGATGGGCGCGTATACACGGAGAAATAAGAAAGAAATCGAAGATACGATGGCTATGGTTTATGATCGTTTCCCGAGATTAAAGGAACGTCAGACCCAGAAAGCCGGTACACTTTCCGGAGGCGAGCAGCAGATGCTTGCAATGGGACGCGCGTTGATGTCGCATCCGGACATAATTCTTATGGATGAGCCATCTATGGGACTTTCACCTATCTTTGTTAACGAGATTTTTGATATAATAAAGAGTGTCCACAAAGATGGAACGACGGTACTCCTCGTAGAGCAGAATGCGAAGAAGGCGCTTACGATCGCCGACAGGGCATATGTTCTTGAGACAGGAAGCATCACAATGGAAGGAAAAGCAGCGGATATGCTTAATAATGACTCCATTAGAAAGGCTTACCTCGGGGAGTGATCAGAAAGGAAGTTACTGAAATGAAAAAGAATATCGTATTCACTATTTCACGTCAGTACGGAAGCGGTGGTCGTACCGTAGGAAAAATGCTGGCCGATGAGCTTGGCATCCACTACTATGATAAGGAACTCATGAAGCTCGCTGCGGAAGAAAGCGGTATAAATGAGAGTCTCTTTGTTCAGGCAGATGAAAATGTTGATGACAAGAATCCTCTGCTTGTACGTGTTATGAAGAACGTTTATCAGGGGGAACTTATCTCACCGAAGAGCGATGATTTCGTTTCCAGAGAAAATCTTTTTAATTATCAGGCGAAGGTCTTAAAGAAACTCGCGGAGACAGAATCCTGTGTGATAATCGGCAGATGCGCTGATTTTGTTCTTAAGGATTATGATAATGTAGTTTCGGTATTTGTGCATGCACCCAAGGATTTCCTTATGGAGCAGGCCGCCAAGAAACAGAGCTATCGCGACAAAGAGCTGGAAAAATTTATCGAAAAAACTGACCGGTACAAGGCCGATTATTATCACTATCACACCGGACAGCTGTGGACAGATGCGAGAAACTATGACCTTTGTCTAAACAGCGGACGACTTGGTTTTGACAAATGCGTAGAAGAAATCAAGGCTTATTCAAAGGTCAGATTCGGAGATGACATCTTTGACTGATGTCATTTGAGAAATGAAGATCCGATGTTACAGTTCAGACGTAAACGGAGCATTTACTGCGGAGTTTACGACCAAGAACGATGAAAAGCCATTGGATTTTGCCCATCGCCGAAGGCGATTTAATTGGCAAAATCCGTTACGTGAGCGAGCTGGAAGCGAGTGAACAGTAACGATCCGATAACGATCGATCAGGATCAAAACGAATATTACAGAGGGACGGAAAACAGATGAGTAAAAATGCAAACGGAAATACAGAATACCTGTGGAGAGATCGCAAGCGTACTATTTTTGGGCTTCCGTGGAGTTTTACGATCTATTCACTGACGGAAGAACGGCTTTTTATCGAAAAAGGGTTCTTTAATCTGAAAAGAGATGAGGTACGTCTTTACAGGATCATGGATATATCTCTTAGCAGGACGCTAGGGCAGAGGATCTTTGGACTTGGAACTATAAGATGCTGTTCAGGTGACAGATCTCTCGGCGATTTCGAGATTAAAAACATTAAGAATTCAACGGCAGTTATGGAACAGTTATCAAGTCTCATCGAAAAAGAAAGAGACAGAAAGCGCGTAAGCAGCAGAGAATTTCTGCATGACGAGCATGAAGGCCATCTTGATGAAGATTATGAGGATGATTATAGAAACTGAAACGTAATGGGTTTATCGCTGAATCTATAATTAAATGATGTAAGGGTCAAAAGGTCAAAATCCGATTGTGCTTGCACAAAGAGGATTGAGACCTTTTGACCCTTACTTTTGCCCCTTACATTATTTAACTTATAGGAAATAACAATTGAATTCCTAAAAGTGAAAAATGCACACAAAATGATAAAAGTGTCTAAAAACCATTTGTGTCATATGGTCATCATAGATATATAAAAAAGGATAAAATGGGACGGGGTGTATATGCAAACTACAATAATGTGTCGATATAGAACAAAAATGTGCAATATAAAAATTAAAGTTTGAAACGTTTCATATACATTTTGTACAGTGGATTGCTGATATATGTACACGAATGATATAGAAAAGGAGAATTTTAGATTTTTACGAAAAAAGGGGTGTTTGTCGTGCATTAACTGTGATACGATACTACGCGTGTTTTGAAACGAGAGAAAAGACCACTGTCTGTAGCGAATACGGGCATGAGAAAGGAACAAACGAATGAGAAGAACCAAAATTGTATGTACCATCGGACCTGCATCACAGAGCGAGGATATGCTCCGTAAACTTATAAAGGCAGGCATGAACATTGCCAGATTTAACTTCTCTCATGGTGATCATGAGGAGCATGGAGCAAAGTTCAAAAATCTGAAGAAGATCAGAACAGAGATGGATAAGCCTATCGGTACTCTCCTTGATACCAGAGGACCGGAGATCCGTCTTGGTACATTCAAGGAAGAAAATAAAAAGTATCAGCTGAAGAAGGGACAGACATTCACTCTTACAACTGAGGAGATAGTTGGTGATGAGACAAAGGCATATGTAAACTATGCTGGTCTTGTTAATGATGTAAAAGAGGGTGGTTCTATCCTTATCGATGATGGTCTTATCGAGCTTCATGTTGATAAGGTTGGTTCTACTGATATTGTTTGTACAGTAATGAACGATGGTCCTGTATCAGATCGTAAGGGCGTAAACGTTCCGGGTGCAGACCTTTCAATGCCTTTCATTAGCGATAAGGATCGTGAAGATATCGTATTCGGATGCAGACTTGGTTTTGACTTTATCGCAGCATCCTTTACACGTACAGCAGATGATATCATGCAGGTAAGAAAGCTTCTTGACCGTCACGGAAGCAAGATGAAGATCATCGCAAAGATCGAGTCTGTACAGGGTGTTCGTAATATAGAAGAGATCCTTAAGGTTGCAGACGGAATCATGGTAGCAAGAGGTGACCTCGGTGTTGAGGTTCCGCTTGAGGAAGTTCCTTCACTTCAGAAAAAGATGATCAAGCTCGCTGAGAGAGAGGGTAAGATCGTTATCACAGCTACTCAGATGCTGGATTCCATGATCCACAATCCGCGTCCGACACGTGCTGAGACCACTGACGTAGCTAACGCTATCTATGATGGTACTACAGCTATCATGCTTTCCGGTGAGACTGCAAACGGTTCTTATCCTGTAGAGGCAGTTGAGATCATGTCCCGTATCGCTGAGAGAACAGAGGGCGATATCGATTATGAGCAGCGTATGATCGACCGTTATCGTAATGCCATTATTCCGGAGACAACAATGGCTATCTCACATGCAGCATGTACAGTTGCTCAGGATATTAATGCTGATGCTATCATCGCAGTTACAATGTCCGGCTTTACAGCAGAGAGACTTTCAAGATTTAAGCCTACATGCCCGATCGTGGCATGCAGCACAGAGTCAAGAGTTGCTTACCAGACAAATCTTCTCTTCGATACTATTCCGCTTGTGATCAAGCAGGAAGAAGATGCTGAGGCTCTGTTTGAGTCAGCTATTCATCAGGCTGAGCTTGCAGGTATTATCCGCCATGGCAGCAAGGTTGTTCTTACAGCCGGTCTTCCGCTTGGTGTATCCGGAAAGACAAACATGATCCGTGTAGAGGAAGTTTAATTCCTGCAGGTCTTTTCTTAAAAAATAGAATGTCGTGTGTTAGCATGGCGTAATTCAACAAGATTGTCGAGTATCGGAGATTTGTAACCGATGTAACTTTACATGAAAGTGCCTCGACATTATAATAAAAACCGCTGTATGGTCAGTAAGAACTGACTGCACAGCGGTTTTGTTTAATTCCGTTGGAATTTTGTTAAAGAGGGTGCTATGACTAATTGTGACAGCTGTGTTAATTATGTTTATGATGAAGAAGCGGAGTATTATACCTGTGAGGTAAATCTGGATCAGGATGAGATGTATCGCTTTTTGTCAGGGACCAACTTTGATTGTCCATATTATTCGGCAGATGATGAGTATGCAGTTGTAAGACATCAGAAATAAAGAAAAGATGTTTGATCCAATAGATTGCGTGCAAGTTGACTGTATAATATGGATGTGTTATCATTTCATTCTACGGTATCTCACTAGGAAATGTAAGAAATCATACAAAACCTAGTATATATAGAGGATATAAAACGTAAATCCGACAATATTAAGTCAGTTTTAAACTGACGTTTATGAGGAGAAAAAAATGGCTTTACTTGACGTTAGGAATCTTTCGGTAGGGGTGGAGGATAGCGAGATCCTTCACGGAGTCACACTTGAGATCAATAAGGGTGAGACACATGTACTTATGGGCCCGAATGGTGCCGGTAAATCTACCCTTGGCTATGCTCTGATGGGTAATCCGAATTATAAGGTCACAGGAGGAGATATTTTCTTTAATGGCCTTTCTATAAAAGATGAATCAGCTGATAAAAGAGCAAAGGCAGGAATGTTCCTTTCTTTCCAGAATCCGCTCGAGGTTCCGGGAATCTCTCTTTCAAGCTTTATCCGTAATTCGATCGTTCAGCAGTCCGGAGAAAAGATCAAATATTCTGAGTTCAAAAAAAATCTTAAGGAAGCAATGGAAGTTCTTTCTTTCGATTCTTCCTATAAGGATCGTGATCTTAACGTTGGATTTTCCGGTGGTGAGAAAAAGAAGGCTGAGATCCTTCAGCTTCTCATGCTGAATCCTAAGCTGGCGATACTTGATGAGACAGATTCAGGTCTTGATGTAGATGCTGTTCGCACAGTTTCCAGAGGTATTGAAGAATATCAGAAAAAGCGTGACGGTGCACTCCTTATAATCACACATTCAACACGTATCCTTGAATCACTGAATGTTGACTATACTCATGTCCTTGTTAAAGGAAAGATAGTTGAAACAGGTGATGCATCGCTCGTTACTGAGATCAATGAGCATGGATTTGAGCGCTTTATCGGCGGACAGGAGAAAGACTGATGGCTGAAATCAAACCGGATGTAAAGGATATTGACCGAAGCCTTTACGATTTCCGTTACGATGAAAAAGATTTTTATAAGGTTAAGGAAGGTTTGACAGAAGATATAGTCCGTCAGATCTCTAAGGAAAAGAATGATCCGGAGTGGATGACGGAATTTCGTCTGAAGGCTCTGGAGACATATAATGAGCAGAAGATCCCTGAGTGGGGACCGGATATTTCCGGACTTAATATGGACGATATCGTAACATACGTGCGTCCGAACACAGGAATGAAGGGCAAGTGGTCCGAGGTTCCGGACGATATCAAGAACACTTTTGAAAGACTTGGTATTCCGGATGCAGAGCGAAAGAGTCTTGCAGGTGTAGGTGCCCAGTATGACTCAGAGCTTGTTTATCATAATGTTAAGGAAGAAGTTCTGGCACAGGGCGTAGTTTATACTGATATGGAAAGTGCGTTAAGGGATCATGAGGACCTCGTAAAGTCACATTTCATGAAGCTTGTGCCTCCGACAGATCATAAATTTGCTGCTCTTCACGGTGCGGTTTGGTCCGGCGGATCATTCGTATATGTACCGGCAGGAGTAAAGGTAGAGATACCGCTGCAGTCATATTTCAGACTGAATGCTCCGGGAGCAGGTCAGTTTGAGCATACACTTATTATCGTTGAGGAAGGTGCAGACCTGCACTTTATCGAGGGATGTTCAGCTCCGAAGTACAGCGTTGCAAACCTTCATGCGGGATGTGTAGAGCTGTATGTGGGCAAGAATGCGCATCTTCGTTATTCTACGATCGAGAACTGGTCCAAAAATATGTACAACCTTAATACCAAGCGTGCTATCTGCGAAGAAGGCGCTACAATGGAATGGGTTAGCGGTTCGTTCGGTTCTCATGTAAGCTACCTGTACCCGACTACGATACTTAAGGGTGATAATTCCCACATGGAGTTTACAGGTATCACATTTGCAGGAAAGACTCAGAATCTGGATACAGGTGCAAAGGTTATTCAGATCGGTAAGAATACAGCTTCCAGTATCAGCTCCAAGTCCATCAGTAAAGATGGCGGTATAAGCACATACAGAAGCTCTATTACAGTTATGCCTCAGGCGAAGAATGCCAAGGCTACTGTTTCCTGTCAGTCACTTATGCTTGATGATATTTCCGTTTCTGATACGGTTCCTGCAATGGATATCCGTACAGATGATGCAGATATCGGACATGAGGCAAAGATCGGCCGTATCAGTGACGATGCGGTATTTTATCTGATGAGCCGTGGTATTTCCGAGAATGAGGCTCGTGCAATGATCGTCAGCGGATTTGCAAACCCTGTATCTAAGGAACTTCCGCTGGAATATGCAGTAGAGATGAATAACCTTATCAATCTGGAAATGACAGGAGGCTGATCAAATGGAAATTAAGGGTGTATTTAATCCGCTCCCGACGCTGACCTGGAACTTTCTGGATCTGAACGGAGTTGGAATAGATGAGACAGTAAAGCTGAATAATCGTGGAGATCTCGTGATACAGGATCTTCCGAATGGCGTTACTGTTGAAAAGGACGGAAGTCTTTTAGATGATGTACAGGGCGGAGTTGGTCCTGAGATGGAAAATCTTATGAAGCGCGAAAACGTACCGACACTGGTAATACGCGCTCAGAAGGGCAAAACTGTTTCAGAGCCGATCTGTCTTGATTATAAGCTTGGTGAGGGTGACGGACTTCTTAGAAAGCAGGAGATCATTGCAGAGGAAGGCAGTGAGATCACTGTTATCATGAATTATACATCTAAGAGAAATGAGTCCGGTTTCTTTGGAATCCAGACAAAGCTCAAGGCTGAGGCAGGAGCAACTATTCACCTTGTAAAAACAAATCTGCTCGGTGACCAGTATCTTCATTTTGATGATATAGGTGCTGTAACTGCGGACGATGCACATGTAGATATTATCCAGATGGAGCTTGGCGGCGGCAGGAACTTTATCGGTGTCCAGGCAGATCTGTATGGCAGAAAGAGCCGTTTTGACGGAAATGTGGGATACCTCACACGAGGCACACAGCTTCTCGACATGAACTACAATATCCGCCATCACGGAAAGAAGAGCGAAAGTGAGCTTATCCTGAACGGTGCGATGATGGATAAGTCTGTAAAGAATTTCCGTGGAACCATCAACCTTATCCGCGGTGCAAAGGGCGCGGTCGGCGATGAGCAGGAAAATGTACTTCTGCTTTCCAAGGATGTGCATAATAAGTCGCTTCCGAATATCCTTTGCAGCGAGGAAGATGTGGAAGGTACTCACGGAGCAACCATTGGACGTCTTTCTGAGGATATGCTTTTCTATATGGAATCTCGCGGTATTTCCGAGAGAGAAGCAGAGATACTCATGACAAAGGCAAGACTTAATAATGTAAACCGAATGATACAGGACGTAAATACACTCGGACGTATCCAGCAGTTTATAGAAGAAGTGTTGTAAAATACAGAATTATCTCATTAGCGGCTGTTCTGTTGATCAACGGAATAGTCGCTATGTTAGAAATACGATAAATATAGATTAGGAGTAGTGGGATTATGCTAGAAAATCAGTTCCGAAAGGATTTTCCGATTTTTGAAAAGACCGGAGTTACTTATCTTGACAGTGCGGCAACATCACAGAGACCTCAGGTTGTGATAGATGCTGAACGTGAATTTAATGAAAAAATGAATGCTAATCCGCTCAGAGGTCTCTATGGTATCAGCATTGAGGCTACGGATGCTTATGAAAACGCCAGAGAGACTGTCAGAGAGTTTATCGGAGCTGATTCTGCAAAAGAAATCGTATTTACCCGAAATGCTTCGGAATCCCTTAATCTCATTGCTTATACTTATGCCTGCAGTGTTCTTAAGCCGGGAGACACGGTGCTCACGACTATTATGGAGCATCACTCAAATATCCTTCCCTGGAGGATGGCAGCAGAGAGAACCGGTGCGAAGGTTGAGTATCTTGAGCCGGAGACAGACGGTACTTTTACAGACGCAGAACTTCAGAAAAAGATCGTTAATGGCGTAAAGATTGTCGCTGTGGGACATGTGTCAAATGTACTTGGCTGCGTAAATCCTGTAAAGAAGATTTCTGATATGGCGCATGCTGTCGGAGCAGTTGTTGTAGTAGATGCTGCCCAGTCAGCACCGCATATGAAGGTGGATGTAAAAGAACTCGGCGCAGATTTTCTGGTATTTTCCGGTCATAAGCTCATGGCACCCTTTGGAATCGGCGTTCTTTATGGCAGAAAAGAACTTCTCGAAGCCATGCCTCCGTTCCTTCGCGGCGGTGAGATGATCGAGTATGTGACGCGCGATACTGAGAAATGGGCTGAGATACCGCATAAGTTTGAGGCAGGAACTGTCAATGCAACGGGTGCAGTAGGTCTTGATGCAGCGATAAAGTATCTAAAAAATGTTGGTTTTGATTTTATCCGTGAGACAGAAGATGCACTCACATCCATTATTTTTGAAGAAGCAGCGAAGCTTCCGTATTTTCATATTCTCGGAAGCAGTGATCCGAAGAAGCACAATGGCATTGTTTCATTTACTATTGACGGAGTACACCCTCACGATATATCATCAATCCTTGATGGCGATAAAATCTGTATCCGAGCAGGACATCACTGTGCACAGCCGCTTCTTGAGTACCTGAATGTTTCAAGTACGGCACGTGCCAGCCTTTACCTCTATAATAATGAGGAAGATGTCCGTTTCTTCATGGATAAAGTAAAAGAAATAAGAGGAATCATGGGTTATGGCGATTAATAATCTTTATAATAACGGTATCCTGAATGAGCATAATCTCAGACCTTCCCATAAGGGAAAGCTTGAGAATCCTACAATGATCCTTGAGGGTGTTAATCCTACTTGCGGTGATGATATCTTCCTTGAGCTTCAGATAGAGGATGATACGATAGTCGATGCTTCATTTTCCGGCAGCGGATGTGCTATAAGTCAGGCGTCTACTGATATGATGCTGGATCTGATAATCGGTGAGGATAAGGATACTGCTCTTGATTTTGCGGATAAGTTTATGAGAATGATTCGCGGGGAGGCATCGGAAGAAGATATTGATGATCTGGATGAAGCAGGAATCCTTCGAGACATTTCACATATGCCTGCGCGTGTAAAATGTGCAGTGCTTGGTTGGCGTACACTTCGTGAGATGATCGAAAAGAATGAAACAGAGGGTTCAGCACACGCCGATCATGAGGAATGTCCGGTAAATTCATAAAGTTCTCAATAAACAGGTATGAAATTTTCATGCCTGTTTTTTGGGTTAAAAAATGATGACAGAGGCAAAAGTGTTTTGACTTTTGATCATAGGATCTTGATGTCGTTTATAGGGATATCTGTTAATTTTGTTTAGGAGAGAGGATTTGTTTTGAAGAAAGATAATTTATCTAACGAGTTGGATAAAGCATGGAGAGAATCAAGCTGGAATTTTGTGCATATGATGCGATGGATCCTGTTGGCGATCATAGTTGGACTGATAGTTGGAGCAGTCAGTGCAGCTTTTTCTATAGGAGATAAACTTGCAAATACAACCAGAAATGAGCATTTTCCTATAACGCTGCTGCTATTGCCGGTAGCGGGTCTGTTCATTACATACATATATCAGCATGCAGGTGAATATAAAGTCAGAGGAACAAATCTGCTGCTTACGACCCTCAGAGCGCAGACAAAGCTGCCTGTGAGAATGGCTCCGCTGATCTTTGTATCTACGATACTTACGCATCTCTGTGGAGGATCTGTAGGACGAGAGGGTGCTGCGCTCCAGTTGGGAGGCGCATTGGGATCGGGAATCGGACAGATTCCATTTTTGAAACTGGATGACGGGGATAAGAGAATGGTGATACTCTGTGGAATGAGTGCAGCATTTTCTGCTATTTTCGGGACACCGATCGCGGCAGTGTTTTTCCCTATCGAGTTTATAAGCATTGGTATAATACAATATTCGGCGATCCTTCCGTGTTTTTTTGCTTCGGTAACGGCAGGCGCGGTTGCGGCAGCTGTCGGAATTGAGAAAGAAAGCTTTGATATGGTTGACGCACCGGATCTGAGCCTTGCTCTGACGGGGAAAGTTTTTATACTTTCAATTTGTGTAGCTATCATAAGTATAGCTTTTTGCCTGATCTTGAAAAATTCGGGAAAAGTACTTGCAAAGATCTTTCCGTCTCCATACATAAGAGTGGTTGCCGGTGGACTTGTTTTTGTCATAATATCGATAATTACCGTATGGCTCGGTATACCGAGATATATGGGCGCAGGTATGGATATTATTGAGAAAGCAGTAAAGGGAGATGTCTATTGGTTTGACTTTATTTTCAAGATTTTTCTTACTGCACTTTGTATCGGATCCGGATATAAAGGCGGAGAGATCGTTCCGTCGCTCTTTATCGGTGCAACATTTGGAGCGGCTTTTGCAGGAATTGCAGATATTCCTGTTGCGCTTGGGGCATCCTGCGGTATGGCAGCGATGTTTTGCGGTGTGACAAACTGTCCGGTTACGACATTATTGATAGTATCTGAATTATTTGGCTTCAGAGGCGCATCGGTATACTTTCTGCAGGCTATCGCGGTGAGCTATGTGATGTCGGGCTACTTTGGCCTTTACTCTGAGCAGAAAATTGTATATTCAAAGTTCCGTACACAGTACATAGACAGAAAAGCCGGAGCTTTAGACATTTCGCTGGAAGAAGCAAAAGAAAAAGAAAAATAATAATAAGAATACGATGTGCTGATTTAACACGGTGACGCATTAAGCTAGAAAAGCCTGTTAAATCGGCATTTTTGTAAATTATTTTGATCATTTTTATCTTGCATAATTGACTGTTTTTAAGTACAATGGAGCAGTTGCGTGTGCGAATTATATGTTGTTTGCTTTATCTGGTTAAAGTTTAGAAGTGTAAACGATTGCTGAATTACAGTTTTGGATCTTATCTGATTGGCTTGCAGAGGGTCGTACACAGAAAATAGTAAGGAGTAAAATAATGAACAATAACGAACAGTTCAAACCGTATGTTCCGGCGGAGAAGATCACACCGGAATTTACAGTGACTTCCTGCATCATGGGTATCGTTCTTGCAGTGGTATTCGGTGCAGCCAATGCGTATCTCGGACTTAAGGTAGGTATGACAGTTTCGGCTTCTATTCCGGCTGCTGTTATTTCCATGGGTGTGATCCGTGTGATCCTTCGCAGAGATTCTGTACTTGAGAATAATATTGTGCAGACTATCGGTTCTGCCGGTGAATCGCTTGCGGCAGGTGCCATTTTCACACTTCCGGCCCTTTTCCTTTGGGCTCGTGAAGGCATGATGGACAAGCCGAGCGTTCTTTCTATTACAGTTATCGCTCTTGTAGGCGGTTTCCTTGGAATCCTTTTCATGGTACCTCTTAGAAACGCTCTGATCGTTAAAGAGCATGGCACTCTTCCTTATCCTGAAGGAACTGCATGTGCAGAGGTTCTTCTCGCAGGTGAAGATGGTGGCTCCAGTGCTTCTACAGTATTCGCAGGACTTGGAATTTCCGCTATATTTAAGCTTGTAATCGATGGTTTTGCGATCGTTCCTTCACAGGTCACAAAGACCTTTAAGGGGTATGCAGGTGCTATCGGAACACAGATCTATCCTGCAGTATTCTCTGTAGGTATGATCTGCGGCCCCAGGATCGCTTCATTCATGTTTGCAGGTTCACTTGTGTCATGGATGGTAATTGCGCCTCTTCTTGTAATGTTTGGCGGAGATGCAGTGATCTACCCGGGTACAGAGTCTATCAGTGCAATGTTTGCTAATGATGGCGTAAGTGCTATCTGGGGAAGCTACCTTCGATATATTGGTGCAGGTGCTCTTGCTGCCGGTGGTGTTATCTCCCTTATCAAGTCACTTCCTCAGATCGTTACTACTTTCCGTGACTCAATGAAGTCTCTTGCAGGTGGCTCAGACGTTGAGGATATCAGAACAAACCGTAATATCGATATGAAGATCATTCTTCTCGCTGTTGCAGCACTTACAGTTCTGATCTGGCTTCTTCCCGCAGTACCGGTAACACTTGTCGGTGCGATCCTTGTAGTTGTATTTGGTTTCTTCTTTGCTACAGTATCTTCTCGTATGGTTGGTATCGTAGGAAGTTCAAATAACCCGGTTTCAGGTATGTCTATCGCAGCGCTGCTTTTCACATCCCTGATCCTCAAGGCTACAGGTGATACGGGTGTTCACGGTATGCAGGGCGCGATCGCTATAGGCTCTATCGTATGTATCGTAGCAGCTATTGCAGGTGATACTTCACAGGACCTTAAGACCGGTTATCTCCTTGGTGCGACACCTGTTAAGCAGCAGATTGGTGAGCTTATCGGTGTTCTTGTATCTGCGTTTGCAATCGGAGGAGTACTTTATCTCCTTGATTCTGCTTATGGATTTGGTACAGATGAGCTTGGTGCTCCTCAGGCAACTCTTATGAAGATGATCATTGAGGGTGTTATGGGTAACAACCTTCCTTGGGGGCTTGTATTTGCAGGTGTATGTCTTGCAATCGTAGTTGAGATCCTTCATATTCCGGTACTTCCTTTTGCTATCGGTGCATACCTTCCTATCCACCTCAATGCGTGCATCATGGTGGGCGGTCTTGTACGTCTCTTCCTTGAGAAGACTGCAAAGTCTGATGAGCAGAGAGATGAGAGAGTAAATAAGGGAATTCTTTACTGCTCAGGACTTATCGCGGGTGAAGGTATTATAGGTATCCTTCTTGCAGTACCTGCAGCATTTGGAATTAATCCGGCGAAAATGCTCAACTTCTCCCTTACAGGAACAGCAGGCGATATCGGAAGCCTTATAACTTTTGCTATCATGATCGCTCTTGTATTCAAGTTCTCACTTTCTGAGAATAAGAAAAAGGCATAATTAGATTTATTATGGAGTTTTATGAAAGAAAAACGCAGCAGAAAACAGATAATAGAAGATTATAAGAAAGCTGTTCCTTGCCGGAAGGAGGGGATAGCCTGGGATACGGAAAAAGACGGATTAGTAGTGATTCATATGGAAAATACCGGACTTTTTAACAAGATCGCCCAGACTTTCTTTAAAAAGCCAAGAATCTCTCATATACACATGGAAGAGAATGGCAGCTTTATCTGGAATCTTATGGACGGAGAGCGTACGGTTGGTGAGATCGGTGAGCTTGTTCATGAGCACTTTGGAGAAAAGGCGGATCCTTTGTATGAGAGGATGATAAAATTCTTTGAATTGTTGGAACGCTACGAATTTCTTTCGTGGAAACAATGATTAAAAGGCAGTTGATGCATTGATATGTGTCAGCTGCCTTTTCGGTATTCTTGAGTCAAAAATCAGGCCGGAAAGCGTAATTGAAAATTGTATAATTTGTTGAACTTTGATAAAAAAATAACATTATAGCGAGAAATGTTGATTTTTCAATAGTGAAATATTCACAATGTTAGCCATTGCTATCGTTTACTTTTATGTAACTTCGTGCTAAACTAGTCTATGCGGTAGTTTGCGTCCGATTGGCGCTTTCAACAATTAAATAAGGTAGGAGGAATTATCAAATGGCAAGATTTAAAAAGACCATGGATGGTAATGAGGCCGCCGCTCATGCATCGTATATTTTTACTGATGTGGCAGCGATCTATCCCATCACGCCTTCATCACCGATGGCAGAACACACCGATGAGTGGGCTACACAGGGTCGCAAGAACATTTTTGGCAACACTGTAAAAATGGTAGAGATGGAATCAGAGGGAGGCGCTGCAGGTGCAGTTCACGGATCTCTGGTTGCAGGTGCACTTACATCTACTTATACAGCGTCCCAGGGACTTCTTCTCATGATCCCGAATCTGTATAAGATCGCTGGTGAGAGACTTCCCGGTGTTATCAACGTATCCGCTCGTTGTATAGCAACCCATGCTCTTAATATTTTCGGTGATCATTCTGACGTTTATGCGTGCCGTCAGACCGGATGCGCTATGCTTTGTGAGTCATCCGTACAGGAAGTAATGGACCTGACACCCGTTGCATATCTTTCTGCAATCAAGGGATCAGTTCCTTTCATCAATTTCTTTGATGGATTCCGTACATCTCACGAGATCCAGAAGATTGATTGCTGGTCAAATGAGGACTTTGAGGATATCCTTCCTCGCGAAGAAATCGATAAATTCCGTGCAACAGCGCTGAACCCGAATCATCCTTGTGAAAAGGGATCCGCTCAGAACCCGGATGTTTTCTTCCAGACAAGAGAGTCCTGCAATACTGCATATAACGATCTGCCGGATATTGTTCAGGATTACATGGACAAGATCAATGCAAAGATCGGTACAGATTATAAACTTTTCAACTACTATGGTGCAAAGGACGCAGAGCACGTTATCGTTGCTATGGGTTCTGTTAATGACACTATTGAAGAGACTATTGATTATCTTGCATCTCAGGGCGAGAAGGTTGGTCTTGTAAAGGTTCGCCTGTTCAGACCGTTCAGCCAGGAAGCATTTATCAGTGCTCTTCCTACAACTACAAAGATCATCTCCGTTCTGGATCGTACAAAGGAGCCGGGTTCTATCGCAGAGCCTCTGGCACAGGACGTTATGACAGCAGTTCGCGGAACACACTTCGCAGATGTTCCGATCCTCTGCGGTCGTTACGGACTTGGTTCCAAGGATACTACTCCGAACCAGATCGTAGCTGTTTATGCTAACAAGGCAAAGAAAGAATTTACTATCGGTATCAAGGATGATGTAACACATCTGTCTCTGGATGCAGGTCCGGATCTCGTTACAACACCTGAAGGAACCGTTTGCTGTAAGTTCTGGGGTCTTGGTGCTGATGGTACTGTCGGAGCAAATAAGAACTCCATTAAGATCATCGGTGATAATACTGATAAGTATGTACAGGCTTACTTTGACTATGATTCAAAGAAGTCCGGCGGTATCACAATGTCTCACCTGAGATTTGGTGATAAGCCGATCAAGTCCACATACCTCATCCATCAGGCTAACTTCGTTGCATGCCACAATGCTGCATACGTAAGAAAGTACAACATGGTTCAGGAACTTGTAGATGGCGGTACATTCCTTCTTAACTGCCCTTGGACAGGAGACGAGCTCGATGAGCACCTTCCGGGACAGGTAAAGGCCTACATCGCTAAGCATCACATCAAGTTCTACACTATCGATGGTGTTAAGCTCGGTATCGAGTCCGGCATGGGCCCGACACGTATCAATACTATTCTTCAGTCTGCATTCTTCAAGCTCACAGGCATTATCCCTGAGGAGAAGGCTATCGAGCTCATGAAGGCTGCTGCTAAGAAGACTTATGGTCTTAAGGGTGATGATGTCGTTCAGAAGAACTGGAAGGCTATCGATCTCGGTGCAACAGGTGTCGTAGAAGTTAAGGTTCCTGAGTCCTGGGCTGATGCAAAGGATGAGGGTCTTGACTATGCTAAGGCTGTTACAGGACGTAAGGAAGTTATCGACTTTGTTAACGATATCCAGATCAAGGTTTCTGCTCAGGAAGGTAACTCTATCCCTGTATCCGTTGTTCAGAGATACACAGATGGTTCTACTCCTTCCGGAACAGCTGCATACGAGAAGCGTGGAGTTTCTGTTGCAGTACCTGTATGGAATGCTGATAACTGTATCCAGTGTGAGTTCTGTTCATATGTATGTCCTCACGCAGCTATCCGTCCGGTAGCTATGACAGAGGATGAGTGCAAGGCTGCTCCTGAAGGAATGAAGTGCAAGGATCTTACAGGCATGCCGGGTTACAAGTTTGCTATCGTTGTATCCGACATGGACTGCCTTGGATGCGGATCCTGCGCAAATGTATGTCCTGGCATGAAGGGTGCTAAGGCTCTTGAGATGAAGACTCTTGATGATGCTCTTAAGGCTGAGCAGAAGTACTTCGATTACGCTGTATCTCTTGATGAGAAGCAGGAAGTTATCGATAAGTTCAAGATCAATTCTGTAAAGGGTTCACAGTTCAAGCAGCCGCTGCTTGAGTTCTCAGGCGCATGCGCAGGCTGTGGTGAGACACCTTATGCTAAGCTCATAACCCAGCTCTTTGGTGACAGAATGTACATCGCAAATGCTACAGGATGCTCATCTATCTGGGGTAACTCTTCACCGTCCACACCTTATACAGTTAATAAGGCTGGACACGGACCTGCATGGGATAACTCACTGTTTGAGGACAATGCAGAGTTCGGTTTTGGTATGTACCTCGCACAGAAGACTCTGAGAGGAAATCTGAAGGATCAGGCACTTGCACTCGTTGAGAAGGATTCTTCTGTAAAGGCTGCTGTTGATAAGTGGATCGAGACTTATGATTCTACAGCTCTGAATACAGAGGCTGCTAATGAGCTCGTTGCTGCACTCGAGGGAAACGACGCTCCTGAGGCTCTTGAGCTCGTAAAGAATAAGGACTTCCTGGCTAAGAAGTCACAGTGGATCTTCGGTGGTGACGGATGGTCATTCGATATCGGATTTGGTGGACTTGACCATGTACTTGCTTCCGGTGAGGATGTAAACGTATTCGTATTCAATACTGAGGTTTACTCCAATACAGGTGGACAGTCCTCCAAGGCTACACCTACCGGTGCTGTTGCACAGTTCGCAGCAGGTGGTAAGGAGATCAAGCAGAAGGATCTCGCAGCAATCGCTATGTCTTATGGTTATGTATATGTAGCTCAGGTTTCCATGGGCGCAAATATGAACCAGCTTGTAAAGGCTATTTCCGAGGCTGAGGCTTATCACGGACCTTCACTTATCATCGGATATGCTCCTTGTATCAACCACCGTATCAGAGCAGGTATGGGCAAAGCTATGGATGAGGAGAAGAAGGCTGTTGACGCTGGATACTGGAATCTCTTCAGATTCAATCCGGATGGCGGAGACAAGAAGTTCACTCTTGATTCTAAGGCTGCTACAGTACCTTATCAGGAATTCCTTGATGGTGAGGCTCGTTACACAGCGCTTAAGAAGGTTAATGCTGAAAAGGCAGATAAGCTCTTCAAGGCAGCTGCTGAGAACGCAGAAAAGCACTTTGCTCATCTGCAGGGTCTCGTTGATCTGTACGGAAAAGAGTAATTTGATAAGCAATACTAAAACTTGATACTTTGCGGTAGAGAGCTTTTAAGGCCGGGCACGTCGAAAGATGTGCCCGGTTTTGTATTTTTTAGTAAACAGAAAACTGAAATGTCTGCACAACATTGCATATTGCATACAACATGTCATATAATTTAACTGAAATAGAAGCTGTGAAAGATGTATTTTTGATATTAGAGTCAAAAATACTAATGTAATTGTTGTTTTCGGACGATACTAGTCATGAGCAGTATATATGCCTGTGAACGACATGGAAGTCGGACGGTGTAAAAACCGTGGGTAGAAAAGGAGTGTGATCATATGTCAACATTAAACGGTATTTCTTCAAATGATTACTCATATTTGTTCAGCAGCGCAGCGAACAGAAAGACCACAAATAATTCGGCTGACAAAACAGGCATAATTGGTATGCTTGGTGATTATTCAAGTATTAGAAATGGAAGTTACGGTAAGCTCTTAAAAGCATATTATGCAAAACAGAGCTCGGAGAAATCTGGTTCTACCGTTTCTGATGATGCTAAGAAAGCTTACAGTATGGTAAAGAATAATTCGGCTGATCTCAAAGATGCGGTGACAGCACTCAGCAGTGAGAGCCTTTATAAGAAGGGCGAATACGAAGTTACCGGATCTGATGGTAAGAAAACAACTTCTGAGTATGATTATGATAAGATTTACGATAAGCTTTCGAAATTTGTGGACAGCTATAATTCTCTTTTAAGCTCGGCTGCGTCAGAGAATGCTACAGCTACAAATAATATCGCACTCAGGATGGTCGGAACTACTGCAACTAATGTATATGAGCTGGAAGATATCGGAGTTACCGCTGATTCTGATGGAAAACTCTCCATAGACAGAGATAAGTTTAATCAGGCGCGTATCACGACTATCAAGAGTCTGTTCCAAGGAAGCGGTTCGTATGGCGATGTTACGTCATCCAGGGCTTCGATGATGAACTCTATAGCTTCCAATAAGCTTGGGACTTCAACATACAGTTCCAGCGGAAAGAAATCGTCAGATACGCTTGATACGCTTTATTCTGCTACTGTTTGACCAGATCGGGTGAGGAGGAGAATATTAATGAAATGCAGAAGAAGAACTATGGACGCCAATGTCGTAAAATATGAAATAGGCAAAGGCCTCGAAGATGGATTTGAGCCGTATACCGATGTTGTTACCAAGGGATGGTTCGTGACAGACAATCTGGTACAGATCAAAAAGGATAGCGGTTTGATCATTTCTCCGTATATCAATGACAGGAGAGGTCGTATCTTCATCTGTGAGGGTGATTATATTATCGAAGATGCAGATCACACAAAGCATGTATGCGGAGCGGATAAGATCTGGAACAGATATGAAAAGGTTGAGGAATAAATTTCAAAAAATCCTTGACGAATTAGAAAATCATGATATAATGTCAATGTGTGTTTTGAAAGACACATAAATACCCATTCAGATTTTTCTGTTGGTCTGAAGGGAGGTCAGGTGAGAAAGTATGTCAAATGTTATCGTAAAAGAAAACGAGTCTCTTGACAGTGCTTTACGCCGTTTCAAGAGAAACTGCGCTAAGGCTGGTATTCAGCAGGAGATCCGCAAGAGAGAGCATTATGAAAAGCCCAGCGTAAGACGTAAGAAGAAGTCTGAAGCTGCTCGTAAGCGGAAATATAACTAAGTTATTCTTAGGCCCCGGCATGTCCTTGTCGGGGCTTTTTTCCGTTAGGTATAAATACTTTTATTTTTCGTGGCTAATGGTGTACAATGTTATTGAACAAATGGTTGCGATACATTCTTTTTTCATGTAAACTATCTTAGCATTTGTGTTTAAAAAATAGTACAGGATAGGGGATGTTAGTATGTGGGAATTATCTTTTTTAGGAATTGATTTTTATCATATCGTGCTTTGGTTTATCTTTTACAGCATTATAGGCTGGTTCCTTGAGAGCGTTTATATGTCGTTCTGTAATAAAAAAATCACAAACCGCGGATTCGTGAGAGGACCCTTTTGCCCGATATATGGATTTGGTTTTGTCGGAGCTTATTTTATTTTCCGGCCGATAGCTTCACATTATGTTCTGCTCTTTATATCAGCAGCCATCGTTGCGACGGTTTTTGAATATATTGTCGGTATAATGATGATAAAGCTCCTGGGAGCGCTTTGGTGGGATTATAATGATAAGCCTTTTAATTACAAAGGTATCATCTGCCTGGAGAGTACACTTGGCTGGGGATTATATGCATGTTGCTTCTTTGGATTCCTTCATCGCATTGTCTGGGATTTTTCAGACCGGATCGACATGAGGTACGGACGGGCATTTTGTTATATGATAGCAGTGATCTTTATGCTAGATTTCAGTACACAGCTTATGAGAGTGCTTCACTTCAGGACAGAAGAACACTTCAGACAGGTAAAAGACACTTATGCGAAACTTAAGGCAAAATTCTATTGATAAAAACATAAGCAATGATTCAGAAGCCGCAGGAATTAGCCGCATGAAAAAAGCGGATTGGCTGATTCCTGCGGCTGCTGTTGTGACGGCGGCTATATGGTATGGACTTCTGATCTTTAAGCCGGCTTCGGCTACCACAGCAAACGCTGGAGATTATGGGGACAAGGTAGTGGTAACTGTTTCGGGAAAAGGATATGCTGTTTATTCGCTTAACAGTGAGACAGATGTCATAATCCCGGGTGCGAGAGGACTGAATAATCATCTGGTCATACATGATGGAGAAGCAAATGTTGTCGAGGCTGACTGCCCGGACAAGCTCTGCGTTCATCAAAAAGCAATTTCAAAAGACGGTGACTTGATAGTTTGTCTCCCGAATGAAGTGGTGGTAGAGATCGTTCATGGAGAGGAGGGAGACTACGATGCAGTTGCAAACTAAGAGACTTGCCCGTCTTGCGGTATTTACAGCCCTGGCTATGATATTGTCATGGATAGAGAGTCAGCTGCCTAATTTCTTTCCTTATCCCGGAATGAAGCTGGGACTTACAAATCTGGTCGTTGTCTTTTCTTTGTACGGCACAGGAAAGTCTGATGCGGCATTTATCAATCTTGTCCGGATATTTCTGTCCGGTATCCTTTTTGGAAATCCGTATAGCATCGCATACAGTCTTGCGGGAGGCGTTCTGAGTTTTGCGTCTATGCTTGCTTTTCGTAAAACAGGACTCTTTTCTGTATATGGCGTGAGTATGGCAGGAGGAATCTTTCATAATGTAGGACAGATCCTTGTTGCCGTAATACTTATTCATAATGACAAAATATTTCATTATATGCCGATACTTATCGTTACAGGCTGTATCACGGGATTTTTTATAGGCTTTCTGTCAGATGAGGTTCTTCGGCGTATAAAGCTTAGAGGTTGATATGATCGGTTTTTTGAAAGGAAAAGTATTTTCTGTAACGGACAACATGCTGCTCCTTGATGTTAACGGAGTGGGGTATGAAGTCGTGATCTCTGCGGGTACTGCGGAAGAACTGCCTCCGGTGGGAGAAGACACGATTATTTATACTCATCTTTCTGTCAGGGAAGACGGCATGACATTATATGGGTTTCCGACCAGGGATGATCTGGCTATATTCCGTATGCTCATCACTGTCAGCGGTATAGGGCCTAAGGGAGCGCAGATGATATTGTCAGTGCTTTCACCTGATGACCTGCGTTTTGCCATACTTGCAGGAGATGCAAAGGCTATTTCGCAGGCTCCGGGCATCGGAAAAAAGACGGCGGAGCGAGTGATACTTGATCTCAGAGACAAGATTTCTCAGGATGCGGCATTTGAGAGTGCGTTTGGAGGCGATGAAAAGGCCGGTAACAAGGTGTCTGCCGCAGCAAATAATGCCAGAGATGAAGCAGTGGAAGCACTGGAAGCTCTCGGATATTCTGCATCTGATGCTTACAGGGCTGTGAAGATGGTGACTGTTACAGAGGATATGGATGCGAATGATATATTGAAAGCAGCGCTTAAGCAAATGGCGAGATAAATGCTTTTTTAAACGAGGATACAGATGGAAAAAAGAGTGATCGAGACCAAGATTACGGAAGAAGATGTGAAAATAGAGGGTTCTCTTCGTCCGAAATGTCTGGAAGACTATATTGGTCAGGAAAAAATGAAGAAAACACTCAGGATTTATATAGATGCGGCGAAAAACAGAAATGATCCGCTGGATCACTGTTTATTTTACGGCCCTCCGGGACTTGGAAAAACCACTATTGCCGGTATCATTGCGGAGGAGATGGGGGCGCATCTAAAGATCACCAGCGGTCCTGCCATAGAAAAACCGGGTGATATGGCTGCGATCCTTAATAATCTTCAGGATGGAGACATTTTATTTGTCGATGAGATACACAGGCTTAACCGTCAGGTAGAAGAAGTTCTTTATCCTGCCATGGAGGATTTTGCGATAGATATCATGATCGGAAAGGGGCCGACTGCGAAATCTCTGCATCTGCCGCTTCCGAAATTCACGTTGATAGGAGCGACTACCAGAGCAGGTCTGCTGTCAGCGCCGCTTCGTGACAGATTTGGTGTTATAAATCATCTTGAATTTTACTCTTATGAAGAATTATCGACGATAATAATAAATTCTGCAAAAGTCTTAAAAGTAAAGATCGATGAAAAGGGTGCCTATGAAATGGGAAGGCGTTCCAGAGGTACACCCAGAATCGCGAACCGCCTGTTAAAGAGAGTTCGTGACTTCGCAGAAGTTAAGTATGGCGGAGAAATCACTGAGGAAGTGGCTAATCTCGCACTGGATCTCATGGAAGTAGACAAGTATGGTCTGGATAATCTTGACCGCACGATACTTAATACCATGATAGGAAAATTTGACGGAGGACCTGTGGGGCTGGATACTCTTGCAGCTGCGATCGGTGAAGATTCCGGAACTATTGAAGACGTATATGAGCCGTATCTGCTGAAAAACGGCTTTATAAATCGCACACCCAGAGGTCGTGTGGTAACAGATCTCGCTTATCATCACTTGGGGTTAGACAGAGAAGGGAATCGTTAGTTACAAATGGCACAAGATTTGATATAATCTATGTAGCAAAAAAGATATTCAAACGTGAATCCGACATTTTTTTGTCAGATATAAGCTAGCGTTTATTGAGGAGAGTGTAAATGGCTGCAAGAACAGACACAGAAGTTCTGATCGGCGGGAAGGTTTATACGCTGACCGGAAATGAGAGCGAAGAGTATCTTCAAAGGGTTGCTTCCTACATCAATGGGAAGATTTCTGAGTATGGCAAGATTGAGAGCTTTATGCGACAGCCTGTGGATACTCAGAATGTTCTTTTAGAACTGAATATTGCTGATGATTATTTCAAAGCAAAACAGCAGGTAGATCTCCTACAGGAGTCTGTCGACGCAAAGGATAAGGAACTTTACGATGTAAAGCATGACCTTATCACTGAGCGGATCAAACTTAAGAGCATGGAAGAAACACTTCAGCAGCTTAAGGATGAGAATAATGAAAATCAGAAGCGTATAGTTCAGTTAGAAACAGAGCTTGCGGCTGCCAGGGAAATGTATGACATCGGAGACGGTGCGACAGGCAGCAGTAAGAGAAGTCGTAACAGAAGGTAATGTAATGAAAAAAAGCTGCCGCTGTAATATGGCAGCTTTTCTTGTGCGTAGAAATGGGAAATAGAACAGAACTTTTAGCGCCGGCGGGAACTATCGATTGCTTTTATGCGGCAATGAGTGCAGGAGCTGATGCGGTATACGCAGGTGGAACCAGATTCGGAGCAAGAGCATATGCGGGAAATTTCTCGGATGAAGAACTTATCCGTGCTATTGATTATGCTCACCTTTTTGGAAAAAAATTTTATCTGACGCTGAACACGCTTACAAAAGAGTCGGAGATGAAGGATCTTCCGGGTTTTCTCGCGCCTCTTTATGAAGCAGGACTTGATGGTGTCATAGTGCAGGATCTCGGTATCTTCCGTCACCTTAAGGAGCATTTTCCTTATCTGCCGCTCCATGCAAGTACGCAGATGGCACTTACAGGCGTGTATGGGGCAGAATTGCTGAAGAGCATGGGTGCTGTCCGTATCGTTCCTGCAAGGGAACTGTCTGTAGGAGAGATCAGAGAGATACATGAAAAGACCGGCCTTGAGATCGAGTGCTTTATTCATGGTGCCATGTGCTACTGTTATTCCGGTATGTGCCTCATGTCATCAATGCTTGGAGGCAGAAGCGGAAACCGTGGCCGCTGTGCAGGTCCGTGCCGTCAGCCTTATGGCGGAAAGGGCAGTGATGAGTACATTTTGTCCATGAAGGACTTAAGTTCCATCGAACAGCTTCCGGATATGATAGAAGCCGGCGTGGACAGCATGAAGATCGAGGGACGGATGAAGACTCCGCAGTATGTGGCAGGGGTTACTTCGATCTACAGAAAATATCTGGATCTGTATTACGAAAAGGGCAGAGAAGGATTCAAGGTAAAAAAAGCAGATAGAGATGAGCTTCTCGGATTATATTCAAGAAGCGGACTTAATCCCGGTTATTTTGATCGTCATAACGGCAAGGAAATGATCACTATGGGACGTGGAAGCTACAGCAGGTCTTTACCTGATGATTTTGAGCTGAAGATCATGCAGCTTCCTGTTAAGGGAAAAGCAGTGGTCAGAGTTGGAGAACCGCTGTCTCTAAGGCTTCAGACTGTGTCATATCATGGGGATGGAAGTTCTGATGAAGTGACAGTCGAGTTTTCCGGAGCGGTTGTTGAGTGTGCAAAAAATCGTCCCATGGAAGAAAAGCAGATAAGAAAACAGCTCCAGAAAACAGGTGGAAGCGTGTTCTGCTTTGAATCACTTGATATCGAAATAGAAGGAAATGTATTTGTGCCTGTAAGCGCATTAAATGAATTGCGCAGAGGTGCTTTTGAAAAATTATCGGAGGAGCTGTTACGTGAATTTAGGCGTTCTCTTTGAAAATCAGAAAACAGCGGAAGAAGCGGCAGAGCTTTTTAAGAATAGAGGAATCGCAGAAAGGATCTCTGAATTTTATTCACCGGAAAAACCTGCTGCCATAGGCTTTGGTGGTGAGAATGGTCCGACGTATGTTCGCGTTATGCCATGGATCATGAGAGGAAAAAATGATCCGACCTATAGGGAAAATGACAGAAAAGCTTTGTATGACAGAGTTTATGCAGTGCCGGAAAATGAGGACTGCGTACTGGTCCGAAATTATGAGGAGCTTGGATATGTAAAGCAGTCAGGATTTACCGGAAGAGTTATCACTGATACTTCGCTTTATGCTTTTAACAAAGAAGCTCTCATGGCTCTTAAAGATGCCGGCTCCGATATGGATACGGTTCCGTTGGAATTAAATATACATGAGATGCGGGGCAGGGGTGTATCAGGTTCGGTGCTCGTGGCATACGGCAGAACACCGCTCATGATCTCAGCTCAGTGCATTTACAGGACAAAGAATGGTAAATGCGGAAAAAATCTGGAAAACGGCAGAGCGGAGATACTGGTAGACAGGATGAACGTGAAATTTCCAGCAGTGATGGACTGCAGGGCCTGCTATAATGTCATTTACAACTCTGTGCCTCTTTCTCTTCATGGAGAGATGGACAGGATACTGGATATGGATATTTACGGTATCCGTCTCGACTTTACTACGGAAAGAGCTGAGGAGGCAGCGGATATTACGGAGCTGTATCTGAATCTCCTGTCAGGCAGGAGTTTTGATCAGAGTGAGATAAGCCGTCTGGTACCTCATTTCACTAAAGGGCACTTCCGGAAGGGAGTGGAGTGACAATGAGTACTGCATTACTCGGTCTTTCGAGGTATTTACTGGCGATACTTATGGCATTTTACACGTTTCACTGTTTTATGCCATTTGCCTATGGGTCAGAAAAAGAACGGGGCGGTTTTTACATCTTTCAGATCGTTTTTCTCATGCTGATCCATATACTGGGATTTACGGTGCTGTATTTCAGAACAGATGATCCTCGCTGCGTTTATTACGGTGCGCTTCAGAGTGTTTTGTTTATAGGCACGATAGTGATCTTTCATATCGTTTATCCTTCCGGGAGTCCGATGATAGTAAATAACACATGCATGTTTCTTGCTATCGGATTTATCATGCTGATGCGTCTGTCGGAAGGAAAATCATTGAGGCAGTTTTTGATAGCTGCGGTTTCTGTCTGCATTTCTATGGCAGTACCATATCTTGTTTCAGACCTAAGGCTTTTATCAAAGGTTACGTGGGTGTATGGATTTGCCGGGGTTGCGGCTCTGTCTGCCGTCCTTGTGGCCGGAGCCGTTACAAATGGTTCAAAGCTGTCATATTCGATCGCAGGGATAACATTTCAGCCTTCTGAATTTGTAAAAATAATTTTTGTTCTGTTCCTTGCGGGAATTCTTACTGATGTTAATCAGAAAAGAGCAAAGGGCGAAGACTGGCTCCTGTACTTTGCGGGAGCGGTGGGACTTGGCTTTGCGCATATACTGATACTTGCGCTTTCGAGAGATCTCGGTGGTGCATTGATACTTTTTGTGATAATGGTGTTTATGGTATATGCGGCGCTTAATAATCCGTTAGTGCTTGGAGCGGGTGCTTTTGGCGCGGTTGCGGGGGCACTGCTTGGTTATCGCCTGTTTTCGCACGTGCGGACGCGATTCCTTGCGTGGAGAGAGCCTTTTTCCTATATCGATGGTCAGGGGTACCAGATTACCCAGTCTTTATTTGCCATCGGTACAGGCAGCTGGTTCGGTATGGGACTTTACATGGGATCTCCTGATAAGATCCCGGTAGTTGAGCAGGATTTTATCTTTTCGGCAGTCTCTGAGGAAATGGGTTGCATATTCAGTGTATGCCTGATACTTGTGTGCCTCAGTACATTTTTGCTTTTTATGAATCTTGCTATGGCTGTTCATCAGACTTATTACAGGCTCGTGGTCCTCGGCATAGCTATCAATTATATTTTCCAGGTATTCCTCACTGTGGGAGGTGTTACAAAGTTTATCCCTCTTACAGGTGTGACACTTCCGCTTGTGAGTTACGGCGGTTCGTCAGTACTTGCGACTCTTATAATGTTTTCCATTGTGCAGGGGATATACCTTATAAAAGCAGAAAGTGATGCCAGAGCGGAGGTGCGTCATGCGAAATAAGCATGTGTTTTATGTGATCCTTTCGTTCTTTATGGTGATCTTTACGGCGATGATCGGGTATTTTGTCTGGTATGTGCAGTTTAATGCGCCTAAAGCCATTAACAGCTCATACAATATGAGACAAAATGATCTGGAACGTCAGGTGATACGCGGAACTATTTTTTCTGCTAAAGGAGAAATACTGGCAGAAGAGGCCATGAACTCCCAGAACGTGGAGGTCAGGTATTATCCGTATAATGAACTCTTTGCCCATGCGGTGGGGTTTTCGACACACGGAAAGACCGGAGTGGAAAGTGCGGCAAATATCGAGCTCCTGACATCTAATGCACCTATTGGAGAGAGGCTGCAGAAAGAAATGGACGGCCTCAGAAATTATGGAGACAATATCTACACAACATATGATGCAGATCTCCAGAAAGCGGCTTATGATGCACTGGGAGTGTACAAAGGCGCAGTGATCGCAATGGAACCAAAGACCGGAAAGATCCTGGCGATGGTTTCCAAGCCTGACTATGATCCAAATACAGTATCCGAAAACTGGGCAGCGATAAGCAGTGATACCGATAATTCACCGCTCGTAAACAGAGCGACACAGGGACTTTATCCGCCGGGATCCACGTTTAAGATAGTGACTCTTTTGGAATATATCAGAGAACATCCGGATGATTATGAGAATTATAGCTATACATGTAAGGGTAAAATGAATTATGATGGGGTGGATATAGAATGCTATCATCGCTCTGTCCATGGAAGCGAAGATCTTAGAGAATCCTTTGAAAAGTCCTGTAACTGTTCCTTTGCAAATATCGGAACTCTGCTCGGGATAAAGAAGTTTTCGGGAACGGCAGGAGATCTGCTTTTTGGAAAAACTATCCCTACGGATCTTGCATATTCAAAGAGCAGTTTTGTCCTTGATGAGGAATCGGGATCGGAAGAAATACTTCAGACTGCCATGGGACAGGGAAAAACGCTGATAACACCGCTTCACATGGCGCTTATAACATCAGCGATCGCCAATGACGGCATTCTTATGCGGCCTTATGAGATTGAAAAAAGAACAAATTATCTCGGAGAGCTTATTTCTGAAACAGAACCGAAAAAATACAAGACCCTCATGACTGAGAAAGAAGCGGAAATACTCACAGATTTCATGGTTGGAGTAGTTGAGAACGGTACAGGAAAGCGTCTTAAAGGCTTATCATATTCTGTTGCGGGAAAGACAGGTTCGGCAGAATATGGTACGATAAAAGGAAACAGCCATGCGTGGTTCACGGGTTTTTCAAATGTGGAAGATCCTGAACTTGTAGTGACAGTGATCATGGAAGGCGCCGGCAGCGGTGGTGATTATGCCGTTCCGGTAGCGAAAAGAGTATTTGATGCGTATTACAAAAGGTAACAGGGCAAAATGCCCGGACGGAGGTTATATGGATGCAGTTCGGAGGGAGCATGTGATCGAAGCGACCAGCTGCGGTGGAATTGTAGTGTACAGGGGTAAAATTCTCCTTCTGTATAAGGACTATAAAAATCACTATGATGGATGGGTTCTGCCTAAGGGAACCATGGAACCGGGAGAAAATGAAATGCAGACCGCGCTCAGAGAAGTAAAAGAAGAAACCGGCGTGGATGCAAGAATCGTGGATTATATAGGGAAAAGCGGATATACATTCAGAGTGCCGGAAGGCGTTGTAAATAAGACAGTGCACTGGTTCCTTATGGAAGCGGACAGTTATTTCAGTCATCCCCAGAGACAGGAATACTTCTTTGATTCGGGATATTATAAGTATCATGAAGCGATACATCTGATCCGTTTCCAGAACGAACGCGAGATCCTTCAGAAAGGATACGCGTTGTTCCAGGAACGTAAAAAGAGAAAACAAAGGAGAGAGCAGTCTAGATAATAGCGATTATCTTTAAGTCTTTCCGTTGAGCCAGATTTATTACGTTATTTTCATCTGTCTTTAACATCGGTCGTGCGAGGTTTTGAGGATTGTTCATGATTACCTCGCCCTCTGTGTCATCACTTAGTTTGACGCGGTTTCCTATAAGCTCGTCAACAATATGATTTAAGAAAGTCATTATAAAACTCACATCATAAAGCTGCAGTCCCGTATCTTCCAGTATCTGGATAACTTCATAAGGACACTTTGAAGTACGATACGGGCGTGCGCTTGTCATAGCTTCATAAACATCTAATACAGCCATTATCTTGGCGAATTGATCGATCTCGTTTTGATTCAGTCCCTGAGGATAGCCGGAACCATCACTTCGTTCATGGTGCTGAAGTGTAGCATTCAGAACACGTTCGCTTACATTCTTTGAATAGTGAGAGAGAAGATGCCATCCAAAGAAAGCGTGCGTCTTCATCAGGTCATATTCCATTTTATTTAATTTTTCAGGCTTCCAGATTATTTCGTTTGGAATATTGAATTTTCCTATATCATATAAAAAACCGCACAGGCACAGGTCTCTTGTGTCTTCTTTTGAGAAGTTTAGCCACTGAGCAACGATCTTACAGATAAGGGCAACGTTCAATCCGTGAGCGTAAGTCAGTTCGTCTTCTGTTGGCAGATGGAGATACAGATATGCAAACAGGGTCTTTCCGGACATATCATCGGGTACAAGATTGTTTACGATGGCGATAAGGTCATCGAGACGGAACGGGACTTTCTTGAATATAAAGGAGTCAACGGCTACTTTATAAGCCATAAGGTTTGCGGTATAGTCCTGTTCGAATTTCTTAAAGGCTTTTGAAACACGGGTTTTACCGTAGAAAGTTGTTTCAAAATCCTCGGGATCCATGATGTTTACTGCGACGATGTGATATGCCTGCAGCTGCTTTATTGCAATGCTGTCGATTTTTGAACCTTCGCGGAGTATTACGGTTGAACCGCTTTTTATATCTTCGGCAAGTATCATGCCGTTTTCAAGCCATGAGGATGGTATCAGATGCATATTATCTCTCCCTCTATAAACAAAATTTACTGTTATATCATTTTTATCGGGATTTTTTAGGAAAAGAATAGGGGAGGGGGAGAAAATTATGGTACTATGATGGCAGGGTTTAAAAAAGGAGGGCTTGGTCTTGAAGTTTATCCGGAATTTGTATTGCGGAGAAAAGGCATGTAAAAAAGCCGGGAAGATAAAGAGAAAATTGCAGTCACGAGCGGGAATGATAAATGTGTACTGTATCGTCATCCCACAGTATGGAACGGATCTCTTGGAAATATATCCGTCGTATGTATTGCTGCAGCCGTTTCTGCATAAAGAGGTTATGATAGCAGGTATCGCATGTGGATACGATGAGGCATTAAAAATCGTGGAACAAATATTGGAAGATACTGTTAAGGAGCAGGGAAATTATAAGGTCAGGGAATATCTGCTTGGCCATCAGAGAAAATATATATTGCTGAATCGGCCCATAGAGGTAAAGGGAATTGTCGAGGCAGCGGAAGGCGAGGATGAGAAATGATGATCTTTCTCACAGTGCTTAAAGTCATAGGCATCATACTGCTTGTGATACTCGGCATAGTATTATTTGTTCTGGGACTCGTACTCTTTTTACCTGTAAGGTATCGCATGGATGCTGACGCGGATCAGAGGATAAAGAAATATGACGGACATGTAAATGTAACGTGGCTTTTTAGATTTCTGCACGCAAGAGCCTGGGCGGAAAGCGGCGAAGACGGAAATGGTATCGGCTATGAAGTGAAAGTCGCAGGAATAAAGCTCATGTCTTCTGAAGATGAGGCGCAGGAAGAAGATGAAGGACTTCCGGATTATGACCCTGTTCTCGGAGATATGGATCTTGGTGAGGAAGTGACCGTGCCGGAAACTACCGGACAGGACTCGGCTGAGCAGGATGTAGCTGAAAAGAATGTAATTGAGAAGTACGTGGCTGAGCAGAAGGAACCGGAATCATCAGAGTCTCAAGATCCCATCGATGACAGGGTTTTAAAAGAATTTGATCGTGAGCATAAAAGTTTCTTCGTAAAAATCCGTGAGATCATTGATAAATGTGTATCTGCTGTGCGTAATCTCAGCTACACAATAAAAAATATATGTGATAAAATAAAACAGATTTTATTGGATATTTCTTACTATAAAGAATTGTGGGAATCTGCAGAAACTCAGGAAGTTGTCGCAGATCTTTTAGAGAAAACAGCATTTTTATGGAGACGTATACGACCGCGGAAGTGGAATATGCGGCTGCATTTTGGTTTTTCCGATCCGGCAACTACAGGTGAGGCACTCGGAGCGATGTGTGCGTTTAATCCTTTGTATGGCGAGCATATACAGCTTCAGCCCGATTTTGACGAGGAGATCATAGAAGGTGATTTTGAACTGTCGGGGCACATACAGCTTTTCTTTGTAGTGGTTATAGCATTAAAGATTTATTTCAATAAAAAACTGAAGGCTGTGATCGGTCGTTTTAAGAGAGGTCGCAGAAGAGAAAACAGCAGAAAAAAAGCAGCGTAGGAGTTACCTATACGCGATAAAAGGAGCATAAATGTCAGAAAAAAATGTTGATGAAGTGATCGGACAGCTGATGAATGGGATGAGTTCCTTCCTTTCAACAAAGACCGTGGTCGGTGAACCTATCGTCTTAGGCGATACGACACTGGTCCCGCTTGTAGAAGTGGCATTTGGAATGGGCGCAGGCACAGGCACCGGTGAAAAGAAAGGAAAGAGCGGAGGCGGTATCGGCGGAAAGATGTCTCCGTCCGCAGTTCTCGTACTTCACGATGGAAAAGTACGTCTTGTAAATGTAAAGAATCAGGATACAATGACAAAGATCCTGGATATGGTTCCGGAACTTGTAAATAAGTTTACAGAGCCCAAGGCAGGTTCTACTGATGTGTCTGATGAGGCAGCAGTAGATATAGCATTTGACCGTACTGAAAACGGTTAAACAGCACGATTTTTTCTAAATGAAAAAAATGCTTGCATTTGTAAAATTGTTCTGTTAGAATATCAACGTTGCGAGTCTCAAAGAGAACTCGAAAAACTTCGTCTGCAAGGAGGTGTTATCATGGCAAAGTGTGCTATTTGTGGTAAAGACGTTCATTTCGGAAATAATGTCAGCCATTCTCATAGAAGGTCAAACCATATCTGGAAGTCTAATATCAAGCATGTTAAGTGTAAGGTGAACGGCGTTCCGAAGAGACTTTATGTTTGCAGCCGCTGCCTGCGTTCCGGCGCAGTTGAGCGTGCATAACATCTTCTTTATAATATTGAGATCGGTAAAGTCGGGTGATGAATGTCATCCGACTTTTTTGATGTGTTCAATAACCCTTTTCATTTTCTGCTTTAAGAGATATAATATTGTAGATTTTCGGTTTCTGTTAAGTTGATCGGACAGATACCATTTTCGGTTGCTGTAAGCTTTGAAGCGCGGCAGACAGCAGTTTTTTGAAAAGACGCTTCGGATTGGAGACAGACATGAAGGGACGCATGAGTACCGAACTTGGCAATATTGTCATTGACACAGATGCGATTGCGCAGTACGCAGGCAACGAAGCAACAGAGTGCTTTGGTATAGTCGGAATGGCTGCGGTATCTGTTAAGGACGGTCTGGTAAAACTTCTTGGAGGGGACAGCCTTGCAAGAGGAATCAACGTCACATTTAATGCAAATAAACTGATCATCGATCTGCACGTGATCGTTGCGTATGGTGTCAGCATCCAGGCTGTTGCTGAAAATCTGGTCGATGCAGTGAAATATAAGCTTGAGAAATACACAGGCTTTGAAGTAGAGAAGATCAATATCTATGTCGAGGGCGTCAGAGTTATTGATTGACATTCAGGAGGATTTTGAAATTGTCCATTGAGAAGATCGATGCGCGTGCTGTTCGTCAGTGCTTCCTTTGCGCTGCGAACAATCTGAACGCTAACAAAGAACGGATCAACGAATTAAATGTATTCCCGGTACCGGATGGAGACACTGGTACGAACATGACTATGACTATCACATCTGCAGCAAAGGAAGTAGCATCTCTTCCTGAGACAGCAGATATGAGGACTGTATGTAAGGGTATTTCCATGGGATCTTTAAGAGGTGCCCGCGGAAATTCCGGAGTTATCCTGTCTCAGCTTTTAAGAGGTTTTACAAAGGTAGCTCAGGATTATGATGAACTCGATGCGCCTATTCTCGCAGCTGCATTCAACAAGGCTGTTGAGACTGCATATAAGGCTGTTATGAAGCCGAAGGAAGGTACGATCCTTACAGTTGCGAGAGGTATTTCCGAAAAGGCAAATGAACTCGCAGAGGATACATCCCTTTCAACAGAGGAGTTTGTAAGCCAGGTTCTTCAGCATGGTGAATATGTTCTTTCCCAGACACCGGAGCTGCTTCCTGTACTTAAAGAAGCAGGAGTTGTTGATTCCGGCGGAACAGGTCTTATCGAAGTTATCCGCGGCGTTTTGGATTGCATCCAGGGCAAGGAAGTTACTCTGAACCTCGAGGTGACACAGACATCTGCTGAGCCTCAGGGAATCAATCGTGATGCTGTCGCAAATGCAGACATCAAGTTTGGTTACTGCACAGAGTTCATCGTAAATCTTGAGAGAGTATTTAATTCTCAGAACGAGGCTGATTTTAAGAAATTCCTTGAGTCTATCGGTGATTCTATTGTTTGTGTGGCTATGGAAGATATTGTTAAGGTCCATGTTCATACAAATCACCCGGGTCGTGCATTTGAGGAAGGCCTAAAGTATGGTTATCTCACCAACATGAAGGTAGATAACATGAGAGAAGAGCACAATGAGCGTCTCTTCAAGCTTAATGGCGGAAAGTACGAGGAGATCGACGGCAACGGCAGCGGCGCTGTAGATAAGGCAGAAGAAGCAGATGTACCTGCTGAGAAGAAGGATTTCGGCTTTATCACGGTTTCCGTTGGTGATGGTCTTACAGAAGTATTTAAGGGACTCGGAGCGGATGTTGTAATATCCGGTGGTCAGACCATGAATCCGTCTACTGAGGATATCCTTGATGCTGTTGCAAAGGTTAATGCAGATACAGTATTTGTTCTTCCGAACAATAAAAACATCATCCTCGCTGCAAGCCAGGCTGCTGACCTCAGTGAAGATAAGAATGTGATCGTTATCCCGAGTAAGTCTATTCCTCAGGGAATCACAGCTCTTATTAACTTTATCCCAGATCATACAGCAGAGGAAAATCGTCAGGAAATGACAGATGCACTGTCTCTTGTAAAGACCGGTGAAGTTACTTATGCTGTTCGTGATACAGAGATCGATGGTCATACTATCCATTCCGGAGATATCATGGGAATCGGTGATCATGCGATCCTTGCTGTTGGTCAGGAGATCAACGCTACAGTAAAGGATATGGTTGAGGCTATGGTCGATGATGACACAGAGCTCATCACACTTTACTATGGAGATCAGATCACAGAAGAAAAGGCAAATGTCCTCGCAGAGCTCTTAAATGAGGCTTATCCTGATGTTGAAGTAGAAGTTCAGGAGGGCAATCAGCCTATCTATTATTACATTATTTCGGTGGAATAATTTAGATGAAGTTATCGGATTCTGTTAATAATATAAAAGGAATCGGGGAAAAGACATCCGCTTTGTTCGGCAAAGTGGGCGTCTTTTCTTTATGGGATCTTTTATTGTATATCCCCCGGGATTTTGTGGTTAATCCACCTGTTAGAAAGGTTTCGGAACTTTCGGAGGCGAAAAAAGGCGAAATGGTTGCGCTGCGTCTTACGGTGCAGGGGGTGCCGTCGCTTATTCATGTTAGGCGGCTGTCTATTTTGAATGTGGTTGGCAGTGATGATACAGGCGGTATAAAGCTCACATGGTTTAATCAGCCTTACCTTAAGAAAGCACTTCAGCCCGGGATAACCAGAGTTTTTCTGGGTAAGGTGAATTTCAATAAAGGTTCTTTTGTACTGGATCATCCGCGCATGTTTCATGCAGAGGAATATGAGAAAATGGTTGGGATACTGAATCCTGTATATCCTCTGACTCATGGCCTTACGTCAAAAGGAATTGGGAAGGCGGTTCAAAGTGCCTTTGATGCAGTTTCTCCTATCAGGGACTTTTTGACGGATGAGGAGAGAGAAGCGCTGTCTTTGCCGGATCTGGAGTCTGCGCTTAGGACGGTACATTCACCGGCATCCCCCGAGATCATGACAAAGGCGCGAAAGCGGCTGGCTTTTGATGAATATCTGTCGTTTCTTCTCTCTGTGAGGCGGATGAAGACTGAGAATGCGTCATCGCATAATGACTTTGTGATGAAAGAGTCGCAGGAAGCAGCGGAGTTGATAAACAGGCTTCCGTATCAGCTGACAAATGCTCAGAAAAAAGCTTTTCAGGACGTTCTGAATGACGTTGGTGGAGAGCGTGCGATGAATCGTCTGGTACAGGGAGACGTCGGCAGTGGAAAGACTATTGTGGCGCTCCTTGCTATGATCACAGCTGCATCAAATGGTTATCAGAGTGCGATGATGGCACCGACGGAAGTGCTTGCTTCCCAGCATGCGGAGAAGATCAGAGGACTTTTTGAGGAATATGGACTCGATTATAAGGTTGTGCTTCTCACAGGATCTCTCACTGCGAAGGAAAAGAGAGAGGCGAAGAAAGAAATCGAGAACGGGAACGCAAAGATCGTGATCGGTACACACGCGCTGATACAGGAGGATGTGGTTTTTCAGAATCTGGCACTGGTTGTTACAGATGAACAGCATCGCTTCGGAGTAAATCAGAGGCAGGTGCTTGCGGACAAGGCAATTGACAAAAAGGTACCTCATGTACTCGTAATGTCAGCGACGCCTATACCGCGGACTTTGGCGATCATTCTTTATGGAGATCTTGATATTTCTGTAATGGATGAACTTCCTGCAGCCCGTCTGCCTATAAAAAATGCGGTTGTAGGGATCGAGTACAGAAAAAAAGCGTATAACTTTATACGGAAGCAGGTTGAAGAAGGTCATCAGGCGTATGTTATCTGCCCTCAGGTGGAAGATTCTGAGATGGTAGAAGGTGAAAATGTCACGGATTACTCTGAAAAACTCAGGGAAATTTACGGAGATCAGGTTCGCGTGGCTATGCTTCATGGTAAAATGAAACCAAAAGATAAAAACGAGATCATGAGGCAATTTTCTGAACATGAGACGGACGTGCTGGTGTCTACAACAGTTATTGAAGTTGGCGTAGATGTTCCGAATGCGACTGTCATGATGATAGAAGATGCACAAAAATTTGGACTGGCAGCACTTCACCAGATAAGAGGTCGTGTGGGCAGAGGAAAAGCACAGTCCTACTGTATCTTTGTGAACACCGCCGGTGGAGAAGATGAAAATAAGAGATTGAAGGTGCTTAATTCCACGAATGACGGCTTCAAGATCGCCTCTGAGGATCTGAAACTCAGGGGACCGGGGGATCTTTTTGGTATCCGCCAGTCCGGTGTAATGGATTTCAAGATCGCGGATGTTTATAATGATGCAGATATGCTGAAAGCGGCATCGCAGTTTGTTCATAGCATTTCTAAAGAAGCGGAAGACCGCTTGATGAATTACGAAGCGGATACAGGAAGGGTAACGCTGTAAATTTCAAGGGGGACAATGAAACTAAAGGGGAGAGTTGTAACGATTGCAGCAGGACTTATGGGACTGATGATCTTTATTTTGATCTTTGGCCCCAAAGTCCTGCTGCCTTTTTATACGGATTTTTTGACAGAGGGTGATCCGGGACAGCACTATTATGGTTGGCTTTTATTTAGAGAGGCGCCATGGCAGCCTATGGTCGGCATGATGAACACCGCAGATCATCCGTACAGCGTATCTGTGATCTTTACGGATTCAATTCCTTTGTGCGCGGTCTTTTTCAAGCTCTTTCGGGCGTTTCTTCCGAAGACATTTCAGTATTTTGGTCTATGGGGACTTTTCTGCTTTGTAATGCAGGGTATTCTGTCAGAAAGAATTCTTGCGCGATATGTAAAAAATCCTGTTCTGCGTCTTATAGACACGTCATTTCTCATATTTATCCCTGCCTTTGTGCGACGGGTTTTCTGGCACACCGCTGTTTCATCACATTGGATAATATTGCTGGCTTTATATCTTTTCCTTTCGGATGCAGATCGTGTGCAGGGAGTTTCTGCAAAAAAACGTACACTTATGATTGCGTTGAGATGGGGGCTTACGGGAGTACTCTGTGCATCTGTGCACATCTATTTACTGGGGATTTGCGCTTTTATTATAGTATTTTCGGCGCTTCGCACATGGTATGAGCAGAGAGGGTTACTACGTGCTTTGTTGATAATCGTATCTTTTGGCACTGCATCGGTCTTTCCTCTATGGATCCTCGGGGGCTTTAGTTCCGGTATGAGTTCCGGTGCTCCCGGGCTTGGGTATTACAGCTTTAATCTTTTGGGCTTTTTTATCCCGGAGCGGTGGTCACTATTTATGCCGGAGATACCGTATTATGCAGAAGGTCAGACCGAGGGTTTTTCGTATCTGGGGCTTGGCCTTATCGTTCTTGTCTTTGCAGCTTTGTACGCAGGAATCCGGAAAAAAATATGGGAAAGACCGGCGGTTGGATTCGGAATAGGGCTCTTTGTGTTTTCACTGCTTTTTTCCTTGTCTACGGAAGTTAGCGCAGGGCGGCATTTGCTCTGGATGTATGACATTGGAAGCGCCGGATTTATAAGGAGTGCATGGGAGGTTTTTCGCTCTACAGGAAGATTTGCATGGATACCTATGTATCTCTTGATATTTGGGGCATTTGCTGTGCTTGGGCAGGAAAATGTGTTAAATACGAAGACTAGTATGGAAAAGATCGTCATGGTATTGACTATAAGCTGTCTTGTGCTGCAGATCGTCGATCTTTATCCGGGCATATCAGATAAAGGAAGGTCGATAAGAGAGGCGCAGCCGGCAATGGAGGTGTTAGATGCGCCTATATGGGAAGAACTGGCAGAAAGCGGAAAATACAGGCATATCGTTTTCATGAATAAGGATCTTCTCATGCAAAATGAGCAGTATGCTTTTGCAAATTATGCAGCAATGAATGGTATGACCATAAATGATTTTAACTTTGCCAGGGCTTTTGACCTGCATACAAGGGAGATCGCAGAGGATTCTGCGAGACATCCGTCGGAAGATACTATATACATATTTACGATGGCTCAGCAAAATATGCTTGATAACTTTGAGTTGACTTATTATGCTTATGATGGATATTTTATAGGACTTAAGGAGTGTAAAGACTAATGAGTGCAAATATCATTGAGAAGAGACTTAAGAAACTCAGAGAAAAGATGATCCGTGAAGAGGTTAGCGCATACTATATCAACACAGCGGATTTTCACAATTCGGAATATGTCAGTGACTATTTCAAGGTCAGAGAATTTTTCTCAGGCTTTACAGGATCTAATGGAGATCTGGTCATCATGCAGAATGAAGCCGGTCTCTGGACGGATGGCAGATATTTCGTGCAGGCAGAGCAGGAGCTTAAGGGCAGTGGCATCACTCTCTACAGAATGGGAGAGGAAGGAGTTCCGACGGTTACGGAATTTCTGGAGGAAAAGCTCGGTAGAGGAAGTGTTCTTGGTTTTGACGGACGCACTGTAACGGCAGCTTTTGGTAAGAAACTGAAGGCGCTCGCAAAAAAGAAAGGCTTTCGTATCTCTTACAAAAAGGATCTTTCAAAGGATATATTTGAAAGACCGGAGTTTCCTGTGAGTAAGGCGGAGATCCTGCAGCCGAAGCTTGTTGGTGAGACTACTGTGCAGAAACTTGACAGAGTTCGCCGTGAGCTTAAAGAAAAGGGCGCAGCAGCACTTTTCTTAAGTAAGCTCGATGATATTATGTGGCTTTTTAACATCAGAGGAAATGATGTAGAGTGCAATCCGGTTCTTATGAGCTACGCATATATCACGGAGCAGAGTGCGATACTCTTTCTCCAGAAAAAGGCAGCTACAGAGGAACTTCGCTCTGTAATGGACAGAGCGGGTGTCATCATCTCGGACTACAACTATGTGAAGAAATTTCTGAAAAATGGTAGCCTCGGAAGCAATGTAGCGTATGTTTCAGCTGATAGCGGAGCAGTTAGAGGCAGTAATCTGCCGATAGAGGAACTTCGCCCTGTGATGCTGGATACTTCGGAGGTAAATTACACTCTGTATAAGACTCTGAAAAAAAGAGCAAAGATCATGGCGGAGACAAATCCGACTACAGCGATGAAAGCTGTGAAGAACGGTACCGAGATCGCACATATGAAAAAGATCTATCTGAAAGATAGTGTTGCTCTTACGAAGTTTATATATAAGCTCGTGACCAATATAGGTAAAGAGAAATATACGGAGATGAGCGCTGCGGAAGAACTGCTTGAGTTTCGCCGTGCAATACCGGAATTCAGAGATCTGTCTTTCGGAACTATCAGCGCATATGGCGCAAATGCAGCGATGATGCACTATGAGCCGTCAGAGGAAAATCCTGTGGAACTCAAGGCAGAACATATGCTTCTCGTGGATTCCGGCGGACAGTATAATGGCGGAACGACTGATGTTACGAGAACTATCGTGCTCGGACCGATCACAGAAGAGGAAAAGCATGCATTTACGCTTACAGCATGTTCGATGCTTAATCTCTTAAATGCAAAGTGGCTTTATGGATGTACTGGACGTAATCTTGATATCCTTGCCCGTCAGAGGATGTGGAATGAAGGAATGGATTACAAGTGCGGAACAGGGCATGGCGTTGGATATATCCTGAATGTTCACGAAGGACCTCAGGGGATCAGATGGAAACCGCTTCCGGATGAGGCTGTCCTTGAGGAAGGAATGGATGTTACGGATGAACCGGGAGTTTACCGTGCGGGTAAATTCGGTATCAGAACAGAGAATGTGCTCATCGTAAAGAAAGATGTTCACACAGAAGACGGTCAGTTCATGAAGTTTGAAAATATTACCATGGTTCCGATCGATGATAAGGGAATGGACCGCTCGATCATGAGTGAGAGAGAACTGGCGCAGTACATTGAGTATCAGACAGAAGTGGTCAATGCACTGAATCCGTACCTCACAGAAGAAGAAAAAGCCTGGGTCAAGGAATATGCAGGTATCTGAGTGAGCTGAAAGCGGCTATACTACAACAAAGAATGGTAAAGTGACGATAAACATAAAGAAACTGCAGTACATGGAAAGCTTTCCAGTACTGCAGTTCTTTTTGTTTTTCTCTATGATCGGCGAAGGCAGTCCGTTTAACGTATAAGCGCTGATGCTTTCGCTTCTTTTGCTAATATGCTATCTGCAGGAAATGTCCTGTATAGCCTGGTGGTCAGAGTCCGCGGATCATGGACTTCCTTACATGACCTGCTTTCTCGTCAACAGTCCGGCTTTCTCTCATAAACTCCTCCTGCAAAATAGGAGAGCGCATATCAAGACTGTTTGTGAGTGCGTGATCTGAAAGACCATATTCACGTGCCTCTTCGGGGCTGATCTCATCACTGAATCTGAACATAATCAACACCTCCGGGTAAAAAATCCTCATTTTGTGCAAACATGAATGCTTATATAGAATTTTATATCGGCTTTATATGTATAGTATAAAGCATTTTCGGAGAATATAAATAAAATTTGTTAAAAATGACGGACTAATTTAAATACATGTATAAATATACAAATTTGATTAATTTTAATGTATAAATGTATTGAAATATACGTGTATACATGTAATAATATTCAGCAGACGGATAAAGCAAGTCAAAATGTCCGCGACGGACGTACTGTTGTATCTTGACATAAATACATCGAATGTTAAAATAAACAGGATTACGCAGGATATATGCAAGAGATGATGCGATGATGCATGACTTCAGGCTATACGTCATCGCATTTTTTATATAGCCTTGCTTTATTGAATTAAAGTGACGCAATGTTGATGCATTGACCTGCTGAAATCCCGTTAATAAATTTGGCTATTATGCTGAATCCGCATCGGCCGGCGGAAAACAAAAGCGGGAAAGAATCTTGATAGGAGAAAGAACGTGGCTAAATACATTATCAAGCGAGTTATCCTCGCAATTTTATCGATCCTTATCGTAAGTGCTATCACCTTCTTTGTAATGGAATTGATCCCGGGAGGTCCTTTCAATAAGGAAAAGGCTACCAGTGCTCAGGCACAGGCTGTCCTTGAAGAACGTTATAATCTGGATAAACCTGTACAGGTACAGTACGTACTTTACATGAGAAATATCCTCCATGGTGACTGGGGCGTGTCTCTTAAGACAGGTCGAGACATCTGGAACAATATCACATCAAAGTTTGCGGTTTCCGCGCGTCTTGGTGGTACGGCGGCGATCCTGGCGATTATTGCAGGTCTTATACTTGGTTCACTTGCGGCGCTTACCAGAAACAGGTGGCCTGACCGACTTATCGTGTTCTTTACGACTCTCGCGACAGCAATGCCGTCCTTCGTACTTGCAACACTTTTACTGCTGGTATTTTGTTTACAGCTGAGACTGATACCGGTATGGAGTCCTACGAATCCCAATTATATCCTTCCAATCATTGCGCTTAGTCTTTATCCGATGGCATATGTTACAAGACTTGCAAAGACAAGTATGCTGGATGCGCTTGGCCAGGATTACATCAGAACAGCAAAGGCTAAGGGTGTTTCAACTGTAAAGGTTATTTTCCTTCATGCGCTTAGAAATGCTCTTATTCCGGTAATTACATACGTGGGTCCGATGGTTGCTTATATCCTTACAGGATCAATGGTCGTTGAGAATATCTTTACGATCGGCGGACTTGGAACTGAGTTTGTAACATCTATCACAAACCGTGATTATCCTACTATCATGGCAGTTACTCTGTTCCTTGCGATCCTTATGGTTATCGCAAACCTGCTTACAGATATCGCATATAAGCTGGTTGATCCCAGAATCACATTTAATTAATACCGGATTGAGAGGAATTTGAAATGCAGAACAATACATCAGATCTTCCGAAGAAAAATTTACTTTCTGCGCAGGTAGATCTTTCAAAATTTAATGCAGATGATTTTAGACTGGCAACAGATGATGAGAAAAAGCAGCAGGATGTAATGGGTGAGTCCACTACCTTCTTTAAGGATGGAATGAGACGACTCATGAAGAATCCGCTTGCAGTCGGAAGCCTTATCGTACTTTTCCTGATAATTGCAGGAATCGTGATCATTCCGAAGGTCTGCCCGTATACTTATTCACAGATAGTAACAGTAAACGGCACAAGAGATAAGCGTGCAAACAACCTGGCTCCTTTTGAGTATTCAAAGCTTGAGACACAGTACATGCAGAAGAGCGGAGAGAAACTTTTTCCTCATATCCTCGGTACAGACAGTCTCGGACGTGACTACTTTATCAGAGTTGTATACGGAACACGCGTATCACTTTCTGTCGGTGTAGTTGCGGCTATCATGGTACTTATCATCGGACTTATTTATGGTTCGGTAGCGGGATACTTTGGAGGAACGGTCGATCTGGTAATGATGAGAATCGTCGACATCATTTATTCATTGCCGGATATGCTTATCATCATCCTTCTTTCGGTTGTACTTAATGAAAGAATAACACCTTACATTGAGGGAACGGCTTTGGCTAAGCTTGGTGCGAATATGATCTCAATGTTCCTGGTATTTGGTCTCCTTTACTGGGTAAGTATGGCACGTCTTATCCGTGGCCAGATCCTATCTATCAAAAATAATGAATATGTTCTTGCAGCCCGTTGTATCGGTACAAGCAATGTAAAGATCCTCCTTCGTCACATAATCCCGAACTGTCTGTCAGTTATCATCATCACTACAGCACTTCAGGTTCCGAGTGCGATCTTTACAGAGAGTTACCTGAGCTTCCTCGGACTTGGTGTATCCGCGCCTCTTACAAGTCTCGGATCTCTTGCAAACTCAGCACGTGAGGGTCTTCAGTCTTATCCTCACAGACTGATCGTTCCGGCAGTACTTATCTGCCTTATCGTGCTTGCTCTGAACCTTCTCGGAGACGGTCTTCGTGATGCGTTCGATTCAAAGCTTAACTGATACAAAAACAAGCCGGAGCGAAACGGCGTGAAAGGGTAATGCAAATCTTATGAGTGATGAAAGTAAATATATCCTTCAGGTGAAGGATCTTCATACAAGTTTCTTTACTGAAAATGGTGAAGTAAAAGCGGTAAACGGTATATCTTTTAATCTGGAAGCAGGTAAGACTCTCGGTATCGTTGGTGAGTCCGGTTCCGGAAAGTCTGTAACAGCATATTCCATCATGCAGATCCTCGCATCCGCAGGTAAGATCACCGGCGGTGAGGTTCTCTACAAGGGTGAAGATATCACAAAGTGGAATGAAAAGAAGATGGAGAAATTCAGAGGTGAGAAGATCTCCATTATCTTCCAGGATCCCATGACAAGCCTTAATCCTGTATTTACAGTCGGATATCAGCTTGTGGAAGCAGTTCTCCTGCATACTGATAAGACACGTAAGGAAGCAGAGGAGAGAGCAATCGAGATGCTGACTCTCGTAGGCGTGAACGAGCCTGAGAGTCGTGTGAAGCAGTATCCCCACGAGCTTTCAGGTGGTATGAGACAGCGTGTAATGATCGCTATGGCACTTTGCTGTGAACCGGATATCCTGATCGCGGATGAGCCGACTACAGCTCTTGACGTTACTATTCAGGCACAGATCCTTGAGCTTATGCAGGAACTCCAGAAAAAGCTCGGAATGGCTATCATCATGGTTACACATGATCTCGGTGTCATCGCAAGTATGTGTGATGAGATCATGGTAATGTACGGCGGTCGTGTCTGTGAGAGAGGTGTTGCGGATGACATTTTCTATCGTCCTGCACATTCTTATACAAAGGGACTTCTTCGTTCCATTCCTACAGCTTCCAATATGAATGAGAAGCTCGTACCGATCGGCGGAACACCGATCAATCTGTTAAACATGCCGAAAGGCTGCGCTTTCTGTCCTCGTTGTCAGGATGCTATGAAGATATGTTTGACAAAGAAGCCGGATGAACTCCGGATAAGTGATTCACATCTCGCCAGCTGCTGGATGAATGTGAAGGCACTCTATGAATCACAGGAGGGCGCAGAAGCATGAGTGAGAGTGAAAAGAGTCTGCTCAAGGTTGAGCATTTAAAACAGTATTTTCCCGTTCAGAACGGATTTAAGAAAACATATCTGAAGGCCGTAGATGATATTTCGTTTGCGATAAAGCCTGGTGAGACACTCGGACTTGTAGGTGAGTCCGGATGCGGTAAGACTACAGTAGGTCGTACACTTCTTCGTCTTTATGAGCCTACAGGCGGAAAGATCACCTTTGACGGTGAGGTGCTTTTTGACAGCGGTGAGCAGTACGACGAAAACGGACATCTGATCCTCGGTGCTGACGGTAAGCCTGTGATCGGAAATAAAGTTAATAAAAACATGCTTCCTTATCGTAAGGAAATGCAGATGGTATTCCAGGATCCGTATTCATCACTGGATCCCCGTATGACAGTCGAGGATATCATCGGTGAACCTCTCGATGTTCATAAGCTTTATAAAAACAAGGCTGAGAGACGTGAGAAGATCCTGTCTCTTATGGAACTTGTAGGACTGAACGCTGAGCATGCCATGAGATATGCGCATGAGTTCTCCGGTGGACAGAGACAGAGAATTGGTATCGCAAGAGCGCTTGCGGTTAATCCAAAGTTCATCGTTTGTGATGAGGCTGTATCAGCCCTTGACGTATCTATCCAGGCTCAGGTCGTAAATATGTTTGAGGAGCTTCAGGAAAAACTTGGAGTGGCATACCTCTTTATCGCGCATGACCTGCTGGTAGTACATCATATTTCAGACCGTATCGCAGTTATGTATCTCGGTCATATGATGGAAGTAGCTGAATCGGATGAACTTAATAATAATCCGATCCATCCATATACATTGAGCCTTCTTTCTGCAGTTCCGATCCCTGATCCGGAAACAGCCAGAAAGAGCAAGAGAATAATCCTTGAGGGAGATGTACCGAGTCCTCTCAGAATGCCGACAGGCTGTCCTTTCCGCACGAGATGCCGTTATGCTACGGAGCAGTGTGCTGCAGAGATGCCGCCGCTCACAGATCGCGGAAATGGTCATATGGTAGCCTGCTGGAATAAATAAGCAGAAATTTTAAGGGTATTAGTAGTAGATGTTTTATCTCGTCACGGGGTTGAACATAGATGGACCGAGAAAAGTCGATCCGAAACACGCGGCAATAGTCGTCATAAAAACATTTTAGGAGGGAAATTATGAAAAAGAAGATCGTGTCAGTCCTTCTGGCAGCTTCCATGATCCTGTCGCTCACAGCATGCGGTGGATCAGGAAATGCCGGTGCAGGCGCATCATCAACAGAAGCAGGTTCTGAGGCTGCAGCTACAGCATCTGTAACAAACACAGCATCAAACGTACTCGCAATCAACCTTGCGAGTGAGCCGGATTATCTTGATCCAACACTCAGCTCATCCAGTGATGGCGGATCTCTTGCAGAGAACTCTTTCGCAGGTCTCTACAGATACAATCAGCAGGAGGAGCTCGTACCGGCTATCGCATCTGAGATGCCTGAGGTTTCAGATGACGGTATTACATACACAGTAAAGCTTAAGGAGACAAAGTGGAGCGATGGTTCCGATCTCACAGCTAATGACTTTGTATACAGCTGGAACCGTGCAGTTGATGAGAAGACAGCTGCAGACTATGGCTATCTCTTTGATGTTATCAAGCATAAGGATGACGGTACTCTTGAAGTAGAGGCAACAGATGATTACACACTCGTGATCACTCTTGCAGCTCCGTGCCCGTACTTTACTTCACTTATGGCATTCCCGACATTCTTCCCTGTTCCGCAGGCTTCTGTAGAGGCTGCTGATCCGGACGGAACAAACCCGGGCGCATGGGCTCAGGAAGCAGGATTTGTTTCCAACGGTGCTTATACACTTTCTGAGTGGAAGCACAACGAGAGCATGGTTTATGTAAAGAATCCGAACTACTATGACGCTGAGAACGTAACTATGGATGAGCTTCACTTCATGCTCAGTGCTGATGATACAGCTATCTATGCTGCATACAACAGCGGTGATCTTGACTTTGCTGATACTGTTCCGAATGATGAGGTTCCGGCACTTAAGAGCAATCCGGAGTTCCACGTAATTGATAACCTCGGAACATATTACCTTGCATTTAATGTAGGTGCAGATCTTTTCAAGGATAAGACAGCTCAGCAGGCTGCTGACATCCGTCATGCGATCGCTCTGCTTATCGATCGCAGATATATCGTTGATACTGTTGCACAGTGCGATCAGATTCCGGCTGATTCCTATATCCCGGTTGGTATGTCTGATGGTAACGGCGGTATCTTTAAGGATGACAAAGTTTCCTATTATGATGCAGAGTCAACTGATGTAGAGCAGGCTAAGTCTCTCCTTGAGGGCGCAGGCTACAGCTTTACAGATAACGGTGATGGCACATATGCTATTTCTCCGGCTCTGACAATCCCTTATATCATCAACGAGAATACTGTTCACCAGGGTGTTGCTGAGTGTATCCAGCAGGATCTCGCAGTACTTGGTATCGAGATGAATATCCAGACAGAAGACTGGAACGTATTCCTTGAGGATCGTAAGAAGGGCAACTACACATTCGCTCGTGAGGGATGGCTCGCTGACTTTGATGACCCGATCAACATGCTCGAGATGTTCGCTTCCAACTCCGGAAACGATGATCCTCAGCTCGGTAAGTCTGACAGCCCGGCCGCTCCTGCATGGGACGAGTACGATAAGCTGATCTCTGACATTAAATCAACAACTGATTTTGCAAAGCGTGTAGAGATGATGCATCAGGCAGAGGATATGCTTATGAATACATGGGCAGTTATTCCTGTATACTACTACAATGACCTTTATGTACAGAAGGGAAATGTTGATGGTGTTTATTCAACAATCTTCGGTCATAAGTTCTTCATGTACGCTACAAAGAAGTAAGTTATAAACGTATTCTTTATAATAAGAAAGAATAGTTTCAGACAGCGCGGTTTGTTTAGGCAGACCGCGCTGTTTTAAGCTAATTTATAGATAAACGACACCATTTGTGAATTTGCTGTGAATTTCTTAAAGGATAATTAATTTTTTGTATAACATGAGATACGATTTTCTGATATTCTATTAAAGTATTGCCTCATAGAGTGATATGATGTCAGGGTTAAAAGGTCAAAATCCGATTGTGCTTGCACAAAGAGGACTGAGACAAAATTTACTTTTGACCCTTACATCAGTGATATAATATGAAAGCAAATTTTGACTGCTCTTTAATGGTTTAAACCGTTAAGTAAGAGAGGAAGCAGGGAGCAATGGGAGAGAGAAAGAAAATAGGATTTATTGCTTCTTCAGGAGGTCATCTGGAGGAAATATCGAGATTGAAGTCGATTGCCCAGGGAGCGGATTCTTTTCTTTTAACAGAAAAGAGCGATTTCAAAGTCAAAAATTTCTGTGATGATATTTTTTTTGTTGGTCAGATGAACAGGCGTCAGATACTGTTTTTACCTAAGTTTCTGTGGCTGTTTATTTATGCTGTATTTTTCCTGAATCGGGAGAAGCCGGACTTTATCGTAACTACAGGTGCTCTGATCGCGTATCCTTTCTGCGTGGTAGGTAAATTTCTCGGGATAAAGATCATCTATGTCGAGTCTTTTGCCAGGGTTACGAGCCCGTCACTTACAGGTCGTCTGCTTTATAATTTTGCGGATCTGTTTGTGGTTCAGTGGGAGGATATGTTAAAGAAGTATCCCAAGTCAGTTCTCGGGGGAGGTATTTTCTAAGTGATTTTCTTTACATTAGGTACGCAGAAGTTCCAGATGAACAGGCTGGTTCAGGCTGCTGATGACCTGGCGATGAAAATAGATGAAGAGATTTTTGTCCAGACAGGACATTCTACATATGTGCCTACAAAGTGCGGGCACACCCAGTTTATGAATGAAAACGATTACAATGAAAAGATCAGAGAGTGCAGGATCCTTATCACACATGCCGGGGTGGGAACCATCATTTCGGGGCTTACAGCCGGTAAGCCGGTGATAGTAGTACCTCGTCTAAAGAAGTTCCATGAGCATGTAGACGATCATCAGCTGGAGATCGCAAAGGCATTTGCTAAGAAAAAAAATGTTTTGAGCTGTACGGAGGTTGATACGCTTCAGGAAGTTATAAAAAAAGCTGAGACCTTTGAGTTTGAGCCTTATGTGGTTCATGGCGGAAAGATCGAGGATATAGTTCAGAACTTTATTTATATGTTCTGATTAATAATGCAGGGGCAAAAGGAGAGTGTTTTTGTTTTCCTGAGAGTATTAATAAAGTAGTTGGGTGAGTGATTTATGAATCGTAGAAACAGAGGAGCCAATACTAATACAAACCAGATCCTTATAGACATGGCAGTACTCGGACTGGCGTTTTTATTTGACTGCCTGTTGACGATAGGGAAGTATAATGATAGGGTCACAATTAAATGTCTTTCTATTGCAGTTATTTTTGCAGTGATCTATATCCTTGCCAATAAACAGGGGAGGATTTATGATGTTACGCTTTTCTTTTATCTCGATAGATTTTACAAGATAATAACCAAATCATGGCTGATCGCCTCGGTATCTATGGCGGTCGTTCTTTTTGTCTACAATCCTGACAATAATATAAGGGTGTTTTATTACTTATTTATAGCAACTGCATATATATTTATGGCTATAAACACTATTTTTAGCAGATTTCTTCAGACAGTAACTACCAGATATCAGGCACCGAGAGCGGTATTTGTGGGTGTATTTGAAGAGTATGAGAAGTTTAATTATTTCCTTAATAAGACCAGTATGCGTATCGATGAGATCGGGTATGTGCTCCGTGATCATAATGAAAATAAAGGTGTGGGTATTTTTAACGTACTTGGATATATGGACGAGTTGGAGGATATCATCAGAGAAAATGAAGTGGATCAGGTCTATTTCATGGTTCATAAGGATGAATCTCCGGAAAGATATCGGGAGTATGCAGATCTCTGTCTTGAGATGGGTGTGACTGTTCGAATGGTACTTGATTCACATTCGGTTCGCAGAACCAATAGTTTTGTGAGTTCCATAGGCATTTATCCCATGATCACATATCATACGATCACTCTAAATACAAATGATCAGTTATTTAAGCGGGTGGTGGATTTTGTAAGCTCGCTTCTCGGACTTATAATTCTGTCACCACTTCTTTTGATAGTTGCGATAATTATCAAACTGGATTCGTCGGGGCCTGTGATCTTTAAGCAGTTAAGAGTCGGACAGAACGGTAGAAACTTCTATATGTATAAATTCCGCAGCATGGTTCAGGATGCTGAAGAAAAAAAGAAAGAACTCATGGAGCAGAATGAAGTCAAGGACGGCATGATGTTCAAGATGAAGAATGATCCGAGGGTTACGCGTTTTGGACGATTTATTCGTAAGACAAGTATCGATGAACTGCCACAGCTCTTTAATGTCCTTAAGGGAGAGATGAGTCTCGTTGGAACCCGTCCGCCGACGTTGGATGAAGTGCAGAAGTATCATCGCGGACAGTGGAGACGTATCAGTATAAAGCCCGGAATAACCGGACTCTGGCAGGTTACAGGTCGGAGCGACATTACTGATTTTGATAAAGTTGTGGAACTGGACTTGGAGTACATAGATAACTGGACTCCTTTCTTGGATATACGTATTTTATTTGCTACCGTATTGGAACTGTTAAAGCACAAAGGAGCATACTGACTTGAAAAAATACTTGTTGACGATCTGTGCAGCAGTAGTGATCACGCTTACAGGCTGTGCGAATCTATCTGTAACAGAAGACAGCAACACAGGTAATGATATCCTTGCTGATGCATCAGCATCGGCAAGTGCCATGCAGATGTACTATTACGATGGTGCTGAAATAAAGTGTCGTACAGTATATGATCCAAAGGCGGAAGAACAGATACTGAAAAAGCTCCATTCCGGAAAAGCAGAGAGTGTAAGTGGAAATGGTGACGTTTCATTCTCTGTTCCGGCATATGGCTTTTGGTGCGCAGCGGTGGATGGTACCGATCTGTATGTAGCCATGTCAGGTAATACATGGATCACAGGGGATGGAAATGTATGGAATGTTGATGCCGATCCGTCAGAAATCTGGGATCTTTTTTCTGATAAGGATGAAAAAACTGTAAAATCCATAACAGATTTCCCGCTGCAGAGCACGTTGGTACATTATGACACAGCTTTTGCAGATAAATCTCCGAGTGTAGATACTACGGGGCTTTCGGATGTGCAGGAAGGCAGGATCCTGGTCTGGCATGATGAGTTTGACGGAACTGCTGTGAATAGCGATAACTGGGAAACAGTAGGAAGTCTTGCGTCCGGAAATTTCAATGAAGATAGTGTTAAAGTCGAAAACTCAGTGCTTCACTTAAAGGCAGCTCCTTTGAAAGAGGGGGATACTGCAGGTGAATGGTATGATCCTGTAGTTATACAGAATCCAGATAAAGGAATAAGACAGGGGCGTATTGAAGCAAGGATAAAGATGGATCGGGTGAATGGTTCAAATATCGCTTTTTGGACCATGGGTGCCGGCCAATGGCCTTTGTTCGGTGAGATAGATATGTTAGAGACATATCCTGACGGAACATTTGCGAGCGCACTACATTGGTTTAATGGCTCACCTTGGAATAATTCACAGGTACAGCCCGGATGGGGAGCTTTTGACGGAGAGTATCATATCTATGCTGTTGAGATGAAGGGAACAAATCTTACGTTGTTCGTGGATGATAAACAGCTTTGGACATACGATACCTCATCAATAAGCGATTATTATGAGGGCGTAAATCCGTTTGAAAACATGTTGAAGGTCATAAAGTTCGATATTGGCTTTTGGGATAAGAACACAATTCCGTCTGATACTAAAGAAATCAATATGTGGGTCGACTGGGTTCGTGAATATGCGCCGGAAGATGTCACAGATCCAGATAAAGAACTTGTTCCGACCGCTGTGTCACTTAGGTACATAGGAAAAGACGGACGTGCGGTCATGAGTAAAGACGGAAAGAGCGCAGAACTGAATCTAAACGATGCTGCAGTGTTTATGCCGGTATACACTCCTGAAACTGTGGAGCAGAGAGCAGTGACCATTGTGTCATCTGATCCGGAAGTAGCAGATGCAATGGGAGATTTCACAGAGCATTCGGGGTTGATCCTCGGTAAAAAGGAAGGGAAGACAACACTTACAGTTACGGATGTAAAGACTGGGGTAAAGAGTACGCTGGAACTCACTGTTACTGATCATTCTGAAAAAAAGAAGAGTGTTTCCGGTGCAAATCTTGATTCCGTTGAACTCGGAGATGAAGCATACTGGTTTGCAAATGGGTTGTATAGTCAGAACTATTCAGTTATTCGTGTAAATGGACAGATGAACGTCATACCGTCAAGTAAATATACATTCCAGTCATCGATACAGGACTGGGTAAAATCTGCAAGATTTATGAGAGTATATTTCTTTGATGAGAAGGGCAAGGATATAGGCTATGAGGAATTGCAGCCCGGAGATTCATTTACGGTTCCGGCAAATGCAGTAACAGCAGTTCCTGAGATCAGTTGGTATACGGGTGAGGCGCCTCATAAGGGAACATTTTATACACAGCTCATGAGTAAGATAAATAGCGGAAGTGTCCATTTTTTTGAGGATGGAAGCGCAGAGTTTATACAATGGTTAAATACCGAAGGTCAGAAAAATACTTCTGAAAAGACAGAACAGTGAAGTGATATTGACAATAATGTCAGCAAGAAAGGAAAAAATGGGAAAGCAGATTCTTGAACTTTATAACACTGAAGACAGTGTCATGAATGATGCGATAGACCGGGTAGTAGTACGCCTTTATGGCATAAGAAAAGAGAGTAATGCCGGATCCTTCATATTTACAGGAGTAGGAAGTCATGCAGGAACTACATCTGTAGCTATCAACGTAGCTATAGCATTGGCGGAAGCCGGATGGAAGACTGTTTTTGTTGACTGTGATCTTCGTAAGGGAACAGATTACAAGAGAATAAGCGGAGAAAGCAGCACACATAGCCTTGCAGGCTATCTCATGGATACATCTATATCAGTTGAGGATGCTGTATATGAAACAAATTATAAGGGTCTTTCCTTCATTCCTTCGGGTGACTGCGTGGAAAATCCGGTACGACTCTTATGTACGGGACGCATGGAAGAGATGGTGCGTTTGCTTAAGGAAAAATATGATTATGTGATCTTTGATCTTCCGTCCATTAATACAGTTAATGACGCGGAAATCCTTATACCTGAGACAGATCGCTTTATCCTTGTAACAGCGCTCAATGTTTCTACAAAGAGAGAAATACTGGATGCAAGACTGGAGCTCAGCCGCTTTGAAGATCACTATGCGGGAATGATAGTAAACAGAGTTGAGGCACGTCAGTATCGCAGACAGATCAGAGATTTTGATTATTTCTCACGTGAAAATCTCGAAAATATGCAGAAGCGCGCCTTGGCACGAAAATTTAAGAAAAAGGGGAAAAAGAAGGAGGCATCAGATGCGAAGTAATAAGATCTATCTGAAAAAGCTAATGGCTGTTGTATTTTCCGGAGTTTTTATGGCAGCTTCGCTTACTTCTGTTTCTGCGGCACCGGTATATAATGCTTCAGAAGGTGTCATAACTAATGTTGAACCACTAGATAACGCTACTATAGTACTTGATAAGTACGAGATCGAAGGGGCAGATGCCATTACTCCCGGAGAGGAATTTCAGCTTAAGATCAAATTAAAAAATACAAGCTATACAGGAAAGACGGGAAATATTTATGCTACATTTTCCCAGCAGGATCAGTTGATCTATCCTACGTATGGTTCGAGTAATGAGTGTTATTTGGGATATCTCGATACTGAAGAAAAGGCAAAGGGGTCATTTAGTCTGATGGCGTCTGATGATATTGCTGATCCGTTTGTACTTTGTACAGTGACAGTAACCTACTCAGATGCATATAGGACATATAATACAAATTCATTTCAGATACAGCTCCCGGTATCATCAACAGGTATCCTGGCTGTAAACGGATTTGATATGGACAGCAATGCTGAAGTAGGAGCGAATAACCGTGTCGGCGTAACTGTCACAAACAGTGGTCGTACAGCGCTGAGTAACGTTATCCTTCATATGGAAGGTGAATCTATTGATGCTCAGGAACAGAGTATCGGTTCCATCATGGGAAATAGTACAACCACGACAGACTGCTATGTTGCATTCAAGAAGATCGGCCAGCAGAATGTAAGTTTTTACTATACCTATACAGATGTTGATGGTGCTGCCCATGAGACAAAGCCACAGACCTATTCATTTAATGTTGGTATACGAGAGGAAGCTCAGACAACAGCTGGAAATGAAAAGAAATATATGATGAACCTTATTATGACAGGCGCAGCGTTTTCGGCATCAGTTGTATTATTTATAATTCTTTTCGGTGTGATCAAAATGCGTAAGGGAGGCATGAGATGAATCTGAATGAAGATATTCGCTTTGCGGATTTTGAGCTGAGTTTTATCGCTGTATGGAGAAAGAAGCTTATTCCGATCGCGGTAGGTTTGTTGTGTTTTATTATCGGAATCATCCTTACACTTGGAGGTTCGGTCGAAAATGTCTTTCATGCATCAGCATCCGTGTATGCGGCGCAGATGAGCAGTCATACGGAGAATTATAATATAACGATAGCAATGTCGGATTATACAGACCTGGCAAAGAGTACGCGTGTTTGCGAGAGAGCAGCTCAGATGATACCGTCATACGGACTTTCGGCAAGGGATGTGCAGGGGCTTATAAATGTGTCTACATCAGGGACCGGACTTACGATGAATTTCTCTGCATCCTCAAGTAATGCGGCACTTGCAGTGGACCTGGCTAACGCAGTTGCTGAATCCTTTGTAATAGAGATGCGTTCTGCTACCGGCACAAATATTGTGCAGATGTTGGATTCTGCTGATTCGTCATATAAGACTTCTGATGGATTCCGTTCTCTTTGGAAGATCAGGATCCTGTTTTTCCTCGCCGGAGTAGCTGCAGCATCAGCAGTGATCTTTGTTAAGGAACTTTTCTCAGACAGAGTAAGGCTTATAGAACAGTGCGCACTGGAAGATGAGGATATGATCCTCGGAATCCTTCCTGAGATTAGGGAGAAAAAATGAGTTGCCCATTACTAAGTATTATAATACCGGCTTATAATGCCGGAAAATATCTGGATCAGTGTCTGGAAAGCATTGAAAAGTCTTCCTCCGAAGATTTTGAAGTAGTGATCGTTGATGACGGAAGTACTGATGAGACTTCGGAAGTATTAAACGCAGCTGCACATAGGGATGCGAGATTCAAAGTGATCCATCAGGAAAATGGCGGAGTATCAAAGGCTAGAAATAATGGTATCCGTAATGCAAAAGGACGTAATATCATGTTCCTCGATGCAGATGATATGCTGAAGGATGGGGCTGTAGAGCAGATACTCAATGTGATCCGTGATGAAAATGAAGATTTCATTGCATTTTCATATGAGACCTTTTATGATGACGGAACGCATAAGGAAGAACGTTACGAGTTTAAGGGAGATTTTTGCAGAGATACCAGAGAAGCTGACCGTATAATGTATGCTTCATCCAAATGGAATGAGTGCTGGGGAAAGATATTTAGAAAGAAGATCATTGACGAGTATCACTTGTCTTTCCCGGAGGGAGTTCCGATTGGTGAGGATTTTCTTTTTGTGCTCAGATATTACGAGAAATGCCGTTCATTTTTTATGTCAAATGCAACAGTACTTCTTTATCGCCAACATGCCGGAAGTGCAATGAGGCGTTACGGTATCGAGGACAGACTCAGATTTACAGAGCCTCTTTATGATGCAGCAATTGGAGATGTGAGAGCAAAGGAAGACAAGACACTACTTCATGAAGCAGATACTTATTACTTTAGAGTAGTAACAAATCTTTTTAGAGAATTTGCAGGGAACAGTTCGGCAAGAAGGGATTATAAACTGATACTTGATCATCCGCTCGTGCAGGAAATTATGTCACATGTGCATTTAGGAATGGTTCCGGGATACAAGAAGCCGGAATTTATAATGCTTAAATGCAGACTCATTTCATTAGCTGTGATCTACTTCAGATTGAAAGCGAGGGCAGCATTTTGAAAAAATGGGTAGTTGCCGCAGGCACAGTCTTTTTAGTAATCGCGCTTGCAATATTCATATGGGCAGCGTGGTATGTAATAGGAATACCGGAAACACATGAAGAATATAGGCCAGGTGAAATCGTGTACGTATCTGCAGATGCTGCAGATAGTAACGTGGCAGCGGAGCATAGTGACGAAAGTAGTACAGACGACACAGCTGCCTGGAGTACGGCAGGAGAAGCATCACATATTACCGTTATGGCACAGAATGCAGCGGAAATACTTGTTACAGATATGGGAGCCGGCATAAATATAGGTAATGCCCTCGATTCCTGTGACTGGGACAATAAGTTTTATATGGATGCTAATACTGAAACATATGAAACGATTTGGGGAAATCCAAAGATCACACCGGGCGTATTTCGGCTCGTTAGCAATGCAGGTTTCAATACTGTCCGCATCCCTGTTACCTGGATGAATCACATCGATAAGGACGGTAATGTAGATGAAGCATGGCTAAAACGTGTGGGAACAGTAGTATCTGCGGCTTTAGAGCAGGATCTGTATGTGATCATAGATATTCATCATGACACAGGAAATGCCGGATGGATACGTGCTTCAGAGACAAATTACAGTGAGAACGAAGCGCGTGTCCGTAATATGATCACTCAGATAGCGGATTACTTTAAGGACTATGATCAGAAGCTCATCCTTGAGGGCTTTAATGAAATGGTCGATGAGAAATCTCGCTGGGATAAAATACCGGGATACTCTTACAGGGCCTTTAATAAGTGGAATCAGCTCTTTGTGGATACTGTCAGAGCAACAGGTGGTGGAAATGAAAGCAGATTTTTGCTGGTAAATCTGTATTCAGCAACTCCAAATGACAGAAATATAGCGTACTTTGCATTACCTAAGGATACGATAGATGGAAGGTTGTTAGTGGGTGTACATATCTATTCCGGCCCCGAAGGACTTGATGATGTTTTTGACGCTGTGAAAACGCTAAGAAAAAGCGGATATCCTGTGGTGGTTGGTGAATTTGGTCAGGTAGCGAAGGTTAAATTTGACAGAGTTAAATACTGTGAAGAGTTTAGAGAGAAAGCTCTTGAGCAGAATCTTTCCTTTATCTGGTGGGATAATGGAGGAAGCGCAGCCACAGCAGCCGGTGTAAAAGAGTATGCACTGATACACAGAGCTGATAATACCTGGTATTTCCCCGAGATCGCAGGTGCGATAACGGATACGGAGGTAGTTCAGCCTGAACCGGATGATGGAGCGGCATCTGATGATAACGGTGATCTCATGGATCAAAAGGAATTATCCGGAAATAATGTGATTTTGAATTAGTATGATGTCAGGGTCAAAAGGTCAAAATCCGATTGTGCTTGCACAAAGAGGATTGAGACCTTGGGACCCGCAAAACACGAGCAAGTAGCGTTATTACGCGGAATGCGAGTGTTTTAGGATTGAAATTTACTTTTGACCCTTACATCATTAGCATGATCGTTAGGTTTCAATAGGAGAGCAGTAAAAGGATGAAATTACAAACCCTGAGGGAACGAAATCAGGAAAACAGAATACAGTTTTATCAAAATCTTTTTACTGCAGCGATGGTAGTGCTGGCGGTAAAGAATGTCACAGATTCATCTGTGATAATGCAGAAACCGGCATTGCTTGACAATGCTTTGATAATGCTGTTTATAGCACTTATCGGTATAAAGCTCATGACACAGCGTTATACGTGGAAAAAGCTCCTGATCTCTGTGGTACTTGTGAGCATATGTATATATACATGTATAAAGAGCTATTATTTTTATTTGTTCTTTACTTCGTTATCGATATGTGCGATGCAGGGCATAGACCTAAGAAAAACTTTAAAATACACGAGTTATACAAAGATGCTGCTGCTATCCATTCATGTAATGGTGTATGTGCATGATCTGTTTTTAAATCCGTGGAAGGTTACGTTTTCCTATAGAACCGGTGGTGATCCACGTATGACCTTTTATCAGGGACATGCAAACACATTTGCGATGTATGTTTGTTGGACATCACTTGAATTCCTCTATGCACATGAGGAAAAGCTTAAATGGTGGCATATTGTACTTGTCTGGCTGGTGAATTTTACATTTTATAAGTTTTGCGATTCAAATACCTCGTTTATCGTATCGACACTTACCTGCCTGCTTCTGATCACAAAGAAGGGCTTAAAGAACAGACCAGCAGTCGTTTTTGAGAATGTGATTTCACTTGCTTCAAAATATCTGTACGCTTTTCTTTCTGTATTCTTTGTAGGAATTATCATCGGGTATGTAAATGGCCTGTATGAAGAGCTTTTCAATATCCTTAATAAATTCTTTACGGGACGGCTCCTGTATGGAGCGGTAGCGTATGATCTAAAGGGTATGTCATGGTTTGGAAAGTCAATAACGTTTGATAGCAAGATCTATTGGAGAGGTCATTGGATAGATTCGATGATCTTTGATAACTGCTTTATCTGGATGTTTATAAGCTACGGTGTTTTCTATCTGGCACTTATATCTATCGCATTTATTTACTACAATAAACAGCTGTCTCTCGTTGACAAGATCTTTATCCTGGTATATACGCTTTATACTATCATGGAAGCGTATGTAATGAATGCAGCGATCTGCTTCCCGCTTTTGCTCATAGGAGCTCAGTTCGCAAAGCATGTATCTATAGGTGAAAAGATCAAAAAGCAGTTACAGGTAACACGTAACAAAAAGTACAGGAAAGTATACAGGTATGGACAGTAAGATCAGTATTATCATACCGGCTTATAATATTGCCGGATTCATAGGCAGAAGTATCGAGTGTGCGCTGACACAGGACGTTCCGAGGGAGCTTCTGGAAGTCATCGTCGTAGATGATGGATCCACTGACGGCACAGGTGACATAGCAGATGAATATCGAAAAAAAGACAGCAGAGTACATGTCATCCACAAAGCAAACGGTGGTGTATCAGCTGCGAGAAATGATGGAGTAAAGGCAGCCACAGGTGAATTTATATTTTTCTTTGACGGTGACGACTTTGAGGAGTCATATACCTGCAGAGAGGTAGTCGAGATCGCAGAGAGTCAGGCAGCGGATGCTGTGATCTATGGATACAGCCGATACGAGGATGAGGAAATAAAGGAAATATGTGCACCTCATTTTTCGGAGGAGCTGTATGTGGGTCAGGATATCGTAAAAAAGGTAGTGCCTGCATTTGTAGGTCTGTCAAATAAAGATATAAATAACTGGCTTCGTGGTGAAAAGGATGCGCTTTATGTGGAAAATCCGGCGCTTTGGAGAATACTTGTCCGCCGAAGCGTGATCCTTCAGAATGATCTGAAATTTGATACGACTCTAAAAGTCGGAGAAGATACGGTATTTATATCAGACTATCTGTCCTGCTGTAAGAGGGCAGCGGTTACACAGAAGTGCTATTACTATCTGGTGACTCGTTCCACATCTGCTATATATCGCTATGAGAGAGAACCATTCTCCAAGCTTGATGGAAAGAAGAAGCTTAATGATGCGCGAGAGAAGCTTACAGAGCGAATCCAGAGCAGAACAGGAATAGATATTACGGAATACTTTGCAGGTACGATTGTCATGTCTGCCGTAGAAATGGCTTTTAAGCTCTCGGCTAATGGCGAAAAGTCATATAGCGAACGTTACAGAGCATATCGCACTTATATAGATGATCCGAGAGTTCAGAAAGCGGTAAAGAACTTCAGACCGGGCAGAGGATCACTTGTAAAGAAAATCCCGTTTATGATGATGAAGAGTGGCACATATGGGCTACTGTTCTTTGCTACATCTCTCTTAAATGCTGTTCATTATGAGTTTAAGCGGTAGAAATTTCAGTAAATGCGCAAAATAGGATTGGACTAAAGATGAGAATTGCATTTTTGAATCTGTGTCATACGGATCCGGAATTGGTTGCAAGGGCTGCAAAAAGGCTTACGGCTGATCCGGATTTTGATATGTATATACATGTGGATGCAAAACAGGATATAGAACCCTTTAGGAAAGCTATGCAGGGGCTTACTCGTGTCTTTTTTACAAATAAACGTGAGAAAGTATACTGGGGCGGATATAACGCTATAGAAGCCACATATATTTTGTTAAGAGAAGCACTGCAGAGTGACAGAAACTATGACTATTTCGTTACGCTGCAAAATCTCGACTATCCTATAAAGTCAAATAAAGAGATAAAAGATTTCTTTGAAATAAATAATGGTAGGGAATTTATCAGAGGATGTCCTATCGCACGTACCGAAGACTGGGAGTTTTCGCGTAAATACCGCCTTTACTATAAAAAGGACAATCCGTATGGAAAGACTTCTGAAAAGAGCCTGCAGAAGATACTTATAAGGCTTCAGGAAATGGCTCTGAGCCTCACAACCATTGGATGTAATGGTGTCATACAGGAAAAGGACGGAGATTATCCGATCTTTTACGGTTGTGCACAGTGGGCGGTATCGAGAGAGTGTGCAGAGTACATAGATAAATTTGAGAAGACGCATCCGGCATTTAACAAAAAAATGCGCACAATGCAGTTTCCGGATGAAGAATACTTCCATACAGTGGTTCATAATTCAAAGTACCGTACCCATTGTATAAAGTATGGCGAGCCGGAGCAGAGATGGCTCGTAAACTGGAGAAATCTTCATTACTTTGAGTTTCCAAAGGAGGTAACGGTCCTTACGGAAAAGGACTATGACAGGATAAAAGACAGGGAAGAACTGTTTATTCGAAAGGTTCGCACAGGAGAGTCAGACGGACTTTTGGATATATTAGATTCAAAAAATAGTTAAGGGGTTAGAGAAGGCATGCATGAACCACTTCTTTCCGTGATCGTTCCCGTGTATCACGTAAAAAAATATCTTGGACGATGTGTAGATTCCCTCATTGGACAAACATATAAAAAACTTCAGATTATTTTGGTAGACGACGGATCAAATGATGGCTGCGGGGAAATCTGTGATGAATATGCAGAAAAGGATTCCAGAGTACAGGTAATCCACAAGAAGAACGGCGGTCTTTCCGATGCGCGAAATACAGGAATGAAGAGAGCAATCGGAGAATATGTAGCCTTTGCGGATTCAGATGATTATTTTCATAAGGACATGTATCGGATGATGATGGATGAACTTATGAAAGAAAATGCAGATGTAAGCATATGTGGTTATGAGTATGTATATGAGGGAAAAGTCGATGATTACGGAGTAATACCCGAAAAGTACGAAACGATTATTATGGACGGCAGAGAAGCACAGTACCGTTACTATGAGAGTAATCTGACACTTCCATTAACGGTTGCATGGAATAAGATCTATAAAAGATCATTTTTAGATGGCATAGAGTATCCAAAAGGAAAAATCTACGAAGACGAGTATACGACTTTCAGGATCTTGTACAAGGCGAAAAAAATAATCTATATGAATATACCGTTTTGCAGATATTTTCAAAGAGAGGACAGCATAATAGGTTCAAAACTTACTGAAAAGAACATGCAGGTATTTGGCGGATATCTGTCGAGGATAAGATTTTTTGCTGAACAGAAAGAACAGAAACTTTGGGAAATGGAAGTGAAGCATACAGAACACATGCTTTGCTATCAGCAGCAGAAATACACAGATGCAAATGTTAGCGTAGATGTTTTCGCTAGCACGTATACTGAAGAATTTAGAAATCAGATTAAAAAAGACAGAGTGTTTCGAAAAAAGACACCGTTTAAGACACAGGTGGAATTAAATCTTTTTATAACTGCTCCAAAGCTTTACTATGCAGCATGGAAGATGATCAAGAAAGTGAGAGGATGAAATGAAGACAGATGCATTGGTAAGTGTGATAATCCCGATGTACAACACGGAACTATATATTTCAAAATGCCTTGAATCTGTCGTTAGTCAGACATATCCAAATCTTGAAATTCTTCTCTTAAACGATGGATCGACTGACAGAACAGAAGAGATATGTCAATTTTTTGTACAGGATGATTCTAGGGTAAGGCTTATAAATAAAGAGAACAGCGGACAGGCAGATACAAGAAATCAAGGATTAGAGATGGCGCGGGGAGATTACATTCTTTTTGTTGACAGTGATGATTATCTCGCGCCTGATCTTGTAGAGAAAAGCCTTAGGGAAATGAATTTATACAAGTCGGATCTGGTTATCTTTAATTACTATCACGTTTATACGAATACCGGTGTTGAGAAAATATACATGGAGCGTGATTTTTTTGAAGGTGCATATGATGTCAGCTCTGATGTGAACCGGTTAAAGTTCATTACAAATACATTTCTTAGTTACAAATGCGGTTTTGAATTGTGGAATCGTCTTTATCGCGCAGACGTTATCCGTGAGCATAACTTAAAAATACCGGAATTTCAGCCTGTAATGGCAGAGGATTTATGCTTTAATCTGCTGTATCTCCTGTATGCTTCAAAAATCTATGTGTCAAATCGGCGTAGTTACTACTATTTGAGGAGAGAAACCTCAACTGTAGGTCAGGCAGCGGGAGTATCGCAGCTTAGCAGATATAATGAGATCAGTAAGTATGTATATGACTATACGGTAGAAAAAGGTCTTGATTATTTTAGAGATAATTTCTACATGATCCATATGCTGCTCCTTTATCACGAGATCATGGACAGACCTGTTAAAGTTATGAAGGAACAGTTAAGAGGTATTGCAGACCTTGATTATTGCAGGGATATGCTAAAGAAAACAGGACTTAATCTGATGTCTGAGATAAAAACAATGGGTAAGTCTCGTGGGTTAAAGTACTACTTATTGGCAAAACTGTTAGGAAATATATAAAGCATCATAAATACAAAATAGCCATTTTGCGCTGCACTTTGGTTATGTACGATAGGAGAAAAAATGGTATCGATTGTAATAACCACATATAAGAGACCGCCAGAGGCTGTGGAAAAAGCTGTACAGAGTGTCTTAAGCCAGACATATAAGGATATAGAGATTCTTATAATTGATGATAATCAAAATAATAGTAATGAGAGTAATCTGATCCGCGAAGCATTTTCAAACAGAGACGGAATAAAGTATATAAAGCAGGATGGAAACAAAGGAGCATGCGCAGCCAGAAATCTTGGCATAAAGAATTCACAAGGTGAATATGTTGCTTTTTTGGATGATGATGATACATGGGAACCGGATAAACTTGAGAAGCAGCTTGAAAGATTTGCAGGGACAAGTGATGATGTTGCCATGGTTTACTGCCTGGGAGATGTTGTAGACATGTCAACAAATCCGCCGACGGTTACAGATTATTATACGACAGGTTTGTATAAGGATGAGATCACGTTCCATGATCAGTTGAAATATGATTATATTGGAAGCACGTCGCAGGGACTCATAAAAAAGAAAGCGCTGTTGGCTCTTGGCGGGTTTGACGAAAGCCTTCCTGCTAGGCAGGATTATGAGATGTGGCTAAGGATCAGTAAGCATTACAAGATATATGGAGTAAGGAAAGTCCTGTTCCATTATATTCAGCACGGAATGGAACAGATAACAAAGAGCCCGAAAAAAGCATGGACAGGATATAAAATCGTTTACAAGAAGTATTACGAGGATTATAAAAATGACCCGGAGGCTCATGTTGGTATGCTTGTTAGAATTGTTGAAACTGTAAAAGATTATAATTATTTTTTGTACCAATACTATCGGATTAAAAAGTATATTATTAGGAAGTTTGTAAAATAATGCGTAGTGAGAATGTAATTAAAAATAGTGTCTGGACGACGATAAATACGGTTATCACAATACTGATCGGTTTTATATCCAGAACTTTGTTCATATATATCCTGAACTCTGAGTATTTGGGAATAGATGGTCTTTTTACCAACATTTTATCTTTATTATCTTTATCTGAATTGGGTTTCGGCTCTGCGGTAACATTTAATTTATACAAACCGTTACGAGAAAGAGATGATGAAAAAATAGCAGCTATCATGAATTTTTATAAGTGGATTTACAGGATGGTTGCGGGTTTTATTTTTGTTGTAGGAATTATTCTGGTTCCTTTTTTGCAGTTTATTATAAAAGGTTCGACTTTTGATATTGGATTCGTAAAAATCGTATATGTTCTGTTTTTGGTAAAAACTGCAGTGACATATTTGTATTCTTACAACTATACATTGGCGGTAGCAGATCAAAGAGGTTATATTACCGGAAAAATCAGAGTTGTGAGCAATATTGCTACTCCTCTTTTGAAGATTTCGGTACTTGCGATTACCAAGAGTTTTATTGCTTACATATGTACAGAGATTGTTCTGACTGTGGTTGTTAACTACATTAGTACATCGTATGTGCGAAAGCAGTATCCGGTTCTCAAAGATACAAGATCAAGGCTTGATAAGATTGAAACAAAGAAAATATTGAAAGATGTTCAGAACATATTTTTAGGTAAGGTATCAACAACTGTTCTGACTTCAACAGATAATCTGATAATATCTTCTTTTGTAAATGTCATTTCTGTTGGCTTTATGTCCAATTACAATACGCTTATAAATTATGTAACAACATTTATAAATGGTTCCTTGTACTCGGCACAGGCTAGTGTAGGTAATGCAATAGCATCAGAAGGAAAAGAATATGTTTATAAAATTCTAAAGAAACTGACAATGATAACATTATATATTGGATCATTTGCGTCAATATCGTTGTTTTGTCTTTCAAATGACTTTATCACCATTGTCTGGTCAAGGAATGAGGATATGACATTACCTATTGTAACGGTTTTTGTCATTATGTTTAATTCTTTTTTTCAGTTTATAAAGACACCTCTGTGGCTGACAATTACAAGTGCAGGACTGTTTCAGAAGGATAAGTATATTTCATTTATAGGAATGATAGCAAATTTAGTTGTATCTATCATTTTGGTTCTGAAGTTTGGACTGGTTGGAGTAATACTTGGAACGATCATTTCGCAATCAGTACAGATGCTGTTAAAAGCAAAACTTTTATTCAATGATTATTTCTATGAAGGAAGCGGAAAATATTTATTGTTGATGCTTGAGTGTTTTTCCTTATATGTTTTTGAGGAATTAGTAACATACTTTATATGTATTAGTATTCCTATATCTAATATTTATATTCTATTTGTTTGTAAAGCAGTTATCTGTGTGGTTGTACCTAATGTTATCAATTACATATTATTTAGGAAAACCGAGGAGTACGCATACTTAATACAGTTGGTCTTAAAAACTCTTAAAATTGTTAGGATTAGATAAAAGAATATTTGTAATTCAAAGCTTTTGAGTTTAAGAAATATAAGAAAAATATATTATTGTTGTAGTGTGATGCATGGGGAATTATGTGCAGAAGAGAAGAAGCCGTTATTTCGATTATTGTTCCGGTTTATAATGCGGAAAAATTTCTTGACCGCTGTGTTCAGAGCGTTATTGATCAGACATGGTCAAATTGGAAACTTATCCTTGTTGATGATCATTCTTCGGATGGCTCAAGAGAGGTCTGCAGAAAGTGGAGTGAAAGGGATGAACGTATAGAGCTGATCCTTCATGAGAAAAATGGCGGAGCTGCCGCGGCCAGAAACACGGGTCTTGATACATTGGATTTTACCAATGGATATATAGCTTTTCTTGATAGTGATGATTATCTGCATCCAAGGTACCTGGAGTCTCTTTATGATCTTTTACAGCGGCGAAATGCTGATATTTCATGGGTGTCTGTGAATAATACTTTTGAGAAGAAAGAGTTATTGTTTCCAGATATAAAGTTTGAGTCTGCAAATGAGTATGAACTTACCGGAAAGCAGCTGCTTATGCGAGAAGACCTGCGTATAATGTACAGCATGGTATGGGGGAAACTCTTTAAGTCAAAGCTTTGGGAAAAGATCAGGTTTCCGGAGAATTATCATTATTATGAAGATGGGGCAACTACCTTTAAGGTTTTATATGAGGCAAAGAAAGTCGCTGTTTCTGATCTGAAGCTCTATAACTATTTTTATTCAGAAGGCTCTGCAACGAGGAGCAATGAAAGCAAGATAAGGCTTTATGATGGCCTTCATACACAAGAAGATAAGATATCTTTTTATACTGAAAAGGAAGAACCACAGTTATTAAGAATGGCATATACAGCGTATCTTACGACAGTTCTAAAGATAATGCGTGAATGTAAAAAACTTCCTGATAGTAAAGAAATATATAGGGAAATGCGAAAGCTATATAGAAAAAACTATATGAAGGCGGTTACAAATCCAGATTTTTCTAAGGGTCAAAGAGTTAAATATGTGATTTATCGTTTCTTTCCGGGGCTTCAGAAGTATTACATACGGATGAAGATGAAAAAGATGGGATATTAGAAATGGGGATACAAAAGGTAGGGGAATGGCAAAGATAGATATTATTGTTCCTGTTTATAATACAGAAAAATATATTAGACAGTGCATTTATAGTATTCAGTCGCAGTCATTTAGTGATTTTAGGCTGATACTGGTTGATGATGGTTCGACAGACAACTGTGGTGATATTTGTGATGAAATGGCCCAAAATGATAAAAGAATAGAGGTCATTCACCAGCTGAATGGTGGTCTTTCTGTAGCGAGAAATGCAGGTTTAAAGGTGAGCAGCAGTCAATATATCTGCTTTATCGATTCGGATGATGTGATACATATAGATTATCTGAAGCATATGTATGAATTGATAACGAAATGGGATGCAGAGCTGGTTGTATGCGGCTATCATACTTTTGGTGACAATGGACCGATGGGGGAGCTTTCTGGGGCTTTTGGTGATCAAGATATTAAAGTTTATACAGATATATCTGAATATGCTGATTCTATTAATGATAATGCCATAAAGATGGTGTGTGTATGGAATAAGCTTTATAGAACAGAGTTATTTCATAACATTTATTTTCCTGAAGGAAAAGTTTATGAGGATGATTATGTGTACTACAAAATTCTTGATCGTTCAAAAAAAACGGTATTCACCGATGCAAAACTCTATGAGTACCGTATTCAGAGTGGATCGATCTCGCATGAAAAATACAATCTGAAAATGCTAAATCATATAGAAGCTAAAGGTCAGCAAATACAGTATTTTCATAAAATGAAGAAGCAGAGGCTAACAGAAATATCTTTGGATGCTTATATGCACTGGATTTGGTGGAATATAGAGAACATGAAAAAAGAAGGTATGTCTTATCGTGAAATAATGAAACCATATTTCAAATTTCTAAGAGAAGCTGTGCTGTATTTAAGACCAACAAAGACATTTTCTGTAAAAAAGTTATTAAAATACTGGTATTTGGCATATATCAAACAGATCTGAAGATGAAGGATGTGGGGGCTGGGTTATGGCGGAGATAGATGTAATAGTAACTGTTTACAATAACGAAGATTATATAGAAGATTGTATAAAGAGCATTCAGGCGCAGACTTTCAAAGATTTTCGATTAGTAGTGATCGACGACGGTTCTACGGATAGAAGCGGAGAAATATGTGACAGGCTTTCGAGTGAAGACGAAAGAATAGAGGTAATACATCAGAAAAACGGAGGCGTTTCGTTAGCACGAAATAAAGGTCTTGCGGCGATTAGAAGTCCGTATTTTTGCTTTGTGGATTCTGATGACATGATTCGTACAGATTATTTGGCAAGTATGTATCAGTGTATAAAGGAGAAAAATGCGGATCTTGCTATATGTAGTTTTCATCTTTTTAATGACGGAGAGAAGGAAATCGATCTTTCAGAAACGAAGGAAACAGCACAGATAGAAGTTTATACAGATACGTCGCAGTATGAGGAAAAATTCGTAGATGATTCAATGAAACTTGTCTCACCTACAAATAAACTCTATAAAACTGAACTTTTTGATGGTCTATTTTATCCGGAGGGAAAGGTTTTTGAAGATGATTATGTTTATTACAGAATTCTTGACCGCTCAAAATGTACCGTATTTACCGATGCGAAGCTATATGCGTATCGTATACGGAAAAATTCGATCACTCGAGAAAAATACAATCTGAAAATGCTAAACCATATAGAAGCCAAAAGGCAGCAGATACAGTATTTTCATGAAATGAAAAAGCAGCGGTTAACAGAAATATCCTTGGATGCCTATATGTATTGGATTTGGTGTAACATAGGAAATATGAAAAAAGAAGGCATTGAATACCGCGAAAAAATGATACCATACTTTAGTTTTTTGAGAGAGGCAGTAAGGTATCTAAAGCCGACCAGAACATTTTCAACAAAAAAGATTTTGAAATACTGGTATTTGGCGTATATAAAAAGAATTTGATCATTTCTATTGATCAGGAGAGAATTATTTAATGATTAGGGATAAAGAAGTTAGGAAAGTAATGGAGAGAGGTCTCCGTGATAAGAGGCTTAGAGAATTATATCTTTATATTGTGAAATGTGCGATCACAAAGACAGAACCTGACGACAAACTAAAAGATGTGTTTGAGGTTATGGATTGGAGGGCTTTCTTTGGAATAGCAAGGTCCAATAAGATAGCGTCTCTTATATATCCGGTAGTGAAATATTGTGTTGAAAATTATGATATAGATGATATTGAGATGCTTGAGGGCTGGGGACAGTTCACAAAAATATCAATGTTCTCAGAGCTTCAAAAAAATGTTCAGATAGCCAGGGTTAAGGCTGAAGCAGAAAAAGAAGGCATGACATTCGTTTTCTTTAAGGGAATGCTTCTCTCAGACCTTTATCCACAGTTTAGTGAGCGTCCCGGATGTGATACAGATATCTTTGTATATGAAGAAGATAGAGAACCTGCAGAAAAGCTGTTTCAAAGGATGGGCTATGTAAAAGACGAAGTCGACAGCAAGGAGCAGGTGCAGGTATATCGTCTAAGAGGACCTGTGCAGCATATGATCGAGCTGCATACGAGGCTTTGGGAGGATTACAAGGGACGCAGAATTGATATACTGGATTCGATGAAACTGACGGACAGAAATTCCTTGATCCGTACAAATGCGTGCGGGCAGGAGGTTACAACCTTGGGATATGAGGAACATCTGGTGTATCAATTGTTCCATATTATCAAGCACTTTTCACTTGAGGGTGTGGGAATCCGATATCTGGTAGATATTACATTATTTGTAAATAAGCACCTCGACAAGATAGATAAGAAAAGCTTCTGGGAAAAGATAGACAGGCTTGGATATCATCGTTTTGTAACGTGTTTCTTTACTATTTGTGAAAAGCATCTCGGAATGAGAGGAGATATATTCCCTAATAAGAGAGAGATAATTGATGAAGATCTCGATGAATTTCTTGAAGATATGTTTAGTGTAGGTGACGGTATGGACAGAGATGCAAAATGGCAGATACTAGGTGCCATGGAAGCATACTTCCTCGGAGAAGCCAAGGTAGAAGGTTCAAAATTCAAGCGAAAGATCGAGATGATATTCCCTAATCGTGAAAGTATGCCATATACATATTCCTATGCAAGAAAATATCCTGTACTTCTTCCGGTCGCATGGATTCACAGAGGATTTAAGTTTATCATCAATTACTTTGTTCATAAGAAAAACTACTATAATCCGGCCGAGAAGGTTAATGTTGCTGAGAAGAGAATGTATATGGTGAAACTGCTTGGACTTGATGAGATAAGGTAAAAAGTATAAAGAAAAATATAAAAAGAAATCAGCTGTCATAAAAGACAGCTGAAACTCTTTATTTTCTAAGTGATAGCAGCCATGCTGCAAGTGGATAGGTCACAGGATTCATGGCACGCATGAAGCGACCGTTTCGCCCCTGAAATGTCTTGAGATATTTATTATTTTTCCACTCGGGGAAAAGCTCGTTAAGTTTATTCCAGTTTTTGGTGACTGCTTCATTACGGTCTGCCGGAGCTGGGATGCGTGACATCCTTGACAGAGAGCTGCAAAGGAGGATGCGTGTAGCTAAAAACTCCAAAGCATCGCGGTATTCATCGTAAAATCCATTAGATTTATAGAAATCAACAATGTGATCCAAAATATCCAAAATCTGCAGAGTCTTTAAGGTTTGATAATTATTGATGGAAGTATTTCTCTGTACGTAGTGACAGAATGCCGGTTCTACATAGTCTATGCGGTTAATGAAGGGAACGATCTTTGAGAAGAATTCAACATCTTCGTAGATAAATCCCTTTGGGAACAATGCACCTGTAGAAAGCAGCCATTTGTGGTTGTAAATTTTGTTCCATACAACAGAACGACCTGTCATTAGCATTTCTTTGCGGTCGGTAATATGCGGACCGATTTCGGTATCTTCGTGATCATTCCAGGTGTGGTGCAGATTACATTCAACTATATCAGCATGTGTTTCATCCGCTTTATTGCTCATGACTTCATACATCTCCGAATCAACGAAGTCGTCAGAGTCGATGAAACCGATATAGTCTCCGGTAGCATATGGAATACCGTAGTTACGGGCATCAGAGAGACCACCGTTAGGCTTATCAAGAACGATTATACGGGAATCCTGCTCAGCGTAATGCCTAAGGATTTCCGGTGATGAATCGGTTGCTCCGTCATTAACGGCAATGATCTCTATATCATTAAGTGTCTGACTGATAAGTGAGTCAAGACACTTTGGCAGATAGTCTTCGACATTATAAACGGGAACAATGATACTGACTTTCATATACGTGAAAGAACTCCTTTTCAAAGGATTTAAGAATATTATGATGACAGGGTCAAAAGGACTTTTGTCCTAACATCATATCATTTCTATAACTAATATAGCATATCATAGCTCAGAAAAAATAAAAACTGACGAGGAAGGGTTTATGATAGATTTTTACAGCTTTTTGACGAAAAACGGTGAAAAAGGACTTACAATAAAAGCTTATATTTACTCATTTTATTATCGTTTTTTGGTAATGAAAGTGCCGATGAAAAAGCTTCAAAAAAAATTTGGAATCAGGGGAGAGGAATCGACATATGATTTCCCGGAAGGTATGGGTAGATATGTGAGACTTTGTGCATTTCATGTAAACCGTATCACAGAGCATTTGCCCTGGGATGCGAAATGTTTCGTACGTGCGCTCACCCTTCGTAAACTTCTGAATGAAAAAAATATTTCATCTACGATCTATCTGGGTGTAATGGAAGAAGAGGGAAAACTAAAAGCGCATGCCTGGCTTAGATGCGGAAGCTACTATCTTACCGGAGGAAATGGCGATGGTTTCGCTGTTGTTGCGAAATTTAGGTAATTGTTCAGACGTAAACGGAGCATTTACTGCGGAGTTTACGACCAAGAAAGTTGAAAGGTCATTGGATTTTGCTCATCGTCGAAGGCGATTTAATTAGCAAAATCCGTTACGTGAGCGAGCTGTAAGCGAGCGAAAAGTAACAAATTTAGAAATAGCAATACTTGAAGTTTATCTCATATAAAGGTAAAGTAGAGAATAGTGATTTTAATGAAAAGAGGAAAAGGATGAAACTCTTAAGTGTGATCGTACCCTGCTACAATGAAGAAGAGAATGTTAGGGATTTTTATGATGAGCTTATGAAGACAGAGAACTTCTTTAAGCAGAAAGACATTGAATTTGAAGTTATTTATATAGATGATGGTTCAAAGGATGGAACTGTTTCGGAAGTGAAAAAACTTCACGAGACAGATCCGAGAGTCCATCTCGTAAGTTTTTCCAGAAATTTCGGAAAAGAAGCCGGAATTTATGCAGGACTTAAGCATGCAAAGGGCGACTTTGCAGTAATGATGGATGCAGATCTTCAGGATCCGCCGGCATTGTTACCGGAGATGTACGGATATCTTGAATCTGGAGAGTATGACTCGGTTGCTACCAGACGTGTTGACAGAAAGGGTGAACCGCCTATCCGTTCATTCTTTGCCCGTCAGTTCTATTCTCTGATCAATAAGATGTCAAATGCTGACATCGTAGACGGCGCACGTGATTACAGACTGATGAGCAGAAAGTTTGTAGATGCGATCCTTTCAATGGGAGAGTACAACCGTTTCTCCAAAGGTATATTTGGCTGGGTTGGATTCCGTACAAAGTGGATGGAATTTGAGAATGTAGAGCGAAAGAAAGGTGAAACAAAGTGGTCTTTCTGGAAGCTTTTCCTCTATGCTATTGATGGTATCATTGCATTTACTACTGTGCCGCTTGCATTCGCGTCTATTCTCGGATGTCTTTTCTGCGTCCTTGCATGTGTGCTGATACTCACTATCATTGTGCGTACATTGGTGCTTGGGGATCCTACAAGCGGATGGCCGTCTTTAGTGTGCATCATTTCTCTTATAAGCGGTGTTCAGCTCTTCTGTCTTGGAATTGTAGGACAGTATCTCAGTAAGACTTATCTGGAAGTGAAGAAGAGACCGATTTATCTGGTTGGGGAAGAATTCTAACTCAGTCGGAGTTAAACGCTCCGCGAGTCGTGACATCATATATATATAAATGTGAATAGCGAGACAGCGAGGGCTGCCTCGCTTTTTTGAGGGAAGAATGAGTAAAACAGTTTCTGTTATAGTTCCGGTTTATAAAACTGAGAAGTATATTGTGCGGTGTGTGGAGAGCCTTCTCGGTCAGACATATAAGGAACTTGAAATACTGCTTGTGGACGATGGAAGCCCTGATAACGCAGGGAAGATCTGCGATGAATATGCGTCTGAGGATTCAAGGATCAGGGTCATTCATCAGAAAAATGCAGGGCAGTCTGCGGCAAGAAACAACGCATTAAAAATAGCTTCGGGAGATTATTACTGCTTTGTGGATTCTGATGACTACATTGCACCTGACATGGTGGAAAAGCTTTATAGCCTTGCTGAAGGAAACACCGCAGATATTTCCATGGTGGATTATCTGACCTTTACAGGAGAAAAGGCAGAATTCACTGATAATAAGGGAAAAACAGAAACTACTTCCATGGACAATATACAGATGATACGAAATATCCATATGGTAAAGGATGAACTGTATGTTGTAATGTGGGGAAAGCTTTTTAAGCGGGAATTGTTTAATGGAATAGAGTTTGCTGAAGGCAGGATATGTGAAGACCTGGATGTGCTATACAGGCTTTATGATAAAGCACAGAAGTCAGTTTTCAGCAGTGAAAAGCTTTACTATTATTTCCGCGGAAATGTGAGCAGTTCTACATTTGGGTTAAATCAGAAGTTTTATGATGACGTATTCTGGGTGCTGGAGCGCGAGATAAGATATATTGATGAGAAATATCCTGAATTAAGTTCTTATCCGCGGCGAACATATATGTACTGGATCGTGGATCTCGCGAAAAAAAAGGGCGGTATCATTTCTCTTGGAGAACTGAAACAGGTTTATAAACGATACAGAGAGCTTTACAGAGAGAGCAGCAGCCTGAAAAAAGATAAGTTCTTTGCGTTTTTCTATTATCTTCCAAGTCTCTATGTTTTACTCAAGAAATGATAAGTATATAAAGGAATGAGGGAAATGGTAAGTGTTATCGTGCCTGTATATAATCAGGAAAAATATCTGAAAAAATGCGTAGACAGTATCCTTAACGGAACGTACAAGGATATAGAGTGCATCATTGTAGATGACGGATCAAAGGACGCAAGCCCTGCGCTTTGTGATGAGTATAAGAGTGATCCGAGAGTAAAAGTAATCCATAAGCCAAACGGTGGTCTTACAAGCGCCAGAAAAGCCGGATTTGACGTTTCTACAGGTGAATATGTTTGTTTTGTAGATAGTGATGACTATGTTGCACCTGGGTTTGTTTCGAAGCTTTATGAGGCTATCGGGAAGAATGACGCTGATGTGAGCGTTTGCGGGCATTACAGAGACGATAACGGCACTATTATAGAGCATACCTACGAGATGCCGGACAGAATCATAGACAGAGATATCATAGATAAGTATGTTCTTCCTATAATCGGAAAAGTCTATGCAGAGGGATATGATAATTATCCGGGATATGTCTGGGGCAGGCTTTACAGGCGAGAGTGCCTTACAGAAAAGTGTTTTATATCCGAGAGAGAGGTCTACACAGAAGACGATATTTTTCAGATGTATATCGCAGAGAATGCGAAAAAAATTGTATTTATAAAAGACAAGCTTGTGTATTACAGGGATAATTCTGAGTCTCTTACGAGAAGATACAGAAAAGGCATGTTTGACATGCTGAAGAAAAGACATGGAATAGTATGCGATTATTTTAGAGAGCACAAGATAGATAATGATGTGAGACTTATGGGCTCGGCATTTTATACCCTTTATGTATCGATAACAAACGCATATCTGCTTGATGGAGAGAAAAGCTCTGTTACGGAAATAAAAAGTATAAGAGAGGATAAGTTTACAGAGGACACACTTAAAACGATACGGTTTAAGCTGTTAAGGCCGCGGCAGAAATTATTTTATGTGTTATTTAAATATAGGCTCTGTTCACTTGTATATCGCATGAGAAATCTGATGTTTTGAGGTTTACTGAGGATAATATGAAGAAGATAGGTATTATCACGCTTGTTGATCTGAATCTGGGTAACAGACTCCAGAACTATGCTCTGCAGGAGTATCTTACAGATAAAGGATATGATGTTGAGACGATTGGCTGGAAAAAGTACAGCAGGCTTAAAGTCATTGTAAAAACGCTTATAAAAAACGTTTATCTGAAGATTAATAAGAGAAAGAAATCATATAATTACACCTGGGAGATTTTTGACCTGAATATCAAATGGTCTTCTGCCGTTATCCCGTATGAAGCAGAAAGTGTTTCTGATGAAGTAAGAGATAGGTATGATTACTTCATGGTAGGAAGCGATCAGGTGTGGAATCCAAATTTTTATTATTATGTTCCGAGGGCACTTCTTAAATTCGCGAGAGATGAGCAGAAGGTTTCATATGCAGCGAGCTTTGGGGTATCTGAAATTCCTGATGAGTATAAAGAGGAATTTAAGACCAGTCTTTCAAAATTCAAGGCGCTGTCTGTAAGAGAAGAAGCGGGCGCAGATATTATAAAGGACCTTACGGGAAGAGATGCGTCGGTTTTGCTTGATCCTACAATGCTGATTAGCAGGGATAAGTGGGTTAAAGCATCTTCAAAAAGTAAAATAAAAGTTAAAGATAAATTTGTAGTTAAGTATTTTCTTGGTGAAAAATCTAAGGAATATGATGAATTTATCAATAAAAAGGCATCAGAGCTTGGTGCAGAGGTTATAGACATCCTGAACTGTGAAGATACATGGAAGATCGGGCCTGCAGAGTTTTTATATCTTTTCCTTAATGCAGAAGCTGCATTTGTTGATTCGTTCCATGGAACAGTTTTTTCGATACTATTCCATAAGCCATTTGTTGTATTTGACAGGATCGGTACAGATGGTACAGGAAATATGAATTCCAGGATCGATACTCTGCTAAAGACCTTTGGACTCGGTGATCACAGGATAACAAATACGGACGGAGATGTTGGATTTTCATTTGATACTGAAAAAACAGAAGTGATATTAAGGAGAAAGAGGCAGGAAGCAGCGGAATATATCGATGCTGCTTTAGAGGGTTGAAATAGTGAATGAAGTTGAGCGTTATCCTGTCTGCTATGCGGGATATAGTGATAGTGATGAGAGAATGCTGTCATCATCCGGAGGTATCTTTTCTGTGGCAGCTAAGCATGTCATAAAGACGGGCGGTGTCGTTTGCGGTGCAGCCATAGATGAAAAGGGCAATGTCTTCCATAAGTGTGTAGAAAATATAGATGAACTGAGTGATCTTTACGGAAGTAAATATGCACAGAGTAATGTTGGAAGATCCTATGCGGAAGTAAAAAAGTATCTGAAAGAGGGCAGGAAAGTCCTTTTTTGCGGAACCCCATGTCAGGCAAACGCACTTGCGGGAATTGTCGGGGAAAATCGAGAAAACCTGATAATAATGGACTTTGTCTGTCATGGAGTCCCAGACCCCGAAGTCTTAAGAAAGTATATTGAAGAACAGGCACAGGGAAAGGCTGTAAAATCTATTTGTTTCAGAGATAAGGAAAAAGGCTGGCAGGACTATCAGTTCAGAATTTCTTATCAGGATGGATCTGAGTATAAATGTGATTTCAGAGAGAATGAATATATGCACGGATTTATTCATGATCTTTATCTCAGGCCATCATGCTGTAACTGCAGATTTAAGGGAATTAAGAGAAAATCTGATATTACAATGGGTGATTTCTGGGGAATTCAGGAGGAAGAACCGGATTTTTATGACAAAAAGGGTGTTTCGGTGATTCTGATCCAAAATGAACATGCGGATAATTTTCTGTCGGAAATCAGATCAGACCTGTTCCTGAAAAATATTGATGTGAATAAAGTCATAAAGCACAATCCGAGTCTCGTAAAGACATCCGTCGAGGATGTGATGTCAAAAGTCTTTTACAGGGATTATCCCCGTAAAGGTGTAAAATGGGCGGTTAATGCCATTTGGCACCCGACAAAGCTATATGCTGTGAGAAATAAATTGTACAGGGGGCTAAAGAAAGTATTATGCAGGTAGATAATAAAAAGACGCCTACGCTCTATTCAAATAAAGAAGATTGCTGCGGGTGTTATGCATGCGAAAATATGTGCCCGGTAAATGCAATAAAGATGGAGACTGATGGGACAGGATTTGTGTATCCGGTTATAGATGATGATAACTGCATAGGATGCGGCATGTGTATAAAAGTGTGTCCGATAAAAAATGCCGGAAAGGTTTGAAAAGATAGGATTTTTAAGATGTTTATTAGTGCAAATGGTGCGGAGAATAAGCTGGAACGAAGATTCCTTTTGTATTTGGGGATAGTAGTTCTTGCGTTTGTTACTATAACGATATGTTCAAAATCATCGTTTTTTTACCCCATAAACGACTGGGGAGATGCAAATATCTATTTTGAAATAACAAAAGGGATGCTTCATGGTAAAGTACCTTACAGAGATCTTTATGATCAGAAAGGTCCATTTATATATTTTATATATGCGCCGGGAGTATTTATAAGTGAAAAGTCATTTATTGGCATATTTGTTTTAGAGGTTATAGCTGCGGCGTTATTTTTATTTGAAACATACAAGACCATATATAATTACAGCAAAAGTAAGTTTTCATTACTTGCGCTGCCTATTATTGCGTTTGCAGTTTATTCTTCTGTTTCATTTAGTCACGGTGGAAGTGCGGAAGAATTTATCCTTCCGTTATATATGTTCATTTTTTGTAAGCTTTTCGAAATTGCTGAGACAAAGCATATTTCTAATAAAGATGCACTGCTTATTGGAATATGTTCAGGTATCATTTTCTGGATTAAGTTTACACTTGTGGCATTTCCGCTTCTATTTGGACTATATGTACTGTTTGTATATATTAGAGAAAAGAAAATTACTGAACTTGCGGCACCATTTATTAGTCTTTTAGCAGGCGTTGCAATTCCGACAGTGATTGTCCTGGGTTATTTTGCGGCAAATGGATCATTATCCTATCTGTGGGAAGGCTATTTTTATAATAATATTTTTATGTACAGCAATGTAGATGAAGGGCATACGGCACTTGATTACTTGTGGTGGCATAAATTACTTGTCATTAAGCATAATACAGTGGTATTCATGTTGATGTGTGTCGGTATCGTCTATCTCGCAGTTAATAAAAAAATTGAATTAGCTTTTCTTAACGTGTGTGCATATGGCTTTATTTTTGCATCAATATATGCTGGTGGTACAAGCTATGTATATTATCCGCTTATTGCATCGGTATGCGGCACTTTTGGCGGAGCAGCCTTTGTTCAGCTATTTTGTTACTTGTCTGATAAGTTTAACAGTCGTAAGAACAGCATATTTATTGCGTTTATAATTTTAAGTTTTGTTTCTTTTGCGGGTTCATTTATTTGTACTTCAAATAGATATATGATTTTTGGAAAGAAAGCAGATACTGTCGAATACATATTTGCGGAAAAAATCAGAGCGCTGGGTAAGAATGATCCGAGCATGTATGTGTATGGTACAATGGATCGGGGTTTTTATCTTGCGTTGGAAGAGATACCTCCTATGAGATTTTTCTGCAGGACAAATTTGAAATCAGATGAAATAAATGAAGCGCAAGCGGATTATGTTAAACAAAGGAAATGCAATTTTGTTGTAACAAGGTATGTCGAGCTTAATGATGGAGAAAAGGAAAAACTGAAATTTATTGAATCATGTGGATATAAAGAAGTTGATAGAATGTCAAATTTTTTTGAAGATCATGTGCAGACACATATTCTTTATATGAAAGAGTAATTAAAAAGTGCCTTCGTCGGAGTAAAAATATCCGGCGAAGGCATTTTTATAAAAAGCTGAGATTAGCGGTGACAATTCGTGTATTCGCCGCGGCTCCAATTGATATTCTTCTTAATGATTTTTGCAGGACATCCTGCGATTATGGAGTTTTCATCGGAGTAAATGCGTGTAGCGGTACTTCCCTTTCCTACGATGCAGCCATCGGGAATGCGGGCACCTTTCATAACGCTGGAATCAGATCCGAGCCAGACATTATTGCCTATATTAATTTCACGAGGCTCATTGATTACTTTATTATCAGCATTAAATATAGGATGTCCGTCATTATCCATTATTGTTACATTCCAACCCCACATGTTGTCGTTTCCGATAGTTATCTTTTTTCGACAGAAGATAGAGCAATATCCGTTGGAGTATATGTTGCTGCCGAATGTAAGAACAGCGTTGTCATGTGAATAAATTGATATACCCTGGGAAAGGTCGGCGTGACCATTAAAAATGAGTTTTCCGTTGTTTTCAAGGTTTATACAGGACTTATTTATACCAATTAGGCTTTTGGCAATTCTGTCATGACCGATCTGAATCATACCTTTATAAATATTGTCAGAGTGGATTTCAATAGAACCTTTTTGAATTCCCTGCCATTCAACGTGCCATGAACAATAAATGGGCATTTTTTTTGCAATTTCTTTTGGAAATATTATGTGATTAATTCTGTAGGATGCTATTTTATTTAAAATACGATCGAGAACAGTCATATAAACTCCTTAAAGCTCTTTTTTCACCAACATTCACCATTATATAACAAAGAATAAGAAAAAGTTACGTTTGAATTACTGAAAAATTCATTTTTTCAAATTATAATGGTGAAAAGTATAGCTAAAAAAGAAAACAGTTGGAGGGGTTATGAGAAAGAAGGATAAAATTTTAAATTATTCAGCTGTGATTATAGTTGTGGAATTACTTTTCAATATTGCAAGACTATTTCAGAAAACAGTATGGGCTGATGAGTGTTTTACTATAGAACTTGTAAAAAACAGTGTTGGAAAGATAATAGAGGGTACGATAAATGATTTCCATCCGCCTCTTTATTATCTTATCTGCAAATTGTTTTGTTCGATCTTAGGTTATCATACTATCGTTTTCAGAATAGTGTCTTTAATTCCGGTGTTAATACTGGCTGTTTATGGATTTAGATGGCTGGCTGGGAAATTTAATGACTTGACTGGATTAATATTTGCAAGTCTGGTTTTGATGATGCCGACGTCTTTTTATACCATAGAAATCAGAATGTATAGTTGGGCAATGCTTTTTATAACTCTGTTTGTTTTTTACATGGTGGACGGTGTATTTTATCGTGACAAAAAAGCCTTGTATATATCGGTGGTATGGGCAATATGTGGTGCATATTCGCATTATTTCGCACTTTTAGTTATAGCAATCATTTATTTTTGGATGATCGTTAAAACAGCTATACAGAAAAAAGAAGATCTAAAATCGTTGATCTTGCCAATAGTGATCTGTATTGCTGCATATTTACCGTGGATCATGATAGTGATCAGGCAGATGACGGGAGAAAAAGCATATTCGATGGGAATAAATTCAGTGTTCTACTATATGAAACCTTTGGCCGGTTTTATCTGCATTATGTTTGGAACGCTTAGAACAATATCGAAGTTGACGATTTATGAAGCTTTGTTGACTGTGATATTGTGTATTCTTTTCTTTGGTTCAAGCTTGATCTATATCATTAAAAATAAGAAAAATACAGACAATGAAGTCGTTTTGTTCAGAAATATACTGTTTTTGCTTATTTTTACGTTTGCATTTGTTTATTTGGCAGGATGTGCGATGGATATGATGTCGCATATGTTTGTGGCAAGATATTTATATCCATTAGCAGGTATTTTTTATATTCTCTTTTCAATTGCCCTTGGGGCTTTGATAAAAGATAACGCAGGTTTGATCCGCAAGATATGTGTGGTTGCCGGGATCGTGATAGTTTTATTTGATTTTGCAAAAACACTGTATGACGAGATAAGTTCTGATCGAAAACAGGAAGTAGTTCTTGATTATATAAATGATTCTATCGGTGAAAATGATATGATCATAACAGATAGTCGTTTATATAATTGGATAGTATTTGAGTACTACTTCGGAGATGTGAAATACACATTAAGTACTGATCAAGAAGCTATAAATCAAGAAGCCGGAAAGTATGATGGAACAGTTTATTATATACATAATACTAATGACGGAAGCGTTGATGATCCCGGAAAGGATTGGGAATATGTACTGACTTCAGAACTGGGTGAAAACGAGATGGTCTTGTATAAATTTGTAGGGGCTTGAATTATTTATAACGCTATTTGGAGAAAGTTGTAACATTTAAGACTTATCTTAGAAGTATTTGGGAGAGATGGATTTAAGGAAGGGGGATGCATGGAAAAGGGGTTATTTCAAAAAATAGCGATGATCTGCAGACATTCAATGATCGTATTATTTATGGTGATGATTATTGTAACCGAAATGACAGTGTTAAGTTGTAAAACGACGGCATACGCCGCCGACAGTCCTGCTGCATCAGTAGTCAGAAATATGGGACCTGGGTGGAATCTCGGAAACAGTCTGGATGCAATGAACTTTGGTTACGGGTACACTACTGCCACAGAAACAAAGTGGGGAAATCCGATGGTTACAAAGAATCTCATAGATGGCGTAAGGGCAGCGGGATTTAGGTCCATTCGTTTACCTGTGTCCTGGTACAATCATCTGGATGCTAACGGAAATATCGATCCTGCGTGGCTTCAGAGAGTGGGAGAAGTCGTGCGGTATGCGTTGGATGACGGAATGTATGTCATCATAAATGTGCATCACGATGCAGGGAATGATCGCAATTATTCATGGATCTACTCAGATACGGATAGTTATGAAATAGATCGTGCGAATCTCATGAATCTTTGGAGTCAGATAGCTTCGTATTTCAGAGACTATGATGAGCGGCTGCTCTTTGAACCGGTGAATGAGATCATGAATAAAGAGCATAACTGGAACTGGGGCACAGCATATGCTGATTTCAGGGTTACACATGATCTAGAACAGGATTTTATAAATGTTGTACGGTCAAGCGGTGGAAATAATGCGGTGCGATATCTGGTTTTGCCGACCTGGGGAGCATCATCAGATTCATGTCAGATACAGCAGCTTTTTTATAAGGGGTTTACGGATAGTGTTTCGGGACGGTTGATAATGAGCGTTCATAATTATTCGACAAATACGGCAGCTATTGATGGAATAGCAGCAAGACTCGCGGCCAGCAGTGCAGCTTATGGGATTCCTGTGATCATTGATGAATCTGGATCGGGCAGAGGAACATCTGAGGAAGTTCGCGTGGCAGCGGCATCAGAATGGGCAAATAGAGCGCATGAAAATGGGATAGCATACTTCTGGTGGGATAACGGTAGTGAGTATCGTATCATTAACCGTATCACAGGTGCGGTAGAGTCGGATTCTATAGTCGGAGCATTAACGTCTGCATATGGTGTACAGTAGCAAAAGTACTGATAGTTCCCCCATAACTCCTAAAAAATGGAGTTATGGGGGGAGCTATCGTTTTTTTTATAACTCCTTAAGAAAAAATCAATATCGTTACAAAAAATATTAATTTGATTCATCTGTAAAAACGGTGATATAGTGCATTTTGAATATAGACTAATGTGCAAAAAAATGCACATGACGATATATCGGACGTGGTGATCATATTAATTTGAAAACATGAATCAAATAAAGTGCAATATAAGGGCTTGCATACTGTACACAATCTCCGATATACCGTTTGGAAGTTGCGGAACATGGCGCACAAGGGGTGTCGCTAAACAACCTTACGAGGAGGAGCACATATGACAAGGAGTCGCGTGATTGAAACAAGTTGGATCGTTAAGTTTGTGATGTGGTTATTACTGGTTTTACTTATTCTATTTGCTCTTCCGGGAAGTATGCAGAAAGTTAGTGCTGCTAATCTGACAAAGGAACAGGAAAAGGAATTGAGAGAGATGTTCCTTGAGATGTTGGTTACGACAGACAAAACACCTCATGATGTTTCTAAGTATAAGTTTGATGATTTCGCTGAGCTTAAGAATATCTTTGATGATGTGTGTGCTAATGAAGGTGCATTAGCATCATACTGCTATACATTTGCACAGATTTCTCCTACCTGGGATAAGAAATATGTTTTAAAGGTCAAGGTTTATTACCAGGAGTACGCAGAAGATTTTCAAAAGAATTATGCGACTATAACGGAAAATGTAGATGATATCATGTCCGGTATCACTGATGATATGACAGAAGCTGACAAAGCACTCTATCTTCATGATAGGATCGTGGATATGACATCATATAGTAAGGACAAACTGATATACGGTTATGCAGGCGGACCGCTTATCTTTGGATATGGAAGCTGTACGGGATATACTGCTGCATATAATTATCTTTTAAAGAGAGTTGGTATAAAAGCAGGTATAGCAAGTGGAAATAAGCATGAATGGTCGGTAGTTCAGCTTGATGGAAAGTGGTATAACGTTGATACCACATGGGATCATACGAGGTCTGATGGAATCATTGGGCGTAAGTTTTTCCTGAAGTCTGATGATGAATTTAAGAATTATCCGGTAGTAAAGGATAGACACTTGAATTTTACGTCTTATGATGAAAATGATAACAGGATCAAGGCTGATTCAAATACTTATTCAGATATCTTTATCCATGATGTAAGTGATGTCCTGTTTTTTGAAGATGGTCTCTGGTACTATACAGACAAGAATGGTGAGCTGATGGCAGGAAAACTCACCGATAAGGAAGCGCATGCTGTGAACTTTATGATAGGCGGCAGTCAGGAAGAAGAGAATGAGATTGAAGCGCCTGTAGAAGAGCAGCCGACAGAAACAGTTGCAGAACCTGGACCTGAAATAGTAGAGCCTGTAATAGAGACACAGGCAAAATACTTTCTCTGTAAGGGCGATAGAACTGATTATAGGACTAGTAATTATATTAAGCTTGGTAAGGGTACTATTACAAAAGAGGAAAGAGTAAAGGATGATGAGGATGCGATCCTTGCAAATCTTGGTAAGGTACCGTCGTATGATGAGTATCTCGGTGAGAATCAGAGAGTTTGCTGGTACTCTATAAAGAAAGAGAACGATGGCTGGCATGTGGACGGTCAGATAGTTACAGAAGAAAACACAGTTGAAGAACCTGTTGAAAATATCCCTGAGGTATCAGAAGAAACACCTGAGACTCCGGTAGAAGAAACGGTTGTAGAAACACCTGTTGAACCGGTTGTAGAAGCTCCAGAATCGGAACAAATCGTAGAGACCAAGGCAATGTTTTATCTTTGCAAGGGAAGCCGTACAGATTACAGAGCGAGTAATTATATAAAACTCGGAGCAGGAACGATCACAAAGACAGAGCGGATCAAAGATGATGAAGATGCAATCCTTAAAGCAATAGGAAACATGCCTTCGTATGATAAGTATCTTGAAGACGGTAAGAGAGTCTGCTGGTACTCCATAAAGAAAGAAGGAGATGGTTGGCATGTTGATGGCCAGATCGTTTCAATAGAGTGAAATCTAACAGAGATGTCGTAAGGCATCTCTGTTATTTTGCGTAAACAGATGATATAATCAACATTTGTTGTATAAGTGTTAGTGGTTTTTTATAAAAGGAATGAAAAGATGTCAATTATCTGGGGAGCAGTGAGTCTGGACGGCAGACCGATTACAAAGGAACAGCAGGATATTTTGAAGGCACCGGCATTAAAGTGCAATATAGATCGGGTATCCGAAATATCCGGTGATGGAATTTATATGGGATGTGCACTTCAATATGTGACACCGGAATCTCACGGAGAGGTTCTGCCGGTACATGATGAGCATTCAGATACATGGTTTGACGCGGATATAATGCTGGATAACCGTAGCGAGACAGGCAGGGCACTGGGACTTGCACCTGAAACAACTGCGAAATTGCCTGATGGAGAGTTAGTATTCAGATTTGTAAAAGAATACGAAGATAACAGGCTTAACGATCTGCTTGGTGCGTATGTTTTTGCATATTATGATGCAAGGAGGAGACGTTTTATCTTAGTAGATGATGCGGTGGGAAACAGATGCGTATATTATAGGATCATTGGAAAAACACTGTATTACTCTACATTTATAGAAGCGCTTCGTCCTCTTTATAAGTGTACTGTTAATGGAAACTGGATCTCATATTTTCTTGGAGATGATACTCTCGGAGTTTTCAGTGAACTACATGAAACTCCTGTAATGGAGATCAGGAGACCGGCTCCCGGAGGTTATATAGTGTTTGATGACAGCGGCGTACACGAAAAGCAGTATTGGACGCCCATGTCAGACTTTAAGGAATTAAGACTAAAAAACGATGACGAATATCGAGAGGCATTTCAGGAGTTAATGTCGGAAGCCGTGACCTGTGTTCTTCGTTCCGATAAGGAGACAGGAATAGCACTTAGTGGAGGTTATGATTCCAATACGGTAAATGCTTATGCTGCACCGTTCCTTGAAAAACACGGTAAAAAGCTGCACTCATTTACAATTATTCCGGAAAAAGGACTTGCTACTGAAGATGATGGACGTAAAGGGGCACAGGACGAGTCGGGGTATGTAAGAAAAACTGCACAGATTTTCAAGAATCTGGAGTGTAGTTTTCTTGATATGAGTGACATAAGCATTTGGAAAGAAAATAATGAGCTGTTGGATTATTTTGGTCTTCCGCTTAAGTCAGTTTATAGTATGATCTGGTTCCATAATGCATATAGAAAAGCTCATGAAAATGGGATAAATCTGATGCTCACGGGAGAATATGGAAACCTGAGCATTTCGTTTGGCGATTATAATATGTATATAAATGATCTGTTCAATAGACACAGATATATAAAAATGCTGAAGGAAGCAAAGGCTTTTTGTAACAAGAATCATTATAGTTTCAAGCATTTTGTTGAAGCCTATTTTTATGGGAAACTCAACCCGCCGAAAAAGTTAGAAGTGGAATTAAATAATAAGTTTCTTTTAGATAATGCACCAGGAAAGGATTATGCATATGATGTATTGATGAGTAGAGCACATGAAGATGCTCTTACTTTTGAAAAATATCACTCAATGAGAAAAAAAATCAGTCAAATGATCATTTTGAGGCAGATCAGTGATCTTTCATCATTAAACGGTTCTCATCTTGGTGTCATGACAAGAGACCCGTCACGTGATAAGAGAATTATTGAATGGTGTTTGGGACTTCCGGTGGAGCAGTTTACAAAAAATGGCGAAACCAGGAGACTGATTAAAGAGTATATGAAAGGTATAGTTCCGGATTATATTTTGAATATTAAGAATAAGGGTGTACAGGGATCGGATGCAAAGGCTCGTATTATGAAAGAGTGGGATATGATCAGGAGAGATGGTCTGGAGATAATTGATCAGTCAGCCGACAATAAATGGATCGATCTCAACAAACTGACGGATGCGCTTAAGGGGAGCACAGATGAGCTCGATACATTTGATCTCTTTGGAGTATTATATACGGTACTTCTGCTTAAACAAATTAACAAAATTACAGGAATGTAACAAATATGATAGATTTCCTTTAACAAATGAATTGTATGATAAGATATACATATCAAGAGGAAAGGAGAATTATCTATTATGAAGACTTGGAATATTCCTGAGCTCAAGGAACTTTCAATCAATGCAACAGCAGGTGGTTGGTATCATCAGGATAAAACTGATGGCCCGGCTGTTTGGGATAAAACATTGACAAACCCTGATACTGGTAAAAAGGGTGCATGGTGGGTACCCCATGGCGATGACAATGCTTACGATTGATAATTTCTGAAATACAGAATATTGTTATTAGCTTGTTTAATACGCATAGGCTAGAGTAATGGTGATGAATCGGTGGATTTGGGTATTATACCAGACTACCGGTTCATTTTTAGCTTATGAGATTTTTAGGACGATATAATAAGGATTCTTAAAATATGAATACTTTTAAATATAAATTGTTTGGATTTAATGTTTTAGCTGATACCGAAATATATGGTGTCCTGGCAGCTGATTTTGACGAACCGGACGTGGTCCTTGAAAGACAGGATGATCTTTGGGATGAAGAGCTTGTTCATTCTGAGATGATGAAAGTTAATAAGGCTGCATATATCTATGGTGAGGACTTTATCAGATTTTATAAAAGTGAAACCGGTTTTTATGAAGTTAAGGCAGGAAATCATATTGGGTATTGTTTAAAAGAGAATTGCAACCCTACAAACTTTTATCTGACACTTATGAATTTTGCTTTTCCACGTATCATTATTGAGAGAGGAAATTTAACGGTTCATGGAAGTCTTTTGTCATATAACGATAAGGCTGTTCTGATATCCGGAGAGTCCGGAGCAGGAAAATCTACTATAACAACAGAACTTATCAGCATGGGACTTGGCTTTATGTCTGATGATGTGATAAGGATAGGTGCAGATGAGAACGGAGAAGTAGTTGCATATTCTGCGCATCCGATCAGAAGGCTTTGCAGAGACACAGTTGAGCATTACGGATATGATCCAAAGAAGCTGAAACCGGTCACAATGGATGAAAGATTTAAGTTCTTTGTTGACAGCTCTGATGTTTATGAAGATCGTGTTCTCCCTTTATCTATATTGTTTTACCTTACGATAAATGATGGTGATAAGCCGGAGATGAAAGAAATTACCGGTGGTGATAAGATCACAATGCTCCTTAATAACTTTTATAGAGCAGGAGATTATGAGGAGTATGGTACGCAGCCGGAGATGTTCCAGCTGATCTCAAAAATGGGTGCAACCATGAAGATTTATGAGATTTCCCGTCCGAAAGAGGGTTTGACCATTAAAGAACGTGCACAGATGGTGATGGATGTGCTAAAGAACAGTTGAGATAAAAAAACCTGCACTATACTGTAATGTCTATACAGTATAATGCAGGTTTTTCATGTTAAATATTATCAATCTGTGATCGTCACAAATTCATTTTCTTTAAGCTGGTTCAGAAAGCCTTCGATTCCTGAAAGACAGGTGGTATCATCCACGTCATAAATCTTCTGAAGTTCTTTTTTAACATCGCCAACTGTTGTGTCATTCTGTATCAGATTCCAGATATCTGCAGCGGTGCCCTTCAACATGAAATACTTGCCGCTTTCAAAGTCTACCATGACCTTGTCGCCGGCGAGATCGGTTACGTCGAGGTTTTTTACGAGCTTGATCTTTGTTGATTCCCTCATTTGTACTACTCCTATATAAAATAACTTTTTGCGTAAGTTACAGCGTTTTAACTCCCCAGAGTTGCATTGGGCTAACACCGTAGCTCGAAACGGCAACATTATATCAGATAATTAATGTTTAAGAAATACTTAAGTGTTATTTAAGCAAATATTTCCTTTTCATTATTTATTGGTTGCAAAAACAGTTGGTCGCAAGTATGCTGTTTAAGGAGTTTATTAGTGTGGTTGAAAGAGATGTGTTATGCAAGCTTTGAAACAGCCGGTAGTATCTATAGTAGTTCCTGCCTGGCAGTCAGAAAAAACGATAGGAAGGTGTCTGACTTCACTTAGGGAGCAGACATTTACTGATATAGAAATAATCGTGATCGATGATGGGTCAACTGATTCCACGAGGGATATAGTTAGACAGGCAGCAGATATAGATTCAAGGATAAGGTATTATTATCAGGATAATAATGGTGTATCGGATGCCCGTAACCTGGGGGTTGAAAAGGCATCCGGAGAATACCTGATGTTTCTCGATGCAGATGATTACGCCCACAGGGATTTTGTTGAGAAGCTGGTAAGAACCATGTCGGAGGAAGAAGGATGCGACCTGGTGATCTGTTCCTATGATAGACGAATCAATGGATGGATGGTGCCGGTAGAAAGACTTATCCATGGGGGAAAAAGGTCAGGTAAAGAATATTTGAAGGAAACTCTGACAGATCCGGGACATCATTATTTTGGTGTGGTGTGGAATAAGATTTTTCGAATGGAAATCATAAGAAAACATAATATCCGATTTCGGGAAGAGATTACGCTGGGAGAGGACTTTGTTTTTTCTCTCGATTATCTTATCCATGCTGATTTGGTGTTTGCTATTACGGATAGACTGGTGGTCTATTGTTATCAGCAGAAGTCCAGCTTGTCCAGAATCTTTATGAAAACACCTGAGGATTGCAGAGATGAGTTAAATAATCGAAACAAGATTTTTAAGGTATATCATAAAATTCTTGAACAGGTCGGTATCGCACAGAAATATAGAAAAAAGATGTATCAGTACTGGATAATGTTTGAGATACATCAGATGTATGGATTGCGCCACGAATATCATTGGAATGAAGATCTGAAAAGAATCTGGGAAAAGGAGATTATGGCAAATCCATTCATACAGGAAGCACATAGATTTTTCTCTGATCGGGAAGTTTTGTCATTGTATAGAAGATATGCATTGGGGCAGTTTGTACGACGGAGAATAAAAAAGGGTATGATCATAACACAAAGGCATGGTTCTTTTGTATGCACTTTGTATTAGAGGATAAAATAGAATTATTTTGAAAAAGTCGAAGTATTTGGAAGGGACGGAGTAATATGCAGGATAATAATCCGTTGATAAGCATAATATCGCCTTGTTACAATGGGGCTAAGTATTTGGAGAGATATTTTGAAGGTATATTATCTCAAAAATATAAAAATCTTGAAGTCATTTTTGTGGACGATGGGTCTACTGATGATACATCAAAAATAGCTGCGTTGTATGGAGATAAGTTAAAGGAAAAGGGAATCAGATTTATATATATTTATCAGGAAAATGCAGGCCAGGCAGCTGCTATTAATAAAGGTCTGGAGATTTTTACAGGTGATTATCTTATGTGGCTGGATTCGGATGATATCATTCTTCCGGATAATATTTCAAAAAAACTTGATTTCCTAAATAATAATCCTGACTGTGGTTTTGTTTTAAATGGTATAGAAATTGTTAATGATGATGATTACAGTGTTGTGGTTGACAGAATTATCAGGAAAAAGCCTGTTGGGGAAGACAATTATTTTAGAGATCTGATATATGGCCGTAATATTGTATGGGTTCCCGGCACGATGCTTGTCAGACGTGAATGTGTTTTAGCTGCGATACCTGACAGATTTATTATTGAGAGTAGAGAGGGACAAAATAAGCAATTATGGCTGCCGTTAGCTTATAAGTTTAAGGCAGGATATTTAGACGAGTATCTTTTGAGATGTGTAGCTCATAATGATAGTCATTCAAGACAGAAAAGATCTCTTGAAGAAATAATGAAAAGAGAAGAAAATTTCATAGAGCTTTGCTGTGAAACGATCAATAAAATTCCTGATATTAAAGAAGATGAAAAGAAATACTGGAATCGTGAGGTAAGGTTAGTCCATTACAGAACTAATTGTAATTATGCTATTGATTATGGGGACAGGAAAAGCTTTAATCATTTTGCGGAGCTTTTAGGACAAGAGCATTATCAAATTTCCTTCAAAGAATCGTATGATTATTGTCGTATCAGAAAGTTTTTAAGATACGTAAAGCATAGAATTATCAAAAGATAAGAAAAAAGCTTGTTGCGGTATTCGTATTTTTAGGGGGCTGAATATGAAAAACGTCAGAGCAGCAATAATTGTATTTGGAATAGCCATGGCGTTATCACTGTGTGGATGCGAAAGGGTTTCTGACCTGATAGGTGATAAAGGGGCTGATAAGGAAGTGGAAGAGGATGTATCTTTAGAATCTGATACCTCAGATGAAGAAGAAAGTATAGCGGAATCTGAGGCTGTAACTGAAGATGAAGAAAGTACATCGAGTGATTCGGAAAACAGAGATGAAATTGCTGAAAAATTTAAAAATATGATTTCCGGGGAGTCAGGCAGGTCGCAGGAGGACATTCGTTTCTTTGACATGGATGATTTTGACAATAATGGTGAATACGAGGCGTTTGCTCTGGTTGGAGATGAAACTGATTATGAGTACAGCGAGGCTGGCCTTATAAACGGAAATGTCTGGTTTGTTAATAAGTCTGAGGCACAAATGCTTACAGATTCAGTAGGCATGGGGTACGATTGCGAAGATAGCATGCTGGATTTTGATTCAAAAAATTACATTGTTTTTCAGGATGTATATGCAACAGGCGAACTGTCTCGTGTTTTCGAGGTAGACGGGGATAACGTTTCTGAAGTGATCTTTTCGGGGCTTGGGACAGTAAAGGGGCTGGATGAAGACAGTTTCGTGATAATTGACAGCAGCTACGATTCAGAATTTGATCCTGACATCGTCGGCCTTCTCGGGCATACATGGAAAAGTTACTATTTTTACTATGACAAGGATTCCGAGAGCGTAAAAGAATACGGCAGTTCTGAGATCACAAGTGAAGAAGTAAAGAAAATTACAGGATATGATCTCGTAAATGACTGTCTGGATGATGGAGATTGGCTGGAAAACATACTCTATCGCCGGAACGGACTCATACATATCAACTATTCGAGACCCGGAGACAGAGGATGTATTTCATATTATCATCGTACCTGGGATACTGAAAAAGAATGTTTTATTGACGATTATGCTGAAGAAAGTGATGAGGAGCAGCTCGGAACATATAGAACGGAATTGTGTCCGGAGATAGCAGTATATCCTGCTGATTAACGGTAAAAATATAGCGCAGTCGGGAAATGACCGGCTGCGCTGTTTTAAAATGTAATAGCTAGTTTTATCACCTACTGATTCTTTGGGATTGTCATATTAAGATTAGTAAAAGGATCTTGCTCTATGAAAAGCACAAACACCTGTTTACTTGTGGCGCTGTATATGCTACACTAAGTATACAAAATGTTTTGGAGTTTTATCGATGAGTAACAGTAATACCCCTTATGATGACGCGTTCAGGACTCTGCTTACCGATTGCAGTAGACTGATCATTCCTGTCATCAATCTGATGTTTCACAGTAACTATTCTATGGATGATGAAGTATGTTTGTTTCAAAATGAGTCTTTCATCACAGAAGGCGGAGAAGAAAAAAGGATTACAGATTCGAATTTCAGCATAGGTCAAGAACATCAACTGAGATACCACATAGAGTGTCAGAGCAGTGTTGACGGAACGATTATAGTCAGAATATTTGAATATGCGACACAGATAGCGATTTCGACTGCAACTTCAACTGGAAACATAACAAGTTTTAATCTTCCACGTTCAGGAATATTGTATCTGCGTTCCTCAGACAGCACTCAGGAGCATATCATTAAAGTGACAGCTCCCAATGGTGAGACACTTTCTTATCCTGTTCCTATAATCAGGATGAGAGACTATACATTAGAACAGATTATAAGCGAAAGCTTGTGGTTTCTGATACCGTTTTATTTTTTTAATTTTAATCTGGAACAGATGTCTGCGTCTGAAGATGAGATTAAGGAAATGCAAGAGATATATACTGAACTATGGTGCAGATTGAATGATTTTGTCGATAATGGAAGTATAACCGAATTTGAAAAACTGGCAGTGAAAGCCATGAGCAGTAAAGTTGCCGAGGCATTAGCATTTAAATTTTCGAATATAAAGAAGGGAGTTGACGATGTCATGGGTGGACAGGTTTTAGATTATGAAGCAAAGAGAATTGCAAGAGAAGCTGCTGAAAAAGCCGCAGAAAAAGCTAGGATAGAGGCCGAGAAAAAAGCTAAAATCGAAGTAGAAAAAGCAAAACTAGAAGCAGAAAATGCTTCTATAAATGCTGTTAAAAATATGCTTTATTTCGGAGTGTCGGAAGAAAAAATACTTAGTAAATATCCAAAGGATATTTATGATAAAGCGCTTAAACTCATTGAGCAGGAAGAAAAAGAACCCAAGGAAATGTAAGGAATAATACAACAAGCCCATAACCATCCGCATAATAGTGGCGGGTTATGGGATTTTTTACATTGCCTTGGATTTAGGAGTGTTTTTTTAGCTGGATCTAAGCACTTTTGGTTTATATGTTTTAAAGTTGCAAAAACGGCTTATCACAATTATCCTGTTTAAGGAGTTTATAAGTTTTTTGAAAGAGATGTGTTATGCAAGTTTTGAAACAGCCGACAGTTTCCGTCATTGTTCCTGCCTGGCAGTCGGAAAAGACGATAGGAAGGTGTCTTGATTCACTTTGGAATCAGACATTTGCTGATATAGAAATTATTGTGGTCGATGATGGTTCAACAGATTCTACCAGAGAAGCTGTTAGAAAAGCAGCGGATATAGATTCAAGGATACAGTATCACTATCAGGATAATAAAGGCGTTTCAGCGGCTCGTAATCTAGGCATTGAGAAGGCGTCAGGAAAATATCTGATGTTTCTCGATGCGGATGATTATGTGCGTAAAGATTTTGTTGAGAAACTTGTCAGGGTTATGACAAGGATAGATGGCTGTGATATGGCAGTTTGCTCTTATGACAGAAAGATACATGGATGTTTAGTCCCTGTAGAAAGACTCATACGTGGTGGAAAACGGTCTTGCAAAAGGTATTTAGAGGAGACGCTTATCGACCCCGGACATCACTATTTTGGAGTGGTGTGGAACAAGATATTTCGGATGGAAATCATAAGAAAGCATAATATCCGGTTTCGAGAGGAAATCACACTTGGAGAGGATTTTGTGTTTTCTCTGGATTATCTTTTTTTTGCAGATTCTGTTTATGTGATCAATGATAGAGAGGTAGTTTACTGTTATCAGCAGAAGTCCAGCTTGTCCAGGATTTTTACAAAAAAACCAGATGATTGCAGAGATGAGATGAATAACCGAAACAAGATCTTTAAGGTGTATATGAAGACTCTTGAGCAGATTGGAGTAGCACAGAAATATAGAAAGAAGATGTATCAATATTGGATAATGTTTGAGATACATCAGATGTACGGCTTAAAACATGAATATGATTGGGATAATGATGTTAAAAAGTCATGGAAAAAGGAAATCATGGCAAATCCTTTTATTCGTGAGGCGCACCGGTTCTTTTCTGATCGGGAAGTTGCGTCATTATACAGAAGATATGCATTGGGGCAAGCTGTACGGAGGAGAATAAAAAAAGCTATGACCATATTTGAGGTTACAAGGGGACGTGGTTGAGCATCTGCTTTGGCAGGTGCTTTATTACTGTACATTAGAACAGATTATAAGCGAAAGCTTGTGGTTTCTGATACCGTTTTATTTTTTTATTTTAAGATGTCAGGGTCAAAAGGTCAAAATCCGATTGTGCTTGCACAAAGAGGATTGAGACCTTGGGACCCTGACATCATTTTGTTGGTTTATGCGGAGCACTTAGAGAGGCCTTATCGAGCCTGGCGTAACTTGTTTACAGGCGAGAACAGTATTGATCAATATCATCCCGCCGGCAGCGTAATCTTAAATGCTGCCGACACTCCATTTTCCATATCAGAAAATGCTGTGACGGTGCCATTATGCTGTTCGATAATGCTTTTTACGATGGAGAGTCCTAGACCGATGCCGCTTTTGGCGTCCGGTGTGCGAGAAGAAGAACCGGTCCAGCTGCGGTCAAATACGTGAGCCGCGTCTTCGTCACGGAGAGGCGCTCCGTTATTTGAAACAGTAATCTCAACCGTTGGATTATCATTAGATCCGCCTTTCTTAGCAGAGAGGCGGATTTTGCTGTCCTTTTCGGTGTGGCGGAGCGCATTGTTAAATAAATTGTCGAGTGCCCGTTTCATGTAATCGGGATCAATACTGATCGTGACATCCAGATCGTCCGGTACATCTAAAATGAGGCAGCGGTCACGAAAACGCGAGTCAGCTTCCGTCATAAAAAAGAAATCTTCAAGGAAATCGCGACAGGGAATTTCCTGCAGCTGCATGAGAGAATCGGAGGTGTCGAGCCTGGTGATCAGAAAGATCTCGTCTATCATGCGTTCAAGTGCTGCTGTGCGTGATGACATAAGAGGGAGCACAGATCGTACATCTTCCTCGGTGATCGCTGGCAGGCTTTCCAGATATTCGATGGAATTATGTATAGCAGTTATGGGAGAGCGGAGATCGTGGGAAATATTTTGATAGATCTCCATCTTTAGACGTATGCTTTCTTCCAGACGTTGGTTGGCAGCGTCCAGTGCATGGTTGGACTCCTCTAATCGTTTGTTCATATCCGCCAGTTTTTTATTTGCTTCATAAAGAGCGCGTGATAATTCCTCGACTGAGAGCTCCGGGCGTTCGTAATTTTTTCTGTTATTCATAGCGTATCCTGTATTAAATATTAAATGTGTACCCTTTTCCATAGGCTGTCTCAATGCAATCCTCAAGCCCCTGGTACAATTCCAGCTTTTTCCGGAGCCTGCTCATCATGACCATTATCGACCTCCGGTCAGAATCCTGATATACATTCCATATAGCGTTTCCAATGGCTTCAAAGGTCACAACTGTGTTTGGTGTCTTGGTCAGAAGTAAAAGAAGTTCATATTCTCTGTTAGAAAGGTTGATTTCTTCTGTTTCATTGTAGTAAACTTTCCGTTGCATGAGATTTATAGTGAGCGGTGGAAATGAACGCAGATTGCTGTCAGGCTGTGGTGTTTTGCGTCTTAGCTGCACCTGTATCCTGGCAGAAAGTTCTTTTAGGCTGTATGGTTTGATGATATAGTCATCTGCACCGGACAGGAGTCCGTTGACGCGGTCCTCTTCGGAGTCTTTTCCTGTAAGGAAGATCACAGGGCAGTCGGTTATCTTTCGGATCTCCGGAAGTGCGCTCATACCGTCCATACCGGGCATCATCACATCTAAAAGGATGCAGTCCGGCTTTTTTTTCGGAATAGCGGTGATCGCATCTACGGCGTTTTCAAAGATAGATATTTCATATCCTTCTTTTTCAAAGTATTTCTGATTAAGAAGCAAAACTTCTTTGTCATCATCGATCAACATGAGTTTATGCATAAATTACCTCGTATTACGGGTGCGGAAATAAAAATCTCCGATACGACCGGAACTTTAGTTTTCGCACAAGATATGATGTCAGGGTCAAAAGGTCAAAATCCGATTGTGCTTGCACAAAGAGGATTGAGACCTTGGGACCCGCAAAACACGAGCAAGTAGCGTTATTACGCGGAATGCGAGTGTTTTAGGATTGTGGGAATTGCGTAGCAATGAAGCAATCCGTGACATCAGTAAGGGGCAAAATTTACTTTTGACCCTTACATCAAAATATTGCATGATGGAAGGTTTGAAGGCAATCTTTCCCCTGTCATCAATGCACTAACTGAAATTTTATCATAGGTACAGGGATGGAAAAAAGGAAATAAAATCATTTTTGGAGAAGTAAGGGAGAAGTAATGGCATCACAATCTTTAAGACAGTTAAAATCATTTGTGACAGACAAGGAAAAGACAAAGCAGTATATAAAATGGCTCATGCATTACACAGCGCCGTTTAAATTCAGGATCGGCGGCATGATGGCGGTTAATATAGGAATGACCTATTTCGCGATCTTTTCCGCGCTGGTATCGCGTCAGCTCGTCGATACAGCGAGTCAGGGAAAAACAGACGCAGCGGTCTTTCTCACATTTGCTGCAGTTATGATCTTTCAGTTGTTGGTGCAGGTTATTCTTGATCTGGCATCTACAATGATTAATGAGAAATACAGCTTCGGTATCCGTAAGCAGGTTTATGACAAATTACTTCGTTCGGTATGGATCGGAACCCAGCGTTTTCACACCGGTGATATGATGACTCGTATGACCAGTGATGCCGGAAATATCGCTAACGGTATGGTCAACTTGATACCTCGTATTTTGGTGCTTTTAATTCAGCTCGTTTCTGTATTTTTCACGCTGTTTTACTTTTCGCCAATACTGGCTGTTTCGGCTCTCTTCCTCACTCCGCTTGGAGTAGTTCTGTCATGGATGCTTGGAAAAGTATTAAAAAGACTACAGGTAAAAGTACAGGAAACCGAGACTGCATATCGATCATTTATACAGGAAAGCCTCGCAAATCTTCTTGTCGTAAAGGCATTTAATGGAGAGGAGCGTTTCTCGGAGAGACTCACAGAGCTTAGAGAAGAGAGATTTTATTGGGTATGGAAAAAAAGCAAGCTTGGCGCAGTTACGAGTCTTGTTATGAACGGAACATTTTCCATGGGATATATGTTTGCGTTTCTTTATGCCGCGTATGAGATAGCAAAGGGAAATATCACTTATGGTACACTGACTCTCTTTATCACACTTTTCGGCAGGGTTCAGGCTCCTATCGTTGAGCTTGTCAGCAGTTTTTCGGGGGCAGTATCGATTCTTGCGTCTGCGGGACGTGTAATGGAAATCCAGAGCATTCCTGTGGAAGACAGGATAGATGCAGGAGAAATGAGCGGCGCTGTAGGCGTAGAAGTTTCAGACTTGAGTTTTGCTTATGACAGAGCACTTATAGGTTCCGGGATGGCAAAAAATGCTTTTGAGAAAGAATCAAAAGACGTGCTGAGTCATGTTTCTCTAAAGATCGAGCCGGGGGAATTTGTAGCAGTAATGGGTAAATCCGGTATCGGTAAGACAACATTGGTAAGAATCCTTCTGTATTTCCTTCAGACGGACAGAGGAAGCGTAGTATTTCATGACAAAGCAGGACATAAGGCAAAGGTCAGCGGAGCGAGCCGAGCGTTCATTTCATATGTTCCTCAGGGAAATACCCTGTTTTCCGGTACGATAAGGGATAATCTTCTCCTCGGAAAGAGCGATGCTACAGAAGCAGAAATGATGGAAGCATTGGAGATCACGGATTGCATGGACTTCCTTAAGGATCTGCCGGATGGACTGGACACCAGAGTAGGAGAGAAGGGCGTGGGTCTTTCAGAAGGACAGGCTCAGAGACTCGCTATCGCAAGAGCAGTTATCAGAAAGTCAGCATTTATCATTCTCGATGAATCCACGTCAGCTCTTGATGAAGATACGGAAAAGAAGGTAATGCAGGGCATCTGCGCACTTGAACCTCGTCCGACCTGCCTGCTCGTAACACACAGAAAGAGTGTCCTCAACTATTGCGACAGAGAAATCGTCATTTCTAATAAAAGTGTTACCGAAGAGGCGGTATGATATTTTTGCAAAAAGACTGCAAAAATTTGTTTCTGTACGTGTTTAGGAACTTGTATTGTTAAAATCAAAATAGTATAATGTATCCATAAAGAACCTGGATGGAGCGATACCTTCTGTTTTATTTGAACCTACATTTACTTTAAACGGGATGCCGTTATTACAAAGTCAAATGTCATGCCACCGCCGAAAGGGCACGGGTAACCGCGCAGGAGTGGAAGACAGCTGATCCGTATAGGCGACCCACCTAGCAATGGCTAGGAGTCAACTGGCAGGAGCCGCCCGTCTGGGTTGTAATAAAGAATTTTGATGTCCGCAGCATTTGCTGCGGGCATTTTTTGGCGTGCGTATAGGGAGAACCTTTGGTTCTCCTGCTTACACAGAGAATCCTGTTTCAATGAATTCTTTATATATTGACTAAAAAATGTACAAGACGTAAGTAATAAAAATAGTGGTGGATGCCGATATATCGAGATGATGTGTGCAGTTCAAAAAATGCAGAGCATCGAAAAATTGTAAAATTAATAGAAAGGCGGCATCTGTATGAGGAGATTTAGGGGGATATCAGGAAAGTTTATTGCAATACTAATGTCAGCGTCTATGATGACATGTCCTGTTTTTGCAGGGGAGGCAGACGCTTTAGAAGACATTGAAGTAGGGAGTATTACGCAGGAGACAGATGTGTTTCTATCCGATGAAAAAGGAACAGAGAATGGCAGAGTCCGGTATAATGAACCATCTGATATTAGTGATGTTAATACTGGTCAGTCGGACAGCCTGGAGCATACGACAGGTCATATTTCCCTTCCATGGAAGGATATTTTCCAGATCGATGATACAGATCTTTCTTTTTCTGCGATAAAGAATGCGAAAGTAGAGGATGATGAAAATTCACTAAGCGGTTATACACCGAGAACTGAAATACCTGCAAGGTATCCGGGAGACAATGATACGGAGACGAAGAAAATTATTTCCGGAAAATACCCGAAGTGCAGAGATCAGGATGAATTTGGTACATGCTGGGCACATAGTGCAGTGTGCAGCTCCGAGTTTTATGAGATAACACACGGGAATGCCGATAAGAGCATTGACTTAAGCGAATTGTATCTGGCGTATGGTATGTTTAAGAATCTGGAGAATCCGGTTGTTGGTGATGACGATGCTGTGAGCCGTGTTTCATCTACAGTCAGTGATAATGGTCTGCTGCAGAATGGTGGTGATGGTCTTTTTACCGGACAGTTTCTGAGTAAAGGGTATGGTTTTATTAATGAAGATGAATTGCCATACACCTATAAAAAAGATGATAAACGATTTGACGAAAACGGCAATCTGAATATCGATCTGGATGCATTCAAGGATAAGAAAGTTCTTCAGCTGAAAGATCTGTTGCTCACGGATGTTACAAAGGATGAAAACAACAGGTCGATCACAAAAGAAGCTGTAATGCAGAATGGAGCCGTAGGCATTGCGTTCCATGCAGATGGTAAATACTATAATAGTACAACTAATGCATATTACGTTTATGATGATAATAAAAATGCAAATCATGAAATTGCATTAGTGGGATGGGATGATAATTTTTCAAAAGAAAATTTTGGTGGAACAAAAAAGCCGGAAAAAAATGGCGCGTGGCTTGCGCGTAATAGCTGGGCAGATGAGAATACAGATTTTTACAATTTTTGGAGCTATTTTTGGATCTCGTATGAGGACCCGTCATTAGTGGGCGCATTTATTTATGACGTGGTAAAAGAAAATAGCTATGATTACAATTACTATTACGATACTCAGTTTCATTGGATGAGAAATTTTGATGGTGTTAAAAACCAGGCTAATGTTTTTAAGGTAAAGGGTGACAGCAATCAGAAGCTCACTGAAATTGGGTTAGAGGTTTTAGCTTCGACAAAGTATGAGATAAAGGTTTACAGAAATCTGAATAGCAACAGTGACCCTGTTAGCGGAACGCTTGTTGAGAGCGCAACTACAAATGGAGATCTGATTCTTCCCGGAGTATATACGATTCCGCTCAGTTCTCCGGTTCTTCTTGCAAATGACAGCTATTTCTCTATTGTTGTGACAACAGATGCAGGAGCAGTTGTCATTGAGGAGAGCATGACGTATGGAAATTCAGAGGTCAATGTTGAGTGTGGAATAAAGAAGAATCAGAGCTTTTATGCAGAAAATGGTTCCTGGCATGATCTGATCGAGGCCAGTGAAAATGGAACCGGTAATTTCTGCATCTCAGCGCATACTGTTGATACAACTGAAAATGAGTGTGAAGAGAAATTCAAGGATCCATCCGGAAAAGAAGTGACGCTTATATATGACGTTAACTACGGCACATATAAAACAACGGATGGCAAATATGTGCTTGTATTGAGCATGGCTGATGGTAAAGATACTCCTGAGCCGAAGTTCCAGTTCACAGGAAAGAAGATCTGTCCGTCCAAGAAATCATATGTGGTTTATAAGGGTGTGCTTTATTCCTATAAAACCGACTATACGATCGGATATAAGAAGAATAAGAAAAAGGGCGATGCTGAAGTTAATGTGAAGTGGAAAAAGAAGAGCGCACCGTACAAAGGCGGTACAAAAAAATCAACCGCGAAATTTGAAGTGGTGGAGCGAAATGTTACAGCTGACATGGTGAACCTGACGGTGAAGAATGGTCAGATAAAGAAAATAATTGTCAAAGCAGATGGTGTAGATATGAAACCAAAGAAAACTGACTATAGTTACACCGGTTCGTCATCAGAGGGATTTACGATCACATTTAAGAATAACTACAAGGGCGTTGTGGTAAAAAAATAATGTAATATAGTTTTGACTTAAGGGCTTTTCCTTCATTAGGAAGAGCCCTTTTTCTACCGCGATTGTGCGGAGAATCCGACAAAAGCAGATTCTTTGTTCTGTGTATTACTGTATACAATAAATACATTTAGGGGGCGTTATCCTGCGTTTATGTATTTTTTTACGTAATTTATTAAATTTTTGATGATTTTGCTTGGCAATCATGTATAATAAACTTTGGTTATTAGCAGATAACTAGGTTCTTTGAGAAATCCATGCACCATTCAGATTTCTCCGTAATCAAAAATCAATCAAAAAAAGAGGTTGACATTATGGCAAAAATTGATTTAACGAAGTATGGTATCAACGGAACAACTGAGATCGTTTACAATCCTTCTTACGAGATGCTTTTCGAAGAAGAGACCAAGGCTGGTCTTGAGGGATTTGAAGTAGGTAAGGAAACAGAGCTTGGCGCTGTAAACGTTATGACAGGTATCTATACAGGAAGATCTCCTAAGGATAAGTTCATTGTTATGGATGAGAACTCCAAGGATACTGTATGGTGGACATCTGACGAGTATAAGAACGATAACCACCCTGCTACAAAGGAAGCATGGGAAGCAGTAAAGAAGATCGCCCAGGAAGAGCTCTCCAATAAGAGACTTTTCGTAGTAGATGCTTTCTGCGGTGCAAATAAAGATACACGTATGGCAGTTCGTTTCATCGTAGAGGTTGCTTGGCAGGCTCACTTCATCAAGAACATGTTCATCAAGCCTACCGCTGAGGAAGAAGAGAACTTCGAGCCTGATTTCGTTGTTTACAACGCATCAAAGGCAAAGGTAGAGAACTACAAGGAGCTTGGCCTTAACTCTGAGACAGCAGTAGTATTCAACATCACAAGCCGTGAGCAGGTTATCATCAATACATGGTACGGCGGAGAGATGAAGAAGGGTATGTTCTCAATGATGAACTACTATCTGCCTCTTAAGGGCATCGCTTCCATGCACTGCTCCGCTAACACAGATATGGACGGAAAGAACACAGCTATCTTCTTCGGACTTTCCGGAACAGGTAAGACAACTCTTTCCACAGATCCGAAGAGACTTCTCATCGGTGATGACGAGCACGGCTGGGATGACAACGGCGTATTCAACTTCGAGGGTGGATGCTACGCAAAGGTTATCGGTCTTGATAAGGAGTCTGAGCCTGATATCTTTAACGCTATCAAGAGAAATGCTCTTCTTGAGAACGTAACAGTTGCTGATGACGGAAAGATCGATTTCGATGATAAGAGCGTAACAGAGAATACTCGTGTATCTTATCCTATCGATCACATCGAGAACATCGTTCAGAAGGTTAACCCTGTTTCTGCAGGTCCTGACGCTCAGAACGTTATCTTCCTGTCAGCAGATGCATTCGGAGTACTTCCTCCGGTATCTATCCTGACACCTGAGCAGACAAAGTACTACTTCCTGTCCGGATTCACAGCAAAGCTTGCTGGTACAGAGCGCGGCATCACTGAGCCTACTCCTACATTCTCAGCTTGCTTCGGTCAGGCATTCCTTGAGCTTCATCCTACAAAGTACGCTGAGGAGCTCGTTAAGAAGATGGAGAAGTCCGGTGCAAAGGCTTACCTTGTAAACACAGGTTGGAACGGCACAGGTAAGAGAATCACAATTAAGGATACTCGTGGAATCATCGATGCTATCCTTAGCGGTGACATCAAGAAGGCACCTACAAAGAAGATCCCGATGTTCGACTTTGAGGTTCCGACAGAGCTTCCTGGAGTTGATCCTAAGATCCTTGATCCTCGTGATACATATGCTGATGCTTCCGAGTGGGAGACAAAGGCAAAGGATCTTGCTGGCAGATTCATCAAGAACTTCGCTAAGTATGAGGGCAACGAGGCTGGTAAGGCACTCGTAGCTGCAGGTCCGAAGCTTTGATCTGACAGATGATCACATTTAAAATCTAGTGTAATGTTTAAGGGATATCACTTTTTGGGTGATATCCCTTTTGCGTTATGCGGAGCACTTAGCGAGGTATTTTCGAGCTTAGTGCGTGCTATGCAAGTTCGCTTGGCGAGGTCTTATCGAGCCTAGCGTAACTTGTTTTATAAGAAATTCCGATGGAATTACTTATTACATGCGCTGTGATGTGCGGATAGGAAAAGTACGTTTACTCTTCAGCCTTAATCATTTCTTCGAGTTTCCCCAGATAAAAGTCGATGGTATCCAGAGTTTTTTCTCGTGAATAGATATAATCAGAATAAATCTGAGGATCTGTACCCATGTATTCCAGAAAATCCACAAGAGATTCTGTAAGTGTTGGTTCGTCTATCTCCAGATAGCGGAAGATATTTTTTTCGCGGTTGGCAGCTGCGAGCAGGATACGACGTTCTGATGTTGCCTGGATTGATATTTTGGTACGCATGGGAAAATTAACCGGGTTCATGATGCGGACCTTGCATTGCTCTTTCATACATTCCACACGCAGTCTTTCTAAAATTATAAGCCTGTCGGCAAGAGAGAAAGGTCGCGCATATTGTTCCGGCATCTCGGCGATCCTGCCCTCATAAACCAGTTCTTCGAGGCCGGATATAGGAAAGAAGCATACTTTATTTTTTACATTTGTAAGCATTGACATATGGTTCTGAAAGATCTGAGTAAAGTAGCTTTGCTCATTTTTATCAGTCCTGAGTATGTGCGACAGGATGGTTTTATCGAAAATCTTCATCATCCGCGGCTGAGGAGAGATTACATAGGTTCCGCTTTTAATAGAATCAGCCAGTGTAAAGTCCTCGATCATTTCTGAGAAGGAATCTCTTGTGCGGACAAGAGGGCTGGACTGGAGCATCAGTTTGTCAAAGGTAGAGCGGTAATGCTGCACGATCTCAGGATCTGAGGTAAAGCGTGCACTGAAAAAATCAAAGGACAGCTCTACCAGCATATTGCCAATGATGATGAAGTGCGGAAACATGATATCATTTTCTGCATCCACAGTATTATTTATGTATGAATAGTGTGCATGGTAGTCTATGTCATCTGCCAGAGTGAGGGGGAGCACATGTGAGAGCACAGATAGGTTATAGTTTACCTGAGTGATGTCTCTGGGCTTTTTTATGAAGTGCATAAAGTGTCTGATGTGTACTTCCTGGGATATATTGCGGCTGAAATGGCCGAAAAACTCAGAGAGAAAGTCATTTCTAAAAGGTGCAAAAACCAGTATATCTTTCGCTTCCTCACTTAAGATCACGAGAGACATTGCGTGTGCTACTTCGTACTTTCCGGTCAGTATACATGGGGTTTCTATAGGATCAAAGCCTTCGCCTGTATCAACCTTTGCAGCGCGAAAAGCAGATATGTGCTTTCTCTCCGGTGGATTAAAAATGGCGAGCATCATGCTGAGCACATATTGGCGCTGATAAAAAATGTCCTCGCCGCAGCTCATCATTTCGTAGGTGTTCCACAGCTCTTTTTTCTCATCAGGGGTGAGCTTTAAGAAGGGAATAAGGTTTTCCATGTTTTTACGCTCAGGGAGACGATTTGCGTTCAGCATACGCACGATCGTTGTCCTGTTTACGCCTGATATCTGAGAAAGTTTGTAAACAGTGTAGCCGCTGGCTTTTATATATTGATTGAGCTTATCTCCGAGGATTGACATGAGGTACTCCTTTCAAAATAGGTCATGTATATGTTTAGCTTATCGTCATTCTTGAATACTGTAAACATATAAAAGTTTTTTTGATGATGTGAACTGAAAAAATAAACACTGTGTCGACGCATTATACATTTTTTTTGTACGTTGCCGAAAGTATGGGAATGTCAAAAAAAAAGAAAACGTTTAAGTAAGGGAGAAAGTTGCTTAAAGCCGCATAAATACTATCATTATTGTTAGGTGGCACACTTAGAAGCACATATTGAATTATATACAAAACATTGGTATTCTGTATACATCGGCGAGACGCGACGTCTCCACGGGCAATATTCACTGAGGGGTGTATATTGAATATAAAATTCTACCATGTATGAGATAAGACCGTTGTTGGAATGGGGGTTCCAACAACGGTCTTTTCGATTATAACGTTCGTTTTGTGAAAATGTGTGAAATGCGTTCTTAAAAGTACATTTGGTTATATAGGATGAATAATAAAAAAACGCGTATTTACGGCATTTCTCACGTCTCTCTGTGCAAAAAGTTCACCGATTATTCATCGAGTATCCGCATAAAAACAATATATTTTATATAGAATGTCAATTAATCTTAAACAGGAAAAAACCGAAATATTTGTTGAATACGGGATTTACTGTTTATGGTGGATCATGTAGTCGTGTCAAACGTGCCTGAGGGATCAGTTCCCGGGTCAGAAAGGAAGATATGATAGTCAGAAACTTTGAAACAGCTTATGCAGCTATACTTTTTGCAAAGGCCGTTTCTCCGAAGAGAGCGTATCTCACTCGTCATGCCGGAGAACACGGCTGGACTCTTCGTTACTATTGCGCTGCGTGAACAGTGCATGGAATTTCTGCAACCATTCATATTTTGATAAACGATCAAGGATTCCGGGTCAGAAATGATCCGGAATTTTTTGTGGGTAATGACGATACGTTTCGTTGACCCTACCTACGATTTGATTTATACTATTGTATGATTATTTATACAGGGATTTGATGAAAAAGGACTTTTGATCCTTACATCTTTTGATTGATTGAGGAGATAGGAAAATGGCAGATATCAGACCGTTTTGCGCTGTGCGTCCCAGAGAGGATCTCGCACAGGATATCGCGGCTTTACCATATGATGTATATACGAGACAGGAGGCAGAAGCAGAGATAAAAAAATCGCCTCTGTCTTTTTTGCGTATTGACAGAGCAGAAACGAATTTTCCGCCAAGCGTAGATACTTATGATCCGCGTGTATATACAAAGGCAGGAGAGCTCTTGAACGAGATGATCGCAAATGGATCATTTGTGACAGACGATAAGCCGATGTATTACATTTATGAGCTTACGATGGATAAGAGAGTCCAGACAGGTATCGTGGCATGCTCGTCCGTTGCAGATTATGAGACAGGCGTGATAAAGAAGCATGAAAACACCAGAGAAGATAAGGAGATCGACCGTATTCATCATGTGGATGCGTGTTCAGCTCAGACCGGTCCTATATTTTTAGGATACAGGTCCAATGATGTGATACGTGAGATCGTGCAGCAGATAAAGCAGCAGACACCGGTATATGATTTCAAGAGTCATGATGGTGTGGGGCACAGAGTATGGCTTATTGATCAGGAACGTAATATCCGTAGGATCCGTGAGGCTTTTCAGGGGATAGATGCGATCTACATCTGCGACGGACATCATCGCTGTGCGTCTGCTGTAAAGGTAGGGCAGATGCGCAGAGAGCAAAATCTGAACAATACCGGTGAGGAAGAATATAATTACTTCCTGTCAGTGCTTTTCCCTGAGGATGAGCTGAAGATCCTTGATTACAACAGAGTAGTAAAGGATCTTAACGGACTTTCCGAAGATCGTTTCCTTGACCGTGTGAGAAAGAAGTTTGTGGTAGAAAAAGTTGGCCGCGAAAAGTATCGTCCGCTTGAAAAGCATCATTTCGGCATGTATATGAGCGGCAATTGGTACCATCTCACGGTGCGTCCGGAGGTTATCATGGATGATCCGGTAGAAGGACTGGATGTTTCTATTCTCCAGAATGAGCTTCTGGCACCGATCCTGAATATCGAAGATCCGAGGACGGATTCCAGGATAGACTTTGTCGGCGGTATTCATGGACTTGGAGCACTTGAGAAAAAAGTCAATTCCAGACAGTATGCAGCTGCGTTTGCGCTTTATCCAACTGACATCAGTGAGCTTTTCTCCGTTGCGGATGCAGGGAGACTGATGCCGCCGAAATCAACATGGTTTGAACCAAAACTTCGCAGTGGATTGTTCATACATCGGTTTTGAACAGGTGGAAGAGTAAAAATATAGTAATAAAAGTAATGAGGGACAGTTAAATGAGTATGAACAGTAAGTTATATGATCTGATGGATTGGGCTGAGATAGAGGCTATCACATATTCCGAGGAGAGCCATCCGAAAAAGCTCCTCGGAAGTCATCCGGAGGGAAATAATACGCTTATCGCCTGCTTTTTTCCGGGGGCTGACGGCGTATCGGTACGTGCTGACCGCGCAAGGAAAGATGTTCCTATGGAACTGGCAGATGAAGCAGGATACTTTGCGGTTTTATTAAAAAAGAAGTATCCGTTCCATTACATCTTTAAGGTACATTATCCTGATGGAAAAGAAAAAGTTGTAGAAGATCCGTACTCATTTCCGAGGATAATCACTGAGAGACAGGAAGTTCAATTTACCAGTGGTATAGCAGACAATCTCTGGGAGTTTATGGGTGCTCACAGAATGATGGTCGATGGTGTTGAAGGTATCCACTTTGCAGTATGGGCACCGAATGCTATGCGCGTAAGTGTTGTAGGTGACTTTAATGACTGGGACGGCAGAGTCCATGAAATGGAAAAACTTGATAAATCCGGTATTTATGAGCTCTTTATCCCTGGAGTTGAGGATGGAGATCTTTATAAATATGAGATAAAGGCGTTAAACGGTGAAGTTACACTTAAGGCCGATCCTATGGCGTTTGAGACAGAACTCAGACCTGATTCTGCGTCGGTGGTACGCAGTATCGGAGGTTTTACCTGGAATGACGTGAGCTGGATCAAGGAGAGAGGCAAGCGGCAGAATGCCAATGCCCCTGTGGCTGTGTACGAAATGAATCTCGGTGCATTTCTGCCTAAGAAAGAGGATGGATCCTATCGCAATTGCCGTGATATCGCGGCTCCTCTTGCCAAGTATCTGCTTGATATGGGATACACCCATGTAGAGCTGATGCCAGTCATGGAGCATCCGTTTGACGGAACATTTGGATATCAGACTTTGGGATATTACGCTTTTACAAAGCGATTCGGTCTTCCGGAAGATTTTGCATGGTTTGTAAATTACATGCATGAAAAGAAGATCGGTGTCATTCTTGACTGGTGCCCTTCACATTTCCCTGAGGATGAGCACGGTCTGGCATCGTTTGACGGCACATGCCTTTACGAAAGTGAAGATCCGAACAGGAGCTTCCATCCTGAATGGGGAACCAGAACCTTTGACTTTACAAAGCCTGAGGTAAGGAGTTTCCTTATGTCCTCCGCTCTTTTCTGGGCTGAGGTTTATCACGTGGACGGTATCCGTGCAGACGGAATTGCTGCGGCACTTTACCTTGATTACGGACGTGAGAACAGACCGTGGTCTCCGAATATTTATGGCGGAAAGGAATATCTGGAAGCTATCGATTTCTTCCGTGAGATGAATAAGTCGCTTCACAGACACTGCCCTGATGTCATCAGTGTGGCAGAGGATAATTCCGGCTGGCCGGGAGTTACAAATCCTGTGGAAGAGGAGGGCCTTGGATTTGATTATAAGTGGAATGAAGGATGGAGAGATTCATTCCTTGATTATATCCACTATGACCCGATAATCCGCACACATCACTATGGTCAGCTCTGCTTCTCCATGGTTTATGCTTATGCCGAGAAGTATATGCTGCCTATGACACATGATGTATTTACCAGAGGTCAGGGAACTTTCTTTGGAAGGCTGCCCGGCGCGTGGGATGACAGACTGTCTGCATTCAGAGCATCCATGGCATTTTTCTTTACCCATCCCGGAAAGAAGATCCTTTCACAGGGACTCGACATGGGTGATCAGGAAGAGTGGGACGAGAATAAGTCCATTAATTTTGACCTGGTAAAGAATACTGATAATCAGAGACTTCATAATGTCGTGAAGGATCTGATCCATCTGTATAAAGACAGACCGGCGCTTCATGAGCTTGCTCATGAGGAAAATGGCTTTGAGTGGATAAACTGTGTGTCTGCAAATGAGAATATCCTCGTATATCTTAGAAAGACTTCAAAGAAAGAGGATACTCTGATCGTACTTGTGAACTTTGAGAATATTCCGAGAAAGGAATATCGCATAGGTGTGCCTTTTGCAGGCAAGTATAAAGAGATTTTTAATTCTGATGCGGAGAAGTACGGCGGATTTGATTTCCGTAATCACCGTATCCTTAAGAGCGAGGAGCTGAAGTGGGATGGCAGAGATAATTCCATCCGTGTAAAGGTTCCGCCGCTCGGAGTTTCGATTTTTGAGGTAGAAAGTTAAATGATAAACAATGCACTGCTGACACTGACAGTTTCCGGAGCTGAGGAGCTTTCCGAGACGATCTCTCAGATCAGCGATCTTAATAACCTGCAGGAAAATCTTAAAAACCCGACTGTTTGGGAGACTTTCCTGTCAGGGCTTCCGACAAAGGCAATGAACCTTGGTTTCAGAGTGGTTCTTTGCATAGTTATCCTGTTCATTGGAACAAGAGTTGTAAATTTTGCTACGAAGATCCTTCGTAAATCGCTGTCAAAGGCATTTGATGACAAGGGTATCGTGAGTTTTATCACGACCTTTGTAAAAATGATACTGGACGTTATCGTGGTAATGATGGTTGCATCGACCTTTGGTATCGATGCGACGTCTATTGTAGCAGTACTTGGTTCTGCGGGTCTTACTATCGGTCTTGCGCTGCAGGGAAGCCTTTCAAACTTTGCGGGTGGACTGATCATCCTTTGGATGAAGCCATTTAAGATCGGCGATTACATCATAGAAGATGCGCATAAAAACGAAGGAACTGTAGCGGATATCCAGATTTTTTATACGGTTCTGAATACCATAGATAATAGGGCGATAATGATCCCCAATGGCTCACTTGCTAATACTTCACTTACAAATGTGACGAAGATGGCAAAACGTCAGCTGGATTTTTCTGTTGGTATCAGCTATGATTCAGATCTTTTGAAAGCAAAAGAGATTTTAAGAGCTGTATTTAAGGCAGAGGAAAATGTTGCGGAGAATGCAGAACCGCAGATTTTTGTACGTGAACTCGGAGACAGCGCAGTGGTCCTCGGTGCAAGAGCATGGGTGCCCACAGCACAGTATTTCCCGACACTCTGGCGCTTAAATGAAAATGTAAAGCTTGAGTTTGATAAGAATGGTATTGAGATCCCGTTCAATCAGCTGGATGTGCATGTAAAGCCTGAAGCGGAAGCACTTTGAGTGGACGGTTATAAAACAGAAACATTGAATACATAAGAAAAGGGCAGGAATCCTATGTTGGGGTTCCTGCCCTTTCGTGTATAGCGCTGCCGGAGAGCATCAGGCAGCCTTCTCGTGTGTTTGAGAAACACCGATCTCTTCACCTGTTAAAGTGATGGTGATGTCACCTTCTTTTGTGTAATAGGGTGTGATGCCCTTTGATTTCAGTAGGGTGTTTGTTGCATCATCCTCCGGTTTATCGTAGGAAGAAGTGATAACAGCATAACGAGGATTTACCTTTTCGATAAGATCCGGCAGTAGGAGAAAGTAACTTCCGTGGTGTGGGAGTTTAAGCACTGTGGATGTCAGATCCGTCTTTTCAATTATTTCTGAAAGACGCGGATCTTCCGCATCTCCGGTGAAAAGCATGGAGGTATCACCGAGCGTAGCCTTTACAAGGAGAGATGAATTATTGTCCTCGCTTTCTCCGTAGGATGGTTTTTCCGGAGCTGATATTGAGTATGTTACATTGTCCAGGATTATTTCGGTATCTGTGCTTACGACTTCTTGTGTCTTGTTTTGTTTCTCTAATGCTTCTAAAAATTTAGTCGTGCGCTTATTGTCGTTTGTGACCCTTGTAGTAAGGATGCGGTCTATTGGGATGTTTTTAACTACCTTCGAGGCGCCGCCCACGTGATCTTTATCAAAGTGGGAGATTATCAGCATATCAAGGCGGTCGTGACCGCTTGCCTTTACAGCTTTTGCAAGGTCTTCACCGTTTTCTTTATATCCGGTATCTATCATTACTGCGGAATTTTTTGTGGTGAGGAGAAATGCGTCGCCTTTTCCTACATCAAAGCAGTTGATGGTTAGGATAGTATCGTTGATCTCAGCTGAAGTCGCTGAGGAAGCAGTAGTTCCAGCTGTTTCTGCTGTTTTATTTATATTTGTTACTGAACCGCAGGCAGTGAGACTGACTGCAAGTACTCCGGAAAGGAGTGCTGCGGTGACACGTTTTTTTACATTATTCATGCGATATTTCCATCCTTTTTAATTCAGGAAGAACCGTGAGCAGCATAGTTGCGAAGCATGCAGTTCCTCCGATCACATTAGAAATTGGTTCAGCGGCGAATACTCCGTTTGTTCCCATGTGTCCGAGGGTGGGGAGCAAGATAGTCAGAGGTACGACGATTATGACTTTTCTGAGCAGCGAAAAGAAAATTGCTTTCTTTCTCTTATTTAGAGATTTAAAAGTCGTTTGTCCGCTGAACTGGAACATCATAAAGATAAATGCAAAGTAGTAAAGATGCAAGGCAGGTATGGCATCTTTAAGAATTTCTTTATCTGAACTAAAGATTCGGATAAAAAATTCAGGAAAATTTATGATAAGGAGCCATGCAGCAAGGGCATAGGATGTACCTAAAATTGTCATGGTCGCGATGGCTTTACGCACTTCCGCGGGCTTTTTTGCGCCGTAACTAAAGCTGATGATGGGGGATGAACCCTCTGCGATAGCGAGTACTGGCACTTCCGTTAGCTGACGGACAGATATAAGGATCGTCATGATTGAGATATACAGATCTCCGCCGAGCTTTGAGAGCATATTATTGCAGACGATATTTACAAGGCTGTTGGTAAACTGCATGGTAAAGGCTGAAATACCAAGACCTATTATCGCAATGGAAGTAGATAAAAATTCTTCTTTGTCTTTTTTATTAAGCGGTACGATACGCAGATCGGCTTTTTTGAAGAGGAAATACAGCACAAATACTGCGGATATGAACTGTGAAAGCACGGTTGCGATGGCAGCGCCCTTTATTCCGAATCCCAGAGTGAAGATAAAGATCGGGTCAAGGATAAGGTTAGACACGGCACCGAGTGTGACCGTGAACATACCGATCCCGGGGTATCCCTGAGCGTTTATAAAGGGATTCATGCCGGTTGCTATCATGGAAAAAATCGTTCCCGTAACATAGATACGGAGATACGGGAGAGCGAGTTCCAGGGCTGTTTCCGATGCACCGAAAAGCCTTAAGATAGGCGGCGCAAAGGTGAAACCAAGAAAAGTCAAAATTATCGCATTAATGATCAGAAGACGAAATGCGATGTTTTGTATCCTGCAGGCTTTCTGCCTCTTTCCCTGTCCAAGAGAGATGGAAAAAAGTGGGGAACCGCCGCTTCCGTAGAGTACGGTGAAAGCGGTTATCAGTATTATTACCGGAAAACATAGCCCCACGCCGCCGAGGGCAGCTGTTCCTACATGGGGGATCCTGCCGATATATATACGATCAATAATATTGTACAGCAGGTTCATGATCTGGGCGAGAAGCATCGGTAATGCAGTTTTGAAGATGTTGCGGACGATATGTCCGTCGGAAAAGTCTACTTTTTTCATATAAACCTGATTTCTTTTAAAAGTGACGCAGGGATATAAGGGATCATTTCGTGCGTCCAATAGTGATTTATTATAGGACGATTTTTAGGATGTGTAAAATCTGATGCTTTATAGTTTGACTATAATCGCTAAGGATTGCGACATTCGTGACTGTAGTAAAAGGTTGATTAGTATTGTGATCTGTACTAAAATATTAAAAATAAACAACACTGTGTCGATTTGCATAGCACAAGGAATTTTGGCTTTTGCATTATGATAATAAGGCACTGAGAGTATTATAGAGGAGAATTCAATGAAAACAAATTTGAAGCGATATAAGAAATTAACAGCGATTATGCTTGCAGTAGTGCTGTCCTTCACATCAGCCATACCGGCGGCTGCGGATGAGAGAGAGGAAACCACTGTATCAGCTAATAAGAGTGAAAACTCAGTGCAGGACGTTTCATTTGAAATGCAGGAGATTGACGGTGTGGATTTTGACGACATGGATCTTAATAGTGACGCGGAAATTACCGCAACAGGCTCAGGTATCGTGAATCTTGATCTGTCTGCAGCGGGCGGTCCGTCATCGTTCCCTGTACTGAAATACAAGAGCTCTATTCCGGATGCTGCATTTAGGGATTATTTGGAGTCAACTGTATTTCCGCAGATGTATGCTGCTATACAGCAGAAGGCCGCGGCAGGAGATCAGGCATCGGCACAGTTATTAGGACTTATGGGAAATGCAGCTGTAGACGCTGATAGTTTTCCTTTTAGCATGGATACGCTCCTCATGAGCTTAGGTCAGTCACCGGTGGGAGAGGATATAGTTCCGATCGCTGTGATCTATGCAGTTCCGGGACTTGATCTCAGCAATAAAAATGTTTCCTCAATAGAGGGAATACAGTACTTTACAGGAATCACAAAGATATCCATAAGCGGAAATAATATTACTTCGGCAGATTTTACATCAAATACAGCGCTAACAGCGATAGATGCATCACATAATAAGCTTACGAGCATTAATGTATCAAAGTGTCCAGATCTCACAGCACTGAATGTGATGAATAATAAGCTGACTGCACTCGATATTTCAAATAATAAGAAGATCACGCAGTTTGCATGTACATTTAATGCCATTTCTCTACTTGATTTCAGAGGAAATACTGTTATCGATCCCTTTGACAGCACAAAGTTTAATGTGGCATTTCAGAGCGGAGACTTGGTGATCCTCTGTGATCCGGGTTCAGCCATGGAAAAGTATTGCAAGATCTATGGAATTTCATATGCGTACTCAATGCTTCCGGCGCGTCCTACAGTATCAACAGCCAGTGAAAATCAGGTCGTAGTCGTAAAAGAAAAGGTCAATCTTGCGCCGATAATTGAGAAACTTGCGGGAGATAAGAAGATTACGAAGTATTCTGTTTCTCCGAAAGGTTTTGCCTCAATAAACAATAAGGGCGTTCTCAAGGGAAAGAAGGCAGGAGATGCAGTCATTACAGCATACACAGGCAGCGGCTCAAGCCGTACAGCAGTAGTCGAGTATCCGATAACTATCGCCAAGGTAGCGTTCTCTGAGAAAACGGTGGAGAGCGTATCCATGGGTGCAGTAATCTCCGCAGAGAGTTATATTACAGGCATAAAATATCGTCCTGATTCCTGGATGACGTCAAATAAAAATGTAGCAGAAATCGATGCCGCAACAGGTCAGATAACAGTAAAGGGAAGAGGAAACGCAAAGATCACAGCGCTTTACGGCTCAGGAAAAAACGCAGCACGCATAACCTTTAAGCTCAAAGCGATAATCCCGACACTCAACAAGACAAAGCTCTACCTCAAAGTCGGCAAAAGCGCACAGCTGAAACTTAAGAAAACAAAAAAGACACCGGTCTGGGTGTCCACAGACACATCAGTAGTCGCAGTAGGAAGTACCACAGGTCAGATAACAGGAATAAACCACGGCACAGCCAAAGTCATAGCATACCTGGACTACGGCACACCTGAGCAGACGGAGTATATCTGCAAAGTAACTGTGGTGGAGTAGTATGATAAACAGCCCCGCGCAGCGCTTCCGACGGAGCGACGGCGAGTGTGTATGATACCGTCACTGTGCGGGGCGTCAAATATCATGCAAATATACACGTTAAATCACAAAAACCAGTTGCAATAATTTGGTTGTACGAGTATAATAACATCTGTTGCTAAGCCACTATGGCTCAGTTGGTAGAGCAACGCATTCGTAATGCGTGGGTCGCCGGTTCGAGTCCGGCTAGTGGCTTATCTTAAAAAGGTCGTGAAAGAAAGTGAAGAACTTCTTTCGCGACCTTTTTTGCTATATAATCAATAAAAAGAAGATGCTTTACTTAAACGAGTGGAGAAGTCATATGGTTAATGAATACGAAAAAGAAGTTGCCCCTGAAGACATTCATTCTGAAGTATTAGGGATAGACTATCATTGTATTAAAGAAAACGACGAATACTATCTTGTTTTTAATTATAAAGGCGAACGAAAGATTTTGTATTATTGTCCGCCTGGAACGGCAATGAAAAAAGGTTTCGTTGAGCTTGATATGGAAACTATCATCAAAAAAAAGATTGCAGAAATTGACTTTGAAGAAGCAGTGGAGCGGTACTTATGAGTTATTATTTTAAATTTAAGCATAAAAACGAAAATATAGCCTTACTGCAGTTCAACGAAGACGGAGAAATTGAGAATCTTAAGGTCACAAATTCCCGGTTAGTACCAATCATGAATACTGATCCGGATAAAGGTGTTGCTGAGTGGTGGAGAGACAGGGCAATACCGGAAGGAAGAAAGAGATTGAAGACTCTCCTGAAAGAAATGGAATGTGAGACAAGAGAAGGGCTGCTGTTAAAGAATCTGGCATTGTCATTAACGGATGCGTATTGGATCTGCCCTGCATCCATAGATTTTGATTGGGAAGATGTCAATCTGTTTAAAAATGAGTATAAAAAACAGGTATTTCATGACCCTGTTGGGAAAATGTATTATGCTCCGGTTGCTGATTCAACAGTAGGTGGAAGTCTTGAGAAAGAGGCTGTATTAAAGGACGGAGCATGGTATCTGGAGAAATTCAGTAATCCTAAATATCCTGATGCCCAGCAGAATGTTAATGAATTGTTTGCATCCTTGGTGCATAAACAACAGAATTGGAAAGAGTATACTGATTATGCAGTAGAAAAAGATGACTTTGGTGTTTGTCGAAAGAGTATCTGTAAATATTTTACAGATGAACAGACAGAACTTTTGACTGCACATGAATTAACTGGTGGAATGAAATATGACGGTCGATTTGATGCGAAAGAAGAACTGGATAAACTAATTAGTACATGTGTGAATAATGGTTTATCTGAAAACTATATTCGTCGGTTTTTGGATTATCAGATAATGACGGATTTTATTATTTCAAATACGGATAGACATTGGTCAAATTTTGGAGTTTTAAGAGATGCTGATAGTTTGAGTTTTATAAGCATGGCACCAATATTTGACAGTGGAAATTCAATGTTCTTTGATAGTACAACTTCATTGAACAGAGCAACTTTGTTAAATATAGAAACCAATAATATTATTCGTAATGATGCGGATATATTAAATCTGGTAACTGATAAGTCTATTATAGATATCGATTTACTGCCGACTCCGAAAGAAGTTTTTGATTTCTATACAGAAAATGGTATTAGTGAAGAACGATCAAAATTGATCAAAGACACATATAGTAAAAAACTGGATTTGTTTCTTGAATTTCAACATGGGTTTCAAATTAGTTATAGTAAGGAAATGTTTGAATATACCGATGTATTCCCATTTATGAACCAGAAACCATCGGATGCTTTTCTCAAGAAGTAAAAACATATCTCTCCGTCTCTATAATGTACATTCATATGATGACAGGGTCAAAAGTAATATGCCCCCACAAGAAAAAACTTGCGGGGGCATATTTTGATGTATGTGTATATAGGAGTTATTACATGATAGCTTCTACGGTGTATTCCTTAACGGATTCATCGTAAGGGATAACATTTCCGGATACTTCCTGTCCGTTAACGATGAGCTTCTTTATGCCCTTTTCGGAACCGTTAGTCTTAACGGAAATGTGATAAGTAGCATTACGATACTTTCTGGTGAGAGTGAAATCGCCGAAGTCAGAAGGTACGCAAGGGTTGATGGACAGTCCGTTGTGAGTCGGGTAAACACCGAGGATGTACTGTGAGATATTTACAAATGTCCATGCAGCAGTACCTGTAAGCCAGCTGTTCTTGCCCTGACCAAAGAATTTTGCATCTCTGCCGGCAACCATCTGGGAGTAAACGTAAGGCTCTGTGCAGTGAACATCGCTGATCTCTTCGATGTAAGCCGGGCAGGTCTTCTGATAGATCTCAAAAGCTCTGTCGCCGTGGCCGAGAACTGTTTCCGCGATAGAAACCCAAGGGTTGTTGTGGCAGAAGATACCACCATTTTCTTTGTATCCCGGCGGATAGGAGCTAACTTCACCAAGCTCGAGGTGATACTTGGTATAAGCAGGCTGAAGGATCATGACACCATACTTGGTATCGAGTCTCTCTTTAACGCTCTTAAGAGCCTTTTCTGCGAGACCTTCCTCAACACCGATACCTGCGAGTACGCAGAATCCCTGAGGCTCGATGAAGATCTGACCTTCTTCACATTCTTTGGAACCAACTTTATTTGAATAAGCGTCATATGCTCTTACGAACCATTCGCCGTCCCAGCCTGACTCAAGAGTAGCGTCGTAAACCTTTTTAACCTCTGCGCGGGCTCTCTCAGCCTCAGCAGTATCGCCAAGAAGCTCTGCGAGCTGAGCGTACTCTTCGCCGTACTTAACAAACATACCTGCGATAAATACAGACTCTGCAACAGGACCCTCGGAAGGACCAAATGTCTGGAAGGATTCACCCGGATGCTCGGAGAAACAGTTGAGGTTCAGGCAGTCATTCCAGTCAGCGCGTCCGATAAGCGGCAGGCCGTGAGGACCCTTGTGAGAAGCGGTGAAGTTAAAGGAACACTTCAGATGCTCCATAAGAGTCTTTGCAACGCTCATGTCATTATCAAAAGGAACCATTTCCTTAAGGATGGACAGATCGCCGGTCTCTCTTACGTATGCGCTTGTACCTGCGATGAGCCAGAGCGGATCATCGTTGAAGCCGGAACCGATATCGGAATTACCCTTCTTTGTAAGAGGCTGATACTGATGGTAAGCACTTCCGTCCTGGAACTGAGTAGAAGCAATGTCGATGATCCTCTGACGTGCTCTGTCCGGGATCAGATGTACGAAACCAAGGAGATCCTGACAGGAATCTCTGAATCCCATACCTCTGCCGATACCTGACTCGTAGTAGGAAGCAGATCTGGACATATTAAAGGTAACCATACACTGATACTGGTTCCAGATGTTAACCATACGGTCTACCTTATCGTTAGAAGATGAAACATGGTAGATTCCGAGGAGATCGTTCCAGTACGCGCCAAGTTCGTTAAATGCATTGTCAACGCTTGCTTCTGTGCTGTACTTTTCGAGCATTTCAAAAGCAGGCTTCTTATTTATAACATTAGGAGCTTCCCACTTGTCGTTCTCGTCGTTCTCGATATAGCCAAGAGTAAAGATAAAGGTCTTTGACTCATTAGGAGCAAGTTCGATATTGATCTGATGAGATGCGATAGGAGACCATCCGCTTGCAACAGAGTTGGTAGCCTTTCCTTCTTTAACTACATCCGGGCTGTCCGGTCCGTTGTATGCACCGAGGAAAGCATCACGGCTTGTATCGAAACCGTCAACCTCGCTGTTTACACCGTATACGGCATAATGATTTCTACGCTCTCTGTACTCAGTTTTATGGAAGAGTACGGAACCGCCGCGTACAACCTCGACTTCACCGGTGCTCAAGTTACGCTGGAAGTTCTTCATATCATCATCTGCGTTCCAAAGGCACCACTCTACATATGAGAAAAGAGAGATGCTTGCAGGAGAAGACTTTTTATTAGTGATGGTGATCTTTGACACTTCGCAGTTATCGTTCATGGGAACGAAAGTCAGGAGATCAGCCTCTACACCGTTTTTGGATGACTTAAATTTGCTGTAGCCGAGACCATGACGGCACTCATAACTGTCGAGTGTTGTCTTAACAGGCTGCCAGCCGGGATTCCATACAGTGTTGTCACTATTATCTTTAATGTAGAAATACTTTCCATTATTATCGTAGGGCACATTGTTATATCTGTACCTGGTCAGTCTTAACAGCTTGGCATCTTTATAGAATGAATAACCGCCGCAGGTGTTAGAGATCAGAGAAAAGAATTCTTTATTACCGAGATAGTTGATCCACGGTAAAGGAGTCTTGGGTGTGGTAATGACGTATTCGCGCGCATTATCATCGAAGAAACCAAATTTCATAGATACCTCCTATAACTTAAACGTTTAAGATGATTTTATAGGGGCATTATATATGTGAAACGTACATTATGCAATAGGCAAAATGAAAAAAACTAAATAAAGTAACCCGCATAAATGCTAAATTTATGGGTAGATGTACGGTACAAATATGTCAAAATATATATCGGAACCATCTTAAACGAAAACGTTTAAGAAAAATATGCGCAAAAACACCTTAAATCAGATAAAGTGTACAAAAGGCATCCGATAATTTGTTAAAAACAAACAAAAACGTTAAAGATGCACAAAAAAACGAAAAAAATACTTGTGGTTAAAGTAAAGGTGTTGTATATTTGAGTTACGAAAACGATTAAGTTAAATGAGCGAGAGAATTATGGCTAAGAAAACAGTATCTTTGAAAGACATATCAAAGGCTTGCGGCGTCTCTATTGCTACGGTATCAAAGGCTTTGAACGATCATAGCGATATCAGTGGCGAGACAAAAGAGCATGTACGAAAAGTTGCGGAAGAACTTGGTTACAGACCTAACGCAGCTGCCCAGGCACTAAAAACTAAAAGATCAAATAATATCGGAGTCCTCTTTGTTGATGAAGCAAACAGCGGACTGACGCATGATTACTTTTCTCATGTGCTTGACAGTTTCAAAACGACAGCTGAAAAGAACGGGTATGACATTACTTTTATAAACTCGAGCAAAAACAGGATAAATAATATGTCTTATTTATCACATGCTTTATATAGAGGTTTTGATGGAGTGGTGATCGCCTGTGTTGATTTCTATGACCCGCAGGTTTATGAACTTGTGAGCAGCAGTATCCCGGTTGTCACAATTGACCATCTGTTTAATAACTGCATGGCAATCCAATCTGACAATATTAAAGGAATACGCGACATAGTTACATATGTATATAATCAGGGTCATAGAAAGATAGCATATATACATGGTATAGAAAATACAGCTGTCACACAGAGCAGATTGTCCTGCTTCTATAATACACTACAGGAACTTAATGTTTCGGTTCCGGATGAATATGTAGAAGCTGCTCCGTACAGAGATACGGAAAAGACCTACGAACTGACTCTGAAATTACTGGATCTGGATGATCCGCCGACATGTATCATTTATCCGGATGATTTTTCATCTTTTGGAGGAATGAATGCGATAAGAGAGAGAGGACTCAGGATCCCTGAAGATATCTCGATAGTCGGCTATGATGGCATTGATATTGCGAGGCAGATAAGTCCCAGGCTCACAACTGTAGTTCAGGACACAAAGATGATAGGGTCGCTCGCAGCCAATAAACTGATAGCTCTGATCAATAATCCAAAGGGAACACTGATAGAGCATATATCGATCGACGGTAAGCTTGATGAAGGCGAAACCGTAGCAAAGATTTAACTCGGCACCGCCGTTTTAAATAAAAACATTTTTGAGCAGAGATTCAAAACGAAAAGGGAGGCAAAAGTAGTTATGAGAAGAAAAGTGCTCGGATTATTACTGTCTACAGCAATGGTAGCAAGCGTGCTTTCGGCTTGCGGAAGCAAGGCAAACAGCACAACAGGAACATCAGCGGAAGCAGGAACATCAGCGGCAGCAGAAACATCAGCGGCAGCAGAAACATCAGCGGCAGCAGGAGAGACATCTGATGAGGGTTCAGCTGCAGCTGCAGTTGACACATCAGCTGAGGGAAAGGTTCTTAACATTTGCGCATGGAACGAGGAGTTTAAGTCACGTCTTATCGACCATTATCCGGGATATGAGGAGGTTGATGGAACAACAGGTAAGATTGGCGATGTTACAGTAAAATGGCTCATCACTCCTAACCAGGAAAATGCATATCAGAACAGACTTGATGAGCTTCTTCTTGCACAGGAGAGCGCAGCAACAGATGAGAAGATCGACCTCTTCCTTGTAGAAGCTGATTACGCTGTTAAGTATACAGATACAGATTATACACTTCCTGTTACTGATCTTGGTGTTACAGCTGATGATATGAAGGATCAGTACAAGTACACACAGGACGTTGTCACAGATTCCAATGGAGTTATCAAGGGTACTTCATGGCAGGGCTGCCCGGGCGTTATGATCTATGACAGAGCAATCGCTAAGGAAGTATTCGGTTCCGATGATCCGGAAGAGGTTCAGAAGAATTTCTCTGACTGGGATAAGTTCAATGAGTCAGCAGCAAAACTTAAGGATGCAGGATATCACGTAGTTTCTTCTCATGAGGATACTTTCCGTGTATATCAGAACAATGCAGCACTTCCCTGGGTCGATGAAAATAACAAGATCCAGGTAGATGAGAACCTCATTAAGTGGGTTGAGGACAGCAAGAAGCTCGTAGATTCCGGTTATTGCGATACATACGCTCAGTGGTCTGATGACTGGACAAAGGGATTCTATCCTGAAGGAAAGGTATTCTCTTACTTTGGACCGGCTTGGCTTATCGACTTCTCAATGGCTAAGGATACAGAAGGTTCTATCGCACATGACGGCGGCTGGGGCGCTATCGAAGGTCCTCAGGGCTTCTACTGGGGCGGAACATGGATCTGCGCAGCAGCAGGCACAGACAATGCAGGTCTTGTAGGCGATATCATGAAGAAGATGACTTGTGATCCTGAGATCATGAAGGATATCGTTCTTAAAGACAATGATTTCGTTAATAACAGAGCAGTTATGGAAGAGCTTGCAAATGATGAGTCTTACGCAAATGAAGTACTTGGCGGACAGAATCCTCTGAAGATGTTCTGTGCAGGTGCTGATAAGATTGATATGGCTAATCTTACAGCTTATGATCAGGGTCTTCTTCAGGACTTCCAGTCAGCTATGGGCGACTACATCAAGGGTAACTACAAGACTATCGATGAGGCTATGGACCAGTTCCATACACTTGCTACAACAAGATATCCTGATCTTACTTATTGATAACTGCTAAACGGTATTGTTTTACGCACTAAAATTGCCTGCCGGTTATGTGTTTGCCGGCAGGCAATTCTGCAAAAAAGCTCACTCTTTTTGGAGGTAATACACTATGAACAAGAAGACGTCCAGCGTGAGTAGATGTGATCGGTGGGGATACATTTTCCTTATTCCATTCTTCTCTGTGTACACAATCTTCAGTTTTATTCCCCTTGTTTCTACAATTTATAACAGTTTTTTTGAAAATTATCGTTCAGGTCTGAAACAGATTGGTCCGAATTTTGTTGGTTTAGAAAACTATGTAAAGCTTCTCAGTGCTCCGGAGATCTGGAAGTATCTTGGAAACACACTCATCATGTGGGTTGGCGGTTTTATTCCGCAGATCGTTGTCGCTTTACTTTTAGCATATTGGTTCTCAGATCCAAGCCTCAGACTTAAGGGTCAGAGATTTTTTAAGACCGTTATCTATATGCCGAACCTTATCATGGCATCTGCTTTTTCAATGTTATTCTTTGCGCTCTTCGCTGATGCAGGCCCGGTAAACCAGATCCTTTTAAGTCTTCATATCATTTCTGAGCCGTTCAAATTTATGAACAGCGTAGCAGCATCCAGAATTCTTATCATGCTGATGAATTTCCTCATGTGGTTCGGTAATACAACAATTCTTCTCCTCGCAGGAATGCTTGGAATAGACAGCTCGCTTTATGAAGCGGCAGAGGTTGACGGTGCAAACGCAACACAGATTTTTTTCCGTATCACAATGCCGATCCTTCGCCCGATATTCCTGTACGTACTGATCACATCACTTATCGGTGGTCTCCAGATGTACGATGTACCGCAGATCCTCACAAATGGTAAGGGTACACCTGCAGGAAGCACGATCACGGTTATCATGAACTTAAATCAGTATCTTACAAGTAAGAACTTCGGTATGGGCGGCGCTCTTTCAGTATTTATGTTTATCGTAACAGGTATCCTGAGTCTGGTAGTATTCCGCATCAACAGTGCCAAGGAATGATTAAGGAGGGTGTGAAATGAGTAATGCAGAAAGTTACATAAGTCACGGTCCTTCAGTAGAGATGAAAGAAAGTAAAATGAATAATATAGAAAGTCATGTTAGTCACGGCCTTTCCGTAAGGGCGAGACGAGTAATCGCATATGCTGTGCTGGTATTCTTTACGGCACTTTGCCTTATCTGGTTTTATATACTGCTTATTAATTCCACAAGATCCCATGCTGAGATGACCCGTGGTTTTACAGTTCTTCCGAGTACTCATGTATTTGAGAACTGGCAGAATCTTGTAAATGGAACTATTCCGATCGCAAAGGGTTTTGTGAACAGCGTCACAGTATCTGTGCTGGTTTCTGTTCTGAGTGTTTATTTCTCTGCAATGACTGCATATGCGGTAAATACTTACAGATTTAAGGGAAGAAACGCGGTCGCTGCATTTATCCTCGCAATCATGATGATCCCCGGACAGGTTACTATCCTTGGATTTATCCAGCTCATTAATAAGCTCGGAATGGATGATACTATCTGGCCGCTCATCATCCCGACTATTGCTGCGCCTATAACATATTTCTACTTCAAGCAGTACATGGAGAGCAATCTGCCTATGTCTCTTGTTGAGGCAGCGAGAATCGACGGTTCAGGTGAATTCCGTACATTCAACACTATCATTATGCCGCTTATCAAGCCGGCTATCAGTGTTCAGCTGATATTTAGTTTTGTAGGTAGCTGGAATAATTACTTCACACCGGCTCTTATCCTGCATACTGATACAAAGAAGACCCTTCCGGTTCTCCTGGCACAGCTTCGTGGAGCTGACTGGCTGAGATTTGATATGGGTCAGATCTATATCATGATCGCTGCATCCATTTTCCCGGTAATCGTAATTTACCTTTTCCTTTCAAAGTACATTGTTGGCGGTGTTACAGCAGGTGCGGTAAAGGGTTGATCTTCGTTAAAGGATATGCACTAAAATGACAAAAGAACAGATAAATGAACTTGTGCGGAAGATGACTCTGGACGAAAAGATCGGAATGATCCACGGAAGCGGATTTTTTCATAACGAAGGAGTCGAGAGACTGGGGGTACCACGTCTCATGACTTCTGACGGTCCTATGGGTGTCAGGGGAGAGTTTTTTGACAATAAATGGCTCTTCCTGAACCAGCAGGATGATCTCGTGACTTATCTTCCGTGCTATAGTGCACTTGCAAGCACTTTTAACAGAAAACTGGCTTATGAAGAGGGAGATGTACTTGGTTCTGAGGCCCGGGGCAGAGGAAAGGATGTGATCCTTGCTCCGGGTATCAATCTGAAGAGAAGTCCGCTTTGCGGAAGAAACTTCGAGTATTTCAGTGAAGACGGATATCTCACAAGCGAACTTGCAATAGAGTTTGTAAAGGGTATTCAGCAGAATGATGTGGCGGCATGTGTAAAGCACTTTGCCTTAAACAATCAGGAAACTGCCAGAATGGCGGTAAGTTCTGAAATCGATGAAGAAATCTTCAGGAATTCATATCTCGAAGTCTTTAGAAGAGTTCTTTTAGAGGGAAACGCATACTCTGTAATGGGTGCGTATAATAAGGTTTACGGCGAGTATTGCTGTGAAAGCGAGTTCCTCTTAAATAAGATCTTAAGAGATGAATGGGATTATGAGGGCGTAGTGATCTCCGACTGGGGTGGAGTTCATGATACTTATAAGGCAGCATCTGCAGGATGCGATATAGAAATGTCTGTAACTGATAATTTCGATGAATATTATTTTGCGGAACCTCTGAAAAAAATGGTCGAAGATAAGAAGATCGACGAGAGCATCATTGATAAAAAGGTATTCCGCATCCTTCTTATGATGGATAAGCTGCATATGCTGGAAGGTGAGAGACAGAAGGGATCATATAATACCCGCGCTCATCAGGAAGCAGCATACCGAGTTGCCTCTGAGTCTATAGTACTTCTTAAAAATGATAAGGGAGTTCTTCCGCTCAAGGCTGAAAAGCAGAAGAGGGTTCTCGTTATCGGTGATAATGCCATAAGACAACATTCACTTGGTGGCGGAAGTGCTGAGATCAAGGCACTTTATGAGGTCAATCCTATCCTTGGAATCAAGGAATATCTGGGTGGTAATACGAGAGTTGACTTTATCGCAGGATATGACGCAGAGATCGCGCCGGATGCTACTGAGATAAACTGGCAAGAAAACAGCCTTGAAGTGACCGAAGAGGAAAATGAGCAGATAAAGAAAGTCTCTAAAGAAAAGAGAGAAGAAGTTGAAAAGACCTTAAAGAGCGTGGATTATGACAGTGTTATTTATGTGGGCGGTCTTAATCATGTGATCGACAGAGAGGGCTTTGACAAAAAGGATATGAAGCTTCCTTACGGACAGGATGAGCTTATCAATACTATTCTTGACTGCAGAAAGGATGCGGTGATCGTATTGATCAGCGGAAGTTCAGTAGAAATGAACTCCTGGATAGACAAAGCTGATACTGTCCTCTGGTCTTATTACAACGGCTGTGAGGGCGGACGTGCGCTGGCGCATATCATTTTTGGCGAAGTTAATCCTTCAGGACGTCTTCCTGAAACCTTCTACCTTAAGCCTGAAGACTGCTCTGCGTTCAGTGTGGGTGAATTTGGAAGAAAAGATGAGGTTCACTACACTGAGGGTTATGAGATCGGTTATAAATATACTGATAAGCATGGTGTTAAAGTTCAGTTTCCTTTTGGATACGGTCTGTCCTACACAAGCTTTGAAGTTAGTGACGAGATAATTTCTGCTGACGGCAAAAAAATGTACGTCACGGTAAAAAATACCGGTGACAGAAACGGATTAGAAACAGTCATGATCTTCGGTGATAACGAGAAAACTGCTGTGCGTGAGCTCATCGGCTTTGAAAAAGTCATGGTTTTCTCAGGTGAAAGTGCAGAAGTTGAGTTTGATCTTCCGGAAGGATATTCAAATATCAGCACTTCGCGAGTGAAATTGGTGACGGAAGCGGAGAGCGTTGTTTCCAACGCATCCCGGGGAACCGACACGACGGTGAGCTAACTGCAACTACGACTACAGCACGCAGAACATTCGCTTTCGGTATCACTCTTGTTCTGCGTGCTAAGTCTCCGTATGCAGTGGATCTCACCTGTGCGGTTCTTTACGGAATGCTTGTGGAAATCAACGCTCTCCGCTTCCTGATAGTTTGATAGCGAAACATTGTATTAGTCTCTTGCACCCAAAAGAAAAACTATACCAGTTAAATAATTGCTAACCTTCTTTTCATCATGATTTCAGCCTATACATTTCACCGTATTCTCTGTGATGATAAGTAAATGCCGCCCTTTCCTCATTGTATCCCTGCCTCGGATAAACATACAGACTGGAAAATGGTACTGGATATAACAGGATGCGGGTATGTTCGAAATCCTGATAATAATAAAAATTATTATCATCATGTATATTTCCCTTATAAGGGTTATTAACGATGACGGTTCCCGTAAAGTTACCCTGTCCCGTAAGCACTATATAGTCATCCTGAAGAGCTGCGTGGAAATCCTTTTTCCTGTTAGGCTTCGAATCAGAATACTTCTTGTCAAACTTAAGAACGGAATTCACCAGACACCGTTTCCCTTTCTTATAGCCCGAATGGGAATACATCATCTTAATGCTTTTTATTTCGTTACCCTTTATCTTCAGGTTTTTGCCAAGTACCATTTCACGGAAACCATCTGCACTTAGACTCTTCAGTTTCTTTTCATCCTTTTTTTTGAACGTCGCCAATGACAGGAAAGTGGTATCCGCCTGTTTAATATCGACAGGAAGGATATTAAAGCCTATCCAGTTTTCTTTGTTCCTAAAATAAGTTTTAAGCGCCTTTTTCAATTCTGAGCTCCCCGAAGTGTTTGAAGTAAAAGCAAAGCACGGGCTTATCGTCTTTCCGTTTTTTTGGTAGGCTACATCCTTACTATTCTTAAATCTGACTTTCACGTTCGTACCATCATAGGGATATCGTTCGCCATCAACATAAAACGCCAGATGAAGATCATCGGCTTTCAGCTTTCTCCCCTGATAGGGTATATTGTCGATGTAGCACACTGATATTGTATGGCTCCCGGCTTTGATATTCTTAAGTACCGGTATTAGGGGAACCGGCTTTTCAGGAACATCCGGTTTGTCCCCTCCTATTTTTATATAACTTTCAGGATAGTACTCGAAGGTTTCGATATCACCATGACTGTGTTTATAACCATATGAGTAATAGTAACTCCCGGTATTGCTCTCATACAGGAGATCGTTGCCTGAAAGTTTATAATCAAATGTTTTCAGCGGAAAACAGTGACTATTTATGTCTTCAACAGAGTCCGCATAAACCCTTTCATTAAAGGAACCCAGGTTGCAGTAAACGAAATCTCTTTCATTCTTCAGATACACGGTTCGATTATCCGAAATATATGCTTCTACCGCACTGGTTCCCTCATCATCAAGGGAATACCATACAGGGAGGTTTCCTGTGGAAACGCTTAAAGGTCCTATCCGACCCTGAATAGTCAGTTCCCCGTCTCCCTTAAATAACACCGAAGCATCCTTATATACGTCATATGAACAAATGGTCCCACTCGAATTTTTATAAAAATGATCAGCGTTCAGATCTATAAAACTTATACAGGAATCGATCCCGATATGCGCTCCGTTATCACTTGCCGGCACGAGTTGGGCCTGCGTATGGGTATTCCTCCTCTCATAAGTGGAAAAACCTCCCAAATAATTGCTGCCTTTGAGCTCTATCGTATAATCCGGATAAATACGCCCGTATGTCTTGATACCCTCAGCACTATAACGCATCTCCGTCTCCCCCGCGTCACAGAATACCAGGCTGCCGCTGTGTTTATGGGACAGAGGTCCGTCATATACCTCCCCTATATTGACATTTTCAAGAGTGAGGGTATGTGTGGCACTGTTATAGGTTAACCCTTTAAGGTTTATAGGATTCCCACCTGTTAAGGCATCATACAATCCATCCTCCTTTACAAATATGATGCCGCAATATGTACTTGCAGACTCGGTGTCATTGAAGCCATATGAATAAATCCCGGCCTCCGATTCATGGTCATCCTGATGCGTATAATCACTTTCTTTCGTGACATCGAATCCATTTTCGGCACCAATCTCTTCACCTGATGCGGAAACACCCATTGATAATATCATGACTCCTGAAAGGAGCATTGACACCATCGTGGATAAACGCCGTGATCTTCTCATTTCTCTTCTGAACCTCATTTAGCTTCTCTCCCTTCGCTTAAATTGTAAAATTGTGTACGATTTTGCGCATTTGCAAATCGTGTTCCATTTCTTAGTTTTTTCTTAATATTGGATTATATATGGACATTATATTTGGCTCTTCAGGGGTAATGGTGGGTAAAAAATACCATCATCCCCAGTGTGTATGCTGATTATGCGTCCCTTGGCTTTCTGTTAGGAAGTGGAACTTGCAAATCCGAGCATACCAGATAGACCATATCGAGCATGTTTTGGATGTTTCGAAAACCATATGCCTTGCGAATGATCAGCTTGATTTTGTTATTTGTAGCCTCAATTCGTGCGTTGCTCATACCGAGCCGTATTGCATTCAGTATGTGCTCTCTGTGACGCTTGATCTTGAGGTATAGCTCCTTGAAAGCATCAATCCTGCTGTG
>AUJT01000001.1 GCA_000424365.1 Lachnospiraceae bacterium NK4A144 | reverse complement strand
ATACGTATGTGTATTTGGAAACAATGGAAGGAACCTAAGACTAAGATGAGAAATCTGATTAAGAAGGGAATTCCGGAATACTATGCATATATGGCGGCTAATAGCCGCAAGGGACATTGGTTCTGTTCTAACCTAACAACGGTTAAGCGAGCTATGTCAAAAGAAAGACTGATAAACAGTGGCTTTTATGATTTAGCCACAGCCTATCAGTCTGTGCACGTCAACTATTGAAAGCGCCGTATACCGAACGGTTCGTACGGTGCTGTGAGAGGACGGCGGTTAGTCACCGCCTCCTACTCGATCGCCTTATTCTATGGTCGCAACCTCCGCAGCGTAGTGCTCCGGTTGCGTCTGAACAGTAACTCTTTTTAGATCTATAGATCAGGCAAAATTTACTTTTGACCCTTACATCATTTGTATGTATACAAATGTATTCGCCTGTGCGGATTACATAATTTCTGTTATACTGTGGTATGGTGTGAAAATTTTTGTTTTCCACGTATCATTGTTTTTTGGAGGTTTTTTGTGAGTATCATCGAGGCAGTTCTACTAGGACTCCTGCAGGGACTGACGGAGTTCCTGCCTGTATCATCATCCGGACATCTGGCAATTTTTCAAAATCTTTTTCACGTGGCAAACGGAACAGAGGATTTATTCCTTTTTGATATAATGCTCCACATCGGTACATTGATCTCTATATTCGTTGCATTCCATCATGACATTTTCAAAATGGTTATAGAAGGCTTCGGGATCATAGCAGACGCTGTTAAAAATATTGTACATCTTATTAAAAAAGAACCAACTATCAGGATCATTCATTCAGCATATCGCAAATTTGTAATGCTGGTTATTGTTTCAACGATACCGACCGGAATCATAGGAATCCTTATTAAAGATATTGTTAAAGATGCAAGTGCGACTCTTATCATGCCGGGCATTTTTCTTCTTATGACATCAGCGCTTCTTTTTATTGCTGACAGAGCAAATGAGGGTGGAAAAACACCGCGAGCTGCAAAGTACAGAGATGCAGCTCTTATAGGTATAGGACAGGGTTTTGCGACACTTCCGGGTATATCTCGTTCGGGAACCACCATTACAGCATGTCTGCTCTGTGGTTTTGAAAAGAGATTTGCTGTAAGGTATTCGTTCATTATGTCGATTCCGGCTGTTATGGGTGCAGCCGTTCTTGAATTATCTGATGCAGCGGGACAAAAATTTGATCCTATGTATCTGGTAGGCATGATCGTTGCAGCTATTTCAGGATTTATTGCTATTAAGACCATGCTTGTAGTAGTTAAGAAGAAAAAATACATTATTTTTTCGGTTTATTGTCTCATAGCAGGACTGGTTGCGATCATCGGTCATTTTTTAACATTAAATAAGTAATATCAGGGTGTAGGGGTTTCATGGCAACAAGAAAAAGTACTTCAACAAAGCGGAGCAGTTCCGCAAAAGGAAAAAAAACATCCGGACGGAAGGGAAGTCGGAGTAGGGCAGCTGAAAACGATATTCCGGAAGGTTTATATGAAGAAGTCGGACTTCTTCTCCTTTTGGGTGCAAGTGTAGTCCTCACATTAGGTAATTTTGGGCTTACATCTGTTTTTGGCGATACAGTTAATTCGTTTTTCTTTGGACTCTTTGGGTTCATGGAATATATATGGCCTTTCTTGCTTTTCTTCGGAACAGTCTTTTATCTTGGAAATCGCAATAATATCAGGGCATTGATCCGGCTCGCGGCATGTGCAGCGATATTTGTGCTTGGAGGAATGTATTCTCAGCTTTTTTCCAGCAAGGAATTTCACGAAGCCGGTTATTCTGGTCTGTATGATTTTTCGGCAGCAACTCATAGGGGAGGCGGAGTAATATTCGGTTCGATTTATGAGGGAGCCGCAAAAGGAATCGGTGTAGTTGGTGCAGTAGCACTGATGCTTGTGCTGACGATCATATGTATTGTTATGCTCACAGGAAAGTCATTTATTTCTATCCTAAGGTACAGTGGCAGAAAGATGGCGGACAGAGCAGAGCAGTCTACAGAAGAATGGCGTAAGGACAGGGCTGCAGCGAGAGAAGAAAGAGAACTTATACGGGCAGAAAGATCAAGGGAAAAAGCTGAAAGACGACAGAGAGAAAGAGAAGAACATTTAAGAGAAGTCGAAGAACGTGTTTCACATAGAGAACGCATACCGGATCTGACTGTCGGAGAAGGCAGAAAGAGAAGTAATAAGCTGACTCCGGTTGCAGGTGAACCGTTGGAAGTGCCGTTCCCGCAGGATCTTGATGAGTTTGATACTGAGCAGGTTGATGAGGATGAGTCTGTAAATGCATATTCACCCTTTGCAATGAATCCGACCAATCGTGTTAAACCTGTATTTGATGACAAGGCGGAAGATCTATCTGAATCTGACAATTCACCGGATATTGATTCCAATGAGATCGATAAGGAAGATGATCGGACGGAGGGGGCTGATTCCAATGATGAAGCCACAGGTGCAGATGTGTACGAAGACGGATTCTTTGACAATGGACTCAGTACTTTCCGTGTGATAACTCCTGTCAGTCATGAAAATGAATCATACGAAGCTTTTGAAGAAACATCTCAAGGTGCCGAGTTGGATCACACTTATGAGGATAATGAAACATATTCTTCTGATGATGAGGAAGACAGGTTTTATTCACCGGACGAAAATAATGATGAGTACGCAGATGATGAGTCTGATCCCGGTATTCACGATGAATATGACGAGTACAGCGATGGAGATGATGAAACGTATCATTCGGACGTTGAAAGTCATGTGTCAAAGCCGCAAAGAGAAATTCATCATGACATGCATGAAATCCTTCTTGACGATGAAGATGATTATTATTCTGATGATCATGAGTTTGAGAATAGTGGGGATGAACCGGAGGAATCTGAAACAGATGAATATACGGACAGTATAGTTCGGTATGCGGATGATCTGATCAAATCTACCGGAAAGAGAAAAATAGCTCCGATAGAAGAAAATGATCCCAGAGATGGTGTTATAGAGATACCGGCATATGAGCATCCGAAGGCTATATATCATGAAGAGGCAATGAGACCGGATCTTTCTGATGAAGAGCGTGAAATAGCCGGATTTAGTAAAAATACAGAGAAGCCGGTAGAACAGAAGGTTGTCAAGGAACCTGAAAAGAAAAAAATGCCGCCGAAACCGTATGTTTTCCCGGATATAAATCTCCTTACAAAGGGAAAGCCTGTTGAAACAGAGTCAAGACAGGTGCTTAATGAGACTGCGGAAAAGCTTGTGAATACGCTTGCCAGTTTTAATGTCCGCGTTAAAATGCTTAATGCTGTTCAGGGACCGTCTGTTACCAGATATGAGATGCAGCCGGAGCAGGGAGTCAAGGTTAACAAGATATTAAGTCTTGCAGATGATATACAGCTTAATCTTGCTGCAACGGATATCCGAATAGAAGCGCCTATTCCCGGAAAAGCAGCCATAGGAATCGAAATACCTAATTCTGTTAATCAGACGGTAATGTTCCGTGATCTTATAGAAAGACAGACGTTTCAGAATGCTAAATCAAAGCTTTCATTTGCGGTAGGAAAAAACATTGGCGGAGAAGTGGTAGTATTTGATATAGCAAAGATGCCGCATCTTCTTATTGCCGGTGCAACAGGTTCCGGTAAGTCTGTCTGCATAAACACTATAATTATGAGTATTCTCTATAAGGCCAAGCCGGATGAAGTAAAGCTCATAATGATCGATCCGAAAGTGGTTGAACTTTCTGTTTACAATGGTCTGCCGCACCTTTTAACTCCGGTCGTGACAGATCCTCAGAAGGCGGCAGGTGCACTTAAATGGGGTGTTGCAGAAATGGATCGCAGATATCAGCTGTTTGCAAGAGCTCGCGTACGAAACATGCAGGGATTTAATGAGATAGTCCCCGAACTTAATCGAAAGGGAGAAACCAGAGCGGATGGCTCGCCATATGAGATACTTCCTCAGATAGTTATCATTGTTGACGAGCTTGCAGATCTTATGATGGTCGCAAAATCCGATGTTGAGAGTTCTATCTGTCGTCTGGCACAGCTTGCGCGTGCGGCAGGTATCCATTTGGTAATAGCTACGCAGAGACCTTCTGTGGACGTTATCACTGGTCTTATAAAGGCAAATATGCCGAGCCGTATTGCCTTTGCGGTTTCATCAGGTGTGGATTCACGAACCATATTGGATATGGTCGGTGCAGAGAAATTGCTTGGAAAAGGAGATATGCTTTTCTATCCTCAGGGCTATTCGAAACCTGAACGTATTCAGGGTGCTTTTATTACAGACGATGAGGTGCAAAATGTGGTAAACTTCATCACAGGAGAAAATACTTCCGATCCGGAAGCTCAGGAAGAAATAACAGCGGCTATTGAAGCTCAGTCGGCATCATCAGATGATACGCGGCAGGGTGATAGTGGTGAAACTGAGCCCGAGGATGACAGAGATCAGTATTTCTCTGATGCCGGAAGGTTTATTATCGAAACCAATAAGGCATCTATAGGCAAGCTGCAGCGTAAGTTTAAGATTGGCTTTAATCGCGCTGCCAGGATCATGGATCAGCTTGCAGAAGCAGGAGTAGTAACAGGGGAAGATGGAACAAAAGCCCGTCAGATCCTAATGACAGCAATGGAGTTTGAAAATTACTTGAATGGAGGACATGATGAAATCTGATATCGAAATCGCTGAAGAGGCCGTTCTGGAACCTATTAAGAATGTTGCAGCATCTCTGGGTATCGAAGAGGATGACCTGGAACTTTATGGAAAGTACAAGGCTAAGCTTTCCGAAGAGTTTATTCGAAAGATCAGCGACAGACCGAATGGTAAGCTTATTCTGGTAACTGCTATCAATCCTACACCTGCAGGAGAGGGAAAGACAACTATTACCGTAGGACTTGGAGAAGCGTTTGGCAGACTGAATAAAAAAGCGGCCATTGCTTTAAGAGAACCGTCTCTCGGACCGTGCTTTGGAATTAAGGGAGGAGCTGCAGGCGGCGGTATGGCTCAGGTCGTACCTATGGATGAATTAAATCTTCATTTCACAGGAGATTTTCATGCGATCACTTCCGCAAATAATCTGTGCTGCGCAATGCTCGACAATCATATCCAGCAGGGAAATGAATTAAGGATCGATACCAGACAGATCGCTATAAAGAGATGTGTTGATCTGAATGATCGTGTTCTTCGTAACGTTGTAGTTGGTCTTGGATCAAAGGCTGATGGTTATGTGAGAGAAGATCATTTCACGATCACTGTTGCAAGTGAAGTTATGGCAGTATTCTGCCTCTCACGTAATCTTGAAGAATTAAAGGCGCGTTTGTCCAAAATGGTAGTTGCTTATGATGTGGACGGAAAGCCTGTTACAGCCGGTGATATCAAGGCTGTTGGAGCAATGGCAGCTCTTCTTAAGGACGCACTTAAGCCAAATCTCATTCAGACACTTGAGCACACCCCTGCATTTGTTCATGGTGGACCGTTTGCTAATATCGCGCATGGCTGCAACTCTGTACGTGCAACGGAAACTGCACTTAAGATGGCAGATTATGTAATCACCGAGGCTGGATTCGGTGCCGATCTTGGCGCTGAAAAGTTCTTTGATATCAAGTGCCGTAAGGCAGGACTCAAGCCCGATGCAGTGGTTCTTGTGGCTACAGTTCGTGCACTTAAGTATAACGGTGGTGTTCCTAAGGCTGATCTTAATAAGGAAAATATGGATGCTCTTAAAAAGGGTATCGTAAACCTTGAGAAGCATATTGAAAATCTCCAGCAGTTTGGAGTTCCGGTGGTTGTGACACTTAATGCATTTGTAAGTGATACAGAGGCGGAGACCAGATTTGTTGAAGATTTTGTAAGAGCAAAGGGATGTTCCTATGCCTATGCCCAGGTTTGGGAAAAGGGCGGCGAAGGCGGAATCGCGCTTGCTAACGAAATCCTTGATACTCTGGAAAATAAGAAATCAGATTTCCACCCGCTCTATGATCTGGAGCTTCCGTTAAAAGAAAAGATAGAGGCGGTTGCAACAAAAATATATGGAGCAAAGGATGTTGATTTTTCCACAAGTGCTGCAAATATGCTTCAGAGACTGACAGATATGGGATTTGGAGATCTTCCTGTCTGCATGGCAAAGACACAGTATTCGCTTTCTGATGACGCGAATCTTCTCGGACGCCCTGATGGCTTCACACTTCATGTAAGAGATGTATATGTATCAGCTGGTGCTGGTTTTGTAGTAGTACTGACCGGAAATGTCCTTACAATGCCGGGACTTTCAAAGCATCCTGCGGCATATGACATTGATGTTGATGATAACGGAAAGATCACTGGTCTTTTTTGATCTTATAGGAAATACTCGGAAAGGTTTATTTAAATGGCAAAATTGATCGATGGAAAGGCTATTTCACAGGCTATCCGTGATGAGGTTAGAGATGAGATAGCAGCTGGAGGAATCAAGGCTTCTCTGGCAGTTGTGCTGGTCGGTAATGATCCGGCAAGTACGGTTTATGTCAATAATAAAAAGAAAGCATGTGAGTACTGCGGTATCCGTTCGGTGAGTTATGAACTTCCTGAAGATACTACAGAAGAAAAATTGCTCTCACTGATCGACGAGTTAAATAATGATCCTGAGATCAATGGTATCCTGGTTCAGCTTCCTGTTCCAAAGGGAATTAACGAAGATCACGTGATAGAAGCTATTTCTCCAATGAAGGATGTGGATGGTTTTTCCAAGGCATCTGTCGGTGCACTTTCTATCGGAGATAAGGGATTTGTATCTTGTACACCGGCCGGGATCATCGAATTACTGAAAAGATCAGATATAGACATCGATGGTAAACGCTGCGTTGTCGTAGGAAGAAGTAATATCGTGGGCAAGCCTGCAGCTATGCTTCTTTTGAGAGAAAACGGAACAGTAACAGTCACACATTCACATACCAAGGATCTCGCTTCTATCACAAGAGAGGCGGATATACTGGTCGTTGCTATAGGTAAGCCCGAGTTTATAACAGCAGAGTATGTAAAACCCGGAGCAGCTGTGATAGATGTAGGTATTCACAGGCTTGATCCTGAAAAGAATAATGGAAAAAAACTTTGCGGTGATGTAAAGTTTGATGAAGTAGAACCTGTTGCAGGTTATATTACTCCGGTTCCCGGCGGTGTTGGTCCGATGACTATCGCTATGCTTATGAAAAATACGGTTGCTGCATATAAAATGCAGCACTGAGCAGGTGGTGTGATAAATGAATTGTCCCAGGTGTGGTACAGAAATCCCGAAAGACCGGATGTTCTGTCCGAAATGCGGCTATGCAATACAAATAGTGCCGGATTATGAACTGGATATTGAGGAGAGCATTGCGGAAACCCGGAATGAGATGGCCGGTACTCTGGGCTCTCTATTTGGGCCTGATGGACAGCGTAAAGTTTCACAGGAAAACATCGAACTTCCTACGCTGCAAAAGAAAGTCAGTCTGTTCAGACGGGCAGGTATGGCTATTTTTGCCATACTTGTCGTGCTGATCGTGATCACTTTTGCAGCATCATCATATTATTTATCATCAACCGGAAAAAATGGTCATAATCTTCAGGAAGCTGACAGTGCTTATGAAGCCGGCAATTATGCAGAAGCTGTAGAATTATACGAAAAAGCGTTTGAAGCTGAAAATGAAGCGGAAAATACTTTTTTGTTCAATGAAAAGATTCAGTACGCAGATGCTCTTCACAGGATAAAACTTGATGATAAAGCGGCAGATGTGCTGTTTTCGGTTATTGAGCGGGATCCTGAAAATATGGACGCATATGGCAGATTGATAGATATACTTAAGGGTAAATCCGATTATGAAACTATTAATCGGTTGCTTGCCGGGTGTTCTGATGATGATATTTTTGAGATGTATAAGGACTATATGACCATGCCTCCTGATTTCTCAAGAGCAGGCGGCAGGTATAATGATGAGATAACGGTGGAATTGTCGGCGGCCATGACAGGTGATATCTACTATACAACGGATGGAACACTTCCGACTACTGCATCCGAGCTATATATGGATTCCATACCGGTTTCAGAGGGAAAGACGATCATTACGGCTATCTTTGTTAATCCGCATGATATGGTTTCCAAGCCCGTAAGGATGACTTATGAAGTTGTATTTGATGTGCCTGAGCCTCCGGTGATCCTTCCGGTTTCGGGAAACTATGCTGAACCGGAATACATTACGGTTTCATCTCCGAATCTGGAAGACGTTTATTATACTACAGATGGAACGGAACCTACTGTTTCTTCCAATCAGTATACAAATCCTATTCCAATGCCGTTAGGAAAGAATACACTCAAATTTGTTTCTGTGTCGGATAAGGGAGTGACAAGTCCGGTAGTTGAAATGTATTATAACCTGAATATCGTAGGAACCTGCTCGTCGGAAGACGCGACAGCATATGTGGCTGCTTCACTGGTTGCTACAGGAGCGTTACTTGATATTTACGGTAATGTGCCCGGCGTTAATGGTCATTATAAATATCTATGTACAAAGGCGGCAAAAGAAGGAAGCAGGATTTACTACATTATTGATGAGTATTTTGAGTCTCCGGATGGAACGCTTGAGGATACAGGTACGATTTATGCAGTTGATGCAATAAGCTGTATGATGTACAGGGCAAAAGTCGGGCGAGATGGCAGATATGGATTTTCGCTATTTTTCTAATTAAAAAGAACAAAGAAAGATCTGAAAGCAGAATTAATAAACCGCTTTCAGATCTTTTTTATTTAAAATATGTCGATCACATTTCGCTTTTTTTCTATTTTTCTGCACTTTTCTATAAGCCGGCGGAGACGTTCGGATACAGCCTTGGGACTGATGCCGAGGATCTTGCTTATTTCGGAAGGGGATAGATCCATTCCGTAGCGCAGGGAGATCAGCTCTCGTTCTTCTTCACGAGCTACAGACAAAAGATAACGTACTTCTTCGTTGATCGGATCTTTCAACACTTCGTATTCATCTTCGACAGGCGTTTCCGGCAGTTTCTCTGTAAGAGTATCCGGGCGTATGGCAGCTCGCCTAAAGTAATCGATGGTCAGATTTCTTGCTATGGAACAAAGCCAGGTTCTTGCGGATGCCTTGGTTCCATCAAAACTGTCGAAGTGACTGTAGGCATTTAAGAAAGTCTGGCTGGTAAGATCTTCGGCGGTTTCTTTGTGAAGCAGCCGCATGTATATAACATTGTATACATATGAAAAGTTTTCTTTGTAAACCGATTCAAAAGTAAGTTTAGTCTGGGCCATTTTATACTCCCTTCAGCATCCATGCAAAAAAGAAAAAAACATTTTCAGATCCTTCTGATAAGAGGCCGGATCGCAAAATATAGTTGTCGCTTTGAATTGGTTGTATCTTGTGTATAGTATACAAAATCAAAAGACACATAACGGCTACAAATGCGTATTTTTACAGATACAAACAGTGGTTTTCAAGGTTCAAAATTGCATACACTTTTGAGGCAGGAATTCGTCGTTTTTAGCCGATAAAAGTATTAGGAGTATGCATTTACAAGCTGGAGTCTATTGAGGGGTTAAGGGAGTATGGATATTATCGTATGTGATGATGAGAAACTTGCAGAAGAAGGGCTTGTTTCTACCGTGAGAGGAGTTATGCCGGAGGCAAAGGTGTTGGGATTCACTCTGCCGGCTGATGCATTGAATTATGCGGAGAAGAATAAACCTGAGGTGGCATTTCTGGATATCAACATGCGGGAAATAAACGGCCTCGTGCTGGCCGAGCGTATGAAAGAGATGAATCCGCGGATAAATATAATCTTTACCACGGGATATTCGGCATACACCAGTCAGGCGATGGATATACATGCCAGTGGGTATATAATGAAGCCTGTGACGGAAGATAAAGTCCGCAGAGAATTAATGGATCTAAGGTATCAGATTTCAAGTGAAGATCCAAAGTCAGATAGTGTAAAAAAAGATATTAACAGGATTTCCGGGCATGAAATATGGGTTAGGACTTTTGGAAATTTTGAGATATTTATAGATGGTGAGCCTGCACAGTTCCAATATAGTAAGACAAAGGAATTTTTTGCGTATCTCGTTGACAGACGAGGAGCGCTTGTATCAAATGAAGAAATAATGGATGTTCTATGGGAAGACAGAGACACTCAGACGAGTCATCTGTCATACTTTAAGAATCTTAGAACAGATCTTTTCACAGCATTTGAAAGTGTAGACAGAGCTGATGTACTGATCCGCCAGCGTGGAAAAATTGGAGTTCGGAAGGATGCTTTTGGCTGTGATTACTTTGATTATCTTGAAAGCTTAAGCAAAAATCCCGATCGTCCGGTTCATCTGCCGCTTATTGCTGATTATATGTCACAGTACAGTTGGGCGGAGTTAACGAGAGGAAGCCTTCAAAATATGCTTTATTACAGGGCATGAGTCATTATCTACAGATGACCGGAGGTGAGCATTATTCTGTACATATGTATGGCAATCTGCATTCTTACATCCTGTATTATGGCAGTGATCTGTTTTTCTCTTACAAAAAAATACAGGCTCAAAGAGAAAAAACTTATGGATCAGACGGCTCAGATGACTGAGCAGGAGCGAAAGATAAGTGAGATGAAGACCAGACTTATGTTGTCGCAGATGCAGCCACATTTTTTATATAACTGTCTGAACTCGATTTATTATCTCTGCGGATCGGATCCCGAAAAAGCGCAGCAGGCAGTGGCGGATTTCTCAGATTACCTAAGGGCAAACATGGATTCTCTTGGAAAAGAGGGACTTGTCCCGTTTAGAGAGGAGTTAACTCACGTAAAGAAATATATCGCTCTTGAAAAAATGCGATTTGAAAGAGGATTACAGGTAAAATATGATCTTGAATCGGATGATTTTGAAATACCTGTTCTTACACTACAGCCAATAGTAGAAAATGCCGTTAAGCATGGTATTGAAAAGCGTCCAAATGGAGGAACGGTAACGATAACCACGGAAGAACAGGATGATGGAATACTGTTGACGGTTCAGGATGATGGTGTTGGTTTTGACGTGAACGCACCGTATCCTGCAAACAGGACTCATATTGGTATACGTGGTGTTAGGGAACGAATAGAGAGACTTGAGGGTGGTCAGATGTTTATTGAAAGCCAAATAGGAATCGGAACCACTGTAGTACTGAAGATTCCGTTGAAAAGACTGATATAAGCCACCTGATCATAGATGCGGGTCCCAATAAAAAATCCTTATTGTGCAAGCACAAAAGGATTTTTTACTTTTGACCCTGTCATCATATTATTCTTCAAATTCAATTCCGGATGAAGACATTGATTTGATCTTGGCGAGAGAGTAAACTTCGACACCTGCTTCGGTGATCTTTTTCCTGCCGGGCTGGAATGTCTTTTCTATGATAATGCCTGTTCCTGCAACTGTTGCATGAGCCATCCTCAGGATACGTATCACACCGGTTATGGCTTCTCCGTTTGCGAGTATATCATCGATGATCAATACATGATCTTCAGGTTTTAAAAATTTAGGAGAAGCTGTAAGTTCAAAAGTTTTTCCTGTTGTAAAGCTTGTAACTTCTGTGTGGAGCAGGCTGCCATTAAGTGCTTTATGAGCATTTTTCTTAAAGATCACGAGCGGGACATTAAGGTTTAATGCAGTGATAAGAGCGGGTGAAATACCGGAGCTTTCTATTGTTGCGACTTTTGTGATCCCTTTATTTTGAAAATGCGAAGCAAATTCCTGTCCAATGGCTGTCATGAGGACCGGATCAACCTGATGAGTCAGAAATGAATCGACTTTCAGGATATTATCATTTATAACGCGCCCATCTTTAATTATTCTCTCCTCTAATGCTTTCATGTCGTCCTCCTTGTAAAGGTCAGTTTATAGTAGACTTATTTTTTTAGATGATCATTTTTTTGTGAAAAGTATTCTTTGAATCGTTATCTATTCGTCTTTTTGAAAATTCTATTGTGAAAAATATCTAAAAACTATCTTTATTATACCCTATACTGCGGAAATAATCTACAAACAACCACACGTTGTTTTTGTAATGATACAATGATATGATGACAGGGTAGAAAGTAAAAAATCCGATTATGCTTGTACAAGGAGGATTTTTTATTTGGTACCCGCAAAACACGAGCATGCAGCACTATATCATATATTTTAATAAAAATTTAAATTGTTACATCTGACAAAACGCAATAAAATCAGATGTATTCATTATTAAAAATACAGGATATTAAAAATCCGTTTATAAATAAGGGATAAGTTATGAAGCAGTTTAATTTTGAAATAAAGAATGAATCTGAAGTCTGTTCGACATTGGGTGTCGTAACAGAATGGGTAGATCGTCATGAAATACGTTCGATCTTGGTTCATCTCTACTCGATGAGATTTGACGAGAACAGGATAAGAAAGATACGTGAAGAGATTTTTTCGGTTTTTCCTGATGCAAAGATTGTCGGCACGAGTTCGAATGGAGATATTTGTGACGGACATCTGGCTGATCCGGGCGTTGTAATGGCAGTTTCTATCTTTGGCTCTACGGATATAGTAGTAAAAACATATCGGTGCGAATCTGATAATGAGACAGAAATTGGTGAATTGATAAGAAATGAGATCGATTCGTGCCGGGACATTTCAGCGGCAGAGGTTCTGCTGACATTAAAAACGATCAAAGGAAAAAATGTCATTTGTGAGATTGAAAAATGTCATGCTGATATACCTGTTTTTGGCGGCGGAAGCGCAAACGAAAATATCAATAATGCGGAAACTTATGTGCTTGACGGGGATGATATTGTGCCTAAAGGCGTTGCGCTTGTTCTTTATAAGGGCGCTGATCTGCATGTAGAGGTTCAGCATGCCATCGGTTGGAAACCACTTGGACGTGATCTGACAGTGACACGTATAGAAGGAAGCCGTCTTTATGAACTTGATGGAATACCGGCAGGCGAAATCTATAGCAAATATCTGGATATCCAGTCTGATGATGATTTCTTTTCTAATATTCTTGAGTTTCCGATCATGTCTCATCAGCATGGGTTTGAAGTTCTGAGGATGCCGTTTTCATGCAGGAGAGAGGATGGATCTATTCTTTTGGCGGCTGATGTCGAAAAGGGTACATCAGTAAATCTGTCATATGGTGATCCGGAAGTAATAAATGAAGATGTTTCGAAAATGATTAACGCATTAAAGAAATTCACTCCGGAAGCTGTGTTCCTGGTTTCTTGCGGTGTAAGGAGACTTTATTGGAAACATCTTATAAACATGGAGACATCGCCTTTTTCTGCACTGGCTCCTGTGGCTGGTTTTTACTCAAGCGGCGAGATACGTCGTATGGATAAATACATGATAGAGCATCATGTCACTCTGGTAGCCGTTGCTATGAGAGAGGGACCGGCTGTAAAGCTGCATCCTGTTGAAGAAAATGAAAAGGTTATCGAGGCTTCGGATCAGGAAAAAATGCATGGTCAGATTTCCATGGTGCGACGACTTGCTACTTTTATCAATGTCACGTCGGCAGAGCTCAGAAAGGCAAATGATGAGCTTCGGAAAATGGCTGTTACAGACGAACTTACCGGCATATATAACCGACGGATGATCGAAAAACTCGTACGTGAAGCATTAGGCCGCGTTCGGAAAAATAAGGATAAGTTCATGCTGGCGATACTTGATATCGATGACTTTAAAAAGGTCAACGACACGTATGGGCATACAGCAGGTGATACGGTCCTTAGTACGATCTCAAACATAATGAAAGACGAAGTGTCAAGGCATTCAAACGGGCTTATCGGCAGATGGGGAGGCGAAGAATTCCTGATCTTACTTCCCGGAGTGACAGCTGATGAAGCGATGACCTGCATGGAACGGATAAGAAAAAATGTTTCGGAGGCTGATTTTGATGAAGTAGGCACTAAAACGCTCAGTATAGGATTGACAGAGTGTCGTGAAGGGGAAGGACTCGACGAAGCTTTTGTGAGAGCAGACCAGGCGCTTTATGATGCAAAAGAAAACGGAAAGAATAAGGTTGTTGTGCATATTTGATAACCTTAACTTCGTTGCTTTAAACTGATAAAAAATAATTACTCATCTTGCGCTGCAATCATTGCACTTTTAATCAGCATGAATTAAAATAAACAGGTGCTGCAATAAGGCAGTGCAGGATTACAGAATAGGAGAAAATGGCTATGTTCAAAATTTTGAAGGCGGAGATGCTTTGCGAAAATATCTGTCAGCAGATCGTAGAAGCACCGCGTATTGCGCATTCATGCCTGCCCGGACAGTTTGTTATCGTTCGTGCGGATGAAACTTCTGAGAGAATTCCTCTTACTATCAGTGATTATGATCGTGAAAGGGGAACAGTAACTATTACTCTGCAGATTATCGGAGCTTCATCGATGAAGATCGCACAGTACAAGACAGGTGATTCTTTCGCTGATATCGTAGGACCTCTCGGTAAGCCGTCAGAACTTTGTACAGATCCTATTGAGGAAGTTCGCAAAAAGAGAGTTTTATTTGTCGGCGGCGGTCTCGGAACTGCTCCTGTTTATCCGCAGATTAAGTGGTGTAAAGAGAATGGCGTTGAATTTGATGTTGTCATCGGTACAAAGTGCAAGGATACTCTCATCATGGAGAAGGAATTTGAAGATGTTGCAGGTGAGCATTATTTCCTTACAACAGATGATGGTTCCTACAAGCACAAGGGTATGGTAACAAGCGTAATGGATGAGCTTATTGCTGAGGGACGTCATTATGATCTTTGTGTTGCTATCGGTCCTATGATTATGATGAAGTTTGCTGCAAAGACTTCTTTGGCAGCAGGAATCCCGACTATCGTATCAATGAACCCTATCATGGTCGATGGTACAGGAATGTGCGGTGCCTGCCGTCTGGTAGTTGGCGATGAGGTTAAGTTTGCATGTGTTGACGGACCTGAGTTTGATGCGTCAAAAGTTGACTTTGATTCTGCCATGAAGCGTATGGCTCTTTATAAGACAGAAGAGGGAAGAGCATATCTCGCAGCCAAGGAAGGTGATACTCACCACGGCGGATGCGGTCATTGCTCATAAGTAATGCTTCGTGTAACTGTTCAGCACAAGTCTGACTTGCTTGAAAATAAGGAGAAATTCTCATGGCAATAGAAGTAGATGTTATGAAAAAGGTGCCGGTACGTGAGCAGGAGCCCAAGGTCCGCGCTACCAATTTTGATGAGGTTTGTTTAGGTTATAACCAGGAAGAAGCACAGGCTGAGGCAACAAGATGCCTTAACTGTAAAAATGCGCGCTGCGTCGCAGGCTGTCCTGTTTCTATCAATATCCCTGCATTTATCGCAGCAGTAAAGGATGGCGAGTTCAAGAAGGCATCTGAGATCATTGGTGAGTCCAGTGCACTTCCTGCTGTCTGTGGACGTGTATGCCCTCAGGAATCACAGTGCGAGGGTCAGTGCGTACGCGGTATCAAGGGTGAGGCCGTTTCTATCGGAAAGCTCGAGCGTTTTGTAGCTGACTGGGCTCGTGAAAACGGTGTAAAGCCGGTTGTTAATGCTGAAAAGAAGGGCAAGAAGGTTGCTGTTATAGGTTCAGGTCCTTCCGGTCTCACATGCGCAGGCGATCTTGCGAAGCTTGGATATGATGTTACTATTTTCGAGGCTCTTCATAAGGCAGGCGGCGTTCTTGTTTACGGTATCCCTGAGTTCCGTCTTCCTAAGGATAAGGTAGTTCAGCCTGAAGTTGATAACGTAAAGGCTCTTGGTGTTAAGATCGAAACAGATGTAGTTATCGGAAAGGGTACTACTATTGATTCTCTTCTTACAGAAGAGGGCTTTGATGCAGTATATGTAGGTTCCGGAGCCGGCCTTCCGAGATTCATGGGGATCCCGGGCGAGCAGGCACTTGGTGTATATTCTGCAAATGAGTTCCTTACAAGAAATAACCTCATGAAGGCTTACAGAGACGATTACGATACTCCGATCGCACGTGGCAAAAAGGTTGTCGTTGTCGGCGGTGGTAATGTTGCGATGGATGCTGCTCGTACAGCTCTTCGTCTTGGCGCAGAGGTACATGTTGTATATCGTCGTTCAGAAGCTGAACTTCCGGCACGTGTAGAGGAAGTACATCACGCAAAAGAAGAAGGTATCATCTTTGATCTGCTGCAGAATCCTGTTGAGATCCTTGAGGATGAAAATGGATGGGTTCGTGGTATCAAGATCATAAAGATGGAGCTTGGTGAGCCTGATGAGTCAGGTAGAAGAAGACCGGTTGAAGTCGAGGGCTCTGAGTATGAGATCGAGTGTGATACTGTTATAATGTCTCTCGGTACAAGCCCTAACCCGCTGATCTCCAGCACAACAAAGGGCCTTGAGATCAATAGGAAAAAGTGCATCGTTGCCGATGAGACAACAGGTGCAACAAGTAAAGAAGCTGTATATGCCGGTGGTGACGCTGTTACAGGAGCTGCAACAGTTATCCTTGCAATGGGTGCAGGAAAGGCTGCAGCAAAGGGAATTGATGAGTTTCTTAGTACTCATTGAGTGATATCTGTTTAATGCATGTATTGCATTTTTATTAACGTATAGGAATTCATACAGAGTTCCTGTACGTTAGAAAAAACTGAGAATTATTATTCTCAATGATAACTGGAGGATTGGAATGTTTTGCCCAAAATGTGGACTTGAATATAGAGAAGGTTTTACAGAATGTGCTTATTGTCACATTCCCCTTGTGGATGAATTGCCTGAAGGAGTAGATGCTGATAAGCTTTCGGCTAAAGTTCTGGATGGCGAGGAGGATCCGTTTGATGGAACCCTCCTGAGCAGGGAAGAACTTTTGGAGCAGGCAAGGGCAAGAGGACTCAGTGAAAGGGATCTGATCCGTGCTGTAGAGGAAATACAGGATGAGGAATCCTTGAAAGATGCTGCGTCTCAGCTTGAGTCCAGGATAGAGGAAGAGAATCATAAGCCTTACAGGACAGCTGCTGACAGAGTTAGTGATGTCCAGTCCTCCGGTTATACACTTGTAGGTGTTGGTGCTATCGGAATGGTAGGACTGCTCCTTTGTGTTCTCGGAGTTGTACCTCTTACTATAGGTGGTCCGGGAATGTTTGTGACCTATGGAACCATGGGTGCGCTTTTCCTGGTATTCCTTTTTGCGGGAATCCGTTCGCTCATGCGCGTTGCGCCTCTTATGGAAGAAGCTGAACGTGAACAGGAAAAAATCGAAGAGATTGAAAAGTATTTTACAGATAATTACGATGCAGACAAGATTGATGAAGAAGCTTTTGATTCGTCCGATGCGCTGCAGGAAGATGAATATTATGCCAGAACACGTGTAATGAGACGTGCGATCACTGATAGATTCATAGAGCTCGATGGAGCGTTTCTTGAATTTATAGTTGATGATCTTTATCAGGATATCTATGAGTCCGAAGATGATGAAGATGAAGAATATGATGAAGAAGATGAGACCGAGGATGAAGTCGATGAAGAAGAGACTGGATCTGAAGCTGAAGATGTAGAAACTGATGATGATTCAGAAGGGAAAGAAAATCCTGCATGAATATAGATATTATCTGTGCCGGAAAATTGAAGGAAAAATACTGGAGAGACGCGATAGCCGAATATTCAAAACGGCTGTCGCGTTACTGCCGTTTACAAGTAATAGAAGTTGCTGATGGCCCCGATATGGCGCATGAGGCTGAAAGAATGCTGCCAAAGATCGCAGATGATGCATATAAGATCAGTCTCGAAATAAAGGGGAAGATGCTGGACAGTGTTGCATTGTCAAAAAAAATCGAGCAGCTGGGAATATCCGGCTGCAGTCACATTCAATTTATCATAGGAGGTTCGGATGGCATAGATCCCGCGGTTTCGGCAAAAGCGGATATGCATCTGAGCTTTTCTGAAATGACATTTCCGCATCAATTGATGCGCGTGATCCTGTTAGAGCAGATATATCGCTCATATCGGATCATACATAAAGAACCGTACCATAAATGATTAACCGGGAGGGGAGATCGTTGACTGAATCAATAAGGAATATCGGACTTGATCATATAAGAAATATTTTTGGTCAGTTTGATTCATTTGCAAAAAAAATCGAGGGACAGTACGATGTTAGTATAGTCCTTCGTGACGGAGAAATACGTATTACCGGAGATCCGATAAATACGAAGCGTGCGGGACAGGTTATCAGTGAACTCGCAAAGCTTTCAGAAAGAGGTAACATGGTCGAAGAACAAAATGTTGACTATGCGATCACACTAGAAGAAGAAAATAATACTGCTTCACTTGAAGAAATCGATGATACTGTAATATGTCATACAGTTCAGGGAAAACCGGTTAAACCAAAGACGCTAGGTCAGAAGAGATATGTAGAAGCAATTCGTGACAAGATGATAGTGTTTGGAATAGGCCCTGCAGGTACAGGAAAGACTTATCTTGCTATGGCCATGGCTATAACTGCTTTTAAGAATGAAGAGGTAAGCCGCATAATCCTTACACGTCCTGCTATTGAGGCTGGTGAAAAACTCGGCTTTTTGCCCGGTGACCTTCAAAGTAAGGTAGATCCATATCTGAGACCTTTATACGATGCGCTTTATCAGATAATGGGGGCAGAGGCTTTTCAGAAAAATATGGAAAAAGGCCTGATAGAGGTAGCTCCTCTTGCATATATGAGAGGTAGGACACTTGATAATGCCTATATTATTTTGGATGAAGCGCAGAACACTACTCCTGCGCAGATGAAAATGTTCCTTACGAGAATTGGTTTTGGATCAAAGGCTGTGATCACAGGAGATAAGACGCAGAAGGATCTTTCTGCGGATACAGTGTCAGGACTTGATATGGCGGAGAAGGTTCTTCATAAAATCGACGATATTGGTTTTATGTATCTGACATCCAAAGACGTGGTCCGTCATCCTCTTGTACAAAAAATTGTAAAAGCTTATGAGGAGTACGAAAACCGGACTCAGGAGAAACATAAGGACAGACGTCCGAACAGATTCCGCAGAAAGGCTGGAGACGGACGTGAAAAGAGATAAACAGAAAGAATACATTTGGAAATTATTTAATGTGATCGCTTATGTTCTCACAGCAGTTGGCGTGATCTTTGTTTCTGTATTCCACGGCTTTCCGTTGAGAGCGGCTATTCCTGGATTTGTTATGGCAATGGCGGTTACGGGAATGATGCTTTTTGTTCTTAACGCGGAGGATCAGGATGGGAAGATCCCGATGAATGGAAGTCTGGCGCCGGACAGAGTGTTTTACCCTGTTTTTGCGCTGCAGATATTGTCTTTTGTGTCCGGATTTGCGCCGGAGTTTACGATCCCATTTTCTGCGGTGGTGCTGCTGATAACTTATCTTTCAGGATTTCCTACAGGTATTGCCGCAGCGCTGATGTCGGCAACTGTTTCGAGCGTAGTTCTTTCAGAGAGCGGTCCATATTTCTTCCTGATCATTTTTAACAGCCTGCTGCTTTCGTTTATAATGAGGAATCGCCTTAAAGTGCGTAAAGAAACCAGTTATATGCCGCTTGTGATATGGATCGTGATATCGCTGGTGATTTACGCGGCAGTTATTATTTTCTTTAATGTGACTCCTAAATTGCAGGTGATATTGTTCCCGTTATGCGGATTATTTGTTGATCTGATAGTTGTGCTGATCTTTCTTCCGAAGCTTCGTCTGGAGCTTGTTTTTAAGGCGGATGATTTCTATGATGAGATAAATGATCCGGAATACGCGATGCTTCTCAAATTCAAAAAAGAAGAAAAACATGAGTTTCAGAGAGCTATCCATACAGCATATCTTAGTGACAGGATAGCGGATAAGATCGGGGCTGACAGAAGAAAAGCGAAGGTTACCGCATATTATCACAGGATCGGAGTGTTGACCGGAGACAAAGATCAGATCGCTGAAAATACGCTGGCTATGATCAAGAAAGATGATTTTCCGTTTGAGATCATTGAATCAATGGAAGAGTATTGGGGATATGAAGGACATCGTATGAGCCGTGAGACTGCGGTAGTCTATGTGGCTGATCATGTGATCGCGGCAATATATGATGAGCTCCATGCAAATCCTGGAACTAAACCTGACTACACGGCGATAATATCAAAGACCATCAACGGTCTCTTGAGAACCCGTGAGATCCGTGATTCCTGGCTTACGTTGTATGATATAGAAAAAATCGAAAAGCGGCTTCTTGGAGAAAAATTATATTATGACTTTTTACATTGAGAAAGAAACAGAAACAGACCTCGGACTCGACTATAAGGAAATATACGAGCAGGTAGCAAAAGAAGTGCTGGACCAGGAAGGCTGTCCCTACGAAGTAGAGGTTAGTCTGACGCTGGTCGATCCGGAAGTAATAAAGGACACAAACAGAGAGTTTCGTGAGATCGATCGTGTTACGGATGTTCTTTCCTTTCCGATGATCGAATATACCACACCCGGAGATTTTTCAAATGTCGAGGAAGACTTTTCGGACTGCTTTAATCCTGAATCGGGAGAACTGATGCTTGGTGATATAATGATATGTCTCGACAGGGCACGTGAGCAGGCAGAGGAGTATGGACACAGCGTAAAAAGAGAATTTGCTTTTCTAATCGCGCATAGTATGTTACACTTACTTGGGTTTGACCATATGGAAGAGGATGAAGCTCGTGTTATGGAAGCTAAACAGCGCGAGGCTTTAGATCACCTTGGTATCACCAGATAAGGTGAGAAAATTGGTCGAAAAAACATTATGAAATCCTTCAGTATTGGATTTCAGAAACGGAGTAAATCTGTGATTAATAAGAAACGAGTCTGCTCAGCATTACTGCTGGGCATTTTAGGGTCTGCACTTCTTATGACATCTTGTGGACGATCAGCAGTAAATAACGGTGAAGAGACCGGAACAGAAACTGTGTCTGATCCTAATGCATATTCCAAATTTGAGGAAAATACAGGTTCAAATATCGGTTCCGCAAGCGGACTTCAGGCTGAGTACGGTTATACGACTAGCTATGGAATGGCCAGAGAGGAAAATGGTGATCAGATAAGGAGTTATCTGACCGGTAAGTGGGTAGATAAGTCTGTCGGAGAACGCAGACCAATCGCTGTCATGCTCAACAATATCGAGGAAGCGCAGCCTATGTCCGGTACATCAAAGGCTGATATCCTTTACGAGTGTGTCGTTGAAGGTTCCCTGACCCGTATGATGGGCATTTTTGAGAATTATGATGATCTTAAAAAGATCGGATCGGTAAGAAGCTGCCGTAATTACTTTGTATATTATGCACTTGAGTTTGATTCCATATATTGTCATTATGGTCAGTCAGCTTATGCCATGCCTCTTCTTCAGCAGGATTTTGTAGACAATCTTTCCGGGCTTTCAAGCGAGGGTGATACTGTATTTTACAGAAGTACAGATCGTGTAGCTCCGCATAATGCCTATGCATCTGCTAAGGGAATAAAGAAGGGGATCGAGCAGCTTGGTTACGATACAAACTATTCTCCAAACTATAAGGGAAAGTTTACTTTTGCAAAGGATGATCAGGTGATCGTACCTGATTCTGCAGATTCCTATAAAGCTACCCACATAGAACCGGGCTATCTTATTAATAAGCCGTGGTTCGACTACAATGCTGACGATCAGAAGTATTATCGTTTCCAGTACGGTGATAAGCAGATTGACGGAGATAACGGAGAACAGCTTGCTGTTGACAATGTTATCCTTCAGTATTCTGGATGGGAAGAAGTAGATGACAAGGGTTATCTGGGCTTTGATTGTCATTCGGGCGGAAAGATGACTTATATTACTCACGGAATGGCTCGTGACGGCACGTGGATCCGTTTTGACGGTGACCAGGGATCAGTACGTTATTTTGATTCCGAGGGTAAGGAAATAGTAATAAATCAGGGCAAGACATGGATTGAGATCATTCAGGATACCATGTCTGATAAAGTGGTGATCAGCTGATTATGACACCCAGAAAAAGAGAAAAAACAGGTCACAATTTCATAGTACAGGGCGGTATTCTCGCTATTGCGGGAATCATAACCCGTATAATAGGTCTTTTTTATCGTGTTCCGGTAACGAATATAATCGGAGATGAAGGTAATGGATATTATGCCGCAGCATATCAGATATACAATATCATGCTGTTGATCTCTTCCTATAGCCTTCCTCTTGCTATTTCCAAAATAGTATCAGCCAGATATTCAAAGCAGGAATATCGTAATTCAAATCGTGTGTTCCACGGTGGTTTGATCTTCGCGTTTATTTCCGGTGGCATCGTATGCCTGCTGGTCTATTTCGGTGCAGACTTTTTTGCAGGGCGTCTTATGAGTGAGCCCATGAGTGCCATTGCTCTTAGGATATTTGCGCCTACTTTGCTGATCGTTGCGGTAATGGGCGTTGTTCGCGGTTATTTTCAGGGAATGGGAACCATGGTTCCTACTGCAGTTTCCCAGATAATCGAGCAGATCGTAAATGCAATAGTAAGTATTTTGGCAGCTAAGGCGCTTGTTGTATATGGCCGTAAGGTTGCTGCATTACTTAAAAATGAGCATTATGAACCTGCATACGGTGCTGCGGGCAGTACACTCGGAACCAGCAGCGGTGCGCTGGCAGGACTTATTTTCCTTATAATCATACTTATCCTTGTCAATGCTACGATCCGTCGCAATATGAGGAATGAGGAACTGCATAGAGATGAGTCCATGAGAGATGTCATGAGACTGATCCTTATCACTGCGATACCGGTAATCCTCAGTACAGCTATTTACAACGTAAGTGATGTTCTTGATAATGGAATTTATAATAACATCATGACGTTAAAGGGACGCGGTGTTGAAAAAACAGCTATCTGGGGTATTTATTCCGGAAAGTATCGTCTTATGATGAATGTTCCCATTGCGCTTGCAAATGCAATGTGTTCATCTGTGGTTCCTACACTTACCGCATGCATGGCGGCTGATAATGTCCGGGTTGCAAAGCGGAAGATCTTCAGTGCGATGCGTTTTACAATGCTTATCGCTTTTCCGTGTACGGTAGGTCTTGGAGTTCTTGCAGAGCCTATTTTGTCCATGCTCTTCAAGGGCGATATCACAATGGGAGCACAGATGATGAGAGTTGGCTGTGTGACTATTATATTTACATCTATTTCAACTCTTTCAAATGGTGTCCTTCAGGGAATCAATCATTTGGAAACACCAGTCAGACATTCAGCAATTTCACTTGTTCTGCATCTAATAGCTCTTTATGTGATGCTTGATAAGTTCAACATGGGAATATACGGTGTTATTTTTGCTAATTTGTTCTTTGTAGTGCTGATGTGCTTTATGAATCAGTTCTCAATAAAAAGATATCTGCATTACAAGCAGGAGATACCGAGAACATTTGTGATCCCGGCTATATCATCTATTATCATGGGTGTGGTAGTTATGGCAGTATATAAGCTGTTCTCAGTATTTCTTGGAAGTATCATTGCAACTTTTGTATCGATCATATTTGGTTCGATCGTTTACTTTACAAGTATCCTAAAGCTTCGTGGAATCCGTAAGGAAGAACTGTATGAGATCCCCGGAGGCGGAGTTCTGGTGAGTGTAGCCAGAATGCTCAGGATACTTTGATCGGGAGCTGCATATGAAAAATATAGCGGTAATCGGTGCAGGCGCATCCGGAATGATGGCTGCCATAGCGGCAGCCTCAGCGGGTGCGTCCGTTACGTTATACGAAAGAAATGATCAGGTTGGAAAAAAGATCCTGCAGACAGGAAACGGCAAATGCAATTTTTCCAATACTGTAATGAATGTAGACTGTTTTCATGGATCGGTATGCGAAACCGGTTTATTGAAAAGGGTTTTGGAAAAATTTGATAAGGATACGACAGTGGCTTTTTTTGAAAAGCTCGGCATCATACCGCGTATCCGGTATGGTGGATACTATCCGTATTCTGAGCAGGCTTCTGCGATCAGGGATGTGCTTTTGCATGAAATATGCAGATTAAAGATACGACTGGTCACATCACATCAGGTTAGAGAGATAACCAGATCCGGAAAGGGATTTACGGTCGATGGGTCTCCTTTTAATGCGGTAATACTTACTACCGGAGGGAAAGCTGCTCCAAAAACAGGGTCAACCGGAGACGGGTATTATCTGGCTGAAAAGCTGGGGGTGAGATCCGTAGAAGCACTTCCTTCACTGACATATCTGACATCCGCTGAAAAATGGTTTAAGGGTGTAGCCGGAGTCAGGGCTGAAGCTGCTCTTTCATTGATGTCCGATGGGAAGGTGGTAGACTCTTCCAGAGGAGAATTACAGTTGACCGATCAGGGGATTTCCGGAATCTGTACTTTTCAGTTATCAGGACAGGCAGGAAGATTATTAAGTAAGGGTCATAAGATCAAGGTTTTGCTTAATTTCATGCCTAACATGACTCAGGATGAATTAATCTCATTCCTTGAAAAAAGAATGGAATTAAATCCGCAGAAAAAGGTGCAGGAATTTCTCGTAGGTATTTTCCCTGAGAAACTTAATAAGACTTTGTGTCAACTGTCCGGCCTTAAGGCAGATTTACTTGTTTCAGCATTAAAGGGATCAGATATAAAGAGACTTGCAGGAAATATTTCATCGCTCGCAGTAAACGTAAATGGTACAGGCGGATTTGACCGGAGCCAGGTGACGTCAGGCGGAATACCTGCGTCCGAACTTACGGAAAATCTGGAATTAAAGAAAGTCCCGGGATTTTATACAGCCGGAGAAGTGGCAGATTGCGACGGTATCTGCGGAGGATATAATCTGCAGTGGGCCTGGAGTTCGGGATGGATCGCGGGAAATGCCGCTGCCGGAAATAAAGAAAGGTTACAGGATTATGATCAGAATTAATCAGATCCGTTCAGATCATGAATTACAGCCGGATGAGCTAAAGAAAAAGGCTGCGCGCGTTCTTCATGTTCGTCTGGAAGAATTTAACAGTCTGAAAATTCTAAAGAAATCTGTAGATGCCAGAAAAAAAGATCAGATAAGGTATATCTATTCTGTTCTTCTCGGTATAAAGAATGAGAAAAAACTGGTACAAAAGGCAAAGTCAAAAGATGTTTCGTTATATCGGATACCGGAATACCATCTGCCGGTTATTTCATCTGATAAAAACGCCTCAGATGAGCTTCTACATAAGGCGGGCCGTCCGGTTATCGTAGGTTTTGGACCTGCCGGTATGTTCTGTGCATTATCTCTTGCATCTGCAGGATTAAGACCATTAGTTATCGAGAGAGGTTCTGATGTAGATATCCGTTCGGAAAAAGTTAAGTCTTTTTGGAATGGCGGAAAACTCGACACAGAATGTAATGCTCAGTTCGGAGAGGGCGGAGCCGGTACATTTTCAGACGGAAAGCTAAATACGCTGGTGCACGATGAAACGGGCAGAAACAGATATGTACTGAATGCATTTGTGCGTTTTGGAGCGGATCGGGCTATCCTTACAGATGCAAAGCCTCATATTGGTTCTGATGTTTTGCGTAAAGTTGTTAAAAATCTTCGGGAAGAAGTGATCCGACTTGGCGGTGAAGTACGTTTTGATACCTGTTTCACGGGTTATGAAATGGATGACTTCGGAAAAATCTGCAGGATCAAGGTCGGCAGTGATGAATGGATCGAGTGTGGTTCTGTAATACTGGCACCGGGCCATTCGGCACGCGATACGTTTTCGATGCTTTTTGAAAGTGGACTTAATCTCGAAGCAAAGCCGTTTGCGGTTGGGGTTCGTGTACAGCATAGGCAGGAGCTGATAAACAGAGCACAGTATGGAGATAATTATTCCGATAAATTGCCTGCTTCCCCGTATAAAGTAACTGCAAAGGCGTCTGATGGCAGAGGGGTTTATTCTTTCTGTATGTGTCCGGGCGGATTTGTAGTTAATGCTTCCAGTGAGAAGGAAATGCTCGCTGTCAACGGAATGAGTTATTCAGCTCGAGACGGAGAAAATGCCAACAGCGCAATAGTTGTGACGGTTACCCCTGAAGACTATGGAAACAACGGTCCGTTGTCAGGAATAGAGTTTCAGAGAGAACTCGAGAAAAAAGCCTATCGTTCCGCTGCAGGAAAGATACCTTGTCAGAGATTTGAGGATTTCAGAGAAAACCGTGTTACAGAGGAGTTTGGTACAGTAAAACCTCAGTGCTGCGGTGTTGTAGGAAAAGGCAATTTACGTGAAGTCCTTCCGGAATTTCTGTCTCAGGATATTATCGAAGGAATGGGACAATTTGGCAAAAAGATAAAAGGCTTTGATGATCCGGATACTGTTCTTGCAGGCGTTGAAAGCAGAACATCATCTCCGGTGCGGATCCCTCGTGGAAAGACCGGTGAAAGTGATGTCAGAGGTCTGTTTCCGGCAGGAGAAGGCGCCGGTTATGCGGGCGGGATCATGTCGGCTGCGATGGACGGCCTTAAAACTGCCGAAAATGTGGTCGCTTTTTATCGCATAGGAAATTCTAACCTGGATCATTCTATGGAGTGAACTTAGCATGGATTCGGAATACATTAGGACGCAGAAAAAGGCACTCAGAAGAAAGATACTCGAAATACGTGACGCGCAGACGAGAGAAGATATCGCACTCCGTTCTATGAAGATAGAGGAACGTTTGACGGAACTTTTGGAATGGAAAAAGGCTGAAAAGATATTTTTCTTTTACGGATATTCTTCTGAAGTTATGACGGAAGATATGATGAGCCATGCTTTGTCTGAGGGAAAGAGGATTTTCCTTCCGAGAGTCATAAGCTTAGAGAAAATGAGTTTCTTTGAGGTGAAGGAGCTGAAAGGACTTCTTCCGGATAAGCACGGTATCTTAGAACCGCCGGAATCATGGGGCGCAACGAGCGAATTACCGGATCTTTTGATCATTCCCGGTGTGGCATTTGACCATTCTTGTTACAGGATGGGGTATGGACGTGGATATTATGATCGTTTCATAAGTTCAATTGGTCAGGACATCCCGAATGTCGCGCTGGCGTTTGAACTTCAGATAGTAGACAGCGTGCCTAGAGGTGAGTATGATCTGCCTGTAGACAGGATCATTACCGAAAAAGAAATATACACAAAGCATTGTTAGATTATAGAAAGATAAAGATATGAACGCAGAAGAAACAAGAAAACAATATGACTTTATGTCAAAAGCTTCAGAAATATTAAAGAAGAAAAGTGAATCTCTCGGAAGACCGATGAAGTACTTTGTACAGACTTTCGGATGTCAGATGAATGAGAGAGACTCGGAAAAGCTTGCAGGAATCCTTGAAAAGATCGGATATCTGAAGGCTGACACAGAGGAAGAAGCAGACATAATTTTGTATAATACCTGTACTGTTCGTGATAACGCGGATCAGCGTGTATTTGGTCGTCTCGGTGTGCTTAAGGGACTTAAGGACAAAAATCCCGAGCTTCTGATCTGTCTTTGCGGCTGCATGATGCAGGAAGATATAGTTATCGAAAAGATCAAGCAGAGCTATCGCTATGTGGATCTTATCTTTGGAACACATAATATTTTCAAGCTTGCAGAGCTGCTGGTATCTCGTTTTGAGTCAGGTGCTCAGATAATCGACATCTGGAAGGATACAAAGGAGATTATCGAGGATCTTCCCGTTCAGAGAAAGTACTCCTTTAAGAGCGGTGTAAATATCATGTTTGGCTGCAATAATTTCTGCAGCTATTGTATCGTGCCCTATGTAAGAGGAAGAGAGAGAAGCCGTGATCCAAAGGATATTATCCGTGAGATCGAAAGACTTGTTGCGGATGGTGTTAAGGAAGTCATGCTTCTCGGACAAAATGTTAATTCTTACGGAAAAGGACTTGAGCCTGCGATCACTTTCCCGGAGCTTTTAAGAGAAGTAGAGAAAATCGAAGGTCTGGAGCGGATCAGATTTATGTCTAACCATCCTAAGGATCTTTCTGATGAACTGATAGAGGTAATGGCCGGTTCCAAAAAGATCTGCCGTCATATCCATCTCGCTATGCAGTCAGGAAGTTCAAGACTTCTTGAAAAGATGAATCGTCGCTATACTAAAGAGGATTTCCTTAAGATCGTACAGAAAATGCGTGATGCAATGCCCGATCTTGCGGTGACTACAGATATTATCGTAGGTTTCCCGGGTGAAACGCATGAAGACGTTGATGAGACAATAGATGTAATTAAAAAAGCTCGTTTTGACGGTGCATTTACTTTTATCTATTCAAAGAGAACCGGTACACCTGCAGCATCTATGCCTGATCAGGTTGATCCGGAAACAGTTCATGTGGAATTTGACAGGGTGCTAAAGACCGTTCAGGACGTATCAAAGGAGCAGGTAAAGCGCTTTGAGGGTCAGACAATGTCTGTACTTGTAGAGTCTGTAAATGAGAAAGATCCTTCAATGCTTACAGGTCGTATTTCACAGAATCATGTGGTTCATTTCAAGGGAGATCCTTCGCTTATCGGAAGTATCGTGGATGTTCATCTTGATCAGTGCCTTGGATTCTATTATCTTGGAACACTACTTTGAAAATCGTATTTATGGTAAAATAAACAATCGGGATGTCGCTTTAAGACATCCCGTAAATGCGTGGAAGGGATAAATAACAGATGAACATAGATGAAATAATGGATCAGGTTTCCCCAATGATGCAGCACTATCTGTCTACAAAAAAACAGTACCCGGACTGCATCCTTTTTTACAGACTGGGTGATTTTTATGAAATGTTTTTTGAAGACGCAAAGATCGTATCAGAGGAGCTTGAACTTACACTTACAGGAAAGGCCTGCGGACTTCCGGAACGTGCACCTATGTGCGGAGTTCCTTTTCATGCACTGGACAGTTATCTGAACCGTCTTGTTTCCAGAGGATATAAAGTAGCTATCTGCGAACAGTTGGAAGACCCTAAAAACGCAAAGGGAATAGTTAAACGAGACGTTACTCGTGTGGTAACACCCGGAACAAATCTGGATATTCAGTCCATTGATGAAGGTGTAAATAATTATCTGATGGCCATAGTGTATGTGGCTGATCATTTTGGTCTCTCGGTGGCAGATGTTACCACGGGAGATTTTTTTGTGACGGAAGTAGATTCTATCGGACGTCTCATGGATGAGATCTCAAAATTTGCTCCAAAGGAGATAATCTGTAATTCCGAGTTTTATATGAGCGGAGTGCGGATAGACGATCTGAAAACGAGACTCGGAATTGCGGTTAATTCTCTGGATGTTCGTTATTTCGAGGAAAGAAGTGCCGGAGAGATGATACTTTCTCATTTCAAGGTAAAAAGTCTCGACGGACTGGGACTCATGGATTATCCGGCAGGAATCCGTGCTGCAGGAGGCGTCCTTGCATATCTGACGGAAACCCAGAAAAATGATCTGTCCAATATTCTTAGGATAACACCGTATACTACTTCAAACTTCCTTGTTATTGATTCATCTACAAGACGTAATCTTGAACTTTGCGAAACACTTCGTGAAAAAAGAAAAAGAGGAAGTCTTCTTTGGGTACTTGATCATACGAGAACTGCCATGGGTGCGAGAAAGCTCCGTAATTTGATCGAAGAACCTCTAATTGATCCTGATGAGATAAATAGAAGACTTGATGCGGTAGAGGAATTAAATTCACGTATAATGGATCGTGATGAGATAAGGGAATATCTAAATGCTATTTATGACCTTGAAAGGCTCTTATGTAAGGTTACATACGGGTCTGCAAATCCTCGGGATCTCATAGCACTTCACGGTTCACTAGCGATGTTGAAACCTATTCGCAATGTGCTTTCCGATTTTAAAATGTCTCTATTAACTGAACTTGCCGGAAATATTGACGGTATGGAGGATCTTACAGATCTTATCGGACGGGCCATCGTTGAAGAACCGCCTATCGCTCAAAAAGAAGGCGGGATAATCCGTGATGGATACAATGAAGAAGTCGATCGCTTAAGGGGAGCCAGCAAGAACGGGAAACAGTGGCTCATGGATCTTGAAGAAAGAGAACGTGAGAGAACCGGTATAAAAAATCTCAGGATCAAGTTCAGCAAAGTATTTGGATATGCGTTTGAAGTAACTAACTCGTTTCTTTCGCAGGTTCCGCCTGATTATGTTCGTAAGCAGACTCTTACCGGAAGCGAAAGGTTTATCACTGATGAACTGAAGCAGATGGAAGACACGATACTTAATTCAGAAGAACGCCTGACATCGCTGGAATATGAACTTTTCGATGAAGTCCGCAGGGAGATCGGAAAGAATGTTGAGAGGATCCTTACGACTGCAAAGGCAGTGGCAATGGTAGATGTACTCCAGTCTCTTTCGTATACGGCAGAGCATAATCAGTATGTTCGTCCGAAGATCAATAACAAGGGTACGTTAAAGATAAAGAACGGACGCCATCCGGTGGTTGAAAAGATGCTTGATCAGGGTATCTTTGTTCCAAATGACGTGATGCTCGATCAGAATAAGAACATGATCTCTATCATCACAGGTCCGAATATGGCAGGAAAATCCACCTATATGCGTCAGTGTGCGCTTATCGTGCTGATGGCTGCTCTTGGATCGTTTGTACCGGCAGATGAGGCAGATATCTGTATCGTTGACCGTATATTCACACGTGTAGGCGCGTCCGATGATCTTGCGAGCGGACAGTCGACATTTATGGTCGAGATGAATGAAGTTGCAAACATTTTACGAAATGCAACAAAGAGGTCACTTCTGATCCTCGATGAGATAGGCCGCGGAACATCAACTTTTGACGGACTTAGCATAGCATGGGCCGTTGTGGAACATATAGCGGATAAAAAACGACTGGGTGCAAAGACGCTTTTTGCTACTCATTATCATGAGCTCACAGAGCTTGAGGGTAAAGTGCCCGGTATCAATAATTTCTGTTTCGCAGTAAAAGAAAACGGAGATGATGTTGTATTTTTGAGAAAGATCGTTTCCGGTGGCGCAGACAAATCCTATGGTATCCATGTGGCTCGACTTGCAGGAGTACCGGAATCCGTTATTGCCAGAGCAAATGATATCGTAGCAGAGCTTTCCGACAATGACATCACATATAATATCCAGGCAATCGCAGAGGAAAGCGCTGAAAATGTTGTGACAAAGGCAAAGAAGCAGAGAAAACTTGATGAAGTTGATCTGGGACAGATGTCTCTTTTTGATACGATAAGTGATAATGACGTCCTTAATGAGTTGAAAGAACTGGATCTCGCGCATATGACGCCTATGGATGCGCTAAATACTTTATATAAGCTTCAGAATAACCTGAATAACAGATGGAAAAACGGGTGATTACCATGAGTGAAATTAAAGTTCTTGATGATAAAACGATAGACAGGATCGCAGCCGGAGAAGTAATAGAAAGGCCGGCTTCCGTCGTAAAGGAACTCCTGGAAAACGCGTTGGATGCAGGGGCTACGGCTATTTCTGTAGAAATAAAAAATGGCGGTATCGATCTCATCCGGGTAACAGATAATGGATGCGGTATTCCCTTAAATCAGGTCCGCACAGCATTTTTGCCTCATGCAACGAGTAAGCTTAGAAAAATAGAAGATCTCATGTCCATAAGCAGCCTTGGGTTCAGAGGAGAAGCGCTTCCGAGTATAGCGTCCATTTCTGAAGTCGAGATAATGACAAAGACGGAAGAGGCTCTGACCGGTGCCAGATATGTGATAAACGGGGGCACGGAAGTGTCGCTCGATGAAGCAGGTGTGCCGGACGGAACGACTTTTGTTATACGTAATATTTTCTATAATACTCCGGCGAGACGTAAATTCCTGAAAAGCCCCATGACTGAGGCAGGATATGTGACGGCGCTTGTGGAAGAAATAGCCATGATCCGTCCTGATATATCATTTAAGTACACAGTGAACGGCAGCAATAAGCTTGTAACTCAGGGAAATGGGGACCTTAAGGAAGTAATATACAGAATATACGGACGTGATATAGCAGACTCACTCCTGCCTATAGATGCAGAAAGGTCAGGAATGCATCTTGCAGGATTTCTTGCAAAACCTGTTGTAGCCAGAAACAGCCGAACAATGGAAAACTATTTTGTAAATGGTCGTTATGTGAAGGATAAGACATTTTCAAAAGCGCTGGAAGATGGTTATGCGGGATTTCTAATGCAGCATAGATTTCCGTTTTGTGTTCTTTCTCTGACAGTTCCACCGGATGAACTGGATGTTAATGTTCATCCCAGAAAAATGGAGATCAAGTTTTCTGAGACCGCGGAAGTTTATGAATTTATAAGGGAAAATGTACGTACAGTGCTTGGCGGACGTGAACTTATAAATCATTTTTCTTTTGGAAAAGAGCCTGCACGTCCGGCACCTCCGCCCGCTGCCCCGAAGCATGCGCCTGAACCTTTCCAGAGGCCAAAGCAGGCTCCTATAGTAAAGCCGGCTTCTTATGTTCCGGAAATAAATAATACAGACAGAGTACAGGAAAACAGATCTGCCGAGCGTACTTTTGCGTCAGAAATGGCAACGTCACGGGCTGTGCTTAAGGAAATGTCATCGATAACGCCGGCACCTGTAATTAATAAGGTTGTCGAAGATAAAACGGATTTTAATTTAGAAACAAAATCTGTGCAGGCTCAGGTTGCTGAAAAAGAGATAGCTCAAGAATCGAATGAAGTAAAACTGGAAGCGGATATTAAGTCTGAAATAAAACCGGAAATAAGGCAGGAACCGGATACTGTTACGGAGAACCCTAAACAGCTTGATCTATTCGAGGAAAAGATACTCACACGCAAGGCTTCACAGGAATTCAGGATCGTCGGACAGGTTTTTGATACCTATTGGATCATCGAGTATAGGGATACTATGATGATGATCGATCAGCATGCGGCCCACGAAAAAGTTAATTACGAGCATTTCATGAAGCAGTTTGAAAAGCATGAGGTTACGACACAGATCTGTCAGCCGCCTCAGATCGTCACACTGGACGGTGCACACAGGCTTGTCCTCGAAAAATACATGGATAAGTTTGAAGAAATGGGATTTCAGATAGAAGATTTCGGAGGAAATGAATACGCAATACGTGCCGTACCGGAAGATATGTATGGACTTCAGGAGAAAGACGTTTTTATTTCTCTTCTTGATGAACTTCAGGACGGAACAAAACTTTCGGAAGTAAGTCTGATCCACGACAGGATCGCAACAATGGCGTGTAAGGCAGCGGTAAAGGGAAATAATAGATTATCGTTTATGGAAGCGGAAGTACTTATCGATAAACTGTTGTCCTGCGAAAATCCGTATAATTGTCCACATGGACGCCCGACAGTGATCCAGATGTCAAAAAAAGAAATGGAAAAGAAATTTAAGAGGATCGTATAAGATGGAAAAAAAGCCTTTGATCATAATTGCAGGACCTACAGCGGTAGGAAAGACTGCCTCATCGGTCGGACTTGCGAAAAGGATTAACGGACAGGTGATCTCTGCTGATTCTATGCAGGTTTACCGGTATATGGATATAGGATCAGCAAAAATACGTCCGGATGAAATGGAAGGTATACCGCATTATCTTATTGATTGTCTGGAGCCTACAGAAGACTTTAACGTGACTCGTTTTCAGGAAATGGCATTTGAATCCATGGATAAGATATATTCGGAGGGTTCGATACCTATCCTTGCGGGCGGAACCGGTTTTTATATACAGTCGGTGCTGTATAATATAGATTTCAAGACTACGGAAATTGACGAGGCATATCGTGAAGAGCTTGAAAAAGAAGGGCTTGCACATGGAAAAGAGTTTTTGCATGCAAAGCTTCGAGAGGTGGATCCTGCATCGGCGGACGCGATTCCTGCCGGAAATATGAAGCGTGTGATCAGGGCACTCGAATATTATCATTCCACAGGACGGCAGATTTCTGTACATAATGAAGAAGAACGTAAGAAAGAACCTGCATATAACGCTTCCTTTTTTGTACTGACCATGCCACGGGATATCCTTTACGAGAGGATAAATCTGCGAGTGGATCAAATGATGGAAGAAGGACTTTTAGAAGAGACAAAGAAACTCCTCGAAATGGGAGTGACAGAAGAAATGACAGCCATGCAGGGACTCGGCTATCGCCAGATAGTGCATTATCTTCAGAGAAAGTGCAGTCTCGAAAAGGCTGTCGATGACATAAAAAAAGAAACCAGGCATTTTGCAAAGAGGCAGCTTACCTGGTTTAGACGTGAAAAAAATGTAATCTGGGTTGACAGACAGCAGTTTACGGACAATAATGCACTTTGTGCTTATTTGCAGGAAACGGCAGAAGCTGTCTTCGCCGGACAGAGTATTAAATAACACTGCCGGAATGAAAGGAAATCTGATGCAGGAAACAAAAAAGCTTTATGAAGAAATGGGGATTCGCCCCGCTGTATATGAATTTGGTGAAAAGATAGCTGAGAGTCTTAAAGAACGCTTTCGCAGTATTGATGAAACAGCAGAGTACAATCAGCTAAAGGTCGTACATGCCATGCATAAAAATAATGTTGGTGAAGCATGCCTTTCGGGAACCACCGGTTATGGATATAACGATATAGGCAGAGATACTCTGGAAAAGGTGTACGCAGATCTTTTTGAAGGAGAAGATGCTCTTGTACGCCCGCAGATCACTTGCGGAACACATGCACTTGCACTTGCGCTTTTTTCAAATCTCCGTCCCGGAGATGAACTTTTAAGTGCTGCAGGTAAGCCGTATGATACGCTTGAAGAAGTTATCGGCATACGTCCTTCTCAGGGATCTCTTGCAGAATATGGAATTACTTATGCACAGGCTGATCTTAAGCCGGAGGGAGGATTTGACTTTGAGGCGATCCGCGCGAATTTAAATGATCGCACAAAGCTCGTCACCATTCAGAGATCAAAGGGATATCAGACAAGACCCACGCTTTCCGTTGATGAGATCGGAGAAGCTGTTAAATTTATCCGTTCCATTAAGCCTGACGTTATCATCATGGTAGATAACTGCTACGGAGAATTTGTGGAAAAGAAAGAGCCGCTTTCTGTCGGTGCGGATATGATCGTCGGTTCACTTATTAAAAATCCGGGCGGCGGACTCGCACCTATCGGTGGTTACATAGTAGGAAAGAAAGAGTGTGTTGAAAACGCTGCGCATCGCCTGACTTCTCCGGGACTTGGAAAAGAAGTCGGTGCTTCACTTGGAATACTTCCTCAGTTCTATCAGGGATTATTCATGGCACCTACTGTAACCGCTTCAGCATTAAAGGGCGCCATTTTTGCAGCTAATCTTTATGAAAAGCTGGGATTTTCTGTTCTTCCAAACGGTACAGAACCGCGTCATGATATTATTCAGGCGGTTACTTTTGGAAAGCCGGAGGGGGTTATCGCTTTTTGTAAGGGAATTCAGGCGGCATCACCTGTTGACAGTTTTGCAACACCGGAACCCTGGCCGATGCCCGGCTATGACAGCGATGTGATCATGGCAGCGGGAAATTTTGTTTCCGGTTCATCTATCGAACTTAGTGCGGATGGCCCTATAAAGCCGCCTTATTCCGTTTATTTCCAGGGCGGTCTTACCTGGCAGCATGCAAAGTATGGAATCATGAATACTGTAGAGTATCTTCTCAGGGATAAGGTTATATCCGAAGATGTATTATCATAATGTACTTTATCGGGATTATGTGTTAAGATAAAAAATGTTGTCCGGGCGGAAGTCTGTCCGGACGCATTTCGGGTTTTGTTGTATTTATTCCTTTGGTTACAAAGGAGTGGATATGATACATAAAATGAAAGAGATGCCTGAAGGAGAGAGACCTTACGAGCGATGTTTGGCTCAGGGACCTGAGGTCCTTACGGACGCGGAACTGCTTGCAGTGATCCTGCGTACCGGTTCAAGAGAAAAAAATTCTGTTGAACTTGCTCATGAAATTCTTAGCCTTACCGGAAATGATCCATCAATAGCCGGACTTGAGAGACTGAGTATCAGTGAGCTTCAAAAGGTTCCGGGGGTAGGACGTGTCAAGGCGATCCAGCTCAAGGCATTATCAGAGTTTTCAAGGCGTTTATGGAAATCCCGAACCAAAGAACGGCTTTATTTCCGTCATCCGGAAGATATTGCCGCTTATTTTATGGAAGATATGCGCTATCTCAGACATGAAGAAGTCAGAGTGCTTTTTCTTGATATAAAGTGCAGGTTCATTGCGGAGAAGATAATGACGAAGGGAACCCTTGATTCGTCACTGGTATCCACAAGAGAACTGATGATAGAAGCGGTTCGTGCGGAAGCTGCACTTTTTGCTATGGTGCATAATCATCCGTCAGGTGATCCGGAAGCAAGTATGGACGATATCCATATCACGCAGAAGGTTCAAATGGCAGGAAGTATTATGAATATAAAACTTCTTGATTCTATTATTATTGGAGACGGTGTCTATAAAAGCCTCCGTCAAGACAGCAGGATCGCCTGGGATATTCATAATGCACCCAGGTCCGGGATATAATCATATAATGGCAGACATCCTGTGTTAATCTACTGAAAGGGGAAGAAAATGCCAAACACCAGCACTGCATTTGGTATCGATCTCGGTACCGGAAACATCAAAATTTATAACAATACGGACGGTACTGTTTTTCGTGAGAAGAACATGATAGCTGTCATCAACAAAAATACGCTTTTTGCGTATGGAGATGAAGCTTTTGATATGTATGAAAAAGCACCCGCAAATATTCGTACATCTTTTCCGCTTGCAAACGGAGTTATTGCCGATATAAAAGATATGCAGACTGTCCTTAAATGCTTCATCACGGACATGACCGAAAAATCAAAGTTCAACGGAGCGGATTTCTACATCTCAGTACCAAAGGATATTACTGAGGTTGAAAAGCGTGCATTTTATGATCTTGTAAAAGATGCCAATATTAAGGCGAAAAATGTACTTATGGTAGATAAGGCCATAGCTGACGGACTTGGTCTTGATATTGACGTTAAGACGAGCCAGGGTGTTATGATCGTTAATGTCGGCTTTGACACAACAGAGATATCTATCCTTTCTCTTGGCGGTATCGTTCTTTCAAAGCTTATCAAGGTTGGTGGAAGAAAGTTTGACGAGGCGATCAGAAATGCTGTCCGCAGAGAATACAATCTGATGATCGGAAGCAAGACGGCAGAAAAGGTAAAGATCGCGCTTTCAAATCCGGAAGCTGCAGAGGAAGATTCCATCGTATACGGTCGTGATATCGTCACAGGTCTGCCAGTTGAGAGAAAGATCCCCACAGATCTTATCGAGTCTGCGCTTAATGAACATATTAATTCTATCATTGATAACATTAAGGTTATCCTTGAGAGAACTCCACCGGAACTTGCTGCTGATATTTACAGACATGGTATTTATGTAACAGGTGGATCTGCAAAGCTTAAAAATCTGGATGTCATGATCAATAAGGGAACAAATCTTAAGGTAAACCTTACAGAAGATCCCATCAGCACGGTTGCAAACGGTCTTGCACGTGTGATCAAGGACGACAACTTTAAGTCTGTTGCATATTCTATTCAGGGATTATCCGGTAAATAAGGAGGCCGGCTCATGGCCAGAGTGCGACTTAAAAGAAAAAAATTCTCCATGCCGGGAAGGTATATATTACTTATCCTGACTATTCTTTGCATAGCCATGATGCTTCTCACTTACTTCACGGATGCGGTGTCGGGACCGCTTTCCTATGTAGCTGCATACACCATCGTTCCCATTGAAAGCGGATTAAATACGATCGGTGAGAGATTTAAGGAGCACGTGGACAATTTCCAGTCCTTAGAAGCAGTACTTTCAGAGAATAAAGCATTAAAAGAACAGGTTGAAGAACTGTCTCAGGAGAAAAATAACCTCATAGAGGATAAATACGAACTTACTGAGCTCAGAAATCTGTATGATCTGGATGATAAGTTCTCTGATTACAAGAAAGTGGGAGCAAGAGTTATTGGTAAGGACCCCGGCAACTGGTTTTCTGTATTCCTGATCGATAAGGGAACGGATGACGGTCTAAAGGTTGACATGAATGTCATTGCAGGAAACGGTCTTGTAGGCATCATTACAGAGGTCGGACCGAATTGGGCGACAGTACGATCTGTTATAGATGATGCAAGTAATGTATCTTCGATGGTACTGTCTACATCAGATACCTGCATGGTTAGCGGTGATCTGAAGCTCATGGAATCCGGAGAGATCCGTTTTGACCAGTTAACAGACGATGAAGACGCTGTAGTTGTTGGAGATGAGATAGTAACGAGTAATATTTCAAATAAATTTCTTCCCAACATAACTATCGGGTATATCAGTTCCCTTGATAAGGATGCAAATAACCTTACAAAGTCAGGGACACTGACCCCCGCCGTTGATTTTAAGCATATAAATACAGTGCTTGTTATCACGGAACTTAAGAACAGCGGATCGGAGCAGAAGTGAGAAGAAAGATCCTTGAAGTAATCATTATATTTATAGCTTTTATCCTGCAGTGTACGGTATTCAGACTGATCTCACTCGGAAATGTCGTACCCAATATGATGATAATCCTGACAAGTGCCTTCGGTTTTATGAATGGAAAAAAAGAGGGCATGTTTGTCGGGTTCTTCTGCGGGATTTTTACGGATATCCTTTTCGGAAGCGGTCTTATAGGTCTGTATACGCTTATATATGTATGGATAGGATTTGGAAATGGTTTATTCAATGCACTTTTCTATCCTGAGGATATTAAATTCCCTATTGTACTGATAGGTGTGAGTGATCTGGTATATGGTTTTGTTTATTATGTGCTGACATTCCTGCTTCGCTCCAGACTTGATCTTGGCTATTATATGATTCATATCGTCCTTCCGGAAGCAATCTATACAATAGTGGTAACGATTGTTATATATCGACTGCTCCTTTATTTTGAAGAAACAATGGAATTGCGTGAAAAGCAGGAAGATATGGAATAAACGGATGTTTATGGAGGAGTGAACCGTATATATGTTTGGTGAGATTCGAGATAAACTGATCGGTATTATCACATCGAGATTGTTTCTGTTGGGCACCGTTCTATTTATCCTTTTTTCAGTTCTGGTATATCGTCTCTTTACTCTCCAGATAATAAAGGGAGAGTCATATCAGGACAATTTTACACTTCGTATCGAAAGAGAAAAAACGATCAAAAGTACCCGTGGTTCGATTTACGACAGAAATGGTAACGTACTCGCCAGCGATCAGCTGGCGTATTCCGTGACCATTGAGGATAATTACGATTCAGACGGTACTCGTAATATGAAACTCAATGATACGATAAAAAAACTTATCGATATCGTAGAGAAAAACGGAGACAGTCTGAACAGTGATTTTAATATTATAGTTGATCAAAGCGGACGTTTTGCGTTTACGCTTGAAGGAAAGCAGCAGCTTCGTTTTCTGGCAGATCTTTATGGACATACGTCGATAGATGATCTGAAAACAAAAGAAAGAAACGCTACAGCAGCTGATGTTGTTGCTTATCTTTGCGGTGAAAAAAAGTATGGGATCGGATCTTATACTGAAAAAGCCGGCGGTGGATATGACTTTAAGGCAGAGGAAGGCTATTCTAACGAAGAACTGCTTAAGATCATTACTGTTCGGTACAATCTGGGATTGAACAGTTTCCAGAAATACATTGCTACAACCGTTGCAACAAATGTTAACAAAAAGACCGTTGCAGAAATTTTGGAAAATCAGGATTCGTTGCAGGGCGTTGACATTGCGGAAGACACGATAAGAAAATATATCGATGATCCGAGCTTTTCTCATATTCTTGGTTATACAGGAAAGATATCAGATGAAGAACTTGCGGCATATAATTCAAATTCCGGTGACAGCACAGATGCTAATCATTATGAATTGAATGATATGGTCGGTAAGGCCGGTATCGAACAGGTCATGGAGACAAAACTGCAGGGAAAAAAGGGAAAACAAACGATTTTTGTTGATAACCTTGGCCGCGTGACAGAGACAGGTGAAAAGACAGATCCAGTAGCCGGCAGTAATCTTTATCTTACAATTGATTCTGATCTACAGAAAGCTATCTATCAGATACTTGAGCAGAAGATCGCAGGTATCGTTGTTTCAAAGCTCACCGATACCAAGGAACGCGATCTTACAGGTCAGTCTTCATCATCTGACATCAGGATTTCTATTGATGAAGTCTACTTTGCTTTGTTTGATAACAATTATATCGATCTGAAACACCTCGCTTCTCCTAATGCAGGTACTAATGAGAAGCAGGTTTATTCTGTATTCACAACGCAGAAGCAGCAGGCTCTTTCGGAGTTAAAGGAAGATCTCTTAAACGGTACGACTGCATATAATAATCAGGTTCAGGAAATGCAGGCGTATGAGGCATATGTTGTTACCATGCTTCAGTCATCTGCAGTTGATGTATTTGATACGAGTGCGATCGATGCGGATAACGAGACTTATCTTGCATGGAAGGAAGGAACCTGTACTTTAAAGGACTATCTTTTAGAGGCTGTTGCACAGGACTGGATCGATACTACGAGGATCCAGACAGATGAAAAGTATCTGGATTCGGAGGAGGTATATAAGGCTCTTGTTGACTATGTGTGTGAGGAACTGGCAGATGATCAGTCATTCGCCAAGGAAATCTACAGATATATGATCAGAAATAATGAGATTTCCGGCTATCAGATCTGTCATATCCCCTATGAACAGGGTAAATTATCTGATAAAACAGGAGCGCTTACCGAGCTGGATGCAGGAACTGTAAGTGCATATAATTTCATGCGTTCTCGTATAAGATCTCTGGATATCACACCTGCAGACCTGGCGCTTGATCCTTGTTCAGGTTCCTGTGTAGTAACAAATGTGAAGAGCGGTGAAGTACTCGCGGTCGTATCTTATCCGAGCTATGATAACAGTCGTCTTGCAAACTCTGTTGATTCTGCTTATTTTGCGAGCCTGCAGAGCAATAAGGCGCTTCCGCTTTATAATTACGCGACACAGCAGAAAACTGCGCCAGGTTCAACATTTAAGCCTGTAAGTTCAACAGCCGGACTTGAGGAAGGTGTTATCTCCACAGGTGAAACAATTGACTGTGTAGGAATTTTTGAGAAGATCTCGCCGTCACCGAAGTGTTGGGTTTATCCTCATTCTACGCATGGTCTGCTGAATGTTGTTGGTGCTATTCAGAATTCATGTAACTTCTTCTTTTACGAGGTGGGCTATCGCCTGTCCCTTGCAAATGGAAAATATGATTCTGATACAGGTCTTGCTAAACTGGCTAAATACGTTGATCTCTACGGTTTATCGGATAAATCCGGAATAGAGATAGCTGAATCGGAGCCTGAAGTATCAAACTTTGATGCAGTCCGTTCTGCTATCGGACAGGGTCGTCATGCTTATACAACGGTAGGACTTGCACGATATGTAACAACTGTTGCTAATGAAGGTACATGCTATAATCTGAGCCTTTTAGATAAATTAACCGATTCAAACGGCAATGTTTTAACTGACTATACGCCGTCGGTAAGGAATGAGGTTAATATCGCAAGTTCTACATGGAACTCAATTCACGAAGGCATGAAAGAAGCAGTAGCTCATTATGATGCATTTGAAGATTTTCCGATGACGGCAGCAGGAAAGACCGGTACGGCGCAGCAGATAACCAGCCGTCCTAACCACGCGCTGTTCATTGGATTTGCACCGTATAATGATCCTGAGATAGCCATAGCTACGCGTATTGCGTATGGTTATACATCTTCCAATGCGGCAGAGGTTTCCAGAGAAGTGATGAAGTATTACTTTAAGCTGGAAGATAAGGACGATATTATCACGGGCGCAGCTGTATTACCTGATAGTGCAGCAATCGGAGATTAATGCTATGCCAAAAAATTATCACCTTAAAAACTACGATTTCTTCCTGGTCCTGTTTGCGGCAGCTATATCGATCTACGGTATTATTGTTATTGGCAGCGCGAAGGAATCTGTTCAGTCAAGACAGATTATTGGTCTTGTGATAGGTCTTGTGGTCATGGTGATCCTGTCGCTTATTGACTATAGGTCTATACTGAATTTTTACTGGATATATTATGTGGCGAGTATCATATTGCTTTTGTCAGTACGTTTTCTCGGTGTTACGAGAGGCGGTGCGAAGCGTTGGATAATACTCGCCGGTATCCAGTTTCAGCCATCGGAGACAGCCAAGTTCCTGTTGATTTTATTCTTTGCAAATTTTATAATGATACACAGGGATAAAGTAAGCAAGTTTGGTACACTTTTATTAACTATGGGATTGTTTTTTATTCCATGGTATCTGGTTTATGATGAACCGGATCTGTCTACCAGTATAGTTTTGATCTGTATTTTCCTGTCGATGATATTTATTGCCGGTTTGAGCTGGAAGATAATAATCGGCACACTGGCGGTTGCCATACCTGTACTTGTTATAGGACTTATGCTTGTATTGCAGCCTGATCAGGAAATCATCAAAGACTATCAGCAGACTCGAATACTTGCCTGGCTGCAGCCTGATAAGTACTCAAATGAGGAGGGTTATCAGCAGCAGAATTCAATTGTTGCGATAGGTTCCGGACAGCTTACAGGTAAGGGTTATAAGAATAATGAGGTTGGATCCGTAAAAAACGGTAATTTCATTTCGGAGCCTCAGACAGACTTTATCTTTGCGATAATTGGCGAAGAACTTGGCTTTATCGGAAGCGCAGCAGTTATTATACTTGTTTCTCTTGTTGTAGTAGAAACACTGCGTATAGGGCGGAATGCATCGGAGCTTTCAGGAACACTGATATGTGCCGGTGTGGCAGCTCACATCGGCTTTCAGACATTTCTTAATATCGCGGTTGCGACGGGTGTAATGCCTAATACAGGTATACCTCTTCCGTTCGTTAGTTATGGAATGACATCACTTATCAGTTTGTTTATGGAAGTAGGTGTAGTTCTTAACGTAGGGCTTCTGAGACTGCGCGAAAGAGATAATGTCAGATTTTAATTTTTGATAACATAGGGAATTCAATTGGATTTTCTATAAAAAAAGGGTTTTACGCAGAGTGATGGGGCACTGTGCGAAAAAAATACGGCGTTTCCGGATCGACTATAGGGGTTCATATATTTGAGTCGGAAACAAAGGGAAGAAGGTAAAATATGAATATTGGTCTTATTGCACATGATGCAAAGAAGAAACTTATGCAGAATTTCTGTATTGCTTACAGAGGAATCCTTGCCAAAAATGATCTTTACGCTACCGGAACTACCGGTCGTCTTATAGAGGAAGTTACAAATCTTAATGTACATAAGTTCCTCGCAGGTCATCTCGGTGGAGAGCAGCAGCTTGGAGCACAGATCGAGCACAATGAAATGGATCTGGTAATCTTTTTAAGAGATCCTCTTACAGTAAAAAATCATGAGCCGGATGTTAATAACATTGTTCGTCTTTGCGATACGCATAACATTCCGCTTGCTACAAATCTTGCAACTGCAGAGCTGCTGATCAAGTCCCTTGACAGAGGCGATCTTGAATGGCGTGAGATGTATAAATAATTATGAGTCTAAATAAGTTTATCTCAGGTCCGGTCAAAATGACCGGACTGTTTATTGCTTCGGTTATGCTTTTCACATCATGTGGAAGCAAATCTTATTCTGTTCCCTTTGATATTAATACGACAAAAAGTGCTTTTCGCTTTGAGACAAATAACTCAAGCAACATAGCAGATTCTTTTGCAAGTAAGCTTGCAGTGGTCAGTGGTGATGAAACACCGGGTGAAGAAATATCTTTTGGGTCTGATTCCTACGGTTCGGCTATTCTTGTTGATGTAGACAACCATCAGGTTATGTATGCCAGAAATGCAACAGCAAAGCTTTATCCTGCCAGTATGACAAAGGTGCTGACAGCTATTGTTGCTCTTGAAAATGCAAGTCTTGATACGGTTCTTACTGCAAATGAAAACTGTGTCTATACAGAACCGGATGTGCAGAAGGTAGGTCTTAAGCCGGGTGATTCAATGACTCTTGATCAGGCACTCCATCTTTTGCTGATCTATTCTGCAAATGATGTGGCTGCATTGATCGCTGAGAACATTGGTGGAAGTATAGATGGGTTCAGCACGATGATGAATGAGAAAGCGAAGGAACTGGGTGCTACTAATTCTCATTTCATAAACCCTCATGGTCTTCACGATGAACAGCATTATACGACTGCGTATGATATGTATCTTCTTTTTAATGAGGCGATCAAGAATGATACTTTTGTCCAGATCATTGGAATGAATTCATACACTACGACATACAAAGACGCTGAGGGCAAGGAGATTACGTTCAGCTGCGATGCAACTAATCGTTACCTTAAGGGACTTGTGGTTTCTCCCTCTAATATAACTGTTGTCGGAGGAAAGACCGGAACGACTATCGCCGCAGGTGCATGCCTTGTACAGCTTGCAAGGGATTCAGCAGGCCGCGATTATATAACCTGTGTCATGAAGGGCAATAATATTGATGTGACATACGGAAAAACAAATTCACTTTTATCATTGATAGGACAATTCTAAAAACTCATAGTTGTGCTTTCTGCTTGTTTATTATATAATTCAATTAGGCAAACTGTAGTAAAAATTTCCTTCTAATACAGGTTTTTTGTGAAAAATCACATCACTATACAAGGGATAAGATCTGTCACTACAGTTATAAATGCATAATGAGAAGGAGGACACAACTATGATTCAGTTAATTGTCGGAGAAAAGGGTAAGGGCAAAACAAAGGTACTTCTGGAGAAAGTGGGTGAAGCAGCCGCTTCCGCAAAGGGTAATGTCGTATTCATTGACAAGGATATGTCTCATATTTATGAAGTCAAGAATACAGTACGACTTATCAACAGTTCTGATTATGGCATTTCAAGTCCTGATGAATTCAAAGGTTTTATTAGTGGTATCATGTCTGCCGACCACGATCTTGAAGATTTGTTCATAGACCGTTTCCTCCTTGTTTCGTATCAAAAAGATAAAGATAAAGATGAAGTTGCTGAATCTCTTAGAAAGATTGAGGAGCTCAGTAATAAATCCGATGTAAAGATCACTGTGAGCCTTTCTATGACTAAGGAGCAGCTCCCAGCTGATCTGCAGGAAAAGGTGCTTGTTGCACTCTAAAGTCTCCGTCGGATCCGCAAGATATCGGTGCCGATCGTAAAAAAGAACATAAAAAGGGCTGACACGATAGTGATAAGATCAGTGTCAGCCCTTTGTAATGTATTTTGTTGATGTCAGGGTCAAAAGGTTAAAAATTGTTACAGTTCACTCGCTTACAGCTCGCTCACGTAACGGATTTTGCCAATTAAATCGCCTTCGGCGATGGGCAAAATCCAATGGCTTTTCATCGTTCTTGGTCGTAAACTCCGCAGTAAATGCTTCGTTTACGTCTGAACTGTAACTAAAAATTTACTTTTGACCCTTACATCTTTTGTTCTATTAGTTATGAGCAAAAAATGGTATTATGATGGCAGGGTCAAAAGTTCATTGGACTCTTAGACCATGGTATCATGTTAAAAGATACAAATATTAAAAACAGGATTAAATTTATATCCGGGTACGCAGGGGTTTTCGCTTGAACAGAGGAAAAAGAAGTAAGATCAAAAGAAAAAATATGGGACGCAAGCGTTCTGAAAATATGAGCCGTAAGCGTTCTGTCCGGATGAGGGAAAACAGAAGCACTAAGGGAACAAGGTCCTCTGTAAAGACCAGGCGTAAACGCAGAGTAAAGACCAGACCGAAACAAAAAAAGGTCGTCAGATATCATAAACACCAGTTGCACCATATTAATCTCGGAATGTTTATTTTTATCGGGATTTTCGTGTATATTGTCTTTTATCTGTCTATGTACTTTCGTACGACACCAATCACAGGGTATGAAGTAAAACTAGGATCTCTAGCGGTAAATACGACGGCCAGAGGGGTAGCAGTACGCGCTGAGGAAGTGTATAAGACCACTGCAAACGGTTATATGAATTACTATGCCCGTGAGGCGGAGAAAGTGTCAAACGGAGCATTGGTTTATTCTGTAGATGAAAGCGGACAGCTGTCAGATCTTTTGAATGAGTCGAATACTGTAAGCAGCAATTTTACAGATAATGATATGACAGAGCTTAGAACAGAGATTGAAAATCATCAGAAAAATTTTGATGACTCTGATTTCAGATCGGTATATGACTTTAAGTATTCTTTGAACGGTCTCGTTGCCAGATTAAAAAATGCTAATGTAATGGCTGTTCTTCAGACACTTTCCGGAAACGAGGCAATGGGCAGATCGGTTGCCATGGGATATACTTCAAACAGCGGTATTGTCGTGTACGGAACTGATGGGCTGGAGAATCTGTCTCCGTCCGAAGTAAACAAGGATACCTTTGACGAGGAGAAGCATCAGAGGACTATTCATGATGAACACTCGGTTGTTACAGAAGGTGAAGATGCGTATAAACTCGTAACGGACGAAAACTGGTCGATCGTAGTGCCCTTTAACGATGACTGGGAAGATAAGCTGACGGATGGAGATTACGTCAATGTCCGTTTCCTTAAGAATAATCTTACCAGCTGGGCAAAGATGACATTCCTCACAAATGAGGATGGCAGATACCTGCAATTGTCATTTACCAACTCAATGCTGACTTTTGCAACGGATCGCTATATAGATGTGGAACTTTTAACAGATACAACGACGGGACTCAAGATACCGAATTCATCTATTGTTGCACGTGAATTTTACCTGATCCCCGAGGAATTCCTGACAAAGGGCGGAGATTCGGATGCAGATGGTTTTATGCGTGAAACATATCTGGAAAACGGTTCAAAGAGCGTTGAATTTGTAGAAGCGGAAGTTTATAACAAAAAAGATGGTCAGGTATATATAGATACCTCTGTCTTTAATTCGGGAGATATATTGCTGAAACCGGATTCTGAGGAAACCTTTACGGTGAGCTCAAAAGATAAACTTCACGGAGTATACAATATGAATAACGGATATGCTGACTTTGCAAAGGTTGATGTAAAGTGTTCAAATAAAGAGTATTCAATCGTCGAATCCGGAACAGCATATGGATTGAGGGTTTATGACCATATCGTGCTTGATGGTGAAAGCGTAAACGATGATGATCTGGTATTTGAACAGGTGAGATAAACCGGAACAGACCCGCATCTTAAGAAAGTATTCATAACTACTTTAACAAAAATTTGTGGTATTAAACAAAAAAATGCGGTATAACAATATGATGATGACAGGTGAACAATATTAATCTGAATGTGCCTGAATAAGAGTGATCAATATTGTAACAGTTCACACGTAAACGGAGCACTACGCTGCGGAGTTTACGACCAAGAAAGATGAAAAGCCATTGGATTTTGCCCATCGCCGTAGGCGATTTAATTGGCAAAATCCGTTACGTGAGCGAGCTGGAAGCGAGTGAACAGTAACTCAATATTTGGAAACCGTGTCATCAATAATGAGCAAAAGATCGATCAACAACACCGCAGGATCAGAAAAGAGGACTTGACATGAGTGACGAAGCAGTAAATGTAGTCGAGAACCTCAGACTGACTGAAAGTAATATTCAGTCAGCCTGTGAAAAAGCCGGGCGCGACAGGAGTGAAGTAACTCTTATCGCAGTCAGCAAGACGAAACCGGTATCGCTCTTAATGGATGCCTATAATGCCGGGATACGTGAATTTGGCGAAAATAAAGTGCAGGAGCTCGTTGATAAGTACGAGCAGATGCCAAAAGATATTCACTGGCATATGATAGGACATCTGCAGAGAAACAAGGTTAAGTATATTGTTGACAAGGCTTATCTGATCCATGGAGTTGATTCATATGAACTTGCTCAGGAAATAAGTAAGCAGGCGGTAAAGAAAAACTGTACGGCAAATATCCTTGTGGAGATCAATATCGGTGATGAGGAGACAAAATTTGGTATACCATATGATAAGGTGACAGAACTGGTTGACAAAATAATCAGTTTACCAAATATTTCTGTACATGGACTTATGTGTATTGCTCCGAACGTGGAAAATCCCGAAGATAATAGACATTTTTTTGCTAAGATGCGACAGAAAGCTGTTGACATAAATTTGGATAAAGGTCATAATATTGACATGAGCGTATTGTCAATGGGCATGACTGGGGATTATCAGGTAGCGATTGAAGAGGGCGCTACAATGGTTCGTGTTGGGACCGGTATTTTTGGCGTACGTAACTACAGAATCTGAGCCGGCAGGAAAAGACCCACCGGTGTGACAAGAGCTTCGAGGAGGGAAAAAGTATGGGATTATTAGACAAGCTTGTTCATGCAATGAATATTGAAGATGAGGACGAAGATTACGATTACGATGATGATGAATTCTATGATGAGGATGAAGAGCCTGCACAGCCCAGACGTTTTTTCTCAAAAAAGGATGAAATAAAGGAAGAGGAACCGAGAAGTTCCAAGAGCAAGATCATGCCGATACGTCAGGCAAGAAAGAGATCTGACAGCAGTGATCGTGAGATCTGCATGTTTAAGCCTAAGACAGCAGATGAATCATGCGATATCATGGATGCTCTTCTTTCAGATAGAACGGTTGTACTTAATCTTGAGGGAATCAATGAGGATCTTGCACAGAAGATCATCGATCAGGTATCCGGTGCCTGCTATGCACTTAAGGGACACATTTTGAAGATATCAAATTATATCTTTGTTATAGCTCCCAGAAGTGTAGAGCTTTCCGGAGAAAATCAGGGCGATGTAATGCAGGAAGCTTTTGATTTACAGGCAGTAGTTGGCAGAATGTAATTCAGTTAATGTAATCGCTGTTAAGGCGGGGCCGTAAAGCCCCGCCTTTTTTCGGCAAAAGAGCGTGAAAGGATATTCAAATGTCTGAGAGAGTCAACGTTGCAAAAACCGTATCAGGTGATGCATATGAAATAGTGATCGAATCTGATTTTGAGAAGCTTGCGGAAGAAATATCCAAGCTTCCGGTTGAGGGACGAAAGTGCCTGATCGTCACGGATTCAAATGTAGGACCATTGTATTTACAGGAAGTTACGGAAAAGATCACTCCTGTATTTAGTGAAGTATATGCAATGCAGATTCCGGCCGGTGAGGAAAATAAAACGCTTAATACAGTAAGAACTGTACTTGTAAAGCTCATTTCATCTCACTTTGACCGTAAGGATTTCATAATTGCACTTGGTGGTGGTGTGGTTGGTGATCTTGCAGGATTTGCATCATCGGTCTATCTTAGAGGGATAAAGTTTATCCAGGTTCCGACCACTCTTTTGTCTCAGACAGACAGCTCCATAGGTGGAAAGACAGGTGTAGACTTTGATGCCTACAAAAATATGGTTGGTGCCTTTCATCAGCCGTCTCTGGTATATATGAACATGTCTGTGTTAAAGACTCTTCCCGGACGTGAGTTTTCTTCCGGAATGGGAGAAATATTAAAGCATGGTCTTATTCGTGATGAGGAGTATTACAGCTGGCTCGTAAATAATTTCAATGAGATCACAGACAGAGAACCGGAAGTGCTTGAACATATGATAGCAAGGAGCTGTGAGATAAAGGCGGCTGTTGTTGAGGAGGACCCCACTGAGCAGGGCGTTCGTGCGGTCCTTAACTTTGGTCATACGCTCGGACATGCGATTGAGAAATATATGAATTTCTCATTTACTCATGGAGAGTGCGTGGCGCTTGGATCTATCGCAGCAGCATGGATCTCATATAAGAGGGGGAATCTCAGTGATATGGAATTTTATGAGATCCGTGATATGTTTGTACCGTTCGGTCTTCCGATAACGCTCCCAGATGATGCAGATGTAAATAAGATTTTGGAAATATCAAAGTCCGACAAAAAAATGGACGGAAAAAAGGTTAAGTTTATCCTGCTTAAAAAGCCGGGCAAGGCTGTCATCGATACGACGGTTACAGATGAAGAAATGCTCGATGCATTGCAGAATATGATAATCAAATTAGATTGAGGGATGTAAAATGAAAAAACCACATAACATATTATTTTTTATCTTGGACATGATCTTTATGGGAGCACTTGTGTGGCTTGACCAGTTTACAAAACAGATGGCTGTCTCAAATCTCATGGGTAATGCGCCGGTTCAGATAGTTCCCGGATATCTGGTTTTGGAGTATCTGGAAAACAGAGGGGCGGCATTTGGAATGCTGCAGAATCAGAAACTCTTTTTCGTGATCATAGGAGGAGTTTTTATACTGGCGATGCTGGTACTCCTTTTCCTTATCCCTGCTACAAAGAAATATCGTATTCTCAGATTCTTTCTTTGCCTTATGACAGCCGGAGCTGCCGGAAATATGATCGACAGGGTAAATCTTAATTATGTTGTGGATTTCATATATGTTATCTGCATCAATTTTCCGATATTTAATGTGGCTGATATGTATGTGACCGTATCTGCCGCTGCGCTTGTTGTTCTATTTCTTTTTGTCTATAAGGACGACGATCTGGATCTTAAAAAAGCACGAAAATTCAAGATCCACTCATCATTCCTTACTGAGGCTGAGAAAGAAGAAGCTGAAAAAACTTCAAAGAAGGAAAAGTAATACATGGAAGAAAAAACAGGAGAACTTTTTCTGTTTACAGTAACACCTGAACAGGACGGTGTGCGAGTAGATAAATGCATAGCAAATGCATATGATCGCGTTTCCAGAAGCTATATTTCAAAAATAATAGCCGACGGCGGAGTAACGATCAATTCCGAAGTTGTTAAAAAACCAAAAACAGCGGTACACGAGGATGATGAGGTTTCCTTTATCCTGCCGCCGGCTGAGGCGCCTGAGATAAAGCCTGAAAACATCCCGCTCTCTATTCTCTATGAAGATCAGGATGTAATAGTGGTGAATAAACCAAAGGGAATGGTCGTTCATCCTGCCCCCGGTCATTACAGCGGAACACTTGTGAATGCTATCCTGTATCATTGCAGTGATCTGTCGGGTATTAATGGTGTGCTAAGACCCGGTATCGTGCATCGGATAGATCGTGACACGACCGGATCACTTATCATTTGTAAAAATGACAATGCCCACCGATCACTTGCGGCCCAGTTAAAGGATCATTCGATCACCCGCCGCTATCGTGCGATCGTAAACGGACGTATATCCGAAGACGGTATTGTTGATGCTCCTATCGGACGTAATCCAAAGGACAGAAAAAAGATGTCCGTTGTTCAGCAGGGCGGAAAGAGGGCAGTTACACATTATCATGTGCTCGAACAGTTTCAGAATCATACGTATGTTGAGTGTGAACTTGAAACAGGCAGGACGCATCAGATCCGTGTACATATGGCAAAGATCGGCCACCCGATAGTTGGTGATGATGTTTACAGCAGTGGAAAGTCGCCATGGCATACAGAAGGCCAGACTCTTCACGCAATGACATTGGGATTCACACAGCCGACAACAGGTGAGTATGTAGAAGTAAATGCGCCGCTGCCGGAGTATTTTGAGAAGATTCTTAATGGTTTACGAGGAAAAGGCTGATTAGAATAAAAATGTACAAAAGTGGCAACAAAGAACAAGCGATGTATGGTATAATATGTACAAATCAATTTCCGGAATGATGTTTTGGAAATTAGGAAGGGCATGGTGAGTGCTTATGAATACTATTATAACGATTGGTCGTGAGTTCGGTTCAGGTGGACGTGAGATAGGCGAGAAGCTTGCAGAACACTTTGGCATAAAATGCTATGACAAAGAATTGCTTGCAAGAGTTGCAAAGGAAAGCGGACTTTGCGAAGAGGTCTTTGAAAACCATGATGAGAGACCAACAAGTTCATTTTTATATAATCTCGTTATGGATACATATTCTTTTGGCTACAATAATTCCGCATATATGGATATGCCTGTAAGTCATAAGGTTTTCTTGGCACAGTTTGATGCTATAAAGAATATTGCAAAGGATGGTCCTTGTGTAATAGTCGGACGTTGTGCAGATTATGCTCTTCAGGATATGCCGAATGTGCTGAACATATTTATCTACGGCAAGATAGAGTCCAGGATAAAGCGTATAATGAAGCGTTTTGATGATATTACGACTCCTGAAAAAGCACGTAATATGATCAACAAAAAGGATAAGCAGAGGAAGAGTTATTACGATTACTATTCTTCAAGAAAATGGGGACATACAGGTACATATGACCTTTCTGTTGATTCATCCGTTCTCGGTATTGATGGTACAGTAAATCTTATTATCCAGTTTATCGAAGATTTTGAAAAATCAGGTGGAAAAAAATCGTTTGAAGGATTAGAATAAATCTTAGTTTTGTTGGACGTAGCAATATAACTTGGGGGAGTTTGAGTGGGAGTTATCAACGAAATAAGTAAATCACATAAGATAACCTGAAAGTATTCAGCCGGCATATCTGATAAATACCATTATTGATATTTATCGGGTATGTTTTGGTTGGATACTTTTTTGACTTATAGGAAATTTTGTTGAATTCCCATTTTTAATTAGGATGTTCCTATGGAAAGGAAGGTATGTGCGGTATAGATATTGATGAACTGGAACTGGAAGCAGAGGTTGAAAATCTGCCAACGGTTCAACTTTTTGTTGATAAGCATCTTAATGATGCGAAGTGTCCGTCAAAAATTCAAAAACAGATAAATGTTGCAGTTGAAGAAATATTTGTTAATATCGCGAGTTATGCCTATGCACCTGCAACAGGTATGGTTATCTTAAAACTTGAAATGAATAGAGAGCTTGATAAGATCAGTCTCTCTTTCATAGATAAGGGGATTCCGTATGACCCGTTGAAAAATAAAGAGCCTGATATTACATTACCAGCAGAAGAACGGGAAATTGGAGGACTTGGAATCTTCCTTGTCAAACAGACCATGGATGAAGTTCATTATGAACATAAAGATGGTCAAAATATATTAACAATTGCTAAAGCATTTGGCATTAAATAAAGTCCAAAGTGCAGAAAGGGGAGCATATGAAAATTGATAAGCAGGAAAATGGAAACGAATTAGTGATCTCTTTGGCAGGAAGACTTGATACTATCACAGCGCCTGAACTCGAAGAACAGTTGGCTTCGGGGCTTGAGGATAAGGAAAAGCTTACATTTGACATGGAAAAACTTGAGTACATTTCAAGTGCGGGATTAAGGGTTCTTCTGTCTGCGCAGAAAAAAATGAGCAAAAAGGGCGGTATGATCGTAAAAAATGTTTCTGAAGAAGTAATGGAAATCTTTGAAGTAACAGGATTTGCAGATATATTGGTCATAGAGTAAAAAAATCTGGCGGTATTTGATTGCAAAAGGGGGAGTATTATGGAATCTACCAGCAGGGTATTTGTTAATAACTCGGATGCCAAGGCTTCAGAAGCCCTGAAAATGGCTGATGAATTTATCAGTAAACAGGGTCTGGACAGAAAAAAAGCGATCCATCTGCGCCTTATTGCCGAGGAAACCATAGGAATGGTTCGGGCAATGGCAGGTGAGTTTCAGGCTCTTTTCTGGCTCGAACAGGACGGCGACGAATATAAGGTCAGACTTAGTGCCAAAACTGACATGAACATGACCAAAAAGGATGAACTCTTATCAGTATCTTCATCCGGTAAAAATGCGTCAGTAAAGGGTTTTATGGGAAAAATCAGTGAGATCATCGAAAACGGTCTGCTGAATTATGATGAAGTAATGTCACTTCAGCAAAAATATGATGGCGGAAGCGTTTCCTATGCGTACATGGGTTTTGGACTCATGGGCGAATTACCTGCCATGGGACAGCAGCTTGTATGGTCACTTAACAGCTATAAAGAGCAGCTGGAAAATGCTGATGATGAGGACAAGCCTGCAAAACAGGCTTGGGATGAGTTGGAAAAATCAATTGTCGCAAGTATCGCAAAGGATGTTACGGTCGGTGTAAAAAAAGACCGTGTAGAGATGACGATAATTGCGAAGTAGGATATTTGTGTTGTAATGAGTTTAATGAAAAAATGGATCATAGCTGGTTTGTTTGTATTATGCGGAATTGAGGCATTGTCCGGCACTATTTACGCTGGCGAAGATGATCTCAGGCAGTATGCGCATGGTATCAGCTATGTAAAAGATCCGTATACGGAAAAAAGCTATCTGATATGGTCTGATGCGTGTAAATTGGGCATCGCCTCTGACGGAAGCTGGACACACGACGTATACAGAGCAAAAATAAATCTGAATAATCCAAAGATCGGCGGTGTAAAAAGAATAGTTAAAGCAGATGAAGCGCAGGAACCTTCCAGCGCTTCATATTCATCTGACGGCAAAATGATCGTGACTTTTGAAGATGGAAATGATGCCGGTGACTTTGAACTGGCTCAGCGTTTTGTGCTCTACGGTAAACATATGAAACGGATAAAGAAATATCCGTCAGACATTGCACTTGGAGGGCATTCCGGTCACGCTGCCAGTACGGATGATCACCATGTTGTCTTCTGGAGTGAAGGATGGGTAGATGGCGGAGGCGTAGATAATCTGGGTACCGGTGATGATGTCTATGTGACGTCAATGGACTCAGATGGTGACCATATGGTGACGATACCTGTTGCAAAATCCGAGTCTACCCGCGATTGGTGGCCAATATTGGCTGCGTCAGATTCAAAGGCTCTTCTTGTGTGGCAGCGATATGTTGTCGGGGAGACGTATTCCAGGCTTTGTTATGCACTTTATGATCCCGATAAGCGTCAGCTTGAAAAGGTTTCCGGCAATTCGGTCGTAGAAGAATTAAAAGACATTAATGTGCGCTATTACACGTATAATGTGAGTTACTTAAAACACAGAGGAATCTTTGTGATAAATCTCACAACTACTTCCGGAGAGGGAATGATCATTCTGATCGACAGGAATGGAACGATCATAAAAAAGATAAGAGGTCTCGAAGCTTTTGTAAGAGAAGCGGCTCCCGCGATCTCGGATGATTCGGAAGAAAAAATGTATTTTCCGGTAAATCGCAGTGAAGTGCAGGAAATTACCTTTGATAAGGATTACAGTGTGAAGACTGGTCTTCATAAATGTGATTTTAACTGGTGCGAGAGTGGAACTGCAGGTTTTATCGATAATGATGGAAATGTTTGGTTTGGCGTTCTTGACACGGAACATTTCAAAAAGCGTAGGAAAACGCTCAAACTTGTGGAAATGAGATAGCGATAAGATGAAAAAAGAATCCGGAAATTCCGGATTCTTTTTGTTATGCGGAGCACTTAGCGAGGTATTTTCGAGCTTAGTGCGTGCTATGCAAGTTCGCTTGGCGAGGTCTTATCGAGTCTAGCGTAACTTGTTGGCAGAGAAATGAAGAAATCTCAGTTTCTTGCGTTACTCTTCATCTGTTTTATCTAATATCTCGTAAGGAAGCTCATTTTCACTAACATATTGCAGTGTTGAAATTGGAAGACCTTTCTTTGTAAGACGTCCGTTTATGTTTTTCTTGATCGCGTAGAAAATGAGAGAGAACACCGGGGTTCCGAGATACATTCCGGGTACACCGAACAGACCGCCGCCGACAAGGATCGCTACGATAACCCAGAAACCCGGCAGACCGGTGGAACTTCCAAAAAGCTTCGGCTTGATAATGTTTCCGTCACACTGCTGAAGAATAAGGACCATTATCACAAATGTCAATGCGGACAGAGGCTTTATCATCAGGATTATCAGTGTACAGGGGATGGCACCGAGGAACGGACCAAAAAACGGAATTATATTTGTAACACCTACTACAACCGCAATAAGTGTAGGGTACGGGATCCTGAGGATCACGCATGCAAAGAAACAGATAACTCCGATGATCAGTGAGTCCACAACAGAACTAATGATATAGCTGTTGAAAATCTGATTTACATGACTTAGCTCATCTAATATCTCAAATGCGGTACGTTTTCTTGCAAGAGCGAAAATGATCTTTCGCATCTGAGCAATAAAATGTTCCTTGGTGGCAAGGATATAAACTGCCATTATAAGCCCGAGTATCAGATTCCAAATGAATGACAGAGAGCGTGCTATACCTGAGGTGATATAAGTGATCAGCTGATTTACATGAGGCATAACATTGGTTATCAGATTATTTGACCAATCGGTCAGCATATCAGAATAACTGTCTATATAACGAACTATTTCCGGATTGTCTTCGAATTTTTTATTAGCAAATTCCATAACATTGTTTACGTAGGTCGGAATGTTATTTGCTATGCTTGTAATACTGCTGATAAGTGAAGGGATGATAAGGTTTATAAAGAATCCCAACAGGAAGAAAAGAATGGACAATGTGAAAAAAATTGACAGATAACGTAATCTGCGTTTTCCCTTTAAGCCGGGCGTATATTTAAGCTTTTGACATATAGGCGGAAAAACACTCATGTCAAACCAGTTTATTACGGGTGAGAGTACATATGCGATCAGAAGCCCGTAAATAACAGGTGTCAAAACCTTGAGTATAGACCCGATCCAACCGAAGAATATTGAATAGTTAAATAGGGCAAATGTAAAAAGAATACTGGCAACAACAACTGCAAATGCAGTAATAGCCCACATTATATATTTTTTATCGATATGAAATTTCATATGAGCATGTCCCCCTTGAATCGTGTTTCACTGGTCCCAAATAAAAAAATCCAGTTACTGTTCACTCGCTATCAGCTCGTTCCAGTAACTGATTTTGCCAATTAAATCGCCTACGGCGATGGGCAAAATCATAATGGCTCGCCTTATTCTATGGTCACAAACTCCGCAGCAAAGTGCTCCGTTTGCGTCTGAACTGTAACGTTTCACGGATCAACAGGCACAATTGGATTTTTTACTTTTGACCCTGTCATTATAAAATTATATCATAGTAGAATAGATATGGTTATTTTTTGATGATTATTAATAAATGTTTTAAATATGAAGGAACAATCATTTGGAGGATTGAAAATGAACATAAAATCTCTGTCTAAATTAGGAATGATCATAAGTGTGATCTCAATAGTCGGAATGATCACGGGATGTGAACTGACTGATATTCTGAAAAGTGATAAAAAGGCGGAACGTATCGAGGCGGATACTGATGATGACGAGAATGATGAGGACAAGAAAAAAGATAAGGAATCTGCGAACGATACCGCTGCCACAGAGGAAAGTGATAAATCGTCAGAAACAACAGCATCAGAAGAAACAAACAACACCGGAGAGCTTGAAGAACTAACTGAAAAGGAACTGCAATCCATAGAGGATGATCTAAATGATGTAAAGTTTAACGGATTTATGACCGCAGAATTTGATTCCGTAGAGAACATATGGTGGGACGATGTACTTTATAATGGCGCAGGAATCAAAGATCAGAAAATCGATCGTGAGACCGTGATGAATGAATACCTGAAAACATATGATGAGGAAGAATTGTATACTGATCTGACATATATCAGCAGTGAGAACCTTGAAAAATATGTGGAGTTCACTACAGGTAAAGAATACTCATCAATGAACCATCCGATCGAATGGACATACTTAGATGATCTGGATGTATATGTAAGCCAGCATGGTGATACGAACTACACACGTATAAAGTGTCTGTCAGGAACAAAAGAGGGCAGTCATTATATCATTGAGTATGTACTGGGAGGTTTTGACGATTCTGAGTATGAACCTGAACCCAATGAAACAAAATATGAACTCGTGATGGATAAAACCGACGACGGCTATAGATTTATATCAAATTTATGGAAGCCCGAAGAGGGACAGGAAGCTGCCATTAAAGAAATATATGATGGCATAATAGAAAAGTATGCAAATGCTGTATCGGAGAGACAGGATGCGGAAACGCTCAGGTCGAATAACCTAAGTGAACAATGCGCAAATATTTATAGTAATGCCGGAGCATCCGGAAATCCCATGAATGTGATCGGTTATTACTTAACGGATATTGATGGGGATGGCATAGATGAGCTTTTAATAGGCGCAAATAACGATAAATATACAGATATGATCTATGATGCTTATTCCATTCACAGAGGTACCTGGACAAGGATCTTTATGTCCTATGATGATACGAAATATTATCTGTCAAAAGACGGAACGATTTACTGTGAGATTTCTTACGATGACGGCAACTCTATTACGCATTATAAGATAGATGGATCATATAAGTTTACTACGCCGATCGACAATGTAGTCCATAGAGGAAAAGGTTCAGAAGAAAAATGGTTGTATTCAGATAAGGGCTTTTATAATGATGATAAAGCAGAGGCGATAACAAAAGACGAATATAATGCCTATCAAAAGAAGGCAAGGGGGTCATATCTTAAATTTAGATATGTAACGTTCTCAGAGTTTATGTATCGATGAGCTGAAAGCGAATTAACAATAACAATTCAGTCTTTTATTTGATAAGATCAATCATCTGGTTGAAAATGTTTCCGGTCAGATGGAAAATGTATCCGGTTCTGTAAATACTCTTGTAGGCGAAGCTACACTCATTGCTACAGGTGTACAGGCAATTAATAAGCACAGTGACAAGATTTCTGATAATATGGAAATTGTAAGTGCGGCAGCAGAAGAGCAGGCGGCTACAAATCAGGAAATTGCAGCAGCTTCCGAGTCTCTTGCAACGCTTGCTCAGGATCAGCAGGAGTCAATCTCACACTTCCAGTTCTGATAAAAAAATCAATTTAGGTCTTTATCTTTTTGCTGTTTGCGTGTAAAATAGACAGGCTGGAAAATGAGAAATGAGGTATTATCATGAAAAAAGTTGAAGATTATATCAAAACTATTCCTGATTATCCGCAGCCGGGTATCATGTTCCGTGATATCACTACAGTAGTACAGGACCCGGATGGACTTAAGCTTGCTATAGATGAAATGCAGAGACAGCTTGAAGGTATCGATTTTGATGTTGTAGTCGGTGCAGAGTCAAGGGGATTCGTATTTGGTATGCCCATTGCGTATAACATGCATAAGGGATTTGTAATGGTTCGCAAGAAGGGAAAGCTTCCTCGTGAGACTATCGAGCAGAGCTATGACCTTGAGTATGGCCAGGCTACAGTAGAGATGCACAAAGACTCCATTAAGCCCGGACAGAAGGTAGTTATTGTAGATGACCTTATCGCAACAGGCGGCACTATTGAAGCTATCGTAAAGATGGTAGAGTCACTTGGCGGTGAAGTTGTACATATCAGCTTCCTTCTGGAGCTTGCAGGACTTAACGGTCGTGAAAAGCTTAAGGGATATGATGTAAGTAGTGTTGTATCTTACGAAGGCAAATAATAGCATATTTTGCAAAGAGGCAATCGTTAACATAGACGATTGCCTTTTTTTACCGTTTTTTTTGATTGACTGATCAAATTACTGATGTTATTATTAATTGTAGATATAAAAGACGTATATTTGAGCAAAAATATGAATGTTGCGTTGCTCGTGATGAATTGACAAGCGAAGGAGCTGTAGGTGTAGGAATTGCATTTACAGCTCCTTTTTTCAAAAGTATCGATGACAGGGTTAAAAACTATATAGGGAGGACAAATAATGAAAGATATCAGCGTACCTGTTGAGAAGAAAGACCACAGGATGAAAATGTCCGGCAGGGCAGAGTATACGGCAGACATGAAACTTCCGGGAATGCTTTATTCATCTTTTGTCCGTTCAGAAGTTCCCCATGCTCTTATTAAGGACATAAAACTCCCTGAATTGCCGGATGGATATTTCAGTGTTAGCGGAAGTGACATTCCTAATAATCATTGCGCCTGTATCACAGATGAACAGCCGGTATTTGCAGATAAGGAAGTAATGTTTGTGGGTGAGGCAATATTGCTTATCTGTGGACCGGATGAAAAAACTGTGAAAAAGCTCTGCGCTGAAACAGAGGTTATCTATGAGGAACTTCCGGCTGTTGTGAGCCTGGATGAAGCAACAGAGGTTGCGCTGGGATATGAGTATCATAAAGGTGATACAGAAACAGCGTTCAATAACGCGGATAAGGTGATCTCCGAGACATTCCGTACCGGTTATCAGGAACAGGCGTATATCGAAACACAGAGCGCTGTAGGTGTTTGGGACAAGGATAAAGGAAAAGCCATATTGTATGGATCCATGCAGTGTCCGTACTATGTACATTCTGCATTGATGCATTCCTTTGAACTCGATGAATCCCATGTAAGAGTCGTACAGGAGGTTACAGGAGGCGGTTTTGGCGGCAAGGAAGACTTTCCGTCATTACTTGGATGTCAGGCAGTTGCCGCTGCCAGAAAGAGTGGACATCCGGTACGGATAATCTTGAACCGCAGAGAGGATATGTCGGTTACGACAAAGCGGCATCCTGCCATCCTTAAATATGATGCGGCACTTGATAAAGAAGGACATATAACAGGCTTAAGAGCCGATATCCGTATGGATTCCGGCGCATATCCCGGACTAACCAGCGTAGTCATGCAGAGAACATTACTTGCGGCCCTTGGCGTATATAAAATCGATAATCTCGACGTAAAGGGCAGAGCCATGACCACAAACCTCGTAAATAACGGGGCTTACAGAGGATTCGGTGCACCTCAGGCATTTTTTGCCATAGAGACACTGATGAACCATATAGCGGATAAGCTTGGAGTCTCACCTTTGTCATACAGGCAGATGCACTTTGTAAAACAGGGCGATGAAACGGGAACCGGCGGAAAATTCTGGCATCATGTACCTATACCGGAAATGATAGAAAAAGCTGAGGAAATGTCCGATTACAGCAGAAAATATTCAGAATATGCGCTTCCTCAGTCCGGAAGATACAGAAAAGGTATCGGTATGTCGATCTTTTTCCATGGATGCGGATTTACAGGTTCTGCCGAGAAGGATTTTATAAAGTCTAAACTTACCCTTCATAAATATGCAGATGACCGTGTAGAGATACTTGCAAGTAATACAGATATGGGACAGGGACTTAAGACAACTTTCAGCAAGATCGCAGCGAAAGTTCTTGATATACCGTATGAGCAGATAATCATAGAAAATCCCGACACAGACAGGGTTCCAAACTCCGGTCCGACGGTTGCGTCCAGATCTCTTATGATAGACGGAAAACTCATAGAACGGGCAGCCGAGAGACTTAAAGCTATATGGGAACCGGGGAAAGAACAAGAGATCATGGAACAATACAAGGAAGACCGTGAGTGTGTTCCTTGGGATATTGAAAAGTTCCACGGAGATGCGTATCCCACTTTTTCATGGGGGTTAAATGTAGTGGAACTGAAGGAAGATACACTTACAGGCAATACAGATCTCCTCGGTGTATGGGGCGTTTATGATGTAGGCCACGTGATAGATGAGCGGATCATGGAAGGTCAGGCTCAGGGTGGAATACTTCAGGGAATCGGTTATGGCTCTATGGAACACATGGAAGCATTTAAGGGCCGGATACGTCAGAACAGTTTCACGGACTATATGATCCCGACAGCTATGGATACGGTAAATAACGGTATCGCATTTATAGACAATCTGTATAAGGATGGGCCGTTTGGCGCAAAGGGAGCAGGTGAATTAACTCTTGTTGGCGCTGCACCGGCTTATGAAGCAGCAGTAGAACAGGCTTCCGGCAGACATTTTATGGAGATACCTCTCACACCGGAAAAAATACTTTTAGCAGAATAAATACAGGGAGAAATCGGATAATGGTTGAATTTACTTTGAATGGGAGAAAAATACGCAGTCAGATGTCTCCGGACACGAGACTGCTGGATGTTCTCCGAGGAGAATTTGGACTTACGGGACCAAAAGAAGGATGCGGAGAAGGTGAATGCGGTGCCTGCTCAGTCCTTGTAGACGGAAAGCTGTTTAATAGCTGTATCACACCGCTTGCAAATGTAAGAGGAAAAACGGTGGTCACACTTGAAGGTTTTAGAGACAGTGAAGAGTACAAGCTTCTTGAGAAATGTTTTGCTGATGCCGGCGCGGTACAGTGCGGATTTTGTATTCCCGGAATGATCATGGCTTCTGAGGCGCTTCTCCTTCGTGTGCCTCATCCTACAGAGGAGGAAATCCGAGAGGGTCTTTCCGGTAATCTTTGCCGCTGCACCGGTTACAATATGATCATTAATGCAGTGCAGATGGCAGCGGAGAAAGGAGATGGCTTATGGTAAAAGCACATTATCCGGAGTCTCTGAATGAAGCTTTGACGATAAAAGCTGAAAAAAAAGACCAGTCACTGCTCGTAATGGGCGGAAGTGATGTGATGGTTGTACATAAAACTGCTCCTGACGTGATCTATCTAAATTCGATCGCAGGACTTAAATATGTGGAACAGACAGAAGAGTATTTACGCATAGGAGCCGGATGCACTTATGATGAACTGATAGATGATGAGCTGGTCCCCGGGATCTTAAGGGATACCATGAGGGAGATCGCTTCTCCGGCTATCAGAAATGTAGGAACGGTCGTTGGCAATATCTGCAACGCATCACCTGCAGGAGATACACTGCCGGTTCTTTATGCAATGGATGCTGTGGTCGTGGCAGCGGGACTGGATGACAATGGTAAAAAAATTGAACGTCGTATACCTATAGATAAATTTATCATCGGAGTCAGGAAGATAGATCTTAGAGATAATGAGATCGTTTCGGCTATAGAGATACCGCGTTCTTCTTACGAAGGTATGACAAAGCTCAGTCATACAAAGGTTGGCGCAAGAAAGGCAGAAGCTATCGCAAAGCTTTCTTTTGCGGGTATCTGTAAAGTTGAAAACGGAAAGGTTACTGACATACGTATTGCATTTGGATCGGTAGGTATCACGGTTCTCCGGCAGCGGGATATAGAGGAAATGATCGCAGGTACTCCTGTTTCGGAGCTGGAAGGGAAAAAAGCGGATATTCTGGCACGATATGCCGAGGTTCTCCATCCGATAAGTGATCAGAGGTCAACGGAAGGCTACAGAAAGAAGGTATGCCTGAATCTGCTGGAGGATTTTCTTAATAATGTATGCGAGTGATCTTAGAATTCCGTGAGCTGTATTAAGCGGATCAAATAGTGTTATCAGTAATGAGTATCATTGGGTATAGGGAAAAAGGTATGGGATATAAATTCAAGGTAAACGGAACTGAAGTTGAGACGGAAGAAAATTGTACAATGCTGCATTTTCTCCGAGAAGATATGGATCTCACGTCTGTGAAAGACGGATGCAGTGAGGGCGCGTGCGGGGCGTGTACGATACTCGTTGACGGAGTAAAGCAGAGAGCCTGTCTTATTACTGCAGAAAAGGCTCACGGCCACGAGATAATTACAGTCGAGGGACTTACTGAAAAAGAGAAAAAAATCTACGATTATTCATTTAGTACGGCAGGTGCGGTACAGTGCGGCTATTGTACGCCCGGTATGGTTATCAGTGCAAAGTCTTTACTGGATAAAAACTTAAATCCTACAGAGGCAGATATACGTCAGGCTATAAAAGGAAATCTCTGCCGCTGCACAGGCTATAAAAAGATCGTGGATGCTATCTTTCTTGCGGCTAAATGCTTTAGGGGTGAAATAGAACCTGTCATTTCTAAGGCAAAGGGCTTTGTCGGGGAAAGAGCGGTAAGACAGGATGCGTCACCAAAGATACTTGGTACTGCAAAGTTTGCAGGAGACATAAAGGTTCCGGGTATGGTCTACGGCGGTGCGCTTCACAGCAAATACCCGAGAGCGCTCGTAAAGGCTATCCATTTGGAGAAAGCCTTACAGCATCCGGATTGTGTAAAGATAGTCCTTGCTGAAGATGTTCCGGGAGAAAGGGTTATAGGACATCTGACGCTTGACTGGCCGGCACTTATCGCGGTAGGTGAGGAGACACGCTATCTAGGAGATGCGATAGCGCTTATCGCGGCTAAAACGGAAAAAGCACTTAATGAGATCCGTGAGCTAATAGAAGTTGAATACGAAGAACGTACGCCTGTGCTTTGTCCTGAGGATGCGTTAAAGGATGGAGCCCCGCTTATACATGAAAGCGGCAACGTATACAGGATCGAAAAGATCCAAAGAGGAGATGCAGATAAAGCTCTTGCGGAGTCTGCATTTACGGTTACTCATACATACGAAACAGAAGCGCAGGAACATGCTTTTCTGGAACCTGAAAGTGCGCTTGCTGTTCCTGAGGGAGATACTCTTACCGTTTATACCGGCGGACAGTCTATTTACGATGAACATCGTGAGATCAGCAGGCTTCTCGGGATTACAGATCCGGACAAACTTCGCATTATCAGCGCATATGTCGGCGGCGGTTTTGGTGGAAAAGAGGATATGAGTGTCCAGCATCATGCGGCACTTCTGGCTTATCTCGCAAAAGTTCCTGTGAGAGTGTCATTTACACGTAAAGAAAGTATGTGGTATCACCCGAAGCGTCATCCGATGAAGATGGAGATGACTACAGGATGTGATAAAAACGGTAAGCTTACAGGCATGAAGCTGCGCCTTTATTCTGACACAGGTGCTTACGCATCTCTTGGAGGGCCGGTTCTACAGAGAGCATGTACGCACGCAGCGGGACCTTACAATTATCAGGATATCGATATCATAGGTACGGCAGTCTATACGAATAATATCCCTTGCGGAGCTTTTCGTGGTTTCGGAGTAGTGCAGACCATGTTTGCGACCGAATGTCAGCTTAATGAACTGGCTGAAAAGGTGGGTATCGATCCGTTTGAGATACGATATATAAACGCCTTGAGACCGGGACAGGTGCTTCCAAACGGTCAGATCGCGGATGAAGGAACCGGTATAGTAGAGACACTGGAAGCTGTTAAGGACGTTTATTATGCTAATGAGAGTCATGCCGGTATCGCCTGTGCTATTAAGAACGCAGGTGTTGGTGTCGGTGTGCCGGATATAGGTCGTGTAAGGTTAAAGATAGTTGATGGAAAAGTGAGCCTCAGAACCAGTGCTGCCTGTATGGGACAGGGAATTGTCTCTACGATGAGAGCAATATGCTGCGAAACGACGGGACTTCCTGCGGAGGATGTGATCTGCATGATGCCGGATACAAAGTATACACCGGATTCCGGAACCAGTACCGCTTCCAGACAGACTGTTATCACGGGAGAAACTACGAGAAGGGTTTCATTAAAGCTCAAGGAAGCACTTAAGAATAAGAGTCTCGCAGAACTGGAAGGCGAAGAATTTTATGCTGAGTTTGAAGGCGTAACAGATCCTATGGGAGCTGATAAGCCAAATCCGGTAAGTCACCTGGCATACGGATATGCTACTCAGGTTGTGATACTTGACGATGACGGAAAGGTAAAGAAGGTCGTAGCAGCTCATGATGTTGGAAAAGCCGTAAATCCTACAAATGTTGAGGGTCAGATAGAAGGAGGTATAGTTACCGGTTTAGGATACGGCCTCACAGAAAGTCTCAAGATGCAGGACGGTCATCCGACCGTAAAATTTGGAAGTTTAGGTTTATGGCGGGCAACAGATGTGCCTGAGATCGAAACGATACTTGTTGAGAAAAATAATGCAGAACTTGCGTATGGAGCAAAGGGCGTCGGTGAGATACCGCTGATCCCTACCTCTCCGGCAGCGCAGCTTGCTTATTATAAGAGAGATGGTATCTTCCGTACGAAACTGCCGCTTGATCACACAGCGTACAGGAAATAATTCTGAAACGTTACTTCGATAATGCGTTACTGTTCACTCGCTTCCAGCTCGCTCACGTAACGGATTTTGCCAATTAAATCGCCTCCGGCGATGGGCAAAATCCAATGGCTTTTCATCTTTCTTGGTCGTAAACTCCGCAGCGTAGTGCTCCGTTTACGTGTGAACTGTTACGATAATGCATCTAAAATCGTACATCTGTCTGACATATTGCTGTATACACACCCTCGTGATAGACTATTCGTGGTACATTTTGCACAAAATTATAGTTTGGAAAAAAGGGGACAAACTAAATGAGTGAGCAAATGGGAGAGAATAGCAAAAAGCAGGGGATCGGCGAACTTTTGAAACAGGCACTTGGGTTTTATAAAAATCCTGAGTATATCGAAGACTGTTTAAGGGAAGCGGATGTAAGGAGTTCCATAATACTGACGGCAGCGGTTATAGGCATGGAGATATGGATGCTTATCCGTTACTGTCTGAAATATGTGCTAACAGGCAGATGTGCGACATTGGGGATATTTTTTAAGTATACCTATACTTACTGGATACTTCTCATAAGTTCTATATTGCTGCTTTATTACGGCGTGCAATATATGAAAGGAAAAATGGGAGTTTTAAGGAAATTCAGCCGGGCTCTTATTTTCCTGTATTTTCTTATTGGCATTAATTTCGGTATCAGAACTTCACTAAAGGATTTCTCCCGAGGGAAAATGATCATATGTTTCCTATCAATGAGTATGTATGTGACATTCATATTTGTTGTACGGCCGTATATCTCCCTGTTTCTCATGGGGTTGTCAGGTGTTGGATTTATATGGCTCATCGATATGTATGCGGTTGATAAAGAGGGAAATCATGTAGTGATGGAAAGTGGAGATCTGATCAATTACATCACTTTCTTCATAATCCTTACAGTTCTTTACATGACCATCTATTTTCAGCGATACAGCGATGCTCAAAAAGAGTATAAACTGATGCTCGCTTCCATAACTGATGACCTAACAGGTGCGCCAAATATGATGCGTCTTGAGGAATTATCGGGAAAATACATTGATGAGTGCTATGAGGATGTAAGGATCCCTACATATTTGGTTTTTAATATAAAAAATTTCCAGACCTTTAATGACCGGTTCGGACATAAAAAAGGCGATGATCTTCTTAGAGAAATGGCAAAGATCATCAGTGATGTGTTTAGGGGTGAACCATATGCCAGACATTCTGCAGATAAATTTATGGTTCTGACAGGGTGTGAGAACTATGAAGAAAAGGCAAAAATAGTTCGTGACAGGCTGGTAAATGCTCATCCGAATGAAACTTATATTGATGTGACGGTCGGGGCATATAGTCTCAGAAATTCGCATTTCGGACCACAGCACGCAATGGATCGTGCCCGTTATGCAATGAAGTTAAATAAGAACACAGAAGAATTTCATATTGCGGAATATGATGATAAATGTCGTGAAAGCTATGAGATCAGGCATTTTATACTTAACAGTCTTGAAAATGCAGTGAAAAACGGATACATAAAGGCTTTTTATCAGCCGGTTATGGACGCGGAGGACGGCGGCATCTGCGGCTGCGAAGCTCTTGCCAGATGGATAGATCCTGAGATGGGATTCCTGTCACCGGGACAGTTTATTCCTATACTTGAGGAATCGAGGCAGATACATAAACTTGATAAATGTATCTATGAGAGCGTATTTAAGAGACTTAGAGAGTCTATGGATGCAGGACTTCCGGTATTTCCGGTGTCCCTCAATTTCTCAAGACTGGATTTTGAGCTGATGGATGCGGTTGATGAGCTTGAACAGCTGATTAAAAAGTACGATATTCCTAAACATTTTATCCATGTGGAGATCACAGAGAGCGCTCTTACAGAAGATGAGGCGGGACTCCATAAGGCTGTAGATGAATTGCATGAAAAGGGATATGTGGTATGGCTTGATGATTTTGGTTCAGGTTATTCATCAATGAATGTTCTCAAGGACTTTAACTTTGATCTCTTAAAGATCGATATGGTATTCCTCAAGGGTTTTGCCGGAAATGCAAATTCTAAACCTATCATCAAGACGATAATCCAGCTCGCAAACAGGCTGCATATGGAAACACTGACAGAGGGTGTAGAGACCGGCGAGGCGGTTGAATTCCTAAAGGAAGCCGGCTGCGAAAGACTTCAGGGTTATTACTACGGAAAACCGCAGACTTATGAAGAAATTCTCGAAAAGATAAATAACGGAACTTATAAGCTTTCAGAATCACTTAAGAAATCAGAATGAAATTAAAGGCGTCAGTGGGGTGAAATTCTCACGGGCGCCTTTATTTGATGGATAAAAACATTATTCTGTGTTATTTTATAAGTTACGTGTGTTTTCACGTAACTGGTTTTACTTATTAATTGTTACTGTTCACTCGCTTTCAGCTCGCGACAGTAACAGGTTTTGCCAATTAAATCGCCTTTGGCGATGGGCAAAACCTATATGGCTTTTCATATTTATTGGCCACAAACAGCTAAAGCATACACTCTCACTAAGCTCACATTCGTTCGCTAAGTGTTCGTAGCATCCGCAGCAAAGTGCTCCGTTTGCGTCTGAACTGTAACTATTAATTCGCCTTCTGCGATGGGCAAAACATATTTTATTTCAGCATAGTAAAGGACATAATAATGGCACAGAAAGTAAAAAACAATTCTGTAGATTCGTTAAAGGCCGGCATTTGGTATACAGTTTGTAATTTCCTTATAAAGGGGCTTGGCTTCCTTACAACCCCTATTTTTTCCAGATTACTTTTGAAAAAAGATTTCGGAACAGTTGGTAATTTTAATAGTTGGCTTAGTATACTGGCAATTGTCGGTACACTGCATCTTTATTCATCAGTTGCCAGAGCAAAGTACGAATTTGAGGATGACTTTGATGGATATCTTTCGTCAGTTGTATTTCTTGGGTCGGTTTATTCGGCTGTTCTTTATGGGATAGTATTATTATTTCCGCATTTTTTTGAAATCGTATTTGATATGGACATGCGGTATATACACGTGATCTTTTGGGTGCTGATCTTTTCACCTGCACTTGATATGATGCAGATAAAGCACAGGTTTGAGTATAAATATAAATTCTTTGTATTTGTCTCATTGTCATCCACAATTATATCTACGGCGATCGCTGTACTTTTGGTACTCAATCTGGATGATAAGCTTTGGGGTAGGATCTACGGTGCATTTGTCCCCAATATATTGATCTACATCATCTTTTTCTTTGTTATCCTGTTTAAGGGTAAAACTTTTTATAATAAAGAATATTGGAAGTTCGCTCTGACTTTTACGATGCCGATAATACCGCATCTTTTAGCTAATGTTATTCTTGGTTCTTCTGATAAGATCATGATAACGAAGCTCGTAGGTTCAGAGGCGAATGCGATATATACGATTGCATATTCGTTGGGAATGCTTGTTTCGACACTTCAGACGTCGTTTAATAGTGCCATGTGCCCGTGGCTTTATGAAAAATTGCACACTAAAGACTATGAGATCATAAAAAAGGTCAATCGAGTATATATTTTGACTTTTGCCGTTGCTGTTGAGGGAATGATCCTGATCGCGCCGGAGCTTGTGAGATTTATCGGCGGAAAAGAGTATGCAAGTTCTGTTTATCTCATTGCACCGGTAATGATCGGTTATGGATTTAAGTTTGCGTATACTATTTACATCAATGTAGAGCAGTATGAGAAAAAGACCGGTATTGCTTCTGTGGGTACCTTGGTTTCAGCGGGCTTTAATTTCGTTACAAATCTGATATTTATACCGATATTTGGCTATCAGGCAGCGGCATATACGACTTTAGCAAGTTTCATATTGCTGCTTCTTATACACTACTTTGTATCAAAGCGGTTAGATCTGGTGCACATGTATGATAATGTGTTTACGTTTGTATGTATGTTTATTATGATGATCGTCGGTATCGCATCACAGATATTGTATCTGAATACGATGGTGCGTTATGGTGCGATAGCTATTTTGGGTGCCATAGGAGTTGGACTTCTTTGGAAACTCTACATAACTTTTAAGCCGGGAGCAGATTTTCGTTAAGTTGGGTAAGGAAAAAATATGAGTAAGGAACGATTTAATGACTGGGAGATAGAACATGATCTCCTAAATAATCAGGAAATAGATGGATTTAAGTACTGGAACTTTATGCGACGGGATATGTTTAAGTCGTTTGAAGACGAGATAACAGAGATGGAACCTGTTTTTTATACAAATATGAAAAACTCTTCCAAGGCAAGTTTCGTAGATAAAATAAAGCAGGCTCTTATGATCTTTGCACCAATGCCTAAAATTCCGAAAGAGCATTCTGATGTCATGTTTGTCTGTCATACAAGGCGTCAGAAGATCGATGGAAAGTTTGTTTCAATATATACAGATCTGGTTGCGGATCATTTCCCGGGTTCAGTCACGTTACAGCGTCTTGGATATGGAAAATATAAAGCAGATGAGGTATATACCAAGAATCTGATATATGCAGACAGGATCAGCAATCTGAGTTATATCTACCGATATTTAATGAAGTATTTCAGACCGGGCTGGTATAAAAGAGTACGAAGAACGATCCGAAATGAAATGGCAGGATATTTTCAGGATCTTATTGAGAATTACGGTCTGCACCCGGATATCAACCTTTTCTCTGAAAGAGCTACTGTTCTGTATTTTATGTATCGTTACAGAAAAAAAGCCTTCGAGAAGATGCTTGATAAGATAAATCCCAAGGTCATTGTCGAAGTTGTCGGCGGAAGTTTTGACACACAGATCATAAATGAGATTGCTGCTGATCGTGGAATAGAAACCATAGAGCTTCAGCATGGAATAGGTACAACTACGGTATGGTTCCCGAAGAATGCGAGAGTGAAACAATATCCCAAATGGTATTTCACCTTTGGCAGATCCTGGTCAGAGACATGGCAGCTTCCTATTCCGGAAGATCATTTATGTCCTATGGGATTTCCGTATCACGATATACTGATGAAGGAATTTCCGATAGAAAACTGGAAACATGATAAAAACTCCATCATATTCTTGTCCAGTCTCAAGTATGGAAAGATGATGTCGGAAGTTGCTGTTAAGCTAAAGGAGTTGATCCCTGATCTGCGAGTGATATTTAAGCTTCACCCGGTGGAGTATTCGATCTGGCGTGAAAGATATGGAACACTTAAAGATTCGGGAGTTGAAGTGATTTCCGATAATTCGACATCTCTTTATAAGCTTTTTTCTGAATGCAGCATGCAGGTTGGTGTAGAATCAACAGCAATATATGAAGGAAAGAGCTTTTTACTGGAAACCTATATTTGGGATATTCCTAAGGCATACTGTATGAAACCGCTTGTTGAATCCGGGCATGCACAGTTTTTTAATGATGCAGAAGAACTTGCGGCGCTGATCAAAAATAGAAAGATGGATACAGAATTAAAGTATACAGATGATTTCTGGAGACATAATGCTCTTGAAAACATTGTATCCGGTATAAAAGCCATAAAGGATGGAAAAGTCCCGAAGGTATAATAGAAATGCGTGAGCTTCGAAAAGAGCTCACGCATTTCGTGTTATTGAGAAAGATTTCTGACAGACGCTTTTTCTGCTTCTGTACTGTCTACGTAATGGGTCGTAGAAGTGATTGAGGAGTGACCGAGGAGCTTTTGGACTTTTTCGAGGTCTCCACCGGTCGCTTTTAGCATGGTTTCTGCATAAGTCGATCTAAGTTTATGCGGAGTTATCCGCTCAGCTTCTGACGGCATTGAGGCGTTTATGTATTTTTTTACCATTAATTGAACAGAACGTACACTTATCCGCTTTCCGCTTCTGTTTAAGAATACAGCGCGTTCTTTTTCGTCAGGTTCGTACAATTCTTCACGCACATCCAGATACTGTTTCAGATAGAATTCGGCCTTGTCACTGAAGAATACTCTGTCGAAATTTCCACCTTTTCTAAAAACATTGATACTGTGTTTTCCGAAATCAATGTCATTTATATCCATTCCCACAAGCTCGGATACTCGGATACCGGTCGAAAGGAAAACGTTCATGATCGCCAGGTCACGAGGCCCGTTCTTTTCGTGAAACTTTGCCTGACGGTCATTAAGTCCGTCTCCACTTTCCACAGCATCTAAAAACTGATCACGCCTTTCTTTATCAAGGTATATTACTTCCTGCTTTGGAAGCTTGGCACGGGTAATGAGCTCGATAGGGTTGGAATCAACCATGTGGCGGACAACCAGATATTTCCAGAATGTATTGAGAGCAACGGTATAATGCTGGATTGTCACAGGTGTGCACTCAACGAAACGCACTGTACCGTCCGGTCGTTTCTCCGGGTAATTCCTTAGATAGTGCATAAATTCTACAACGTCACGGTCATTAAGCATATTCAGATCATCAAGACTGATCTCGGATGCCTTTTTGTTTGAAAGTGCAGGATTGTGTTCTATGAGAAAATTAAAGAAGGTCTGGAGCTGATTTGCATAGGAATAGATCGACATAGCACTAAGACGGATCTCTCGCTCCAGAAAGTAATCATGAACATAATCCGGCAGTTTTTCTATTATCTTATTCGCTTTCTGACGTACTTCGTAATTCTTTACTTTCTTGTAATCTGACATGTTTATTTGTTCCTTGTTTGGTAAGTATTATTGGATTTTTAATTTTGAACTTATTATTAGCATTATAACATAGAGAATAACTCTGTTATAATATTGATCAAATGCGAAAATAATGCGTGGTTAGCGCGAAAGGAGCGTTTTCATATGCCTTACGCAATGACACATCTGATCATTGCAGATAGATTTGCAGAAAAGAGAAATATACCGGAGCGAGAACTTTTTTTATTGGCAAACGTCGCACCGGATGCAGTTCATGCCAGACGAGACTACCGTGGTGAGATAAAGGCGGGGAGTCACTACCTTCAGCCTGAGGAGACATGGGGCGAAGTATATGAGGAAGTACCCATGAATATCTGGTATGCACGACTTAAGAGTATCTATACCGAAAAGCAAAAAATTGTAAGAAACGAAAAAGATGATTCGTTCTTAAAGGGATATTTTTTGCACATACTGGCAGATATTTTTAATGGTCAGCTTTTATACGGACCAAATCTCATTAAGTACGGTACGGACGATGTGACCGGTTTCAGACGGGTATATCGAAGTGAATGTCTTGAGCAGGACTTTTATTTGTATCAGACCTGTCCTAAAAATCGTGAGATCATGGAATCAATTTTTTGTGCACTGGATGAACCTGATCTTGGGGACATTATCCATCATTTTGGTTTTGATGAGAATTTTTCGCTGCATAACCTAAAAGATAAGATGGTAGTCCAGGTCCAGGATTTCAGATCTGCACCGAGAGCGTCGCTGGATGACCTGGAAATGATAACAGAAGAGAGCACAAAAAGGATAATTGAGCACATGTTTACTGAGTGCGACAGGATGCTTTATGATTTCCCGGATCCGGAGAGAACTTTTCGGATGGATTGAAGGTTTCTGCGACCGGATTTTGATGGTATAATTAAAAAGCTGTGCGCGTTATGATGATGTCAGGGTCAAAAGGTCAAAATCCGATTGTGCTTGCACAAAGAGGATTGAGACCTTGGGACCCACAAAACACGAGCAAGTAGCGTTATTACGCGGAATGCGAGTGTTTTAGGATTGCGGGAATTGCGTAGCAATGAAGCAATCCGTGACATCAGTAAGGGGCAAAATTTACTTTTGACCCTTACATCTTATGATCATATTTTGAGAAATATGCGCGCCGAATAAATATGAAAGAGGTTTCAACGTGAGTACGATTTTAGAAAAGATTTCTATATATGCAGCGGATAAAGAGCATTGCGATAGACTGATGATGGCTGACAGCAAAAAGAGCCTGACTTATAAAGAGGGATGGGAGCTTATCCGAAAGATCGCAGGACATCTGAAAAATATGCCTGAACTACCGGAAAAGAGCGCTATCATGGCTTATTGCACACAGGACTGCGCTTATGTGGCATCAGTTTTTGCGATACAGCTTGCAGGATTTATTGCAGTTCCTATAGAAAAGGGCGCAAGTGAAGCAAGGATTGCAGAAATAGCTGCAGATTCAAAGGCATCTTTGATCATCGGCAATAAAAAAGCAAATACAGGTATATTGCCGTTTATGGATCTTAAAACAGTATATGATATCGATCCTTCTGAGACCCTTCCAGACCCTGTATTCCCGGAACTTGATGATGTAGCAGAGTATCTTTTCTCTACAGGTACTACCGGTAAATCAAAGGGAATAGTTATCACACACAGAAATAATGTGGCGATTGCAGAAAATATCGGACTTAATACAGAAATGAAGTCCGGAAATATAGAACTTATCCCTATGCCGCTGTCCCATAGTCACGGTATCCGTACAGTATACTCCAATACATACTATGGAAATGGATGCGTATTCTCAAATGGCGTGCTGATGGCAAAGGCTTTCTACAACCTTCTTGATACATATAAATGTACAGCGATCGACATGGCGCCTTCCATCCTTAGTGCGTTGTTCCAGCTTACGGATGATACACTTGGAGAATATAAGGATCAGCTTGATTACATCGAGCTCGGAAGCGCACCGCTTGTAGAAGAAGACAAGAAGCGTCTCTGTAAGCTGCTGCCGAATACAAGACTCTACAATTTCTATGGATCTACAGAATCCGGCCGTACCTGCGCACTGAACTTTAATGATGGTGTTGAGCGTCCTCAGTGTATCGGTCATCCGTCAAAAAATGCAGAGTTTATCTTTGTGGATAAAGAGCATAATAAGATAGAGGCAACACGTGAGAACCCCGGATTTATCGCAACAGGCGGTCCTCAGAACATGAAAGAGTATCTGAACGCACCGGATCTCACAGCACAGGCTTCCGATGGAAAGTACATTTATACTAACGATCTTGGATTCTGTGATGAAGCTGGTTTTGTTTATTGCCTTGGTCGTGAAGATGATGTCATAAATTGTGCAGGAATAAAGATCAGTCCTGATGAGATCGAGAGTGTTTCAAGGAAATTTGATGGAGTTGCTGACTGCGCAGTTGTTCCTGCACCGGACAATATTCAGGGACAGGTTCCGAAGCTTTTCATCGCAGTAAACGGAACACAGGACAGCTTTGATCTCGACGGTTACAGACAGTTCCTGAAGAAAGAGCTGGATGGAAATAAGGTTCCGAAGATCATCGAGTTCATAGATGAAATCCCGAGAACCTCTAATGGAAAGCTGCAGAGGAAGAAATTGATATCTTTTGCTTGAAAGGTCTGTGGATATCAAATTATTCGGAGCTGATGGAGACTAACAATCTCTGTCAGCTCTTTTTGGCATAATTATATAAAAATATATTGACTTAGAGTTCACTCCAAGGTGTAACATGATCGTGTCAAGAGCTCTTTGATTAGTTTTAAGCGGTATGTATGAGAGCTGCCGGAGTTCCGGTGGAAATGCTGATCGAATATGTGAAGCTGTTTCAGATTGGAGACTCGACAATAGAGGCAAGAACCAATTTATTAAAAGAAGTCAGGGAACAGATACTTGAAACACGAAAAAAATATGATACGGCACTGGAAAAACTCGAATACAAGATTGGCAGATATGAAATAGCACAGAAAACAGGCGAGCTTACCTGGGAATAAATAGAGGAGCCAACGTTTAGGAAGATAAAATTTGGCAACTATAGAGGAGCAAAAAAATGTACGAATTATTAAAAAGTATCAATACACCGGATGATGTAAAGAAATTAAAGAATGATGAGCTTGAGTCACTTGCTTCTGAAATGAGAGAGGCTCTTTTCAACAGGCTTACAAAGGTCGGAGGACACTTTGGACCTAACTTTGGTATGGTTGAGGCAACGATAGCACTTCATTATGTTTTTAATTCTCCAAAAGATAAATTTGTTTTTGATGTCTCGCACCAGAGCTACCCGCATAAGATGCTTACGGGCAGACGTAACGGCTATATTGATGACGAAAAGTTTTCAGAGGATTCAGGATATACAAACCCTGAGGAAAGTGAGCATGACTTCTTTAACGTAGGCCATACTTCTACTTCAATAGCTCTGGCAGCGGGACTTGCTAATGCACGTGATCTTAAGGGAGATACGGAGAATATAATTGCAGTTATCGGAGACGGTTCTCTTTCAGGCGGTGAGGCAATGGAGGCATTGAATGTTGCCGGTGAAATGACCTCAAACTTCATAATCGTTGTAAATGACAATGAAATGGCTATCGCCGAGACACATGGCGGAATATACAAAAACCTTGCAGAACTGAGGGAAACAAAGGGCAAAGCTGTAAATAATCTCTTTAAGGCATACGGACTCGACTATATTTATGAGGAAAACGGAAATGATATTCAGTCAATGATCTCTTTGTTTAATAAGGTAAAGGATATTGACCACCCGATCGTAGTTCATATTCATACGCAGAAGGGAAAGGGATATGCTCTTGCAGAGACAAATAAAGAAGCATGGCACTGGACAATGCCCTTTGACCGTGAGACAGGAGCACCGACAGTTTCCTTTGGCGATGGCGAGAACTATCTCGGAATGACCATTGACTATATCATGGAAAAGGCTGAAAAAGATAAGGACTTCGTGGTTATAACACCCTCGATGCCTGGAGCGATCGGTCTTTCGGCAGAAAAACGCGAAAAGCTGGGCTCACAGTACATGGATGTAGGAATTGCAGAAGAAGCGGCAGTTGCGATAGCTTCAGGTGTTGCAAAGAATGGTGCTAAGCCTCTGGTTGTCACCAATATGACATTTATACAGAGAGCTTATGATCAGATTTCACAGGATATCTGCATCAATAATAATCCTGTTACCATGGTTATGAATTTCTGCAATTTTGACGGGCTTACTGATGTTACACATTTAGGTATATTTGGTCTTGCAGCATTCACAAATATTCCAAATCTCGTGGTTCTTGCGCCCACAAGTGCGGAGGAATACAAAAATATGCTTTCATGGTCGGTTGATCAGAAAGAGCATCCGGTTATGATACTTATCCCCGGAAATCAGGTAAGCCACAGAGAAGCTGATGATAACTTTGACAGGATCGACAGCTATAAAGTTGAGCAGAAGGGTGAAAAAACGGCGATCATTGCACTGGGTGATTTCTACCAGAGAGGCGAGGTTCTCGCAGAACGCATAAAGGAAGAACTTGGATATACGCCAACACTCATAAATCCGAGATTTGCATCCGGCATAGATTCTACGGTTCTTGATGGACTCAAATCAGATCACAGCCTCGTTATCACTTTGGAAGACGGTATCTTAAGCGGTGGTTTTGGTGAAAAGATCGCTTCCTACTATGGTACTGACAAGATGATGGTTAAAAATTATGGCTTAAATAAGGAATTTTATGACCGTTACGATCCGGAAACACTTTTAAGAGAAGTCGGTATGACAACCGATCAGATTCTTGAAGATATAAAGATTTTTCATTCTTAAGGGTTGAAAAGTTATCACTATTACCGGGTAAGCCTGTGACATTTTTTTGCACTTGTATGCAAATGGAAATATTTTTTCAGGTGTGATATCATGACCCTAAAAGACCATAATGAGGGGAGAAAAAAATGAGAAATCGTTTATTGGTACTGGCTATGATCGGGGTTATGGTAGTTTCTGCAAGTGCATGCAGCGCGGCGACTGCGAAAAAAACTGATACGGTGGAGACAGTCGCAGCTGCCTCAAGCGCAGAAGCATCGGAAGATGGATCAGAAGAGTCTAAGGAGACAGAAACAGAGGCTGCTTCTACAGAAGCAGATGTCGATGATGAGGGAGAAACCGCACCGAGTATAGATATAGAGGGATGCGATACTTTTACACAGATAGTCGACAGAAAGCTTTCTGCAGGAATGGGGTATGCGAATGAAAAGATCGGGGATACCGATGTTTTCTTTGTGAGCAGCGGAACCTATGACAATCTCGATGGAAATATTGCAGCTATTGATGCAACTATGTTTGTGTACAATGATGAAGGACCGTATGAGATCGGAAAAGTTGCCTGCGGCGGAACGGCTTATCCGCTGGCAATACAGGATGGAAAACTCTTTGCAGCAGGTGGTCACTGGATCAGCACCTATACGGTTGAGGATAATCAGCTTGTAATGACAGAGAGGGCTTCTGTAGAGTTTGATACGGATGGAAACGATTCATATTCACTTGAATCTACGGATGGAATGATCGATGATGCTGCAAAGGCGGAGTCCAGATACAACGAGCTGTTTGAAGAATACGAAAAGGCAACAATTATCGGATTTTCAACAGTAGGTGGTGACAAGAAATCTTCCGAAGCAGCACTTCCGGCATATGAGTATCCTGGACCGGAGCTTTTCTATTCGGTTGTTTATAAGTATATGATCGATGAATTTGGTCTTCATTATGAGCCGGCTGATGTGGGAATCCCTTGTCCGGTGATCATTGCGGAAGATGATAGTAATAAGGATGATATACTGCTTTACGGCAATTTCTGGTATTTCAATTATAAACTGAACGGCGATACGCTGGAGAATACATCCGGCGGTTCATATCCGGGCGTAATGCATGTCAAGTCTACTGATGCTGGATATGAGGTTACAGGCATGGACATCGTTGCGGATGGAAGTGACTTTGATGAGAGCGCCAAAAAGATCTTTGGAAAGTACTATGATTCTTTTATGAAAGACGGAGAAGATGATGAACTTCGCGAAAAAACAAGGGCACAGATAATAGCGAATTATGTTGCCGCAAATAACCTGTCGATCAAAGCATATCAGGACTATGGATGGGATCCGGTTACTTTGCCGGAAGAAAATATAGATTCATTTTACAGTACGCTTGATTGATGCTGCATTTAATTAAATGATGCCAGGGTCAAAAGTACTTTTGCCCCTTACATCATTAAATACTCAAGGAAAAACCATCGGGCAATCATTGTCCGGTGGTTTTTTCGATCTTTTCTAAACTGTAACAAATAGCCAGTCCTATTTAATCAATATGTTTATCGCACAAAGCCTCGATATATGTTATATTTTTTGTAGATTTAATCATAATAGCGCTAAAAGGAGATCTGCAAGGAGGTTTTAGAGGAGATATGAATAACGGATCAAAATCAATCTTAGCGGTTATAGGTGTTATAGCTATATGTGTACTGTTTTTTGTCGGTAGTTACAATTCGCTTGTTAGTAAACAGGCAGCGGTGGAGCAGCAGTATTCCAATATTGATACACAATTGCAGAGACGGTCAGATCTGATTCCTAATCTGATCAACACAGTAAAAGGTTATACAGATCATGAAAATGAGGTTTTCAGTGAAGTGACCGCTGCCCGTGAAAAGCTTATGAATGCAAATACGGTTGCAGAGAAATCAGAAGCAGATGAGGAAGTATCTGGTGCACTTAGTAAGCTCATAGCTATTGCAGAAAGCTATCCGGAATTAAAATCAGATACAGTATATGTAAGTCTCATGGATGAACTCGCAGGAACTGAGAATCGTATTTCTTATGCAAGAGAAGAATACAATGCAGCTGTAACTTCTTATAATAAGGCAATCCGCACTTTTCCCGGAGCGATATTTGCCAATATGTTCGGCTTTGAAAAGTCAGATCTGTTTGAGGCAAAGGAATCTGCAAAAGAAGTACCTGAGGTGAAATTCTAAATGGGAAGAAATTATTACGATTTCAGAAAAAGAAAGAAAAGCTTATCTGATCGAATTTGGGATAAGCTGCCGGGGTTCGGCACCTGGGTAAAAATATTCATCGTCGCATTTATCATATTATCTGTGTTTTTTTATATTGATAATAAAACACTGGCGGTAACCAATTACCCGGAACCTACTAATTATTTCTTTGTCGAAGACTACAGCGGAGTCCTTAATGAATATACTGAGCAGTATATTTATAATGAAGCAGCTGCTCTGTATCACAAAACAAAGGCTCAGATCGTTGTTGTAACCGTACCGAATACACAGGCAGATGATCTGGAAACTTATAGCAATAAACTTGCGAATAAATGGGGGATAGGCGACGCAGAGCTTGATAATGGTGTCTTATTTTTAATAGAAACGCATGAAACCTATCCTCATGTGCGTCTTGAAATCGGTCGTGGTTTGGAAGGAGCTATCCCTGATGGTTTAGCAGGGCGGATACTTGATGATCATGCGGTTGATGCAAAGGAGAACGGCAGATGGAATGAATGCGCCGGAAATACTTTTACAGCTGTACTGCAAAAAGTATATTCGGAGTATGGGCTGACTGCACCTGATACAGTGGCTTTTAATGCGGACTGGCATGATGGGCAGGATGATATAACACAGGGGACATTTGCAGACGCAGTTTTTCCTGAAAAGAATTTTATAAAAAATGAAAAGCCTGTAGCAGAACAAATATATGATGCGTGTGCAACAGCTTTTGGTGCTATACTTGTCTTAATCGGGTTTGTGGTGATGTTTATATTTATCGTGGTCGTTTTACCGGATGGATCAGGTCGCGGCGGCTCTTCATCAGGAGGTTTCGGTGGATCCGGTTCATGGAGTTCAGGCTCATCCGGAGGCGGTTACAGCGGAGGCGGCGGTTCCTTTGGCGGAGGAGGAGCTTCCAGATAGCAATGTAGTTGTGAAACGATTGCATTGAACGCGATGCGTACGGATTCAATGAATTTTCAGGGGGGAAAATGGGGGTAGTTGAATTTCTTTTAGGTAGTACGTTAGTAAAGAACGTACTGATCGCGGTAATATCCGGAGTTTTGGCATGCCGGATAAACGATTACGTTTTCAAAAAGATCGATAATGGGAAAAACAGGATACATCTGCAGTTTTTCAGGCGACTTTTCAACGGATTTATAATCATAACTGCGATTATTTATGCATTTACCGGCTTTAAGGGTTTCGATAAACTGTATGGGGTCGCTTTCGGAAGTTCGGTTGTTATCACGGCTGTGCTTGGAATAATAGGAAAAGATATTTTTCAAGACGTGCTGGCCGGCATTATGATCAGTATTTATCGTCCGTTTAATATCGGAGACAGAGTGCTGATGGCTGATATTGATAAACCCTGTGTGGTAGCTGATATGACCGGTCGACATGTTGTTCTGAAGACAATGGATAATATCTGCTACATTATCCCGAATAGTGAGATTAATGACCGGATCATACTCAATACCAGCTATAATCACGGAGATCTCCGAGGCACTTTTTTGAAATTTCAGATATCATACTCAAGCGATATCCGTCTTGCAATACATCTTATTCGTGAAGCGGTAAAAAATTGTCCGCACACACTTCCGAATAATTCACGGAATGACGATCTCGATGGATACGGAGATGTATATCTGATGGGGTTTAGTGGCAGTGCCTATGAACTGGAAACCACTATTTGGACAAAGAATGATACAGATAATTTCCTGGCTTGTAGTGAAGTTAGAATCGCCGTTGTTGAAAAGTTTAAGCAAAACAATATCGAAATACCTTATGATTACTTAAATATAGTACACAGGGATGCAAATAAGGAAATGATCACAGCACCGGACATTCCGGACAATAACAATATCGGGAAAAGAAATGTCAAAATAAGAACGGACATTGTTGAGATCACAGATGAAGAAAAGGGATTGAAGGACTGTTTTGAGAAATCAGAGCGTTTTTCTGAGTATTATGATCTTACAACGAATGATGCAATGAAGCTCAGACTGATCATAGAAGAACTGATCACATTCAGCCGGAGGTTGTTCCCTGATTATGCATATGATTTCTGGATCTCGGGAAATGCGGAAAGGGTCAAAGTTCATATTCTTGTTAAAAATATCAGTGTAAGTAATTTTGTTGCTGATGAACTTGCTGCATTATCATCAAGTGATGAACTGGAAATGAATGCTGTAGATAAGATAAAGTACAGTGTTTATTCATGCTTTAAGAATCTCGGAAAAAACTCAGATAAAAAATGGCTCTGGAATTCCGAGGACGATGCAGATAAAGAAAATGGACTTGATCGGATCATACTTATGAAGATTACAGATAATATCAGCATAGGTACAAAAAACAACTCAGTTCATATAGCCGCATACAAATATTTGTCTGTAAGGAAGCCGATATTATAGGTCTAAGGATGCTTTGAAAAGAGAGTCTATTTTTTCTTCGTCAAAGTTATAGTTTTCCATAATATTGTTTCTGATCATATCGTCGGAAATATTTTGCGAGCGACAAAACTTAATCAAATTGATAGCGGATCGTTCGCTTTCTTCAAGAGTTGCTTCTCGTTTGATAGATAATTCTCTGTCCCATTGTTTCATAAGCTTTTTTGTAACCTCCGATTTTGTTTTAATCCTGGATACGATTGATTCAAGCTTCTCTATATCGGGATTCGACGTGTCTGGTTTCTTACCTGATACGATATATTTTAGCAATTCCTGAACCTTTTTTCCATAATTTGAATCGGTGAAATTAGGGTTTCCGCCGGCATATAGAAAGATATTGATTCGACCATCACTATAGTCATAATCTGGATGTGTTGCAAGATGAGTTCTAGCTTCATAATACATGTCGTTAAGAAGAAATGGGTCGTAGGACAATATCGTTATAGAAACATAATCCGGAAGAGCATCATAGCTTTTTCCGGAAGGTAGGCACTTAGAATCGCTGAGCGCGGAGTAATACCTTGTACGTTTGGGAATAAGAGGTCTATCTGCTTCACGGTCTTCAATTTCTAGGTCATATATGTCGGCGTAGGCTGCCTTTATCCTTTTTTGTGCTTTTAAGTGAGCATCCATACGGATACCATGGTATATAGAATCTATGCCGGTTAGACCTTTTTCAGAGGTAACTTCGAGAATCTCGAAAGTAGAATTAAGAACAGTAGATAATATAATTTGAGCAATGGTTTTAGCGTCAGTTGGATCTTCCATAGCACTGTTCATGAGAAAATTATTTATAAGGTTCATTTCCATGAGTTTCTTTCTGGCTTCATCAAAAGAAACGTGGAATGTATCTGTAGAAATCATTTGCTTAATTCCTTTCAATTATTTACATAGATGGGAAATTGATGGCGATTCGCCAAGATGTGTTGCACAACATTTGGGAAGTATACAGTATGAGATAAATGATGTCAATTAATTAAAGATATTTGGTTGTAATGACTGATGGAACACGATTAAAATGGGTAGATTATATAATTAAAACGTTTGTATTCAAATTTATTTGAGTAATTATGTAAAGATGTATCGTATTACTGAAAATAATCGAATACAGAGTGTTAAAAAAGTTGTGCAGACCGACTGAACCAGCAATTGAGTCAGAAATTTGTAAAATTAAGAATATCTTCATTAAAAATCAACAGTAATTGATTATAATTTGATATGAGCATGTATCAAATTATGTTCAAATATTTGTTGATTGGGGAATTATCATGAAATCTGTTTTTTACAAAAATTTGTCTGCAAAAGACTGTGCTGCGGATTTTAATCACTCAAGATTGGTTTTGGCAATAGTATTTTTCTTTATCTGCGTAGCAATCATCCTGACATCGGCATCTGGTGTTAGTAATGTGTATCTTACTTATGTCTGTTTATTTCTTGTTTTGTTTTTTTATTATGCACTTTTGAGAAATAACTGTGCGAAGTTAAGACAGATCCTTACCTTTGACTGTGATCCCGGAAAATATATCGAAACAAAGAAATATCTCATAAACGGGCTAAATAAAAACTTTTTTAGGAAACGCCGTAGTGCAGTTTTCGGCAGAGCATTTCTTTATCTTGGTGATACGCAGAATGCATGGAAGCAGCTTGCTGAACTGGCGGCTATAAATCCGTATAAGGTAAAGAATTTTGATATTTTAAGCGCTTTGGCACTGTTTTTCTTCAGCGTCGGAAATAAAGATGAATTAAGGAAATATGTGAACAGAATGAATGAGCTTTTCACGACGAGTAAAAACAGGACGGTAAATGCTGAAATCGAGCTTAGACGTGGTGAAGCTGAGCTTGCGATGCTGGAGGAAAGATACGATGATGCGGAGCATATCATTAACAGCTACATTTATTATCCAACACTTGTAAGAAGCTGCTATGTGGAAGGTATTTTCAGACTTGGCATAATCGCCAGTATTAAGCAGAATAAATGGGATGCTGTGTATTATTTCAAAACCGTTGAGAAACTTGGCGGAAAGATGCGTTGTGTGGAGCTCGCCAGACAGAGACTTAATGATTTAGGAGTATAACTTGGTCCCAAAACGGATTGTGAACCGGATGAATTAATTTGCATCCGGTTTTTAACTTTATTTTATTCATTAATCAATGCATATAAATTTGCATAAAATTTTTGCTTTGTAACCACAAATCGTAAATATGATCAAGAAAATTGTACAAAGACAGCATCATAGAAAATCCAAAAGCACAACACTGAATTAATCGAAAAACTTGACAAGGTAATACAGAAAATGGATTATTCTATGAAATTTTGCGATTTGATGGCACCAGTTTACATAAATAGATTATGTAAACCAATAAATGATTTGAGCACGCGCTTCTTTGATTCGTGTACTATATATTCGTATAATTTATATTATGCGAATATATTTATCCCTATCCTTCCGAAGCGCTTCCTGTTCGATTTTCAATTAATGCATCATGGGAAAATTACAAAACAAAGAGTAAATCGTGGAATAGAGACGATCATTTTTTTGAATAATTTTATAACGCTCTCGCTGAACAATGTCTCTGTGATATTTACAAACTTAATAGAAAGAAATGAAAGATAAAATGATAAGTGATAACAGAATTATGTTACAGGTCAGTTTTTAGAAAAATGACCTGTAACCTTAAATATTTTATTTCTGTTAGCTGATTCTGTCAATCTATAATTCTATTTAGAGCCCCCGTATACACGGGGAAAAGGCATTTTGAACATCAATAGCCTGTTCACTGATAGGATAACCCCCGTATACACGGGGAAAAGTGAATGGTTCCGCTCTTACGATATGCAGGGATGGGATAACCCCCGTATACACGGGGAAAAGCATTTCCGCGAGATATTTTCCCAGTACGGCGCGGGATAACCCCCGTATACACGGGGAAAAGCCGCCCCGATCATGACGGCGCCCACCGTCGTCAGGGATACCCCCCGTATACACGGGGAAAAGGTTTCACCTGTCGATTCATTGACAAGATCATATAGGATAACCCCCGTATACACGGGGAAAAGGATTGTTGGTTCCGACCAGGAGCGACCCGACGTAGGATAACCCCCGTATACACGGGGAAAAGTCTCGTTTGGTGCTTTCTCTTTCAGTTCGCGCAGGGATAACCCCCGTATACACGGGGAAAAGAGTCAGTATTTATGCCGATCTCAAGACTTTGAAACATATTTTTTCTTAAAATTCACAAATTATTTCTCATACCTTAAATCTCAGTCCGTCTTCTGTTAAGGTCATCTGTTCTCCGGTAATGCCTGTTATAGATAAATTCTTATCTCCGATAAAAACCTTTACATTTTTCAAAGGATTTATCTTATTTTCATATGGAGCAAAATCATTTATCTTGTATTCAGCAACATTTATAACATTGTTCTGCATTATCTTGCAGACAGCGTCATAATCTATTGTTTCCATAGGTTCATGATCCAGAATTGCGATCTGAACCGTAGGATACGTCGTCTCCCTAGTCTGTGGAAGTTTTTTGTCAAACTGTCGATACGCATCATCCTCACCTTTTACTATGATACTTTCGTCCATAAATGGATTGCTCAGGCAGTTATATCCGGCGTAGCATCGAGAACTTTCGTCTTTGCTGCTCTCGAAACCATTATACACTTCATCGATTAGGTTACGGACATCAGATACTGTGTTGATGGTATCTGTATTCCGAAAAGCATCCACTGTCTTGTCTAAGAGTTCCTTTTCTCTATAAATTTTCAGTAGAGCTTTATATTCTTCCGGCACAACGATAACAAAAGGATTTTTTTCTGTACTATTTTCTGAAAAACGCCAAACTCGTCCAAGCCTCTGTATAAGCAGATCTACTGGAGCCAGTGCAGTTACCATCCTGTCGAAATCCACGTTTAACGACTGCTCAATTATAGATGTCGCTATAACGATTACTTTATCTGGTCGATTACTTTTGTCTTTTCCAAGCAGGTGCAGTAATTTACTAATTTTTTGTCTTTTATGTGAGATAGTATCTCTTCCGTGATAGAGGATTACTTCGCAATCATGTACATTTTCCTTTACCCTGTCGTATAACTCAAATGCATCATCCACAGTCGGGGCTATCAGAGCAAGGCTTCCTTTTTTATGGGTTAGTGCCTCTTGGAACATATATTCCTGAAGATCATTTACAGTAGTTGTCTTTACAGGGAATGTTCTTCCATTGCAAACAGTAACTTTTTGTATCAGTTGCTTATCCTTTATTACAGAGATTAAAGGATATTCATTACTGATATCTTGACCGGATTTCATGCCCGCTGCCTTGAATAGTTCCTTTTTTGTTTCCGTAGGCAATGTTGCAGATAGCAATATCACCGGGATTTTGAAGAATCTGCACCATCTGATAAGGCTTTTTATCTCTTCTATCATATAAGCATCATATGCATGAACTTCATCAATTATTACGACTTTATCAGAAAGTCCTAGTGTACCGATGCAGGAATAACGGTAATGGAGAATACATTTAAGAACCTGATCGACAGTGCCTACTGCAAATGGGTAGAGCATCTGATGTCTGGACCTGTTTACCCAAAGGTCTCCAGGAATAATACCTTCTTTTTCCTCATTCCACATGACGCTGCTGTCAAATTCCGGTATTTCTATTTCAAGGCCTGCTCTCTCTGCGATTCCCTTTACTTCATCTCGCATAGCTTTAGCTGTGATCATAGTAGGCGTTACAAAGATACAGCCACCTGAGTTTTTCCAAAATTTAGACATTGCTAATAAAGCGGATGCTGTTTTTCCGTATCCACAGGGATATTCCAAGAGCAATAGATCTGAATCATGGATATCCATTGTCGAAAGAGTCTTTTGTAGTTCATTCATGGGAAAATCAAAAACATCTTCCCATTTTATTCCCTTGAATTGCTCTCCTATTGGGACGTAGTCAAGAAGATTCTTGCAAATGAACTGTTCTGCGCTCTTAACCGGATCATTATCATTTTCCTTAAGGCAGTCGTTCCATTCTTTGCTTGAAGCGATCCAGTCGGAAGTTACAAGAATTGAAAGAAAGATATATAACGCCCCGTTAATACCGATGTTACCGCTGATTCTTCCGACCTCGGGGTAAAATATCCATTTCTTTGCGATGATAGATATTATCTCTTGCTGAACATGGTGCCATTCGATTAGCCGCTTCTGATCTATGCCAATTTCATTCATAGAATCTATGATTCCAGAGCCTTTATTTTGGTGATGAAATAAAAGGATACAGGAGAATAGCTCCGATATTTCCTCGGAACATCCTTCATGATGTGACAGATGCTCTTTAACGATCTCTTTAGAATATCGTTCATGTCTAATAGTCTCATCTTCAGAAAGAATCATCCCGGAATCCATCATCTTATCCAAAGTATCACCAATAAGCTCAGACTTTTCGGCTAAAGCTTTTTGGAATCCGGGATGCGCCTTCCCTATGTCATGAAGGGCGCATAAAAAACTTATTGATGATATAAGTTTATCCTGATCTATCTCAAATCTCTCAGATAAAACACGCATTATGTGGTTTGCCCTCCCTTTTTTCATAAGAGCTTCAGCTATAACACCAACATCCGTCAAGTGATCAACAAGTTTTTTCTGAGGTTTCGCATATAGGCTAGATAAAGAAAGAATAGATTTTTTCACTGAAGGCATTAATACACCATCAAAATCCGTAAATTTGTTAGTTTCTCCAGAAGTTTTTACAGAAAATCCCTGTTCTGTAGCACTTGTGTAAATCAAGGTTGCTTTTGTGTTACAGTTTTCAATTTCTCTCCATAAAGTATCTCGGACACTTGTAGAGATACGGCCAACAAAAACATTTGGGCGTATTTCATAAAGGTATCTGCGTGTTTTCCCTCGTACTTCATCGGAAGGAGTATAAAATTCCAAAACACAAAGACTTTTCATAAATAGCCCTTTCTATGAGATACCCCCGTGTATACGGGGAAAAGGCAAAGGAGCCTGTTCCGACTTTATTCCATGCAGGATAACCCTCGTGTATACGGGGAAAAGATCCGTATTTAAGCGATTTTTAAGGCTTTGAAGCATAATTTTTTCCAAAAATTCCAAAATGTTTGTCGCCCCATAACTGTAATTCAATTTCTGGAGAAACCGATTTTTCGACAACAAATAAGCTTAATAGATCGTTGACCATCTTTTTCATCAACTTCTCTTCTACTATCATAGATTGAAAAGCAGATAGCATCATGTGTCGATCATAATAGCCATTTATCGACAAAGAAAATGCCAAAGGAATGATATATTTTTCTTTGTATAAATCTGCTATGTCGAATATAAATGAATTCATGTGGCCAGTATGTATAAAACCTATTGCCGGAGAAAATCCAAGACTAACTACCATAGCTGTTACTATTGCATATAACGTGTGATTTATTGCTGTTAGATACTGATTAGGAATATCCTGCGAACAAAAATCATCTACATTATATGCTCTGCCGTTCCATTGCAGATTATTTATTTTTGCAGCTTTTTCATATGCACTTTTAACCTTCTGTCCCTCAATGCCACGTAATTCATCAATTGTTTTTGATTTTAAGTGATCGTTTGGATATCTAATTTCATACATCCTGTGCACGACCTTTAGATGTTCTTGTTTATTTTCATGGCAATATACTTGTTTAAGAAGATTTTTAGAAGAATGAGTAGTTGGTTCGCCATAAGAATAAAAACAATTTATTTCTTCCCCAGTAAAACATATTGTACATCCCGCAGCAGCAATATTACATACTGCTTTGTGAGTAATAGATACTCCTGGCCCAATAATGATAACATTTATCGTTGTGATTGGAATTTCTATGTGTTCATTTCCTCTTATGATTTCTACACCATATTCACTTTGATATATTTTTGATTTTTCTATATACAAAAAAGAAATTCTGTCTTCTGTTCTCGTCAATAGTTTTTTGTTTATTTCGTCCATTCATATACCTCAGATTAAGACATCCCCCGTATGCACGGGAATAAGCACCACGCGCAAACCATAGACTTACCAACAACAGGATACCCCCCGTATACACGGGGATGAGTAAAGAGCCGCCATGTCGTCAACTGTCGCATAGGGATAACCCCCGTATACACGGGGATGAGTCTTTGTTAAGGATGGCTAGTCCTCCGCCCGTGGGATAACCCCCGTATACACGAGGATGAGTTTGAGCTTACTTTTTTCGGCGGCCGCTCTTTTAGGATACCCCCCGTATACACGGGGATGAGCCATAACGTGATGTTCCGGTCATAGCGTAGTTAGGATAACCCCCGTATACACGGGGATGAGAGGATTTGCAAGCTTCGCCGTCGCCGTTGCTTTAGGATAACCCCCGTATACACGGGGATGAGAAAATAAAATTTACCTCGACGGCTTGAATACGCAGGATAACCCCCGTATACACGGGGATGAGGCTCCCAGAGAGCTCTGCTGCTCTATCTGCCTAGGATAACCCCCGTATACACGGGGATGAGTACAAACGGCGTCGGTTTCTTCGGGCTTTTAACAGGATAACCCCCGTATACACGGGGATGAGCGCTCACGCAGGAGTCAGGGGCAGCGCTCGGATAGGATAACCCCCGTATACACGGGGATGAGAGTCAGTGTTTAAGCCATTTCTCTGGGATTCGCATACATTTTTTACAAAATTTTGATATTTTTACAATTGTTTATACATTACAAGTCCCATGCCGTAATTCTTACACTTTCCCACACCTTTTATTACCATATCACAAAAAGCATCTTCGTTAGTTACAGTAGCGATTCCCATAAATTCAACTCCGGGTACACTTATTTTGTCTTTTATCATAATATTACTTATCCTTATTTCTTTAGCATTTGTTTCGCCTAAAATACCCGTCGTTTTTCTTGATAACCAATCCAGCCTTTCTTCATCTGATTGAAGAAATCGTTGTCTTCCGGTCTTTGAGTCAATTTTATGGGCACTGCAGAAAAGCTTAAACATTATGCGGTCGCCATTGTGAACAGCGGGTAGTTCAAATTCCTTAACGAATGCCATTCCTGCTTTTTCGATATTCTTCTTTGGAAACGGCTTATCTGACTGAATATAGAAAAACAGTTCATTACCGGAATACTGTAATGAGTAAAGCATACGACTTTCTTCTCTTGAAGTGTCTACCTGTGAAGTCAGCCATTTATGTAGAAAATCCCTGTTTTCGAAGTCCATAAAGTATTCCTGCTTTTCCAATGTGTTGAAATTTACCTTAAGGACAGTCATATACATCAGCAATATCTCCTATCTCTACAAAACCTTCGTTAAATTCCATTTTTGGAGCAATGCAGCTTCTTTTTCCCATAACAGGCGGATAAACAGGGCATTCGAATGCAGCTCTTATTTCGTTAAGAATGTCCTCTTCTCCACCTACAAAAACAGAAAACTTATAATCATATAGATACTCAACACGTTTGATCACTGTATTTTCTTTCTCTGACTTGGGCTTGCCTTTTACAGAAAGAAATCTGTCCCCATCATGAAGAGGATGTGCCGTCTGAAAATCAGTATCGGCTACACCCTTTTTTAGAAGTTTGTACTTTATTTCAAGAGAAGCATCGAGTTTTCTTAATGTTTCTTTGTTTTCCCGGGTTACCCCTAATGCAGCCCCGATCATACCGAGGACTGCATTTCTGGTGGGAACCTTTTCCGTCTTGAAATAACCGCTGGATGGTACTGCAACAACATGATTTCTCGATGGATAATGTTGCATAAAACCATTCAGTTCGAGTTCCATATATTTCATTCAGACACCAGTCTTTCTGTTTCAGTATTGACGATCGTACTAAGATCGTTTAGGGAATGAACAACCTTGACCCCTACGGCTTCAAATTCTTTCTCGTAGTTCTTATATGGTCCGGAAAGCATTACGTATCTTTCAATTTCGCCTCTTCTAAAGGTCATGTCCTGCGCAAATTCAAGGATTCTTTCAATTCCTTGTTCTGTGATTCCTTTGTTGTTCCGACGTATAACCTTTTCGAAATCTGTATACTGACAATTACCGTTCTTGATAAACTCAATGTAGTAAATAGACGGAGCCGGATGCGATGAGCAGCTATTCTGTTTTGCAGAAGGATCAGTTATAGGCAGATTCTCAAGGAAATCAGTGATACATGTCTTTGCATCAGCGAGTACCATATCTTTGGCTATCTCTAAGTCGGTATGATTTGTACTCTGAGAAAGATTTCTGATCAACTCATTAACGTTGATGCAGGTCGGCGTGAACATTACGTTCGCATTCATCCAAGAGTTTGTAAGTGTTTCGGAACCGGATTCTGTCTTTCTTTCAACGATAAAATCATTAAGACTACCATAAAACGGATCACTATCATCGGCTTTACCGCCTTCAAATGTTGCGGCGATAAAGTCATTTTCCGGAGCATATTCGTCAATGGAAAAACTCTGACCAATCTGTGTTGCGCCATCTACTGTCTTCAGTTCGCTGTCTTTGGATGCAACCATCGTTCCAAACATAGCCTTCTCAGCAGAAATACGTGTCTTTGAAAGAGCTTCTGTAATAGCCTTTTTTATCTCCTTTTCATCCGTGGTCTTAACAGATGTTGCTGCATTTACGACTGCCAAAACCTCTGCAAAAGAAGTAACAGCGATAGTCCTCTTCTTTTCTGCATCCTTTCCCTGATTACCCTTCTTCGACCAGTCACAGCCAAGAGCTTCGCAAATTTTTGTACCATAAGAATCAACATCCTTTTCATCTATCGAACCGGACTGTATCATTTCTGAAAGAATCTTTTCAATAAGATCTTCCAGATGTGCGGACCTGATGTTTTCATTGAATACACCCATCTTACGAAGAGCTTTCTTTAGACACTGGGAAGATACTCTAGCTCGGTTAACTCCGCCATATATTCCCTGCTTACCAAAGCCGTCTTCTCCACGGTTTAGGAGAGAAAGACCATAAGACTTAAGCATCATTGTTGTGATCAAGGCATTCTTCATATTTTTCTCCTTTAGTTAGCACAGATTATTGTTTCTGCCCATTTTCTTTGTACTTTATTTTCTCTATTGTTCCAAAACTTGAAATCACGAATTAGGTTTATATAATCTAAAACCTCATTTGAGCACTTTTTCGATAAAGCTCTCTTCATCAGCTTTGTAAACTCTGTTTCAAATGTGCCGTTTTTGTCGTAAGGTGTCTCAAGAAACCTTTGAATAAGCATTCTTGATGTATCTGATGTGTCCGGATCGTTATAAAATCTTCCGAATAGCTGCTCTGTCCTTACGTAACTCTTTTTCGAAGCATCAGTTTCGCCTTCCGGACGTTCATTCGCACAGAAAAGACATGCAATCAAAAAGTATAAATCCCTGTTAAACTTGATATCCTGAAGATCAGCTTCACGTATAAGGCTTAAAAAAGAAATATAATTATGCAGGTCATCTGTACACCCTGTCCCAAAGGCTCTTTTTAACGTATGTACTGCCGGATGTCCTTTGTTGAGGTTGGTTCTCAGTGCTTTTATAAATTCGATATCAGTGTTTTTACTTTCTTCCATTTTTATCCTTCTCCTTGATCTGCGCTATTTTCTTAAGATGACTAGCAAGAGCCCGTCTTTCACTTACAACAGTAAAAAAGGAATCAGAAGTTTCTGTATATTTATCAAAAATATGTACTGTCTCTTTAACCAACCGATCTGTTGCCGTTAATGCAGCACTACTGACTTCTTTTGAAAGATCTTCTGAAAACTTTGTAAAGAAATCGTGTTCCATCCAGTCAGACAGTTCTTTTTCTGCTGATGAACAAATTACAGTTGATCCTGCCAGTGCAGTAGAAAGTGTTCTTTTAAGATGACTTCTCGCTTTACTGTAGTTTTCCTGATACTTTACTGCCTGAATATGATTATCAGTATCCTTTAGCTTTTCCCATATATCCCCATTACAATTATTTAATGCGCCACAACTGCGTAAAGTAACATTCATTCCGTCTAGTTCCCGATAATATATTTGGACCTTATATTCATTATCTATCTTTCGGTTATTTATTATTTTACAGTTGTTCCATTTATCAGTATGCTTTGTAGCCATTATGCAAATGCCATGAGCAGTATTCCTTATCGGATCAAAAGGAATCGTTACGAACTTTCCATCATCACCTTTATATGACACTATTGCAAATGGGTCTGCTACAAGATCGGATATGGAGTTCGTCATTTCATAAGAAGGACCATATTTTGGGTCGATACGTTTGGTTATACGATTACGAACCATTCCCGTAAGCTGACCATCCTCATTAAAACCTGCCCCTAAAACTGATATGCCTGGAAAAAACGCTCTACAAAGAAGGTTATGAACGAACTGATCTTTATCGTATTTCTCGATATCATGGATGTTTTCCATTTCCCATACCGGCATATCCGGAATTTCGTCATCTTCCAAAGGTCTTGAGCTTTCATCGAGAGGAAGAATGTTTGCAAGAATAGTTTCTTTAAGATTTCTACCCTTTATTACAGCAAAAATGCTTATCTTCTTTCCTAGAGAACTTTCTAATGATACTGTAGCGGCCGGATAATTTCCCATAGTCGCTAGATAGATAAGTATATGTACGAATTCTTCTTTTACTATCTGATACTGAGAAAGAATAGACGTATTGTTCTTTGACCCTTCGATTTGTCGCCTTGTACGTCCGAAAATGAAGTTGTTTTCGGACGGTGCCATAGGGTTCCATGTTAGAAAAGCATTATTTGAATGATCAGCAGTCTCAAGCTCCGGCTTAAGGTTAATATTTTGTAGGAATGGGTGAGTTTCCGAAAGTACATCAAAGCGGTCATGATACTTTTCAAGATAGTTTTTGACAACTTCGGAATTCAGCCCCTGTTCATTCAAAACATCAAGGTATTTCAGATTTTTTGAAGCATACTTTGTCTCCTTTTTGTAATACGCTGCCTCAATTATGGTAGTCAGCAGTCGGATCATGCCCACATAGTAGATATAAACAGTGTCATTTCTGAATACCGGCGGAAGAATATCTTCTATTTTGTCTGCCTGTTCCAAAACATCAATAAGACTTAGGATTGATTTCTTGCCATTAAGATACTTAACAGGTATCCACGGTTCGTCTAATACATTGTAAGTTTTTTTCATTTATTCCAGCTTTCTTGATAATGAGGGTTACACGATTCTTGAACATTTCTACCATACGGCTGCAATTATAAGTCAGGTCATGTGTCCTTTGACTTTGATCCAAAGAGTTCCGTAGCAATTTCAGTGTATTCTTTTATTTTTTTTGAAAATTTTCCATTATATTTCCATTCCATTATAAAATAGCTCCTTTGAATGAGACAACGTGTAGTATAAAAACACTTACGTTTCGCATTTCTACGGTAACGTAAGTGTTTTTATTATCTTTGTAGTATTAGTCGTTAATGGACATTTATTTGCTACTGTTAGGAAACTATCCTCTCACTTCGATTACATAATACTATTTCCGGAACTATTGGACAGCCTCCCATGCAATGATCTTTTTGGGCGCAGTTAGGGCAAGATGTCTTGAAATGATTTCGGAAATCATCAAATTTGGGACTGTTCCATGCTTCTTCAATCGAGAATGTCCTAAGATCGACAGACCATTTTTTTTGCTGATTATCGAAACTGCACGGCATTATCTTCATATCGGATGAGATATACGCTGACCACCTTCCACCTTCGCAGGTGTCAACGGAATCCAGATCAAAGTCGTCCGACATGTTTATTATTGCAGGAACGGTACATGAATCAAAGCCAATCTTATAAGGAAATTTTTTCTTTGCAATAATTTGCATGATATCATGAAAAGCCTTATCTGTTACGGCAACATTGTTCTCCGTTCTTCCCAATCCTATTGGTTTATGAAGAAGGAAAACAACAGCATTTATACCGTTAGGAAATCCATTATTATTTAAAAGCTCCAATGCTTCATAAATCGTATTTTTACTCAATACGTAATGAATATTTGTTTTTACATGATTTTGTAGAAGAATATTAATTGCATTAACCGTATACTGGCTTCTGTACCAACTGACTGCAACGGCACCGCAATATTCCTTGCACAATTTTGCAATTCTATCATTCATGCCAAGACCGGATGTTGTGAAATTCGGTACAATCCCGTTCTTTCTGCATATTTTTAAAATATCCTCAAAATTTTCATGCTGATCCGGATCACCGCATCCGCCTAATGCAAACTGATAGGTTTTTCCTTTGCATTGGGTTGCGATATTCTCGAAATCTTCCAGATGCATATTTTCTGCTGTGGAATTTAGACCATCCTGATAGCATTCAACTCCTGCTTTTATACACAGCCCCTTTTTGCCGTGAATACAGTGTCCCATAATTCCTATATCCAGTAATTCCGGGAACGATGTCATAAAGGGATCTTTTCCAGTGTCTTTTCCATTGCAGATGACTCCACTTCGAATATACGTGCCGGTTTTTTCATCAAACATGGAGAAAAAATCTTTTTCTTTTCTGAACTTCATCGTTTTACTTCTCCATATTTATCAATAATCAAGATCAGTGCTGATACCACAGAAACTATCCGGATCGGTTTTTTCCAGAATTTTCCAAATATCTTGATACATATCCTGATAATAATACTCACATTCTTCAAAGCTCACATATCCGCCATAAATGGTCATACCCTTTTTCAGAGCTTCTCTTACTTCAGCCTGCTTTTCTTCATCATGAAATTCATAATCGTCATCAAAAAAAGCTGTTATTTCTTCCTCAGTACTGTCAGGTGAAAGAATTTTTTTGCCAAGATACATCCTCTCAACATATTCGATTATTTTTTCTTTCTGCTCTTTGCTAAGCTCCCCTTTTCTGGCGATTACAAAACTACTGCTGCTTGAGTTTGTGACAAAATCTGTTCTGATCTTCATTATGACTTCTCCTTAAATAAAAGTTTATGCCCTGCCCTTTTAGGACAAGGCATATTCTAATTTTACAATCAGACGACAGAATTGTCATTTAACTGCTAGTTGAAACATATGGCATAAATCAACCATGATACTCGCCACTGTACTGAATTAGCGTTATATCAGCGCTTTGCATAGAAGAACCATATCAATGCCAGCATGACAGCTGCGACGATAAGAGCCAGCACATTCATCCCTGCACCAACGGTTATGCCGCTGGATATTGCCCAAAACAGGTATTTTTGCTGCTATCTCATTATAGTTCTCTTTTGTTATCTTCATAAATTCAAGATCGGGTTCGGCATAGGCAAAGTGCTCCGTTACTTTGCGGTATTTATCGATCATACCGGAAATTCTTTCCTTAGAAAGATAATCTTTCAGATCATTAACAGCAGCATCTAATTGATCCCTGAATTTTGAAGATTTCAGACATTTTTGGAATAAAACATTTCCCCAGTAATTACTAACGCCTCGTTCCCAACTATCGGGATCGTATAATCATTTACATCTTCAAGCATTTCTATTAGCTTTCTATGATCAGAAGATCCCTTCCTTTTGTTAATAAGTTGTCTTAAACATATTAAATCTAAATTGTATACAATTGTGAAAAATTTTTTTTAAACTTCTGAAATATTACTAGATTTATATTTATGTGTTAAATATAATATAAATATGGACGATTTATATTTTGAATGGGATGAATACAAAAACCAAATCAATCAGATTAAGCATCATGTATCTTTTGACGTTGTTCACTGTATCCGTGAAGAAAACAGAATTCGAATAATTTCTTCAAGAAAAGCAACACCAACTGAGTGCAGAGGGTACGAAAGGAGTTTATTATGAAAAAAGATATATCTGATGAGGAATTTTTAGAAAAGGAATTTGATTTTAGCAAAGCTGTAAGAAATCCGTACGCAAACAGAGTGAAGCGAACTATTACTATAAATATTGATAATAGTGTATATGACTATTTCAAGAATCAATCGAAAACTTCCGGGATACCATACCAGACATTGATAAATATGTATCTCCTTGATTGCGTTCAGAATCACAGAGAATTAAACATTTCGTGGAAATAATACCATCAAAAAATGTTATGATCATCTCAGAAACAAAAATGAGATTATGTGATGCTCATTGCAACACGCAAAAATGATCAGGAGTTGCCCCCTGACCTTTTTTCTTACCACTAAACACAGAAGCATCCAGATGTCAGTATGTACTGATTTCTTGGTGCTTCTTTTTACCTGCAGATGAGCAGGTATGTTTATAAACTGGATGATGGACTCTACAGCGAGATTATTTATGATAGAGTCTACTTTCCGGGTTAAAAACACAGCTCGGGGTTATAAGAGGAGCCAAAAGCTTATTTGTGATCAATCGCGGAACCGGCATAACCTATTTTGGTTTTATGAGGATTCTCTGACTTGTTCCAGACATTAACTAACCGGGCTGTTACTTTTGGTGCATTGGATATAGAGAGCATTGACAACACGCAAAAGTCGTTTTTAACCGAGTTCATCACCATCTGCTGCATCTTGTCAGTAGATAGATCGTTGGAGGATTTTATACTTGTTGGTATATCTTAAATTTTTAGCATTCGCAGTTCTGATACATGTTGTTGGACGACTTGACAAAATAAATGATCGCCATGTTACAATTTCTAAATTTCTCAGCAGATTGGTCTATTTCTCTGACTCAAACTATAGCTGTCGCCCAATTGACCTTTTTCTCACTCTTTTCAGCAATCTCTTTTTTATCATTGTTATAATAACCATGATCGTAACCAGATTTAACACCGGCTATGCAGAAAAATATTTTCCTCCTTTAATTTGTTTATTATACATACTGTCCGCCGCACTTGCATTAATCGAAGAAGGTCTTAATGGCTCACATAATTGTGTTTCCAGGATACTGTTCTTTCTTTTCGGGATACAATTTTTTGTCTTAGCAATTCTCATACTTTGGGTACTTTTTTTTCGAAAATAAATGTCAAAAAGCAACTGCCCTTTGATAAAAGTACTTTTATCCCCGCTCCGGCGATATGCGCTTGCCCGCAAGGTTATTGAGCCAACGCTCCAACATGAGAGCACCCTTACTAAGGATCATCTTAAATAATTTCACGTCGACTCTAAAAACTCTTGTCACATGGATCACGAACTCAGGCTTCACCTTGAAGTAGATTACGACAAAGATCAGAAACTCAAGGAGTCGTCTGGAAATCTGTCTTTAATACAGGCTTTATAACGCTGTAAAAAAACTTCTTGTTGTGTTAAATTGATAGTCAGGAGGCTGTTAAGATGCAAAAGATAGGTATTGGATATGAAAACTATAAAGATTTCATCGATAACAAACTTTATTATGTCGATAAATCACTTTTGATCCGTGACATTATAGAAAAAGGCGGTAAAGTAACTCTTTTCACCCGTCCAAGACGCTTCGGAAAAACACTTGCTCTTTCAATGCTCCGGACCTTCTTTGAACTAGAATATGACCGTGATGGAAATGTCATTGATAAACAAAGGTATTTTTCTGAAAAGAAAATAATGCAGTGCGATGATAAGATCATCTCAAAAATGGGGTGTTATCCTGTGATAACCTTATCATTAAAAGCAGCTAAACATTTGGATTTTCAGAATTCATTCCTGGCACTGCGTGATAATATTATTGAAGAATACAACAGACATTCATATCTCAAAGATTCTGCTGTTTTAGATAATGGAGAAAAAAGCGTATTTACTGAAATCCTTAACGGAAAATCTATCTGGTACGAAAAAGTAAATAATACTCACAGTGATTCAGAATACACAAAAATTCTGACCTCAGAAGTCGGTAAATTCTCGAATTCTCTAAAATATCTGTCTCAGCTTTTGGAAAAACATCATGGTAAAAAGACCATTATTTTATTAGATGAATACGATGTTCCACTTGAAAATGCTTACTATAATGGTTTTTACAAAGAGATGGTTGACTTTATCCGCTCTCTTTTCGAGTCGGCCTTAAAAACCAATGATTCACTTGAATTTGCTGTTGTGACCGGGTGTCTCAGAATCAGTAAAGAAAGTATTTTTACAGGACTCAATAATTTCGTCGTAAATTCAGTCAGAAGTACGGATTTTGGTGAGTATTTCGGTTTTACTCCGGAAGAGACGCTTGATATGCTTACCCATTATCATCTTGAGAAGAATCATGAAATAGTCAAAGATTGGTATGACGGATTTCTCTTTGGAGATTGTGAGGTTTACAATCCCTGGAGCGTTACCCATTATATTTATGAACACGTTAATGCTCCGAATCGCCTTGCAGAGCCATATTGGTCAAATACATCGTCCAATTCAATAATAAAGGATCTAATACGCAAATCCGATGAAACCACTAAGGAAGAACTGGATCTTCTAATAAATGGCGGGACTGTTGAAAAGCGTATACATGAAGATATTACTTATGATGATATTTACACTGAACCGGATAACCTTTGGAATTTTCTTTTCTTTACAGGGTACATGAGAAAAGTATCTGAAAGAAAAACAGGCAGGGATATATTCCTGACCATGCGTATTCCAAATGAAGAAATTGCATCTATTTACGACCATCAGATACGATTTTGGTTTGAAGATATCGTGAGAAATACAGACCACAGTTCTTTTCGTCAGGCGGTTCTGAATAAAGACACTGAAACAATGGAGGACTATTTATCAGACCTGATGGAAAAAAGCATAAGTACCTTTGACAGTTCCGAAAGCTTTTATCACGGTCTGATGCTTTCACTCCTTTACGGAGTTCCAAGATATGTTCCAAAGTCCAACCGTGAAGCAGGCGATGGACGCCCCGATATTGTCCTTTATCCAAACCGGCCTAAGGATCCTGCATATATTTTTGAGTTTAAGGTCCGAAAAAAATTCAACGAAATGGATGACGGTATTCAGGAAGCCTTTGATCAGATAAGAGAAAAAAGATACGTAGACGGCGTTCTCGAAGACGGTTACGCAGGTGCAGTGTCTTATGGAATATGTTTTTGCAGGAAAAGCTGTATCGTACGATTAATGGAGTGATTTAGGCTACCCCTGGTTACTGTTCACTCGCTTCCAGCTCGCTCACGTAACGGATTTTGCCAATTAAATCGCCTCCGGCGATGGGCAAAATCCAATGGCTTTTCATCTTTCTTGAATATAACTTTCAGGAATCACCACGTTACCCGCAGGCTCAATTACGATTTGTTATTACGTGAATCATCAGCGCTACTGCGCTGCTTTGAAATTATAGATAGGCTTCATTTTATCATTTAATGATAGTATAAAAGACAGCCAATGTCCATTTTTGTGCACATCAACTGTCTTTCTTATATCATTAAATATGCACGTCATCCATGATATTCGCCGCTGTACTGAATGAGCGTTATATCAGCAACTTCAGGCATATTTCGTATTTTTTCTTCAAAGAAGAAATCATTATTTTTCACATATACTTCAACTGCCAGTTCTGTCTTTGTCCCTCTGAATGTTCTGGATTTTACGTGATATCTGGTTTTATTTAATTCACGAAGTATCTCGTCTCCGGTATCATCACCTGTATAGTGTATCACTGCCATATACACCTGATTTGTGCTTTGTTTCGCATAGAAAATCCAGATCAATGTAAACATCACGACGGCAACGATAAGAGCCAGCAGATTCATTCCTGCGCCTATGGTTATACCGCTTGATATTGCCCAGAATAAATACAGCAGATCCAGTGGATCTTTTACCGCTGTCCTGAATCGTACGATCGAGAGTGCACCGACCATACCAAGGGAGATAACGACATTGGTACTGATCGCTACTGTGATCATTGCGGTCATTACAGTCATTCCGATGAGTGTTACTGCGAAGTTTCTTGAATAGATAACTCCAGAATAGAATTTTTTATATATTAGAAAGATTATAACGCCCAGCAGCACGGCTATTAAAATCTTGAGAGCTATATTGCCTATATCATAGGTTGTGAACGCCTCTGAATTTATGATTGATTTTTTTATTACATCCCTTACGCTCATAACGCACTCCTCTCATCAATATAATAGTCGCTTCCGTTCAGATATTTCGTCTGATCACAGCAGATCACGTATTTTGATGCAGCTGTAAACTCTGTGGCCTTTACAGGGATCATATCCTTGACGATCTTTGGCAGAAACTCCGTATATTTTACTTCCATGATCAGCTTATCGTAGGTCATTGCAGGAAGGGTTGGAAGTTCTTTATCAAAGATGTCGAAGCCAAAGGAAGTTGCACGCACTCTTTTGTCAAAAGTAACACGAACCGTGCCTTCATCTAAAATATACGGTTCTCTTTCATAATCGACGATGACTCTCGGCCTCATAAATTTCGACATACACTCGATATAAAATTCTCTGCATAGGTTATTTTCGTGGTGTAAAAGAAAATCGAAATCACCTTCAATTATCTTATAGACTTCTTCTTTTGTAAGTGCTGCGGATTCTTTATAAATATAATTTCCCTGTTTTATCTTGCGTTCCAGCTTTATACTTGAGTCTGAGCAGTTGTATATCCTTATACGATATTTGGTTCTGAAGAAGATACCGCTCTCCTTATCATCGTAAGCGCTATTATAGATATCATCAAAATACAGGCTTCGTATCATATACTCACCGTTTACGGTATGCGGATCTGTTTTGAAATATGGTTTCATACGGATCCTGAGTTCTCCCAGATCACCGTAATTAATGAGGTATTTACATTCATGACGAAAACGCTTCATAGTCATTCCTCTGTCAAGTTCTGGTATTTGCCGATCGTACCGTCACTGTTAATGTAGAAACAGATAACGCCATAGTATTTTACGTTTTCTGTTGTTGCATAACTATCAAAGGCATCCTGAGTGTTCCCACTTTCATCCGTGACATAAACTTTAATGAAGTACTCACCGCTTGAAGGAAGATTAAAAGCTGCCTCATTCCACTTTCCGTTATATTCGTCGATAACGTCTGTCCCATCAGGATTTCTTGACAGACGCGCAGTATATGAAATGTCTTCTTCCTGTAAGTCGTAAGATGCGTCCCAGCTGACTTTCAGCTTGTCGCCCTCAATAACCGGAGTACCGATAAAGAACGGCATTGGTTTTTGCAGCGAGTCTATATAAAATCCATAATATGTTTCCGGCAGATCCGGAAGCTTTGATGTTATTTCATCATAAGTATCTTCTGTGATCTTCATATAAGTGATATCAGGTTTAGAATAAGAAAAATGTTTTGTTATCTTACAATACTTGTTTATCATTCCGGATAATTTTTCTTTGGAAAGATAATTTTTAATATCTTTAACCGCATCATCCAGCTGACCCCTGAATTTCGAGGACTGAAGACATCTGCGGAATAAAACATTTCCCCAATAGTTACTAACCCCACGCTGCCAACTCTCAAAATCGTTTATATCTGTTAATTGATTTTCATCATACCGGAACATTCCATCCAGATCCCATGAATAGATGTACCATGTCTTTTCATTTTGAGCACTGTACAGATAAAAATTTCTACTCTGGGTGTCTGCGTTTCCGGTCAAAATATTAAATGCAAGCCAGTAGGTCAGATTTTCCATATCAAAATGCTTGTCTATTACATCCTCAATAGGAATAGTATAGTCATTCACATCTTTAAGCATTTCTATGAGCTTGGTATGATCATTAGATCCCTTTATTTCGAGATACGTTTCAAATTTTTTAACATCATAATCAGGATCAGTCGCCGGTTTTATGACATCCTCATATCTGTAGAATTCAAAAAAGTTTACTTTGTATAAATTACCAGTTTTATCCAGCCCATGTGCCTTTAATGCTGTTTTATTTAACTGCTCAACCTGAGTATAAAGGCCGTAATCGCGGAAACCGTCGTTTTCCTCATCTGTGAGGTCATTAACGTACAGATGAACAAATGTAGTTCTGAGGCTCATCAGTTCATCAATCCCTGAAAGCAGGTCAAATCCCATCTTATTTCTGAATCTTAGACCATCAAATACGTGTTTATTAAGAGCGATCGTTGTTTGTCCATTCCATGAGCCCTGATTTGGTTTAATTTCAATCTTATAGTTTTTTTGATGATATGTGCTTGAACTCTGTCCTCTGATCTGAACAATGGCATTGGGCACTTTTTTACCATATCCCAAAAGTCCGGGAAGCGGTCCGCTTTCATCTCCGACCTGCAGGAGTCCTTCTATCTTGTAACGGTCAATATTATTTTCATCGTAATAATAAGCAGAATGAGTATTCACTTCTTCCCAGGTGTGATCTGTTCCCTCTGTTTTGTTTCCTTTACGCACCGTGAGGTACATGGTCACATACGAATCACCATTGTCCTCATAAAGCTCAGGAATATCCGATATATGCTTATCATCTGATGTATCAAACTTTATTTCATCTGATGTGATGGGCGTTTCATTGTCGCCTGTTTTATCAAAATCAATGGTTTCACTTATTTCTCCCGGTGAGTTGGTTTTCGGTGAGCTGCTCGAAAAACGACCATATTGCCATGAGATCACCATAACCATACACAATGCTAAAACAACGCTTAAAAACTTAAGAGATTCCTTCTTCATCCGTGTCCCTCTTTTCCGCCAGCCCCTAAAATCTTTCTTCCATATTGGTCATTTTTTTGCTTACTTTTACACCAAGACCATCTTTCCTTACGTATACCATTGGCTGTTTACTTAAAATATGATACGGAAGTCTCTGGGTAAAATATCTAAGTCTCTTAAAACACGCCAAATAGTAGATCATGCTTCCGAGGCAGAAAGCAAATCCGTAGAATTTTACGTTTATGAAAAGAGAAAGCAGGCTCAATGTCGTGCTTAATACAGCAAAGATCACAGCAGTATTTTTCGCACCTTCATAGTCCGCAAAATACATGAGGATCATCATCATGACATTGGCAATGGCGTATACACCGTATCCAACACATAAGATCCTGAAGTAGCCTTCCATCAGAGAATCAAAGCCGAGAGGAAGCCTGTTTAATATGAGAAGCCCAAACGAAAGCATAAGAGCTGTTCCGTAAAACTGCTTTCTTGCGGTATACGTGATCTCGTGATCAAGAACCGTAAGCATCTCCTCTTCTGCCTTTCTGATCTCAGTGATAGAGCCCTTACCATTGAAAAGATCATAGTAACGTCTGTATTTGGGATAAAAATTTACCTCAACAGAAGCAACAAAATTTATTGTGGTGATCAGTATCGTAATGAAGGCATACAAAGCCGGAACATCGTACTGAGGAGCGCTGTAAAACAGCCCTCGTATCTGATAACCGACATTTGAAAACCAGCCTATTACCAAGTGTGAAAACAAACCCATATTCATGCAGAATCCGATGACGCACAGCTCACCGTATTCGTCGAACCATTTCAAAAATTCAAAACTCTTTTTCTTTGGATTATCAAAGTATCTGTAAAGGAGGTAGTAATGAAAAACAACCATGATACCATAGCCGGATGTAACGGAGATCATAAGGCTTATAAGTGATACTTCGATCAATGTACATAGCGTAATGGCGATAGTTATTGAAAAAATGATCGCGATCACGTAGCCGAACATGATGCCCTTATAGTCCTTTAATGCGGACAAATAGTTCATCTGCATCCAAACAACAACGAGTTCTGTAAAAAACAGGAAATTAAGTATGCCAAGCCCTAAGGGGAGTCCTGAAAAGAGCAGGAATATGCCATATAATAATCCGCCGAGAGGAACGGTTATGCAGATGACACCGTCCAGAGATGGCAGTATCCTGTCGTCAAGCTCCTGATAAAGCATATCTGCCACATATCGTGTAGTTCCCATGGAAAATAGGCTTGTGAGTAACAGGGATGCAAGAAGCGCATATGTTATCATGGAGACCAGCAGATCCTGATCTGTTTTTACGAGCCCGAAATATCTTCCAAGATATGAAACGCTGAGAAGAAAGATCACGCCAAGAAGCATAGGTCCGGCAGTGACCATTCCTGTATATCCATATGCTTTTAATATCGCAAAGACACCTGTTGAGCGAAATAATTTTTTTAATTCAAATCCTATTCCTGCCATATTTCATACCCGATAGCTTCCATTGTTGCGGTTATTCGCCGGATTCTTTATTTCAATTCATGACACGATCATAAAAGCGTCTGTACTTTTCCATCATCATTTCCGTCTTATAAAAGCTCTTAACTCTGAGCTTTCCGAGCTCTCCCATTTCAAGGCGTTTTTGCCTGCTTTCGCACATTTTATTCATTGCGAGCGCAATGGCTTTTCTATGCATCGGAGGTGCAAGATAACCTGTTACACCGAAATTGTCGTTATCCATGCCTTCAAGAAGCTCTCTGCAGCATCCAACCTCAGTCGTGACACATGGTCGTCCAGCGGCAAGTGACTCCAAAACTGATAACGGCTGACCTTCTGAAAGACTTGTCAGGATGGTAAAATCAAGCTTTTCCATGTATTTCACCACGTCAACACGTCCTACAAAGAAAAGATTTTTGATGTTTAGCTGTTTTACAATGTCATAACACTCCTCGGCGTATTCATCGTCATCTACTCCGCCCAGAATGTGGAGTCTTACATTGTCACGCATACTCTGTAATTCATAAAAAGCGTATATAAGGGTTTTTACGTCTTTAATCTGAGCCATTCGTATGACAGCGCCTATATCTACGAATCCGTCATCGGGTTTTTCCGGGATTGAAGAGAATCTGTCATAGTCTATACCGTTTGGTATAACGTAGCTCACATCATCAGGAACACCGAGTTCTTTTTGAGTAAGGGATGCCCTTACAAAAAGACAGCTTACGGCAGAGGCTCTTTTATAAATTGCATCTGATAACATATAAAAGAATTTTATCCACTGCTTCTTAAATGACGGAACTACCCATTTTGCACGGATGATCTCCTCTTCGCGTTCTCTGCTGTATATTCCATGTTCCGACAGAGCAATGGGCTTTTTGTATTTGTAAGCTCCTAAAACTGCCAGAAGTCCTCCGTATCCGGTACATATAGCATGATACATATCTGCTTTCGGTACATCTGTTCCGAGTAGATAAAGTACCGGAAGAAGCATAGACCTTATCGTATGGAATGTTTCTGCAAAAGGCACATAAGGATATTCTTCCATACATAGTGTAGAAATGATTTCGAGAAAGTCCTCTCCCATGAGGAAATTCTGCGGATTAATTCCCTTATCCTGAAACATTCGTATGACAACATCCCAATCAGGCCTTTCGCATTTCATTAATTCTCTGCAGGCCAGCTTTTCCTCCGGTTTCAATGACGGGCATGGTTTCTTATTTGGTTTTATAGAAAGTGCATCATCAAGAAATACTTCTTGAATCTCAACCACATTTTCAGGGAGTTCATAGGCATAGTGTCCCCTGTCTGCGGATTTAGCTCCGATCACCCAGAGAACGAACTCATGCTCTTTCATATTCTGTATATAGCTGTGCATCCAAGTGGAAACTCCACCGTGAACGTACGGGTAACTTCCTTCCAATACGAGGCAGATTCTCATATTTAAAACCTTTCTATCTACATTGCACAGAAAAAATTTTATTTCTGATCGATCGTAATCGTCACTTTATCATTGTTGATCTTCAGAAGGTACAGATTCCCAACAAGATTCTTGATGGAACCGCCGGTAACTTCGCCTGCTTTTCCGTTATTTAAGCGGATAAAGCAATATGCTTCGTCAGTAAAACCTTTGAAATCCAGGATCATCTTGTTGTCATCCTCTTCTTTTTCGCATGAGATCATGCTATATCGCTGTACAGCTCCTGCCATGCTGTTTCCTGTGACATGGCGTATATCAGGTGCGCTTTCGTCAAGCCATGTCATATAATTTGAAAGATTGCCCTTAAGTTTTTCCCATCCTAAAGCTGCGCCACGGTCGGCATCCAGCAGATCATCGGGATGGATGAAATGCGAATTTACAAAGTGAAAATTTAATTCAGAAAAGGCGGAAAACTTCATATAGTCATCAAGAATACCTCCGGATATGATACGCGGAGTTTCTATTATGCCGTCTTCAGCCACTTCAAATTCCTGAGTGTATGCATCATTACCTTCAAAATATGTACTTGCTATGCAGCGGATGTCAGGATAATCGTGTCCGAGCATATATCTTCCTTCAGTAGACAATATATTTGAAGGCGGAACATATACGGTAAATTCAGCTCCCGAGAATATGGATTTTGAAAATCTCTCTAACTCATCCATAGCACCGTTCATTGCGCCGAAGGTTTCCCATACTTTGTAACCGTGATCTTCTTCGTATGTGTAATTTGGTCCGCATAAAGGCTGATGGTTATATCCGTGATAACCAAGAGCACCGCCGCGATTTAAGAGCATGTTTCCGTAATAATAAAAATCTGCGGTACTTAGGTTTGGCTTTAATTTTTCACTTGTATTATCTTCGTAAGTTTCAATAATGAGACCTGTATACTGGATGTTATGTTTTTCTGCAAGAGTCAGCATATCCGGCCACCATACAGATGAATAGAAGTCTGCAGTCTGCATATGATAGTCGCGTTCTATGTATGTTCCGTCTCCCTGAGGTACAGGTGAAGGGAAATCATCCAGATAGTAAGTAGAACCATTGATCACCGGATAAACGCATGAATCCCCAAGCAGGGAATATGCGGCTGCATATACGCCTCTGTATGCTTTTTGGCAATATGCAAAATTACATACAACAAATTTACCGTCTTTGTAATCCTTTTCCCAAATGATGGGAACACTTCCGTCTGCTGTCGTCGCATAGACTTTACATTGGTCACTAAGTCCGACGGTAAGCGAAGATTCATATCCGTCCTGTATGTTGTAAACCTGACCGCCACCAAGCATAAAATCCTTATCAGGCAGGAAAGTATCTACCATGGAATATTCATATCCACTTTCTGTGATACCAATATTTGGACCAATGACGTTCAACTCATTTGTTTTTTGAAGCGGAAGGGCAAAAAGCATGGAACCGCCATCAGCTACCCAGTCGACCAGATTAAGAAGGGTATTGCCCATGACAGCAACATCAGTAGATGCAAATACTATGGTCTTATATTTCCCAAGATCTTCAAGATAACCTTTTTGTTTTGCGAGATCTTCAAGATCATATGCGATCCTCATGTCCTTTAAGATCTGTTCAAATTCTTTCATGTCTGCACGGCTTGTTTCATTATTGGTATCAATGATAAGCAGACATGTTGTGTCTCCGATGGCTTCTTTATTAGAAGCTCCTTCTGTCGAAACCAGATTTATAACAGGATGCGGATATTCATATATGATTCCTATCCTTTCTAAAAGGAGCAGTATGAAGAAAGCGCAGAATCCCACAAAAACCCTGAGCGTAATATAAAATCTGTGATTGTTTTGTTTTGATCTTTTTTTAAATATGCTCATTGTTTCTTTTCCCAGAATGCAACCATATTTCTGACATCTTTAGAGAAAAATTTTCCGTCCTCTTTTGTCTCATTTATAAGACTATGTATTTCATCAGTGTCGTTTGTTTCATATGCCAGCCTAAATTTGAATAACCAGACATTCTCTTCATTTGGCCATTTTTCTTCTATCTTAGAAATATACGATCTGACAAGCGCAAGCTCTCCGCTCTCAAAGAGACAGTTAACCAACGAACAATAGTCTTGTTTGGCATCAAATCTTTTGATACAGTCCAAAAGAAGCTGTTTATAGGTGTTCATATGTAGTTCAAGCATTTGTCCCTCGACCATGCCGGAATAAACATATTGCTCGATATAGTTTCTGTATTCTGTTAAAAGTACATCGTTATCAGGGTCATCGGCGTACATCTCTGCAAATTTTTGTAGCCTGAATTCATATTCTTTGGACAGCTCCATCATGGCGGTTGTTGCGTAGTGAACGACTTCAGCGTCTTCGTTCATGCGGGCTTCGTTCAGGACTTTTATATAACTGTTTGCATCCTGCATCAAAACATTGAGGATCACCGAACGTTTCATCTGCGAATTATCGATCAAGAGTGCATCCTGAAGGGGTACAGAACCACCCTCTTCGTCCTCCGGAGTCGGCATTTCGTCCATACTTACCAGACTTGCTTTCATTACCTCCAGATTCTCGGCAGCAGTTCCAATCCGGTGCGTTTTTCTGAGATAGTACTCGACCAATACAGAGATGCTTCCCCATACAGGTACGAATAAAACTAGCGGGATCGTAGTCATACTAAGCTTTAATCGGCATATCATCCGCAGATATACTATTGATAACAGTAATAACAAATGTATCAGTAAAAATAACTTAACCATTTCTACCTCCGGGCATTGGATTCGTTGTGCGGAGAATTCGACAAAGTCGGATTCTTTATTAAATTGAGGCAGGGTCAACGATCTCACATTTAAGACCAAGATCTAAAAATCTCTTTAGTACTATCTGCTCACTGCTTTCATCCACCTGAGATGCCATGACAAACACAAAACCATCGGGATGCTGTCCCAGGAGGTCGTTATTTCGTATCTTTGACTGAAGTAGAGAATCCATATCAACTATGCTCTTTCCAGCAGGATCCAGTTTGAACAATCTAAATGAAACAAGCTGGTTTGAAGCAGCCTGTTTTTCAATTTCAAGCTGTTCTTTGAAATAATCCCAATGTGAAATATTTGTTCCGGATATAAAAATCCTTTCTTCTATAGCTTTCCTGTAATCCCATGCCTTTACGATAAAGTTCTCCATGAGACCGCTAAGAATACGTATTAGATTTGAATAATAATTATTCGTTTGTCCGAACCCGGCATGATATACCATGATAAGCACGGATAATTCACCTTCCGAAAGAATACCGGAAGCATACATCGGAAGAGATTCCGCCAGATCCTTATTAAACCAAACCTCTCCTTTTTTTACGGTTTCTATTATGTTTTCATATCCGTCAAGCTGGAACGATTTTTTTAACTCCGAAGTAAGGTTTGTTGAACATACTTCAAGTCGTGCAAATCTTGCAGTTGGGTCATTTATTGAATAAATTGCGATGGAATCATTTTCAAGAACATCCTCCATAACGGGGATGGACTCAGAAAATATTTTTTCAGGGATAGTATTGTTAAGTCTCTGAACAACTTCAAAAATTCGTCCGAAACCATCTCTGCTTCCGATAAGGTCTTTTCTATACTGATTTTTATAGTCTAAAACCTGTTCATACAGTTGTGTTATAAAATTGTTCTGCTCTCTGACAGATTTATTTTCTTCATATACAAAATGAATGTCTTCGTCTTTCTTTTGTTTTATATAACCACATACAGCAGCAACGGCGAACAGCAAAATGAACGGCATCCAGTTACCGGGATCATAGAAAAGCATGAGCCAGTTACTGCCTCTCTGATAGTATGCTGCAATTAGAGATATTGATTCTATGACGGCAGCGATAAAGCCGACATTTGTGCCGTATATAGTGGAAATGATGACAACAAAAAGAAGCCTGTAATCAATCATGCGGAATTGAACTGAATTTCCGGAGATTTTATTCAGGTATTCTACAAAGAATGAACCGACGATTATCTCAATAACCATCATTGTCCAGCTTTTTAGATGCAATTTTCTCTTGATACGTTCACGTAAACTCGGTTTTTGCTCGTTGAGAGTCAGGTATTCTGCATAATACTCATCCAGGATCTCCAAAGGATCATACATAGGGACCCATCCAAACTTTTCCCGAACAGTATTTTCTTCTTTGCTGAATTTCGGTCGTATTGTTGAATTATCTGCATATACAACAAGCATGTTCGAACTGATTTTTTTGAGGAAATCTCCTAAGGTCTTAAACTGACATTTTGACATGGGGAAAAGACGTAAAACCTTTTCACCAATTTCCCAGTTGTCCTGAAGTCTGTAGAAAAAGTTCGCGACATCTCGCATATCTATGAAGTGGTTGAACTCTTCCGCGGGAGCATCGAGTTCGATTTCATCCTTACCTCTATAAGCAACATGAAACAGCTGATATAGATAGTCGTTTTTAACTATGGGAGAAATCAAAAACGGGCATCTTACAATCTTGAAATCAACCCTGAATTGATTTGCATAGTATGTAAAAAGCCCCTCTCCGGCTTCCAGGATCATTTTCTTTGAATTATCTTCAGTGGTGCATACAACATCAGAAGTGAAATATATTAACTGGGAAATATTTGAATTTCTGCAAAGTCGTAATAATCTGCGCACTTTTTCCAATTCATCTTCGGCAACGGTGTGATATGTGAGATATTCAGACATATAAATAACACGTTCGAAATTAAATGTTTCGAACACGTAACGAGCCTTTCTTCCATCCAGACCAATCTTAAACCATTTTATATTTCCTGATTTTTTATCTTCGCAGTTTGTTCCGCATAAAATAATGGAGTCTTCGGGAAAAGCCCTTTTTAAGGTTTCCTCAGTCCAGTATCCAACATTTCCGATTATCAATGTATTCATATCTACACCCTTTACCCCGTTACACGTCAGGTAACTGTATACCAGCTTTCTTCTCATCTTTGTAACAGAGTTTGCGAATAGCACGTCAGAACGTGCCAAAAACTGTATACAGTATCTATTTCTCTGAAATGTATATCGAAGTAATGGATATAAATATTAATAGTAAAATTAATCGTAATTGTTCAGAATACAGTGGATTCTATCTATAGTATGGTACGAGCAGATATTCGCCTGTGTGTATGTTGTAGTCAAAATCAAGATGATTCATCTGACGGACTTCTTCCATGTATTCTTCTGAAGAAGAATACTCTGGCGACAGATTGAGTTCTGCGATTTCTTGAAGTGTATCACCCGGCATTACAACGATACTTTTATAATATTTGTTTTCGGCTGTGACAGATGCTGAAGGATCGGCATAGGAACGTATAGCACCAAAGGATATAGCGACGGGGATCAGGATTGACAGTATTACAAGAAAACGAGCGAGTCTTCTCTTTATTCGACGTTCACGTCTTATCCTGACAGATTTTTTATTTAGACTACCTGCTCGATTCTGTATATTGGAACTGATCCTATCACTGCACATAGCTGACGACCTCCGATTAATGGATACTTCTCAATGAAAAAATTAGTACTCTTATTATGATGGGAGTAAACAATAGTTCGCAAACGTTCGTTTGCAAAGATGATTATATCGAACAGTTGTTTATTCGTCAACTAGTTGAATGAAAAAAATCGAACAAAAATTCAGAATACACGTTTGCAATATTTATTTGTTTGTTATATAATACCTTTATCCGAAAGAGAGGTTATTAATATGGCAACAGGCAAAATCAGTCCGAAACAGCAGGAAATTCTCGACTTTATCAAGCAGCAGATCTTAGACCGCGGTTTTCCGCCTTCAGTAAGAGAAATCTGTGAGGCAGTTAGTCTTAAGTCTACATCTTCTGTTCATTCACATCTTGAAACACTTGAAAAGAATGGATATATCCGCCGTGATCCGACCAAGCCGCGTACTATAGAGATTCTTGATGATGGTTTTGAGATGGTTCGTAAGGAAATGACAAGTATTCCGATCATTGGACAGGTTGCTGCAGGTCAGCCGATACTTGCTGAGCAGAACATTGATGGATACTTCCCTCTTCCTACAGATTATCTTCCGTCTAATGCAGGAGCATCTGATTCTTATGTGCTTCGTGTTAAAGGAACCAGCATGATTAATATCGGTATCATGGATGGAGATTTTGTATTTATTCGTGAGTGTTCGACAGCAAAGAATGGTGATGTGATCGTAGCACTTGTAGATGACAGTGCTACAGTAAAGACTTTCTATAAAGAAAAAGATCATATCAGACTTCAGCCTGAAAATGACAGCATGGATCCGATTATCGTTAAGGATTGCAAGATTCTTGGAAAAGTATTTGCTGTATTCCGTTCATTGGATAATAAGTAATTTTAAGTAAAGAATTTCTGTAAAATACGTAAAAAATTCGCTGTGAAGCAAGATCATTGCATTCACAGCGAATTTTTTAGATTTCTTCAGCTTTTATGAATTTACCGTCTTTCCAAAGTCTCTCGAGATCATAGAAAGATCTGCTTTCTTTGTCAAAAATATGTACGATTACATCGTTGTAATCCATGAGGATCCAGTTTGCTGACTGATATCCTTCTATATTTGTTACGGATACTCCGTTCTTTGCCATTGCCTCTTCGGCTGCATCGCTCATAGCCTGTACCTGCGGTACATTGTTGCCGGTTGCAATTACAAAGTAATCAGTGAATGATGTGATGTCTCTAAGGTCGATAACAATCACATCTTCGCCTTTTTTATCCTCAAGTGCACGTACTACGTCTGCTGCGAGTTCTCTGCTGTCTTTCATTTATTTCCGCCTTTTTAAATCTTTTTGATCAGTGTATAAAAATAAATTAAATGCCTGTCAGTGTTTATGTGCCATATAGTAATCATAGGTCTGCTTGGTCATAGGATCTACTGGACGATCTTTTGAACCAAGGAAATCCAAAGTATCACTAAGGATTTTTCTAACGGCATCGTCAAGATCTGTAAATGCCATATGTCGAATCTCAGGAAGATTTGGTGCCTGATCTCTATGCAGTTCTATGTAGTCAGCAGTGAAAATGATCTTTTCAAAGAGACTCATGCCCGGTCTGCCGGTTGTATGATTACGTACAGCGTTGATGATTTCAGGATCCTTAACACCATAAGTATGCTCAGTGAGATATGCCCCAAGCTTTGCATGAACGAGAGACGGTGCCTTTTTCTCGATTTCATTCAGTACGATCTTGTATTTTTTACAAAGAGCGTATTTCTCTCCGTTCGGTATGTTTTTCGCACAGTCATGCAGAAGTCCTGCGAGAAACAGTCGCTCAGGGTCAAGTTCATATCTCATTGCGAGACATGATGCGGTATAAGCAACTCCTAAGGTATGCTGATATCTGTCCTTATCCAAAACCTTTTTCATCTTGTGCTTGATCTCGATAGTCTTTTCGTTCATTGAAGATCCTTCTTCTTTCCGAAAGATTGCTCTTTCTATTATCCTTTGTTGGTATATGAACTCTGAAATTTGCTTTATATCCACGTCATAGTCCGTATTTATCGGATTGTTGATAAAGACCATGCTCTTCGATATACTGTAAAACTTCATCTGTAACATAATATCGGATAGAATGACCGGAAAGCACCATATTTCGAAGCATTTTTGATGAAATTTCAAGGTTTGTTGTATGAAGGAACTCTATATCGGCATTGTATTTGGTGACAAGTTCCTTTTTTTTAGCTTGCAGTTCTTCAGGCGTTAGTTTATCACGAACAGCGCATAATACTGTACATGAGTCAAAGATCAGCTCAGGATGATACCATGTTTCCATCTGCAGCAGTGTATCTGCCCCGATAATGAAGTAATAATGTGTATCCGGAGACTGCTTTTTCAATTCCTGAATAGTATCTGCAGTATATGTATTTCCTTTTCGTCGGATTTCCATATCTGAAACGCAAAAATAGGGATTATCCTTGCATGCGATAGCAGTCATTTCATATCTGGTCTCTGCAGGAAGAACCTTCAGATCCTTTTTGAAATATGACACACCGCTTGGCATGAGAATGACTTTATCAAGAGAAAACTCGGACCTTGCCTGTTCTGCAAGTATCAGGTGACCTATGTGTATTGGATTAAATGTGCCACCCAGGATTCCGATTTTCTGTTTGTCATTTGAAATGCGCTCAGACATATGGTCCCTTCTTTCGAAAAATTCGTTTTACTTACGAGGAAGTTCGATCTTAGGTTCTTTAGCAGGCTTGTAAAGTGTGATTTTACGTCCAACTACCTGTACGAGAAGGGACTGTGTTCTGCCTGCAAGTGCCTCAGCGATAGCCTTCGGATCATCATCGCAGTTCTTGAGAACAGAGATTTTTACTAGTTCTCTCTTTGCAAGTGCCTCTGATACAGAAGTGCAGACTTCCGGTGTGAGGCTGGACTTGCCGATCTGAAAGATCGGATCCAGAGTCATTGCAAGACTTCTAAGATATGCACGCTGTTTAGTAGTGATAGTCATTTATTCATTTTCTCCTTCCGGAAGCTCCGGTGAATCTGTATCCTTATAATAATCGAAATGGAAACCGTACATCTTTACTGTATCTCCATCCTGAATGCCAAGTGCTTCCATTTGATCGGTAGCGCCGATCTCTTTGATAAATTTCTGGAAGAAACGGAAGCCCTTCTCTGAATCAAGATTAGTATATCCAAGCATCTTTTCGATTCGTGGACCTTCGAGGATATACATCTGCTCTTTTTCATCATAAGAAACAGTATATGGCAGTTTCTCACCGATATGTTCTTCAGGGAAGTATTCCTGTTCATAAACAACAGGAGTATTGTCCATCTTTTTCAACATATCGTTAACATAGTAGATAAGCTCTTTTAAGCCTGTCTTTGTAGCAGCGGAAATAGGGAAGATCTTTATTCCCTTAGGACCAAATTCGTTTTCAATCCGCTTAATAGGATCTTCTTCACCTTCTGCTGTCTGAATGACATCGGTCTTATTCGCAGCGATGATCTGAGGTTTCTTTGAAAGATCTACATTGTAGGCTGCGAGTTCCTTATTAATTGCATAGATGTCGTCTACGGGGTCTCTGCCCTCTACGCCTGCGGCATCTACGATATGGATAAGTACACGGCAGCGCTCAATATGACGAAGAAACTCATGACCAAGACCAATACCCTCTGATGCACCTTCGATGAGTCCGGGTATATCTGCGATAACAAAACCGCCGTCTCCTTCCGGGAGATCAACTACACCAAGATGCGGCTGAAGTGTCGTAAAATGGTAATTAGCGATCTCAGGCTTTGCGTTTGTGACCATAGAGATCAAAGTTGATTTACCTACATTGGGGAAACCAACGAGACCTACATCAGCGATAGTCTTTAACTCAAGCTGAACTGTAACTTCCTGAGCGTCCTGACCGGGCTGGGCATATTTGGGAGCCTGCATGGTACTTGTTGCAAAGTGCTGGTTTCCGCGTCCGCCGCGTCCTCCTTTGAGGACAACAACTTCTGTATTATCACCGGACATATCAACGATTACTTTTCCGGTTTCAAATTCACGGACAACGGTACCTGCAGGAACTTTGAGGATAAGATCCTTACCGTCTTTTCCATGACAACGCTTCTTTCCGCCCTGCTCTCCGTCTTCTGCAGAGAATTTTCTACGAAATCTGTAATCGGTAAGGGTCGTCATACCGGTATCGACCTTAAATATTACAGAACCGCCGTTACCGCCATCTCCGCCGTCAGGTCCTCCATTCGGAACGTACTTTTCACGACGAAAACTTACATGACCGTCTCCGCCTTTTCCTGATCTGATTATAATTTTAGCTCTATCTGTGAACATATACACCTTTCTTCAGTGATTTCCTGACGTTGAAGTTAAAACGTATAAACGGGATAACCGAATATTCCTATAAAAAAATAACGGCTTCAGATGTAGACATCTGAAGCCCCGAAATTACAGAACAAAACTGAAATTATTCAGCCTTCTCCTCTACCTCGTAAACGCTAGCCTGCTTGCGATACTTACCAACTCTCTCGAATCTGAGTACGCCGCTAACCTTAGCGAAAAGTGTATCATCTCCGCCAATACCAACGTTCTTACCAGGGTGGATATGGGTTCCACGCTGTCTGTAAAGAATATTGCCGGCCTTTACGAACTGTCCGTCGGCTCTCTTCGCGCCTAATCTCTTGGACTCGGAATCACGACCGTTCTTGGTTGATCCTACTCCCTTTTTATGAGCGAAGAACTGAAGGTTCAGATTTAACATGACCTTTTCCTCCTTTTCAATCATTCATCAAATAATTAACTTCAGGTATTCTCCCTGATAGTCCTTTTCAACACTCTTGAGTCCCAAAAGCATTGAATCCAAAAGAAGCTTTGCCTTTTCGGAAGGTTTATCGTTGAATACACACTCGATCAAACCCTGCTCTTCATCAGTATTCACCGTAAATTTATCTTCCGGAACGAAAGTTTCCAAAGAATTTAAGGTGTTGATAACGAGCATAGAAACTGCAGCACATACGACATCTTCACCATGTTCTGCATAGCCTGCGTGGCCGAGACATTTGAATCCTCGTATGTTATTATCTTTTGACTTATAAATCTTTACACTGATCATACAAAAAGATTAAGCGTTGATCTTTTCAATCTGTACTTTTGTGTATGCTTGTCTGTGACCATTCTTCTTGTGATAGCCGGTCTTTCTCTTGTAGTGGTAAACGATAACCTTGCTACCCTTAACCTGATCCAGAACTTTTCCGGATACAGAAGCGTTAGCAACTTCATCACCTACTGCAAGCTTGTCACCGCCAATTGCAAGAACCTGGTCGAACGTAACAGCGCTATCCTTTTCAGCGGCGAGCTTCTCAACGTAGATTACATCGCCCTCCGAAACCTTGTACTGTTTTCCGCCTGTTGCAATAATTGCGTACATAGGACACCTCCTAATTCATTACTCGCTGCCTGCGGTGCTGCAAAGTTATTCTGCAGACTTATTAACCTGAGCATGCGGCATACTCATATAAGTTAGCACATGTGTTTTATAGCGTCAAGACTTTTTTCTAATTATTTCGTGAAGAGGCTGTGTTGTCTTTTCCCGTGTGATCTCTGCGAGACCGAGATGAGTGAAACCAAAGAATCTGCAGGTGACTCTGTCTTTCGAAAGCGCCTTTATCAATTCCTGCTCAAGTAGTTTAAGACTGCTCTTTTCACGCATATTTATAAAGTCGATCATTATCATTCCGGAATAATTTCTTATTCTCATCTGACGTGCCGCTTCTTTTGCGGCTTCTATATTTGTCTGAAGAAAGTTTTCTTCTTTTGACCTTTTTTTATCGGTTTTACCGGTGTTTACATCGATGACTGTCAGGGCTTCTGTGACTTCCAGGACTATTGAACCTCCAGACGGAAGCCAAACTGTCTTTTTAAGTGCTTCGTCAAGCAGGGAATCCAGCTTGTATAGCTTGCGTAAAGCCAGAGACTCGTCTTCATACAACGAAAGTACCGATGTGATCTTTTCTGAATCTGCAAAAAAAGAACGGATCTTTGCTTCTTCCTCAGAAATATCCGTCACGATCCTGTCAATCTCTCCATGATGATCGCGGATAAGACGTATCTCAGCATCAGGTGCATGATACAGCCTCGAATAAGGAGTGCGATAATTTGAGGATGAAATAACGTTATCTATTGCCTCTTTTGTGTTCAAGAGATCCAGTAAGAAAGCCTGATCTGATGCATCTGCTGCATTTGTACGTATTACTGTTCCAATCCTCGTTTCTGCAGATGAAGCAATAGATGATCCCAATACTTCGTGCGCGCGCTCGGTTAAACGACTGCGGATCTCGGTATCTGTGATCTTTTTTGAGATACCGATACCCTTTTTACCTGCTGTCATGGCACAGAATCGACCGCTTATGGAGAAGTCGGCGGAAAGCATCATGTCTTTAGTTTTAACAGCATCCTTTATGATCTGGACAGGTATATCCTGTTCTGCCTTGATCTCATCGTGCCCTGACAGCGGTAAATATCCGGTAACTCCCGGAAGAATGTCTACAAAGGCAGCCTTTATATTCGGCATGACCCTTTTTACATGTCCGAGCCATATATCACCGAGTACGGGCGTTTTATCTGATGTATTTGCAGAAATCAGCACGTCATCGCATTTATCGCCGTTAAAAACAGCGGTCATTATATTGCCCTGTTCTTCGGTTATTACGAAACGAGTACCCATCTCAGAACCTCTCACCTGCATCGATAAGGGATTTCCCTGATTCATCATAGAGGTCTTCACGGATCACCATGAGATCGGTATCTCCTATCTCTCCACCGCCATTCATATCTGAAAGTGCCTGCATCAGAAGACCGGGTTTTACGTTATCACCGCTTGAAGCTGTTACATGCATCTTTATAACAGGAAAAGCAGATGCGCCAAAATCTATTGTTGTATCACGGTCTTCATCAGAGATGCTATCGGAAATGGAAATTTCGTTTTTCTCTTCGTAGTCTTTTAATTCATCAGCGTTATTCAGAACACGGATGTCATAGACCAGAGACCGGATATCGATTTCTCTCGTTGATTTCTTAGTCTTCTTTGTTACTGTGACTGTTTCAGCGTTAAGGAAGTCTGAAACGGCCTTATTAAGATCAAATGCCGGTATACGGCCATCACGAAAACGTACAGTATAAGATGCCTGATTTACGCTTGCCATGGCATTAGCTGATTTCTCGGGCAGCTGGACGGCATCCAGGATACGTATACCTTCCGGACACTGTGCGTTCAGTGCATCAATAAGCTCTGCAGCTGTTCCTACGGACTGTACTTCTATATCAAAGTATTCTCCGTTGCTTTCAAGACCCACACCAAGGGGCTGTGCAAAGCTCATTATCTGGTGCGGAGAATAACCGTCGGAATATGCGATATCAACGCCTGAGCGGCGCATTACTTTCTGGAAAGCACGCATTACGTCCAGATGTCCGATATATTTCATAAGTCCGTGCTTGCTGAATTTCAGCCGGATCATTTTATTTCCTGCTTTCAAAGCAAACACCTCCTCCAAAGACTGCAGCACCGCAGCCTGAGCATTTCTGACGGCAGTTAGGCGTTACTTCGCCCTTTAATGCCTGATGCCATTCATCCAGCAGGAATTTTTTTGTGACGCCGGCATCTATAAAGTCCCAAGGGAAAAGCTCGTCTTCGGGTCTTTCTCTAAGGGTATAAAAATCAATGCTTATTCCATTTGAAGCAAAGGCATCCGTCCATCTCTTTTTATCAAACATTTCGCCCCAGGAATCATAAAGAGCGCCGTTTTCGTATGCTGAGCGGATTACCTTTGAAAGCTTTCTGTCGCCTCGTGCTAATACGCCCTCAAGCTCTGAAAGCTCGTTCTCGTGGTACATGAAACGCAGAGACTTGTGGTTAAGCATCTGCCTAAATTCATCACTGCAGAGATGAGCCTTACGCAGAAATTCATCCGCTGAGTTCATAGGGGCCCACTGGAATGCAGTAAACGGCTTCGGAATAAAGAATGAAGCAGAACTTGTTACCTGAACACGAACACCCTTACGGTTTTCTTTCGGGATCGTATCAAAGTAATTCATTGCAACAGCATCGGAAAGATGTGCGATTGCCTTTACATCCTCGTCGGTTTCAGTAGGAAGTCCCAGCATAAAGTAGAGCTTTACCTTGTTCCAACCGCCCTTAAAGGCTTCGGCAGAGCCCTGCATGATATTCTCTTCTGTTATTCCCTTATTGATTACATTTCTGAGTCTCTGGGAGCCTGCTTCTGATGCAAAAGTCAGGCTGCTTTTTTTGATATCCTGCACACGGCTCATGATATCAAGAGAAAATGCATCTATACGCAGTGATGGAAGTGATATATTTACATACTTATCACGGTAATTGTCGATAAGCCAGTGAACCAGTTCTCCGAGCTGAGAGTAGTCAGAGGTACTGAGAGAACTTAACGTTATCTCATCCTGTCCTGTGGAATCGAGCATTGCTTTTGCTTTTTTCTTAAGGAAATCAAGGGAGCGTTCTCTGACCGGACGGTAGATCTCGCCCGCCTGACAGAAACGGCAGCCTCTGATACAGCCACGCATTACTTCCAGTACTACTCTGTCCTGGGTAACACGGATAAAGGGTACGATCGGCTTGTCGGGATATGATACATCGTTCATATCCATTACGATCTGCTTTTTTACACGCGCAGGAGCTTCAGGAACATTTGGCGTAAATGACGCAAGAGTTCCGTCTGCATTATATTCGGCATCATAAAGAGACGGTACGTAGATTCCCGGTATTTTTGCGGCTTCTTTCAGGAAGTCTTTACGGGAGGCACCGTTTTTCTTCATTTCTTTATACAGGTCAAAAAGCGGATCGTAGCTTATCTCACCTTCGCCGATGTAGAACATATCGAAAAATTCTGCGATAGGTTCAGGATTGTAGGTGCAGGGACCTCCGCCGATGACGATAGGATGCTCTTCTGTACGGTCTGTAGCTGTGAGCGGTATCTGTGCGAGATCGAGCACCTGCAGTATATTTGTGTAGCACATCTCATACTGGATAGTGATTCCCAGAAAATCAAAGTCTTTAATAGGATCCTGGCTTTCCAGCGCAAAAAGCGGGATATTTTTCTCGCGCATAACACGATCCAGATCCACCCATGGTGAATAGACGCGTTCGCACCAGACATCGTCCCGCTTATTGAACATATCATAGAGAATCTGAATGCCGAGATGTGACATTCCGATCTCGTAGACATCCGGGAAACACATGGCATACCGGATGTCCACCTTTTCTTTGTCCTTTATTACAGCGTTGATCTCGTTGCCGATATAACGTTCCGGCTTCTCGATCTTTAATAAAATCTCATCGCTTAAGGCAGTTTTTTTCATAAATTATCGGTGTGAAATCTCCTTTATAATTTCGTTCCAGGTCACACCCTTTTCGACCATCAGTACCATTGCGTGATATAAGAAATCAGCCATCTCATACTTCAGCTCTTCCGGATTTGGATTTTTAGCTGCGATTATGAGTTCGGTACATTCCTCTCCGACTTTCTTTAGTATCTTGTCCAGTCCGCTTTCAAAGAGGTATGTGGTATATGAGCCATCTGTAGGGTGCTCCTTACGATCGAGAATTACATTATACTCTTTTTCAAAAACTTTCAAAGGATTTGTGTCATCATATTCCTTTTTCATCATTGTGTTGAAAAAGCAGCTTCGTTTTCCTGTATGGCAGGCAGCTCCGATCTGGAGCACCTTTGCGAGGATCGTATCCTTGTCGCAGTCACAGGACAGACTTTTTACATACTGGAAATGACCGCTTGTATCGCCTTTTTCCCAAAGCTCATTGCGGCTGCGGCTCCAGTAGGTCATGAGTCCTGTTTTGATCGTATGATTAAATGATTCTTCATTCATATACGCAAGCATCAGGACTTCATCTGTCTTGTAATCCTGCACGATAACAGGTACCATTCCGTCATTATTAAGTTTCAGCTCACTCCATGCTATGGAGCTTTCAAAGGTATTTATGGGTATATTAAGGCTCTTGCACTGGCGCTTAAAATCCATAAAAGTCTTGCATGAAACATTCAGTTCTCCGCCGGAGATACCGGTGAGTGCCGGAAATGCCCTGAGGGACGCAGCTGCATCGTGGAGAGTGATATCCTTAAATACGCAGTCCAGAGACAAACTTATCGGATTTGCATTACGATTGCAGGATGACATGATCCACTCAGCACAGGCCGGCAGAGAAACATTATTGACGAGAATGATCTCGCTTACGTAATTCTTTATCAGATTCTGATTATCTTCGAGCTGGGATACATTGTCAACACAAATCGCAAGTTGGTCTCTTCCGAAACGTGCGCCGACACCTGTTGCCAGATCTACATTATCCTCTCTCGCAAAATTCAGGCAGGCTTTGTGGCAGCCGGCATAGATCAGCTTTTTAATGTCATCAAGACGGCGTATCCGTCCGGCACCGTATACAGGGATATCTACAGCCTGACAGATTTTTCGGATCATGAGCATATTTACGTCGTGTTCATCATCTTCTTCCGACAGGTCAAAGACAATGATCCCGTCCGCGCCGTAATTATTAAAATCTTCGGCAGCTGTGATCGGATCAGTTACAGTGACCGAACTTCCATCGAACCATGCAACTCCCTCGCCGTTTTTTAGAAAGATAGAAGGTAAAAGTCGTTTATAATTTGTGCTCATTAGAGTGATCCTTTCGTAGAAAGAACGCCATTTATGCGTGCGTCAAACGAAGTTGCCATGTCAAGAGCTTTTCCAAATGCCTTAAAAGCACCTTCCATGATGTGATGATCATTTATGCCGCTTATCTGTTTTAAGTGCAGATTCATCGCTGCTGAGTAGGAAACTGCATAGAAAAACTCTCTGCACATCTGTGTTTCCATTTCACCGCATTTTTCACCTGTAAATTGTAGATCATATGAGAAATAAGGCCGCCCGGACAGGTCTACGGCTGACAGGATCAGCGCATCATCCATAGGCAGGATAAAGTGACCGAAACGCGTGATTCCTGCTTTATCGCCGATAGCTTCTTTGATCGCAGTACCAAGGACGATACCGCAGTCTTCGATGGTATGGTGGTCATCTACATGCAGATCTCCCTTGCAGGTAAGTGACAGATCAAAGAAACCGTGACGTGCAAATCCATCAAGCATATGGTCAAAAAAACCTATGCCGGAATTAATCTCATTTTTACCTGATCCGTCTAAGTTCAGTGTTACGGTGATGCCTGTCTCTTTTGTCTCTCTGGAACAGGTCACGATGCGTGGTTCTGCCATTAATATACCCTCCGGGTTACATTATTTTATTCAAATCTTACTGCGATCGAATTTGCGTGAGCCGTGAGTTTTTCTGCTTTTGCAAATGCTTCGATATCTTCGTGAACTTTTGCCAGCGCTTCTCTTGAGTATGAGATCACAGATGACTTCTTGATGAAATCATCTACCGACAGAGGTGAGAAAAACTTTGCCGTACCGTTAGTGGGAAGTACGTGATCAGGACCTGCAAAATAATCACCGAGAGGTTCTGATGAATAAGGACCGACAAATATAGCTCCGGCATTTTTTACCTTTGTCATCGTGTTCCATGGATCGGCAGTTACGAGCTCGAGGTGCTCTGAAGCAATATCATTTACTGCATCGATGGCATCATCCATATTTTCAGCTACAAGTGCGTATCCGTAGTTATCAAGGGATTTCTGAATGATCTCGCTCCTTGAGAGGGTCGGTATGAATTTATCGATTTCTTCAGATACTTTTTCAGCGATCTCACGGGAGGTGGTAACCAGGATAGCAGAAGCCATCTCGTCGTGTTCTGCCTGACTCAGAAGGTCAGCTGCTACGAAACGCGGATTGGCAGTTTCATCTGCTAACACCATTATTTCGGACGGACCGGCGATAGAATCAATACTTACGTGACCATAAACTGCACGTTTTGCAAGCGCTACAAAAATATTACCGGGTCCAACTATTTTATCGACTTTTGGAACAGATTCTGTACCGTAAGCCATGGCACCGATCGCCTGAGCACCGCCTGTCTTGAAAATCTCAGTTATTCCGAGAAGTTTTGCAGCAGCCAGAACCTGAGGATTTACTTTTCCATCGGCTTTACATGGAGTACACATGATTATACGAGGTACTCCCGCAACGATGGCAGGAACGACATTCATAAGTACGGAACTCGGGTATACGGCCTTTCCGCCGGGAACATATACACCTACGGTTTCTATAGGAGTGATACGCTGCCCCAGGATCACGCCGTCGGGACGTGTAGTGAAAAAGCTCTGCCTTTTCTGACATTCATGGTAGGATCTGATATTGTCCATTGATCTCTGCATGATGCCGAGCAGTTCATCGCCTACTTCCCTGCACGCTTCTTCTATCTCGCTTTCAGTAACTTTCAGAGAAGCAGTATCCAGCTCGCAGTGATCAAATTTTTGTGAGTATTCAAAGATTGCTTTATCTCCGTTTTCCCGGACATTTTCCAAAATATCCGCTACGGTCTTTTCAAATTCGGGATAACTTGAAGGACTTCTTTTAAGCAGGCTTCCGAGAAGATCCTTTTTTGTTTCCTCTGTCAGGTTTACGATTCTCATGAATGTCTATTCTCTCTTTCCTAGTTTAGATTCTTCTTTAATTCATTTATGATCCAGCGTATACGTTCTGTTTCCATACGCATTGAGACCTGATTAACTACCATTCTTGCAGAAAGAGGACACACTTCTTCTAAAACCTGAAGACCGTTTTCTTTGAGTGTTGTTCCGGTTTCTACGATATCGACGATCACATCTGTGAGACCTACGATAGGCGCGAGCTCGATCGAACCGTTAAGTTTGATGATGTCGACAGTTTGATGTTTTTTATTGTGGAAATAATCTCTTGCAATGCGCGGGTATTTACTTGCGACCTTTATCATTTCCTGATGCTTCAGGAGACTTCCTGCCTCTGCGGGTCCGCATACGCACATACGGCATTTTCCGAATCCCAGGTCCAGAACTTCGTATATCTGCCGGTTTTCTTCCATGATGATGTCCTTGCCTGTAACACCGATGTCAGCGGCGCCGTGCTCTACATATGTAGGTACGTCAGGACCTTTTGCTAGGAAAAATTTCAGCTTCTTCTCTTCGTTTACAAAAATCAGTTTCCTTGATGTTTTATCATGCATCTCTTCACAGCCGATGCCGATTTTTTCAAGAGCCTCCAGAGTCTTGTCTGCAAGACGGCCCTTGGTAAGAGCAAATGTCAGATATCTCATATTTTCTGTACCTCCGTCTTGCCGCCGCGTATTCTGTATATTTTTGCTGCATGGATCTCCTGTGCATAGGCATTGATGGATGCCTGTGTCATATCGGGAGAATTAAGTATCATCTCCGCATGAACGCCATCAAGTCTTAAGGAACCGGACTCGCGAACCGCGGCTTCAAAGGAGTCGCGGTCATAGACTACAAGAGCATTATTGCAATCCCTGTCGATAACGATATGCTGCTGATTCAGTGTATTTAAGAGCTGATCTACGACTACCGTAAATCCGACAGCTGCACCGGGCTTTCCGAATCTGCCGAGGAGATTATCATAGCGTCCTCCGCGTACGATAGGCTCTCCTGTTCCAAAGGTATATGCCTGGAAAAGAATTCCTGTATAGTAGTCATGCTGTGAGATCATTCCGAGATCAAAGGTCAGATAATTCTGGACACCGTATATCTTAAGCTTTTCGTAGAGTGCTTTCAGTCTGTCTATTGCTGCCAGAGAGCGAGGTACTTTCTTTACTCTTTCTGCAGCTTCATCGAGTACATCAACGTTACCGAAGTAATCAGAAAATGATGTGAGTGTTTTCTTGATATCAGCAGGCATCTTTACGTCATTTAATACATCCTGGATACCAAAATAGTTTTTATTTCGGATGTGATCCGAAAGAGCCTCTTCTGTCTCACGGTCAAGTCCTGCAGCTTCACAGAGGCCACGGAAATACTCTACTGTGCCGATACAGATCTGAAATTCGTCGAGTCCCGCGGTTTTTAACAACTCAACGGTCATATCGATCATCTCTGCGTCAGCATCCACAGACGGTTCACGCATGTATTCCACACCGAGCTCGGTTACTTCCTTGAGCTTGCCCTGCAGATCCGAACGGTTTGAGAAAGTGTTTCCCATATAACATAAACGGATCGGATGGATATCTTCCATGAAGTATTTATTTGTTGCTCTGGCAACTCCCGGAGTAAAGTCCGGTCTGAGAGCCAGAGTGTTGTTCTCACTGTCGAAAAACTTGTAGATCTCACGTGAAGGTGTTGTGCCGATCTCGCGTGAAAATATATCAAAATACTCAAAAGAAGGGGTTTCAATGTCGTGATAACCGAAAGAAGCAACTTTTTTATGTAAAATTCTTTCGAGCTTTAATTTCTTTTGAAGTTCATCACCGTAAATATCACGGACTCCCTCAGGAGTATGCAGAAGTCTGTTATCCATAGTAGTCCTTTCTATATTTGCTTTAGTGCTGTGAAGTGCTATCATGGTAGCACGATAAAAGAATTATACTAAGTTGCTGTCTTTCCTGTCAAGTGTATGTTTTACCTACCTTTCAGAAAGGTCGGTTTGAAGTGCGTTTAGGTAAGGAATCGGTACACCGGCTTCCGGATGGATGATATACCTCTCATCTATCTCTTCAAATCGAAACGAACGTCTGCCGCCGTTTTCCCATCGTTTCCAAAAATCATGAAGTTTTCTGAATGTCAGGTAATAAAAAAGATCCTTCTTTGTGTACTGGATAAGAAAGAAGGCTATACCGCCCTGCCTTTCAAATTCTTCCATAAAGCGGACCTGATGTTCATGAATATTTCTTAACGTAAATGTGTCAACGGCGCATTCTTTGGCATCAAAACACACAGGAATCCCCTGTACTGCGCCGATGTAATCAACCGTACTTTTCTGTTCAAAATAGGCAAGTTTAATTGTTCGACTGGATTTATCAAATTCAATCGGTGTTATCGGTGTCGGTATTTTCTGGATCAGAGCAAGATGGCTCTCCAGATATTTTTCATTTGTGTAGTTAATGAGTTCTTCGAGACCTGAGCCTCGAAGTCCTCTTGTTTTCCATGCTGACATATATTTTCTCTTCTAATCCGAAATCAGTTAACATAATCGGGTTATGTCAACCGAGTTGTTATCTAACCCTGTATTTGAGTAATTTATTCATATCTTCCGGCAGCGGCGCTTCAAATTCTTTCCCTGAAAGCATTGATAGATCACCACTGATCTTTGGCATCTTTACTCTCGTAGAATGTAAGAGCTGCCTTTTAACCTTTTGCTTATCGGAGAATGATCTACTCTCAGGAGTAAAGTACTTTGGATCACCGATTATCGGATGGCCGATGGAGGTGAGATGCGCTCTTATCTGATGGGAACGTCCTGTTACCAAAAGTATTTCCAAAACCGTGAGATCTGTTCCATCGATCTTTATTGATGATACAGGTGTCAGATCTGTCTCGATCGGTACAGAATCCTCGGATATTTTACTCTCTGTTACACGGACCTCATTTGTTTTGTGATCTTTAGTAAGAAAACCGTGTAAATTCATTGGTTCATTAACTTTTCCGTAAACGATCGTTGTGTAATACTTATGGATCGATCGATCTTTTAACACGGCATTCATCTGCTGAAGTCCTTTTGTGGTAAGTCCGCAGAGAACCAGTCCGCTGGTGTTCCGGTCAAGACGATTGCAGATGGATGGCTTGAATGTCTGCATTTTTGTGAGATCGCTGTAATAAGCCCGTAATTCATCATTAAGGGATACCTCACCGGAATCGTCAGACTGAGACAAGAGATTCGCTGGTTTGTTCACGATAGCGATATTTCTGTCTTCGTAGATGATGGACTTTTTGAAACGGGTAAGAGCTTCTTTAGGTATTTTTATAGCAGGGCCTGTCTTTCGGCCTGCATCAGCCATGAATTTTTCAAAGGTTTCATCGGAAAACCATATTTTTACGGAATCGCCGTTTTTTAACGATTCTGATCCGGTGGCTTTCTTTCCGTTCAGGTCGATATTTTTCTTTCGGAGTGCCTTACGGATAACACTTGAAGGTGCTTTTTGAAGGATTTTTGACACATATCTAAGGAGTGTCTGTCCCTCATCAGTTGTATTAACCTTAAATTCTTTCATTACTGTAAAAATTCCTTAAATTATCACGTTAAAGAGACAAAGCTTCTATGAGATGCATCATATCGTAGTCTTTATTTAACGGTTTAACATTTTTCTCATCAAGATACCTGAGTCTGTCTGTATAGGAACTGAAATCTGTAAAGACTTTAACAGTCCAGTCTTTATAACCGTTCTTTTTTGCCATGTTAGAGAGATACTTTTCTAAGGTCTTTACGTCGACCTTCTCATATTCTGAATACGCTAAAAGATTTTTATTTAGTGTCACAAAGCAGTTTACGCCATAAGACTTATCGGGCGTTGTGATGACGGAATCATAAAAAACCGGTGCTGTTCCACGAAGCTTCTCGACCGTAGTGTAAACTTCTTTGCGGCCGGTCTTAAATCTGGCGTACATGATGAGAGACACTGCAGACATCGCTGCCGGTACAGCAGATATGATCGCGAGCAATACAAATAAACCTGCGAATCTGGTAAAAAATACTCTCCCGAACAGTACTAACAACAGGGAAAAACCGCAGAATAAAACAGCTCGTATAGTCGAAAACGTATGCATGCTGTTAAGATATCCGTATGTTCCTTTTTTTGCTCTAAATGCAAAAAATTGATTCATGATAATATTAGGCCTCTCTATTTTATTTTTTCTTTATTAGCCCCATCAGTCGAAGCAGCAGACTGTGCGGAAGCAGCTTCATGCAGAGCACACCTGCTTTCATCGGCAGAGAATACACAGAAAGCTCTTTTCGATGAAGAGCATCATGCATGGCAAGATTGACGACTGCAGCCGGATCAGCCATGAACATATTTTTCCAGTCCGGACGTTTATTGTGTTTTTCGGCTATGGAAAAGAATGGGGTCTTTACAGGACCGGGACATACTGCTGTAACAGAAATGCCACGGGATCTAAGTTCCTGATTTAATGCACGGGAGAAACTGAGCACATAGGATTTAGATGCAACGTAAACCGCAAAACCCGGTTGTGGAAAAAAAGCAGAACCGGATGACAGATTGATTATGCGTCCACCTTTTTTTATGAATGGAAGTACTGTTAAAGTGAAAGACGTAAGAGCCGTTATATTCAAGTCGATCATGCTCAGAGTATCTTCTGCAGGCACATCTGAAACATTTCCGATGATTCCCATACCTGCAGAATTAATGAGAAGTCCTACAACCGGCTTTTCAGCTTCAAGAGTCTGCTTTAGGTAAGCAATATCTTTTTCCTTTGTGAGATCGACAGGAATGGGGCGAACTTTCATCCCGTATTTACTTACCAGTGAAAGAAGTTTATCCCGATGTCTGGCTATAGCCCACACTTCATTAAATTCTTTGTGTCGTCGGATGATGTTTCGAATAAACTCAGAACCCATACCGGAACTTGCTCCGGTAACGATCGCTATTTTCACTGGCGGCCTCCTTTTTTATATTGCTACGACAGCTGTTCATCAGTCGGTCAATAATTCTCTGTAATCCGTTATAAAGCCGTCAGCAGCTTCACGCTTTTCCTGTTCTGCGTCTTTTGAGTATTCGTCCTGTACAGCATATACTTTCATACCGGCGTTTTTTCCAGCCTGTATTCCGGGCAGGACATCTTCAAAAACGATACATTTTGCGGGATCAACATTTAGATCTTCTGCTACACGAAGGTAAATGTCCGGAAAAGGCTTACTCTTTTTTACTTCATCTGCTGTCCTGATAGACTTTACCCATTTTTTGAGATTTAAGTTACGATCGCAGGCTTCTACCAGTTCTCTAGAGTTACTTGTAGCGATACCACACGGGATATTGTGTTCTCTGCAGCACTCCAGAAACTCTTTTGCTCCGGGTTTCCATGTTACCTCTGATTCGTACTTGTCCATCGCCATATTGTTCAGGATATCGGCAAGCTCTTCTTCCGACTCTTCAGGATTAAACTTTTTCTTGAAATAACGGATCGTCTCAAGATAAGATAATCCCTCGATCTCCTGCTGAAACTCCGGTGTATATTTAAGCCCTCTTGCCTCTAAAAATTCTGTGTCGATCTTGTTCCACATCCACATGGAATCAACAAGACTTCCGTCCATATCAAAAAGTACTGCTTCGGGCTTTTCGTTCTTAAATCTCATTATAAAACTTGTTCCTTTAATACTAATTCATTCGATGATCATTCGGATGCCAAACGCTTAAGTACAGACTGCAGGAACTTCCAAGTGCGAAGAGTTGAGGAAATGCTCAGCTTTTCGGCAGGAGTACGGCTTTTTTGTACTTCCGGACCTATAGATACGATATCTATGCCCGGGATTCCCTGAGAAAAGGCTCCTTCTTCACGTCCTGCGTGTACGCCCTTTACCTTAAGTGCGTTCTCGAATTCCTCTTTATAGGTATCTTTCATGATCGCCATCAGATGGGAATTTTCGTTATACTCCCATGCCGGATAATCTCCTGTTTCTTCGTAGCGTCCGCCGATCATCTCAGTCAGGTAGCGAAGTTTCTCTGAAAGAGCATATTTGGCAGATGATATTGAACTTCTGATTGATCCCTGCAGAAAGAACTCTGATTCACCGCAGCGCATCATCGATACATTGATCGATGTTTCGGTCATTCCCTTTGTATCAGACTCCTGACTGGTCTTCTGCACTCCGTCAGGCACAGTATTTAAGAGAAAGATCACGCGTTCCTGAGTCTTTTTGAAAAGTACAGGCTCATTTTCTGCTTCTTCCAGAAAATCACTGTAGATCATTAGATTATGCTCATTTGCGCGATATTCATTTTGAATTGTCTTTTCAAAATCGGATATCAGACTTTCAAATCTCTCGGCATCTTTCTTGTCAATGAGTACACGGCAATCTGCTTCACGTGGGATGGCGTTTTGTGCAAGTCCTCCTGACAGAAATGCCATATGAAAATCAACACTTTTTCCAAGGAAATGCAAAAGCCGTCCCATAATGATGTTTGCATTTGCCTGATAAGAGTCGATAGCTGTTCCGGCATGACCGCCATGCAGTCCACCGACAATGATCTTATACTTAAGGCCGCTCTTGGTCGTATATTTTACGGGAACGTACATATTGCCGAGAAGGACACCCGCTGAACTTGTGAGAATAGTTCCGTCATCATCGGAATCAAAGCCTATCATGTACTTAGCGTGCAGACCAGACATGTCCAGTTCCTGTACACCTTTCATGCCAAATGCTTCATTCGCTGTAAAAACTATTTCCAGTGCCGGATGGATGATATCGGATGAATCCAAAAGCGCAAGACATATTGCGACACCGGCTCCGCCTTCTGCGCCAAGCGTAGTTCCTCTGGCGTAGATATCATCATCCATGACATTCAGATCCAGAGGATCATTTCTGAAATTGTGTCTGCTGTCATCATTTTTCTCACAAACCATATCAAGATGAGCCTGGAGAAGAACGGTAGCTGCATTTTCTGCACCCTTTGATGCCGGCACATGAATGACAATATTTCCGGCTTCGTCTGTTCTTGATTCAAGGCCCTTTTCTTTTGCGAACTCTGCTATATACTCTCTAAGTGCAGCGGTATTACCTGTACCGTGCGGAATATTACAGATTTCTTCAAAAAAATGAAATACCTTTTCGGGCTCAAGACCTGAAAGTACTTTACTCATGAAAATCCCCCCCATACACGATCACATCAGATACCTTCGGAACACAAATACCATTGGCACCTGATGGTCTTAGAAATAAAAGCCGTCATATTTCTATGACGGCTAAATTAGATTTATCTGATTATATTCAAAGTTTCATCGCCAGCAACTTCATTTGTGGTGTCTGCGCCTGAAACATCCTGAACTGGTTCTGTTTTTGCAGGATCAAAACCGCGAGCCGCTTTTTCTGCTTCTGCACGATCAGCGATCGCTTCGTCCTGTGCAAGCTCATCTTCCGGATGAAGCTCGGCACGATTTGCATTTACAGTCATGAGCATCTGATTCAATGAATTGATAAATGCTGCATCGTGTTCCTGGGTTTCAGTAATAGAATGTGAAAGCAGATTCTGAATAGTAGCAAGCGAATCATCTGTATACTGAATAGCGGACATCGTGATCTCCTGAGCCTGCGCATTTGCTGTCTCAAGGATTGAAAGTGCCTGCTGTCTTGCCTGCGTAACTACTTCATCAGCCTGTTCGTACGCCTTTTTCATGATCTCATGATTATTTATCATCTGATCAGAATAAGTCTGCGCCTGTGCAACAAGCTCGTTTGCCTTCTGCTGTGCGTTATTCATGATAGCTTCTTTATTGCTGATAACTTTCTGATAACGCTTGATTTCTTCCGGTGTGTTTTTCTTTAGATCATGAAGAAGCTCTAAAAATACCTCTTTATCCACAAGGATATTTCTTGAGGAAAAAGTTGCATATTTACACTCTTCGATGTAATCTTCGATTTCTTCAATGATCTGTTCGATCCTACTGATATGTTCTACCTGACTGGCCATGCTTTTTTGTCTCCAATTTTGCATAAACTTTTTGTGCAACGTAAGATGGTACAAATTCATGAATATCACCGCCGTATGCGGCTACCTCTCTTACGATAGATGATGAAAGATATGCATATTCAAGGCTGGTTGTTAAGAATACGGTATCAACCGACGGAAGAATCTTCCTGTTTGTCTGAGCCATCTGAAGTTCATATTCAAAGTCAGTGATAGCTCTGAGACCACGGATGATGACATCAGTGCCCTGCTGCTTTGAATAATCAGCAGTAAGACCGGAAAATGCATCAACCTTTACGTTAGGAATTTCCTTACAAACCTCACGTAACATATTAACACGTTCATCTACAGAAAACAACGGAGTTTTCTCGGAATTATTGAGTACAGCAACGGTCAGAACATCAAACATTTTTGCTGCTCTGCGGATAATATCAATGTGTCCTTTTGTGACCGGATCAAATGATCCGGGATAGATCGCACAAGCCATTTTTTTACTAAGTGCCTTTCTTTTTAGTCTTTTTTCTTGAGGAAAAGATGACGATTATGACGATAAATCTTATCTTTTACGATCGTATAGCCCAGCTCCTCAAGGTAGCTGAAATCTGTTTCCTGTGATGCCTCTATGATGATAAGTGTTTCTTCATCAGCTAACTTTGAATTCTTAAGGTACATCAGCACATTCTTTTCCAGATCTTTGTTATATGGCGGATCCATATGGATTATATGGAATACTCCCTTTTTCTCGATCTGCTGCATGCCGATCATTACATCACCGGTGATGACTTCCGCGCGGTCTGCGAGATGTGTAAATGCCAGATTATCATTGATGATAGATACAGCCTTACGGTTGTTCTCAATGAATACAGCCTCTTCTGCACCTCTTGAAAGAGCCTCGATACCGATAGCTCCGCTTCCGGCGAAAAGATCGAGGAAACGGCTTCCGGGCACATCTACCTGGATAACGTTAAAAAGTGTCTCTTTTATAATGTCCTGGGTCGGACGTGTGTCCATGCTATCCAGCGTCTTGAGCCTCAGACGTCTGGCAGTGCCTGCAATAACTCTCATATTCTTACTCTCATTTCTGTATGGATATGATGTAAGGGACAAGTCTACCTTTGCCCCTTACTGATGTCACGGATTGCTTCATTGCTACGCAATTCCCGCAATCCTAAAACACTCGCATTCCGCGTAATAACGCTACTTGCTCGTGTTTTGCGGGTCCCAAGGTCTCAATCCTCTTTGTGCAAGCACAATCGGATTTTGACCTTTTGACCCTGACATCATCATCATATGGATAAAAATTTAACGATAACGATTATACTCTGATTTTGGTTCCTTTGGTATCCCTGTGAGCAGTTTTTACATAAGTCATGGGCATTTCCTGACCCTTGTAATCGATCGTCCGCTCATCGGCATAATTCATGAGATATGCTTCCTCAAGGCTATCATCCCTTTCAAGCTTCATGCATCGTACGCCTACTGCGATCTTTTTCTTTTCCGGGATCTCGTCCAGATTGAATCGCAGGAAGAAGCCATGTTCAGTCTGCAGGAGTATCTGCCTTGTCTCATCAGTAACAGGTTTCAAGAGTAAAAGTTCATCTCCGTCGGAAAGCTTTGTAGCTGCTACTGTTCTCTTAAGAACATCAAATTCAGAACCGTCTACCATCTTTGCCATAGCATTCTTTGTCATGAAAAGAAGCTTTGAATGGATGATGTGTTCCAGAGAATCTACAAGGATATAATTCTCCTTTGAACTGTCGAAATTACTGATGTTGTCGATAGGTGTTCCCTTATCACGCAGTCTTCCGAACGGAAGATCCTGACACTTTACAACGTGGAAAGTACCGTCGGTGGTGAAAAGACCGATCCTACCGGTATTCTTTACAGGGATCACAAAGCGGTTTTCGGAAAGCACAGTTTCCTTGTTTCTTTCATAGGTGTTGGTATCTATGAGCTTTGCATAACCAAAGCGATCCATCAAGAACCATACATCCATCTCTTCAATAGGTTTTTCTTCAAATACTGTTGCCTTTGCATTTTCGATAGATGTTCTTCTCTCACGTCCAAATTCTTTCTTGTAGCGGTCAAGGTCTTTCATGATAGCCTTGCCCATTGCCTTAGGATCAGAAAGAAGTGTCTGATAATCAGCTATTCTCTTAAGAGTTTCATCATGCTCTTTTTTCAGCTGGTCGATCTCGAGACCTATCAGCTTGTAAAGACGCATGTCCAGAATAGCTGTTGCCTGACGCTCTGTAAATTTAAGATCGGCTGCATATTTTTTATCTTCAGGATGCTTAAAATAGATGCCTTCTGTAATACCTTTTACAAGGCAGTCCATAGCCTGTGCTCTGCTCTTTGAACCGCGAAGGATCGCGATTATAAGGTCGATGCAGTCACAGGCACGGATGAGACCTTCCTGAACCTCACTCTTTTCGCTCTCTTTTGCAAGGAGTGTGGTGTATTTTCTGGTATTTACTTCATAAAGGAAACCGACATGGTTAGCAAGGATCTGGCGAAGTCCCAGTGTTTCCGGACGTTTGTTTACAACAGCGAGCATATTTACGCCGAAAGTATCCTCGAGTTTTGTCTTTGTATAGAGAAGGTTCTTGATATTTTCTACATCAGCATCCTTTTTTAACTCTATCACGATACGGATACCGTCTTTATTTGACTGGTTTGAGATATCGGTGATATCTGTTGTCTTTTTTGACTCAACGAGTCCTGCGACATCAGACATGAATTTTCCGATACCTGCCCCGATCATGGTATAAGGAATCTCTGTAATGACGAGATTTTTCTTTCCGCCCTTTAATGGTTCCACTTCTACACGACCACGGATTCGGATCTTTCCCTCTCCTGTCTCATAGATTTTCTGGAGATCATCCTTATTTACAACGATTCCGCCTGTAGGGAAATCCGGACCCGGCATTATCTGCATGAGTTCTTCTGTAGTAATGTCGCGGTTCTTCATATATGCCTTTTCGGCTTCTATTACTTCGGAAATATTGTGCGGCGGTGTGGATGTAGCCATACCAACTGCGATACCCTCAGAACCGTTGATCAGGAAATTAGGAACACGTACAGGAAGAACTGAGGGCTCTTTCTCTGTCTCATCGAAATTAGGAACAAAATCGACAGTGTCTTTATCCAGATCTGCCAAAAATGCTTCTTCTGTGATCTTCTGCAGTCTTGCCTCGGTGTATCGCATGGCAGCAGCGCCATCACCCTCGATGGAACCAAAGTTTCCGTGACCGTCGATCAGAGCAAGTCCCTTTTTGAAATCCTGCGCCATTACTACGAGGGAATCGTAGATGGAGCTGTCTCCATGAGGATGATATTTACCCATGGTATCGCCGACGATACGGGCACATTTACGGTATGGGCGGTCGTGTCTGATACCGAGCTCGCTCATATCATAAAGGGTACGGCGCTGAACAGGTTTCAGACCGTCTCGTATATCAGGCAGCGCTCTTGAAACAATGACCGACATAGCGTAGTCGATATAGTTCTGCTGCATAATGTCGCTATATTCGGTACTAATAATATATTCTTCTGTATTTGATGGCATTTTATCTGCACTCCGTTAATATTTTGATAATGACAGGGTCAAAAGTAAAAAATCCAATTGTGCTTGCACAAAGAGGATTGAGACCTTGGGACCCTGACATCATATTTGTATCAGATATCAAGCTCTGCATCACGTGCATGCTGATAGATAAATTCTTTTCTCGGCGGTACGTCATTACCCATGAGAAGTGCCGTCGTACTGGATGCCATGCGGGCATCGTCGATACTTACCTGCTTAAGTCTCCTGTGCTCCGGATCAAGTGTAGTTTCCCACAGCTGCTCTGCGTCCATCTCACCAAGACCCTTGTATCTCTGTAAGGTAAAATTGCCCTTGTGCTTTTTACGATACTCTGCGAGAGCATGGTCATCGTACAGGTACTCTTCCTCACCTCTTGACGGCTGAGCCTTGTAAAGAGGCGGCATAGCTACATAAACATGACCTTCAAAAATAAGCTGAGGCATAAAGCGGTAAAACAGTGTCAAAAGCAGTGTAGCGATATGCGCACCGTCAACGTCGGCATCTGCCATGATGATGATCTTGTCATATCTTAACTTTGTAATATCAAAGTCCTGACCATATCCTTCGGAAAAACCGCATCCAAACGCATTTATCATGGCTTTGATCTCTGCATTTGCAAGAACCTTATCAATGGAGGCCTTTTCTACATTGAGAATCTTTCCGCGGATAGGAAGGATAGCCTGATACATCCTGTTTCGTGCAGTTTTTGCAGAACCACCGGCAGAATCTCCCTCTACGATGAAAATCTCACACTTGGAAGCATCTTTGCTTACGCAGTTAGCGAGCTTTCCGTTTGAGTCAAAGGAATATTTCTGCTTTGTTAAGAGGTTTGTCTTTGCCTTTTCCTCTGATTTACGTATCTTTGCGGCTTTTTCAGCACATCCGATAACGGTTTTTAATACGTCAAGATTTCGGTCGAAGTAAAGCTGGATCTCTTCGTTCGTGACTTTACCTACAGCACGTGAAGCGTCCTGATTATCGAGCTTTGTCTTTGTCTGGCCCTCAAATCGCGGATCAGGATGCTTTACAGATATGATACCGGTCATGCCGTTTCGGATATCAGCACCGTTGAAGTTAGAATCCTTTTCTTTAAGAATTCCGATCTCTCGGGCATAACTGTTCATGATAGTTGTAAAGGTTGACTTGAAACCTGTAATATGTGTACCACCCTCGGAATTGTAGATATTGTTACAAAATCCGAGAACATCCTCATGAAATTCATTAACGTACTGGAAAGCACATTCAACCTGTATTCCTTCGGATTCGCCCTTAAAGTAGATAACAGGAGTCAGAATTTCTTTATTCTCGTTCATATCACGAACGAAGCCGTTTATTCCGTCCGGTTCGTGGAAATCCTGTGTTTCCTCAGTTCCGGGGCGTTTGTCCTCGTAGTGGATCTGAAGGTTTGGATTAAGGTATGCGGTCTCGTGAAGACGGCTCTTAATATCATCAGCCTTGAAACGTGTCGTATCAAATATCTCCGGATCAGGGAGAAAACTGATGCTTGTACCGGTCTTTCTGGTACGTCCGACAGTAGGCAGGAGTCCGTTAATAAGCTCCACTACGGGACGTCCCTTTTCGTATCTGTCGTGATGAATGAGACCTTCTCTGCTGACATTGATATCAAGCCATGATGAAAGGGCGTTTACAACGGACGAACCAACACCGTGCAGACCACCGCTTGTCTTATATACGGTGTCATCAAATTTACCGCCGGCATGGAGAGTTGTAAGAACTACTCGTTCTGCAGATACGCCTTTTTCATGCATACCGACCGGGATTCCTCGGCCGTCATCCGTTACCGTAGCGGATCCGTCTTCATTAAGTGTTACCCAGATATTGCTGCAAAAGCCTGCCAGATGCTCATCGACAGAGTTGTCAACTATTTCATATATAAGGTGATTTAATCCTCTGACACCTGTACTGCCGATGTACATGCCCGGACGCAGCCGGACGGGTTCGAGTCCTTCTAAGACCTGGATCGAACTGGCGCCATAGTTTTCTTTTTCTTCCATAAATGTACTCACTCCGATAATTTTTAGATACAAATGGGCAAAATCTCACACCTTGATTTTTGCCAGTATGGTTTACAATAACATAACAGCGTCAAAAAAACAAGGATTTTACGAACGTATATTCGCAGAAATTTTAAAAATTTTTTTGACCAATTTTCATGTTGAATTTTTTGTACTTTGACGATGTAGTTATCAAAGAGTAAATGCAGGGGGAAAAATCATGAAGATTGTATTATTTAAGAATACTGTAGAGAGTCAGGAATTTTTTTCTTTTGAATTGGCATATGCTTTTGAAAATATGGGACATGAAGTCTATATTTATGACTGTAATGAGCCTTTCATGAGTTTCAGCAAGCTTGAAAATTTCGTAGAACCCGGAAATACTGTTGTTTTCGCGTTCAATTTTAATGGAATGATCAACGATCCATGTCTTTGTAAGGGCAGGGATCCGGTCTGGTTAAAGAAAACAGGCATCCCCTATTATAATATGATCGTGGATCACCCCTACTATTATCACCAGGAATTTCTTCATATCCCTCCCCAATATGTTCAGATCTGCATAGACCGTAATCATATTCGCTATATGAAGAGATATTTTCCTCATATTGATTCAGATCATTACATGGAGCTTGCAGGCACTCAGCTGAGCGCTGACAGTGGAAAAATGCAGTGGGAACTTTCGACAGATGACCTGATTCCGTATGAAAAGCGCCCGGATGACATTATTTTTACCGGAAATTATATCCTGCCGGAAAGCTATGAGAAGTTTTTGAAAGGCTGCGATCAGCCTGTAATCGATTTCTATCACTCTCTTTTCCGTGAACTTAGAGAAAACCCCGATGAAACACTGGAAGATCACGCTGAGAAGCGTATTCGTGAAGTTTTTGGAGATAAGGTTACGGACGAATACCTGCGAGACTGCTTTGAAAACATGATCTTTCTGGATCTGCAGATACGGCATCAGTTTCGCGGGCAGGCGGTAGCTGCTATTGCTGACGCCGGATACAAGATCACAGTTTATGGCGCTGGATACGAAGATCTGCCGTGCAAACATCCGGAAAATATCATAAATAAAGGGAATGTTAATTCCCTAAAATGTCTGGAAGCCATCGCTCAGGCGAGGGTTTCTCTAAATGTGATGCCTTGGTTTAAGGACGGAGCCCATGACAGAGTATTTAATACTATGCTGAACGGAGCGATCTCACTCTCCGATCATTCAAGAGCTCTGGATGATTACTTTGTAGACGGAAAAAATATAGTCTTTTATGACTTAAAAAATATAGATAAGCTCGTTGAGCGGTATGCCTGGATCATGGATCACCCTGCAGAAGCAAAAGATATCGCACTGGCAGGGTACGAAGAGGCAAAGAAAGCGCATACCTGGCAGCACCGCGCAGTTGAGTTGGAGAAGATGTTTAAGTTAGCGTAGGATTTTATCAAACTTTATTGCTTTGATCCTTTTCGGATTTGATGCCTTGGATTATACAAAATGCAGTTTTCTCAAAACGACAAAAAATCTGTGATACCTTACTCACCGTCTTGTACGAGCAGTATATCACAGATTTTTTGGAATTCTAAAAACCAAGCTAACAGCGTTTGTAGCTTGCGGTTTGTTTATCTTTTATTGTAAAAACAGAATTATTTCGCATCATTCTTTGCCGCAAGCTGTGCCTGAAGCTGTGCTATTAAAGCATCTTTAGCGGCAATAGTATTGTCCTTTTCAGCAATTATCACCTTGTATTCGGCGTCTTTTTCAGCAACAATCTCTTCTCTCTGTTTAGCAAGTCTATCTTCAGCAATAAGATCACTTAAATTGCACATTTGAGCAACCTCCATTTAACTTTAACTCTCACTTCATCTTCTTCACCACAGCCTGCTTTTGGTAAAAAGCTACTCCATAGCAAAGAACCTGTTCGTATCCGTATAAACCCTCTGCATATTTCTTTTCTGTAATCTGCTTAATAGCCTTGTCACAGTCTTTTTCAAGATCAGCTTCGGTCTCAGATTTCTTAGCTTCTATTATGAGCGCTCTTCGGTTCTTTTTGTCTTTAAGGTAGATATCGGGTCTGCCAAGGCCTTTTTCCTTATTGGATTCGACATTGTAGCCGCGACCAACAAATATCCCGGTCAAAAATGCATGATAGTAGTCTTCGTGATAATCATTAAAGCTGATAGTATTCCATAAAAGATCTGATATGAGCTTAGTTGCAACTGTCTCATCACTCTGCCAGAATGCATTTATCAGAGCCGAAATAGTTTCTGTATCTGCGGTTTCTTCAAAAAATTGAACAACAGTATCCTGGAATATTGATGATATCTCCTTGTTCGGAATCTTCAAGTTCACTGCACTGCTATTCTCATCTGTTTCAGCTTTCGTTATATACCCTGTCATGAGGAGGACACTCCACAGATTGTCCTCAGAGGAATGAAGCGTGTCATATGTAAGCTGATCTGTTATGGTCGCTGATACGCTTCCACCATTAAGCAGAGTCTCAAACTTATCGGAAACATCGAAATCTGTTCTTTTTACAAAAGTGAGAAGAATGCCATTGTGACTTGTATTTTTCCAGTAATTCTTGGGTGCAAGATCCGTATCCTTCTTTAACTCAGAAAGATAGTTGATCACATCCCACGGACAATAGAGGTGATTTTTTCCGAACAAATATCCGTCGTACCACTGTTTGACAACATCTTTTCTGTCCGTTCTTCCTGCTGCGGAAAGAATGGTATTTACATCATTTTCCATGAAACCGAAATACTTGGAAAATCCATCATCGAGAACAGAATACGATGCAAAATTATTTGTGCCTGTAAAAATGCTTTCTTTTGCTATACGAAGACAGCCTGTGATCACAGCAAACTGAAGAAATTCGTTATCCTTAAGTGCTGTGCTCATAATCCCCTTGATCACGTCCAGCATTTTCCCATAATAACCGTTTTCTGACGTATCTTTCTCGCTCGCCTTTGCCAACGGAACATCATACTCATCAATAAGAAGCACGACTTTTTTTCATACACCGAATGCATTATACGCATCAATGTTTTTAACGAAAATTTTATCTCCGTTTTATTTGCATCGTTTTCCATCAGTCGCTGGAAAATCTGTCGGTCGGCATCATTTATCGCTTTATGTTCTGAGATGTCATCTATGTTTTTACATAATTCAGCAATCTGTGTTTTCAGCATGCTGTATGCATCTTCAAAATTGTCAGCTTCAGCATCCTTAAATGAAACAAAAAGGACAGGATATTTGTTCATCCACGTATTGCAGAATTCCTTATGATCAGTGATATCAAGACCTGCGAAGATTTCGTTACTATCTTTCCTTATGTTAAAGAAATTCTCCATCATACTCATCATCAGAGTTTTTCCAAAGCGTCTTGGTCTGGTAAATACGCTGACTGCATTATCTGTATCATGTACTAACTCATATAGAATTTCAGTCTTATCAACATAATAATCGCCGGATTCTCTCATATCTCTGAAATCAGATTTGCCAACTCCAACCTTAAAGTCCATATATCTGGGTTCCTCGTCATTTTCTCACAGTCTTAGGTAGATAATGCTTCGAATTGTGCTAAATAGTTAAAACAATTATACTATTCCGGAAAAAAACTGTCAGCAAATGAAAAGGACTTATTTCGATACCTTATGTTGAACTTTCCAACTTTGCTTTAGTTGCTTCAACAATCATTTCAGATTCTTGAGTAAGATTTCCATCATCATCCAATATCGGAGTATCCAATATTGATTTAATTGCCCCCGCCATGGCCATAGCCTCTGCTACTGTCTTTTTTTCATTATCACTAAACTTTCTGAAGTCCGTTCCATTCTTTTTGATAATCTCACCCATTTCATAAATCAATGGTTCAAATACAGAATTTAATGAAAGAAGGAATCGGTTAAACATGTTTGCTCTTTTTCTAATTGCTATACACAATGATGATGCAGCATCCATCTCCTCTTTAAACTCTTTCGCTTTTGCAAGATTTGAATATGCTTTGTCTTTATTGGCAGATGCTTTCGCTCCCACTACAATGCCTAGTACAGCTAATGCCGGTCCGGCAACAAGTCCTCCCAAAACTGCCGTTCCTCCTGCCATTCCCAAACCACCTGCAGCTAGAGATCCACCACCAAAAAAAGCAAGTGTTGCATTTGTTGCTGCTGCACCACTTAATGACGCTATAGCAGTCCCCGTAGATGCTGTCGCAAGCGCTCCTGCAGCTCCATAAGCACCAAAAGCCGTTATGGCTCCAGCCATAGCACCTGATGCAATCCCCCCCACCATCGATGTTGCCATAGACTGAAGTTCTTTTAGTTCAGTAAAATTCTTCTTATCCAAAACCATCTTCTGAAGTTCGTTCAGCCCCTTAGATGCTGTCAATTCGACATGATTTAATTTTTCAAATTCAGCAATAAATGGCTTGATGCTATTATCCAGAATATTGATTTTGCATGTGCCGAGATTATCTATAGCTGTTCCACAGTTTTTTCTACACGAATCTATTTTGTTAGCGGCATATTTTACGATATTATCAGCACGTTCATTTGTATCATTTGCTTCTTTTTGATCTACGCTGGCTTTTATTGATTTTCCAACCCCAAAAACACCTGTTGCAACAGCAGCTCCAATAAACAATAAAGGTATAGGCATATCAAATCCCCCTTAATCACATTGTCAACTCGTCTATTGTAATCTTTATATCTGAGAGCATCATACTAATCTCTGAATCTATCCTTCTTTCTTTTTCATCTCTTAAACTGCCTTTATCAAAAGTTGAGGCAATCCACTCTTTTTGCCTTATCAAAGCAAGTATTGTATCCGCTGTATCCACCATTTCGTGGTATATTTCCGGTCTGATCTCCCATTTATTGATAAGATGATTAACTATTTCCTTTTCTTCTTCAGAGTAATTAGTATCCGCATACCCTAGATTGACAAGATTCCAAATGATTCTGGCAAGTGTTGACGGATTTTTTAATCCAAACCAGTCTTTCTCTACTTGATCATCAAGTTTTTCGTTCATAATTACATTAAAAGCGGATTTAGGATTTGGTGCTATTTCTCTGCACTTGTCTATAGCATCCTGTTTATCCTCCTCATTCATATTCATTCCCTTGCATATTTCAGCAAAAAGCTTTTCCTCGCTATATGAAACCTCTCCATCCGACATCATATAGAGATAATACAGCATCGCTTCTTCTTTTTGACCTGTTCCAAACATCCGCCCACCTCCTAAATTGTAAAAGTATTTCCTGACAGCATTTTCTCATTAAAATCATCCATACTTGAAAAAGATGTTTGTCCACCAAAATTCTCTGTAATAGCATTTGCACTTTCTATAAACCAGTCTACATCACCTATTGCAAGAGCGTTCTTTATTCCTACGAAAGAATCTCGGAAAACATCCATCGAATCGATAAGATATTTGTTAATTATCTTTTCAATTTCAGCTCTGTATTCGCGGATCATTTTTATATGCTCTTCGCATATTTTTTCAATCTGCTCGCGTTCTTCTCTTGCAAGCTTCGCTTCTTTAAGGGAATCTATCAAAACACCATATGTTGCAGAAGACAATGCATATCCGACCATGCCTCCTATCAAACCTCCAACTACAGGAATAGGAATTGCAACTTGTCCAATTGCAGCAAACATTGCAGATGAAATCATTCCTGTTCCTTGCTCTCCTAAAGTTTCTAGACACTCTACTCCGTCTATTTCACCATTAAAATAGCGGATAAGCGTTTTTGTTGCCGAAACAGTAACAGCAACCAAAGTTCCAGCAACATTGGTTTTAGAAAGAACTTGAATATATTCAGATCCGGAATTCTGCATAGCACCTTTTAAGGCTGATCCTGCAAAGCCGGTACCGTATCCTACTGCAGCCGTCGTTGCTGTATCTTTGGCTACATACTTAACGGCATCTTCCGGTTCTACATCACCCTTACATACAGCGACTAGATTCCTAACAATAGAAACACTTCCTCCAATAATTGCTGATGTTTTAGCTGTTTCAACACCAGCCCTATGTGAAATTTTTGTAACATCAATAGCTGTAGATAGTCCAGGATGTTGCCTTGCAAAAACTGCTTCATCACTTGATAATGTACTCTGTCTCAAATTTCTTTTTATTTTTTCAAGTTTATCGATTTGCTCTTGAAGCTTAGTAACCTGCTCTGTATTTTCCGTTGCTTTTTGATTCTCCAGCTGTTTAGTTAAATTTTTTATTTTTGTATTGGCTTCTTGAATAATTTCATCATATTGGTTTTTAGGAACATCTATCTTTGAATCAGCATCTAAATACTTTTGAAACTTTTTTGACTGAAGCTTTTCAAGAGCTCGTGATGCATTTCCCTTACCGGTTGGATCTTTCTCTGAAGCACCCAAAAACTTCATTTGAGCTCCTGAGCCCGCTATAACATTTCCATTTGCATCTACTGTTACTGTATCAAACAGAGGATCATTTACCCTTCCAAGATCGTCCGTTCTTATTTTTCTAGTAGAATCACCATTTATGATCTTTTCGGCATTTGAACGTGCAACATCTTTTACTTCAGCAGAGAAACCTGCTTGTTGATGTATGTTCTGAAACTCATAATTAGGATTAACTTTCTCTTCTGATATTTGCTTTAGACCTTTAACAAGATTTTTTCCAGTTTCATTGTCCTTACCGGTATATGCAACATAATGTTGTTTCGCTGCTGATCCAAATCTCTGAACTGTTTCATATGCCGCTCCGGCGATACCTGCATTTAACAAATCTTTGTCACGTTGCTTTTTCTTCTTTTCGTCCATATCTATATCACCACCTATGATCATCGTATACGTTGTATACGGACACGAAGACTAACGCTTCTTATCATCCAACTATCCATACTGCATATAAAAAATGCCAAGACCATCTAAATATATATCGTCGCACTTTTAACTGAAAAATAGCCGACAAAAAGCCCGTTGCTATCCACTTTCATAGACAACAACGGGCATATTCTTGAATCAATTTTTGAGGATTTTATTCTTGTATGTAACTCAATCACTTAACGTATTATAAAATCAGTCTTTTTCAATTTATATCGTCATCGTGAAAGAGTATTTATGTACAAGTACTTTTATATTAAATGATTATTCAATACTGCTTCAGCAAGTTCTAGTCCATTATGAACTATTTTTCCAAGGTTCAGAATTTCGATTTCAAAATCTTCTTTTCCAAAATCCATTAAATATCCAAGTCTTATGACCAGATCTTTTTTCTCTGAAATTTTCAAGAACCATTTTGCACAATTATCTCCACACATTGAAGCATTAAAAATATGCTTTGAATCCTTATTCATAAGGATCAGTGTTTTTACTCCTCTGGACAATCTTTCGACCGGAATGGATCCCCACAATGGACTACCAATCACCCCTGGTTCAATTACATCAGCTTTATCTATATCATTTATCATCTGCATAGAAAAACTGTCTGTTAAATATGGAAAATGATGCCATAACCATAATTGCAATTATTGCCTTTTTCATTTGAGCTGCCATGATCATTCAAAACTCCCTATTGATTTACTAAAATAACATCCATGAAATTATATAGGAAAAACGCCTGACTTACTATTTTTTCTGGCAATTAAAGACTCTTCAACTCTTTCTTCACCTTATACATCAATTGATCAGCGCGTTCAAAGATTTCTGTTACATTCTTGTCGGTTTCCGGTATGAATTCTGCCATACCGATCGCGATTACTGGGCCTTCGTGCCTTGCTATATTTGCAAGCGAGTGTTTTTGTATTTCTTCTACGAGCTGATGCCTTGCTGAGTAGTCTTCGCCGCTTAAGAAAATAGCAAATTCATCCCCGCCTATGCGGAATACAGGGCTGTGATCGAAAACATTGCACAGAAGCTTTGCGGATGTTTTGATGTACTCATCTCCGGCTTTATGACCCTGCGTATCATTGATCTTTTTTAAGTCGTTCAGGTCACATACTACAATGGCAAAAGCTTGCGTTTCTCCACCTTTATCAAGGCTGTTCTGAATATTTTTTTCAAATTCATCAAAAGCCAGCTTGTTTTTTACTCTTGTAAGCTCATCACGTCTTGCCATATCTTTTTCTGTTTGCAGTGCTCTGGCTATTTCGGCTTCCTTTTTGATCTCATCATCAATATTTTCGATACAGATGATCAGATGATGTCCATCACTTATTTTTCTGACTGACATCCTGATATACTGTATCTTTTCATTTACAAGAAAACTATATTCCAGATTCAACTGTTTTCTGTCTTCGAGAGTTGTTAAAAATAGATCTTTATCAAGAGTCATGACAAGCTTTTCGCGGTCTTGAGGATGAATGAAATGCCCCATATTTTTCATGGTGTCTTCAAAGAAATCCTCACCGAGCTGCTCTAAATTCAATTTTCCCAAACTATTATTGGAATTATATCCTGCATAACTGTTATTTCTGATATCAACGTAGAATAGCATATCGTAGTTTGCAGCAAGGCTTTCTGCAATATTTGAAAATGTTATCTGAGTCTTCTGCTTCTCGAGAAATGCTGTTTCAGCAGTTATTGTGTCGCTTATATCTTTATCACATAGGATGAAATGCTTGCCGTCACTGGAAAGCATTACAATAAATTGGAAATATCTAGGGTGTCCTCCGACCATGATTCTGTATCGATAGGAGTATGATTTCTGCCCCTTGAGTTTTTCAAGCATTACTTCTTTGTAATAGAAACTTTCTGCAAAGTTTCTATCGTCCGGATGCGCATATCTTCGTGCATTCTCCCTCGTCTCTTCATAAAAATCACTGCCCTTTTGTGGAACCTTCATAGATTCATACATATCACTAACGGACAGTTCGTAATATTTTCCGCTGTCTATCGAAATATAGTAAATCGCATCATAATCTCTTGCGAGACTATTTGCTATCTGGCTGTATCTCTCTTTTTCTTTGCTGCTTTCCTTCGCTATTCTGTACAGTTCGTTTTTTTCGTCTTCCTCGATAAAAATATGAATGAGACAGTTAGCCAATAGACATCCTATTGTATAAAATGGCGCAAAGGGATTGAAAGATTGAAGTATTATGAATAACGCTATTACAAGGCCTGACAGACAGATAGTAAAATAGTGTCTTTTCTGTATGCCTGATCTATTTTTCGAAATATAGAATAAATAAACTGATGATGTAATAAAAAGGATAACCTGTGCCGCTAATATTATATATCTGATGATTCTCGGATAATAATTCATGTCTTCCGAGAACCAAAAGAATATAGGATTGAAGATATTTACGACAAGATGAACCAGCACAAAGCCAAAGATCAGCCATCCTGCTGCGCTAAAGATATTGGCGCGGACTCCATGCGCATCTACATAAGCCACGACAAATCTTGTCCATAAAAGAACAGAAGCAGCCATAGCAGCAAAAAACAGAGATGTATCTACGTAAGCCAAAAACCTTAATTTTGCATCGTAAATGAACCCCCACAACAGATCTGATACATAAAAAACGAGAATTGCATTAAGAAACTGACCATATCGAAAATAAGAGCCCTGTAAATGCCACTTCTTTTTGCCATTAAGTATTCTATTATTAATTATTAAATGAAGTATTACTGCCAGAATTCCAAAACTTGCATAGTACATCAGTTTCAACCTTTCCAAATCGGATTTTTGAAAATTCTCTTAAATGTATATCGTATACAAATGCTTCTAAGTTTAATTTAAGGTTCTGTATATATGATGTTTTGGTCAAAAGTCATTGAGTTTTTAGACGAGGAGCAAAAATTATGAAGAGAATCGAATTAAAGAAATTAATTCCTTCTGCAGCTATAGTACTTATGTGTTTGTCGCTATCAGCTTGCGGACAAAGCGCATCGATCACAACAGAGACTGCAGCAGAAGCCGCTGTTTCCACTGTCGCATCAGAGGAACAGGTTCAAAACGACAATCCTGAGAATGCTGATGGTGAGGAGGTAAATAACGAAGCTCCGGGCGAACCACCCAGTGGAGATAAACCTGATGGAGCTCCGGGCGGTGCTCCGGGCGGTGCTCCGGGCGGCGGATTTGGCGGCGGCGGAATGAGCAGCGCTGACATTGATTACTCAGGTGCGGTAGAGATCACAAGCAGCGACTCTCAGGATGGACAAAGCTATGAAAGCACTACTTCAGATGAAAGTGCTCTTTTGATATCTACCTCTGACGATGTAACGATTTCAAATGCAACTGTAAGTAAGACCGGTGATTCTGATGGTGGAGACAACTGCAATTTCTATGGACTGAATGCAGCATTATTAGTAAAAGATGGCTCTACAACCACTATTACCGGTGCTGATATCTCATCTGATGCTGATGGCGCCAATGGTGTATTTTCATATGGTGGAAATGGAGGTCAGAACGGAGCTTCCGGAGATGGAACTACAGTAGTGATCTCTGATTCGACGATCACAACGACAGGTGATGGTTCCGGCGGTATCATGACAACCGGAGGCGGAATCACAAAGGCTTCAAATCTCACAGTTGAAACAAGTGGACGGTCATCAGCTTCTATCCGTACAGATCGCGGCGGTGGAACGGTTACAGTTGACGGCGGAACTTATACAACAAACGGTCTCGGCTCACCTGCGATCTACTCAACTGCAGATATTTCTGTTTCAAATGCGACACTCACTTCAAATCTTTCAGAAGGCGTGTGTATTGAAGGAATGAACTCTATAACTCTTAAAGACTGTGATATGACAGCTAATAATACAGCGATGAACGGCAATGCTACATTTCTTGACTCGATCATGATCTATCAGTCCATGTCAGGAGATGCAGACAGCGGTACATCTACTTTCGACATGACAGGCGGCAGCCTTACAAGTAAGAGTGGTCACGTATTCCACGTAACAAATACAAACTCTGTTATCAATTTGAATAATGTAAAGATCACAAATACGGATTCTGAGAACATTCTGCTTTCTGTCTGCGATGATGGATGGAACGGAGCTGACAACATCGCAACTGTTAATGCCGTAAAGCAGACTCTTGAAGGAACAATTCTTGTAGGCAGCAATTCAACACTTACGCTTAATCTTACAGACGGATCTGAGTTTACCGGTTCTATCAGCGGTGAGATCACAAATGCTAAAGGTGAATCTGTTTCCACAGAAGTCGGCGAGGTCAATGTAACTCTTGATGAGAACAGCACCTGGACTCTGACAGCAGATACTTATATCACTTCCTTTGACGGAGATGTTTCAAATATAGTAAGTAATGGCTATACACTGTATGTAAACGGTAAAGCAGTTAATTAACAAAAAGAGGAAGAATGGCCATAAACCTGGTCATTCTTTCTCTTTTTCACTTTCTTAACTTAATTTTGCATGGTATTAATCAACCATTTCGGAAATTATATTCATTACATCCAGTGTTTCTTTCATATACAGCTCTGCTTTGACTGCGTCTTTTTTATCTATAATTTCTGCAAAATCCCTGAATTCCGTTGTCATCCTATGATGAACCTGCGGTGGTATAAACTCTTCTGCTTTTGTAGCACGGACCATAGCTCCGGCTGCATCCTTTACGAGTTCGGGATTTTCTTCATCCACATGTATGATCGTCAGGTTTGGAGCTACATTGGGTTTACCGTCGATACGCATATACCCTTTTTCGCCCTGTATGCATACGAATCCGGGGCTGTCGGAATCCTTGGCTCCTGTACAGACAGCATTAAATCCATCGTACTTCATGATGAGTGTTCCTGATGTATCGATACCATTGAATCCCTTATTTGGATAATAACGGGCGCTCTTTGGAAGTCCCAAAAGTGCTGCCGCATAATGGATATTATAGACATTTATGTCCCGAAGAGCTCCGCCAAGAAAAGCCGGATCAAATGAATGATCTACCTCTCCATTAAGATACCTGTCATAGCGGCTGGAATACTGGGAATAATTGGCTGTCATCATCTTTATGGGACCGAGTTTAGACAGAGCTGCTTTCATTTTTTCTATTACGTCATTATGAAGAACTGTTATTGCTTCAAATACAAAGCATCCTTTTTTTCTGGCAAGAGCGATCAGATCTTCGGCTTCTTCATAAGTGCCGGTAAAGGGTTTCTCCACAATAACATTTATGCCTTTTTCAAGAGCCCTCTTAGCATATTCATAATGAACACTGTTTATGAGACCAATGTAGACAGTGTCAACACCGGCATTATCAAGCAGCTCATCATAGTCCGTAAATACAGAAGAGATTCCATATTCCGATGCTATTGCCTCTCCCTTTTCTCTGCTGTGAGGTCTTGCAAATATTGCTTTTAATTCTATTTCAGTTAATGGTTTGATCGCATATAATGCGTCGGCAACGATCTTGCCTGTTCCGATTATTCCAAGTTTCATTTTAAATACTCCTTAGTCATTTAGATTATATCCGGTACCTCAGAACAAAGATTCCTAGTTTGTCGGATTCTACGTGAAACGGCAAAAACAACGATTTTATGTATTAAGCGCCTTATTTGGATACGATATAATCCTTCACATTAAAACTTTCATCAGTCCGTTCTTCCTCTTCTGTTATGCCGGGAACGAACTCTGTTACGTAAGTCTCGCCTGTAGTTGGATCAATATAATAGCGTACTAATGCAGCTGTATATGATCTATACAGTACAACGATCTGGTTATCGTCACTGGATTCCACATCCCAGTAAATAGTTTGCTCATCAGAATTTAACATTTCCTCTAAATCCGGATTGTTCAGAAGACAGTAATTCTTGATCGCCTCAAGAGCCTGGTCGTCGGTTATCCTTTCCTGATTAGTTGTATTTTCAGTAGATATCTCGGACGATGTCTCGACAGATACTGACTCTATAGACGTTGATTCAACAGATGACGCTTCGATAGTTATTGATTCTCTCGAACTACCGTTATCTTCTGCCTTTTTCGCTTCTTTATTATTAACGCAGGCGGTCATGCTTGTAACAAGGATGAACATCATTGCGGCTATTGCTGCTCTTTTCATAGGATAGCTCCTTTATTATCAAATTTTTTAACATACGTTCTGATTATAACAGAAAAAATGCCCTTTAACATTTTTATGTACTGTCAAATGGCATTTTCCAGCGTTTTTCTTATTAATTACATCTTAAGCAACAGATGATTCCCACCTCGCATACAGCCTCAAATTCACTGATATCTGCGAAAGAAGTAGGTACGCCAAGCTCCGGAGATGAATAGAAAAAAGCAAAGTACGCCTGACATTTCTGTAAGCGCCTTTGCTTCATTCTTATTTTATCATATCAATTCTGTACATCAAAGAAGAGATTTTATACATGCCTCAACATCTGCTACATCAGCAGTGGGCTCAAAGCGTGCAACTACATTGCCTTCTCTGTCTACTACGAACTTTGTGAAATTCCATTTAATATCAGGTTTCTTGGCCCAATCGGGATCAGCCTCTGCAAACATCTTTTCAAGCAAGTCCTTATACGGATGTTCCTGGAATCCTTCAAATCCCTTCTGTGACTTAAGATAAGTATAAAGAGGAAGTTCATTTTCACCATTTACATCAGCTTTTTTCATCTGAGGAAATGTTGTGTTGTAATGAAGCGTGCAGAATTCATGGATCTCCGCATCTGTACCGGGAGCCTGTCCGCCAAACTGATTGCAGGGAATATCCAAAATCTCAAGTCCCTTATCATGGTAGTTTTTATAGAGCTCTTCAATGGGCTGGTACTGAGGCGTAAATCCACAGCCTGTAGCCGTGTTCACAACAAGGATGACTTTACCCTTGTAGTCAGCAAGATTAAGTTCTTCACCGGTTCCTGTAGTTACTTTGTAATCGTAGATCATCGTTTGTATCCTCCGTATATTTGATGTGTGATTAAAATTGCATTACATTCAATTGCGTGCAATCATAATAACACAGTCATCTCTTTTAAATCAAGTACTATTCCGGATTTTTCTATAAGTTAAAAGGCACTGTGCACAGTATACTTGTGCAACAGCGCCTTAGTTTTTTACTTATCGTTATTAAATAATTCTTTCAGTTCTTCCGCATGTTCTTCAAGAACTTTTAATACCCATTTACTCCAGTGCCTTGCATCAGCTTCGGAATCGCCAAAGACATAGTCTTCCTGTCCGTAATCGATCACATCAAATCCGGGCGTAGATTTGCTGGCGCCTGCGGTTCTATAGCTGACAGCATCTGCTAATGTAAATGATACAGATGATGTATCATCATAATTTACCCAGCTGCTTATGTCTTTTCCTGATGCTTCTGCTGCATCCCCATTAGATGTCTGCTTTTCTGCTGAAGCCTTAGTGATCTTCTCCGCTCCATCAACATACTCGCCATACATGGTATCTACAGTTAACGCAAGAGAGTTACCGAGAATCTCTGAAGGAACATGTCCACCGTCCCACTGCCATTCAATATCTGCATCAACTCCTGAAGAAAGAAATGCAATCTGAAGGTTAAGAGAATTGAACATTGAAATATCACCTTCTGATGCGCCGCAGACCATCCTTATCCATGTGGGATCTGTTCCGTCTTCATCACCTATGTAATTAAGCGGATTGTAAAGATCTACTATCACATTTCCATATTTATCACCTTCATAAACTTCCGCAACATCATTTTGATATGCTGAAAGCATTTCTTCATATGTTGAATAGTTAGATGAATCTGTTTTGCTTCCTGTTGACTGGGTTGTGCCTGCATCCGGAGTTCCTACATCCATAGTGTCTCCTGCCGAGTTTGCGGCCACATCTGCATTTTCAAAGTTTCTGTTGCCTCCGGGACCTCCGGCCATATCACCTTTAGGACCATCTGTCATTCCATCCGGACCACCGGGCATTCCACCAGGGCCGCCCATGCCACCTGATGATGAGCTGCTCTTAGCGTATCTGCCTTCTATGAAAGCCTGAGCTTTATCTTCAGATGTCATAGATGCAACTTCTTCGTCAGAAAGTGCATTTCCATCCTTATCAAACCATGTCCATCCATCTGCATAGTCAAGGTTATCAAGATACCACTGCAGATTTGAAATAAATTCTGCAAGATAAAAATCAACGTATGTTCCGCCGTAGCCATTAGTGTCAGCATACTTTGTTTCATCATATTCAATAGAAAGCTCTATTGTATCATCTGTATCGCCATCGCCATTAATATCGAGATCCACATCAGCCTCTTTAACTGAAAGGTGCTGATCATTAATATATGTCATGTACTCTTCTGAGAGGTATTTTGCCATCTGTTTCTGAAATGAAGTATTGAAATCATAGTCAGAATCCATGTAATACTCAAAAGCCATGGCCATGTCTGCTTCATAAAGCGATGTTATTGGAGAATATGCAACCGCTCCCCATGCTCCATCAGAAAGATCATAGGTCACACCATCTATAGTAACAGTAGTATCATAAGTACCATCTTCATTGACATAGACTCCGACAGCACCGACAGCTATCTGATAATCATAGAAATCTGAACTGTCTGAAGTTGCTGCAAACATGGCAGCATGTGCTCCGCCGCCGCTTCCACCGGTGGATACAAAGTACTCTGTGCTTCCGGGAAGGTTACCCAGGAGTATGTTGTATCTCACAAATCGTGACGCTGCCTTCTGATCAACCAGACAGGATGGAGCATCTCCTGTATAATACTCGTTTCCGTTCTCGTCTGTGGCTGTATCATTTTTTCCTCTGTTACCACAGGAAACATTGATGTAGCCTTCTGCTGCGTATGATGTCGAAGCATTGGTATTAGTGGATGAACTATATCCGGCAGCTCCTGTATTCAAAATTACCGGTGCTGTGTCTGCTGTATATATTTGTCCATTTGAGCTTGTTACCTTTGCGTCGTGATCGATCACAAGTTGTCCATGAACATCTTCTGAATAATTGTCAGCAGTGATATCTTCTATTCCATCACCATCAGTATCTATTCCCTTTATATAAGCTCCGGGAACACATACCGAAACACCTTCTTCATCTTCGATTTCTGCATTAGCCACTGCTGTTACGATACTCATTACCCAGGCATCCGCATCCCGGTCATAGCTCCATGTCACTTCCTCGTTATTTGCAAGATTAAGTGTCTCCTCTATGGATGCCCTTTCCTCTGCAGAAGTCGCCTGTAGTGATGATGTAGCTGCGTCGTTTGAATCTGTCTCCGATCCTTGAGAAGATTCTTCTGTTTCAACCGCACTCTCTGTTTCTGTTGCGGTACCTATGTCCTGAGTTTTTTTAGTTTCAGAAACTGCTCCACTGCACCCGATAAGTGATGATGTCAGCGCAGCAATTGTCAATAATGCAAGTATCTTCTTTATTTTCATCTATATATGCCTCCGGTCAAGCTGTTTATCTTTGACAGGAATATGATAAAAAATGAAACTTGAAGAAAGCTTGAAGTTTTTAAAGAATTTATAACCGGTTCATTTTTTTACCGGAATACTGACTATAAACGTTGTAATACCCTTATAACATTCCACGCTTATTTCACCTTCATGGGCTATTACAACAGCCTTTGCTATCGCAAGGCCCAGACCATAGTGTCCGTTAAGCGCACGGGACGTGTCTGTCCTGTAAAAGCGCTCAAATATCCTGTTTCTTTCCTCTTTCGGGATTTCTTTTCCCGGATTAGATATCTTAAGCACAGCATTTTTATTCTTCTCATACAGTGTGACCAAGACTTTGCACGGATCCACATTGTCATTTTGTGCTTTTTCAGCATGGGAAAATGCATTATCCAAAAGTGTCGAAACCAGCTGCCCAAGCTGGTTCGCATCACCTTCCAGTTGGATATTTTCTTCTATGTCACTTTCTAAAAGCATTCCCTTTTCAAAAGCAACCGAATCAAACGGAAGTATACCTCCTGTAACTATTCTGGAAAAATCAACATCCGTATGTATAGTCTCTACGTTCTCTGTTCTTGAAAGATCCAGAAGACTTGTCACAAGCTCTTTCATACGCTGATTTTCGTAAAAAATATTATCAAGCCATTTATTAGTTCCTATCTCACGTCTAAGAAGTTCGGCATTTGCATTTCCCGTTGATATGGGAGTCCGCTTATTCCATCTGAAAATGCATCTATATCATATTTTTCCTGTCTGAGGATTTCACATAAGGCTTCAGACATTCTCTTTTCATCTTCAACAAGTAATAATTTCATAATTTTTATTTTATTTCGGAGATCTTCATATAAACTTACTGCTATTTACACGTTTATACAAGTGTTTATGCGTTACGCATTAAAACACAATTAAAATATATCTAAATATTTAAGATCACGCTGAGTGCTCAGAACTTACCATGTTTTCAAGGCAGATATCTGCTTTTACATCGTCCTCGAGCTCATTTGAGAGCTTAATGAACTGATTCAGCGTATTTGCTGCGTTGCCGTTATCGATGAGTTCTGCAGCAAGAGTGATTCCGGATGCGATTGAATCAGCTTTTCCTGCTACGAAAAGAGCTGCTCCGGCATTCATAAGTACGGCAGTTCTCTTCGGTCCCTGTATCTTGCCTGCAAGGATGTCACGTGTGATCTGTGCGTTTTCATCAGGATTTCCACCCACAAGATCTGCCTTTGTGCCGCGCTCTAATCCAAAGTCTTCCGGCTTTATCACGCTTGTTCTGTAGTATCCGTCCTTCAGCTCACAGATAGTTGTAGGTGCACTTGATGAGATCTCATCCATTTTATCCTGACCGTATACTACCAGAGCTCTCTTTACACCAAGGGATGCAAGTACCTTTGCAACGGGTTCAACAAGATATTCATCATAAACACCGAGGAGGAACATTTCCGGCTTTGCAGGATTTGTGATAGGTCCAAGGATATTAAATACTGTACGGAATCCTAGTTCTTTACGGATAGGTCCTACATATTTCATGGCCTTATGATATTTCTGTGCGAAAAGGAAACAGAAGCCAACTTCCTGCAGGAGCTTATATGCCTTATCAGGATCAATATTGATATTTGCTCCAAGAGCTTCTAAGCAGTCAGCTGTACCTGACATAGATGATGCAGCCCGGTTACCGTGCTTTGCAACCTTAACTCCGGCAGAAGCAACTACCATTGCTGAAGTTGTGGAGATATTAAAAGTATGTGCTCCGTCTCCGCCTGTACCTACGATCTCCATAACTTCCATTCCGGGATGAGGCACCGGTGTCGCAAGATCACGCATGGCTTCTGCACATCCTGAGATTTCTTCGATGGTCTCAGCTTTTGTGCTCTTTGTGGAAAGCGCTGCAAGAAAAGCTGCATTCTGAGTCGGAGAAGTCTCTCCTCTCATTATCTCATTCATTACGGTCTTTGCCTCTTCGTAGGAAAGATCACCCTTGTTTACAATTTTTGCGATAGCTTCTTTGATCATGTTTGTTCTCCTTTTTTGTTTTTCATGCAATACTTTATGCAGAATATTCATTTCAATTATTCTCAGTTATATCTACAAAGTTTCTTAAAATCTTTTCTCCGTCGGGAGTCATAATTGATTCCGGATGAAACTGTACGCCGTATACCGGATATTCTTTGTGCTGTACCGCCATGACTTCTCCGTCATCGGCAACTCCGGTGATCTCCAGACATTCCGGCAATGTCGCCGCGTCTGCTGCGAGAGAATGGTACCTGGCAACCGGTATCTTTTGCTCAAGTCCCCTAAAAAGCGGGCATTGCGTATTTATTTCAGTGAATGACTGCTTGCCATGCATGAGTTCTTTCGCATATGTTACGGTTGCACCATAGGACTCGCAGATGCCCTGATGACCAAGGCAGACACCGAGGATCGGTATCTTTTTACCGAGTTTTTTCACGACTTCCTCTGATATTCCGGCATCGCACGGTCTTCCGGGTCCCGGAGAAATAACTATTCCGGAAGGAGCCATTTCCTCTATTTCCTGCACAGTCTTTTCATTATTTCTTACGACCTTTATGTCCGGCGCGACTGTTCCGATAAGCTGATAAAGGTTATAGGAAAAACTGTCATAGTTATCTATTAAAAGTATCATTATCAGCATCCCTCCGTTTCGTGCATCTTTTCTGCTGTTTTAAGTGCGTTTACAACGGCAGCAGCTTTATTGATACATTCTCTGTATTCTTTTTCCGGAACAGAATCTGATACTATGCCGGCGCCGCTTCTTATAAAGACCTTGTTATTCTTTCTCCATGCGAGTCTGATCGCGATACAGGTGTCGAGATTACCGGTGAAGTCCAGATATCCTATGGCTCCGCCGTAGATACCGCGTTTATTTCGTTCGAGATCGTTTATCAACTGACATGCTCTGAGTTTTGGTGCTCCTGACAATGTTCCTGCAGGTAAGATAGAATTTACAGCGTCCAGTGCATCCAGACCGTCTCTGATATCTCCGCGAACTGTCGAACCGATATGCATTACATGGGAGAAACGTTCGATCTCGTGATATTTCTCGACTTTCACAGAACCGAAATTACTGATCTTTCCGATGTCATTTCTGCCGAGATCCACCAGCATATTGTGCTCAGCGAGTTCCTTTTCGTCAGCGAGCAGGTCTTCTTCCAATGCTTTATCCTCTTCCGGAGTCTTACCTCTGGGACGTGTTCCTGCAAGAGGAAAAGTATGGAGCACACCGTTTTCGAGTTTTACGAGAGTTTCAGGTGAAGCGCCTGCCGCTTCTACATCTGCTCCCGAGAAATAAAACATATACGGCGAAGGATTTAAGGTCCTGAGAACACGGTAGCAGTTCAATAAACTTCCCTCATACTGCGCTTCCAGACGGTTTGAAAGAACTATCTGGAAGATATCACCTTCCTTAATATGGTGTTTTGCCTTATTAACCATGGATACATATTCATCTTCGTTAAAAAGCGAGGTGATTTCAGATTTCAGCTGTCCCGGCACATCCTTTGCAGGTTCTCCGTCCCGGATGAGTTTCTCCATTTCGTGGATCTTCAGTTCAGCATTGTGATAACCGGCATCTCCTTCAGATGTATCAGCATTTGCGATAAGTATGATCTTTTGACGATAGTTATCAAAAGCGATTATCCTGTCGAAAAGCATCAGATCCGCATCGTTAAAGTGTTCAGTATCCTCTGCATCGAGATTCAGAACAGGTTCTGCATATTTCAGCCAGTCATAGGAAAAATATCCCATGAGACCGCCGGTAAAAGGAGGAAGCCCCGGTACTTTCGGAGCCTTATACGCTGCAAGGATCTCTCTTATATAGTGATCAGGATGATCTGTATCGATCGTAGTCGCCCCGATATTCATATGTCCATTTGTACATGAGATATGAAGAGACGGATCAAAACCCAGAAACGTATATCTTCCCCAGCTGTCTTTCTGCTCAGCAGATTCTAATAAGAAAACATGCTGGGATACATTCTTTAACTTTTGGAGTACAAGTATCGGTGTAGTGAAATCCGACATTATCTCCTTTGCTACCGGTACTTTGTGATACTCAGGATCGGCAGCAAATTTTTGAAACTCTTCAATTGTTGGTATCATTAAAATCCTTTCCGCGTACAACTTAATACGCCTACGGTCAGGGATATAAAAAGTCCCTGACCGAGTATTAGCTACTCAGTCAGGGACGAAAAATCTACAATAATTCGCGGTGCCACCCTGCTTTACAGAAAAATCTGTTACTGTTCATGGTTTCTGACTGTAAACTCCGCAGTAAATGCTCCGTTTACGTGTAAAAGTAACAGAACTCCGTACTCTCCATGGAATACCATCATATTCCCGGCAACTAACGTATGCCTTCACGTCGCACAATACTAAGACTTTGAACTAAGCTTTAAGTCCTTTCCATGCGCCCTCAGCGGTCCATTTGAATGACAGTGCCTGCTCTGTCTCAGCAAATCAGAGCTCTCTGTGAGGTCTTTTTCACCCGTTATCTCCGCTTCAACGGTTTAAAGAATTATTAAATTGAAAAAATAATAATCTAACACTCCCAAATATTCAATAGACAATTTTAATATATTGAACATAATTTTGCACATGTCGGCATCTTAAAATAAATCAACAATAAATTTTTCGTTGACAAATTTCTTTTTCTGGTGTAAAAATTTAGTGTGATTTAGTTAAATATGTTTTAGCTAAACTGTTTTTAGTTATTATTTCTCTGAGACGCAGTTTTCAATACTACATAAAACCACGTCTCAAACGCAAACTACCGGTGATGAGAATCCCGGTCACCAAACGGGGGAGCAGGAAGCTCAAATTCATCCCGGAAACGAAAGGAAAATATCATGGATTTCGAACAGGTTAAGCAGATCATTGTTGACACTCTTGGTTGTGACGAGGATGCAGTTACTCCTGAGGCAAAGGTTATGGATGACCTTGAGGCTGATTCTCTGGATCTTGTTGAGCTTCACATGGCATTTGAAGAAGCTGCTAACATTAAGATCCCTGACGAGCAGCTCGCAAAGCTCGCTACAGTAGGCGATATCGTTGAGTACCTCAAGGGTGCTACTGCCTAATAAGTATTAGTGCTGAGAAAGGGATGCGGTCTTTTGACCAGCATCCTTTATTAACTTATAGGAATACCTGTGATTTTTACTTTTGACCCTTACATCATCATATTATTTTTGGAGAAAACATGGAAAAAGAAGTAAGTAAATTCAAATCGGTGTTTGAACGCATCACCGGTAAGGCTTCACCGGAATATATCACCTGTAAGGCCTGCAGCCGGCGGGCATTAAAAGATGTCTGGGAGAGAAACCTGAGTATCTGCCCGACTTGCGGCAAATACCGTCCCATGACTGCATATAGCCGTCTTCGTGCCATTTTTGACGAAGGAACTATGAAAGAATTCAATCAGGATATGATCACTACAGACAAGATCGATTTCCCAGGCTATGAAGCAAAGGTAAAACAGCTCGAGAAAAAGACCGGTATCAATGAGTCCGCTGTGACCGCAGAGGGTCGTATAAACGGCATCCACGTCGTTGCTGTAGTGCTGGATACCAGATTTTTCATGGGTTCCATGAGCTCTGTTGTAGGAGAAAAAGTAACACGTGCGGTTGAGTTTGCGGATATACATCGTCTCCCGCTCATCATTTTTTCCGCAAGCGGCGGCGCAAGAATGCAGGAAGGTATCTATTCTCTTATGCAGATGGCAAAGACAAGTGCTGCGGTTGAGGAATTCTCTGAACATGGCGGTCTTTATATAAGTTATCTTACTCATCCTACTACCGGAGGAGTTACAGCAAGCTTTGCAACACTTGGAGATATCACTCTTGCGGAACCCGGAGCACTTATCGGTTTTGCCGGTCCGCGTGTTATCGAGCAGACGATCGGTCAGAAGCTTCCAAAGGGATTCCAGAGGAGTGAATATCTCTTAAAGCATGGATTTATAGACAAGATCGTTCCGAGAGAACAGATGAAGCAGACACTGTATGATGTGCTTAAGCTTCATGTTGATTCCAGATTTACAAGGAGGATGGACGCAATATGATCAGAGATTCTCTTTTAGAAGCAGAAAAAATCGAAAACAGGATCAGAGAACTCCGTGCAGAGGGAAAAACTGAAAACGATCAGGAACTCCTGCTGCTTTCTATAGAAAAGGCAAAGGCACTTCGTCCTTGCACAAGCCTGACTCCTGAGGATAAAGTTTATCTCGCTCGTAAGATCGAACGTCCTCATATCGATGATTTCATCGAAAATCTTTTTACAGATTTCTTTGAACAGAAAGGTGATCATCTCTATGACGATGATCCTGCAATGTATGGCGGTATCGCCCGTTTCCACGGCATTCCCGTAACTGTTCTCGGTCATAGAAAAGGTCATACAGCAGAAACCAGCGCAAAGTACAATTTCGGTATGGCTAAGCCTGAAGGCTACAGAAAAGCTCTCCGCCTCATGAAGCAGGCTGAGAAATTCGGTCGTCCGATCATTACTTTTGTAGATACTCCGGGGGCATTTCCCGGTATCGATGCCGAGGAGCATGGTCAGGGTGAAGCGATCGCAAAGAATCTCGCTGCCATGTCCAGACTGCGCGTGCCCGTTATCTCTGTAGTTACCGGAGAAGGAAGTTCCGGCGGCGCACTCGGAATCTGTGTAGCAAATAAGATATTGATGCTCGAATATGCAATTTATTCCGTACTTAGTCCCGAAGGCTTTGCAAGTATCCTTTGGAAAGATTCATCACGCCATGGTGAGGCATGTGCGATCATGAAGCTTACGGCTGATGACCTTTTAGAAGCAGGAGTTGCAGATGAGATCATCCAGGAGCCTCTCGGCGGTGCACAGGAAAATCCCAAGCGCCTCTATGGAAGTCTCGATATGTCACTCGAAAAAAATCTCTCCTCTCTCATGCAGATGACTCCGGAACAGATTTTGATCGACAGAAAAGAAAAATTCAGAAAGATTGGAGCAGTCAGCGCATGACAGGACTCAAAATAATCGCGACCGGCGGCGCACTTCCGTCACGTGTCGTTACAAATGATGATCTTTCAAAGATCGTTGAAACAAGTGATGAATGGATCTATCCGAGAACCGGTATCCATTCCAGATATTTCTGCGGCGAAGATGAAAGCGCAACTGATCTCGCTATCAAAGCAGCATCTCAGGCTCTTGAGAGAGCCGGGATCGATAAAAACGAGATTGGCTGCGTAGTAGTCGCTACTCTTTCAGCTGAATTTGCATGTCCGAGCACCGCTTGTCTCGTACAGGAAGCTCTGGGACTTCCCACAGACATCGCGGCTCTCGATGTAAATGCAGCTTGTACCGGTTTTATCTATGGAACAGAAGTCGCTCGTGGTTTTCTTTCCGCCAATGGTAAAAAATATGCACTTGTGATCGGTGTCGAGAAGCTTTCAAAGATCCTTGATATGACAGACCGTACAACCTGTGTACTCTTTGGCGATGGTGCAGGCGCTGCCGTGTATGAGGCAGATGACGATACGATGTACTACAGCATACAGGGCGCATGCGGTACAAAGGATATCCTTGTTCCCGGCGTTAATGAAGCCGATGGCAAGTCCTATGTATCCATGAACGGAAAAAATGTATTCAAATTTGCAGTAAGTGCTATTCCGAGAGTTATTAACGGTCTCTTTTCTAAATCTGAAATGACAATGGACGATGTAGACTGGGTGGTATGTCACCAGGCAAATGCACGAATCATTGATCACGTCGTAAAGAAATTTAAGGCTCCCTCAGAAAAGTTTTACAAAAATATGGACAGATTCGGAAATACCAGCGCAGCCTCCGTTCCGCTGGCTCTTAACGAGCTCTGTGAATCAGGCAAAGTCAAAGAAAATGATTCTGTTATGATGGTTGGCTTTGGCGGAGGTCTTACAGAAGCAGGCGTACTGCTGCGTTATGCACCTCTTAAAAGTAATTAAACTAAACTTGATAAAAAGGTGGAAAGATCATGAAATATCTTAATGAAATTCTTGGTGTCCGCTATCCCATCATTCAGGGTGGAATGGCTAATATTGCTAACGGAACATTTGCAGCTGCATGCTCAAACGCAGGCGGTCTCGGTCTCATCGGTACAGGCGGTATGAATCCTGATATGCTCCGTGAAGAGATCGACAAGTGCAGAAGTCTCACAGATAAACCTTTCGGCGTAAATATCATGCTCATGCATCCTGCAGCAGATGAATTTGCTGAGATCGTTGTCGAGAAAAAAGTTCCGGTTGTTACTACCGGTGCAGGAAATCCTGCAAAATACATGGAAAGCTTTAAAAATGCCGGCATCATCGTTATCCCTGTTGTTGCAGCAGCTATCCTTGCAAAGCATCTCGAATCACTCGGCGCTGATGCAGTGATCGCAGAAGGCTGTGAAAGCGGCGGTCATATCGGTGAAATGACTACAATGACTCTCGTGCCTCAGGTATGTGATGCAGTAAATATCCCTGTTATCGCAGCCGGCGGTATCGCTGATAACAGACAGTTCCGTGCAGCACTTGCTCTCGGTGCATGCGGCGTACAGGTAGGAACAGTGCTTCTCGCTACAACGGAGTGCCCTATCCATGAAAACTACAAAAATGCTGTCATCAAAGCAAAGGGAAATGATGCAGTAGTTACAGGTCGTATCGGCGGTACTCCTGTCCGTGTACTTAAAAACCAGATGACTCGTGAGTATATCAAGCAGGAAAAAGCAGGCGCAGATAAGATGGAGCTTGAGAAATTTACATTAGGTTCACTTCGCCGTGCTGTATTTGATGGTGACACAAAGACCGGAAGCCTGATGGCAGGTCAGACCTGCGGACAGGTAAAAGAAATCCGAAGTGTAGCAGATGTCTTCGCTGATATTACAGGCGGAGAATTCTGAGAAAGGAAAAATACAATGAAAACAGCAATTCTTTATGCAGGACAGGGAAGTCAGCATGCAGGAATGGGTAAGGACTTCTATGAAGCTTCCGAAACCTTCCGCAACGCCTTTGATGCGGCTGAGCTTTCATTTGATCTTCATAAAATGTGCTTTGAGGATCCGGACGGACTTCTCAATCAGACAGAATATACACAGCCTTGTATGACAGCCTTTGCAATGGGTGTATCTGCAATGCTCAAGGAAAAAAATGTACAGATCGATTATGCAGCAGGTCTCTCACTCGGTGAGTACTCTGCTCTCGCTTTCGCAGGTGTTCTTGATCCAAAGTCCACTGTTGAAACCGTCGCTTTTCGCGGTCAGGCAATGAAAGACGCTGCAGAAGGGATCGACTGCGGCATGGCAGCTATCATGAATCTCGAGGAAGAAAAACTTCAGGAGTGCTGTGATGCAGCAGCCTCTGAAGGCGTTGTATCCATCTGCAACTTTAACTGCCCGGGACAGCTGGTTATCAGCGGTGAAAAGAAGGCCGTAGAAAAGGCTTCCGCTCTCGCTTCCGAAGCAGGTGCACGTCGCTGCATCCCTCTCAAAGTCAGCGGACCTTTCCATACAAGCTTCATGGCTCCTGCAGGAGAAAAGCTCAAGGAACGTTTTCAGTCTCTTACCTTCTCACCCATGCAGATCCCGGTAATGTTTAACTATCTCGGACGTGAGATCACAGCTAGTGATCTTAACGGCGAAGAAGTAACACCGGAAAGTGCATCAAAGGCTATCCCTGAGCTTCTCGTAAATCAGGTGCAGAAAAGTGTACGTATGGAAATGATCATCAGAAGAATGCTTGAGCTTGGTGTTGATACCTTTATCGAAGTAGGTCCCGGAAAGACACTCTCCGGCTTCGTAAAGAAAACAGCAAAAGCTTTCGGAACCGATAATTACAGAACTTTCTCCATCGATACACTGGAGGACTTCAATACACTTTTAAGTGAACTTTGAAACGGGGGATAAAATGGCAGAAAATGAACTGACAGTACGTAATGCAGTGGTAACAGGAGCCAGCCGTGGAATTGGACGTGCCATTTCTGTTGCACTCGCATCATCCGGCTGCAATGTACTCATTAATTATGCAGGAAACGCAGCTGCAGCAGAAGAAACAGCTGCACTTTGCCGTGAGGCTGCAGGCGAAAAGGAAATACAGGTTCTTGTCTATCAGGCAGATGTTTCAGATGAAGCACAGGCAAATGCGCTTATCGACTATGCTGAAGAACAGTTTGGACGTATAGATATCCTCGTTAATAATGCAGGACGTACAAAAGACGGCCTCGTTATCGGTATGAAGACAGAGGATTTTGACAGCGTTATAGGCCTTAACCTCAAGGGAACCTTCTTCTGCTGCCGCGCTGCTGCGAAAAAAATGATCCGTAAGCGTTTCGGCCGCATCATCAATATTTCAAGCGTAGTTGGAATCCATGGTAACGCAGGACAGGTTAATTATTCTGCAAGTAAGGCCGGTGTTATCGGTATGACAAAGAGCCTTGCAAAAGAACTTGCAGGACGAAATGTAACAGTAAATGCAGTTGCACCGGGCTTTATCGAAACAGATATGACTGCTGTACTTCCGGATAAGGCAAAGGAAGCTATCCTTGCAGGAATCCCCATGAAAAAGGGCGGATCTCCCGAAGATGTCGCAAACGTTGTTCGTTTCTTTGCATCAGATGCAGCTTCCTATATAACAGGTCAGGTCATCGGCGTAGATGGCGGAATGGGAATGTGATCCCTAAGAAAGGATAAATATGAGACGCAGAGTTGTAATTACCGGGATCGGTACAGTAAATCCTACCGGAAATAATGTAGAAGAAAGCTGGAAGTCAATCCGCGAGGGACGTCACGGAATCGCTCCCATCACAGCTTTCGATGCATCTGAATCATCTGTAAAGGTAGCAGGTGAAGTAAAAAATTTTGATCCGTTTAATGTCATTACTAAGAAAGAGACTCGCAGCATGGCGCGTTTTGCCCAGTTTGCAGTAGTTGCTGCAGAGGAAGCTATCGCTATGAGTGGTATCCACGCTGATAAGGAAAATCCCACAGATGATACAGGAGTTATCATTTCCAGCGGTATCGGCGGAATCGATGTTACAGAACAGGAACATAGCAGAGGTATGGAAAAGGGATTTGAGCGTGTAAACCCTCATTATATCCCTATGACAATCTCCAATATGGCTGCAGCTCAGGTAGCTATCCGCCACGGATTCCGCGGCATGTGCACCTGCCCTGTAACAGCATGCGCAGGCGGAAGTAATGCTATCGGTGATGCTTTCCACAGAATCCGTGATGGCTATGAAGATGTGATGATCGCAGGTGGTACAGAGTCTTCTATCACACCTCTCGCTATCGGTGGTTTCACAAGCATGAGAGCTCTCAGCCGTTCCGAGGATCCTGATCGCGCAAGCATTCCGTTTGATGCAGAGCGCAGCGGATTCGTAATGGGTGAGGGTGCAGGTGTCCTCGTTATGGAAGAATATGAGCATGCAAAGGCTCGTGGAGCAAAGATCCTTGCTGAGATCGTAGGATACGGTTCAAACTGCGATGCTTACCACATCACAGCGCCTTCACCTAACGGAGAAGGTGGAGCAGCCTGCATGAAGCTCGCTATCAAAGACGCAGGTCTAAAAGCAGAGGATATTGACTATGTAAATGCACACGGTACATCTACTCACCTCAATGATTCCGGCGAGACAGCTGCTATCAAGGCTGTATTTGGTGATCATGCAAAGGAAATGGCTGTTTCCAGCACAAAGTCCATGACAGGACATCTCCTTGGTGGTGCAGGCGGTGTAGAAGCTGTATTCTGCGTAAAGGCACTTGAGGAAGGCTTTATCCCTCCGACAGTCGGCTACAAGACTCCTGATCCGGAGTGCGATCTTGATTATGTTCCGAACGAAGGAAGAAATGCTGATCTTCACTATGTACTGAGCAACAGCCTTGGATTTGGCGGACACAATGCATGCCTCATCTTTGCTAAAGCAGAATGATAATTTAAGGGGAGTTTATCGTATATGAGCGAAATTATAGAAAATACAGAAGAACGTGTACCTAACACACTCACAGCTGCAGAGATCGCAGAAATACTGCCCCATCGTTATCCTTTCGCTCTTGTTGACAGGATCACAGATTATGAATCCGGAAAATGGGCTAAGGGTATTAAGTGCGTGACAATGAATGAGCCTTTCTTCCAGGGACATTTCCCAGGACAGCCTGTTATGCCCGGCGTACTGATCCTCGAAGCACTGGCGCAGACAGGAGCAGTTGCTCTCCTCTCCCTTCCTGAGTATAAGGGAAAGATCGCACTTTTCGGTGGAGTAAAAAATGCTCGTTTTAAGCAGCAGGTTACTCCCGGTGATGTACTGGAACTTTCATGTGAAGTTGTTGAAATGAAAGGGCCGGTAGGTATCGGAAAAGCAAAAGCAACTGTAAATGGCAAGCTTGCATGTCGTGCAGAACTCGTCTTTGCAGTCGCAGAATGATGTTTTTCCTTGTCTTATATGAATTTCCGATGGAATTCAACCTCAGGTTATCTTTAAATGAGACTTATATGAACATTCATTATGACCGATAGAAACTGTATAGGACCTTCTGGGTTCTGTACAGTTACAACCGATATTAATTGTTGTGCTGAATTTTTATTTACAATTTTTCTCAAAAAGTTGTATACTAATATTTTGTGACTAAAAATACACATTTGGGAGGTTTTCCATGCTTGCTGATTCGCTGAATGAAGTTTACAGCGCGATGCGTATCTATTTTTATATGCAGATCTTTTCGAGATTTGAAAAAAGAGAGGCTACTCTTACTACCGTTGAGTCTTTTTGCATGGAATGCATCATGGCACTTCAAAATCCAACTGTTTCGGAATTTGCAGAGCTTATGGGGATTTCCAGTCCGAATGCTGCGTATAAAGTAAATAACCTTATAAAAAAGGGCTACATCACAAAGGTGCAGTCCCCTGATGATAAGCGTGAATTTCATCTCCATCCCACTGAAAAGTACATGGAATATTATCGTATCAGTCAGGAATACCTTGATACAGTGGCAAAACGCTGTAAAAAAAGGTTTACTCAGCAGGAACTTGATAATCTTGACGATATGCTCCATATCATCAAGACTGAGCTGATGCCTGAAATCGATTTTGAAGAAATTCGTAAATCCGGTCAGAAGATAATTGAGTAAAGAATTTTTTTAATTACAAAAAGAACTGCGTGAAATCGTTGTAAACAGATTTCACGCAGTTCTTTTAATTTACCTTAGCATCAGCCAGTGAACTGTCTGAAAGATACGCATTATGAAGGATCATTATACCGCCTCTTCTCTCCTGCTTTATCTGATACAAGGCATTATCAGCCGTATACATATAATCCCATAGCCTGCTTCCCTTTTTAGGAACAGAATTACGTATTCCTTGCGAAATAGAGATTATAGGTGCTTCTCTGGCATTCGGATTCGCTATATGCAGTTCTGATATCCTTTTCCTCAGATCTTCCGCCAGTTCCTGCACTTCCAGGTCGTTTCTGCCGAGATACATCAAGATAAATTCATCACCGCCGTAACGAGCTGCATAAATATGCTCATGGGACTTGCAGAAACCTCTGACCGCCTCAGATACCTTTTTCAGACACTTATCTCCTGCCTGATGTCCAAACGTATCGTTGAACTGCTTAAAGCAGTCGATATCAAATATTTCCACAGCAAGAGACCTGTGTTCCCTATTTGCCCTGTCAAAGAGCATATCTGACATCTGACTTAAGCTGTATCTGTTTGGCAGACCTGTAAGCTCGTCAAATTCAGCCTGCTGCGATAGCCGGTCATTCTCCTGCTTCATATCAGCCTGCTTCTTTTTCATGTCTTCTACGCTTTTACGTACATTGACTGCAAAAAGATATTCTATGGCATCAGTTTTTTGCTTTTCCTGTGAAATATCAAAATAGTGGCCGCATAATCTGTTTGCTTCTTCAAAGTTACCTTTTTTTCTCAGATATTCGATCTGGAGAGACATAAATTGCAAACGCATATTTGAAATATGGACGTTTTTTATAATGGGCGAAATGATCCTGCCAACTTCAAAGCAGGCATCCAGCTCATCAAATTCCAAAAGCATTTTACAGATCTCATAGATATCTTCGATCTCGTCGACTATCAGATTATCATCCTGGAGACACTTAAGCAGCATATTTATTTTTTCACGATAGCCGTCAGTATCATTCTGCGCCTTCATCATTCTTATTTCCAGCGCGAGGAAGCAAATGTCATGTTCCAGATATGTATCACATCGTTCCTGCCCTATAATTTCTCTGAGGTGACGTATACATTTCTGAGCATTATGAAGATCATTATTGATCGTGAGGTAGATATTTGCCATCATGATGTAACTAATGCAGATATTTCTTTCGTACAAAGCATCCTCACGGTAGTTTTCTATATAAGGAATGGCTTTTTTCAGATAATCCATCGCTGTAGTAGCATCATTTAATTTTAAATATACACTTGCGATATTTATAAGGATAATTCCATAGATATTGGTAGAATGATCATCTTCATCACAATAGCGGAGCGCGGTCATGTAGTTGTCCATAGCGAGCATCATATTGTCGCCGAGACTTACGATAGTTGCGAGAAGATTATAAGAACGGGCCACAAGCGTGTGATTTCCTGAACGATCCTGATATTGAATACCCTCTAAAAGAAAATGACGGGTTTCATTTAAGCCAAGATCATGAAAATAGTACGCTTCAGCCAGATGATAATATGCATAACCACATAAATAATCGTCATTCTGCTCTTTAGCAATTTCGAGAAGCACTTCCAGATCATCAATGACTGTTTCATCAAGATCTGAACGCTTCTCATCTATGCTTGCGAGCAACGAATCAATGATCACTTCGTGTTTTTTTCTCTCCATATACGTAACCCCTTTTGTATCACGGTATCCCCTCAGATCGAACATTTAAGTCTGTACCGTGGAACCCTTGAGCGTTACGTATATGTTACCAAAAAATTACGATGTTCGTTTAGGAAAACATAAAGAAAATCAGATTGTTTCCTCAAAAATGCAATGCAACTTAAACCTTTAAGCCAAATTCCTCAGGAAGGAATCTCGGGCATACATTTTCCTTATTAGAAATAACGGAAGATGCAAGTCTTGCACCGATACGGCAGGAATCAGCCAGTGATTTACCGTATGTCATTCCGATGGTAACACCTGAGAAGAACGCGTCGCCGGCACCGGTAGTATCGATAACTGCAACAGGAACCGGAGGACATACACCGTAATTACCGTTTTCCTCTGCGTAAACGGCTCCCTTTCCCCCCATGGTAACTACCATGCGCTTGATCTTAGCAGCCTTGATCTTTGTGCTGATGATCTCAGCAAGCTCTTCCGGAGTCTTGTCGGAATAGTTGTCCGAGAAGAAAAGTCCTGCTTCATCATCGTTACATACGAAACAGTCTGTCTTCTGTACAAGGTCACGACGCTCGATCGCGATAGACATATTGGAAACAACTGCAAAAACCTTTTTCTTATTCTTCTCAGCGAGCTTAAGGATCTTCTTAACGATAGATGAATCCATATCGATCTCAACGGTTACGCTGTCTGCATTTGAAATGATCTCATCTCCCTTTTCATCAAGGAGATCGCCGATGCCGGAGAGATCAGGTCTGCTGGAGATCGCTGCTGTCACGTCACCGTCATTATCAAATACTGCAAGCCATGTACCGAGACCATTCTCACAAATAACTGTATAGTCTGTATTTACATGATGACGCTTCAGCTTGTTAAGTACGTCAGTGCTGAGCGGTCCTTTATCAAGAGCAGTTACAAAAGTAGGCTTAAGCTCCACATTTGCGATATCCTCTGCGATATTTCTGGAAACACCGCCATGAACCTGAACGATCTTACCTGCGTTTCTTCCTCCGGGGATATACTGACAATCAGGATAGCCCTTGATATCAACCATTGTTGCGCCAATTACTACAATACCCATGTAAATAATAATTCCTTTCTAAAATTAGAAATTAAACCATTTTTTAAAACAGCTCTTCTAGGATACAATTTCTAAAGAACAATGTCAAAGAGTTAAATAAATGTCTTTTTAACGGTTTCATACATTTCATCGGTAAGTCCGTATAAATCCTTAATCAATCCGGTTTGAATCACTTCATCAGGGGCAGAGACCTGAATATTTCCGTCTTCGTGGACCAGAAGCAGCCGGTCCGAAATACTCAGAGCAAGCTGGGGCTCATGCAGAGAGGCGATCATCGTCATGCCCTCCGAGGATAGCTTACGAAGGACTTCCATAAGTTCCAGTTTGTAACGGATGTCCAGATAAGACGTCGGCTCATCCATGATCATATATTCCGGCTCCTGGCAGATTGCCCTCGCGATAAGTGCTCTCTGTTTCTGTCCGTCGCTTAATTCTTCATAGGATTCATCTGAGAGTTTGCTTATCTTCATGAGCTCCATCGCCTTGTCAGCGGCTCTTTGATCAGTATCATTAAAAAGACCAAAGCTGTCACTATACGGAAGTCTTCCTGACAGAACCACGTCTCTGCAGGTCATATGCTGGGTTCTGACTCTCTCTGTCGTGATAATTGACATGCGCTTAGACAATTTCTTAAGAGAAATATTCCGGATATCCTCTTTTCCTATATAAACACTGCCGCTTAGAGGATTTATCTGTCCCGAAATACTTTTTAAGAGCGTTGATTTTCCGCCACCGTTAGGACCGATAAGGGAAATGATCTCTCCTTTATCAATTTCCAGACTAAATTCATTTATAATGATCTTTTTTCGATAACCGGCTTTTAATCTATCAATTTTCATGGCTTCGGTATCTCCTGACTATCATTAGTATCACGATCGGTGCACCGAAAAGGGATGTCACAGCCGAGATATTCAGCTCTGTCGGAGCAAATATACGGCGTGCCAGAAAATCGCTTATAAGACAAAATACAGATCCTGACAAAAAAGATGCCGGGATCAGTATCACAGGCTTTGAGGACTTTAACGCTTCTCTCATTAGAAAAGGAACCGCAATGCCGATAAAAGAAACCGGTCCGGCATAGGCTGTCACACACGCCGAAAGAAGGCTGGACAAAATAATGATCATAACACGACAAATCCTGATATTTACGCCGACACTTCTCGCATAGTTTTCTCCAAGCCTGAAAGCATCCAGGCTTTTTGACAGCATCATTACAAAAAACATCGAAACACCAACGATCACGAGACAATACATTGCTCCGCTCATATCCGCACCGGAAAAGCTTCCCTGAGACCAGCTGTGAAGATTTACTATATCCGAGTCATCTGCAAAGGCGATCAAAAAATCCGTAACAGCGCTGCAAATATATCCGATCATTATACCGGCAGCGAGAAGTGATGCCATATTTTTTACATGCGAAGAAATCAGTATTATGAATCCGGTCGCTATGAGTGCTCCTGCAAAAGCTGTTAGAACCAGTAAAAAAGAAGACGATCTCCCGGTACTTCCCACAACAAAGATAAGGAAAAGCGCAACTGCCATCTTTGCTCCGGACGAAATACCGAGTATATACGGTCCTGCAATTGGATTTGCAAAAAACGTCTGTAATAAAAAGCCCGAAACTGCCAGACCTCCTCCAAGAATAACTGTCATAAGAGCTCTCGGAAGACGTATATCCATTATTATATTTCTGCTTTTCTCATCACCGGCACCGGTAAAAATGATCCTGAAAATATCCGTAAGATCTACTTTTACCGTACCGATACATAGATTCAATAAAAAAGAAGCAATGACAAGGATCGTCAGTATCCCAAAAACTTCTGCTACACGCCCTTTTGACTTTTTCTGCATGATTTATCCTACTTTAACTTATGAAAGAAACCGGTATCTTCCGTTTCATCATTTATTATTTTACTTAGATCACTGATTATTGTACCTGTTTTATCAGCATATTGGTAAAGAGATTTGTCAGTAAAGTATACATTTTCTGACTTGAAGGCATCAAAATTTGAAAAAGTATTATCTTTATCCATCAATTCCTGTAAAGAATCCGGCGCACCCTCGATAGTTGCATTGTAGATCAGGATATCTGCCTTATCTGCATAGGCATAAAAGTCTTCCGTACTGATAGTCTGCTGTGAATTGCCCTTGCCGGAAGCATTTTCGTCAGGAGCCAGATACACGCCTCCCGCCATCTCTACCATCTTTGCAAAGTAGTCGTTTTTACGGCGGGTTATGATCTGATGGTTTGAATTAACGGAAAATATGGCAATTTTTTTACCGGTTGGCTCTATTGATGAAAGACTATCAACAAGTGCTTTTTGCGAAGCAAATGCGTCTGCTGCAAGAGTTTCTTTACCCGAGATGACCCCATATACTTTCACCCATTCGCATCTTCCAAGAGGCTCGGTCTCGTAGCTTGAGCGGTCTATGAATACCGGAATTCCGAGTTTTTCTATTTTTTCCAATACTTTCGGTACATGAAGGATCATGGTATTTTCTATCGCGAGATCAATACCGGTGGAAACCATAAGCTCATAATCCGGAGCGCTGTATTTGCCGCCGTAAGTTATCTGACCGCTTTCCATTGCCTGTCTCGCAGAGTCGATGTACCATTCATCACCATCGATTCCGGACAAGATGATACTGTTAACAGAATCTATCGCATCAAACTGGCACATAACATTTGATGACGCAAGGTAGATACTGTCTAAAGGCTTATTAAGCGGGATCACATTCTCCGGCAGATTTTTTATGACATCTTTTTTGTCAGAATTTTCCGGTACGATCAGATATTTTCTGCCATCATCAATGGAGATCAATGAGAAGCCATCAGAATACCTGTGTATGGCAAAACACTTCGCAAAATCATTTTTATCTGTAGAAAGGTATTCTAAACCCGGGATTTCAGGCGCGGAAAGATCCTGTCCACCTGCAGCATATTCCTGATCTCCGGCAGCATTATCATTTTTTGCTGTTTCGCCGTCTTTAATCAGAGAAAATCTGATGGTGTAGTCAATGAGATGCGGAGTACTCATGGCAACCGTATCTGCCTGTACCTGCATATCCTTATCGAGACTTACAGGTATGATAAATTCGGAATTTCCCTCGGTATTTACCGGTGTATATGTTTCGCCGTCAACTATCATATAGTCATAGTTTTTACTGCTCCATATAATATCTGCCGATGCCTTTCCGTCCTTTACCGTGATCCTGCATGGACTTTCAATGTAGGCTTTCCCACTGCCTCCCGTTAAAGCAACAGATGCGGTGTAGTCTCCGTCGGAGATCGCACCGCATCCTGTCATACATAACGTGAAGAGCAGGAATATTATCGTGGCTTTTAGCCAATTAAACATTCTCTGCATTTTTTTCATATATTATTTCTTGATCACTGCTCCTGTATGCTTTACATAGATATCCTGGACATCAGCGATTCCGCCAAGTCCCTCTATCTGGCAGTCAACACTTTCAAAGGAACCATCAGCTTCAAAGCCGTTCTTCCAGGAGTCCTCATCATCTCCTGCCATGTCATTATTTGCATGGTCTCCTGCTACGACCATAAGCGGACGGAGAACAACCTTCTTGAAGCCTGCCTTCTTAACCTTCTCGATCACAGCAGAAAGTGCTGTTTCCTCAGGTTCACCTTCAACAGTTCCGATGAATACATTATCATAGCCGAGCTTATCCATCTGAGTCTGCATCTGGCTGTAGGTCACTTTTGCTGTATGAGATGTTCCATGACCCATAAATACAAATGCAACACCGGCTTCTTTAGCTTCTGCTGCACTTTCAAAGCCCTGAGCCTTTACAGCTTCTGCTGTAACTGCCTTTGCAACAGCTTCCTTATCCTCGTTGATCACAGTTGCGTCCTTTCCTACTTCACCGAGGAGAGGCTCTGCTACTGCAACAGATTCAAATTTATCCTTATAGGAATCAACAGTCTCCATGAGCTCGTCGTATTCTGCGCCATGCATCAGATGTGTAGGCTGTACAACGAGATTCTTTACACCATTGGAAACGGCTCTTTCCATTGCCTGTTCCATGTTGTCGATCTTTTCGCCGTCTCTTGCATTGATATGGTTAATGATGATCTGTGCTGTAAATGCACGTCTTACAGACCAGTCCGGATATGCCTTTGCGAGAGCCTTTTCGATGCCGCCGATATCCTTTGCTCTGCTGTCGTTAAAGGATGTTCCGAAGCTTACAACGAGAAGTTCATTCTCGCCGATGTCATCACCATTAAGAGGCTCATCCTGTGCAGCATCACCTGTGTCTCTGCCAAAGTAATCAGGATCAGCGTTTTCGCCTTCTACCAGTTCTTTCTGCTCATCAGTAAGGGCATTCCACTCTTCATTTGCCTCAGAACAGAGTGCGTCAGTCTCTTCGCTCCATTCCTGAACGTAAATAGAATCGATGAGGTCAGCTACTTTATCCGCAGCAGCCTGATCATCATCAGATGAACCTGTCTGAACATCAGAAACTGTCACTTTATGATCGTACCACTTTCCCTTTGTGCCAATGAGTGCAAGATCAAAAGGCTCATCTATAGCCGGTACCGGTATATCAAAACCATTTACTTCCTCTGTAGTACCGTCTTCATATGTCACTGTATCTACTGTAGGCTGGAGAAGCTCTGCGCCTTCCTTCTGCGCATCTTCTGCTGTACCAGGGAAAAGATTAACGATATTCTTGGATGTCAGAGTGATGTGCATAGTCATTTCTCCGTCTTTAACTGTCAAAGTTCCCATATCATTATAAGCATCATTGATATGGAACATGGAGCCGTCTGTAGTAAACTTGGCGCTGTAAGTGCCGTCTTCAAGTGTTCCTGTTTCTGCTGTTGCTGTTTCTGTAGATGCTGCCTCACTTGCTTCTGTTGCAGCGGCAGTGGATGCTTCTGCTGCCTCTGTAGCAGTAGTAGATGCATTATCAGCTGCCTTGCCATTACATCCTGCAAGAGAAAATGCAGTCATGGCTGTGATCAAAACGATCGCCAATACCTTCTTTTTCATAATAAATCCTCCTAATGTATATGAATCTGGTTATACATGTCCGGATCAAAGTCATTTCAGCGATATTTCCGGTAAGTTAAAAAGTCTCCGCGCGAAGCGAAGACTTTTGCATTACAAATAAAGAGTAAATTTATATGACTTACTCTGAATTTCGTACAGTCAATGCCTCGTGACCCGGTTTCCCATGTACGACGGCAGGCAGGTCTCCCGGCTTATTGAATATAGTTCTATGACAATATTCAAAATACGGTGACGAGATCGTGCGGGATTCGCACCCGCTTCCCTTTTCACTCGAGTTTCAACAAGCACCTTCCGTCTTATTTAGTTTCCATACGGAGTTCATATTACCACTCTATCATAATTATGTACATATCTTTTTTAATATCTCGAAGCTTTTTGACTTTCAAAGAAATTAGCGATCTGTTCCAGAAGTTTTTCCTTTCCTACAGTTTTAAGGATATAACCCTGTGGTTTCAGCGACAGAACCCTTTGTACGCTTTCTTTATCCCCTTTACCTGTGAGAAAGATAATTGGAATCGATGAAGTTCCCATCTCGCTCTTCATCATTTCCATGACCTGAGGTCCCGGTGTGATCGGCATTTCGTAATCAAGCAATATGAGATCCGGCGTGTTTTTCGCAACATAAGTGATCGCCTGCATACCTGAGTTTACAATTGTCACTCTATAATCTTCATCAAGCCATCCTTTCACCGTTTTTAGATAAGTCACGTCATCGTCTACCAGCAGTATGTTTCTCCTATGATGATATTCATCGGATGATGACAGTACTGCTGACATAACGCTGATCATTTTTTTGATATCGAGAGGTCTGGAAAATACATTAACTATGATACCTTCCGGGATCTTTTTTTTCAGGATATCGACTTCTACCTTATCACCGATAACATTTAGGATCTTGTCCTTTTCTATACATACGTCCTTTAGATATATCAGTGCTTCCGCGATATTCTCTATATAGTCACCAAGGTAAAAGAGATAAACTTCCGCATCATCTTCATGCGAACTAAAATCCTTTATATCAGGTGTAGTAATGATCGCATTAAAACCGGCCTCTTTGAGATTTTTTGCGATCGCGTCAACCATAAATGTAGAACCCTGACTAATGATCAATACATTATTATCCATTCAAGTCCCCCTTCGCGAGCTCCTGTATCATGCTCCAATCAGCATTTTTATATGCGTTGACGAGTTTATCATATCTGTCTTTCCATTCATTAGGGATAAAGTATCCGTCAAGCGAATCCATTATCATTTTTAATGTATCATAGTCGTAGATCTGCGATATTTCATAAATAGCATTGTAGGCTTCCGTAAGCTTTTCCTCTGTAATAGTTTCCTTGTCTTTTTCATCTGTTTCAGGTTCATTAAGATTTCGCTTTATCATATAAGATAAAGACTTATGATAACTTAATAGTTCATCCGTAAACTCATTGATCGTATCAAGATCCCTGTCGTTACCGGCATATTCCAGTTTTTCTGCGAGAGATCCTATATCCATGGCTCCTATTATCCGGGATGAACTCTTTAGTGCATGGACTTTAATGGTATATGCATCGAGTCTGTTATTTTTTAGATGATTTCTGATCTCCTCCTGCATATTATCAGCAGATTCCTGATAAATCTTTATAGCAGAAATCAAACCATCAATAGATCCACAGTTTTTTATACCGAGTTCGCTGTTGATAAACGGTATTTTTTTGATCCATTCAGGCAGATCCTCGGATGAGGGTTCCACGTTTTCTTCCGGAAGACTTCCGATCAGCTCATCGGGCAGCAGTTTTACGATCATATTTTCTAAAATCCCGGGATCTACGGGCTTTGAGATATAGTCATCAAAACCTTCATTTATGTAGTATTCTCTTGATCCGGAGATCGCATTTGCCGTAAGGGCTATCACAGGCGTATCTGCATTTGGATTATCTTTCTGCTCATGTAACCGGTGAAGAGTTTCTATTCCGTCCATCTCCGGCATCCTGTGATCAAGGAAAATAATGTCGTATCGCTTCTCAGCAGTCATTTCCAGACATTCGCGGCCGCTTGTAGCAAACTCGATCTGCACCTGAGTCTTTTTCAAAAGATTAATGATCACTATTATATTCATGATAGTGTCATCAACTATGAGCAGATGTGCTTCGGGTGCGATAAAGCTCTCATGATATACCTTACGTGCAGCGATCGAATTTTTTAATGCCTCTTCAAAGTCTCCTATCGGGCTTGAATCGACAACTTTTTGTACGAGATCAAAATAGAACTTTGACCCTTTCCCGTATTCACTCTCCACCTGCAGCTCACTGCCCATAAGCCGAAGCAGATTTTGGGTGATCGACATACCGAGTCCGGTTCCCTCGATCGTTCTGTTCCGCTTTTCGTCCACTCTCTCAAATGCGTGGAACAATCTGGAAAGATCTTCTTTTTTTATACCTATGCCTGTATCTTCAATTGAAATAGAAAAAACAGCCGTCGGATAATTCTTGAGACGATCATTTTCATCCAGATATCTTGTATCAAATTCATTATTGTCAGATAAAGTACTTTCATCCGTTTTTTTTCTTTTTACCGTAAGTGTAATACTGCCTTTTTCTGTATATTTAATGGCATTTGTGAGGATATTGGTAACTACCTGTTTTATCCTGATCTCATCTCCATACAAAATATGTGGCAGGTCAGAGTCGATATTGACAATCAGTTCAAGATCCTTATTTTTCATCCTGGCTTTTGTCATATTTATGAGATCATTCAAAACCGATGCCACTTCATATTCGACAGGGATAACTTCCATTTTACCGGCTTCTATCTTTGAGAAATCCAGTATATCGTTTACGATACCGAGTAGACTGCTTCCGGCTCCTCTGATATTCTCTGCATAGCTCAGAATATCCTCGTCATTGCTTTCACGCAGTATCATCTCATTCATGCCGAGAATGGCATTTATCGGAGTCCTGATCTCATGAGACATGTTGGACAAAAATTTGGACTTCGCATCATTTGCCTTTTCTGCCTCTTTAACGGCATTGTTAAGCTCTCTGGCCGTAACATCGATAAATGTCACCAGGCGTTCGTCAAGAGGTTTAATAGCTTTATCTATCGGTTGATCATCAGTTACAGATATAATAGCAGAGTTTTCACAGCACTCTCCTTCGCACAGTGCAAGCACTGCTATTGCACCATTCAATATACCTCCGCAGCCTTTCCCTTTCATTATTTCATAAGCTCCAAAGCCAAAAAGCAGCTCATTATTGTTTTCAAGATAGTATTCAATTTCCTGATATTGGTCGAATTTAAGGAAATGAAATCTGTTAAAACAAATACTTATGATCACTGCCTGTGGCTTAAAGACAGCTAATTTGGCAGCGGCCTTTTTGGAATTATTTATCAATTCATTAGGATAGGCGTAAGAAAGTCTTAGCTTATCTCCGTTGTAGATATCTCCTGTAAAATATAATTCTTTTTTATCTCCTGCAAAGAGAGGTACTCTTGCTATTAATGTTCCATTTCTCTCTGTGATCATGGGAAATTCGCACACATTGTCAGAAAAGTACTCATCGACACCAACATCCAGGTATTTTTTGTAAATGTCAGCTGCCGGTATTCCATCAAGTTCGTATATACAAGCATTGCCATTGGAATCTGTGTTGATTTCTCCGGTTATCTGTATCTCTTTTCCAAGAGGATGCCAGCCAAGATTATACTGTCCTGTCTGCATCAGTTTTTCGCCTGAAAGGATAACAAATACACAGCCATGGACTATTATCCTGTCTGATAGCGCATATGATAATTCTTCAGCATGGTCGATGGAATTTTTATATATGTTATCAAGAAGTTCACCAATGTCATCATTTCGGGTGATCGACTCCTGTTTATGATAAATTTTATGGTAAAGTCCCACGCTGTTATCAACAGAAATAGGATTTACGGTTCCTGCATAGGCACCAAAAAACGTTATGTCTTCATATTTCGAAGACAATTCTTCTAATATGTTTGGAAAATTATTTTGCGTATTTGCAGGATAGGTTAGAACAATCTTCGCATTCTCTTTTTCTTCCAATTCTTTCGAGAAAGTATCTATTATCTCCTGCCCATTATATTTACTTGATTCGTATATAAAAATATCAGCTTTTGATGATTCGAATATCAAAAAAGATATGGAGACTCCATATTTATTGAATTCCTTCACACTGGACATCACGGAGATACCGGCGACTTTTACACGCGAAGCATTGCAGTTGATAAAAGCTACATATTTTTTTACGTCACTGACTTTGAATCCGTTTACATATAAAAGCGCAAGGATATCCGAGGCGTTTTTATATTCCGGAAGCTTTTCTATTGACTCAAATACTTTCATTAATTCAAAAGTGTTTTTTACGAAAAAAGTTTTCTGGAGCATATTTTCGTTCCTCGCATTCTTGCGTCTTCGTGAAAACTACCTATTTAGATTTCGGACATTTTTTGATATTTCTCCATGATTCTTTAAAAATAATTTGCTGCCGGGTTCAAAAATGATCCTGAAACCGACAGCAAAATTGTTTACATTTCTTCTCCACATTTAGGGCAGAATCGAAAATCTTCACGTGTCATATACCCACAGCGACTACAACGCTTGAGAGGTGGCTGATAGTATGCTCTTTGCCTTGTCTTTCTGAGGTTACCAGGCAATATATGCACATCTTCACCTCTGGCAACAGCTTTTCCGATCTCCGGATCAAGCTCATAAATCGTTCCGCAGCAGCTGGTCTGCACATAGTAGCGCTTTTTCCACTTGATCGTGGGGATGAAAAATATGGTCAGCGTGTAATATGTCATGAATACATTAAAACGACCATACTGTCCGCACTCTGCACATGTGATCAACTGACTGAAATTAAAAATCTTCCTTTGAAAGGAAATTCCCGTGATAAATAGCATTTTGGTGTCCTTTTATAGCTCTATAATACATGTTCTCTCACTACTATAGCTCCGAATGGTCTGAGTGCCAGTTCTGCTCCATTTTCCAGTCCAGCTACAAGTACCTCCTTATTTTGGCAGCAAATGTATATACAGTAATTCCAAACAAAATGTGCATCGGATACCAAAATTCATAATCATTTGAAATGAGATATGCCAGCAACACTATGGCACCAAATGGAGGAATAAATACCTTAAAACCGTTCACTATCATAAGGAATAGCAAACATGAAATTATAACACTTATGGTCAAAACAATCTGCGGCTCTAAAATACTGCCAAAAAACTTTTCACCAATTAACCGTATCCAGGCTCCTGAAACAGCACATAAACCTGCCAAAAGAATAATCTTCACAGGCATTGATTCTACCGCTTTATTCTTTGCAGATGAAAACTCCGTAAATGCAACCAATAACGGTGGGGCGACAGCATATCTTAACCCAAATCTTAACGACAGTATTATCATTACGGAAACCAGGATCATACGAAATGCCAGAATTCTCAGATCTGTTTTCTCAGAAACTTCCAAGTAATCGTTCTTTTCCTTGATTCCATATTTCTCAAGCAAATACCTGATCATCAATATTGTCACTGTAAAGAAAATTAAAGAAATCAAATACCATACGGATCTTGTCTGCAAGAGAATCGGCAGTACAAGTGCCGAGATCATCGGCATAAAAGTGGTTTTGCTAATCTTCACCGTTAAAAGTGCAATAAAGTATCCCAATATCATCTGCAACTCTATTCCCAATGGTACAAATCTTACAACAGCCATTCCTAATATTCCACAGACAAGCAATGATATAAATATCCGCTTTTTATCAACCGTCCACGACATTCTCGGAGCAAGCACAGCACCTGTCACTATTGCACCTATTTCCGGAAATATTATTTCTTTTTCATGTATTATTGATGCCATAAGCACCATTGCTGTTACCAGCATAATAAATACCGAACTTTCAATGATCTTATTTTTTAATCGCATATTACTTCTTTTTATATCCCATATACATTGTAAATAAAAAACATATGAATGTTGCCCATGCAAAAAATCTATGCCATTTCATAAAATTATTCCTTTCCTATTATCAGGTCTATTTGTTAAAATCTTAAGCTCCTGCACAAATAGTTTGTTCTTCTCCTCAAGAATCACTCAACAACCGTCTGAGCATCAAATCCCTATTTTCCATCCTCGTATTCGTTATCGAGATGCCGGATTGACATCTCGTACCTCGTCTAATTATATTGCCTAGATGATATTTTGTCATTTCATGTTATGGTAAAAAATTTGCCCCTGACCAATGTTATGATCAACGGCAAATCTTATTATACAAAAAATTTTACGCAACTGCATTTGCGTTCGAATTAATTGTATCTATTACTTTTTTAATCGATAGCCATACCGAAATATCGCTGAAGATATCAACTACACTGCCCTGATCTGTAAAAGGTGATTCCTGCAGTACCGACAGATCAGTCATCATACCGTTGTGGACAATGTATTCTACAATCTGATTTACGAAGTAAATCTGTCTGCTGTCGAGATTGGTATTATCGAGAAACTCAGAAAAAGCTTCTTTAGCAGCGTTCATATCGAGTCCTACGATACTTCGTACAAACTCCCCAAGAGGCTTCTCTCCACACTCTCGTTCATAATCTTCCTTTGTGCCTATCTCTTTCCAAAGGATTTCTTCGAGAGAATGCACATCCATTTCCGTTAGCGGCTGATTAGTCTTTAGCTTTGCGATAACTATATTGTCCTGATGTTGACGAACATAGTACTCTGCCTTAGCCTTGTAATTTTTTAATTCATCATTTTCAAGTTCGGATTCATTCCAGGCAGTATCCAAAATATCATCTGAAAAGTTAGTATCGTAACGGAATTTAATAGGATGAACATATTTCATCAGATTTCTAAGACTTTCCCTTATATGCTCAAAGTCATCAATACCTGCACTTTCTATATAGTCAGTCTGTAATATTTTATTGATAAGCCCCGCCTGGGCCTGTATTTCTGGAATATTTGCAACAGATGAAATACCGGTCACTTTTTTCATAAGATCTGATTTCAAGCGTCCATATTTTCGTCCTGCAAGCTGTGCCAGTTCCAGTCCATAGATCAGTGCATCAAAACGAACTGCCGACGCCTCATCACTGTCCGGCAGGATCAAGGGTGCCAGTTCTTCCTTTACGAGCAAAGTATCTTCATAGGAAAGAGCCTTATAATTATCCTCTGTTGAGTATGTATCAACGTATTTTATGTGCTGACGAACCTCAAATCTATTGCCATTCTGCTTTACTTCACGGACTTTCCCCGCCATGATCTCTACGAGGCGCTTTCTATATTCTATAAGTCTCTCTGACTGGTAATTAATATCCTGCAGCTTAAAGGCAATCTGAAATTCAAGATTAAAGATCGCTCCCTGAAGAGCCATAACATTAGTAACGGCGCGCCCCTCTCCCATGCGGAAGAAATCAAAATTTCCACAGAAATCAAATATATAAAATTTTGACTTATCTTCTCCATCAATAAGTCCCGGACAAAGTCTGGTACCACGACCGATCATCTGCCAGAATTTTGCTTTACTCATGACCTTCTTAAAGAAAACCAGGTTAAGTACTTCCGGCACATCAATTCCGGTATCAAGCATATCAACAGAAATAGCTATCTGCGGCAATTTATTAGCATCAGAAAACTCATCGATCGCACTTTGGGCATAGGTCATGTAGTTATCGATAACCTTTGCAAACGCCTGACCGTTAGCACCCTTAGCGAGATTTGGATATTCTTTGTTAAAAATCTCAAGAATCTTTTCGGCGTGATCATGATTTTTAGCAAAGATAATGGTCTTTCCGATCTTCTCGCCGTACTGTATCTTCAAACCATCACGTATCACTATATTTAGTATCTGACGGATCGTATCCTCATTAAAAAGCCATGAATTAAGGGCGGAGGACTCAATTTTGTCGGGGACGTTACCTTCGTCATCGCCAAAAGTATCCTCGAATGCAGCTTTATCCTCGTCAGAGAGTTCGTCGTAATGGATTCCCTCCGTCAAAAACTTCATCTTTGTCTCGATAGACATATAGTCAACGAGATAGCCGTCTTTAACTGCCTGCGCCAGATCATATCCATATGTAGGCACACCGTTTTCCAATTCAAAAATGGAGTAAGTATTTTTATCTATCTCATCTTTCGGCGTAGCTGTAAGACCTACGAGCGGTGAATCAAAGTACATAAAAATGTCTTTGTACTTATTGTAAATCGATCTATGCGCTTCGTCACAGATAACGAGATCAAAGTGTCCGCTTGTAAATAATCTTCCATTCTCATCCTTTACATCATCAATACATCCCATCATTGTCTGATAGGTGGAAAAAACGCAATGAGAATTAGAATTTTCTTTATCTTCGCATAAATTTGTACACGAAAGATCCGGTAAGAGATTTACAAAACTTCTCTTTGCCTGTGTTACAAGCGAATTTCTATCCGCAAGGAAAAGAATATTCTTTATCCATCCGGCTTCTAATAAGACTTTGCACAGAGCAATAACTGTTCTTGTCTTTCCGGAACCTGTTGCCATGACGAGAAGCGCTTTTCTGCGGTTTTTCTGATCAAAACTGTCACAAACCGCTCTTATAGCCGCTTCTTGGTAATATCGTCCTGCTATATTCTTATCTACAGAGATGTGATCCAGACTCGTTTTCATCGCCTGCAGATTAAAAAGCTTCTCAAGATCACGCTTGGAATAAATCTCGGCAACTTTTCGCTCGGGATACTGATTATCAACTATACGTGTGTCAAATCCATTTGTCAGGAATACTACCGGGCGTCTTCCGTATTCTTTTTCTATCAGATCTGCATAGAGCTTAGCCTGCTGACGTCCTTTTACCACATCCACACAGGTTCGCTTTGCTTCGACAACTGCGAGCGGTTTATGCGTATCATCATAAAGGACATAATCCGCATACCCTACTTCTGATTTATTAGGCATACCAGGCAATTCGACTTCATTTATCCAGTCCTTTCCCTCAGTCCAGCCTGCATCACGAAGCATAATGTCGATATAGATTTTCCTTGTCTTATACTCAGACAGATCGAGTGGCTTTGGCACATAGGTCTGCTGCTTCTCTGCTCTCCTTGATGACAGCTCTGCCCTAAGTGCCTCGTTTTCCTCTCGGAGTTTTTGCAGATCGAGGTCTTTCTTTGCAGAGTTTTCGATTTCCTTTTCTAACTCCGCCCTTGTAGCGGCAGCCTTTTCACGATTTTCTTTGGATTGCTTGATCCTGTCATCGATAAGCGCGGGATTAAATGTACGTTCTTCGTAATAATCGGAGTAACAGTAAGAAATGTAGTCTAAATAGATAAAGAGATTTTCGAGACAAAGCATTGCCTCATCACGTCCAAGTTTCTTCGCACCGTGGGCAGTATTATTTCCACATCTACGTATGAAATCCATACGTTTCCAGAGATCCGGACCGATCATCTGACGGTAGTCTTCGTCATTCATCAGACTATGCAGATTTACCTGATAGGGCATACTGAGAGTTGATTCTACGGAATACATCCATTTCAACGCAAATTCCATGGCGCGGCGACAGTTCATGATGCATGCCTCCGGATCCATCAGAACGATCCTCTCCGCAGAAATCGCAACACCCGCAAAACTCTTAAACTTCGGCTCTTTTTTCAGATAGTCAAAATTCGTTGTCATAATCAACGACCCCTCAATAATTTTTTCCTACTCATATTATACGATTTTACGCGGTTTATGCCACAATTTTAGGTAAGTCTTTTTTGTTTTCCGTTGAATTGACGGAAATGAATAGCATTGTTTCCAACGCACCCCGGTGAACCGACATTACGAAGAGCTAACTGCTAACGAAGTCTAAGCACGCAGGACATTCGCTTTCAGTATCGCTCTTGCCCTGCGTGCCAAGGCTTCGTATGCAGTGGATCTCTTCTATGCGGTTCTTTACGGGGTACTTATGGAAATCAATGCTATTCATTTCCTGATAGTGACTAAATATATATGCCATTATGTTTCTAAGCAATGAATTGGCGAAATTTTGATTTATCGACTTGTTTGCAAAATGATATATAATCCTTTTGAAGTTCCATCGGGGGTATAATCTGCTTATATGCTTTCATTATAGCTGTGTTTAAGTTAGGCTGTGTTCCAGCCGGCGCTATAGCTCTAAAATGCTCCGTCATTTGATTTAATGCCTGCAATAAAAAGACTTTATCTAGTCTCTCATCTATGTCTTCCATTGCAAGCCAACCATCGTGTATGCATCCATCAAATGTGATTATTCTTGCAAATCCCAGTGACACACCACAATTTGCAAAAATAAGACTTCCAGCCTTAACCAAACGGCTTTTCTTTACCCCCTCTTGTATAATGTGTTCCTTTGTTGAGTTTAGATATATGCTCTCACCATCGGTAGCATCTCCAATTTTAATCCACGGAACATCTCCTCCCAGGAAATTTTCAATCGGTCTTGGCGATCCACCTCGCACTATGGTGCACAGTTTTCCTAACGGTTGGCAATCCCAGTTTTTATCATTGACATTGATATCTCCAAACATCTCGACAAATCGGGCTTTGATAAGTTCATCCAATTTTTCTAATTCTTGCTGCCTATTATCTATTACAGAACTAAGTTTATCCAGAACCTCTACTATTTCATGCTGCTTTACAATGTCATGGATACTAACCTTAACACCTGACAACGTAGCCTTGTTAAGCGTTTTTCCCATAACAGCTTTGTTTGTCCCTTCTTCCCAGTTTTTTCCAGAAAACATGTAATAGATATAATCAGGAAGGAGCTCCACAACATGCTTATCTCTGAATGACATAATCGCTTCATTCGAATACATTGGTTCCGGAGTTATCGCTGTCTTACCAATAGATAACTTAAAACTCATTATGACCGTATTGGCCGGAATTAAGCTGATTCCGCTCTCATCCACAGCTTTATCAGACAGGTATTCCTTGGTTTCTTCAATATACTTACCACATTTTGATAAATCTGCTATTGATATCCACTTATTATCTTCAGAATCCCAATACTCCGGATTATTTCTTGATGGCGTTTTTCCCATTTGAAGATCAAATATTTCATCTAATCTGTATTCCATTTATCATCCCTACAAATCTTTCTCTTTTTATTGACCCATGAATATATGTTCCGTATAATGAGACTTCGGTGCTACCATTTTCGGTTAAGTGAGATAGGAAATCTATGATTTCCGTTATCGAACTTATGCAGAGAAAGGCGGTTAGTCCTTCAATCGGAGGACTGTGACCTCCGTTTATTATAGAAATCTCTTTTGAGAAATCTTTGATAAGGGAGGTGATTGCAAATGCTGACCCTTAGTGACCTAATAGCTGTGATTGCGTTTTGCGCGGCCATATACAGTGTTGGTTACATGCATGGGATGCATGACGGCAAGACACAAAAATAACCGCCCCGAGCCTTCGAAAACTTGAGCGGTTATTTTTGACCAATTAAGAATATTTAGGGCTAACCGTCTATCGGTAGCACTTTTCTTATGCTTTTATCTTAGCATCTTCCCACTCTGTCGTCAAACATATATTCAATTATCGTATACGTATCGTGCCTCATTCGCATTTCGCTACAAGCTCATTGGACAGGCACTCCTCGTTACCTCGACAAATCTCAATTGAACTTTTCCTCAGGCAATGTATTTCTGATGGGATGCCTTTACATTGCTTTGATTTACCATGGCGTACTGCATGGTCGTGTCAATCTGAGAATGACCCAGGATTTTCTGAACCTGTTCTATTGGCATACCTTTGTCGATGGCTCGTGTAGCCATTGTTCTGCGAAATTTATGGGGATGTATTTTAGAAAGATTTATGCTTCTACCAAGCTCACGCATACGAATCTCGACTCCGCTGATTTTCAGTCGATCAAATGGAGCATCCAGCGTTACAAACAAAGCCGGATTTGTGTCGGTTCTACTTTCGATATAGGACTGTAGATGAAGTTTTGCCTTTGCATCAAAGTAGACTCTGCGCTCTTTACCGCCTTTACCGAAAACAATGCATTCCCTCGCTTCAAAATCCACATCATCAATATTGAGATTCACAAGTTCTCCAACACGAATTCCGGTAGAATAAAGCAAATCTATAATCGCAAGATCTCGTTTACAGCTGCAATTATCACGAAGTTTCTCTATATCCTCATCCGTAATGATTTCCTTGACCTGCTGATTAGTCTTTATCTTATGGATTCGACGCATTGGACTTTTCAATATATAGTTCTCTTCCTCAAGCCATGAAAAAAAACTGGAAATATTTCTCCGGACATTATCTACAGTGACTTTCCCACAGTTGTTGATTTTCTGATAATCGGACAGATACGCTCGCATATCTTCTGTTGTCACTCGTCTGATCGGATTTGAGATGCTTTGCAACATTCTCTCTATTGTCACACGATAGTACTTTATTGTTCGCGCAGAACACCCTTCAATAGTTTTTGCATCCAAAAACATTCTCAGATATTCCTTATTTGGAATACTCCGTTTCTCTTCTGCCTTCTCTGCAAAAGCATTCAGCATTACTTCCTGAAGCTTTTTCATCTGTGAAACTGACAGATATTCAGACATCTCATTGAGGATAAATACAACTTTCTCTTCCATAACTAATATCTCCTTCTATGAAGATATTATGACAAAATCATATTTCCAAGACACAAAAATAACCGCCCAAGCCTAGAAACTGAGCGGTTATTTAAGCAATTATTTTTCCAAGGCTAACCGTCTATCGGTGCACCCTTTATAATTTCATATTAGAACTTACCCTCTCAGCCATCAAATACATATTCAATTATAAATCTTCAGCCATCGCTTCGAGAATCGTTAAGAAAATAATTCCGGTTCTGTTTTCTGTAAGATATCTGCTAAAACCTTGTAATCAAGGTATTGAATATCATTTTCTCCGTTATGGATTTTATTCGCTAATCTGCTGCTGTAATAAATCTTCATTGCTTTTTCGAGCGAAATCTCATTAATCTCGGAAATGTACGCAATTAATCTTTCTTCCAAACTTTCCTGATAGACGCGTTCAAGAACTTCTCCATCCATCCCTATACCTCATCGTATGTATCAAATTTCAAAAGAGAATCTATGGCTTCCTGATTTATAAATGCAATTTGATCGTACGTGTCATAAACTTTTATTTCCTTCAATGCACGTTCCTTGTCCCAAATTCCTTGATGAAACATATCCACTACTCGAAAAACTTTGTCGTCTGCAACCTTACCGAAAATAATGTCGAACTTTTTGTAATCTAACGAACCATCACGGCAAGCACATACAAAATCTATCCATTCATTGAGATCATCATCAAACGTTTTAACCTTGAAGTCATCCCAATTTTCTGACATCGAAAATACATTAATAATGCCCTTCTCCGTGCTCATAATATTAGCCTTGCGCCTAGCCCATTTTTTTGCCTGCTCTTCAACAGTAGTTACATAAAACCCTTTTCCAAAATCTAACGGACGATAAGAATGATTGATATCGGGATTTTTTACAATGTCTACACTTCCATGATATACAGTCATATCTTAACCCCTCTATTTCCTAAATATTCGGCTATATCTTCTACAATATAATCTGTGCTCTGAGTATGAAGAATGTCAAAATGCGCCACAAGGAATTTATCTATGCAATCCGCCCTGCTTAATATTGAATACACTTCTGACGGAAGTTTACCCCACTTATTTGCGCAGGCATGAATCATATATACAACAAATGAAAACGATTCCTTATTCATAATACCGTCTCCCCTGTCAGCCAAAATATTCCTGCATCAGGCTATCAAATAGAGTTTGAGTTTCGCCAAGTGACTTCTGTACTGCAACTTTTGATTTGTTGACTTGTTTTACAAAATCGGTGAACACTATCTGCTTATCCATTGATGGAATAATGGCAGGAAGCTTTTTAACCTTGTTCATAAATAAATGCCCAATTGCTGAAGCGTGTACATTACCCCCCATTTCCGCTTGCACAGATGGCTGTTTAAGTAACTCTGCAACAAACTCACTCGTAACCTTCTTATGATCAATCTTAAGTAAAGTAATTCCTCGATCCATAGACACCTCTTCATAAACTGGCATAATTGCAACATTTCCTATAGTTCCAGTAGTCGTCAGCAAAATGTCTCCTTCTTCTGGATTGCATCTTTTATAAATACGCCTATGGTCATCATCCCCAATAAAGGTAATAGTATTCCAATCAATTTGTCCGTTTTTCAAGATATGCTTGGCATTTAAAAACGGATGCCCTTTCGATATGCGAGTCACACTTCCGTGCTCGCCATCTGTAATCTTTTCACAGATTTCTTCAAGGTCTACTTTCTGTTCATTAGTTGTTGAAACAGGATCTCCAAACATCTCGACAAATCGGGCTTTGATGAGTTCATCCAGTTTAACTAATTCTAATTGCCGCTGCTCGATAATTGTCTCTAACTGCGAAAGAACTGTCGATCTCTGCACCTGTTCTTCATATTTTGGCATATCCAGTTCTAGTTTATTTAATTCCTTTGCTGAAAGATGCTTAACTGTCGCAAAAGAAGTTCTATCCTCAATTGCTTTTAATTCCTTTCCTAAAACAAACCTAAGATATTCCTCATCTGTATCTGGTCTTGCTACTATTTTACAAACTCGCTGATTTAACAATGCTCCATCTACTTTCCACCGAGCAATGTTAAATTCTCCGTCCATTCCAACCAACAAATCTCCAGCAGATAGGACATAATCTTCCGGATATTCTCCGTTATAAAAAGTCTCCGAAAAACCTCTTTTTACATCTCGAATTCTAACCAACTGGGGATATGAACTATCATCAGTAAAGCATCCCGAGTCAAATGCATATCCATATTGGATATCGCATACATCTGTTAATTTAGCCATATATCATCCCACAAATCTTTCCAGATTTATCGTTGACCTATGAATATATGTTCTGTATAATTAGACCTCGGTGCTACCATTTACGGTAGGCGGTTAGTCTTCTTCCGGAAGACTGTGACTTCCGTTTATATAGAAATTCTCATTTGGGAAAATTTTGACGACGGAGGAATTGCTTATGCTAACCATCAGTGACCTTATCGCAGTGCTTGCACTGTGTGCGACTTTTTATAGTCTTGGTTATATGCATGGACAGCATAATTCCAAGACACAAAAATAACCGCCCCTGTCTGGAAAACTGAGCGGTTATTTAACAAATATAAACTCAACCTAGACTAGCCGTCTATCGGTAGTACCTTTTTATACAGTCATCTTAGCACCGTTTCTCTCAGTCGTCAAACATATATTCAATTATCACGTACGTATCGTGCCTCATTCGCATTTCGCTTCATGCTCATTGACAGACACTCCTCGTTACCTCGACAAATCTTATTCTTTCCATATTTATCGTTGACTCATGAATATATGTTCTGTATAATAAAGCCTCGGTGCTACCATTTTCGGTTAAGTGAGATAGGAAATCTATGATTTCCGTTATCGAACTTATGCAGAGAAAGGCGGTTAGTCCTTCAATCGGAGGACTGTGACCTCCGTTTATTATAGAAATCTCTTTTGAGAAATCTTTGATAAGGGAGGTGATTGCAAATGCTGACCCTTAGTGACCTAATAGCTGTGATTGCGTTTTGCGCAGCCATATACAGTGTTGGTTACATGCATGGGATGCATGACGGCAAGACACAAAAATAACCGCCCCAGCCTGAGAAACTTAGAGCGGTTATTTTTATAACTAAACTAAATTAGGCTAACCGTCTATCGGTAGCACTTTTCTTATGCTTTTATCTTAGCATCTTCCCACTCAGTCGTCAAACATATATTCAATTATTACATACGCATCGTGCCTCATTCGCATTTCGCTTCATGCTCATTGATAGGCACTCCTCGTTACCCCGACAAATCTCAATTTTTCTAAAATCTTTACAACAATTTACCGCTTCTTACAGTTTTTTCAGTAATAGAACAAAATATTCTTTCATACCTATTAATCATTATAAGGATTTTCTTTCAATATTCTCTGAATTTCCTTTTCTTTTTTAGAGCAAAATGATTCTCCAAACAAATTATATATTTCTAATAATTTTTTGAAATATATTCTTCTAAAATCCTTCCCTTCTTCTCTGTTTTTTGCAGCATATTCCATTGCTATATTGAATGAAACACTATCAAGAACATACCATAGTACTTCATCTTTATCTTTTACAGAGATACGCTCTCTTTCTTTCCCTTTCTCAGTATAGACAATACTGTATTCTTGATCTTGTACACTTACGTACATTCCATCGAAATTATACACATCCTCATAACTAAAAAATATACCTTCCAAAGATACTTCACCCAATCGAGTGTATATTTCATTAAAAATATAAGTTTTAAGCTCCTCAATTGTTATCATTTTAATGGTCCTTTAACCCCGTCCCCGAGTGGTTCATTTTTGATAATGCAAAGAGAATGATCGGCACGATATATTCCATTATCGGGAGAAAACCAAGGATACTAAAAAGAATTGTTTTACCCGTTGTCAGATTTCCAAGTTTTGCCATTCTGATGCAGGCTGTCATAACAACAATAGATGTTGCGACTGATGTACCTATCAGCATGATCCAAATCATGAAAGACAGCATAATTCCAATTGGAGGCACTATCATCATTAGGAGGGATCCTATGAAAATGATAATTGTTGGCGGAATCTGAGGTATCTTAACGAATAGCGCTGCCGTTGCGGCACTTTTCGCATCATAATCATCATTTGTGACAAGTCTGATCAATGAAATAATATATATCACTATTCCAAATATGTACCATATATAGACAACTGCTGCTGAAATCATTTCTATTGCGTCAAACGGAAACAGCGCTGTGATCACTGCCGTAATAATCATGAATAGAAAAGAAATATAGTAATTTAATGCGAGTGGCGCAAACCATAGATATTTTTTCATTTTCTAAATATAAACCTTCCTACTCTACGTTAAATTCCTGACCTTCCACTAATCATTTAAGTTTTGATTTAGTGTCCTGCTTTCAGCAGCTTCTCCAGTTCATCCATTTCCTTTGATATCTCGGCTTCGATGCTTCTGATATTTGCCATGATCTCTTCTGTCGGCGGATACTCTACCGGAATGTACTCGACTTCCTTGTATTTATTTATCGACAGATCGTAGTCATTGTCTTCGATATCCTTTTTAGGAACCATGAAGGACTTATCTGTGCGTTTTCTATCAGCTTCTTTATCAAGATTCTTAAATCTTTCGATGATATCCGGGATATCATTTTCGTTTACGGGTGTACGCTTATCATCGAGACTGTAGCCGTCCGCTGTCATGTCGTAGAACCATACATTATCTGTTCCACCGTGTCCTGTCTTTGTGAAGATAAGGATAGCTGTTGAAACTCCGGCATAAGGCTTAAATACACCTGAAGGCATAGAAATAACTGCTTCCAGTCTGTTTTCTTCTACTATCTGCTTACGGATATCTTTATGAGCCTTTGATGAACCGAAAAGAACTCCATCGGGTACAATACACGCACATCTGCCACCAACCTTAAGCATACGCAGGAAGAGCGCAAGGAACAGGAGCTCTGTTTTCTTTGTCTTACATACCTTCAAAAGATCTGCGGATACTGCGTCTGCATCGAGGCTTCCCTTGAAAGGCGGATTTGCGAGGATTAGCGAGTATTTTTCTTTGTCAGAATTTTGATCGGACAGACTGTCACGATACTCGATAACAGGATTTTCTATTCCGTGTGTCATCATGTTCATGGCACCGATACGAAGCATGGTCCTATCCATATCGAAACCGTTAAACATATCATTCATGTAGTGCTCTTTTTTTGCTTTATCAAAGAAGATTTCGTTCTTTTTTACTTCTTTCAGATATTCTGCAGCAGATACGAGGAATCCTGATGTTCCGCATGCGGGATCACAGATCACGTCATCTGCATTAGGATCTACCATTTCTACCATCATACGAATGATATGTCTTGGAGTTCTGAACTGTCCGTTTCTGCCGGCAGATGCGATTTTATTTAAGAGATACTCGTATACGTCTCCGCGAACGTCCGTTGCCTGAGAGCTATTCATCAGTTCATAGATCTCATCCAGTGAATCTACGACTTTTGACAGAAGTAACGGCGTCGGAAGCTTAAATATCGCATCATCCATGTACTTGGTATAGGCGCTGTTTTTGTCACTGTGCAGATTTTTGATGAATGGAAATACCCATTCCTGCATCACAGTGTACATCCGCGCAGCCGGGAAATCATGAAACACTGACCACTTGAGCTGACGACCTTCGATTGTTCTGTCTTCAATCTTTACTTCATCTGCGAAAATGCTCTTATACGGAAGTCCGAGCATCACGCTTTCTTTCTCCTTTTTGTTATCTACGTCATCAAGATCTCTGATAAACATGAGATATGTTATCTGCTCGATTACTTCCAACGGATTTACGAGACCGCCCGCAGCAAACACATCCCAAAGTCCATCAATTTTATTCTTTAATTCACCTGTAATCATTTGTTCCTCCAAATTTCACATCTTTCATAAGTATATCGTCTTGATGATTTTTTGTCATCTTATAGAAATCCAACAGAATTTCCGATAAGTCAAAAAATTGCCCCTGACCAATTCTGATCAGGGGCAATTGTCTAATCTTTATCCAACTTTATTCCAACTTAAACTTCCCGACTTCTGCCTGAAGTTGATCCGAAAGGACATTGCTGGATGATGCATCTTCGTCGATCTTCAGCATACTATCTGTCATTGCTACAGTCTTTTCTGTCGTATCCATTACACTGTTCGCCACATCTTCAACTGAACTGTTTATATTTTCTGTAGATTCCTGGACGCTGGCTACGTTACTCTGCAGCTGAGCTGTTGTTGTAGAGAATCGCTCCATCATTTCATCAATACGTTCAGCAGAGTTCTGGTATTCATCACTGATATCAGCAAGCTTATCAAAACTCAGGATAGTTGTTTCATTAACATAATCAAGCAGACTCTGTGCTTCGGCGGCAAGTTCGTTTACAGCGGATATAACTTCTGATGAAACCTGCTTGATCTCGCTGGCTGCCTGCTGTGAATTACTTGCAAGATCACCTATTTCCGATGCTACAACCGCAAAACCGCGTCCGATCTCTCCTGCACGAGCTGCTTCTATAGAAGCATTAAGTGACAATAGATTTGTCTGATTAGCTATCGCGATTATATTGCCGGTAAGGTCTTCGATCCTGCTGACAGATTTTGAACGTTCGATCTTCTCCGATACGGATTCTTTAATTCTTTCAACTTTTTCAACAGTGATCTCACGCTCTTTTTTAGCAGCTTCACCGCTGGAAACAGCTGCTTTATGTACATCCTTTGATAATGTCTTTCCGGTCTCTATCTCAGCTACGATATCATTGAAGGAACTTGTCATATCAGTCATCAGTTCTGTAATAGTGTTTATGGATGCTGATGTATTCTCCATCGTTGCGCTCATATCAGTCATAGTTGATGATATGGACTTGGCATTATCATGTGCAGAATGCACGTTTTCTGCAATACTATTAGATGTATGACTTAGCTGATCAGATTCATTTCTGATCGATAACAGCATTTCACGTATATACTGGATAAGTGCATTTATGCTGCCTGCAATAACCTCAAATTCATCTCCGGAATTAATCTCAACAGTTCGAGTGAGATCACCTTCACCATTTGTTAATTCTACGATCTTATCATTAAGAAGAGCAAATTTTCGTCCTAAAGCACGTCCGATAGTCATCAAAAGGAGCGTACTGATGATCATTGTAATGATACATATAAGAACGATGCTCTGAACAAGCGCACCTGTTTGCTTTTTAACGGAATCAACGCTTATATCAATACCAACAACGCCGACAATCTGATTGTTATCATAAATAGGACTGTAAGACGAAATGTGAGTTCCCCAATCGTCTGTATAAGGTTCTTTGCTGGAGGTAACTGTACCCTTCAGTGCTTCCTCGGCTATCGAATTATCTACGGTATCACCTATCGGAACTGCATCGCTTGTTTGTGTATCTACAGCATATTCAAGAGATCCTCCGGATGATCTACGCAGCGTATATACAAATTCTACTCCGGAGTTTTTAAGTACAGCAGTTAGCATGTTGCTGACTTTTAGATAATCTTCCGTAGTTTCGTCACCGGGCTGTACGGATGCAACGATGCTGCCATCTATCAGAGCAGCTGTCGAAGAAGCAAGGCTTTCTGTTTTGCTCTTGATCTGCTGATTCAGTATCTGACTGGCTTTCTTATATACGAAAACCCCTAAAACAATATTAGATAACAGAAAAATCGCCATTATTGATACTATTATCTTAAGTATCGTGCTTTGCTTTCGTACTTTCATTGATAACCCCTCCTGTATGTTTATAATGACAGATTCAAATATTATTTAACCCCGATCAATTAGTCAGCCACACAGAAAATATATCGGATGAAACACGGCAAAAAACGAGTCAATTATTCAGTCCAAGTCCAAATCCTCTCTCATACAGATATTTATCACCGTATTTGAGACTTCCGTCTGCATTGCTCTCTACAACCGGGATATTTACAGGCAGATGACCCTTTGAATCATTTAAGCCAAAGACCGTATCCACAGCTGCGATTATATTTGCATTTCGTGCAGGAATTCCGGAAGCACTGTCTGTCTTTTCTGTTGGATTGATACCAAGTCCGCTTCCCAGATATGCAAGAATAATTGCATCTGCATCCTGATAGATAGCCGCATCATATGGCAGATTTTGACTTATAAGTATAAATTTTCCACCAGCCTTATGAGTATCCTCGATCACGCTGCTCAAGGCAATAAACTGCGGATTTTCTGTATCAAGCGCGCTGCTGCCCGATGCGTGAGAAAAGCCTATTACGATATCTGCAGATGAGACAGTTGCTTTCATTTCATCCGTGTAATTTAGCTTACTATCTGTACTATCATAGTAATAATCGACTGATACAGCTGAACTAACCGAGATCGCACCATTCTTTTTTAATTCATCTAGTACAAAGTTAAGTGTGTTTTCATCATCTTTAAGTCTGCATAAAAAGGCGATCTTCTTAGCATCATTATTTAGAGGCAGCAGACTGTCCTCGTTTTTAATAAGTGTGATAGCTTCTTTGGCGATAGACATTTCAGTTTCGTGATTAGTGTCGGATCCGACTATTTCCCTGCAAAGTTCGATCCTGTCTTTTATTGCCTGCTCGTTATCAGTCTGTGATGAACTGTCTTTCTTATCCGGATCAAATATTCCATACTTGGATTTAAGCTGCAGTATCCGCTTTACGCTTTCATCTATCCTTTCCTTACTGATATCTCCGGATTTTACCTTTGCAGCTATTCCTGCAATGTATTCATCATAAAATGCAGCAACTTCCGCATTCTTAAGATCCATCGGCAGCAACAGGATATCTGCTCCTGCATTTATAACTTTCTCTGCAATATTTATATTGTATTCCGCAGAATCTTCTTCACCCGGAACCAGGCCTGCTGTACGGATCGCATCCATTTCAAGCGCATCAGTCACAACAACACCTGAAAAACCAAGATCATTTCGAAGTATGTCTGTTAACATTTTTTTGGACATCGTGGCAGGAAAATATCCTTTTGTCACACCATCTCCAAAGGTCACTTCTTCATCAATCAAAGGATATGTAATATGCGCGGTCATGATCATATCTGCGCCATTCTCTATAGCTGCCTTAAAAGGAACAAGTTCGGTTTTAAGCAGTTCATCATAGGTCTTTTCAACTGACGGTGTTCCGATATGACTGTCAACTCCTGTATCTCCATGTCCCGGAAAATGCTTATAGGTTGCGATTATATTATTCGTAGAAAGACCTTTAGAATATGCCAGTCCCAGTTTCGCAACCATCTCAGGATCATCTGAAAATGACCTGGTTCCGATTACAGGATTAGCAGGATTGTTATTTACATCTATATCCGGCGCAAAGTCAGTATTAAAGCCTAATGCTGATAGTTCTTTACCTATTACCTCTCCGGTTTTAACGGTATTTGATTCAGAATTTTCTGTTGCACCGAGTGCCATATTTCCTGTCATACGTGTTCCCGATGATAAACGGATAACTATTCCTCCCTCTTCATCAACCGGTGTCATATATGGAATATGCGCTGAGGCAGTGCTGATACGGCTGTTATTATCCTGCAGATCATATAGTAGTTTTGCAGTCTGCTCATTACCACTGATATTTGCGCCATAGAGGATGATACCGCCATACTGGTGTCTTTGAAGCACTTCGCTGAGCTCGGGACAAGCCTCCAGATCAGTCACATTTTCTTCATTCCAGGTTCTTATCGCCGGAATTATCATTTGTGAAATTTTCTCATCGAGAGACATTTTTGAAATAATTCTGTTTATTTTTCCCTCAGGTGTGTTATTTGCAGAACATGCCGATAGTGAAACAGTGATCATAAAAACTATCAGTGAAAATGTTTTAACTTTCTTAAGCAGCTTCTTTTTCCCTTCATTAATAATCTCCCTTTAATCTCGAAAAATTACCGGATTTCATATGCGGTTTTGTTAAGCATCGCAAAATACGAGCAAGTAGCGTTATTACGCGGAATGCGAGTGTTCATCATATAAAAAAACGTAACAGATCAACACATTTTAGCATCAGTCTGTTACGCTTTTTTACATTTACTCAGCCCATTTTTTGATAAACATTGGCCAGATCGCTACTACAAAAAGATAGAGAATGGATCTGGATATGAGATTTCCCCAGTGTCCTCCCAATGCCAGTCCAAATGTTGCTGGTCCAAAGTACTCTTTCCAGGAAAAAGCGATAACAAATCCTGCAAATCCGAGAATTGGCAGATTTTTCGCGCCTGTCGGGATCTCATAGTGGATATAATGTCTTTCAAAATAGCTTCCGATTATGATTCCAAGGACCTCTCCGCATCCCTTAAAGGTATCGTTCATCATTTTATTAGGATCTACGAGAAGAACACCGTCAACGTAATCCATTGGATAGGGCTTAGTCTTAATATAGATTATTGTTGCGATGACTACTATCACACCTACTATTGAAAGAATATCAAGTTTCTTGTCATCACCGTTTATTTTTTTCTGAACTATACCTACAAGAACAATGATGATAGCTGCTTCTGAAAAACCTACGATAACATCCTGCGGCGTGTGAACTCCCAGGAAATTTCTTGAGAACCCGGTCAGTGCGATCATTACAGCACATATCACAGCCAGCCATTTCCGTTTATCTTTTTGCCAGACAAAAGTTGTTCCGTATGTCGTCGTTCCACTCATGGTGTGTCCGCTGGGGAACGAATAACCTGTGGCAGCCACTTTAGAATCACCTGCCGGCTCGATAAGATCCGAACGGATCCACGGACGATAAGCGCAAACCGTTAATTTTATGATACCGTTTACCAGTTCTCCAACTCCATGTGTCGTAAGAAAGCGATAACCCCATTTCCTGCTTACACACCAAAAAACAAACATCGGCAGGAACGGCATGATATCTACCGCAACTTTTGATATACCGTTAAAAACCTCATCAAATATGCCGCCTGACGCTAGCCGCAGCCCTTGCAAAAATAGCAAATACTTAATATCCATCTTTACTCCCCCCTGAATAAAAAAGAATGTCTTAATGTTCCATCTTTTGTATCGGACAAAAATGAAATTTTGAAAATCCCTATTACTAATAGATACAAAAAATTGTCACATAACTGTCACACATTTAATCTTTTTCAAAATGTTGCATTTGCAACATCATTATTTGAGCTTTTTGACTATAGTTCTGTTTATGTTTATACAACGGGTTCGATTCTAACGGATCTATTGAGAATAGGAGCAATACTTATGGAAAATAAAATGTTTTGTTATCAGTGTCAGGAAACAGCAGGCTGCACAGGATGCACTATGTCAGGTGTATGCGGTAAAAAGCCGGAAGTTGCAATAATGCAGGATCTGCTTATCTTTGTCACAAAAGGACTTTCTGCAGTTACTACTGAACTCAGGAATGAAGGAAAGACGGTTTCTGAAGAAGTTGATCACTTAGTTTCTGTTAATCTCTTCTCTACTATCACAAATGCAAATTTTGACCTCGAAGCTCTGACCGAGAGAGTTAAAATGACACTTGCTGTAAAAGAGGACTTACTTAAAGAAGTTGACGATACAAACTCTCTCGCTGAAGCAGCGCTTTGGAACGGCAATGAAGACAGCTTTATGGCAAAAGGCAGAGTTGTGGGCGTTCTTTCTACAAAGGACGAAGACATCCGTTCATTAAGAGAGCTTATCACCTATGGTCTTAAGGGTCTTGCAGCATACTCAAAACATGCAAATGCTCTGTTAAAAAATAACGCTGAGGTAGATGCTTTTCTTCAGAAAGCACTGGCAAGTACACTTGATGATTCTCTTTCCGTAGATGATCTGGTGGCTTTAACTCTTGAAACAGGAAAATATGGTGTAGACGGAATGGCTCTTCTCGATGCAGCGAATACTTCTGCATACGGAAATCCGGAGATCACTAAAGTCAATATCGGTGTCAGAAATAATCCCGGCATCCTTATTTCAGGTCATGACCTCAAAGATCTGGAAATGCTTTTAGAGCAGACACAGGGTACAGGAGTTGATGTCTATACACACTCAGAGATGCTTCCGGCACACTACTATCCTTTCTTTAAGAAATATAAGAACTTTGCCGGTAACTACGGAAATGCATGGTGGAAACAGAAGGAAGAGTTTGAGAAATTTAACGGTCCGATTCTCATGACTACGAACTGTATCGTTCCGCCTTCAGAAAGTTATAAGAATAGAATGTTTACCACAGGAGCCGCAGGTTTCCCGGGATGTAAACATATTGATGCACCTTATGGAGAAACAAAGGATTTCTCTGAGATCATCGAAATGGCAAAAAATTGTGCAGCTCCTACAGAGATAGAGACAGGAACCATTGTTGGTGGATTTGCACATGAGCAGGTATTTGCTCTCGCTGACACGGTTGTGGATGCGGTAAAGTCAGGTGCTATCAGAAAATTTGTAGTTATGGCAGGTTGTGACGGTCGCGCTAAGAGCAGAAGTTACTATACAGAGTTTGCAAAGGCTCTTCCTAAGGATACTGTCATTCTCACTGCCGGATGCGCAAAATATAAATACAACAAACTGGATCTCGGAGATATAGGTGGTATCCCGCGAGTACTGGATGCCGGACAGTGCAACGATTCCTATTCACTTGCACTTATCGCATTAAAGCTTAAGGAAGTATTTGGATTTGATGATGTGAATGAACTGCCTATCGTCTACAATATCTCCTGGTATGAGCAAAAGGCTGTCATTGTTTTATTGGCTCTTTTATACCTTGGAGTAAAGAATATCCATCTTGGTCCTACACTTCCTGCATTCCTTTCACCAAATGTAGCAAAAGTACTGGTAGATAACTTTGGTATCGCAGGGATCACCAATGTTGATGATGACATCAAGGCTCTGATAGGTTGATGATCTCAAACCTCATTCAAATGATGTAAGGGTCAAAAGTAAATTTTGCCCCTTACATCATTGACATTAAAAACCCTTATTCAAAATATCATTATATCTGGCGTTTGCCTCTTCGCTTTCTTTCTTGTCTTTCCATCTGGCGATATCACTGCAGATAGCAAGCATTTCATCAACAATCAGTTCTGCGCTTCCGGGCTTCACATTATAAAGATATGCCATCATTCGCTCCATCGCTTTCGGACTCCCGAGTTGCTTTGCGATCTGTACTCCGAGTTCTTCCGGAAATCCCAGTTCCTTTATAGCATCTACAAGTTTATTTTTTGCTCTGCCCCATTCTTTTTTATGATCCATTGATTTTTCCTCACTTTTTATTTGATCCACTATCCTGTCATCATAAGGATGTAAGGGTCAAAAGTAAATTTTGGTCCCAAGGTCTCAATCCTCTTTGTGCAAGAACAATCGGATTTTGACCTTTTGACCCTGACATCATCATAATTCGTCATTTTAAAGAATTTCATTACTGATTACAATTCCCGGATTGTTTCCTTGAGGATGTGAAAAAAATTGATTATGATAATGATAGGAAGAAGTCCTTTTGACCATTACAATATGTTATGTTGAGGAGGTGAATCATGTCTACATATGTCATTTCAGATCTGCATGGTCAGTACAAAATATTGGCTGAGCTCTTGAAAAAGGCTGGTTTTTCCGGTGAGGATCAGCTATATATCCTTGGAGATGCGATCGATCGTGGTCCTGACGGGATCAAGATCCTGCAATATGTCATGAATGAACCAAATATGGACATGCTGCTCGGAAATCACGAATTTATGATGTTAAACGGAGTAGCTATGGACGGAAGTGCTACAAATGATTACGAAAAACTCCCGGGAATAGATGGTGAACTCTGGGTATTTGGAAACGGCGGAAACAAAACCTATTACAAATATAAGCTCCTGAAAAAAGACGAACGCTTAAAGCTCCTGAATTGGCTTCAGACACGCTGTCTTTCTAAGCTTGTGGAAGTAAACGGCAGGCAATTTTTACTAACACATTCGTTTTTTAAGGAAGATAAGATCGACGTTCCTTATAATGAAATTGATTACAAAACGGCGAAAAGAATAGTCTGGGACACACCTTTCAGAATGGATCTTTATGTAGAACCGGAGTTATATGCCGAATATAAGCCGTGGACATTTATTGTTGGACACGTTCCTGTATCACGTGCAGATCCGGAACACAAAGTTCTATCCTCTTATAAGTTAGATAATATAATCGATATCGACGGCGGATGCGCATGGCATGACAGTCATGACAAGTCCTATAAGGGCGGGATCCTCTTACGACTTGATGATATGAAAGAATTTACCATAAGCTTTGAAGAACTGGATAAGATCAAGTGATATCGGCATTTACAAAAATTCCAACCCAAGAAGCAGACACACCGAAATGTGTCTGCTTCTCTTTCATTTCACATCATACATTTGTGATCTTCTTTAATTCATCATATACAAACTGTACCTTTGTACCGATTATTACCTGTACCGTGTTTTTGGAAGGTCTGATAATACCTGCCGCGCCTGACTGCCTGATCTTCTTTTCATCTACCAGCGTGTAATCAACGATCTCTGTACGGATCCTTGTCGCACAGTAATCAAGTTCTTTAATATTTGCTTCACCGCCAAGTCCTTCGAGGATAGATACTGCCATAGCGGCAAAATCTCGATCAGCAGAGATAGTTTTTGAATCGGCTTCCTCGTCTATCTCCTCTTCATCATCTGTTCTGCCGGGTGTCTTCAGATCAAAATTCAGGATGACAAAACGGAAGATAAAGTAATAGCTCACTGCAAATGCTATACCTACCGGTATGAGCATCCAGGGATTAACTGCCATGGGTGCCTTGAAACTCAAGATCCAGTCTACAAGACCTGCCGAGAAGTTAAATCCGATCCTGAACGGAAGCAAAGAACAGATAATTGCCGAAATACCTGTAAGTACTGCGTGCACAAGGTAAAGTCCCGGAGCCATAAACATAAATGAAAATTCAAGAGGCTCAGTAATACCTGTAAAGAATGATGCGAGAGCTCCTGCCATCAGCAGAGCTGCTGCGATCTTTTTCTTACTGTCCTTTGCTGTGTGATACATAGCGAGAGCTCCTGCAGGGAGTCCAAACATCATAACAGGGAAAAATCCGGTCATATACTGTCCTGTCACACCCTTAACAGCTCCGTCCGCACCTGACCAGAAGAGACCGAGATCATTGATTCCTGCGGTGTCAAACCAGAAAACTGCGTTTAGCGCATGGTGAAGTCCGAGGGGGATAAGCGCACGATTAAGCATTGCGTATATACCGGCTCCTATAGGTCCCATTCCTATAATGGAAGTTCCAAAAGCAACGAGCCCTGAATAGATAAGAGGCCAGATAAAATACAGGATAGCCGCGGTAACGATCGATGCACCGGAAGTTACGATCGCTACACATCGTTTTCCGCTAAAGAAACCGAGCCAGTCGGGAAGCTTTGTGCCCTTGAACCTGTTGTAACATCCGGAACCGATCACACCTGAAAGTATACCGATAAAGGCATTGCTGATCTTTCCAAAAGCAGCCGGCACCTCTGAAACATCTACGCCTTTATACATCGCAACTGCATCAGATCCGAGAAGTGTCGTGATCAAAAGAAATGATACCAGACCTGAAAGTGCACTTGTTCCATCATGATCTTTCGCCATTCCTACAGATACACCTATGGCAAAAAGGATCGGGATCTTATCAATGATGGCAGATGCTGCTTTTATCAGAAATGCCGCCAGTACGCTGTTTGCACCCCACCCTGTAGGATCGATCCAGTAGCCGATACCATAGAGAATACCTGCTGCAGGAAGCACTGCAACAGGAAGCATCAGAGATTTACCTATCTTTTGCAAATACTTCATCATGATATTTACCCTCCCGAATAATCTGTTTATTTGTTTCACATGAAACTTGTTGTCTGACACATTTCAGGCACAATATGTAGACAACCAAACATTTCAACCCCGTTTTTACTTCTTTTTGTACCCGGTATACATCGTTATCAAGAAACAAATAATTGTTGCCCATGCAAAAAACTTATGCCACTTCATTTTACGTCCTCCCATACTTTTTAATATCTGCATTCATTTCCTCAAGGTCGTATCGTCTAAACGGATAGACCTGTTATCACTTCTATTTTACACTAAATATATGGGTTAAAAAACAAAAATTTCCCCATCCCGATAATCGAGAGAGGAAATTTTTGTCTAAAAAAATCATCTGTTTATTCGTTTTCTTCCGGGAGATATCGCTTCGCCCGGGCATACCAGCATACAAAGATGGCATCCAACACATTTGCTTCCATCTAAATAAGGAGTCCTGTTTTCAAATCTTATCGCCTGATGACCTCCGTCCATACAGGAAATAAAGCATCTGCCGCAGCCGATACATTTTGTCTTGTCAAACTTTGGGAACACGACCGTATCACGTTCCAGCACGTCTGTACTTTCGCTTATAAAGTCAAGTCCTGCACCTATGATATCTTTAACACTTCTGATTTCAAATTGTTTGAGGTAATAATTTAATCCGGCTTTCAGATCATCAATTATCCGATAACCATATTGCATGACAGCAGTTGTGATCTGTATTGAACCTGCTCCCATAAGGATAAATTCCAACGCATCTCTCCAGGTTTCTATTCCTCCCATACCGCTGATATGGATTCCCGAGAGACTTCCATTCTTTCCGAGCTCAGAAATGAATCTCAATGCTATCGGCTTTACCGAATTGCCGCTGTAGCCTCCGATAGCAGACTTTCCCCTAACTGCAGGAGCAGACACATAAGTATAAGGATTTACACCCATCACGCTCTTTATGGTATTGATCGCAGCTATACCGTCAGCGCCGCCTCGTAGAGCTGCTTCTGCCGCAGGGCTCATCTCTGCAACATTTGGAGTGAGCTTAGCGAGAACAGGGATACTTGTACCTCGTTTTGCGGCTCTTGTATATTTCTCTACCAGATCGGGGATCTGACCGATATCGCTGCCCATGCCGTCTTCCTGCATATTCGGACAGGAAAAATTTAGTTCTATCGCATCTGCGCCATTTTCTTCGCACTGCCGTGCAAGTGTCTCCCATTCCTCCTCGTCCTGCCCCATGATGGAAGCCAGGATGAATTTAGTCGGGTACTTTTCTTTCAGACGCCGAAAGATCTCCATATTTTCCGCTACGCTGTGGTCTGAGAGTTGTTCTATATTCTTAAATCCCACGATGCTTCCGTTATCACCTGTGATAGCAGAAAATCTGGGGGAAGCCTCATGAATATCAAAGGAGCATATAGTCTTAAAGCAGGCGCCAGCCCATCCCGCTTCAAAAGCTCTCGCGCACATATCATACGTAGATGCGACTACAGAAGACGAAAGCAAAAATGGATTCTCCAGCTCTATGCCGCAAATATCGCATCGAAGTCTGTCCTCATTTTCCGGAAGCTCGACTTCCACCTGCTCTTTGACATCTTTGCAGAGTCTCTGCATCACTTCGCGGATCGGAACTTTTCCTGCTCGTATGCATTGCTTTTCACATGGCGCATCACAATGAAGACAGTGAAAACTGTCTGCCATTTTCAGTGCAGCCACATCTTCATTATCAAACCAGACAGATCTGAGCGCTTTTGCCGGATCCAGATGGGGACAGGCAGCCGCGCACGGTGCATCACTGCATAACACACATGAGATCATATCTTTCCGCTTTACGATTCTCTTTGTTAACATCTCTTTAATCCCCTCATTTTTTCATTATCTCTGCATGATATGATGTCAGGGTCAAAAGTAAAAATCTACTACCCCTTTTATCATTTTAACCCAAAACAAGTGCATTTTTTTGCACTTTCTCACGTACTTATCCTGTTAAATTTTCTCTTTTTAATTTTGAAAGTGTAGTTATTGATTATCCCTAAATTAGCCGATATATTAATAGATAAGGGGGATTATCATGGAAGTTAATCTACTCGCGATCTTTATCGCTAATGGAATGGGGTTAGCACTTGCTCTTGGAATTTTATTTGAAAACTCATTCCATCTGCTAAAAAAAGAGGATGTCATAAATTTATATATTCTGGATATAACTATTATCGTGTGCTGCATCATCGATCCGATCGTGTTTATTTTTGACGGTCGGACGGAAATATTTGCCGGAGCGATAATTTATATCGGGAATATCTTTCTGTACATTTCAAATCTTATCTTTGGTCCGGCATTCTTGCTGCTAATTGAAAATATTTGCAGAGGTAAACATTCAAAACTGCTGATCCAAATGATGGTTTTTGTCGATATATTTGGACTTGTTGTTCTTCTCATTAATTTTTTCCATCCGATCGTTTTTTATGTAGACGAGTTAAACAGATATCATCGTTCGCCTGCCTTCTTTTTATATACTCTCATCGGAGCATTTTTTTTGACTGCCACAGCTGCTATCTATATTTTTGCCAGATTTACCGGTGGTATTTTCAAAGTTTTTCCTGTTATAGAATTTGTTTCACCTGTTTTTATCGGACTTTTTGTCCAGACCTTTTTTTACGGAGTATCGTCTATATGGCCTAGCGCGGCAGTAGGGTTTACCCTTATGGTCATGTATATCCAAAATAGAAATATACAGATTGATAATCTGACAGGACTTTTTAACAGGCATTATCTGCACTCCTTGAATCTCGGTCAAAAAACATTTGCTTTGATGATGTTTGACCTGAATAATTTTAAGAATATCAATGATACTTATGGTCATTCTGAAGGTGATGTAGCACTTATAGAAGCATCAGGTATCATAAACAGAACTGTTGCGACGAGAGGTATAGTCGTTAGATATGGTGGAGACGAATTCATTGTCTTGCTGAATACAGCTGACGAAGCCGTAGGCCGGGAGTACATCGACAAAATCCAGCACAATCTTTCTGATTACAATCTGGTAAGCGGTAAACCGTATCAGCTATCGATCTCTATAGGCTGGGGAATTTTTAATCTGGAATCAAATTCCATGAATGAGATCATTAAGATCGTAGACGAGCGTATGTACGAAGCTAAGCGCGAATATTACAAGACTCACGACAGACGTAAACGTTAAAATGATGTAAGGGAATTATGGTAAAACTGTAGTCATACCATAATTCCCTTAAACTTTGCCTTTTTTATCGAGTCGGATGAAGCGTCATGCTGCTTTCTGTGACGACTCGTCTTCCATTATGGTGTCATAGGCATCTATTGCATCAGTAAAGCGATCTTCTGTCTTAGCGGCATTACTATTATCGGCTACTTTTGCATCAGCCTTTTCTATATACTGCTGGTCCGCTTTTGATATATTCTCAGGATATATCTGCTGGAAATCATTCTTCATGGAAATCGGCACATATCCCTGTTCGGTATATGCTGCTGATTTTTCATCCCAGTCCTGTGTGCCCCACTCACGAACATCATCATCTGCGACGATCATGTATGCTTCTGCAGGATATGGATTTCTCTTATCTATAACATAGTTCATCATACTGGTGTCACTGCCGCTGTTTCCAAAAGCAAGCACCGGCCGCTGACCTATTTCTCTATCGATCCATATTGTCTTATTGGCATTCAGGTTCTTCTGTATAAATCCGCCTGTGAATACCAGATCGTCTCCATCGGCGTATTTATAATCCATATTTGAAGCTACGTCTTCTGATCCACGCACTTTAACTTCAAACTCGGTTCCGATCACGTGAGACGGAGAAACATATTCGCTTATAGGAGAATTATCAATGATAGCTCTTGTAGTCGTGCGCTCTGTACCACTTACGACATAGATAGTAAAGCCATTTTCATACAGATACTTCACAAGCTCAACCATGGGAAGGTAGAAACCGTCGATATAACGCATATTGGTAAAGCTCTCTGTTTCTCTCTGACCAAACTCCACGGCATAGTCATACAGTTCCTGGACAGTCATCCCTGCATAGGCTTTAGCAAAGTTTCTTGCAAGTTCCTCCCCTGCGCTATATCCGGGCTTTATCTCAGCTGCAGCAGCCTTAAGCTCATCCGAAACCTTATCCGGGTGATCTTTCAGACAGTAATTTATGAACATCATAGTGTCATAGTAGGTGTAATAGGTCTCACAAGTCAGAGTACCGTCCATATCAAAAACAGCAATACGGTCTTTTTCAGGAATAAAATTCTCTGTATCCTTTTTGTCTGTAACCTTTTTTACATATTCTTTCAGACTTGCAGCGGCAGTCGAATCAGGAGACCAATAAGACAGCGCATCATTATTGCTGCTCTTTCCGCATCCGCTGATACTCGTACATGCAAAAAGCATTGTGAGGATCAAAATAAATGACAGTAGTTTGTTAATCTTTTTCTTGTTCATAACCCCTCCTAAAAAAGCTTAAAAATGTTTTAGCTGATTTAACATTCCGCATTTATGCGTCAGAATAACCAGTAATCATAACCCCAGATTCATGAGTGAATAATCAAATAATTTTTCCTTTTTCTTATATCGAACATATCCAAACATTATTGCAACAGCTGCCACAGGTCCAAGTGCTATTCCTGCAGCTACGCCGATAGATGAGATCTGTCCCAAGGTAACCCCAAAGATTATCGGCATAAGCGCTATCGCCATTCCGAACAGGATAAGTGTCCTTAAAATCCGACGTGTGTACTGATAAAAAATAGCCGTAATGCGTGTAAAACAAATAAAAAAGGTTGTTGGCGCAAGAATACGCAGCATAAATGCTGCAAGCCGGGCTGTTTCCTCATTATCAATATCAAATGCCTCCGGAAGCACCTCTGCCGCAATAAAGATCAAACCGGCAAGCACCATGCCCTCTATAAATGCTGCCCTTTTTGTGATCTTTATCGCTCTATCCATACTCCTGCTGCTGTTTTTACCTATACTATCGTTTACTGATACGATCTCATATTCACTTATGCCCTCACTTAGATAAAAGGTAAATTCAAAAATATTTATAACAACCGCAACGGCAGCTACTCCTGACACTCCATAATTCTTAAGCGTAAAATTGTTCAGAGCCAATTCCATTATTACAATAAACAAAGAAATCGCGCTCTCCGAAAAACCAAGCTTTGCGATCTCGATAACCTCGCGGATATTCAGATACCATACAAATTTAAGACCATGTTTTGAATTGATCAAAAATGTAAGTTTTACAATTAATGCGACGATAAGTGATATTATCGAAGCAAGTCCTATACCCATGAGTCCCATCCGTAAACCAAGCTGCCATGAAAGCAGCACATTTACTCCGATCCTCAGGATAATACCTATATAAAACTGCAAATATCCGCCGCGATAAAGTACATAGGCAAACATGAAAGTATCAAACATGTCTACAAGCGGATAAAAGCGCATGACCTGAAAATAAGAAAGTGCATTTTCATACACAGCCGGATCATCTGCCACAAATCGAACGAGTTGAGGCGTAAAAATTACATATATCAACGTAAGTGATATTCCGCACAGACCGCACACTATTATCGTCTGACTGAATAATTCACTCATTTTTTTATAGTCGCCGGCACCATGTGCTCTCACGATAAGCGCTGCACCTGCTACGCTTGCAAGGTAGGCTATAAACACTTCCAGGATCGTATATGGTTCTATGAGATTTACTGCTGCAAAAGCATCGTCCGTAAATAGATTACCGACCACTGTCTCGTCCACCAGCGTCGCGATCACTTCCAGCATAACACCTGCTGTAGCCCCCATGAATACAGGTAAAAAACGTACGTCATCTTTTTTATCCAAGATCATTCAGCTCCTTTTACAGACTTTTTCCTACATGTATCGTATTGCTGTTGCAGGACATCAGTACATTATGATCCAGAAGTTCACTCTCAACAGCAGGTTCAAAAAGTTCGCCGTTGTCCTTGATAATGATCTCCGGATCACCTGTAAAACGCAGAACACACTCACCGAGAACAGTGTTTTTACCGCTTTTTTCTCCTGTTTCCTTAATGACTGCCAGAGCTATGTTTTGAGCTTCCGCAATATTTTTCTCATCTATCCCATTTTCTTTAAGATTTTCATTCATCCAGTCAATGATCCGCTCGTATTCGGAGGCCGTATATTCAAAGGAATTCATTTTTACCTTTTCAAAGTCAGGATCATCTAGTATATATGGGATGTTTTCGCTCCCCTTGACGATAAGCACAAATCCATAAAAAATCGCTATTGCAAAAATCTGAGACAGAAGCATGCCTATACCCATGGCAACGATCCCGCCATCAAAACCTAAAGATACACAGAAAAGTATCGGGAAAAGTGCTGTACGGAAAATCACCATCATACATGACCACAGAGGTTTTTCCGTATCACCATAATAATCACTTAGAAATCCTCCTACAGCTGCTGCGATCACTCCAACAGAACAGTATCTAATACATTTGATAAGCTCATTTTTTAGCGGAGAATCCTCGATTCCATAAAGCAGCAGGACTATATTTGGAAGGAAAAATAACAAAAGTGAAAATACAGCACCACACATAACGCAAAACGTTAATGCTTCCTTGAAAAGGAGCTTCATGCCTTCACTGTTTTTTTCACCGGAATACGTTGCGAATAAATACTCCGCAGCCTCAGAAGGACCTTTTATCATTTCGTAAATTTCAAGCATCGCGCAGAGTACCGTATTGGCGATCAGGTACTCACTTCCCCAAAAAAGAAGCGTGGCCTTTGTAAAAGCGGTGGATACCGCAGACTTGCACAACCCTGTAGTGTTGGTTTTTAAAGAATGCTTTGAAAACAATAAAAGGTCACGAAGCGAAAACCAGAATCGCAGCCTGTATGTATTGCTCTTTTTGAAAAAATGAATTGAAACAACTGCCATATAGCAGACATAACTCAACATGGTACCGAGCGCCAGACCGCTCATCCCCATTACTTTAGAAAGAACGATAGATGCACCGACATTGACTGCAAATGAAGTCAAATATCCGGCATAAGAAAGCATGTCGTCTCCGTCAGATGAAACTATCTCATCCATAAATACAGTCAATCCCATACATGGAGGCACTAAAACATAAAACCGGTAATAATCTTTTGCAAATGCCCCTATTGCTTCTGTGGACTTAAAATATTCAAAATACCAATCCTGCGCCAAAAAGAACAAAACAGACTGCAGCAATCCAAGGATGATCGTTGCAAACAAACCTAGCGAAAAGAGTCTTCTCGCCTTTTCGTAATCCCCATCACCTTTCGCTATAGCACAAAGATTTGAACATCCGGAAGTGATGATATTTGAAACGAATGAACTAAAAGCAACGAGCGGAAACATAAGAGAAGTCGCAGCCAATGCATCAGTTCCGAGAACATGACCTGAGATCACTCCGTCAACCATTGTGAGCGCAACAGCAAAAACAAATCCTATCGAATATTCAAAAGCACGCGTTCTATATTCCTTTTTTATATAGTTCATCTTTAAGATAGATTTAAACGCAGCTGATATATTGCCGTGCTCTTTTATCTGCTTCCTTATCGCAGTAAACAATGCCATCATAACCGTACCGATCAACGCTACGGAAATACATGCTGAAAATGCATTGTCTCCAAGCGCCCTCATTTCAATCTCTAATTCATCTCTAGGCCATTCCTCTATGATAAATCCGAAAAAAAGCACGGCTCCCGGAGGCGTTGCCAGATATAGAACCACAGTATTTACCAAAATCTGTACGAAATTGAAAACGACGATCTCTTTGACCCCGAATTTATCTTCGTCTTTACTCAGGCGTCGGTATATTATGCCGATCAGCGCCACTGAAAATGCTTCAAATAAACCCACGAAACTATACTCAAAAGTATGGTAGGTAAGATAATCCGTAGTTATGCTGCTGATAAGCGTCGAAACAAATCCAACGAGTGGATCAAACATGATAGAACCCACTGTCTCAATGGCTTCTCCAAGCCATATAGAATCATCATGGGATAAAATGACAGTCAGATAATCAATAAAAATGGTTAAAAATGTGATGATCAGAATTTGTAAGATGCGCTTAAATATCCCTCGTAAATACTTATGCATATTCTCCCCATCCCCCATTTAACTTCGAGGCAGAGCTACCCTCTGCAAAGACCAGCAGATAAGCTGCTATCTTCTCATACAGTGTACAACATTTTGTCACCCCTTTTGTGCATTTTATTGAGTACTAAACGACGCCGATGAATTTTCATCATCAGCGCCCAATTGCCACACTTATCACATATTCGTCATCTGCCTGTAAACTAAAAAGATTCCAGCCATCCATAAAGCTTTCTTCCATAGAAGGATCCAGATAAAATCCCTTCCCTATGGCCTTCAGTACTGCTTCGACAGATGTCCATTTTTTTGTATACATCAGTTTTTCATCTCTGCACGGAGTGATTTTTCCGTTCTTATCGAGGATCACTTCCCCTGAATAGTCTTTTTCAACCAGTTTTTTATATTGTTTATCCGGCAAAACTCTTCTTAAAACACTAAGTGTTACATTTTCCCTGCTCTCGATATCTACACCGATCGGTATATCAGAGACTGCAAGTACCACATATTTTCCGCTGTGTGACAGGCTAAATTCCGTCATTTCACCTCGTGCTTTTAATGATGGCTTTCCGTATTCATTATGTTTCAGATCCTCGTCTGTCTTCACTCCCAGATACTTAAACAATAGATACCCTGCTCCGATCTCTGCCTTTTGACCGTTTATACTTTTGATCGCCTCTGCCTTACGGATATAAAACGGAGCGATGACAGACCTGACCTCGTCATCGCTCATATCTATATCATCAATATTCAGAAGGTGTATTTCAATTTTTGGCTTATTTATCTTATTCACTCACTTCCTCTAAACTCTCTACTATCACGCCCACCGGCTCATCTTTCATTGAGTACAGATGAAAATATCCTTCGCTAAAGGGTGGTTTACTATAACGATATTTTAGAAATTTCTTTCCCTTACAGTTTTTTAGACATTCTGTCATTCTGTCCAGGATAGAAACGTTCATAATTTTGTCACTGTGAGCAGTTAAAAAATGTGCGACTCCAAGTTTCTTCACTTTTTCAAGAGTTTCCAGTTCATCAAGCACAGTTCCGTGATTTTTGAAAAAAAGACACATCACGGGAGTCAGTGAATCTCCGCTTAGAAGCAGCTTCATTTCAGGAAAATATACGCCAACGGATCCTCTGCTGTGTCCGGGAAGCTCTATGATCTGTCCTTCTATATCTCCAAGCGAAAACCCGTCGAAATCCAGATCCTTTATTCTCTGAAATCCCTTTGGATCATAATCTTCTTTTCCGATCCATTCACGGAGTTTTTCCACCTCATAGGACTCGACGATATTTCTGTCTTTACAGGAGAGGTAAACTTCGTCAAATTGATAACTTCCTCCGATATGGTCAAAGTGTCCGTGGCTTGCTATCACAAGGAGCGGCAGCCCTGTGATCTGACGAACTGCCGTTTTCAGATCATCAGCTCCGCTTCCTGTGTCAAACAGCAACGCTTTTTCACTGCCGATTATTAAGTTTGAATAGCAGTCCATGCTATCTTTCAGCATATAAAGTCTGTCTGAAATCTTTATCTTTTCGATCATATGCTCACTATAACGTAACTGTTCAGATCTTTATGGGTTCTGACTCGCTACGAAAAAATCCTGATCAGTTTTTTCTGAAATGCGTCTACGCCGATTCCAACATAGATTACTCCGGCTATCATCGCAGCACCTATCTGTATCGGAAGCGTGCCAATGTCGGCTATCTTCATAGGTCCCATTATAGTGAGTCCGATTGCCCATCCGCAGAGCCATGCCGGGGTAAAGATATATTTCGGTATGGTCTCACCTATAAGTACTGCAATTCCTCCGAGTACAAAAAGTGTACCATAAAGTTCTGCATTTGGGTTAAATGACAGTTTCTCCATTATAAAAACAGCAAGTACTGCCCAGATGTCACCGCATAGAAATCCAAGTGTGATCTTCAATGCATCACTTACCTTATTTCCATTAGTTACATATAATCCTGCGCAGATAAGCGCAACAGCGCCTGTCGTGATCCCGGCATAAGGAGACAGAACCGCCCATATTGGGGGAAGCAGAGCTATCCCCAATGCAAGCGTTATTTTATTTATAGTTTTCTCAGACATGATCTCACCTTAGTCACTCAAAATGATGTCAGGGTCAAAAGTAAATCCGGTAAAAATAGGCTTTCCGGTATATTTCTTGAGTTCTTCTTCACCGTTCAGCACACGGATCGCACCGGCTGCCATGGCTTCCATTTCGAATTCACCGGGATAAGCGAATACAGGTGCAATAAAAGAACATGCGTCCTTTATGAACTGCACGAGATCATCATTGTACGCCATGCCTCCTCCGAGGAGGATACCGTCAACTTCACCGTGAAGAACCGCAGCCATAGATCCTATGCACTTCTCTATCTGATAGATCATGCTGTGCCATACCATTTCTGCGTATTTATCGCCTTTGGCAGCTCTTTCTTTCAGCTCGACTGCGCTTGAGATTCCTGTATGGCTTACAAAACCACCTGTTTTTGTCACAAGAGGTTTTACATCATCCGCACTCAGATTGTTTTTCTTCATGTATCTTAAAAGATCGGCAACTGCGATGCTTCCGCAGCGTGTAGGTGCCATCGGGCCTTCTCCGCCAACGATATCAAATCCGTCGACCATCTTTCCTTTTCTGTGAGCAGATACAGATACACCGCCTCCGATATGGCACACGATAAAATTACAGTCTTCATACTTTTTATGAAGGACGTTTTTACTGTGACGTATCGCAGTTTCTTTTAAGTTAAGTGAATGAAGATGTGCTGTACGGTATACGCCTTTGATACCGGTCATTCTGGCAAGATCCTGGTACTCGTCTACATCAGGCGGATTAACTACCATTGCTCTGGCACCATTTTTTGATGCAAACTCTGCTGCGAGCTGAGGACCGAGTGATGCCGGATGAACGACACCGTTTGCCATTGTACGTGCATGCTCAAGGATCAGATCATCGATCTCATATGTGCCGCCTTCCATAGCAAAGAGTCCGCCGCCGCGACCTACAAATACGTCAACGTCATCTATTGAGACATTTGCTTCCTTTAAGAGATCAAAGATCATATTTCTGCGATACGGAAGCTGGTCACTTATAGTTTCATACTTTGCGAGTTCTCCGGCGTCATGAGATACATTCTGTGTATAAATGCACTCGTCACCCTCAAATAGAGCGATCTTGGTGGAAGTCGATCCGGGATTTATTGCAAATACCTTATATTTTTTCATCTCTTTTCACCTGCCGCTCTTACTGCACTGATCACGATATTTCCTTTAAGCTCTGACACCGGTGCGCTTCTGGAGCAATCACAAACCACTTTCTTAAAGCCCTGAAGCATCGGACCGTAAGCATCCGCATGACCGAACTGCTGGATAAGCTTTACAGCTACATTTCCGACATTGAGATCCGGCCAGATCACGACATTTGCCTGACCTGCAACCTTACTCTCTCTGCCGACTTTCTTTTTTGCGACAGCAGGATTGATCGCTGCGTCGAGCTGGAATTCACCGTCTATCGCCAGATCAGGACGGAGCTCATTTGCGATCTTTACAGCTTCTGTAACCTTATCTACAAGTTCACCCTGTCCACTTCCGAGAGTTGAGTAGCAGACACATGCGCATCTCGGCTCCCAGTCAAGAAGAGACTTTACTGTATCACATGCAGAAATAGCGATACTTGCGAGCTGTTCAGAATTCGGATTTGTACATACAGCACTGTCACCGATCGCGAGAAGTGATCCTTCGCTTCCCTCATATCCCGGGATATCGCAGAGACCGATACTGGAAATAGTTGCTATACCGGGCTTCATGCCGATTATCATCTGACCTGCAAGAAGTACGTCACCTGTTGTATAGTCGATTCCTGCAAATGTTACATCTGCTTCATCTGATGCCTGCATTACCATTGCAAACTGGAGCTTATCTTCCATGCGGCGGCGAAGCGCTTTTTCTTTCAAGCGTGTGTCAGGAAGTGCTGTATACTTTTCAACAAGAAGTGTTTTGTACTCTTCGTCATTAACATCGACGATCCTGAATACACTTTCTTCATAACCGCGCTCTTTGATGGCAGCTTTGATCTCAGCCTTATCTCCTACGAGTATCGGAATGATATATCCCTCGGAGCCTGCTTCGTATGCGGCCTGCATCATCTTTTCATTGAGAGCTTCCGGAAAAGCCACACGCTGAGGATTTAACTTTGCTTTCTCAAAAATCTTGTCTATTACACTCATTTTTTCCCTCTTACAGCTCTTCTTCGATAAGGTCGATAAGATCTGCGATTGTTTCACATCCGCTTGCGTCAGCGAGCATGAGAGCTACATCAAGTTCATTCTCGATCTCGGATACAAGTGCTACCATCTGTACAGATGCTCCGTTTAAGTCAGTCTTAAAAGAAGTTGACTCAGAAAGCTCTGAAACATCCTTCTTATAGGACATTGCTACCATATTTAAAACCTGCTCTAAAATTTCCTGTCTTGACATTGTTTCTATCTCCTTTTTTCTTTATATCTTTATCTATGACACGAATTGCTCCGCTTCTTGCGAAGCAGCTCTGCATACACTCTCACTAAGCTCACTAACGTTCGCCAAGTGTTCGTAGCATCACGCAATTCTCAGTTCGTGTATTCTTCATCCAGATCAAATACAACTGTCTTAAATCCGCCGTCACGGTCGATGATCGATGCATGGATATTGAGCGGAAGCTTCTCTGTAAGTTCTGCACGGTTTTTCCTGCTGATACCGCGGACAACTGCGTTAAGTCTTGTTCCTTCTTCGATCTCAACTTCGCCGTATGCGTACTTGCCCATTTTTTTGTACTCAGGCTTTGAAGAAAGAGCTGCCGGAAGAACGATGGAATGAAGCTTTGCTTTTCCGCTGAGTTCTACCCATTCAGTCTCGTAATTTCCACATTCATTGCATGCATATACCGGCGGAAACTCTACATGTCCGCACTTCGGACACTTGCGTCCCATGATTTTCCCTTCTTCCAGGGAAAGATAAAATTTTTCAACGATCTTCTCTAATTTAATAGCCATGGTAAATCCTCCCTGTCAGTCCATTGTCCGAATGATGATAGCAGCTACATTCTGAGCGCCGCCATATCCGCGAAGCATTGTTGTTTTCGGCAGTTTCTTTACCTGACGATCGCCGCATTCATTCCACATCTGCTTGCAGGCTTCATACATATCAGCAAGACCTGATGCAGCGTGGGCATGTCCAAAGGAAGTTCTTCCACCGTTAGAGTTGATAGGCTTATCTCCATCCCATGCAGTACGTCCGTCACAGATATATTTCCAGCCCTCACCGTAAGGCAGATATCCTGCGATTTCTGCTGAAACAAGGTGAGATGTGATAATAAAGTCGTTTGCAAAGAACAGATCCAGATCATCCCCGGAAAGTCCTGTTGACTCATATACCTGCTTTACGGCTTCTTCTGTTGCACGAACTTCAAAGTGAGGTGTAGTTGCTTCACATGCTGCGCTTCCGATGCCAAGAACCTCAATAGGCTTATGCTTCAGATTCTTTGCGATCTCCGGGATCTTTTCTGTTGCACATACGATACATGCTGCAGCACCGTCACACTTAAGCTCCAGACCGCCGGCACGGAGGAAATCACCCATCTTCGGGTTATATGGTGAGTTCATGTACTCATCAAGTGTCATTCCTGCCTTCTCCGCAAGTTCCTCGTAAGTTGTTCTTTCGATAGCAAGAGGATTAACAGAAGCATTTCTTCTGTTATTTATGCACATTGCATTGAGAGTCTTATTCATATCCTCAGCAGAAATTCCTCTTGTACGTACATACCACTCAGCAGCGTCATCATAGATAAGCTCCTGTCCTGCCATGAGACTTCTGGTATAGGTGCGGTCATAGAGCCATGAAGTTGTCTTAAGGAACTTCTCCATAGTCATCTTGTCACGCTTATACGGATGCTTCGGAGTTTCTACATTATCCGCAGGGCTCGGTGTGCTGTCGCCAAATTCAACTGCGCCTGTAAGTACACAGTCATACTTTCCGGAAGCAACAGCATTCACAGCCTGTTCGATTGCGAGATAGCCTGTGCAGCATGCCTCGGAATGATGGATAGAACCCTTTCCCTTCATTCCAAACCAGTTTGCGATCTGTACGTTTGGTGTAAGGTAATTTGATCCGTTAAGCGGGCTTGCGCATCCATGGAAATAGAAATCCACATCCTGAGGGTTTACACCGGCATCTTCCATTGCCTTAAGAGCGGCATAGCCGAAAAGCTCGCCTTCTGTAAGTCCGTTAGTTTCTTCGTTATCTACCGTATACATAAAGGGTGTACAGCCTACACCGATGATGGATACGCTTCTTGAATATTTTCCGAATTTCTTCATGTTTTTTTATCCTCTTATAACTGTTCAGGATCAATGGGATCCTGAACGTTACATTCTCTTATCTTTTGCATGGAATAGGTTTCTTCGGGCATTTAGGTTTTACGGCACCTGCCATAACGATAGCGTCTTCATCACAGGCATTCATACATTTTCCGCAGAGCGTACACTCGTCAAGGTCAATAACATGTACAAATTTTTTCTTTCCGAGGATTGCTTCGTCTTCGCAGACATCCATACATTCACCGCATCCTACGCACTTACTTGCCAGGATGTGATAAGTCATAAACTTCTTACATACGCCTGCACGGCACGCTTTCTTTGAAATATGCTCATCAAAAATATCCCCATAGGAACTGAGCGCTTCCTTTACCGCATCTGCGATATCCGCACCATCCTCGCAAAGAGACTGGGTCTTCATCATTTCACAAAGGTCTTCTAAAAGAGCCTTGTCAGATGCCCTGCCTTTCTTCTCTGTGATATCCTTCAGTATCATTTCCAGCTGTGTGATGCCTTCATAACCGAAAACGCACTTTCCGCAGTCTTTGCAGGCATGACCCTGAACAGTTTTCAGAAGGACATCAACGACACACTGATCTTCTTTTAATTCTTTGATCTTATCTGTGCTACTCATTTCTATCCTCCTAGTACTCATTCCAAAGCTTTACTTTGGATATTTTTGTTCTTAGATCACACTGCAGGCATCGTCCCGCTTCGCATTTTGCCTGATCACAGGTAAGAGGCTTTTCTATGGCGTCAAATCCGCACTTTCTCTTATCTGCGTCCATCACTTCGGCTTCTGTCCGTTTCAGTCCTGCAAATCCTTCGATACGTCCGATATATTTTTCAGGTTCTTTTCTGTCTGTCAGTGTTTCGCTGATGTCTCCGTCTCCACCGAGATATTTATCAATAGCGATCGCTGCATTTCTGCCACCCGTGATCGCCTCGATAACAGAACGTGTACCTGTTACTACGTCACCAGATGCAAAAACACCATCCATCGAGGTTTTACTGTCATTTGCTGCGATATAAGGTCCGTGAGTAAGCTCAACACCCATCTTGTCAGTGCCGAGAGGCTTCTGTCCTACGGCAAAGATCACGTTATCGACTTCAACGATATGCTCTGAGCCTTCCTCAAGCTCAAGGATTGCCTTTCTGTTTTCGTCAAAATAAAACTTATTTACTTTCTTAAGTTCTACTCCGCTGACTTTGTTTTCTCCTGTGATACGCAGGAAAGAATGTGCTGCATGAAGGATAACTCCTTCCTCTTCACCCTCCTGTCTCTCATCAGCTGATGATGTCATCTGCTGGAGATTTTCGAGACAGGCAATGTGTACTTCCTTTGCACCCTGCCTGATGGCGGTACGTGCACAGTCATAGGCAACATTTCCGCCGCCAAGTACCATGACTCTGTCTCCTACAGGGAGCGGCTTTCCTTCTCTGGCAGCTTTCAGGAAATCTGCATTGACATAGACACCTTCAAGGTCATTACCGTCAATCGGAAGCTTCGTACCCTGATGTGTTCCGATCGAGATCAGCACTGCATCGAATCCTTCAGATAAAAGCTTTGCAGGTTCACTGCACTCTGTGCCGGTCTTTATTGTGAATCCGGATTCTAAAATGGTATCGATCTCTCTATCTAGAAGTTCGTCCGGAAGTCTGTATGAAGGTATACCGTAGCGGCACTGTCCGCCGGCTTTTTCATTCTTCTCAAATACAGTTACTTCGTGACCTTTCTTTGTGAGGTAATATGCCGCTGTGAGTCCGGACGGACCACCGCCGATAACTGCAACTTTCTTTCCTGTCGCAGGATCTTTGCGCACACGCTTTTTCCATGCACCGCTATCATTCAGCGCTGCTGCGCGCTTAAGTCTGCAGATGGAAACAGGTGCATTCAGCTCGCCTCTCTTACAGTTACTCTCACATTTTTTTGTACAAACAGAACCAAGTGTCTCAGGGAAAGGAACTTTCTCTCTGATAATGGCAGCAGCCTTATCAAAATCCCCTTCTTTCACTGCTCTTAAGTACTCCGGTATATCTACATGTGCCGGACATGAACTTCTGCACGGAACTACATTTTCTTCGTAAGAGCGCTCAGGCTTCATGATCTTAAATGCGTCCATGATGGAGCCTGTCGGGCATACCTCGATACAAGCGCCGCAGAAACGACAACCTGCGTCCGCAAGACTCTTTCCGTCAGGCACACCTGCACGGATGCCTGCATCTGTTTTTACATAATCAAGTATCTTTACGCCGCGCATTTCCTGGCAGGCACGGATACAGCGTCCACATCTCACGCATCTGGTAAAGAGATGGGAAATAAGAGGATTACTCTCATCATTCGGAACTGCTCTGGACTTCTTTCTCCATCTCTCAGGACTGACCCCCATGTACTGATACATGGACTGCAATTCGCACTTTCCGTACTTAGGACATCCTGTACAGTCAGCTGGATGTGTCGCAAGGATAAGCTCCATTGCTGTCTTTCTGACCTTATCTGCCGCAGGACCGTTGACGGTGATCTTCATGCCATCTTCCACGATGGTCTTACAAGAGGGGACTGCCCCCTCTACTCCGTCTATTTCAACAGAGCAGAGACGACAGCCGCCTTTTGCTTCCAGATCAGGATGAGAGCAAAGATGAGGAATAAAAACACCTGCTTCAAGAGCCGCATCTAGAACGGACACGCCTTCTCTTGCTTCAATTTCTTTTCCATCAATAAAAATCTTCATCTAAAACAAACCTCTGCTTTTACTCATAATCATCGAAATCTTCATCGCTTGCAGAAGCATTTTCTCCTGCGATACGACCGCTGTTCAGGCAGAATCCCATTGTGTTTCCTGAGAGGATAAAAGGATAGCTGTCTCCGAAAATATTGCAGGCGTCTGTTCCTGCACAGTAAAGTCCCGGTATTACCTTTGCATCCTGTGTGAGAACCTGTGTCTTATGGTTGATCTTTACTCCGCCGAGTGAACCGTAAGCACCTACATTTTCTCTGCAAAGATAGAACGGAGCCTTTTCGATAGGCTGCATATATGCACGATCTTTTTCGAAGATCTCGTCATAACCGTTCTCGCACATCTCATTGTATTCTTCGATCTGACGTACAAGTCCCTCTACATCGATACCTGCCTTTTCAGCAAGTTCTTCGATAGTATCAGCCTGTACGATAGGCTCGTATCCGTCAGCGAGATCTCTCTCCCACTGCTCGTCAAAATGATCAAAAAGGTCATGAGGATGCACGTGAGAAACGATATCCGGTCCCTTCTTCTTATATTTTTTAAGAAGCTTACTATCAAAGATAGAGTAGGCAACCTTTCCCGGCTGAGCTGCGATTGCATTTCCTGTGAATGTAGTATTTGCGATCTGATCCTCCGGCATAAATCTTTCACCGTTTCTGTTTACCCAGAGGCAAGGCTGACGGAAAGCACCATCAAGGATAAAGTGATTCATGTTGTCAGGAAGCTGGTACATAAGCTCCATGATGCATGGCTCTTTGCCTGCTCCTGCTTCCCATGCCATCTTGATACCTTCACCCTTCATTCCCGGGATCGCAAAGTTGTAAATAGTTTTGCCATACTCAAACTCGGTCTGCTCCTTGATCATCTCCGGATTATCACCGAATCCGCCTGTACAGATGATCACAGACTTTGCTCTTGCTTCGATCTCTTCACCATTCTTATCAACAGCGATGACACCTACAGCAGCGCCGTCTTCCATGATGATCTTCTTTACAGGAGTTTCAAATCTGAACTCTACGCCGAGATCCTTTGCTCTCTCTGTCATCTTCTTTGTCATAGCTGTTGCGCATCTGGGACCCGGCATGCCACCGTCCTCAGGCTTTACTACATGCCATGTAAACTCACCATCAGAATAAGCACGTGTAGCCTCCGGTGCGCTGAAAGCTCGCTGAACACCTACGAACTCAACACCCATATCCATGAGCCAGTCGATAGTGTCACCTGACTTAAAGTAGTAATCTCTTACCATCCTTGCGTCTACACGATAGTGTGTGAAATACATATGCTTTCTGAAAGCTTCACCCGGAGTAAGAGCGATCATGTGCTCTTTCTGGATCCTGGAACCTACTCCGAGAGGTCCCATTCCCATATTCGCTGCACCACCTGTTGTGGATGATTTTTCAAAAGTAATAACACTTGCGCCATTTTCTGCTGCTGCGATGCTGGCTGCGAGTCCTGAAAGACCGGCTGCTACAACGATTACATCTGACTGTAACTTTTCCATTTTTTGTACCTCCACTTTTCTAAAAAGTTATTGTCTTAAATTCCCTTAAAAGTCTTCTCCTTATATCTGAGGATCTTCTTGCCAACGATCTCCCTGTTTTCCGGATTCTCGAAAAAGCCGCCCTGTGTATGTCCGATCTCTTCAAGATGTCTTGCTCGTCCTTCAACTGTCGTACGATCCTTTAAGAGACCATCTTCCTGAATGACGAACTTCCACTTTCCATCTTCTGTCTTCTCGAGGTTTCCACCTGCTCCGCACACCTGGCACTCGATAGGATAATGAAGTCCATCCCACTGAGGTTCACCGAGTACAAGTGCATTGGAGTGACAGTTCGGACACCAGCCCATGTCTTCATCTCCGAGCCAGCCTCTCTTTTCAACAGGTGTCTTAACTGCTTTTATGATATTCTCACCAAGCTTATGTGCTCGCTCTATCAGTTCATCGTTAAGAAGACACTGTGCAGGTCCCGGTACTCTTGTTGCGAGAATCATATCTACAACTTTCATATCTGTTGTAAACATTGTTGCCTGCATGCCTTCCAGTGCCATTGACTGCCATGCACGTGTAGAACCACCTACAGAGATAAGTCCTGCAACTCTGTCTCTATGCTCGATCGCACCGATCGTCTCAAGGAAAGCTGTCTCATAGCTAAGACTTCTCTGTGCAAATGAAAGATAAGTTGCTGACGGCATTAAGTCATATGTCGGAACGGAATAGATAACAGCATCCTGATCCAGAAGCACGTCCATGATTTTTTTCTTGTCATCTTTTTCATCAAGAACACAACCAACGTGTTTGCCCTGTGACATTCCGATAGTACACGAAGTACAACCTGTGCAATCAAGGATGTTGTAATCCTTAAGATTGATCATTGTTACCTCTGCGCCTGCTTCTTCACAGGCAATAAGGGCTTCCTTCAACAAAATTTCGCTGTTGCTGTTTTTTCTTCCGGCTGTAACGCCCATTACTTTGATACCCATTAGATTTCTCCTCAAAAATAAATAATCCGACTTTGTCGGGTTTTCACGTAAGCGCTGTGCGCTAACTTAGTTAAAAATTTATCATTGATTGTTCTTATTTACATCCAATGGATATATAGTAAAATGATTAAATATCGTTTCTTTTTTCCGACAAACGTCGGATGATTTTTGTTACTGTTCACTCGCTTACAGCTCGTTCACGTAACGAATTTTGCCAATTAAATCGACTTCGTCGATGGGCAAAATCCAATGACTATTCATCATTTTTGGTCGCAAACTCCGCAGCGTAGTGCTCCGTTTGCGTGTGAACTGTAACTGAATTTTCATCAGTTTTAAAGGATTTACTTAATATGGCTTATATTTCAGATATCGTTGCTGCTATAGAGAAAAAATACGGACTTGTCGTAGAAGGAAACTACGCAAAAAGACATGCTACCGATGGAATACGCTTTTTAAATGATACAGATGCCGCTATCGGACACTTGAATCCGAACGTACTGTATCTTGCAAAATACGATCCCTACGGAAAAGCCGAAGTGTACGGAGATATTATCTTTGTCGGGACAGGTAAGGAGGAGCCGGTTTCTGATTGCATCTTTATCAGGGAATCTATTGATCTCATAGAGCTCTACAATCTCATAGAAGATGTAGTATTGTCATATCAAAGGATAGATATGCAGAAACAGAATCTTTTCAGCATCCTGCATAAAGGCTACGGTATAGAGTCCCTTCTGCAGACTGCATACAAATATTTGAACAATCCGGTTGTTGTCTGCGACAGCAGCTACGGCATCATTGCCTCATACCCCGAACTGTCTGTTGATGATGATCTGGAGATCAGAAATAGCCGGCTAACCGTACGTGCCAAAAATTCTGAAGATATGGAACAAAAAAAGATCACCGAGCGAATCTATCACTCGGTGTATCCTTTTGCGACTCAATTTGAAGATTATTCATTTGAATGGATTTTTGAAAGTATAAGGATAAAGCACGCTGTCGTAGGTTATATCTGCGTACAGTGTAAAGAACGCAAACACACAGAAAGTGATCTGGATCTAATCCACGTGCTCGGACAGATGGTTTCTATCCAGCTGCAAAAGGACGATTCCTATAATAATCCTCAGGGAATCAAATACGATGTGTATCTAAAAGACCTTTTCAGCAGACGCTATGACGAAGAAACTTCCCTCACACAGCTGTCATTTCTCGGTGTGAAACCAAAGGAATACTACTATATCTTAACGTGCAGCTTTGAAGCAAACTTCAACAGACTGATGGCTTATCATTACTACATACACCAGCTTTCTACCATTTTTACGAACAGTATAACCGGTATTTTTGGAAACCGCTTTGTAACACTGGTTTCCACGTCAACTATGAGAAAAATCGACGAAAAACAATTAAACAGACTGGAAACCTTTCTAACAATGAACCATATGATAGGTACCATCAGCTATACATACAGTAATCTATTGGACAGTGCCGCTTACTTTAACCAGTGTCAGGGGCTTCTTTCCCAGCGTTTATCGACATTTAACGAGTCTCCTATCATCTTTTATGAAGACTACTACTTAAAGCATATATTGAATGTAATGAATAAACCTGCTCTCGTAGAGGCATCCATCCACCCTTCGATAAAGTTCATGAAAAAATATGATCTGGAGCATGGAACAAATTACATAAGCACACTCGAAACGTATTTTGACAATAATAGAAGTGCGCCTGCAACAGCCAACGCACTCTTTATCCATAAATCTACATTGTTTTACCGCTTCGATAAAATGAAGCAGATCTTCGGCATCCGGCTTGATGATAAGGATGCTTTATTTGCATATGAATATTCGCTGAAGATCATGAAGTAGTTACATACTTTTTTATAATTCTATAAACCGCTGACAGATATGCGCTTCCGAACAAGTAGAAAATCTTCTGTCAAATCCACCAAAAAGTTCTGTCATGGCTATATCTGCTTCATTGCAGCCGATATACACTGCCGGATCGATCAAGACCGGCAGTCCTGACTCATCTGACATGAAATTTCCCGACCAAAGATCTCCATGTAACGATGTTTGATAAAGTATTGGCTTTTAGAAACAACGTTGTCCCATCTGAAAGGAAAAGCTTATAGGCTTCATTGGCATCTCCACCATGAACCGGCTGCTTCTTTTCTATGACAACACCATCTCCACAAACATAAGATACTGCCTCAGAAAGAGAACTGCATACCGGTACTTTTTTCATCTCATCAAAAATTGGATCCATTCCAGCCCCAATCATCAGAACCAAAGTAACGGATATACATATGATCCGGCGATACACCAAGTATGTCTCCGTAAATACCAGTCAGTTCCTTAGTCATCTTTTCATAAACATCAGGAGATGCACTGCCATATGTTTTAATCTCTACAAATGCAACAGGCTTTGTGTTGTCACCTCTGAAATACATAGGGATGTCACCCTCGATAGCAAGCATGAGCCAACTTTCGCTTTTACCGGGAAGAATAGAAATTGCCTGGCCCAAGCGTTCCTTCAGTTTTGTTTCTTTCTCCTCTGAAATCTTTACGTTAGTTTTGGTAGAAATAAATGGCATGATACGTCTCCTCTCTGAATACATTATTTCCTATAAGTTAAAAAACTCAGTATATCTTCTCAATCTCTTCAGATATACCATACTGAGCTTTAAAGCGCTCAAGATCATCATGATCTCTTATAAGCATTACGTCTTCAAATACATTATTATGTACATTTAAAAATCCTGCAACCTGTTCTCCATTGCAGATGCTGCACTTCAAGACCGGCTTCTGATTTTCCCTGTCGTAAGTTTTCTTAACTGTATTCTTCTTAAAAAACATACGATCACCTCATCATCAACTCTGTTAACACTTAACTATAAGTATATCGCCTACCGCATACGCATACTAGTTAAGCTTGTCAAACTTATTAGATATTTATACTTTAACACTTTACAGTTCCTCCTTCAGATGCTATATTCGAAAAGCCTCATTTGTATACATTAGAGGTGTCTTGAGCATTTCGCTCACAAAATCCCTTTATAAAATGTTTTAAAAATCTAGTGTTTTTATCAAAAAAGGCTCTGCATAGCCAAATAATCTCATCTTTTTAAACACCTCTATGTATGGATATTGAGACAAGTGTCACTAAATGTTAGTATTAAGAAAGGCAAATAAAGTTAATGTCTAACACAAAAAAGAGAACAAAGAAACCCTTTGATGAGCTTACTATCACTGATAACTATATGTTTCAGACAGTAATGGCTGATCCAAAGCATGTACGACCATTATTGGAAATGGTTATCGGAAAGAAAATCCGTAAAATTGAAGTCCTCACTCCAGAGAAAACTGTTGAGACCGGATATGACTCAAGAGGAATCCGCATGGATGTATATGTGGAGGATGACGAAAACACGATCTATGACGTTGAAATGCAAGCATCCAGAAAAAGATTTCTTGGTAAGCGTTTTAGGTATTATCAAAGCTCCATCGATGTCGATATCGTAAATAAAGGTGATGATTTTGGTGCTCTCAAAGATAGCTTTATCATCTTCGTAACCACATACGATCCTTTCGGAATGAGTTGGTACATGTATCCTTTTGAAACTATATGCAGTTGGGACAGTAGCATAAAGATGAAAGACCACGCTAAACGTATCATCTTGAATACTAAAGGAACCAAAGACAAAGAAGGTCACGAAGTTAGCGATGAGATCAAGGCAATGCTTTCCTACATGGACGGAAATGCACCTGAATCAGATTATGCGAGATTACTAGATAACGCAGTAAAAAAGGTTAAGGATAACCAAAAAAGGAGGCATGAATATATGAACCTAAATTTATTTTCTATTGATGAAAGAATATTAGGTAAGTATAGTGACAAGGTAGAGCTAATACGCGACAATAATATACCTGTATCTGATGAAGAATTGATTAAGATTTTGAAAATTACGCCCGAGTTCCTCAGTTGTGTTCGAAAAGCTATAAAAGATAATCCAGACTGGGACGATGAAGACGTCGCAGATTATGCAATTTCTGAAACAGAATGTGATTGATTTTATGTAGCATTCATGAATCCATAAGTTTATAGTAACTATCAACTTTTTGCTTGGAGGACACCTATGAGCAGATTAAAAGAACTTAGAAAATATGTTGATAGAGAGTTGAATAAGATAACTGATGAGGATAAGAGAAACAGTGCTTTTGTCCACTTATACGGAGTCTCTCTTGCGGCTACTCTTATCGCCAAAAAGAGAGGCTTGGATTCCGAACTTGCGTCTATGGCTGCAATGATGCACGATTTGCATGCATATGAATCAGGCTCTTATGATGACCACGCACATAAAGGAGCTGAGCTAGCACGGACTATCCTCACTGAGCTTAATCTGACAGATGATAAAGAAACAGAAATTATTTGTTCTGCAATCTATCACCATGATGACAAGCTTGTTACGGACAGTCCGATGGATGAAGTTCTCAAAGATGCCGATGCGATGCATCACATCATGAATGACCTGTCAAAGCCAATTAAAGAAAAAGAACAGGCACGTTACAAAAATTTGTGCAAAGAATTTGGATTATAATTTACTTCTCTGCCGACAGCATTCCCAGTTTGAAGTGCTTTCGGCAGATTGCTATATAGCTCTCATTTCCACCCATCATTACCTGTTCACCGTTTCTGACTATCTTTCCATCAGAAATACGGGCATTTATCGCAGCCTTTCGTCCGCACCAGCAAACTGTCTTTATTTCCTCGATCTTATCTGCGATCTCCATAAGCCGTTTTGAGCCCGGGAAGAATTTACTCTGAAAGTCCGTACGAAGCCCGTAGCAGATAACCGGTATCTCTGCAAAATCTACAAGGTCAGACAACCAGTCAACCTGCTCTGCACTGAGAAACTGACATTCATCAACAATTACAGCGTCATACTTTTTCGCCGCATCCCAATTAGTACCAATTTCAGTTATGAAATCTTCAACATAGCAACATTCCGACTCCAAACCTATTCTGGACTTTATTATTTTCTCACCGTCACGATTCTCAAGCTGCGGCTTTAATAATACTGCATTACTGCCACGCTCGATGTAATTGTAATGAACCATCAATGCGTTCGCAGTCTTAGAAGAACCCATTGCACCATATCTAAAATATAATTTTGCCATTTTGTTCTTTATCACCCTTAAAATTTTGTTACCACATTCTGAAAAAAGGCGCAGAGCCGAAACTCTGCACCCAAATAATCCTTAGCTCAAAGTGTAAACAATCATACAGTTTTAGAAGTAAGTAATGAAAGGACAACTTCTCGTGTTACATTAAATTTATTTATAACTTTTTGGATGATGTCTTCATCAGTTGCTCCATATTCTCGATAAATTTCAATAGCTCCTAAAATCTTCATCCTTTGATCTCTATTTTCCTGCGCTAGACACATATCGACACCGTCCTCCTCTCGTTCAAATTCCAGATCTAATTTTGCAGCTTCCTTAATAAAAAACGCTGCATCAGAATCAATTTTTCTATGTTCTGAATTTTCTATTATTTTATCAGCATCATCTTTCTGATGCTTTATGATTTTCATGGCAAAACCTAAATCCGTATGGAATTTATCAAAATCCTCATCCTTTATATCCGGAGCAGATATAATATTCAGCTTATAGTCATTAAGAAATGGTATAAGTCTCTTATCGGGAATATCCATCATATCAAATAAGCTCTTTGGTCCGTCCCAAGGATCAGAACCTACATATATTACCGCTGTGATTATAGGAATAAGCCTATCAGTCTTCCTAAATCCTGACAAAAACTCTTCACTTGTGAGTTTAATCTTAAGCACACCATCCTCGGAATAAAGTTCTGCGGATTCTTCAGGTTTACCCTTTTTCTTTTTGAAAGACTTTCTTGCTTCTTCTACCTGCTTTGAATAACCAATCCAATCATATAATCCGTCTTTCACAGGCATGGCATAGTGCACACTTCCCTGTATCTCAGAACCCAAAATTACGTATATCGCCTTACCGTCTGTCATCGCTTCCCAAATTCGAAGAAGATCTCTATATTTCTGAACAGGTAAATGAGCATTATTTCCATAAGGAACTGTAATCTGGGAAGTATCCATCTCCTGTAAACTGTCCGGATCTATTACTTGTTTCCCATCATATAGAAGAAAATTAAAGGCATCAGCAAATGTCTCCTTCTTCCCCAAATACTGTTTTGCTTCAGCATCAAGCGCACCCATTGCGCCACCTCCTTTGCACTGGCAGAGCAATCACGCGCCCTTTTTATATACTGATTTTAACACATGCAGTCTTTGATTTCTAGAATCATCCCGTAATTGTCAGACTAGTTGGATTCAAAATTTAGTAAAAAATAACGGATTTTCATCATGTCATCGAAAACTTCAGAGAATACGTGCCTGCGCTTCCTCAAGTGCTTTAAGGCAATGTTTTTCGCGATCTTGAAAAGCCAGGTTTTGAAAGTACTCCCCTCTCTTTCCTTAAAGTTTGCCCTTCGTGACGACAGCACTGCAAAGGTATCTGGCATGGATGCCTCCTTATGTGAAATAAAACTGTCAGATAACACGAATTGCTTCTTATAATGCTCTCGTAATTCTCTTATCTTGTAATATCATTTTCGCGGCATGTATTGTGAATATTTCACACACGCAACAATCTTTTTTAAATGTTTTTAAGTAAATATGATGACATTTGATGCGATATTTGTCCGTTTGTTGTATAATAATGCATATACATTTTGGTGAATTGTAATCAACTTTGAGGCGTAGTCATTTCTAAGTCAGACTATCGGTATTTATGGAGGGGATTTTCTATGTCATGGCAGGAGGAACTGAAAAAATGTATCACAACAGCAGATGAGCTCTGCGACAAACTGAGACTTTCGGAATCTGACAGAAAAAAGTATGAAGAGATCATTTCACGTTTTCCTATGATGATAACACCTTACTATTTTTCTCTCATTGATGGGAATGATACGGAGGATCCGATCGCGAGGATGTGTATCCCGTCCGAATCTGAGCTTACACAGGAAGGAAGCTTTGATACAAGCGGCGAAAACAGCAATACTAAGCAGGAAGGCGTCCAGCACAAATATACACAGTCTGCATTGATTCTTTCTACCAATGCCTGTGCCATGTACTGCAGGCACTGTTTCAGAAAGAGATTCGTAGGGCTGTCAGAAAAAGAATTAAATAAACAGGTAGACAAGGCCGCTTCTTATGTACGCTCCCACCCTGAAATAACTAACGTTCTCATTTCAGGCGGAGATTCACTGATGAATACAAACGATGTGATCAGGCGTTATCTTGAGGAATTATGCAGTATCCCTAATCTCGATCTGATCCGCATTTGCAGCCGTATACCGGTTACATTACCTCAAAGAATATATGATGATGAAGAACTCTTAAACATATTCAAAGAGTACTCAGATAAAAAACAGCTGTATCTTGTTGCCCAATTCAATCATCCGAGAGAGATCACCTCTGAATCGATCGCCGCTGTTCGTGCTGCACAGCGATGCGGACTACAGGTACGCAATCAAACTGTACTCCTGCGCGGTGTAAATGACGACCCGTCAGTTCTTGGAGAGCTCTTACGCAGTCTCACACGTATAGGTGTCGTACCCTATTACATTTTCCAGTGCAGACCTGTCACCGGTGTAAAGAGCAGGTTTCAGATCCCACTCAGAGAGGGCGTACGCATCGTAGATGATGCCAAGTCTCTTCAAAACGGTATAGGAAAAAGTGTGCGATATTGCATGAGTCACCCTTTGGGAAAAATCGAAATCCTTGGCGAGATCGAAGAAGGAAAGATGCTTTTCAAGTTCCATGAAAATAAGTATCCGGAATACAAATCACGAATTTTTATCAAACAGATTGAAAAAGATACTACCTGGCTGGACGAAAATCTTCATATTGATTGAAATGTAAATCAAAAAAGAACCGGCAGTTCACATTTAACTGGAACTGTCGGTTCATTTTACATTATAGATAATTCAAATTCTCAGATCTGTCCGGCCTTTATGGCATCTCTTGCCTCGATGAGGTCATTACATACCATAACTGTCTTTTTGATCGTCTCTTCATCAGGTGTCAGCATATCCGGGATCATAACTGTCTTGCATCCTGCTGCGTGTCCGGCTGTTACACCGTTTATCGCATCTTCAAATACATAGCAGTCTTCCGGTCTGCACTTTATCTGCTCAGCAGCCTTCAGGAAAATATCCGGTGCCGGCTTTCCGCGTTTAAGCTCTACTCCGCTAACGATTGCATCAAAGTAGTTCTGGATACCTGCGGACTGGATATTGTGCAGAATCTGCTTTCTTGAAGAACTGCTGGCAACCGCGATGAGGAAGCCATTCTCTTTAAGATAATCAAGGATTTCTACTACACCCTTTTTCATATCTACGTGGCGCTGTGCTTCTTCATGTACACGCTCATAACAGTCTTTTATGATCTCGGCTCCATCTTCCACATGATAATACTTCTTTACCACGCTGTTCATGAAAGGTCCGCTGGAACCTGTGATCTCATTCTTAAACTCTTCCGGCAGTGTAACGCCCATTTCGTCAGCGATATCATGCCATTTTCTCTGCCAGATCTTCTCTGTATCAAAGAGAAGACCATCCATGTCAAAAATTGCTCCGTCCATTAAAACTCTTACTCCAATTCAAATGCGCCTGTGTACAGCTGATAATATGTACCCTTCTGTGCAAGCAGGTCGTCGTGTGTTCCACGTTCAATGATATTGCCGTGGTCGAGCACCATAATAGCATTACTATTGCGAACTGTCGAGAGTCTGTGAGCAATTACAAATACTGTTCTGCCCTTCATGAGGTTATCCATACCACGCTGAACAAGTTCTTCAGTACGTGTATCGATGGAACTTGTAGCCTCGTCAAGGATCATAACCGGCGGATCAGCAACTGCGGCCCTTGCGATTGAGATAAGCTGTCTCTGTCCCTGTGAGAGCTGCGAACCGTTACCGGTAAGCATAGTGTCATATCCATCAGGAAGTCTGGTAATGAAGTCATCTGCGTTAGCGAGCTTTGCAGCTGCGATACATTCTTCATCGGTAGCATCGAGACGACCATAACGGATATTATCCATAACAGTACCTGTAAAGAGATTAACTTCCTGCAATACGATTCCAAGGGACCTACGGAGGTCCGGCTTTTTGATCTTATTGATATTTATGCCATCATAACGGATCTTTCCGTCCGGAATATCATAAAACCTGTTGATCAGGTTTGTAATGGTGGTCTTTCCTGCTCCCGTAGCACCTACAAATGCTATCTTCTGTCCCGGCTTCGCATAGAGACTTACATTATGAAGCACAAGTTTTTCGGGTACATAACCGAAGTCGACGTTTTCAAGCTGTATATCTCCCTTAAGTTCCTGATAAGTTGTTGTATCTGTATCCTTATGATAATGCTTCCATGCCCAGAAATCGGTCTTTTTATCAGTTTCGTGAATCTCACCGTTTTCATCCTTGTAAGCATTTACGAGCATTACATAACCCTCGTCATGTTCCGGTTCTTCGTCAATAAGCTCAAATACACGGCCTGCTCCGGCGATACCCATAGCGATCATGGATACCTGCATGGAAACCTGTCCGATAGTCTGTGACAGCTGGCGGGACATACTAAGGAAAGAAACAATGATACCTATGGAAATCGTCGAAACACCGATAAGTCTGAGGTTCGGCAGATTAAGGATAACAAGTGTTCCACCAACAGCTGCGAGCAGCACATACATTACATTTCCGACATTTCCAAGTATCGGCATCAGCACGTTTCCGGCTTTGTTTGCCTTTTCTCCGTTAATGAAGAGCTTCTCATTATATTCATCAAAAGCCTTTTCGCTCTCTTCTTCATGAGTGAACACCTTGATGACCTTCTGACCGCCCATCATTTCCTCGATGAAGCCTTCCTCCGCAGCCAGTGATTCCTGCTGACGGATCATATACTTTGTGCTGGCTCCGGTATATTTCTTTGATATCAGTGTCATGAGGTAGCACACTGCAACTACAACAATGGTAAGCCATACACTGTAGTAAAGCATCATTAAGAGAATTGACACGATACTGAGAGTCGATTGAAAGATCATTGGGATACACTGACCTATCATCTGACGGATAGCATCTACATCATTTGTATAGGTACTCATGATATCGCCATGAGCATATGTATCGAAGTACTTTATAGGAAGCGTCTCCATTTTGAAAAACATATCATCACGGAGAGACTTAAGCGTACCCTGAGTAACTGTCGCCATAAGTCTTGTATAGATAAAGTTTCCTGTAACACCGAGTAAATATACTAAAGCCATGGTGAGCACGATGGAAACCATCTTTGTATAAACGCTGTCCAGACCGTTATTCATTCCCGGAATGATACATTCATCGATCAGCCTCTGCATAAAAGCAGTTGCTACTGTAGATGAAAGAGCTGCAAAAATGATACAAATAATAACAGTTATAATTGTTCCCGGATATTTACTGAAAACATATTTCAGGAGACGAGGAAATGTGCCTGCTTTTGAAGCTTTTTTCATATTCATGCTGATCACGCCTCCTTTCTTGTCTGTGTGTCATAAAGTTCACGGTAAATGCCGTTAACTTCGAGAAGCTCATCATGTGTACCCTGTTCTACGATCTTTCCGCCATCCATAACGAGGATCTGGTCTGCATCCTGAACAGACGAGATACGCTGGGCGATTATGATCTTTGTAGTATCAGGGATTTCCTGTGCAAATGCGCGGCGAATGAGCGCATCTGTCTTTGTATCAACAGCCGATGTTGAATCATCGAGTATCAATACCTTTGGTTTTTTAAGGAGAGCTCTTGCGATACAAAGTCTCTGCTTCTGACCGCCGGATACATTTGTACCGCCCTGCTCGATCCAGGTGTCATATTTATCAGGGAAAAGCTGTACAAACTCATCTGCCTGAGAAAGCTTGCAGGCATGGAGTATTTCTTCATCAGTAGCATCTTTCTTTCCCCAACGGAGATTATCCTTTATGGTTCCGGAGAAAAGTACATTTTTTTGCAGTACAACTGCAACCTGGTCACGAAGAGACTTGAGATCATAATCCTTTACATCTCTTCCACCAACTTTTACGGTTCCCTCAGTAACGTCATACAGTCTGGAGATCAGCTGGATAAGCGTTGTCTTTGATGAACCTGTTCCACCGATGATACCGATAGTCTCACCGGACTTGATGTGAAGGTCGATATCAGACAGAGCCTTTTTCTTACTTTTCGCTGAATAACGGAAGGAAACATGGTCAAAATCGATGCTTCCGTCAGTTACAACTGTCTCACCGTTTTCAGGACTAACGAGAGTCGGCTCATATCTCAGTACTTCTACGATTCTCTCTGCAGACTCCGTAGCCATTGAAACCATTACAAATACCATTGACAGCATCATGATAGAGATCATTATCTGCACACCGTAAGTAATAAGTGATGTGAGCTCACCTGTTGTAAGTGATGATCCGGCAGACGAAATGATCATGTTTGCGCCAAACCAGCTTAAAAGAGTAAGTGATGTGAATATTCCGAAAGTCAGGATCGGATTATTCATGGCAATGATCTTCTCTGCTCTTGTGAAGTCTTTTCTCACTTCCTCTGATGCATTCTTAAATTTAACCTGCTCATGGTCTTCTCTTACAAATGCCTTAACTACGCGGATAGCGGATACATTTTCCTGTACAGAATTATTAAGGGCATCATATTTATGGAATATGCTCTTAAAAATAGGGAAAACTGTGCGGACGATCGTTCCGATGGCTATTCCTACTATCGGAACCATCACTGCAAATATGAGAGCCATCCGTGCATTGATTGAGAACGCCATAAAGAGTGAAAAGATCATCATGAGCGGTGTTCTCACCGCGATACGTATGACCATCATATAGGCATTCTGCACATTCGTAACGTCTGTTGTCATTCTTGTTACAAGTGATGAAGATGAGAATTTATCTACATCTGCAAAAGAAAAAGTCTGGATCCTGTAGAACAGGTCATGACGCAGATTTTTTGCAAAACCGCAGGCTGCTGTAGCAGCCTCTCGACCGGACAATACACCGCATAAAAGTGACAAAAATGCCATAATCAACAGTACAAGACCGTATTTGATCACCGGATCCATAGACGTTCCATCCATGTGATCGATAAGATCAGCCATAACAAACGGAAGTATGCACTCAAGCAGGACTTCCAGCGCCACATAGATTGGTGTAAGAATGGACGCTTTTTTGTATTCCCGAACACTTTGTAATAATGTTTTTACCATTCAGGTTCCTCCTATAAATATATATTCAATCCGGATATTTTATTCTCCGAATAGTTTACCTTTTTTTATCTCCGCCTTTCGTGGGTCTGACTCCAGATTTTCTCGGAGCCTCTCTAAAAAGCAAAGGAGCTGTTCCTTCTCTTCTGCACTGAATCCCTTGAATACCACTTTTTGAAAATCCTGATAGCCCGACTCAAAAAATTCGAAAGCCTGATAGCTTTTGTCGGTCATTTCGACAATTTTGTTTCTTCGGTTTTCCGGATCAGTCCGGCAGGTCACAAATCCATTTTTTTCAAGACGAGCAACCAGCCCAACAACCGTCGGATGCGCTACTTCCAATATTCGTTCGATATTTCTCTGATTGGATGAACCGCCGTTTTTTCTTATGATCTGCAGTACCATCATCTGGGACATTGTAAGTCCCCTCTCGCAAACAGCCTCTCCAATTGATGATCTGAAGCGCTCTGAAATGGTTTTTACGAGAAAACCGATGTCTTTATGTACCTGATCTTCTTTAATGATTTCTTCCTCTGCCTGTACCTTCATATTTCCCCATTACCTGTTTCGGATTTTTTTACATTTGACCCTGTCATCACAAATGTGTAGTGTGCTACACGTAGCGTGCTACATATTAACTCTTTAAAAAATTATTTGCAAGTAATATTTCGGCTAGTTTATAAAGTTTTAATATGAAGATGACAGGGGTCAAAGTAAAAAATCCGATTGTGCTTGCACATAAAGGATTTTTTATTTGGAACCCGCAAAACACGAGCATGTAGCGTAATTACGCGAAATGCGAGTGTTTTAGAATTGCGTGAGCTACATAAGTAGCGTAGCAATTCGTGTCATCATGACAGGGGTCAAAGTAAAAAATCCCGCCAGGACTAAATCCTGACGGGATAAAATATCGCTTATTTACTTATTCTTTTGCAGTTCCCAGGCGAGTATATGTATCGCCTGCTGGAAATTTCCGGATCTGATCAATTCTTCCATCTCTGCTTCCGAATGCTTCTCAACATTCAAAAACTCCGTATCATCAAGTTCCAGATCACTGACTTTACGGCAGTTTCTTGCCAGATAGACATGTGCATAGTTATCAGAAACTGTGGCATTTGAAGGAACAGTGATGAGATGCGTCCAGTTATCAGATATATAGCCTGTTTCCTCCTGCAGTTCACGCTTCGCTGCATGAAGCGCATCCTCTTCCGAAGCTCTGCGCTCTCCGCGTCCGGCATACTCTTTTTCATCAGTTCTCTCGATACCACCTGCAGGAAATTCTGTGGTCACACATCCCAGTCCATGTCGGTACTGACGGACACAGAGATAATTTTCATCTTCATCAGATGCCACTATCACTACATAGCTTCTGCGGCTATAGTTGTAAAAAGGGCCTGCTTCCATTCCATTCGGCATACGATAGGTTTCTCTCCGAAAATCGATCCAGTGATCCTGAACGATATGCTCTGTTTTTACCAGTTCAAATGCTACATTTTCGTTTTTATCCGTATTACTCATTTTTCACCTTAAGCGGGGTACCAATATTACTTTTGACCCTATCATCATATTTATTCCTGCTCTTCGTCAACACTATCAAGTTGACCATTCTCCGAGTATTTCTTATACAGCTCTTTTAATTTTTCATAGTCTTCCTCGGACAAATTTTCCTCGGCATAGTCCATGAGACCTTCTTTATCTCCGGTCTCAATATACTCTGAAACATCATTCATCGTAGATGGAGTCAGGTTCTCTGTGATAATATCCGTTACAGTCTCACGATCTTCCTCTGACATGGATTTAAGCACCTCATTGGCCTTTTTCTCAGCAGATGAAACCTCGCTATTTCCCTCTTCCTCTGATGGATCACTATCTGATGATACTTCCATATTTTCAATCTTTTCATCCAGCATCTTATTCACAGCCATCGATACCAGTTTCCGCTTGATCGGATTATTTGTATAGAGAACTGCTATAACGCCAAGCAGTAAAACCGCAATTATCAGAACTACTGTTATAAATGCGTTTCCACCACTATTCCTTCGATTTCGAGCCATCTTTATTCCTTTCCGCCACCGGCAGTTAAAAAAATTGAAAGTCCGATTCATATTTTAATCTAAAAGAATTTTTAGCGCAAATAATCCGAAACCGAACAAAGGTTAATAGTTCGATTTCGGACTTTTGTCAATTACTCAATATCTTTAATTTTTTGATCTACATATTTCTGTACATCTGAAATACTGTTTTCATTAATGCCGGCATCCTTGAGTTCTTCAGAAAATCTTTGATATCCATAGATCCACAATCGATTTCCATCCGCATCGGTTATTTCACAATTAACCGGTGCCTCCCCTTGAAGATTTTTATTGGCAATATGGATATGAGAAACCACTTCTGCGATTTCTTCTTCATTTTGGCCATTGTAAACAATCGTGTAATCGCACACTTTCTCATCATCTGCCAAACGATCCCATGACCGGTATTTTCTTAGATCAACTTTTTTATTTAATTTATTTTCCAGCCGCTTACCGGTTAGATTATCCCTAACTAAATAATAATCGTTACCGTTAAAATCGCCGTCATGAGCCCTCAGCCCATAACCATATTCATAGGCATCAAACACGAGACCGCTACAGTCTGACATAACATAATGTACCGTAAACCTATAGTCCTTCTCCTCTCTCTGCACATCACAAGATTTCTTAACTGTAACAAAATTTTCCCCATATGTGTTTGATAAATGCCTTTCTATGGCACGTTGTGAGTGGATATTATCGCTGCCATAAAAATAGTATTTGTTAAGAATTCCCTTACTCGTGACCATCAACACCACGATCAAAACTGATATGAACAATAAAATGATCATCATACGCCCCTTACCTTTTGAATCAGCAACAATCATACCCTCTTATATCTCATTTGACCCTTTCATTTTCTATATAAGAATTATACCGCTTGACCACTTACAATTTTATGTACATAACCGAGAGATTTTCTTAATATTTGCTTAAGAAAACAAAAAGTCCCGACACATGGCAAAACCCTAATTGCCATGTGTCGGGATGATCATCTTATGATAATTTATATTTATGCTCTCTTGGACATTACTTCTGTCTCGTACTTCTTGCAATCTGCAAACCAGTCGTGCTCTTTAAGAACCTTCTGCTGCTCGCAGTAGTAATCCCATACATCACCGAAAGGAAGAGTTCTTACTTCTTCACGAAGAGACATTACTCCTGTGAAATCACGCTTCTCCTGAAGCTCAGCTAATCTATCATTAGGCTCCAGCTCAGCGTACAGAAGTGCCTTTTCCATATTGCGGATACCATTTGTCCATGCTGACACACGGTTAATGGATGCATCAAAGTAATCAAGTCCGATAAAGAAGTGATCAGGACCGTTCTTAACGATCTCCTCAGCAAGCTCACGAAGCTCATCATTAAAGAGGATTACGTGATCAGAATCCCAACGAACAGGACGGGAAACGTGAAGTGCCATCTTGTCATTGAAAAGAAGCATGGAGCTGAGCTTGTCTGCAACAACTTCTGTCGGATGGAAGTGTCCTGTATCAATGAGGCAAAGAAGGTTATTCTTTGCAGCATAGTTCATGTAAAACTCATGAGAACCAACTGTATAGGACTCCATACCGATTCCAAATACCTTTGACTCAACAGAGATATAAACCTTTGACTTGTCATAAGTCTGGGAAATAATCTGATCCAGTGAATCCTTAAGTCTTGCTCTCGGTCCTCTTCTGTCTGCCGGCAGATCCTTTAAACCGTCAGGGATCCAGATATTCATAAGGCAGGGCTCACCTGTCTCTGTAGCGAGATACTCTGAGATCTTGAGGGATGCAATGCAGTGCTCGATCCAGAACTTACGGATCTCTTCATTTTCAGATGAAAGTGTTGCATCCGCTGCAAGCGGGTGTGAGAACAATGTCGGATTGAAGTCCAGTCCTACATGATTCTTCTTAGCAAACTCAACCCACTTTGCAAAGTGCTTCGGCTCAAGCTTATTGCGGTCAACCCACTCACCCTCGTCAAAAATAGCATAGGAAGCATGAAGGTTGATCTTATGATGCTTACCGGGTGTATAGGAAAGAACCTTTTCGATATCTGCGAATACTTCCTCAACGTTTCTTGCGCGATACGGATAATTACCTGTTGTCTGGATACCGCCGCTAAGTGCACCCTTCTGATCAAATCCAACTACATCATCGCCCTGCCAGCAATGCAGAGAAATCGGGATCTCTGCTGTTCTCTTAAGTGCTGCGTCCACATCAACACCAACTGCTGCATAGCGCTCTTTTGCATCCTGATAACGTTCTTCTACTGTCATGATATACTCTTCTCCATTTCTTAAGCCTGCATTATTTTTTTAAACGGTATGCGGTGAAACGCCGGCTTCCCGCGTTCCTGTCCGCTCTTGACTTGAGAAAAGTATAAATCGAAATACATTGTTTTTTAAGGTCCACAATTTATAAAAAAAGAGTCCATTTTTGCACTTAATAATTTTATGATAAAATATAAATAAACATTAAGATAAATGGAGCTATTATAACATGAATCGTGAAATACTGGATCGTCTCGACGTGATCACAGACGAAGAAAAAGAGATTTTAAGCGGGCACCGCGATATCAACAGGAGTCTTTATTATCGTCCCGAAAAAACAAGATCCACTGATGTGATCGACTCTTCACTGGTACTCCAGGACGGAAAGCTCATCGATATACGTCCAAATGTGCGCTTTGTCCATTTTCCTAAGCACACACATAATTATGTAGAGTTCGTATATATGTGTCAGGGGCATACTACACATTTCGTAGATGATAATAAGATAGAATTAAAAGAAGGGGATCTGCTGTTCCTTAACCAACATGCAACGCAGGAGATACTTCCTGCCGGTCGTGACGATATCGCCGTAAATTTTATGATACTTCCGGCATTCTTTGACACAGCGTTTCGTATGCTGGGCTCAGAAAACTCAGAGCTTCGCGCCTTTCTGATATCCTGCCTTACAGAAACAGACCGAGGTGGAAACTATCTGTATTTTAATGTATCAGGTGTCCTGCCTGTGCAAAACCTTATGGAAAATCTTATATGGGTAATGATGAGCGATCTCCCCAATAAAAGAACTCTGGCAGAAAATACCCTGGGACTGCTTTTCATGCACCTCACGCAGAATGCGGATAAGATCATGATGTCCGGTACTTCCTATGATGAAAAGATAATGATCAGTCTCCTATCTTACATAGAAACTGATTACAGAGATGCTGAGCTGGGAACATTCGCTAAGAAAAATGACATAGATATATATTCTCTTTCCCGACTTATAAAAAAGACAACAAATAAAACTTTTCGCGATCTGCTCGCAGAAAAAAGAATTTCCCAGGCATGTTTTTACCTGAGAAATTCTGATCTGTCCGTTGATGATATTGCTGCAGCTGTAGGGTATGAAAATACCAGCTTTTTTCACCGGCTTTTCCGTCGGGTTATGAACTGTACCCCGCGAGAATACAGGATTTCGTAACATTTAATTCAAAACTTTTTCGCTCCACTCCAGTTTAAGAGAATCAGCTATAAAATACTGAAAGCCATTTTCAGCGCAGTACTTTCTGATCTTCACTGCAAGGCCCTTATTGCGCGTATACTCAAGAAGATACACCTGCAGACCGGCATTTTTACAGCTTTCAAGATATTCCTGATAGAATTTGGTCTCTGCTTTTTTCTGTCTTGCGAATCGATCCTTTTTATAGTTTTTGATCTTGGTAAATACAGTTTCCTGATTTACTCCTGTGATCAAAGCACTGTTCTTTTCCTCGATAAGACGTGAAACAAAGTCATTTCCGCCATTTATGAGTACGGGTTTTCCATAGCTCCTGAGTCCTGTCATGATGGTCACGAGTCCATTATAGATCTCATCTGTCGGAAAATTATAATAAACATCGGCGTTGTCGACGAAGTAACCATCAGCACCATTTTCTGCTATCTTCTTTGCGACAGTTCCTGTCATAAACTCCTGCCAAGACTTATCTGCAACATTTATCCATTCCTCATCTTCCCAATTTTCATATTTTCCAATGCTCAGATGGGAATAATCTTTATAGTAGCTTCTCCAGTTTTCTATAGATCCTACATTAATGTACGAGTAAACCTTGCAGCCTTTGTCATGAAGAGCCTTTACATCATCCGCCGAAAGCTGCCACGCATCTATGACAACGGTCGAAAAGCCGGATATCTTTTCAACATCTTCTGAATCAGAGCCAATAAATACACCATAATCTCCGGTATTTTTAGGTGTCCTTGCCCACGCCTCTCTGCTCAATATGAACAATAAACAAAACAACGCACTTAAGAAAACCGCGGCTACCCTATAGCCCGTTTTTCGAGTCAAAAAATTGAACTTACAAGTCATGATAACCCTCCTGCTGAAACTATTATTATTTAAATCCTTTATGAACCGCGTCCCTTCCATACTTTTCCTGTATAGCACGGGTCATAAGGTTAAGCCTCTCTCTTTTTTCATTCTCCTTTCTCTCAACTGCTTTTTTCTGTGCAAAGTCAAAAAGCGTCATCTGCCGAAATTCACCATGGTCAAGCCCTGTCGCACTGATACAAAAGAGACGTATCTTAACTCCCTGTCGAAACAATCCCTTTTCGCCAAGCAGAAGCTCATCCATAAGTTTTCGAGAGACCTGATAGATAGTATCCTCGTCATTTACGGTATCGTCAAGTTTTCTTTGTATAGATCTTCTTCTGAAATCGTCTGTTTTTACACCAAATCCGATAGTGCCTGCATATAAATCCTTGGCTTTTAATCGTTTACTTACTTTTTCAGCAAGCATTCTAAGTATCTGCTCTCCATCGGGACTCAGATTTTTTTCATCGATATCATAGGAAGTTGTGAGCTCATTACTGACACTCTTTACTTCTTCTCTCTCATCGGTAACAATGCTGTCCGACCTGCCATTAGCTGCCTCATGGATATACGTTCCTCCTGCATTTCCAAGAAGCGGTATCAATAATTCCGGAGCAAGTTTAGCCGCATCTCCGATCGTAAATACACCTATATGACGTAATCGTTCTGCTGATTTACTGCCGCATCCAAATAAATCCCCGATGGGTAAAGGCCACATCTTTTCCGGAACTTCCTCAGGATAAAGTGTGTGTATCCTGTCAGGCTTTTGAAAATCTGAAGCCATTTTTGCGAGAAGTTTATTTTCGGAGATTCCGATATTTACCGTAAAACCAAGCGTATCTCTGATCTCATTTTTTATCAAAAGCGCTGCATTTATCGGAAACGGCTCGCTGTATCGTCCTGCAGCAGCCTTTTCTATCAAATTTTCCTGACCGGTCATATCTACATATGCTTCATCTATGGATGCCTGTTCGACTACACCACCATATTTTTTCAGTATTTCTATAAATGCTGCAGAAAATCTGCGATAAGTTTCAAAGTCACTCTTAACCATTACCAGATTTGGACATAGTTCAAGGGCTTTATTTACAGGCATCGCTGTTTTTATCCCCAATTTTTTTGCAGGTATCGATCTCGCGGTAATGATACCGTGACGGGTAGAAACATCGCCTCCTACAGCAGACGGGATCGTTCTCAGATCCACACTCCCCGGTTCTTCCCTAAGCTTCTTTACGGCAGACCAGCTTAGAAACGCAGAATTAACGTCTACATGAAAAATTGTTCTCCGCATTACAAGCTCCTCCATAAATGCTTATTTTTCTGTACGCCGTCCGTTTTTACATCATTGAACGCACGTTCTCTATGCATTATATCAGTTTTCATCCATTTTGGCGACAAAAACCAAACAAATTTTCCGTTTGCTTTATTCCTGTGTTGATGTAAAATAATATAACGCGCTAAAGCGTTGATTAAATAAAGTCAATGGAGATGTATTGTTATGGAGAAAAAACAAAAGCGCAGCAGTTTCTCAGGAAAACTGGGATTCGTTCTTTCTGCTGCAGGTGCTTCCGTAGGTTTAGGTAATATCTGGAGATTTCCGTATCTCGCTGCAAAGTATGGCGGCGGTATCTTCCTTCTCGTATATATTATTCTTGCACTTACATTTGGTTACACGATGATCATGGCTGAGACAGCTCTCGGACGTATGACACAGAAGAGCCCCGTCGGTGCTTTCCGTTTCTTCGGAAAAACCTGGCAGTCTGCTTACGGCGGATGGATCAATGCGATAATCCCTATCCTGATCGTTCCCTACTATTCCGTTATCGGCGGATGGGTTATGAAATACCTTTTCGGATATCTTACGGGTGCTTCAAAGGAGCTTGCCGGTGATGATTACTTTACTTCTTTTATCACTAACGGTACTCAGCCCGAAACATGGTTTCTGGTATTTACTTTGATCACCATGTTCATTATCTATCTCGGTGTTCAGAATGGTATTGAACGCGTTTCACGTATCATGATGCCTATACTGGTCGTTCTGGCATGTATCATCGCAATTTATTCCATGACTCGTCCGGGTGCTGTTGCAGGTATTTATTACTTCATCGTACCAAACGTTAAAAATTTCTCATGGATGACGGTTGTTTCCGCTATGGGTCAGATGTTCTACTCCCTTTCTATCGCAATGGGAATCCTTGTGACTTTTGGTTCTTACATGAAAAAGGACGTTTCGATCGAAGGTACTACTAATCAGGTTGAGATTTTTGATACTGCTATCGCTATCATGGCAGGTCTCATGATCATCCCAGCTGTATTTGCTTTTTCCGGCGATGATGCAGCTTCCACGCTTCAGGCCGGTCCGTCACTTATGTTCATTACCATGCCAAAGATCTTTGCCAGCATGAGCTTCGGAGCATTTTTCGGATTCCTTTTCTTCCTTCTGGTACTTTTTGCAGCTCTTACTTCTGCTATCGCTCTTGCAGAAAGTGCTGTTTCTACTTTTGAGGACGAGCTTCACTGGAGCAGAAGAAGATGTACTGTTCTTCTTGGAATCATCATGATAGTTCTTGGATCTCTGTCAGCCTTAGGTTACGGTCCTCTTGCGAACGTAACTATTTTCGGTATGCAGTTCCTGGATCTCTTTGATTTCCTGACAAACTCAGTAATGATGCCGCTTGCAGCTATGGCTACCTGCCTTCTTATCATCCGTGTCATCACTGTTGAAAAGATCTGCGGCGAGATCGAGCTCGATGGTGCAAAGTTTGTCCGTAAGCCTGTATTTAACTTTATGATCCGCTATCTCTGCCCGTTCTTCGTAGCTATCATCCTTTTCAGCTCCGTTGCAAACGTGCTTGGATTTATTAAGATGTAAACTATATGTGATGCTTTTTAATATACGTTCCGTTCGGATAAGTATCTTCTGGAACGCTCGGACTGCACTAAGCTCACGCACTGTCCTCATATACGCGAAAAAATCTGCGAAACTCGACGCTTTGCGTCTCAAACAGTTCGCAGATTTTTTCTATTCGGACAATGTGTTCACTAAGTGCTGCCGGCTGATTGTTCCCGAAGATATTTATCCGACGTCACTTACGTTTTAATAAAATCGCCTTGTAAATTACACATCTATACTCGTAACGATTCTTAACATTTAATGAATCACCAAAAACTTACAGCATTAAATTCCCCAACCTAATCCCATCTTCAGTTATACAGTCTGAATAATTCCTAATAATGCCATTCTCCGGTGTCACAGCCGGTTCTTTAAGATACGGCGGCAGATACAGAACACCATGCATGCCGCATTTGGAAGAGCCAAGCGCATCCAGTTCCAGATTGTCTCCGATAAACACTATCTCATCAGGAACACCCCCGGCTTTCTTTATGACAAGATCAAAAAACTCCTTACTCGGCTTCTCATGATCTGCTTCTTCACTGGTAACGATAAAATCAATATACTCGGAGAGCTTCAGCTTATCAAGCTTTAGAAACTGTACGTACGTTGTCATATTTGTACCGATACCGACTTTACATCCCTTTTCCCTAACAGCCTTCATCAGATCCTCGATACCGGGCTCGATTTCCGCATTATCGAGAAGTGTCTGCCAGTAGTGAATTGCCATATTGACCGTATGCGGAAAAAGAGGAAGCTTATTATTCTCCAAAAAACGCTGATATCTGAGCAGACGATTATGCATTGCGGGACGATCCTGAAGCTCTTCACTTACCTGCGCCTTTGCTTCCTTAATTTCACGCATAGCCGTATCACGATCCATCTGAAAGTGTTCCTCGCAGTAGTCGTACATCGCTTCCATTGCACGCTTATCAGAATCGTTAAAGTTGTATAATGTATTGTCAATGTCAAAATAAACAGCTTTGATCATCGAAAAACTATCCTTTCTCTTTATCAGGTCGATTCCGGATTAGAATTATCGTCATCCGTTGTCTCCGACTTTTCCTTTAACGACTGCTCATCATAGTCATAGTCATCAAGTGCATCCACCATAGCACCTGTGGGTGTATAAAGCAGAACAACCACGCGTCCACTCTTGTAAAGCCTGATATCATTTTCGTTGTTTTTATACTCTTTTACTGCATCCTTTACGAGTGTTGTAGAGTCGTCTTCATCCTCACAATAATAAATCTGTGCATAACCATAAGGCGAAGGTGCATCAACAGTGATCCTCTCAACTGCATCAATACCTGTGGAGAAATCCTTATTTATATCATAATCCTTGGACACATCGTAAGTATAACTGCTATTGTCCTTGAGCATGCGATATGCCAGTTTCTCTGCCTTATTGTCCTGTGAAATGGTCATTCTGGAAACAGTATACTTATTTGTATTGTCTCCGACTTTATAAATATAGTTATGTGTTTCACCATCAGCAGTAACGATCTTTACATGATCTTCACTCTGATAATCATAGATCGTGAACAGAAGCGAGCCGCTCTTATTATAAAACTCATACTCAAGCGGTGTTCCTGCCGCTGAAAGATTTGATGCATGTGCTTCATCGCCATAGGTACAGGAATTAACGAATTTCAGACATTCATCGATATTAGCTCTTGTATAGAATTTTGTCTCGCTTGTGTGGAACGGATCAGAAACAGTACCGTCTGCAGCTGCATCATTATCCGAAACTGATTCATCCTCATCAGACGTCTTATTATCACTGACCGTCTTCTTTTTCTTATTTGATGATACAGAGTTATGGGAGATTCCCTTTGTCTTCTTCTCATTTTGAGATTCTTCAGAAGTGTCTTCCGGTTCTTCTTCCTCTTCTGATGCTTCTGTTTCTTCCTCAGGAATGGTGCTTTCTTCCGGTTCTTCCTCATCTGCTTCACTCTCAGTTTCTGAAGCCTCTTCTGCAGCCTCTGCCGTTTCTTCCGTAATGTGACCGAGTTTCGTGGAATAAAGACCGCATCCTGTCATAGATCCGGCCGTAAGCATTGCCGATAATGCTATTACTAAATACCTTCTGTACATAAAATAACCAACTTTCAAAAATTATTTTCTAAGTATTTGTTCTCTTTTTCTTAAGAAAAGATTTAAAAAATATAGAATAAAAAAAGTGTAAGGGTCATTTTGAAGGCCCTCACACTTTTTTAATAAACATTTATCTTCTCTCCAAGACTCTGCGATTCCTTACAGGAAATTCAGATTGATGGCATCTCCGCCAAGATTTTTACCCTGATACAGAGCGTGGTCTGCTCTGGTTGCCCAGCTTTCCATATGATCGGAAGAATCGGGAACAGCACCGAATACTCCCTGTGAAATAGTGAAATCCGGAATATCCGTTTCTTTAATCTTTTCCTGCACATTCATGCGTATATGATGGCAGATACGATCAAGTTCGTCCTGACTCTGACCTGTGTACAGGATCATAAATTCATCTCCGCCATATCGTATAGGGAAGCATTTCTCATCGGAAATATCCTTCAATACCTCTGCTACTGCTGTGAGGCACTTATCTCCTGCTGCATGACCGTAAGTATCGTTTATTTCCTTAAAGTGATCTATATCCATCATCTCGATAGCGAAGAGCATGGAATCGGACTCAGCTTTCTTATACATGGAGAAAAGCTTGTCACGAAGCCTCCAGCGGTTTGCGATACCTGTAAGTTCATCTGTACCGACTTTTTTCTGCAGCTCTCCATTTACCTTTCTGGAGCACTCAAGAGAGCTCTGCAGATCAAGAACAAACTTAACTGTTTTGCTATTTTGTTCCTGCTGTCTCCTAAAGTACGTTCTGTACTTACGAAGCTCGTTAAGGAGTTCATCCTCTCTGTGCTGTGCTTCGAGAAGTTCAACCTTGAAATCAGATATCTTTAGCTGTATTGCCGGGAAATTCTCATTTCCAAGAGAATCTTCCATTTCTTCAAGCACACGTGAAAGGATATCATTCATGCCCTTGTCACGCAGATACTTCATAAATAAGAGAATATACATGAAATAATCCGAACGGTACGAATTATTATCAAAGTTCTCCATAACTCTCTGAACAGACTCTTCTTCATGCACCGTATCACCCTTTGCATGTTTGCAGAGCAATTCGACGATCAGCATATCGAGTCCCGGTTCTTCATTATTCTCTGCTAGAAATCTCCTAAGTTCGGCAATTATACGTTCTGCGTGGTCGAGCTTACCTGCCTTCAGATCGAGCTTGGCGACTGTTGTCTGTATGATCGCGTAAATTCGTCTGAACCTCGGATTTTCACGGCTTTTCAATATGCATCGCCTTGCAAGGAGTGCATACTGAAGTGCCTTATCTTCGTTCTCCGTCATGTCACAGATCTCACTATAATTTTCATAGATCAGTGCCATGTCAAATATATCTTCATTTTCCTGCGCAAGTATCAATGCTTCACGATAGCTTGCAAAGGCATTGCTGGTGTCGCCCTGATTGGAAAATACAACACCGAGAAGAATGTAACAGCCTATTTCTTTATACCAGTTTCCTACGCGCTCGAACCCACGAATAGCACGTTTCATATGGTAAAGACAGCTATCGACGTTTCCGATACAATACCATGCGTCTCCTGCAAAGAAATCCGCGTATCCCATCAGCTCGTCATTTTCCGCATCAGACGCTTCTTTATATAATTTTTCAGCAAGTGGAATAACTTTTTCCGGCTCAGAAAATCTTAGTTCATCCATTTCTCTGAGCCTGACCTGTATGTCTTCTGAGAACTCCGAAAATTCTTTCATAACTTAACCCCTATCAGACTTATCTCAGTTACCAAATCTAAAAATCTAAAAATCGTTGAGATAAACGATAACATCATAGCCGATTTTTGTAAAGTCTCAACATCCCACACTATATGTGGATTGTGTTGGTTTATTTAAATCTATCTTACAGACCATTTCTGTTAATTATTCACAATACATACTGTCAAAAGACAATCTGCGTGCATACCCGTACATACAAATACGTTCAATAAAATAAATTTGAACATACCTCATGCTGTTATGTGATCCATTCAACATTAATTTCGGTATATCGAACAAAAATAATCCCGAACTGACACAAATTTTTTAGTGGTCAATTCGGGATTTCTATACCTAACGTCCGGTTCCAAAATAGCTGTTAAGACGTTCAATAATTTGTTTCTCGTCTGTCTTTAAGAGATACCCTTCCGGCTTCTCTCTCATGGCTTCCATAACGGCATTTTTCTCATTTCTGCCGGTAAGGAAAAATACAGGTATATCACTGCTCCTGAGATTGGCACGTATCTTTTTCAGGACTTCCGGTCCCTTCATGATCGGCATCTCATAATCAAGCAGGATGAGATCCGGCAGATGGTCATCAAGATAATTCAGAGCACTTATACCGGAATTAACAATGGTAACATCGTAAAATCCTGTTTTTTTCAGCCACCTTGATGCAGCCTGCAGAAATGTGGAGTCATCATCTATAAGCAGGATCCTGTACCTCTTTCTCCTGCCTGCAGCGTTTAGAATGGTATGTATCTCATGTATCAGATTACGTATATTGACCGGCCGTATCATCGGGAGATCGATTATGTTTTTAGGAATGATCTCACAGAGTTTCTCAGTTTCCATATCGGATCCGATAGTCGCGAGTACCTTGTCATTTTCCTCAAATAATACCTGTATGTAGGTCAGGACTTCCCTTTTCCTGCTTATCTGAGCGTCGAGATAGAGAATGATTACATCTGAATCACTTGTTCCTTCAAGTATAGCTTCTCTGTCATATCCGCATGTGGTGATACCAAAACCATCCTCGGTCAGAGAATTTTTTAAAGCATCAGTCGTGAAATTAAACTTGCTGCTGACAAGCAGTATTCTGTCTTGATGTTTCATGTTTGCACCCCCAGTTTATACTTCTATATCCTTTAGAAGCATGGTAAGTTTTTGCCAGTCAGGTCCAACTGCAGCGCTTGATATCTGCTTATAAAGTTCCTTATCCTTTTCGGGAACTTTGTACTGCTTCAGCATGTCAAGAATCATACCGAGATTACTGTGATCGTAATCAGCCACAAATCCCTGCAAAGCCATCAGTGCTTCTACCCATTCTTCCTGTTCCATCTCCGGTCTCTCATCATTCGGATCATCCTTTTCACCGAGACAGTAGTCCAGACTATTATATAGCTGTTCCGCAAGCTGCATGAGTTCCGGAGTGTCCTTCTTTATGACATCAACCCGGTTTTCATCGCCTGCTTTTTCCAGTGCCGCTGCCAGCGACGCCAGTTTCCCGCATCCGATTATACGCGCCGAACTCTTAAGAGCATGAACCTTTATAGTATAATTCGGAATATCTTCCTCTTTTAAATAGTTCCTGATAGATCCAACCTGATTCTCAAAGCCCCTGTAAAAAGTATCAAGTGTCGCAAGAAATGCTTCTATCGAGCCGCAATTATGTATGCCGTCACGGACTGACAGGTTCGGAATATCTTCAAGACCATCCGGAAGAGGCATTTCAGGTTCTTCGTCCTCCGAAGATGAGATACCCATCACCGCATCCATATTTATCTTTATCTTTTCCTGCGGCAGATAGAAAAGGAGTTTATCCTGCAGGAGCTCCGGATCTACAGGCTTTGTTATCACATCATCAAATCCTGCTTTCCTGTATTCCTCCATAGCGCCTGTAACTGCATTTGCTGTGAGACAGATAAACGGCGTATTTTTACATTCATTTTCTTCCATTTCGCGGATTGCCTGCAAAGTCTCTATACCCGTCATATTCGGCATTCTGAAATCCAGAAATACGATATCATAATGAATGTGTCTCACTCTGTCTATGGCTTCCTGACCGCTCTCCGCCGTATCGACCTGAATCTTATTCTGCTTAAGCAGCGCCTTTATGACCGTTAGGTTCATCGGTGTATCATCCACCACGAGTACCATTGCGTCCGGTGCGGTAAACTGAGGAAGCTTCTTTCTGAGTTCCCCGTTTTTATGTTCAAATGAAGGCTTACCCATCGGAGCGCCGGATTTGATCTTCTGCTTTAAACTAAATGAGAAAACAGAGCCCTTTCCATACTCACTCTGAATTTCCAGATCGGTATCCATAAGGTTTAGGAGCTGCCTTGTGATACCCATTCCGAGTCCGGTTCCTTCTATATTTCTATTGCGCTTTTCATCAAGTCTCTGGAAAGAATCAAAGATCTTCTTTATATCTTCTTTCTTTATACCGATTCCCTGATCTTCAACCGAGATATACAGAACGACCTCTGTCGCATGGAGCTCTTTGAGTCCCACGCTGAAGGTTACCGTTCCTTTTTCAGAGTACTTTACGGCATTTGTGAGGATATTGGTGATTGCCTGCTTTATCCTGACTTCATCCCCGAAAAGAGCTTCCGGTATATCAGGATCAGCCTCGACTACAAATTTCAACCCCTTATCATCTGCGCGCTTCTTTATCATCTGATAAAGATCCCTTATCATTTCCGCAGGTTTATACTCAACAGGTATGATAGTGAGTCTGCCGGATTCGATCTTTGAGAAGTCCAGGATATCATTAATGATACCGAGAAGCTCTACTCCGGCATTCCTTATATCATTTGCATATCCAAGGATACTTTCATCACTGCACTCACGAATGATCATCTCGTCCATACCAAGAATGGCATTTATAGGAGTTCGGATCTCGTGAGACATATTCGAGAGGAAATCAGACTTTGCCTTACTCGCGCGCTCTGCATTTTCCAGTGCATCGTTGAGATCATCTGTGATCGCCAGCAAAAATGAAGTATTTCTGTCTGCCAGCGGATGTATCAGCTTTTTCTTCATAAAGGTACGGACATTAAAAGCATAATGCCCCTTTTTGCATGTAGGCTCACCTTCCCTAAGTCCCACAACGACAGCACAGGTATTATGAACTCCGCCTGCGCCATCCTTGTATAGTATCTGACCCCTGGCTCTCAGATACTGGGAATTTGGCAGGATATTCTGGAAACAAAGAAGTTCCCTTTCCTCGCTTCCGATAAAATCTTTTCTCATGCCGCTGCCAAAGAAAAACATGACTGCCGGCGAAAAATCAGCCATGCGTCTGCTTATCTCTACAGACTCGTCAAACATCATGTCAGGATCTGCCGATGAAAAGCAGAGATTGTCCTCATCATGAATATCACCGATAAAATAAAGCTCTCCGGCAGCATCGCAGAAGTAAGGAATACGGCTCAGATATTCACCGTTCCTCTTTATGATAAACGGAAACTGCCTGATATTTTCTATAAAAGCATCATTAGGTTCTACATGCAGATACTTACGATATATCTCTGTCGCGGGCTTACCGTCGATCTTCTTTATGATAGACTCTCCAAGTGACGACCGGGGCATCTTTGTACGCGTAGCCAGAGTGAAAGACTTTCCGAGAGGATTCCAGCCGTTAAGCAGCTCTGCATGAACAGAAAGGTCTTTTCCCGAAAAGATAATGAAAGAAATCCCGCGATTCCGACAGCCATCCTGCCATAGATAATGCTTCTCCTCATCATTCACGTCAAAATCCGCAGTCCATGAACCAAATACAGGTATCCGGTACTTTCTTTCAAACTCTGAAAGAGGCCCGGAGATCTTGATATTTCCGCCTGCCGCAAGAGCCATGACAGCAACCGGATCCGGAGTTTTCTCTATCCTGTTACCTAGTTCACGGCAGGTCTCTTCCTCTGTCATTTTCGTAAAGTCACTGTAAAAAACCGAAACCTCCGATGTATCAAACTGACAGAAGGACAATCTTAAAAATCTTTCTCCTTTTATCGAATAATTCTTACAGATACCTGTCACAAACAAAAACGGATAAGATTCATTAATATTTGAAAAGATCTTTGAAAGTTTTTCTTCCGTTATTCCGACAGAATAAGTGAGAAGAAACATATTTTTTGGGTTTTTTCCCTTTATGATCTGTTCCAGCTTATGAAATAAGCTCTGCAGATCAGATTCCCGCATAAGGGTAAATGTCGCCTGGATCATATCTCATCCCTCTTTCTGAGATTTATTACCACCTGTCGGACCTGCCTTATCAGTCTTGATAACAGCAGCCAGTATTATGTCATTTTCATCGCCCTTTATACTTATAAGCAGATATCGTTTAGTGTGAACTTTTCCGTCATCCATTACTGTTTTAAAATTCTTTGTCAGATATATATGATTCCCTTCGTACAGGCGATCCCAAAATGTATCAACGTTCATGAATTCCAGAAAAGCTTCTCTTTCCGACTTTACGATATACTGCTCACTAAATTCCGGAAGCACCTCCCTGATATTTGCCCCTGCATGTATCCCTCCGTACTCACAGGTATTCAGATATGTATTTTCTATTATCCCCGAAGGCATGGTTATCAGGTCAAACCGGTCAAAGATCGTATAGATGCCTTCCATCGCCTTATTGTAATCATGGATACGGCTTCTGGATATATCGAAAGCCTGTGAAGTATACAGCACAAATGCAATGGCTCCTGATTTTGTATTTCTCGCAATGAAATTTCCCTTGAGATCAACGATCTTTTCCTGCAGCAGGAAGAAAAGCTGAGCACCGTTCATTCCCTGTGTCAGTTGCTTTATAAAGGAATGCAGATTTTCCTGGAGCATTCCTGAACGTTGATTAAATAGGTATTCCATTGATTTGGCAGTAAGGCCGAGGCTTCTTAAGTACATCCTGTAGGATTCGTTAATATACAAAAATTTGTATGTATGATCAACATATTCCATTACTGCCAGAGATTCTGCCGTACCTATCCTCTGATTTGCAGTGTGCATATTAGAAGCTTCGATCTCTATCTGTCCGATGGCATTGTAGTATGCCGCTTCTTCAAGAGCCTCCATCTCCATATCAGATTTGATCAGTTCCTCAGGCGTTAAAGGCTCCGAAAAATATGATCCCTGGGCCATTTCGCAGCCAAGTTTATAAAAGAAATTGTACTGATCGGATGTTTCTATCCCGGCTATGGCAGTTCCGATCTTCATGCATTTCGCCATATTAATGGTATATGCAAGCATGGTTCTGGCACGTGCCTCACCCTCTGCGCCATAAACATCATCAAAAAAGTTGATATTAAACTTGATAACACTGTAAGGAAACTTTTTCAGCCCCTCAAGAGACGCATAGCTGCGCCCAAAATCATCGAGCCAGATCTTACATCCATAGGACATAAAATTCTTTATACACTTTCCTTTTTGGATCTCATATCTGTTGTCCGTATAATCAAGTATCTCAAAATTCAGATAATCTTCCGTGATACCGTAGGCATGTATAATGTCGATCACAGTATCCGCATAGCTTTCATCAACAAAATCGGTCACTGATATCTTCACTGCAACCGGAACACAGGGAAGTTTTCTGCTTACAGCTTCCTGCAGATCTTCAAGAACCTGTTTTAAGACATACATATCCAGTTTCTTTGTAAGATCATGTTTCGAAAGTATCTGCCAGACATTAGTCATGGACAGTTCACCCTTTTCCGGATCGAACCACTTTGCAAGAGCTTCCGTTCCGCAGATCTTTTTTGACACTATACGGACGATCGGCTGGTAATACACCTTGATCCATCCTTCACTCAATGCCCTGTCCAGATTTTCAATGATGTAATTCTCGTTCTCCATCTCTTACCCCTTATTCTTCCAGCAGCAGCGCCAGATATACCTTTCCGTAACACTCATTATGTACGAGATGTCCGCGGTACTTCACTTTTTTTACTTTGCCGGTCTTTGAAATTACCCTGAAATTTACCAGCCTTCTGGCATCCGCTCCCTCTGCATTTACCTGTTCTCTGATCTCTTTTTCTGCACGTAACAGATCATCAGGATGTAACACGTTCTTAAAACAACGATCGGAATACCCGATAAATTCCTCCATATTCCTGCAGTCAAAGATATCGAGTAATTCCTGATTAGCGTATAATATCTTTTCTTCAGCATCAGCTCTGTACGCAAGGATCGCTCCCGGCATATTTGCAGCGATCTCCTTTAATCCAAATCCCGGACTGGACCTGTCCTGGAAATTCATGTCTTCGCTGTACTGCCTGCATCCATGCTTTCCGCTGAATTTTACCGAGTAAAGAGCAGCATCAGCACAGCGGAACAGAGTCTTGAATTTATCCGCCTGCACAGGATACTCCGCAAATCCAAGGGAAATAAAGTACTCATATTTGGATCCCTCATATTGCAGGATATGTTCTTCCTTTGTAAAGTTCCTAAATAACGGCTCTGCTTCCGATGCGTCCATATATTTTATGATAATAAGGAACTCATCTCCGCCATTTCTGCCTATTATCGAAAACTCGCCAAACCGTTCATTTAATGAAGAAGCCAGATGTTTTAAGACTTCATCACCTATCAGATGCCCGTATCTGTCATTAACGAGCTTAAAGTCATCGATATCAAGCGCAGCTATAGTACACGATGCATCCGGGTGGGCTAACAGATACTTGCTTGTTTCATGATCTATTCCGTGTCTGTTATATATACCCGTAAGAGCGTCAATATAGCACATCTGATCCAGTTTATTCATGAGACTGTTGTTGGTTATCTTAAATGTGATAAAGAATGCAACCGTCTCTAACAGCTTCTTTGTGTCAAAGATATCATTTAGCTCATAATTTGCCGCGCATAAAAAACCAATCACGCGCTCCTTTGTATATAAAGGGACTCCCATAAAGCGCCGTGTACCGTTATCATGGAAAAACTTATAAAAATCAGGTTCCACCTTTTTTATTTTATCGACATCGTCGACCAAAAGTGTTCCGTCATCTGTTTTATATTTTTTCCAAATGGCTACCAGATCATAGTCTGCGATCTTATAAATATAATACCTGGTACTGCTGACGCCTTTTGCGCACCACTCAAAATCATTTATGACTTTCTTTCCGTCTATCTCCAATATACAGATACGATCCGGATGAATTACGAAACTCAGCTCCTGTAATACCTTATTAATGATATCCTCATAAGGCATCTCACTGTTAAGCAGCTTTATGATCTGGATTATGGTATCGTCAGTTCTGGAATTAACGATAAGCTGCTCTTTTTCTTTCTGTTCTTTATCTATATCAAGGAATACAAAAGCACAGCACCCGGGGATAGATATCGGTCGTGCCAGATAATAAACCCATTTTCCGAGAATATGACTAAAATGTACTCCTTCACTCTCTTCTCCGTTAAATGCCGCTCTATAGGCGACCGAAGGCCATTCGAGATCAGTTACCCCGAAAAGCTCCACATAGGAGTGATCTTTTAGCTCGTCAAATCTCTTTCCCACAAGACTGCAATAACGCTTATTCGCAAAGACGTACTTCATATCAAGAGGTCCGTGGGTTACAGGATCCTCTAAAACCCGGACTACTATGTAATTGACCGGCAACTGCCCGTAAAGAGACAGAGTCTGCTTGATCTCATTACCCTCATTTGCAATGTCATCACTGTACTTTGAAAAAATTTCCTCATCTCTGTATACCGTTGACAGAACTACAAGCAATGCGCTTGCATTTGTCACCGGATTTTTTGTTATCTCTCTTACATGGAAAGTGACAAGGATATCATTAACTTCCATATATCCGACTCTTTCCCAGTTTCCTGATCTGACGCATCTATGTACCGCGTCCTGAAATTTTCCGCCAAATTTTTCCCTGATATCAGAAAACTCAGTATATACACTGTCTATCTTTACATGAAAAGCTTCACGAAGCAGGCGCCGGAAAGTATCATTTGAGCGCAATAGATAATATCTGTCATCGCGGAGTTCTATTATTCCTACTGCATTTCCTGTACCAAAGTCAGTAACGGCTGTATGGTAATCACCATTTATCATAGGGTCATACATACTTGTCATGCTGATGACCCTAAAATATCTGGATTCTTCTACATTTTCACGACGTCTTTCATCGTGAGTCTCAATGATCCTGTCCAGATCCATTGGCTTCGCATAGTAATAACCCTGAGCTTTATCACAGCCGATCTCCCTTAAAAATTCCATCTGCTCGTGGGTTTCCACGCCTTCCGCGATGATATCTGTGCCAAGAGATAATGCCATATTTACGATATTTTTTAATATTAACGGGCTTCTAAAATTTTTTCCTACGCCTGTAAGGAAACGCATATCGAGCTTTACCAGATCAAAGTCAAATTCCTGAAGGATATTCAGCGATGAATAGCCGCTGCCAAAGTCGTCCATCCACACCTGAAAACCTTCCTCATGCAGGAGACGTATCTGTTCCTTTAGGAAATTTTCATCCATTCCCATTACAGTTTCAGTGATCTCGATATTTAAGAATTTGGGATCTATCCCTGCTTCTTTGGTACGTATCACGATCTCTGAAACCATGTCACAGCATTCAAAATCATAACGTGACACATTTAAGGATACCGGCACGATCCTAAGACCTGCGTCTCTCTTGGTCTTCATGTCCTCGAGGATGCGGTCCGCCATATACAGATCGACCTTATATAAAAGCTTTGCGTCTTCAAGTATCGGAAGGAATCTTCCCGGCGGTATGACTCCCTGTATCGGATCGATCCATCTCGTCAGTGCTTCCTCTTCGCAGATATCACCGGTAAGAAGCCGCACGATAGGATGATAATAAACCTGTATCCATCGTTCCTTTAACGCTGTATTAAAATGGTGAAGAACATATTCCTGATCAAATACTCTCTCCATCATCGTTTCATCAAAGTACGACAAATGAGATGCATAATTATCCCTGTCACTATCACAGGCGATCTTTGCCCAGTCACACGCTGTACTTGGTTCGGTATCTCCGTTCCTGTCAATAAACATCCCGGCTCTTACAGGCAGAGAACGCCCCTCGTTAGCGTTTTCCATCTCATTAAAAACAGTAAGTACCTGTACCTCCGGATCATCGCTTATCTCTGTAAATGCATAAAAACTGTCTTCACCAAATCTCGCTGTAGCTCCATTTCCAAAGATCCGTCTTAAAATATCCGCAAAGATCGTAAGGAGATGTGTTCCTTCGTCAACTCCATAGCGGTTATTAAAGGTCTTCATACGGTTCAGATTAAAGCAGAGCATGACAGGGACAGCTTTTTTCTTTGCTGCGTCCCGCCAATGTTTATCCGCGAGCGTCAGAAAATAGGACATATTGGGAAGCCTGGTCAATATGTCATAGTAATTCCAATACTCACTTGAAATATCAGAAATTCTTTTTTCAGTTGAGTTTAATTTATTTTTTCTCATCTGAATGTTCCCCATTATGATGTAAGGTTCAGCGGCTTATATTTAATGCATTTATCCCACTTACTGCCAGGCTCCATAAAGATTTATTCACGCGTTTTCTTCTGTTATACGTTCATCATCCACAGCATCGCAGATAACCGTACATGCACCGATCATCCCCATAGGAGCCGCAGTAAACTTAAGCCAGTGACTGGTCGCTCCATCATAAAGCTGACTTCTGATATACTCACCCCTGCTGGCACGATAGGTGAGTTCTATCCAGCGTTTATCGGTTCTCGGAAATGTTTCCAGATACCCCTTGCCAACAAGTTCATGACGCTTTCTGCCTGTCATATCGCAGTAGACATTATTTACGAATACAAATATCATGTCTTCCACGTTTTTATTTTCGCTGTCCATACGGGGTCTCACCACGACTATCGGAAGCGGGAAATCACTGTACTGATCAGGCAGCACTTCTCCCGATATAGCCATGACGGATTCTTCTTTATGCATTACCCTGTACATAAGCCTGCTCTTTGCCAGTTCCAGAGCCTTTTTGACATTTCCGGTCTCCATACCGCTTGATGTTCCATAAAAAGCAGACAGATCACAGGATGCACCGTTTATTTCCCTTATATTGCGGATCTCATCCACACATTCTTCCAATGACTGTGAAAATTCCTCAGATGAAAGCTTGCGGGAGAAGATGACAAAGCTGCATCCGTCTGTCCTTGCAACCATATCCGCCTCACTAAAAGCTTCACGTATCCTTACGGATACAGTTCGTATCAGCTCTCTCGCGATTTCCGGACCATAATCTTTACGTACCGCCTCGTAGCCTTCGACTAACATGATACCATATATATAATTTTCACCATTTAATTGATGATTATTCCCATACTCTATGACAGCCAGCATCAGTCCTTGAGCATTCGTAAGCCCCGTAAGCTGATCGACAAGATGTATATCCTGACCGTGCATATCCTTTATCATATCCTGCTCGGCATCCATGAAATAGCCTATGAGACCAATTATCTGATTGTCATGATAGAGTGGAAATTTCGACACTATGATATTATGAATGACACCGTCTATGACATTGACATTCTGCGCATACGGAATCGGCTCCCCTGTTTCAAGGAGCTTTTTTTCCGCAAACAATGCGTCATTTTTTTGCCATCCAATTTCTTCTTCTGTCTTTCCTACAAATTCATCCGGAGACTCAAAGCCATAGTACTCGCAAAATGCCTTGCTGGCACCAAGTATACGCTGTTCCTTATCTTTCCAGAAAAATTTGATATTTCCGTAATCGATAAATGAGTAAAGTATATCCTGCGAGTTCTTATAAAGATCATCCAAACTCAGATAATTGTATCTGACGATCCGCTTCAATATATCAGTCTTATCCTCATGACTCTCCAACGCAGAAGGTTTTATACATATCAGCAGAGATTCGTGCTCGTTGTCCGAAAATGCAACGACTAGAAATTCCATCCATACATAATTTCCGTCATGCTGCCGTACACAGAAAACATCTGAAAAAGAACCGCGTGCCGATGATCTTGCCTTATAAAACAAATAATCCTTGTTTATAAATTTTTTCCAGCGATCCAGATCGTCTTCAAATATCTCTCTCGTCTTATAATTTCTGTAAAAATCCGCGATGCCATGAACAACGTCACCTTCATTTTCACCCGGTATCGAAGATACGATGATTTTTCTCGTGTCAGATGTAAAATCAATGATATATACAGATTCATATATAGAAAACATGTTTCTCATGAGATTATCTCTCTCAGAGAACTGTTCCTGTTCTTCATATAAAGATTTGTCAAGAGAGACTTCCATCATATATCCCTTCTGGGATCTCGCTATAGGGGACATCGAAAAATGGAAATATCTGTTATTTGCCACAAAGGTCATTATCTCCTTATGACCGCTCTTTATCACTTTTTGCGCAAATGCTCTTAACTGACGGCTTGCCAGAGTTTCGTCCGCATTCATATTGTAATCTATGGCTGCATCCGGATCCTTTCCTGTCTCCGGCAAGACCTTTGCATATTCTTCATTTCTGAATATCAGCTCAAAGCGCCTGCCGTCAAAGAAAAACAGCGCGCGCGGCTTTGAAGAGACGATATCCGTAAGACCTGTCTTTTCATACAAAGCAAAATTTTCTCTGGTTTCAAAAGCTATGCCTTTTTCCCGTAAATGCTCTAAGATATCGGATATCGGCATAGGTTTTCCGTAATAATACCCCTGGATCCGCTCACAGCCAATACTGTGCAAAAACTGAACATGCTCCTCATTTTCCACACCTTCCGCAAGAGTATGGATCCCGAGTGACTTTGCCATCCTTACGACCATTGTCACGATCTTCTTTGATCGCTCATTAAAGTCCCTAAGAAATATCATGTCGAGCTTTATCTCATCGAAGTCAAAATCCTTGAGCATATTAAGGGATGAATATCCGCTTCCGAAATCGTCCATCCATACATCAAAGCCCGCCTCATGAAATCTCGTGATAGCATCATTAATACAGCCTTTGTCTGATACAAGGGCTGTCTCAGTGATCTCCACGCATATAAGATTTCTCGGAACACCATGTTTATCACATGTTTCGGATATGACATTTACTGGATCGCAATATAAAAAGTCAGACCGGGAGATATTGACCGATACCGGCACAACCGGCAGACCTCCCTTTAGCCGCTGCTGAAGCATACTGACGATACGTTCTATCATATATATATCGAGTTTATAGGACAGACCGTGTTCTTCTAATACGGTCACGAAATCATTCGGAAAGATCATACCTCTTTCCGGATCTTTCCATCTCGCCAGTGCTTCTACCCCACAAAGCCTTTTTGTATATGTCCGCACAACAGGCTGATAAAAAGGCTCGATCCATCCTTCTGATATCGCTTTATCGATGTGATTTAAGATATACTCACGCTTTGAAAGTTTTTCCGATATAGATTCGTCATACCAGACAAAGAACGTTTCCCTGATATTCCTGATAGTGTCGGCAGCCGCTTTCGCAAGATTACATACCACATCTATTTCTGTGTCTTTTTCAAACCTGGCTATGCCGATCCTTACAGGAAGATTTTTTCCACCGTTCAGGTATTTTATGCTTTCTATGATCCTGTTAATCTTTTCATCTATCTCATCTACGCTTGAAAGTGCATAAAAATGATCCTCTCCAAACCTCGAAGCATTTTCCAGATCAAAATGCTCCACAAGCAGGTCAGAGAAGCCTATAAGTAAACGATCTCCCTCGTCTGTTCCATATTTCGAATTGAACCCCTTCATATCGACAAAATTAAAGGCTATAACAACGGGCATGCCGCCGCGTTCGACGATATTTTCCTTACTAACATCTGCAAGCTGACAAAAATAACGTCTTTTTGGGAGCCCTGTAAGATCATCAAGATCTCTTTTGTCCATAATATTCCCCCAACTCTGTACGACCATATACAGCTACACATCATAGTTACGATACATATTTCGGCATTATTCATGTACTTTATTAGAAAAATGCACTTATTATTTTACAAAATCACCATATCGCCGACATTTCCTTGACATATTTTTTTCTCTAATATAGGATATGCATGTACTTAAATAAATGCACGTCTTTGACGTGTCGATGCCAGGGGAGCTTTCGCTGAGACATCAGTTTATTCTGATGACCCTCAACACCTGAACCGGATAATACCGGCGGAGGGAGGCAATATGTCGTTTTTTCACGCTCCCCTCCTATGCTTACATAAGGAGGTTTTTTTATGTCACTTTTTTTCAATTGGTCTGAGGAAGATTATTCTTATCTTCCAACTACAGCAGGTTATGTACTCATGGTCATCCTGCTTCTCGTCGTTTTTGCAGTGATCTTTTTACTCCGTAAGGATAACCGTCAAAAGATGTCTGCTAAAGAGCTGTCTTTCTGTGCTATGGCAATGGCTCTTGCAATGGTTACATCTTTTATCAAGTTTGCTTCCCTTCCTTTTGGCGGCTCGATCACCCTGTTTTCCATGTTTTTCATCGCTCTTATCGGTTATATTTACGGTCTCAGGGTCGGTATCGTAACCGGTATGGCTTACGGACTTCTCCAGCTGGTTACAGGGCCGTATATTTATCACCCGGTACAGGTTCTTCTTGATTATCCGCTGGCTTTCGGTATGCTCGGTCTCGCAGGTCTTTTTACAGCTAAGCGTCACGGTCTCATCGCAGGTTATGCGCTCGGAGTTTTTGGACGTTTCCTCATGCACGTGATCTCCGGCTATGTTTTCTTTGCATCCAGTGCACCTGAGGGCATGAATCCCATCATCTATTCTCTGGGATACAACGCTACATATATTTTCCCGGAAATGGTAGCAACTGTGGCTATTCTTTCCATTCCCGCAGTTTCTAACAGTATCCGTCAGATACGTAAAATGGCGGAACCGGAGGACACACCTGTTGCTTCCGGAAACGTTGCACATACTTAACGAATAAAAAACAGCACGCCGATCCATTTCGAATTGACGTGCTGTTTTTTTATTTTTCAATAAGTAAAATGAAGTAAAATGCATATTTACTTCCGAGTAATTTCGGTCGATAACTAATACAAGAACCCGGCATTATTCTTTCGGCCGGTAACGGCTATACACCTGCCCTACACGGATGAGCGGCAGGTTTGCTTCACTCTACAAGGAAGTATATGTTATGAATGCAACAGTTTTACATAAGAGATCACTCGTTTATAGAAAAATCGCCAAGGACCTTCGTTCTGATACTGCCCGTCGGATATATGACTGTGATGCCTTTAAAAAGGCAATGAAACAGGAGCATCACGGGCACACTTCTGTTGCTGTTCACACTATCTGTGTCGCCGTTATCTCTTTACGGATTTACTATTATCTACTTGAACACCACATACGACTGAATAAAGACAATCTGATAAAGGGTGCTCTGCTCCATGATCTTGGGATCGTTGGGCGATACTCGAAGTATGCCAATGACGTAGTTTGCTGCTATCGTCATCCAATTGATTCCGTATCAGTTGCAGAATCAATTTTTTATCACATAGATGAGACCGTCATCGATTCCATCCTGCATCACATGTTTCCGATGACTCCCATTCCGCCGCATCACCTTGAGGGCTTTGTCCTCATCGCAGCTGATAAATACTGCGCTTCCGTGGAAAAAGCCTATGGCAAGGATCGTAGTCCTGCAGCGGTATTTCTAAACTTTATCAAAGAGGAGTATGCTCATCAACTCCATGAAGTGCTCATACATTCAGTTTAGCGTCCATGTCAGGAAGTGTCCGCTTTAGTGATACAAGTTTGCCATCCTTCATGAAAGCATGTGTTGATTCACCTATAGTGGTCACTTCCCCGGTCTCAATGTTTGTCATTTCATAGGCAAGTGCCAGCTTTACCCCATTGTATTTTTTTACAAAGACTTCGATATCAACTGTCTCTCCGTAAAGCACCGGTTTCTTATACTTAACATTTATGGAAACGACCGGTGAGATCACACCGAGTCTCTCCATCTCCGCATAATCAACGCCGAGAGATGCCATCCACGCCATCCGCGCTTCTTCCATCCATCTTACATAATTTGAATGATGGATGATCGCCATCTGATCGGTCTCGTAATAATTAGCAGCTCTTCTGTAGATAAAATTTTTCTTTTCCTCTTCCATCTTTAATCCTTTTTACCTAAAATATTTTTATGATGACAGGGTCATCAGTACATTTTCATTAGATGATACCACAAAATTCAGGAGGATATATATGAACTATCAAGATAAATACGAAGAATGGCTTAAATGTCTGCCGGAAGGAGATCCGCTTAAGGACGAACTCCTTTCAATAAAGGACAATGAAACCGAAAAGGAAGACCGCTTCTATCAGGATCTGTCTTTCGGAACTGCGGGACTCCGCGGAAAAGTCGGTGCAGGCACAAACAGGATGAATTTCTATACTGTAGGAAAAGCCAGTCAGGGAATCGCAGATTTCATTGTGTCTCACGGTCAGGAAGCAATGGACCGCGGCGTGATCATCGCTCATGATCCAAGACACTTTTCAAAAGAATTCTCCGAGCTCGCAGCAGGGATCTTTGCTGCAAACGGCATAAAAGTGTACACTTTCCCGGCTCTCCGCCCTACACCGGAGCTTGCGTTTATGATCAGAAAACTGCACACTATCTCCGGAATAAATATCACAGCCTCACATAACCCGCGCGAATACAACGGCTACAAGGCATATTGGGATGACGGATGTCAGGTTTCATCTGATATAGCAGATGGCATGACAGAAAAGATAAATGCCGTAGATATCTGGAACGGCATAAAGAAGCTTGACTACGCAGAAGGAATAAAGAACGGTATGATCACTGTTCTCGGTGAAAAATATGACCGCGCGTACCTTGACCGTATCGAATCCCTTGCAATACACGAGGGTGATGAGCTTGATCTCACGATCCCATTTGTTTATACCCCGCTAAACGGATGCGGTTCCATTCCTTTCCGTGAAATGCTGAAAGACCGCGGTTTTACAAACTTTAAGATTGTTCCGGAACAGGCTGATCCCGATCCCGATTTCACAACAGTAGGTTATCCTAATCCCGAAGATCCAAAAGCGTTTAAGCTCAGTGAACAGTACGGCAAGGAATTTAATGCAGAACTCCTGATGGCAACCGATCCCGATGCAGATCGTTTTGCTATAGAGATCCGTGATAACGAGGGAAACTACATACCTCTTAACGGAAATCAGACAGGATACATCCTCGTAAACTACGTGCTCGAAGGACATAAAACAGCCGGTACGCTTCCTGCAAAGGGCGCTATCGTGAGATCCATAGTAACATCCACCCTGTCAGATATCATCGCAAAGGACTACGGTGTAGCTATGTTTGAATCTCTCACAGGATTTAAGAATATCTGCGGTCAGATCCCTATGCTTCACGAAAACGGTTACACCTACCTCTTTGGATATGAAGAATCTGTAGGCTACGCTGCATGTGAGGATATTCGTGATAAAGACGGTATTTCTGCAGGTATGCTTGTTGCCGAAGCAGCTGCCTACTACAGAAAACAGGGAAAGACTCTTTGGGATGTTTTGCAGGATATCTATGCAAAGTACGGATTCTTTGCAGAAGATGAACCGAATATCGTTTTGGAAGGAATCCCCGGAGCAGAACGTATCCAGCGCATGATGAAGTGGTTCCGTGAAAATCTCCCCGAGACCGTTGCAGGCTCAAAAGTTGTGAAAGTCATTGACTACATCAACGGATATGAAGCCATCCCTGCGCAGAATGCCCTGCGTTTATTCCTGGATAACGGTTCCTGGTTCGCTATCCGTCCAAGCGGCACAGAGCCAAAGATCAAGTTCTACTTCTACTCCGATCAGGACTCAAGAGAAAAAGCCCTCGCTGTAAATAAGGCTATAAAAGATGAAATACTTGGACTTATCAATTCTGTAGACTAACCGAGATATCGACTTTACAAATACCTAAAAAGAGCACTGCCCTCATATAATACAGGGTAGTGCTCTTTTCGCTTTTCATAAGTTTAATTATATGTATCAAACGATCTTTGTTGTCCACTTGGAAGCATCCCAGATATCGTCTGCAAGACCTTCATAGAAATCAGGTTCATGACATACCATGAGGATCGCCCCCTTGAATTCTTTTAATGCTCTCTTAAGCTCATCTTTTGCATCCACATCAAGGTGGTTCGTAGGCTCATCGAGTATCAACAGATTTGACTCACGATTTATCAGCTTACAGAGTCTTACTTTTGCCTGTTCTCCACCGGAAAGTACCTTTACCTTACTCTCGATATGATTTGTGGTAAGACCGCACTTTGCAAGCGCGCTTCTAACCTCATACTGATTAAATGAAGGAAACTCCTGCCAGATTTCTTCCATACAGGTTGTATTGATGTCCGGAGACATCTCCTGCTCAAAATATCCGATTTCCAGGAACTGATCCTTTTCTACTGAACCGGAGATTGGCTTAATAATACCTAAAAGACTCTTAAGGAGCGTTGTCTTACCGATACCGTTCGCACCTGTGATAACGATTTTCTGGTTTCTTTCCATTATGAGATTAAGAGGTGATGAAAGCGGTTCGTCATAACCGATCACCAGATCTTTTGTCTCAAAAAGTACTCTTCCCGGAGTTCTGGCTGTACGGAAATTAAACTCAGGCTTGGGCTTCTCAGTACTCTTCTGCAGAAGTTCCATGTTATCAAGCTTTTTCTGACGAGACATTGCCATATTTCTCGTAGCGACACGTGCTTTATTTCTCGCAACAAAGTCCTTGAGATCAGCGATCTCTCTCTGCTGACGTTCATATGCTGCGTCCTGCTGGGCTTTCTGCACAGCATACACTTCCTGGAAGTGGTCATAGTCACCCGGATAACGATTAAGATGACACTGATCCATGTGATAGATAATGTTTATTACACTATTCAGGAACGGGATATCGTGAGAAATAAGAATAAACGCGTTTTCATATTCTTCAAGATATCTCTGAAGCCATGCAATATGCTCTGCATCGAGATAGTTCGTAGGCTCGTCGAGGAGCAGGATGTCAGGCTTTGCAAGGAGCAGCTTACCAAGAAGGATCTTTGTCCTCTGTCCGCCGGATAATTCCGTAACATCCTTATCGAGACCAAGGTCTAAAAGCCCCAGAGCTCTGGCTACTTCCTCAACCTTTGCATCTATCATATAAAAATCATGCATAGTGAGGAGATCCTGAATAGTTCCGAGTTCTTCCAGTAATGCAGCCTGCTCATCTTCATCAGCTGTTCCGAGCTTATCGCAGATTTCATTCATCTTTTCTTCCATGACAAAAAGATCGTCAAATGCGCTTTTCAGAACAGAACCGATGGACATCCCCTTTTCAAGCACTGCATGCTGATCGAGGTAACCCACCTTTACATTTTTAGACCACTCGACTTTTCCTTCTTCCGGATTTATCTTTCCGGTTATCAGGTTCATAAAGGTAGACTTACCTTCACCATTTGCTCCCACAAGTCCGATATGCTCGCCCTTTGACAGCTTAAAACTTACTGAATCCAGGATCTGACGCTCGCCAAAACCCAGACTGACATTACTTACGTTTAATATGCTCATTACTTTTTTCCTTAAAATCGTTACTGTTCACTCGCTATCAGCTCGTTCCAGTAACTTAAAATCTGCTATCATTACCGGCTCTATAAGATATATGTCTCTTAAGAGCGTATCGCATACAAGAGTACAATAACAGGGCTTTTTTTTCAATATTTTTTTCTTTTATCCAACCATCCCAAACCATCAACTGTTTTTTTGCACGTTCAAAAAAATCCCCATCGCCCTATTCAATATGCATTTTTTTGTACATACCCATTAGTTTTCTTAAACGTTTTCATTGTTTAAAATTAGATTCACAACAACGCTTTTGCATATAGTGTCTATTTATATCATTTATTGCCTTGCTATTATGAGAATCATTTTTTATTATAGGTAATGTACCAACAGATAAGGGGGTACATTCTGAAACGGTTCCTAACACAAATTCTATTTTGGGGAGCATTATAGATATGACTACAATTCCGGTAATCTTACGCGACAAAAATCAAATCGAACAGTTCTTGAAGATCAATTCAAATTCTGATTGTCAGATTGATGTTAATAATGGCAGAACCTATGCTGATGGTAAATCTATGATCGGCATTCTTTCGCTTGGTCTTTTCCGTCCGCTTCAGGTATCACTGATCGGAGAAGATGAAAAGGTCAATAAAATTTTTGATGCCTACAAACAGCATGATCTTATCGCAGAAAGTTAAGATTTACGCTGTTCCAAAATCCTTATTCTTCTTTATCGTATAGGAACTCCTATACAACAATAAAAGCGGTGCCGACGGGCACCGCTTTTATTGTTGTATAAACATTTATTTTATCACAATTGATAACTTCCTACTGTCATCTTACGGAATGCGATCAGTTCCTCAAGATCTTCACGCAGCGATTCACCGAGATCTTCCGGTTTCTCATACTCAAGAACCCATTCTGCTCCCGGAGCTGTCTCCGCAAGGAAATTGAGCATCTCATCATAATCAAGCGTACCGTCCTGCAGCCTGTTATGAGTATCATGACGTCCATCGTTATTATGCAGATGGAAAGCCCATATCTGGTCTTTTAGATCAGAAACAAGTTTCTTGATATCCCATCCATTCGCATGAGCATGACCCAGATCTACTAGAACATCAAAATCATACTCTTTAACGATCAGCGTAAACTCATCCTGATCAAGAAGCATCGTTCCCTCATCGATAGTACCGGAATTTTCTACATAGATGCGGCAGCCGATCTGTCCAAAAAGGTCTTCCACCTTGCAATAATTCTCCAAAGCATTAAACAGCATATTATCTTTTGTTTCCGGTGTTACAACACAATTATTAAATCTCATCACATAGTGATCACTATGTGTCATCTTTGCAAATCGGAAAATAGTCTTCATCTGAGCCATCGTATGCTCATATTCCGGAGTTCCCTTCGGCGCAGAATACTCGCATCCTTTCACGGGACAATGCCAGCTTATCTGATGATTCATAAGTTCCGGCAACACATCGACCAGATTTTTTTCGAAGTCTTTTTCCTCAAAAGAAGCCATGATCTCAAATCCGACGTCCTGACCAAATCTCTTTCCGAATTCTGTCAGATCTTTCAGATGATCAACCCCAAAGGGACATGTATTAACCGCTACTGTTGAATTCATATGCCTTTTCCTCCGTATCAGTTTCTTGAAATACTGTCGCTCTTTTTATCCTTATCTATGGCAGCATTTACATTTGCGATTTGATACTGATTTCTGCCTCCAAGTTTTGATTTATAGAGCATATTATCCGCTCTCTTTAGTCCGTCCCCGTATTCTTCATCACTATCGCCAAATTCCGCAAATCCCACAGATGCCGTAACCTTTATTTCCGTTCCATCCTCCGTAACGACTCTGACAAGCCTGATGGATTCCATAACCTTTTCAGCAACTATCTCGATATTTTCATGCGTAACACCGAGATATACGCCGATAAACTCATCTCCGCCCCATCGTATCAGGTAATCAGACTGGCGAATGGTACGGTAAAGTCCGGTGACAACTCTTTTTAAAACCACATCACCAATATCATGTCCGTACGTATCATTTATCTGCTTAAAATAATCTATATCCAGTATCATGATGACAGGACTGGGCTTCCCTTCCTTAAACGCCCGGAAAAAGTCGTTAAGCTTCTCCTCTCCGAATTGTCTGCTGGTAGCCCCTGTAAGCGCGTCATTCTGCACTTTTCTTACAAGTATTTTTGTTTCATTGGTTGTAAATGCTCTTTCTGTTTTGGCGGTACCATAACCTACTAAAAAGATCAGTATCAGAAACGTAAATATCAATCCTGCTTCCAGCAGATACAGATATCTGTTAACTGTCTTCCGTGTCTCTTCTACTACCAGAGTGACATCTCTCATATCAGACTGCATACCGACAACCAGGTTATAATCTTTTACTAACCTGGCATACACAAGTATCGGATAAGTATCTTCTGTTCCTTCCTTTTTCATCTGATATGTATAAAACGCTTCTCCGCTTTCCTTGAGCATATCGAGTTCGGCAGCGAGATACGTATTTCCGGCAGCATCTGTAATATCTGTATTCAGAAGCAGCCCTTTATTTTTCCGTCCGTCGGAATCCGCTATACGTACAGCATAATTATATCCACCCTCAAAATTTCTGATCTCATTTATCCATAACAGTGTGTCGCCTTCATATTCATCATCCATAACTTTACGAGATATATCTTCCAAAACATAATTTTTTAAATAGTCATTTGTGATGCCGTAAATTATTATTGTATTTCCAAATGTAAGCTTTTCAAAAGCAGAAAAACATGACTCGATCTCCTCAATATCTCCATTAAAAGAATCACCGAGGAGACCATCTGAATCCATTATTATCTCATTTGTTTCTTTGTCATATGCCAGATACGTCCAGTCAGAACCATCCACTCTGCTTTTCAGATAATCTTTGACCGCGACCTCAGGCTTTTTGTCAGTGCGATATATGATATCGCTCACATAAGCTTTACTGTTTTCCAATCTAACAGTAAATTCTTTATTTTGATTTTCTTTCTCTGAAGAAACATCATTTCCCAGAGTTTGAACAATACTTTTTATAAAACCGGTTTTTAGCTTAAGCGCATTTGAATACAACTGCTCTGAGTAAAAGCCACGTATCCAGCTGAATGCATTATGCAAAATGATCATAGACAATATAGCCATCAATGACACAATTGCAATTGATCTTTTCTTGGCTTTTTTCTTTGTCATCTATAGTCCGGCTCCCCCACCTTATATCCCAACGTACTATATACTTTCCTGCTTATATTTCGACATATTTAAACAAAAAATACAGCCCTTAGGCAATATCTGCCGTTCAGACTGTATTTTTCTTCAATTATTCTGTGCAAAATTTTTTACAAGTATTTCATTATATTCTTTATAACTAATGGTTTCACCGCCCATACTCTCCAGATGATCTGTATGAAACTGACAGTCTATCATGAGACCGCCCATATTCTGCATTTTTTGCGCAAGACCGATCAGTGCGAGTTTTGAACCATTTTCCAGATTACTGTACATGCTTTCACCAAAAAAGCATCGTCCAAGGGAAACTCCGTATAGTCCCCCTGCGAGTTCTCCGTCAATATATGCTTCACCGCTCTCCGCATAGCCTTCTTCATGAAGGGCAAAATATGCCTTTTCCATATCATCACCGATCCAGGTACCTTCTTTTTCTCTTTTCATCCGGCACCTGTGCATCGTATCTCTGAAATCCCTGTTCCAGACGATCGAGATTTCATGTTTTTTGATAAATTTTTTCATCGAGTGAGAAATATGGATCTTTTCGGGTCTGATGATATATCTCTCATGAGGACACCACCACATTATCTGCTCTCCGGGATTGTACCAGGGAAAGATTCCATGCATATATGCGAGCAGGAGTCTGTCGCGACTAAGATCTCCTCCTACCGCAAGGAGACCGTCCTCTTCCGCAAGTTCCGGCTTCGGAAACCAGATTTCATCATCTAAGAGATATATCCCCATTTATTTTTTCCTCGAGATCTTTACTATAAATGTGCCATTTTTAACCGTAAGCTCGCATTTGCCGCCCTTTTTCAGCTTTCCGAAAAGAAGCTCATCTACAAACAACGGCTTAATATCATTTCGGATCACGCGGTCTATCTCACGGGCACCGTATTCTTCACTGATACCCTTTTTCCTGATGAGATCCACTGCTTCATGATCTATGATAAGTTCGACCTTTTTGCTAAGGAGTATACCGGAAAGTTCTCTGAGCTTCTTATCAACGATCATTCCTGCCATAGCGTCATTCATTCTGTTAAAGACTACTATGCCGCTCAGACGGTTTCTGAATTCCGGCTGAAATACATGTTTTACCGCATCCAGCAGTGTATCGGCAGACACATCTTTTGACAGGAACCCTATACCCGACTTACCCATACGGCTCGCTCCGGCATTTGAAGTCATTATGATGATAACATTTCTAAAATCCGCCTTGCGTCCCTGATTGTCGGTAAGTGTGGCATAATCCATGACCTGCAGGAGCATACTGTATATATCGGGATGTGCTTTTTCTATCTCATCGAGGAGAAGCACGCAGGACGGAGTCTTTCTGATCGCTTCTGTGAGAAGTCCTCCCTCTTCGTAGCCAACGTATCCTGCCGGAGCACCGATAAGCTTGGCTACAGAATGCTTCTCTCCGTATTCGCTCATATCAAATCTGACAAGACTGACACCGAGTTCGTCAGCAAGCGTCTTTGCGATCTCCGTCTTTCCTACGCCTGTCGGACCGACAAAAAGAAGACTTGCGAGAGGTTTTGATTCTTCTCCAAGCCCTGCTCTGGAAAATTTAACGGCATTTACTACCTGTGTCACTGCCGCATCCTGTCCATAAACCTTTGAAAGTATGCGTTTTTCAAGAGTGGCAAGACCTTCAAGTTCATCCGATTCAACCGACTGCTTCGGCACTCTGCAGATCTTTGTAAGTATCTCATCGATAAGATTCTTTCCCACAGTCTGTTTTTTCTGCGGCAGCGGATGGATCTTTCGATAAGCTCCTGCTTCATCCATAAGGTCGATAGCTTTATCGGGAAGATAACGCTCGTTTATGAATTTCGCGCTCATCTCTACTGCATATTCGAGCACATTTCTGCCATAGGTCACACCATGAAACGCTTCGTATTTCTTTTTTAATCCCTCGAGGATCTTGATGCTTTCCTCTATTGACGGCTCTTTTATCTCTACATTCTGAAAGCGGCGGACCAGACTCTTGCTTTTTTCAAAGTGCTTTTTATACTCTTCAAAAGTCGTAGCGCCGATAAACCGGATTTTTCCGTCTGCCAGATAAGGTTTCAGGATATTTGCTGCATCAAAAGTTCCTTCTCCTGTAGCGCCTGCTCCCAAAAGATTATGGATCTCATCGATATATATGATTGGTTTTTCTTCCTCAGAAATGACGTTCAGGATGGTTTTCAGTCGCTTTTCAAATTCACCTCTGTAACGTGTTCCGGCTATGACGCTGCCGAGATCCAGAGAAAATATCTTTGCGCCCTTAAGTACGTCGGGAACTTCTCCGCTATTTACCCTGCGCGCCAGTCCATAGGTGAGTGCTGTCTTTCCGACACCGGGTTCACCTATGTGCAGCGGGTTATTCTTATCTTTTCTGCAAAGCACCTGTATGGTGCGTTCCAGTTCTTCCTCACGCCCTATAAGCGGATTCATGCCCTCTGCAATGTCATTTAAGCAAATGGCATATCCTTCAAGCGGATCATCTTCGCTCTCTTCCTCGACATCTGTTCCGTGTCCTGCCGGGCTTTTTCTGTTTATCACAGGTTCGCTTATTATCTCCTGTATGAGCGACACTTCATCTACGCCCTGTTCCTGCATATAGTAAACCGCATAGCTGTCCTTTAAGCCAAACATGGCATGGACAAGGTGTGACAACTCTACTGCGGGTTTACTGCTGTTTATCGCAGAATTTTGCGCGATAGAAAAGATCATATTAAGACCTGTAGAAATACCGGGCTCTGCATCCCCGACTGTATCCACATATTCTTTCAGATATTCTTCGAGTTTTGCAGACAGCATCGGAACACTTCCTCCGCAATCGGAAAAAGCGCGTACAAACCCTGTACTCTCGCACATAACAAGGAGCATGAGTTCAGGTGTCGCGTATTCATAATGCCTGTCCGCCGCCAGTGCCAGTGTATTATTTATTATTCCGGCAACTTCTTTCGTTACATTCATCTCACGCCTCCTCAACTGTCATCCTGAACGGAAAACCTGCTGACTTTGCACGGGATATCGCAGTATTTACCTTTGAAACAGCGATATCATACGGGTAACTGCCTATCACAGCCTTGCCGCTCTTGTGAACAGTGAGCATCAGTATCTCGGCTTCCATGCTGTTTTTATGAAAAATATCTTCAAGAACCTCAACGACAAATTCCATCGTGGTAAAGTCATCGTTATGCATGACCACGTTGTATTTGCCCGGTTCCTTTATCTTTGTAAATGTCTTTTCCTGAACTGCACCTTTAGTGGGCATATCGAATTCCTCTCAATGTAGATCATAAGATTCCTTTTAACACTACACACTTTCGTCTGGTTACTTCATCAAAGGTTGAGTAAACGCCCTCTGCTCCGATACCTGACATTTTTGCGCCGCCGAACGGCATCTCAAAGCTCCTGAAGTAGCTGGAGCCATTGATAACTACACTTCCGGATTCAAACGCTTCCGTGAATCGCATCGCGGTTTTCATATCCTTAGTAAATACACTTGCTCCGAGTCCATATCTGCTGTCATTTGCAAGCTGAAGTGCCTCTTCTTCTGTCTCAAAAGAGGTAATTGGCATTACAGGTCCAAAGACTTCCATATCATGCATGATAGCCGCATTATGCGGAACATCACGTATGATCGTAGGTTCTATAAAAGCTCCGTCTCTGTTTCCGCCGAGGATGACTTTTCCTCCATCTGAAACAGTTTTATTAATCTGCTCTTCTACAGTCTTTGCTGCATTCTCAGAGATCAATGTACCAATTTTTGTATCAGGATCACTCAGTTCTCCGCGCTTTATCTTTGAAACCCGCTCAGTTACTCCTGCTATAAAATCTTCATAAAGAGAACTATGTACGAGGAAACGCTTAGGTGCACAGCATATCTGTCCGGCATTAAAGAATCTTCCTCCTGCGGCTTCAGAAATGGCAAGTTCCAGATCTGCATCCTTAAGGACCACAAATGCATCGTTACCACCAAGTTCCAGCGCAGTTTCTTTTAATCCTTCCGCAGCCATCTTTGCGACCTGAACACCGACTTCAGTTGATCCCGTAAGTGAGATCAGTGCAACCTTTTCATTTGTACAAAGCGCCTTACCGATCTTAGAACCACTTCCGGTAACAACACTAATAACATCCTCAGGAAAACCTGCTTCGTGCAGGAGTTCAACTAGTCTGATAACTGTGAGCGGATTTGCAGATGCCGGCTTTACGATCACAGTATTTCCTGCCAGAAGGGACGGCGCAACCTTCTGATTAAAAAGATTTGTCGGGAAATTAAAAGGGATGATCGCAGCAACAACACCAACGGGTTCGCGCTTTGTGATCACTACATTTCTATCATGACCGGCTTCCAGTCCCGCAGGTATCACTTCGTCGTACAGATGCTTCGCTTTTTCTCCAAAGGCTCTCCAGGAAGTAAAGATATTATTCATTTCGATCTCTACTTCTGAATAATTCTTTCCGGACTCGGAAGACAGAAGTGCCTTGAGCTCATCTCTATGCTCCTTCACGAGTTCCAGAAATCTAAGAGACAGATCGACTTTCTTATATACAGGCACTTTTTTCCATTCTTTCTGCGCCTCGTAAGCCCGATCAACGACCTCACCTATCATACTGTCCGTGTATTCTTCTACTTCACCGACTATTTCACCATTATAGGGATTAGTTACCTTTATCATGTTTATTCAATGCTCCTTAAAAATGAAGTTCTGTTCTCTGTATCAAGTCTGTCTGGAGTCTTGTGCCGAGCTCTACAAAATATGCACTGTAACCTGCCACACGGACCAGCATATCCTTATAATCCTCAGGATGCTTCTGCGCCTGCCGCATAGTCTCTGCACTCATAATATTAAACTGTATATGCATAGGGCCTTTTGCCATATACTCACGGATAAAGTACATGAGGTTATCTCTGCCTCTCTGTCCTGCAACGGCATCCTGCGGAAATCTCATATTCATAAGGGTTCCGTTCGTAGCAAGCGAATGATCGACCTTCGCTACAGAGTTTGCGAGTGCTGTAGGTCCTGCAATATCATGCGAACCTGCAGAATTATGCACAGGTCCCATATTTTCGGATATTGCTTCTCCCTTTTTACGTCCGTCAGGAGTCGCATTTGTATTTACACCCATTGCGACGTTAGCATTTACAGAATAAACCCCCGGATGGTAATGACCACCCTTTCTTACTGTCTCTCTGCCCTCCAGACTCTTGCAGTATGTCTCGAAAACAAAGCGGAACAGGTCATCTGCCTGATCGTCATCATTTCCGTAATGATGCACTTTTGTGCTGTTAGTCAGAGCATAGAGCCATTCATAGCCTTCGTAATTGTTCTTTAAGGCATCAAGGAACTCTGCACCAGTGCAGACCTTTTCATCAAACACAAGCTGTTTTATGGCAGAAAGCGAGTCCGCACAGGTAGCGATACCGCTTGCCTGCGGTCCGATACCATTATATCGCGCACCACCGGCATTGAGATCGATCCCCTTTTCCATACAGTCAGGAAAAAATGCTGAAACGAACGGAAGTGGTTTCAGGCTTTGATGCCCCTTTTCAATGACACTGAGTGAAGCGCACATCCTGTCAGCCCAGTAATTTACCTGTGCCTTAAAGGACTCAAGAACCTCATCAAAGGAATTGAAGCTGTCAAGTGAACCTGTATCCGGGCCTATCCCATCATCTGAATCAAGACATTTTCCGCCGTTTATAACGAGCTCCATCATTTTCGCGGTATTAACATATGCAGCATCATGCCAGCCATACTCACGTCCGGGCAGATCGATCTCAACGCATCCGACCACGCAGTAGTCCCTTGCTTCCTCGATTGACATTCCTTTTCTGAGCATAGCCTTTACAGCAGGTCCATCGTTAAAGAGCTTAGGATGGCCGTAACCCGCTCTTATACACTCAACAGCCTTGCATAACAGCTCATGCGGTGTATTTTCATGAATTCGTACACAAACCCACGGATTCATCATTCTCGTATGCGCAGAAGCCTCAAGCATCAGCATGGTAAGGTCGTTTGTTGCATCATTACCTTCCGTATCAGTTCCACCGATAGTAAGACTCTCACCACCAAATCCGCGTCCGTTTCTAAGTGCCATGCTTCCGCGGTCTTTAAGCTTTGTAGGATTATTAAGCTTTACATAGATCACCTCAAGCAGTTCCAGAGCAAACTCCTTTGTGATCGCACCATTTTTTACATCTTTCTCATAAAAAGGATATAGCCACTGATCCATTCTTCCGTAAGAAATAGAATGTCCATTTCCTTCTACTACGATCAGACTGGTAGCTATCTGGAAGAGCTGAAGCGCTTCATAGAAGCTCTTAGGCGCCTCTTCAGCGATATCTCGGCAAACATCTGCTAAACGTATAAGCTCTGCCTTACGTACAGGATCGTTCTCAACTGATGCTTTTTCATCTGCAAGATCCGCATAACGAAGCACATACTTTGAAACAGCCTCATACATTATGATGACTGCTTTATAAAACTCACGTTTCTCCGCATTATCCTCTGCCGCAAGCTTTTCCTCGGCTTCTTTACGTATGCCGCCAAATCCAAGTGCCATAAGCCTTGGATAATCTATTGCAAGATGGCCTACACCTGCATAGTGGTACAGATTTGTCTGGAATACTCTCGCTCCATCCTCAGAGCCCTTTGTTTCCTCACGAGTAAGATTGTCATCCACATAATCTTCAACAGTCTTGCCTCTCCACCACTCACAAAGTTCCAGTATTTCCTGTCTTTCCTGATCATTTCTTACATAAAACTGATCATGTTCTCTTTCTTCAAACGGAAAATTTTTAATCTCATTAATGATCCATTTTACAGAGAACTCCGGATATATCGGCGAAGCCTTTGCCGGCGCGCAGATCTCACCAACGATCAGATCCTCATCATAGATATAAAGATCCGAATTAAGAAGCACATTCTGAAAAGCATAGGCACATTTCATGATCTGACTCTCGTTCTCATGCTCCTTATAGCTCTCTGTCACAAGACGGAGTCTCTGCACATCAATATAATATTCTCTATCAAGAAAAGTCTGCCTTAAATGATTTACTCTCGGAAACGGAGACCAGTCACCATGATGCACCTGATATCCAAGTCCATAGCTCTTATCATAAGGTTCTGTTCCTATTGCTTTTGTATGTGCTTCTTTATTCATTATCATTTGTACCAATCCTGCAGGGGATACCCTGACTTATAAAGAAATCTCTGATAGTTCTTACTCTTTTTTGAAACGAATCCCTGTCGACCAAAAATTCACCCAAAGGATAATCAAGACATAATGAAGAATACTTTTCTTCACCGAGACGCATGTAGCTAAGAAGCTGCAGCTCTTCTATTTTACCATTCATCTTAAATTTGATAAAATCTGCAGTCTCCTGCATGTTCTTATCATCATCATTAATACCGGGGATCAATGGGATACGTAATATGATCCGTATATTTTCGGAAGACAATTTCTCCAAATTAGATAATATCAGCTTATTTGTCACTCCGGTATATTTTTTATGAATTTCGTCATTCATGTGTTTTATATCAGAGATAAAAATATCCGTGACCGGAAGCACCTTTTCAACCGCTTCATACTCCACATGAAGACATGATTCCACACATGTATTAATATCCTCATCTTTACATGCAGAAAGGATTTCTTTCACAAAATTAGTTTGCAAAAGGGGCTCGCCACCTGAAATGGTAACGCCGCCCCCTGATCGTTCATAATATCCTTTATCCTTACGTATAATATCCATGCATTCGGAAACAGATCTTTTTATGCCCCAAACTTTAATTGCATCAGCAGGACATTTTTCTGCACATTTCAGTGCGTCAGCACTATGCTGCCTGTCATAGCCGCTGATCACATTTTCATTAAATCTCAAGGCTTCGTGACCATCTGATAAACGACATCTGCCACACTTATCGGTTCCTATGCATTTTGTCGGATATATACCGGGTTCAGGATGATCCATCCAGCTCTCGGGATTAGAACACCAACGGCATCTTAAGGGACATCCCTTAAGAAAAAGCTCTGTTCTAAGTCCCGGACCGTCACTGATGGTGAACCTCTGTATGTTAAAGACAAGGCCTGATGCCTTATTTTCCATAAACGTGCTCTGCAAAATCGTAGCTGTCTGTCAGATTACCGATCTTTACAAGGAAATCAATAGTGTCATTAAGACCGGCAACGTCCTTATCTGTAATATCAACTGTGTAATCCCAGTTTCCTGCAACAGTAGCTACCTGAGCTTCATCAAGTGAGAGATACTCTGCGATAGACTTGAGAGTATCACCGCTAAGGTTCGGTAATTCCTCAACACCTCTCTTATATGCATCTACGATAGCATTGATGATAACCGGATTTGACTCAGCAAACTCTCTGTTTGCCATGATAGGGTTAACTCCGAGGAGATCTGTATCATGGGCATATGCAAGAGGCTTAGCTGTACCGTTCTCGATGAGACGTGTTACATTCGGCTCCCAGATGGTAACTGCTGCAGCCTGACCTGTTGAAAGAACTGTTCCTGCGTCACCTGCATTGATATTTACAAAGTTAACATCTGTATTGATATCAAGACCTGCATCTGAAAGGAGCTTTTCCATAAGGTTGTGGCCTGTTGAACCGATAACAGTGGATACTGTCTGACCCTTGAGATCAGCTACAGACTCCACATCTGAATCAGCCGGAACAAGGAGCGCATACGCATTTGTTCCCTCAGCTGCGATAGCGATAGCTACATTGTCCTGACCTGCTGCGATAGCGGATACAGCCGGAACATCTCCGAGGAAACCAATATCAGAGCTTCCTGCTGCCATTGACTCATTCATCGGCGGGCCTGATTCAAAATCATTCCAGTTTACTGTGACACCATACTCCGAAAGAGATTCCTCAAGCCATCCCTCTTCTCTGGCGATCATAAACGGGATAAAAGCACCTGAGGGCTGCATAGCGATATTTACTTCGGTATCTGTGACACCCTCTGTACCGGATGCTGCGGATGCGGCAGCTGTTTCTGCGCTTTCCTCAGTTGTTGTCTTTGCTTCGGTGTTTGCTTCACTTCCTGCTGATGAGCTCTTGCTTCCACATGCTGAAAGCATAGTCATTGCCATGATGCCTGCAAGCATCACTGATACTACTTTCTTTTTCATAATCTCCTCCACATGAAACTATTTATCTTACCGGATATTGCCGTTTTTTCCTGATCATGCGCTGATCGTGATCGCATCAAATACTTTCTTTCTGACATTTACAAATTCCAGACTGTTTCTGTCTCTGTCCTCCGGCAGATCTACATTGATGATCTTTCGGATGGAACCCGGTCTGTTTGTAAAAATAACGATCTTGTCAGCAAGGTACACTGCTTCTTCTATATCATGAGTGACCATGATGGTCGTCTGATGACTTTCATTATGGATCCGTCTGACTGTCTGCTGGAGCTGTATCTTTGTAAGCGCATCAAGTGCTCCAAAGGGTTCATCCATAAGCAGGACTTCCGGCTCATTTGCAAGTGCACGGGCTATGCCTGCTCTCTGAGCCATTCCTCCGGACAATTCCTTAGGAAGCGCTGTCTCAAATCCTCGGAGTCCGACCATATTTATAAACTCAGAAACCTTTCGTTTCTTTTCTTCCTTATCTTTTGTATCAAGGACATAACCAATATTCTGGCTGACATTCATCCAGGGGAAAAGACGCGGTTCCTGAAATACCATTCCACGCTGCTTTTCCGGCTTTTTTATCTCTTTACCGTCAACGGTGATCGTTCCTTCATACTTTACTTCAAGTCCGGCGATGGATCTTAAAAGAGTACTCTTTCCGCATCCGCTGGCACCTACAAAACAAATGAATTCGCCCTTATTTATATCAAGATCGATATTTTTAAGAACCTGAAATTCTTCACCGTTATTATCAAAATATTTATTTACATTCTTAAGCTCTATATATGCCATTACCAGTAAATCACCTTTTTCTCAACTGCTCTGATGATCGAATCCATCACCTTGCCGATCACACCGATAGTGATCATTCCTACTATAACCGTGTCTGTCTGACCGAACTGTCTCGCATTCATGATCATAAATCCGAGACCTGTGTTTGATGATACGAGTTCGGCTGCGACCACGCACATCCAGCAGGATGAAAGACCGACTCTTAATCCTGTAAAGATATTAGGAGCAGCTCCTGGGATTATAACCTTAAAAACATGGGTAAAAAACGGTGTTTCTGCAACCTTTGATACTTCAAGGAGCTTAACATCTGCCTGTCTGATACCATCATATACATTTATAAGGATTGTGAAGAAGCCTCCAAGAAAGATCAGGAATACCTTTCCTGTCTCACCGATACCGAACCAGAGGATCACAAGAGGAATCCATGCGATCGGCGGGATGGGCTTTATGATCTGGATGAGAAGATCTGTAAATCTCCTTGCATGCTCAAAGAGACCTATTACGATCCCAAGTATTATGCCTGCAACAGATGCAAGGATGTATCCCTTAAGGACACGTGCAAGACTTACGGACATATGCTGGATAAGTGTCTGCTTTGCAAGCAGTGAGACAAAAGTCTCAAACACCTTATCCGGTGCCGGAAGGATGACAGGATTAAGTGTTCCCTGCTTTTCAAGCATCATCCATACAGCAAGTATCATTATAACTAACGCAACATATTCAACAAAATAGCCTGTTTTCTTTGTCAGATGTCTCATCTCTACCTCAAATAAAATACGGAATTCAATTATAGTTACCGCGTTTCCTTTGATAGATTAACATCGTGAATTGCTTTCTTAATTCCACTACGGAATTAAAATGTGAAATTGATGCATTTTGTGCAGTCTTAATTCCGTAACTGAATTAAAACTGCTTATGATGACACAAATTGGTTACTGTTCGCTCGCTCATGCAATCTTATATCTTTTTGAATAGCTCATCTATGGGTACATTCAGTATTCTGGCGATGGCATAGACTTCACGGTCTGTTGCTATCCTTGTCTGACCTTCGAGTTTTGAGAGTGATGACAGATTCATATCAACACCCATCAGCTGCATATTCATCGCCAGATCTTTCTGACTCATGTAATTTAACTTTCGGAGCTTAGTTACTCTCGCTCCGATCATATTTTTATCTCCTAAAGGAGCTGATCTTGGTTTCATCTTATATTCCCAGTATATGTCTCATGACTTTTCCGGTTGCTGTTCTAGGGATCTTTCCGATCTCGTATATTTCCCTGGGCACTCTGTAGGTTTCCAGGTTTTCGGTAAGTGTCTTCTGCAGCTCACTGAGTTCATACTTTTCATTCTTTACTACATAGAGAACAGGTACTTCTCCTACGTTTGCATCCTTAGCCTTTGTGCAGGCGCAGTCATCTATCCCTGCATATTTCAATGCAGCTTCCTCAACCTCAAGAGGTGTGATCTTCTGCCCGGCTACATTTATTATGTCTCCAACCCGGCTCACGAAATGATAGTAGCCATTTTGATCAAAGTATGCTATGTCATTTATTATGATCAGATCACCTTTCATCACCTTCTCAGTCAGGGATTTCTTTTTATAATAGGATTTCATATTCATGGATCCGCTAACAGCCACATGTCCATAGCTTCCGGGTTCAGTGATCTTTTTTCCGTTTTCATCCAGCAACATGACTTCCGCATTTATGGCAGGTTTTCCTATACAGTCTGCCTCATAGTTTTCAGCAGTATCATGTATCAGTATACATCCGGCCTCTGTTGTCCCGTATACGTTATAAAGTGTCACTTCCGGAAACAATCTGTGGAAAGCAAGCGAAATATTTCCGGGCAAAACCGAAGCTACCGATTCTGCCTGTCTTATCGACGCAGGAAAACTATCCCTTTTATCCATGTACTCATCTACAAGCGCCGATAATGAAGTAGATACCATGGAAAGACGGTTAACTTTATACAGATCAGCACATTTCGTGATCATGGCTCCGTTATAAGCTTTATTTGTAAAGATAACTGTTCCTCCGGAGATCAGTACAGCCATTACTCGCAAAAAACCTGTGGACAGATATACCGGCATATTGGTCAGCATAACTGTATCGCTGTTTATATTTGTTCCTGCAACGAGATTTTCCGCAGCTGCAAGCAGACTTGCATTGGTATGTAATATAAGCGACGGTCTACCTGTAGTTCCCGTAGTAGAAATAATTGCTGCATCGTTTTTTTCATCAGGAAACGATCTGCTGTTTAATTCTGCGTCAGTCGTTCCTGTTAAGTAGTCGCTGTATTTTTCTCCATTGTTATGTAAAAAAATAAGGGCAGGCTTTGTCGTATTTATTATTTCATTCAGCCTGTAAATAGACATTCCTGCTTCGACAGGTACGACCACAGCGCCAAAGAGCATACTGCCTAAAAATGCCGTAAAATATCCAGCTATGTCCGATGTTTCAAGCAATATACGGCTTTTCTTTTTAATCTTTAACTTTTTTAGTTTTTCCGAAAATGATACCGCTCCGGAAACAAGCTCACGATATGTTAATTCTTTCTCAACTGTGATAAGTGCTGTTTTATCCGGATTTTCCGTGTATCTCGCATATATTTCTTTAATATAACTACTCACGTCTCTATCTTCCCACTCTTGTTCTTTCCTGTTCATTCATACCACACGCATCTCACTGCATATATCTTTCTGCCGTATTCTTCGAGTGTGGTGAAGTAACCTTTTAACGGATCCATGCATACGTATTCTCCGTTTTCCGCACCAACTATCAGCACATAATGATTTGCGCCGACACCCTGAAATGTCCGTACCTTTACGATAGGATAACGACCATTTTCCAGACATTTATCTACAATTTCTCCGGATACTTCGCTGTACACTTCACTGTGAAATCCATCTATCTCATCAAGGATCCCCCATTGAAGATTTCCGTTAGCATCATAAACACCTTTTTCACTAAAGAGCTTATTTAATTCCCCCGGAGTAGTTTTTGATTCTGTCTCAGATATCGCAGATGTAATGCACGATAACAGGCAGCCGGATGAACCTATAGTATATGAAGAATTACCGAGTTTATCCTCTTTCCATTCCGGATCCCGCTGATAATAGGCTGTGACTGAATCATTTACCGTATAGTCTTTTTCCGGGATCAGTCTCACCGAACCGCGGCTTCTATAAAAAACAAAAGATACAACTACCGCAACTATCAAGATAAATACTAAAAGTCCCGCAATAATTACCTTTTTCATTTTTTCCTCCATCGATTGTTGCTTTTAACGCAGTCATCACAATTATACTAGTATGCAAATCGGAGGTCAAAAAAACACCGGAGACCGATATTCCGGTCTCCGGTGTTTTTAAAGCACTTATAAAGTTGATACAGAAGTGCTGCTGCGATCAAAGGGTGAACTTTGTAACCTCTTCCTGCAGGTGTTCTGCTGTCTGAGCGAGCTTATTACTTGCTGTGGCGATCTCAGACATGGATGCCGACTGTTCTTCCGATGCAGCCGATACATTCTGGGTTTCCTCAGAAATTGATTCACTCTGAGTTCTGATAGATGCAAATGCACTCTTGATCGTATCAGTCTCATTATTCAACTCACCAAGAATACCACCCATCTCCGATGATGCATCTGCAATGATCTGAACCATTCCTGCGATCTCACCAAATAGTTCTCCGGATTTTTCAACAACGCCTGTACCGCTCTTAACGTTTTCAAGTCCGGTCTTCATAGATTCAACCGCATCTGCTGACTGTTTCTGGATATCAGCGATCAGATCGCCGATTTCCTTAGCAGAGTCATTTGACTGACTTGCAAGCTTGGAAATCTCATCAGCAACAACCGCGAATCCTCGTCCTGCTGCTCCTGCTCTAGCTGCCTCGATAGAAGCATTAAGTGAAAGCAGATTTGTCTGACTTGCGATCTCGGAGATCGTATCTACGATAGAGCCGATCTGATTAACCTTTGCACCAAGGCTTTCAACTTCTCGTGATGTTCCGCTTACAGCCTCTTCGATCTTCTGCATCTGGTGAACTGCAGTACCGATCTCCTGCTTACCGTTAAGTGCTGCAGTATTTGCGTTATCAACCTTTTCAGCAGTATCGTTGATCTTATGTGAGAAGATATCCATCTTTTCGACAAATACAACTGTGGATCCGTCTGCATTTTCTACTGCTCCATTCTGATCCGTGCAGGAAGCTGCAACATTTGTAATTGATTCAGCAACGAGCTCAGATGCCTCTGCACACTGTGATGCATTTGCATTAAGCTCTTGTGCTGCAGCTGCTACATATGATGTCGTATCTGTAATAGTCCTCATGAGTTCGCGCAAGCTATCATGAAGTTCTCTCATACCGCAGGACAATGTACCGATCTCATCATTTCTGGTCATGAGAGTATTTTCAAAGAATTCAGCGTCTTCAAATTCGCTAAGGTCACCACCTGCGATCTTACGCATCTTCTCTGTTACATTGATGATAGGCTTAGCAATTCTCTTACTGATATTGATCGCAACAAACGTCATGATTATAAATAACAAAATAACCGCTACGATCTCATTTAAGATACTGAACGTGATAGATCTTCTCGCCGATTTTCTATAATCAGCTTCCATCTCATCGATCTGGTCGATCCATACACCGGTTCCTAGAACCCATTTATAAGGTTTGTAGGAAACAGTATAATTTACTTTCGGTAATTCAACAGTCTCGCCGGGTTTTGCGAACTGCAGATAAGTATATCCGCCGCCATCCTGCAGACCATTCTTGATCATATCCTGAATATAATGATTTCCATAATTATCAACTGCATCCCATCTGGACTTTCCCTCTGTATCACGTCCCAGAAGGACTACATTTACACCATCTTCGGTATCTATCCAGAAGTAGCCATTGCCGTCATCATATTTCATATCCCTGACAGCGTCAGCCGCGGCTTTCATGGCTTCCTCTTCTGTCATTACACCGCTTTCCTGCAGCTGATGATATTTATCTATTATAGATACCGCCAGCTGTGTCTCATTTTTCAGCTCCCTAAGTACGTCTTCCTCAAGCTGATTTCTGTAAAGCTTTGCGCTTGATTCATTATTTTTTACCGTACTAAAGATCGCAAATCCACTAACGCCAACTCCGGTAATCAGCACGATCAATAAGATCACACATATAAGCATCATACTTATTGATTTAAATCCTTTTCGCTTCATAAGCAAGTTACCCCTTGTTCTTTGCAAATATATCAGTTTCTAACTGTCGTACCCCAGTTAATATGATGTTGTCTGATTTCTGTGAAGATATACGATTAAACCATCGCCCTCTCCACGTTTTTTTGTACTGTTATGTTCAAATTTTTTATTCTTTCATTTTTTCCATTATCATCCTAAACGCGATACTGTACGAAACATCTATAAGAAGTCTCCGGCACATCTGCACCTCTCTCTTGTCAATATTAAATACGCCTAAGAATCCTATTGTTTGATCCACATTGTATATCGGTACCTGCAGGATATTTCTCGCTCCTACCCTTTGAAGAAAATTATACAGGTAATGGCTTTGATCCTTTACTTCATCAACATTTTCAAAAATATAGTCATTTTCTCTTCTAAAGTGTTGGTTGCCCCGATACACCATATTCAGGTCATCATCTTTTTCGACCCTGACCTTGTTTCTGATCTTTGATGATCCAATTTCAAAGGCTGGCCTAAATTTATTCGTTTCCGGATCTACCGTCAAAACATAGATGAAATCACCGTGAATATACGATTTTAATTCTTTTAACACATTATTCATTGCCAGATCATAGTTTCTTTCTCTATTCAAGATACTGGCTATCCGTATGGCTCTATCGAGCGCGTCATTTGTATGTTCATTATCTGCTGCAAACTCTTTTAATTCAGTATTATCCGCGCTTTCTTTTGTTTTTTTGTTTTGTGCTACAGATACAAATACATAAAAAAGCGGGCCTTCCCACGGATCTTCTATGTATCTTCCGTAATCCTCTATTTCAACTACCCGTCCGTTTTTCGTGAGGATCCGGTAGTGTACCTTGTCAAAATGATCATCTGATGAACTGATCTGATATCTTATCTCCGATTCGATGCGATCATAATCATCAGGATGAACTATTCCCCGAAAGGTTCCTCCTGTAACCTCCATAAATTCTTTAGTGTCACTGCACTCAAACATATCAAGCAGCGACTGATTTGCATACAGGAGTTCTTCTTTTTTCCAGTCTGCCCTGTATATGAAGAATCCTCCCGGCATTGATGATAGACCATTCAGTATGTATTCTCTGCCGTAATCGGGCTTTGTAAATTCAAACGCACTCATACTTACCCCCCATTTGTAGTATTTATCGGCAATTCATTAAGTATAGACACCCTTTTGGGGTAAAAAAATGCAGCAGAAAATTGTTTCTTTTCTGCTGCATTCTACAGTATTATACATTGTTCTTTGATGATGACATGGATCGCGGATTTTTTGCTTTTGCCCCTGTCATCTTACTATTTTTGATGATGACACGAATCGCTTCGCTGCTTTGCAGCTCTCGCGCTTCTAAAACACTCGCATTCCGCGTTAACACGCTACATGCTCGTGTTTTACGGGTCCCAAACTAAAAATCCTCTTTGTGCAAGCACAATCGGATTTTTAGCTTTTGACCCTGTCATCATCACATCAGCTCCGCGTCTTCGTCCGAGAAATCTGCGAAGCCGTTCTGGTAGAGATTTTTTACGAATTCAACGGCAAGCATCCCGGCTACTTCTATACCCACTCTTTCGCTGTAAACATAGGTGTTCTTATCTCCGTTTGCCAGGATGAAATCGATCTGTGTACCGGCTATAGTTCCATTACCGAGATCCATCGGCTTTACTTCTGCTGAAATAACTTCCTTAACTACTCCGCTTCTAAAAAGTACCCTCATGTATTAACCTCCTCATAAATACTATTACTTCTGAATCTCCGAATAACCAAAGCCGTTGCAGATCGCATCTACTTTTATCCCTGCCTGACAAAGTTTGCAGCTGTCATGGTTATAGGATACATATTCCGGAATGTCTGATGTTGTAAAAAGACTGTGTATCGGAAGTCCTGCCACCTTTGTTCCTGCGGAGAAGATCGCAGATACTCCTGTCACTTCCGCACCATAGTATTTGAGTCCTTCTACCGCTCTGGATACAGTTTTACCTGTCGTCAGAGATGCCAGAAGGATCAGAACCTTTTTGTTTTTTACCATCATCATCATATTGTCACGGAAGATCATCTGACCCAACTGGTCGTATTCCGGAGTTACGATGTACATAGTCTTATGCTGGTTCATTGAGATTACGCCGGATTTGGTGAGTTCATCCGCGAGAAACGCACCTATTACTTCTGTTCCGTCCATGCAGATTATAGTATCTACTACTGTCGTAGATGCGTATGCCTGTGCCAGAGCCTGTGCTACTTCCCGTGCTTCGCTCTGACGTGTTTTCATGGTTGCCATATCAATGTACCTGTTGATATGGGAATTTGGAGTTACGAAGTGTCCTTCGACCACTTTCAGCGGAATGTCCGGGTACCTCTTTGAATAAATCTTCTTGTATTCCAGCATTCTGGGTTTCCTCCTGTTTAATTTTTGCCTTCACACCTTACTGATGACACGAATTGCTTCGCTTCATACGAAGCAGCTCTGCATACACTCTCACTAAGTGTTCGCAGCATCACGCAATTCTATCATATATATCGGACGGCTGATCATCATTCACAATCAGTATAACATACGCCGCACGCACATTTGTGTATAACATATAAAACAAAAGGAGTATTTTTCTGACAATTATGAGATTTTGCCATAAATAGCAAACATTGTTCCATCCACTTCCGTCAGTAGCCTTATTTTCCATCCGTGGGCTTCTACAATTTTTTGTGCAATGGAAAGACCGAGCCCTGTGCCGCGTCCGCTTACTCTGGCTTCTTCTCCTACCACAAAAGGATCAAATATCTTATCTCTTAGTGCCTCAGGTATGCCGCTGCCATTGTCTCCGAGACGGATCACGAAATTCTTATCTTTCACCTCCATGGTTCCAAAGATCGTGCATCCGCTGCTATTATGCTTCATCGCGTTATTTATGATATTCTCAAAAACACGTTTTAACTGAAACGCATCAAACTCCGCTTTTATGATCTCCTCCGGGATATCTATATCTACATCAAAACCGTTTAGTTCAAGTTCTTCATACTTTTCTGCAAGATACGCTCTAAAGTACTCTGCGAGATCGGCCTGTTTTTTTTCGAGCTTAAATCCGGGATGATCAAGCCTGCTGTACTCATAGAAAGAATTTACGAGTTCCGAAAGAATCTCAGACTTCTTCTTTATCTCCCTGAGATATTTAGTTACATCTTTTTCCGGCACCAGTCCGGACTCGAGGGCCTGTGCATAGCCGTCGATGACCGTAACCGGTGTCTTTATATCATGGGAAATATCCGCAAGCATCTTTTGACGATCTTTTTCGAGCTTCTCACGTCTCTCTTCGCTTTCCCTAAGATCATCTGCCATGTCATTAAAGGAATCGCAGATAGCCGTGAGCTCTCTCGGCCCGTTATATGTGATCTTTTCGATGCCTCCGTATTTTTCCCTCTCCTGTGACAGATTCTCCATTGCATTTTTCAGGAGATTTAGCGGACGCAGTACGGTATGGCTGATACGCGCCACTGCAAAGAGGATAAGTATCAGGAGACCCGCAAGGAACATCAACACAAAGAGCAATGCTGTCCTGTCCTGACGCCTTGAGTACTCGATCGTGTGATCGACAGTATGTATCAGCAGATACCGCATCTGTCCTTCCTTTGTTCTAAATCCAAATTTTTGTATATAGGTACGGTCTCCCGCCTGACCGGAGATGTAACCGATCTCCTGATCTGTCACAACCTCCCTGCTTTTAGGATTAGTCGTATACAACACTTCTCCATCGGCATTAACGATCATTACTTCATCCAGATAAAACTCGTCAGTATCAGAATTTGCTCTTTCAATAACCGTATAACTCGATTCGTCACTATTTTTTAAGTTATTGACCATATAAAACGTCCCGGAATCGATATCCGGTATGAATTCAAGAACACTTTTTGAATATGCTGAAACAGGTCCGCTTTTTCCCGAATAAACTATATGAGCATTTTCATCCAGAACTTCGATATATCCGCCGTTTCCAAGTTCTCTCTTTACCGGCAGTTTTTCATACTGCTCATTTCTAAGTATCTCCGTGTGTTTCGTGATGTTTATTGGATTATCCCACAGGACATTGTAGGTAAGATACCTGTAAAACATCACCAGTATTATCGCCATTAATAAGACCAATGCAAAAAATATCGAATATGTCCTGAGTATCAGAAATGAAAGACTACCGTTTTGCTTCTTTTTTTCACATTTTTGCAATTTTATAGCCAAGCCCCCTTACCGTAAGTAAGTACTCCGGTTTTTTGCTGTCTTTTTCTATCTTTTCACGGATCTTCGAGATGTGTACCATGATGGTGTTGTCATCACTTTCATAATATTCGCCCATGACACTCTCATATATCTGTGTTCTGGTAAATACACGTCCGGGATTCTGCATGAGAAGAGACAAGATTTTGAATTCAGTAGGTGTAAGCGGTATCTCTTCTCCGTTTTTATCCGCTGACATGGAGATCGTATTTAACGTTATCTCACCGACCCTGATCACGCCGCTGTTCTGTTCCTGCGTATTGTCATTTAATTGATAAAATCTCCGCAAAGCTGACTTTACACGCGCTACGATCTCCAGCGGATTAAAAGGTTTTGTAAGGTAATCATCCGCCCCCAGATCAAGACCCAGTATCTTATCCGAATCCTGATTTTTAGCAGACAGAACCATTATAGGGAAATTGTGCTTCTCTCTGACTTTTCTTATCAGCTGATATCCGTCAAGTCTCGGCATCATTATGTCAAAGATCGCGAGGTCGATATGCTCCGACTCTATTATATTTAACGCTTCTATTCCATCAGCAGCGCCTATCACTATAAATCCTGCATTTTCGAGATACAGACGTAAAAGCTCGATAATGTCCGATTCATCTTCTGCGATCAATATTTTGTACATTTTATCACTCATATCTCAAAGCCTCTATCGGGTTCATCTTTGCCGCCCTGTCCGCCGGATAGAACCCGAAAAATACACCGAACGCAACAGAAAACAGTACACAGGCGATAATTCCCGGCACAGATGGAACTCCCTTGTAATTCATGATATTGGATATGACCATTCCAAGGATCAGTCCCGATATTATGCCAGCGATACCGCCGATCATACATACTATAATAGATTCCGTGATAAACTGAAACCTTATATCACCATTTGTTGCGCCGAGGGCTTTTCTCGTACCGATCTCACGGGTTCTTTCTGTTATGGATACGATCATTATGTTCATGACACCGATACCGCCTACGAGGAGTGAAAGCGCACCGATTCCGACAAATGCAAGTTTTTGCGTATTCATCATGGAATTCATGCTTTCAAGCTCTGCTTTCATGCTGTAGCCGTCTATCTCATAGGTGTCATTATTTTTATAATATCGGTCGTTGATATATTCTTTTATAGTATACGACAGCATTTCCGGATCTTCATTCTTTGCTGCCAGGACCGAAAATGATGTGTACTCACCAAGGCTTTTATTCTGTGCAGATGCAGTACGGAGCGGGATATAGGCATCTGTAGTGATATCGTTTGGATTACCCATATTCTGGCTGCTTCCGCCTGCCTGCTGATATTCATATACACCGACTATCGTGTACTTATAGTATTTATTATCAAGCTGCACTTCCATGGTTTTTCCAAGTGCTGCTTCCATATCACCGTCAAACAGATTGTTTATATATCTGTCCGATACGATAGCTGTTTTTCCCGAGTTCAAAAATTCAGATTTTTCAAAAGTCCTTCCGGCAAGCATTTTCAGATGCTTCTTTGTTATCGCCGTGCTGTTCATCCCGATAAGAGAAATATTGGCATACTTCTTTTGATCCATGACCTTCACACTGCCGATCTCCTCGGTAAGTGAGATACCTTCGATTTTTCCCTTAAACTGCTTCAAAATCTCAGTCATTTTTTCATCGGTGATGTAATCATCGTTTTTCATCTTGCGAGGTTCATCAGGATACTCTCCGGTATCAGGATTCATCTTTGCTGTAAGGTAATACTCAATATTATTTGCTCCCATGTCTCCCATGGAACTTTTCAGCGAATTATTCATGGCATCACTCACTGTCATTATGGCTATGATGGACGCTATACCAATGATTATTCCCAGCATAGTCAGAAAAGATCGTAACTTATTAGCTGCGAGGCCTGACAGGGCAAGTTTTATATTTTCATGCAGCATAGATACTTCCCTTCCTCTCTCCTATGATCATTCCGTCAGAGATCGTAACGATACGGGGTGTTTCTTCCGCAAGCTCATTTGAATGAGTAATGAGGACTATCGTTATACCATGCTTTTCATTTAACTCATGAAATAGATTCATGATGACTCTGCCTGTATTGCTGTCAAGCGCTCCCGTCGGCTCATCTGCAAGGAGGATCGACGGATGGTTTACGAGAGATCTCGCAATTGCCACCCTCTGCTTCTGTCCTCCGGACAGTTCGTCCGGTGTATGGAGCATTCTTTCTTTCATACCGACCATTTCGAGGAGCATCTCAGCACGCTCTCTCCGTTCCCTTTCGGGAACACGCGCATACATCATAGGTAGCTCTACATTTGATCTCGCCGATGTTCGCGGTATAAGATTATAGGTCTGAAATACAAAACCAATCTTTTTATTTCTGATACGTGAAAGCTCATCATCTTTCAGTCCGCTGACATCCTTACCATCTAAAAAATAATCCCCTGCTGTAGCATGATCCAAAAGGCCTATGATATTCATAAGAGTTGATTTTCCGGAACCCGACTGACCGACTATAGACACAAACTCACCTTTTCTGACAGTCAAATCTATTCCATGCAGGATCTCCAATTCATTTTCTGAGCCTTCGTTGTATCGCTTTACTATCCCATGAGCATCTATGATCTTTGGTGCATCAATAAAACTCATCTGTCACACCTCCGTCTGCAGCCACGTCACCATACGTATCAGGCATGACGATCTGTGTTCCTTCTGAAATCCCGTTTCCGCTGATCTCAGTGTAATAGTCAGTTACAAGTCCTTTTGTCACAGGCACATTCTCTGTTGCATCTCCATTCTGCACCGTCACATAATCATTTCCATTCTCATCCGCCTGTATACAGGTACCGGGTACTGACAAAGCTCCTTTTGATTCATTTTCGATAAGAGTGATCTTTGCTGTCATTCCCATTCTGAGACGTTCACTTGGTTTTTTGATAGTTATCTCTATCGGATAATCTCCACCGGATGAAGTCGATGACGACTGAGTGGATGAATTATTATCAGCCTTTACCGTATCAGCAGCAGTTACGGGAGATACAAAAGTCAGTTCACCTTCCATTTCCTCGTCACCGGTAGTGTTTGTCTTTATGATCGCTTTCATGCCGGGAGCAATGTCGCTGATATCATACTGATCTACTGAAGCGCTTACCTTAAAACCGCTGTCATCCTGTACAACTGCGATCTCGCCGCCGGTATAGTTATCACCTGCCTTTACACTCACAGAAGTAACTATTCCTGCCGATGGTGCTGAGACAGTGAGATAGGTCATCTGCTTCTTATACTTTTCAACTTCGGTCTCCGCAGAAATAAGAGAAGTCTTACTGTTTAATTCTGCATTCCTAAGTCCATCCTTTGAATCAAGAACAGCTTTTTCATTTGTTCGGTTCGTATCCTGTTCCGTCTGAGCAGCCTTTATCGCGCTTTCCTTTGTGCTCTCGACACTATCCTTTGTACTCTTTACACTGCTTTCCGCTTCAGACTGCTTTGACTTTGCTTCCGAGAGTTTTGATTCTTCATTTGAAAGGTCTGACTGCTTATCTTCGAGTTTATACTTTGCTTTATTGTTTTTTTCAGTTGCTTCTTCAAGCGCCGATTCAGCAGTCGATGCCTCGGCTTTCGCACTGTTATATTCTCTCTCAGCCTGTTCTCTTGCAGATTTTTTTGATGCGAGGTCAGCTTCAGCTTTCTTCTTTTCTTCTTCGGTCTTTGCCTCATTCACTGCTTCTTCTGCTGCCTTTTCTGCATCTTTTGCAATACTTAATGCAGATTCCTTTTCTGACAGACTTGTTTTTGCCTGGTCTGCATAATTTTGTGCATCAGTAAGTGCTTTCTCTGTCTTACGTGACTTTTTTGTTGCTTCGTCGACATCAGCCTTTGCACTGTTATAGGCATCGTTTTCGCTGCTCACTGCTGAATTTGATCCAGCAAGTGAACTCTGCCAAGAACCGTTTTCATTAACAGCATCGTTATACTGCTTCATGGCATTTGCTGTATCCGCTGCTGCTCTCGCTGCCTGAAGCGCTGCTGTCTCCTGTGCTTCATTTAAGGCTCTTTGTGCCTGTTTCAGCTCCAGCTGCTGCTTTTCCTTTTCGACTGAAAGTGACTCTTCCGCACCTTTTAATGATGCTTCTATGGATGATCCGTCAAGGACTGCGATCACATCCCCCTTATTTACACGGTCTCCAACCTTTACATTTACATTTTTTACTACCACATCAGAAAGCGGAGCTGACACCGGATAGGTCGCCGCACTGACTATCTTTCCCGATAAAGTAATGCTCTTTGTGAGATCCTGAACCGTAACAGTCTCTGTTTGAACTGTAGGTGTATCATCTGTCTTTGCACTGGCGCTTTTAACACTTACCACGATACCTACAGACAAGACCACTGCCGCTATCACGATCACCGGCACTGCCTTTTTTCGATTAATTTTGATCTTAAACTTCTTTAGATGCATATCGAACTCCTAAAACATTTATTTCAAAAACTTAGATGAGTTTAATGCATATGACTTTATATAGGCTTTACGCAAGCTAAAGATTTGTTAAGAGTGTAGATGCTGAACAAAAAAGAACCGCAAAGCCTTTTTGTTTCAGACTTTACGGTTCCTTTTTTACGATTCCTTTTTATCTTTACTTATTATCGTGTATTTCTTTACTGCCACTGCCGTTATACGATTTTCAGCAGTAGTGAGTTCAAAACTGTCCATATTGTTTCGTATGAACTCGATAGCATTGTTCTCCTGAGACGTGAAGTCAACTTCTTCGTCTCCGCCCTTGAAAGTCACTACCATTTCAAAAGCAAATTCTTTTTCCTCTTCCTTACACTTACATACTGTCCGGATCCTGCCGCCTTTGGAGTACCTGCATAGAAGCGAGAAAAGTTCTTCCGATACTACCAGTATCTTTGCATAATCCTTGCCTTCGACGTGATTTTGTTTCATCTGCAGCTTAAGGAAATTCTGCAGCTGCGAATAATTGTTCATCACAGGAGGAAGGATCATCTCCGCAAGTTCCTTATTAGGTCTCGTAAACTTTGCAGCAACCAGTAGTACATCGTGTGCGATCTCGTTTCCACCCAGGAAGTTTGTGATATCACTTTCTATCCTGAGCAGATTTTCAGAAGCACTTTCATTACGGCTCTCAAACTGCTCCAATATCCGTAGGATATTTCCGGTAGTGTATGTTTCCCCGTCGCTTCCCACGATTCCTTTATCCAGATACTTATCAAGGAGATAGATCCTGTCATTATAGTGCAGTTCTATCTTTTCCGGCATGTAACTTACGTTTTCGCTTAAACCAAGAGACTCATAGACTCTTCCCGACAGTGCTTCCGCACGTGCACCTTTTCTTATGATAAAAGGCGGCGTACTTCCGCAGTTCACGTAATAGAGTATACCTTCATTAGTATCGATAACTCCGAGGAAAAGTCTTACCGGATGATCTCTGCCAACATTTCTAAATATCTGCTCATTTATCTTTGACATACTCTCTTTTAAGTTATTCTCCGACATGAGGTAACTCCGGAGGATTGCATGAGTGATCGTTAGATATGTCGCAGCGACCATGCTTGTCTCATCAATAGATGCAGTTATAAAGAAGATCCTGCCGTCAGTTCCTTCAAACCAGTCATAAAAATCACCGGAAGGAGTACCTGACTTAATTATCTTTCCTCCAATATCAAGGAACAGATCTTCCTGTTTGTTAAATTGTTCCGGAAGGATTGACTCCCTCATCTCGGTAGCCATCCTGTACTCTGTTGCACGTCTTTCTTCTTCTGCTGCTTTCTCTGCCTGCTCTATGGTATGCCGTTTTATATTGTCTGATAGAGTTCTGAATGTCTCGTAAAGAGTCTGCAGTTCATCGTGTGTCTTGATATCTTTTTTAAACGCCTCATCCGAATAATCTACAGAATAATTCATTACCTGTCTTGTCATCGTAACGACAGGTCTCACGATCATCAGACTCGAGATAACTATGAGTACTATTACGAGTCCAATGATCCATGCCAGCATCTCTATGAGTGCGAAAGTTATAGACTCTTTAACATCTTCACTTATCAGAGCGTCTCTTTCAACCGGAGACGAAACGTATGCAATACCGCATACTTTTTCATCAATTTTTATAGGGGATACCACAGAAAGCCATTGATCATTCTCCTGTTTTTTACTGGTTTCCTGATATTGCAGAGGCTCACCATATTGTAGTATATCTTGTGCAACCCCATAATCTACTTCATCCATATCCAGGAGTTCTAAAAACTCTGCCCCATCTATCATGTCACCGGCGCCGGCAATGTAATAAGCTTCAATCGCATCTCCATTCATTACATACTTTACAACACAAACCTGTTTCATTTTGACAGAACGTGTTATCGCTATAATATCTTCCTGAAGATCATCATACTCATCACTGTCCAGTATCTCATCGGATTTCATATAGTCAGGATATTTTTCTTCCATAAGCCCTGCTATATACGACGATATTCCCTGCTCAAATCCGAGGCTCTGATAGATAGCTGATGCGCGAAAGATCCTAAAACCCGAGTCAATTGACAGAAATAGAAGCCCGATTGAAAATAAGAAAAACAGTGCAAAAAGTTTAAAACTAAGCCTACCTATTCGCTTTTTTGTTTTCTTCTGCATATTGCTTCACATCCTATTTCTGTGCATTCTTTTGCTTCGGTTTCTTTGGGAACTTTTGAATTCCCAGCGGATCCCATTCAAACTCTTCATCCTCTGCTTTTTCCTGTGGTTTTGGATTTTCCTCCGGTTTCTGCTCTTCAGGCTTAGGATCTTTAGGAGCTTCAACTATAGGTTCCTGGTCATCATCTAATTTAGGTTCTTTTTTACTTGGCTTATTTTTCTTAACAATAGGCATATTCTTATGGAGATCAACTGCTCCGTCTACAGGTTCTTGATCTTCCGGCTTTTTCTTTTTGCCGTCTTCATCAAGATCATCCAATTCAATTCCTTCAGATTCTTCCTCAGGTTTATTCGCTTTTTCTTCATCTCCTCCTTCAGCAAAGAATTCTTCGATCTCTTCATCCGTTACAGTAATATTTTTATCTATTTCTCTGAGTTCCTTTTCGATGTCTTCTTTACCCTTAGATTTTCCGTTTGCTCCAGCTCCCTTTTTACGCGCTTTAGCCTCTTCCGGACTTATTCCGAATAAATTCTTAAATGTCTTAGGATCTACTTCACCATTATTTCCTTTTCCTGCATCTTCCGACTGCTTTTGTTCTCCTTCAGCGTTGGCATCGACAGGTTTTCCATTTTTCTTTGCCTCTCTTGCGGCCTTCCTTGCAGCTCTCCTTTCTTCTCTTCCCTTTGCTCTTTCGGCTCGTTTCCGTTCTCTTTCAGCTTCTCTCTCGGCCTTCCTTTCTTTCTTCTCAGCCTCTTTCTCTTCCTCTTCTTCTGCTTTTATTTCCTTTGCTTCCTGCATTTCATCCCATTTATCTTCACCGTAGATCTTCTCACCGATCTTGTTATAAACTGCACTTGCGCCTTTCTTGATGCCGCTTCCTATTGCCATTGCACCCTTTTTGATGCCGCTTCCTACAGCTTTTATACCCTTCCATGCATATTGTCCGGCTGTCTTTACTGCACCGCCAACCTTTTTAGCATCCGCTTTGAGCTTGTCCGGATCCTTCATGTATTCATCTACTTTCTTCGATGCCATATCCATGATTTTCGGTCCGACCTTAGACAAACCTCCGGTTATTGCATCACCGATCTTACCCCAGAAGCTCTTCTTTTCATCCTTTTTCTCTTCTGTCTTCTCTTCTGTCTGATCCGCAGCCTCTTCTTCCTTTTCCTTATCTTCATCACTCTTTTTATTACCTCCGCCATTAAAGAGTGATGCCAGTCCTTCGAAGCTGAACTTATTAGAGAAAACCTGAATCAGAGGCTTTGCTTTCTCTTCGCTCTTAGGCTTTGCCTCTTTATCTTCACCGGATGCTTCTTTTGCGCCTTCTTCCTTTGATTCCTTTATCTCTTTCTCAAGAACCTCCGATGCTTTCATTACATCTTCAGGCGGCTTCGCTTTCTCAGCCTCCTCTGTCGTCTCTTCGGTCTTTGTACCTGTAGCTTCTGTTGTAGTGGGTGTTTCCGTCTGCGTGCCTGCATCAACCTTTCCACCTGTAGCTACTTCATCCGGCTTAGCTGTCTCACCTTTCTGTTCTCCAGACTCAGCCAAAGAAGAATTAGGCGCATCCAACTCTTTTTTTTGGTCATCCGCAACCTCTAAAATATCTTCCAGCTGCTCTTTACCTTTTTCTGTAGAGGCGTTTTGCCCCCCTTGATCACTTTCGCCCTCTTTTTTTTGTTCTTGCGCTCTCTTTAGCAGTTCGTCAAACATATTTATGCTCCTCTAAAAAAATCCTTCACGATATCATATTTTACATACGGCACACATTTCCGTTTCTTTTGAAATCAGTGAATTCCTCGGAAGTAATTTCTCACATAGCCTGATGGCTCCTTTAGAGATCGCATCGATCGTTAGCAGTGTTTCTTTCGGGTACTGCTTCTGTGCTTCCGTAAGAGCCAGACTCAATAATTTGATCGACGATCCTTTTCCACGGTATTCCGGCGGCGAATAGAGACCTGCCAGTCTGAGCCCCGATGCATTTTCTTCACCGATTAGTACACCTGCGATCTTTTTACCATCCGCAATGAGAAATGATATATCTTTAAGCGGATTTCTGACATTTAATACATTTACATAGCCCGGAAGTTCATTTCTCCTGCACATATTTCTGTACGTATCCAATAGTTCCTCCGGAGCATTTTCAAGGGTGTAATCCTTGTATGGGATATCCGGATCCGGGATTGCCGGTATCTCACCTACTGCAATGGTAAAGCCATCAGCCGAGGCTTTAGGTTCTGCAAACCCTGATCTTGTAAGTATGCTTTCATGCTTACTAAGAGTTTTCCTGGTGTAATGCGCGTAGACTTCCGTCACACCTTCTTCACGGGCAGTTGCTATGAGCCCCTTTAGTATATAGACCGCCAAACCTATATTCCGATAAGCCGAATCCACATAGATGCTCCGAAGCTCTACCGCGTCTCCGATCCTCTCTGCTATTGCTGTACCGCAGATTGTCTGTCTCCATACTGCGGATACTGCCACCGTACTTCTGTCATGCAGGAGATATATTAAATTTTCCGGGATGTAGGAATAGTAATTTACCAGTCCTTCCCGCACCCTCACCAGATGTAGTGCATCTCCCATTCATCTTCTCCCCTATGTTTCAAAATAGTCACCGGCTCATATCGCCCTATCGTCTCTGCTCATCCAGGAGATCCGCGTATTCCGCGAGGGTCTCACGTACCACGACGATCCCGTTCTTTCGCATCTCGTCAACGGCTGCATTTACCATGTGACGCATGGACACGATGGTGTCTTCCTCTGCTGCGAGGAATGATGCGGAAAGAACGATATTTTTGATATATCCACCGGAAAGCTCAAACTTACCGGAGATAAACTTCCAGTCAATATCATCAGAAAGCGGCATATTCTTTGGAAATGTCCTTTTGAAAATTTCTTCTCTTGATCCGGCATCCGGAAACGGGAAGTGAACGACAAAAGTAATTCTCCTAAGGAACGCCTCATCTATATTCTGCAAAAGGTTCGTTGCGAGGATACAGACCCCATCATATTCTTCTATCTGCTGTAAAAGATATGCTGTCTCTACATTTGCATTCCTGTCATTAGAATCCTTCACCTCTGAGCTTCTCTTTCCAAAAAGAGAGTCACACTCATCAAAAAACAGGATACAATTGGAATTTCTCGCTTCGGTAAAAACAGCCTGCAGGTTTTTCTCTGTCTCTCCAATGTACTTACTGACGATCTGAGACAGATTCACCTTGTACATCTCCATACTGAGCTCACGGGCGATTATCTGGGCACACATGGTCTTACCGGTACCGGGAACTCCTGCAAAGAGGATGGACACTCCCGTACCGTAAGTGAGTTTCTTTCCAAAGCCCCACTCACTGTAGATCTTGTGATGATACTTCACATGCGCGATCGCCTGTTTTACGAGTCTCTTTATCTCATGAGGGATAACGATATCATCCCACGTATATTTCCCCTTGACCCGACGTGCGAGCTGGTCAAGCTTCGTCACAACCTCACCGTAACAGCATTCACTTACGGTATCTTCAGAAAGAGGTCTCCTGTCTACATTGTAGATACCCTCTGCCCGTCTGCTTGCATCCCTTATCTGCATGGGCGTAAAGTGAAATTTCACGGCAACTTCATCTATAGCAACATTTTCTGCAAGCTCCACATTCTTAAAACCATCCTTAAAAAGCTCGATTCTTTCATCTACGGTCGTATCCTCGAGTTCGATACTGATGGCAGACAGCTTTAGATGAAGATGCAGCATTCTTTCCGACAATAAGAATAAAGGTGATACGGCAGGCTGTAGTTTTTCCAGTTCTGCTTTTAATTCATTGTCTGATAAAACAGGCAGTCCATCGTCATCTTCTTCCATCCCTTTTACTATGAGAACAGCGTCAAAGAGCCTGCTAAGCATATCGGCTTCTTTAAGCGCTTCTGTTTTTTTATCTGCAAATTCGAGATCAGCCACAAGCGAGTGATGTCCGTTTCTCGATGCCGCACTGACAGCCTGATATTCTCTGCCGATACCTTTTCGTCCGGAGATCATTACCGCACTACGCTCAATGCTAAAAACCGCATCCAGACGTTTACCCACGTCTTTACGGATGAGCAGGGGCATTTCTTCACCCACTCTGTACAGATGAAATCCGTTCGGAAGAACTTCACTTCCGTATAAAAATGCCAGTACTTCGCTTCGCAGAGATAAAAGGCTCTTTTTTAGTTCTCCTGTGTCAAAAAGAGAAAGAAAAGGAGACGGCTCGATAAATTTCCGCTTCATATCGGGAATCGGTACTTCATCACCGAAAAGATCGGACACAAAAGAGATCTCAGGGTGCTTTCTTGCAACATCATCCTGCAGATAAGCATCTATCTTTCTATATTTATCGGCATTTATCGAAAAAAAGCTTAAAAGCACTGTACATTTTTCTGCATATGACAGATCGAACCTGTGAAAAAGACGTACAAATGGAAAAGCCTCTACATTCGTCTTTTTCAGGCGGCACTCAAGTAATTCCCTGTCTGCCCTGAGCTCTGCCTTTTCCGATTCATCACATTTATCCAGGAGACGAACTTCCGCAGCCTTTGACAGATTGTGCTCAAACTCATGACGCGTAACCACGAGTCCCAGCATATTTTTCATGTCATTTTCAGGTCCTACCCACTGGTGATACTTGTAGTACAGATAGAGCCTGTGATCAAGCATGGCTGCTGCATCATGCAAAAAATCATCCTGTGTTTCGTATGGTTCGTTTATGAGATCCATACGGATATCTTCATCTTCTATTTCCAGTTCAAGGAGATCCATAACTCACCCTATCTTTACGTTCATCGCCGGTGCCATGTTTACTGAGATCACTCCGCCCATATTGCACATGAGCTTTGCGTCTTTATTTACCGCCGGTTTTCCGCCTATCTTTACTGTGAGTGATGCCGGTGTCCAGGGCGCACTTATCTGAGCCGCAGCGAGACACGGTCCCGGTACTCCCGTAGCCATGGATGGCTGCATAGGACTTATACACGTGCCAAACATAAAAGGCTTATTATCAGTAAGTACCGCCGCCTGCATAAAACAAAACTTTACGTTCGGAACCGATGTCGTTGCTATCGGAAACGGAACTGAACCAAAAGAACATTGACATACACATCCTTGTGTTAACGGATTAGACCCCATGTGATACCCTCCCATCAATTAATGTAACTATTCTGGATCGTTACTGCTTGTATACTCTACAGGCTTCTCCCCATCTTTACTAAAAACCTGTATCTTATCCACATCACGGAGAACTGCACATACACTTCCGTCTGACACGTGGAAATTTTGAGCCGGTAATAAACGAACTCCTCTTTTATGATTATTCTTTAATGGTGATGTAAAAGTCGCCACCCCGTCATCAACGGTTTCTACGCAGATTATTTCCGAGTTTTTTCCGTCATATATCAGAAAATTATCAGGATAACTGTGCTTTGAAAACGCTGCAGATGCAAAGATCGTGGCTTCAGTTTTTCCTTTTTCTGCCTTATCCTCTGCGACTTTTAACTCCATTCCGTCTGTATCACCCGCTGCCCAGACACTGTCAGTATAAGCTTGTATCTCATAATGCCTTGCATCCGTGCCATACCGGTAATACTTACCGGGTTTAAGAGTCACTACCTGCACGGCAGTTTTTCCCGTTACATCTACAGTCACTTCTTCGTCCTGATACACTGCACTACTTATCCGTATCTTATGCTCTCCGCCTTCCAGATTCAGAAAAACAAAGTATCCTTCACCTTTTGACAGAGGAATTACAGGACGATCATCGATGTCTGATCGGAAAGTCCCCATAGGTACCGGATTTCCCGTAAAGCCGTCTGTTATCCTCAGTACTGCTCCTACCTTGAAACTAATCATCTGATCCCCTGCGCTTTCTGCTCCACCGTAATTTCTGCATCCATTACGCGGCTGATCTTCTTTGAACGTTTAGAGCTTATCTCTATTCCCGTAGCCTTCACGACTATAGATGCTTTATACGGTGTCTGTGTATTGTTCCAGATCTTCATCATCTTTTCAAAATCATTATTTTCTATTTCGAGATGTATATTTGCCTGCTCTGACGCCAGAGAGCCGTTTAGATACTGCTTTCCTATAGTCGGCATATCAGATATTGCCTGCACAGCCGCACCGAGTATCCTGTACATATCTGCTTCTCTTATCTGCAGCGGTGCCTGTGAATGAGCAGTCACGAGATAATAAGCATTTATGATAGTCGGTGACATCTCCATCTTATTCGGACCTGCCGGACGGAATGACGGAGATTCAAACTGTGTATCTTTTTCTACATGATAGAGGTGAACTGTGAGCTGGTTGTTATCCGGTTCATAAGGTGAACACATAGCGATCATTTCTCTCTTACTCACCGGTTCCGGTGTAAGAGCATCACGCAGCATTTCCACTATCGCATTTCCTGTTTCATAAATTGCCGTGTAATCTGCCATACTTTCTCCTAAGTATTTCTATTCCTTAAATGCCTATTGAGCCACGGCAGTTTCCGCTGCTGCAGCTGCCAGTGTCTCTTCATCCGGGAAACAATCCGCATGCCAGTTATAGGTTCGTGCGATATAACCGTCTGTCATCTCATTTAGATCTGCCGCAACTTCCGCAAAGGAAATAATGTTGTTATTTAGTGCAGTAACTGTGTTTACCACATCTACCTTTGCATCCGTTACATCTTTTTCATCTGCATCACCGAGTGAATGCTTCTTCTCTACACGCTCTGCATGCTTTTTTGCATCCTTGTAGTCATCGATAGCATCCTGAATATTTAATCCGGCAAGTTGCAGCTGTATGAGTTCATCTTGAAGAAGCCGGTATAGTCCATGTTCATCTATCTCGCCGGGCTGGGGCTGTCCCTGTTCCTGCATTGTCTTCATCGACTGGATGAGCATATACAGCAATCGGTCTGACTGTTCCTCGGCAAATCCCAGTGCGTCGTCGCTATATGCCCATTGTGTGTCATCTTCGCCATCTGAGACTTCTATATCGTCATCATCATCATCGTCGTCGTATCCATCACTTATATCATCAAAGACGTGATAACCCTTTTCCTCTGCGAGTTTCTTGAAATTTTCTATTGTTTCCTGTGAATTTTTTTGATAACGTTCCATGTCTGCGGCATGCTGTTCCGCTGTCTTTTTAAGTGCTGCATCCAGACCTGCTTTCGCCAGTGCTTCCTTATCGATATTAGATGCGTCAAAATAAACCGCAAGAGAGCTCAGGTCTGCTCCGGATGCGTTTCCGCCATAAGTCAGACCGTTAATCTCATTAAAAATCTGTGACATATCAGTTTCTTCTTTGACTGTGTTGAGTTTCAGCTTACGCTCGGTCTTTTTTAGTTCTCTTATGCGGTCGTAGCTATCGTCACCCATAGAATTATCAGATATGGCTTTTTCCAGTGATTCCTGTACCGCTTCTGTCTGCTCTGCATTTGCAGAAGCATGTTCTGCTGCTTTGTAGTATGTAATGAGTTTTTTTAAGACCTTATGACGGTCTTTAGGAGTTGCCTTGCTTATAAGGTCATCAACTTTTGCTGTACCATAATATGGATTCTGGGGAACACTTGCCTTTGCTCCACCTGCTGCAGCTCCGGTGCCACTTGCGTCTACTACGCTCGCTGCGGCTGCTGCGGCAACAGCTCCACCTGCGTCTGCTCCTGCCGCTGCTGCGGCTGCCGATCCTCCGGCGTCTGCTCCGCCTGCGTCTGCTCCTGCTCCACCTGCTGCGGCTCCCGCTCCACCGGAATCTGCTCCGCCGGCTGCATCTCCGCTGCCTGATTCATCATCATTAATATCTATACCGATCTTTGCGAGAACCGCTTCGACACGTTCTTCCGCGCCATTAACTTCCTCTTCTTCATTATCCAGCAAAGAATCTCCACTGTTTGCAGTCCACTGATAAAAAACTACTTCGTCTGTAGTGTCTTCATACCAGAATCGGAGAATGCTGTGATCTGACACAAAAGGCACATAGTAATCAGCCGAACTGTATTTTGCAGGGATCTCTTTTATAGAAAGTGCATCCTGCTTGACTTTTACCTTGCGGACCGTTATCCCCTCTGCGATCTCATCGCTTACAGCTTTCGCGTAGTCCTCCGGAGTTTTCCATTCCATGAGATCCAGATCTGTAGCTGACTGCGGATCATATATATATACATCCGTAACCATGGGATCCTCATCATCCGTCGCGAGCGAAAATACTACCGTTGTACCAAGTTTTGGCAGCTGCAGTGCAAATGAATCTTCATAAAGGTATCTCCTGCCGCCATTTTGAAATGCACTCTGCACATCCTCATAGCTCATTCCGAGGAGTGCTGCTCCGTCAACCGTACCTCCGTTTATCGGTCCCTCATATACGAGGTTTCCGTTGCTGTATAGTTTTCCACTGCCATCAGGAAGATTACCATCGAGACTGCCCTCATAAAAAAGCTTGTCATCCTTAAAGCACTTTGCATCTCCAATGATATTTCCGGCTTCAAATTCTCCCTTTATGACTTCACCGTTTTTTAACGTCAGAGAACCTGATCCGGAATACAGACCGTCCACAAATCCTCCTTTATAGACGAGTATTCCATTATCATTGTACGCAACACCTGTTCCGTTATAGGTATCTTCCTCAAAGTCTCCCTTATAGATCATGTGCTTTTTTTTGTACGCAACACCTCTTCCTGACTTTACCCCTGACGAGAAAGATCCGTCATATACCACTTCTCCATCCTCATAGAGTTTTCCAAATCCGTCATACTCACCTGCGGTGAATGATCCGGAATAGACAAGTATCTTATCTTTGTAGAGCTTTCCTTTTCCCTCATAAAGACCCTTGGACAATTCCCCTTCATAGACCAGCTCGTCCATTTCATAGACCTTACCTGTGCCCTCATATTCTCCATTTGAAAAAGTTCCCTCATACTTTAGAAACCCGTTTTCATCTCTCTGAATTCCTTCACCTTCATATTTACCATTTGCAAAGTTTCCCTTGTAGACCACGATCCCGCCAACCGATTCTTCTCCATAACCACTGTAAACATCGTCTTCATAGTGTCCCTGAAAGGTTACACGGTTATTCATATCGTATTCGGTTCCCTCTTTGATCTTTTTTCCGTCTTTAAGGCGTCCTTTAAACTCCGGCATTTTCTTTTTTTCATCATAGTAAATAATGACCTTACCGGAATAGCCTTTTACTTTCGGATCCTCATTCCACATATGCTTTGTCAGAAAAGTGCTGACGATAAAAGGCCATCCTATAGTGATCATAAAAATAGTTCCAACGATTATTACTAATAATACCGTTATGATCAAAGACTTTGATATAAGAAGGCTGCCGGTTTCGATATAGTCTTCTTTTTTCGCAGGTTTCTTTCCCGTAGATGCCGCCGCATCCAGTACCTTGGGGCCTATCTGTGAAGCATACCTCGTAACACTGGTCATACTTCTGATCCTGGCTCCGATACTCGTCAGAAATCTCATGAAGAATGCGCGCATCGTACGGAATACTACGCCGAAACTCTGTATCAATTGTCTGAAAATACTCTCAAACATAAAGTCATTCCCCCACCGATCCTTTTTTTCTCCCAGACAGGATCAACTCTTTGACCTTAAAGCAAGTTCAGATAAAAATCTTTTGGCGGATTTTTCATCTCTGCATATTTATCTGCCATATACAGATAGAATTTTGCCGGACCGTCATAAGCATCTTCACGTACAACCTCGAGAAAATCTGCTCTTGCAGTCCTGTAATCTCCGATGTAGAAAGAATAAATACCTTCCGCAAAAGTTTTCTCAAATTCTTTTTTCTTTCTGCTGATATCAGGCATATCTCCCTCATAGATCTCATAGATCCTGATCGCTTCATCATGGATCTTGAGTTTGCCTATATATCTGGAATCATAATTCCTTACTAATTCTGCCGCATTTTCCGTACAGAGGATCCCGGCTTCGAAACGTTCAAAAAGATTCAGCATACCTCCGGTGATCGAGAAACTCGGAGAGATCGATATAGGCTGATATTTCTCAACCGTACCAACGATTCCTGTCATAACGAGACTCGTATCTATGGTGATATGAACCTTTATCTCCTTTTCCTTCTGGAATTCCTGGCTGATCTCTATCGCAGCTCTTATGGCATCGGAATTTTTACTCCGGAAAAGCGCGGTAAAACCGTCATGTCGGTAATCCAGCACCATACCATTATACGTATTCAGTATTTCTCCTGTTCTTTCTATGACGTGATTCAAACGGTCATAGATAACCTTTTGAGACTCATCATAGCTAAAGGATGCAAACTTAAAGGACACCGTCATCATAATGAGCCGCTCTTCTGCACAGGTTTCACGAGATATCTCGTATACTGACTGAACCCTTAACAGCTTCAGCATATTATTAGGCAGAAAGCGCTCATACGCAGCATTATGCTCATCCACTTCTCTGATCTTTGCCCGAAGCTCAAGAGCTGACGTATCCAATGCATCATTTATTGCACTTATTTCATCCCCTACGCTGTCCCGGACCGGCTGTGTCTCATTCATTAGCTTGCGGATCCTGCGTGAAATTTTGTTGATTCTTGATCTAAACGAGAAAAGAATGATCATTATGATGAACCATAATATCACGAACATTACTCTGACCGTGATCAGCTGAAATAAAAGATGTACATATACTTCAGACTCATCTTCGCTTTTGTGTACACTTAATACACGGACACTCGATTCATCAACTTTGATCGCCGAAACATAATAATATTTTCCGCATACCGCATAGTAAGTTGAGTGTATGTCTCCAATTTCATCACATTGAAGCGCCTCTTCAGCAGCTTCTTTATAGTTTGAACTATAATACAGGCTATCAATGATCCTGCTCCGCCCGTTTTTTTCGTAATATAGTTTTCCATCCGTTTTCTTTGTCACTATGAGACGGGTGGCATCTTCCCTGATAAGCTTCATTTTTTCATAATCTTCTATTTTTTCACTGCCGACATTTATCGCATTTACAAGAGTGTCCATCTGTTCATTCAGCTGAGTAAAAACATCAATATAGAAAAAATCATCCAACAAAGAACATATCAGATAGAGATAAATTGCCAGCAGAACAGCCCATCTGATCATAAAAGAGATGTGCATCTTAAATAACTGCGCCGGGAAGTACCATATGAGCAGCGCTATAAACATCATTAAAAGTTCAAAGACAACAAGGATTATTACTGAAAAATAAACCGGTCTGCTCTTAGCGTCACTAATATCATGGATCGATCCGTTTCTGAGATACTGAACCTTATCTGCATCATCGATCATCCAGAGCTCGCCATCTATATCTATGTATAGATCCGTCAGTCCTGACGTCCATTTATCGACCTCAAAAATATTAGTCAGGCTCTTTGATTCAAAGTTCACGCTATATATAATTCCGCTGCCGTAATCATAGAGATCTGCATTTTCTCCGACTCTCCATACATCTCCGGCTATTACATTTTTCTTTAAACGGATTTTTTGATTTCCGTAACAGAGTATATTTCCTTTGACATAAATTCTCCTGCCGTCATAAAGAACGTAAAATAACCGATCATCCGGAGCGTAGTTGGAAATATCTATTACTTCTATCTTTTCTGCACTGTTCTTTTCTTCATCATAGGCATAAACACTTACACTTTTATCCTCTTTAACTAAAAAAGTAGTTTTCTTTTTATCCTCTATCAATCCATAGATCTCTGCATCTTCACCCTCTGCAGTAGAGTAACAGCATACTGCCCTGTTTGACTTTGCCCCCAGAAAATAAAGCTGACGTATTCCATCCAGATTTTCTATGGTAATATACAGATCTCCATCACCGGCTGTATATACCTCATCAAAATTTCTGATCCTATTAATTCCAAGCTGCTCGAAATTTGTTGAGCTTTTATACTTGCCTGTATTATTGATCCTGACAAGCAGATATACATCTTTTTTATATTCCTCTATTTTCGATTCAATGAGATACGTGTAGTTTCCGCCATGGGTGATGACCACCGGATCCGGTGCTTCTTTAAATATCAGACTTTCCAGCGTATTATCAATAAAACCGTAATAAACTTGACTTCCCAAAACATTCAGGATCAAAAGGATTATCAAATACAGACCCAATTTCGTAAGTCTTTTCATCTATTTCTCCTCCATTTCCTGAAAGAGTACTTAAAGAACCATTTGATGTTCATAAATATGATTTCAAAAAACCGCTCTATGCTTCCGCGTTTCATAGACTTTTTCCATGCTTCAGCTATCGGTTCTTTATACTCTCTCCATCGCTCAAATAATTCTTTTCCGTCTTCCGGAGGATTTTCTTCGAGACTCAAAAAGAATTCTCTCTGAACTATAGGCACGGTGAGCCCTCTTGGAAATACAGTCCTGACCTTGTTTTCTATGACTTTTGCCACTGATTCATGCTTTTTTTCCGGACTGATAAGGAAGTTCAGCATGATCTCCTCTGATGCCTGTTTCACCCTGAAATTATCGTTGTAAAGCACACTCCGGCGTATTTCTTCCGGATATGAGTCAACAAGCAGACCTATATGAAAGAGCTGATCCCCGGACTTCATCCGGTATTCTATGCTTAGATCAGCCTTTTTCTTAAAGATCTGAGAAAAATTTTCTCCCGTATTCCACGTAAAAATTGACGCAATCTTACCATCGTAAAGGAACATTCCCTTGTAATCCCTGCAATTCCCCAGATCATGAAAGACTCTTACAAATTCCTTTACATACTGTCCGCTGTAAACATTAAGGATCACGGATTTTTTTTCTCTGTCCTCGATATCTACTGCCCGGTAAGCCACATAATCCTCAGACTCCCTAAGTGTACATTCAATTTTGTACCTGCCCTGAATAAGCTCTGCTCCACTCATATCCTCTATCCCCTGTCTCTTCCCTGAAAACAGGTTTACCCCTTTTTTATCACTCAATAATTACGAACGCAGACGCTCTTACCTCCGGATCTGCAATAGACGTTGCCATAACTTCATATGTTCCCGGTTTCTCAGGAGCCTTGTAAACACCGTTCTGATCGATCACGCCGCCGTTTTCATCAACAACCGAGAATTCAACTGTCTTATCATCCGTTCCCTCAACAATTGCCCTGAAGTGAAGTCTGTCTCCGGCAGAAATCCTTGTTACTTCCGGCAATATCCTGATTTCTGGTCTTGAGCGGTCAATTATCCTGTCTGTATCACGTTCCGGTTTCTGTGCGAAGTAGTGGATCTTTATCCTGTTGCCGTTAACCGTATCATGAAGCCATACACCTATCTTCATGGTTCCGCGTTCCGGATATACGATCACGCTGGTTTCTACCCACGGCGGCTCTACTCCTGAGTTTTTGGACTTAAACACTTCACGGTTTCCTATCAGAAGTGCCTTGTCTCCGTTATCATCAAACTCAACGGAAAGTCTGACATCCACTGCACCCGGCCCGAGTCCATGTGGTATCTCCTCTGAGAAAAATCTGGCATTTACCTTGATACCTCCCGGCATCTCCATATCTACCACACCATGACTTATCGCATAATCATACTGCTCAGGTGACGGGATTCCGAAATCCAGATTAAGTCTTCCGCTTCCCGGATTAAATGAAGCCCTTACATCCGGTTTCTGCCAGTAATCCAGCTGACGCACATTGGTCTTAACTTCTATCTGCTGACCTGACGTACCTCTTTTTATCGTTTCCTTTTTGATCTTCTGATCAAAAGGAAGATCCGTCAGTGTGTTAATAAAGATATTTCCGGTCGAATGAATAAGCTCTATCTTTGAGAGATAGATAGGAATATCCTTCTCACGGATATGTTCCGAGAGGTTGTCTCTGTGCCGCCTTATTTCTTCCAGCTCACGGGCTGTATTTGTGACCATGAGCAGAGCCGGTATTTCTATGTAATTTTTGTAATGCCTTGTTCCTATCTCAAGATTTAGCTCTACATTTCCACCGAAAAGATTATCTGAAAGTGTCGTTACTCCTCGTACGGATATAGGCAGTGATGTCATTATGCACTGTCTCTTTTCAGAAGAGTCCTGCGAGTATTCGAGCGTGATCTTTCCATCTTCCGTAAATTCACTTTCACCCGAAAGCGTAAAGTGAACAGGAGGAGTATTGTAATCCTTTATGATCAGAAAGTGCGCTGATATCTCATCTCCTGCAACTGCCAGATCATCTGCCGCAAAAACGATCGTCAGATGCTTTTCATTGTAGATAGTCTTAACATTTCGATATCCCTCAGACTTAAGTATCTCTTCATAGTCAGGTGCCTTAGCTGTAAGGTAGAGCTTGTAGGTTTCCCTGGTCATATTGTACTGACTATTTTCCTGATTTCCGGAATTAACCGCATTGACAGGTTGTGTCTCTTTCTCTGCATATGCCAGGCACAACCAGGCATCATCTGACTCCTTTAGATCAGCCGATCCTTCTATCATCGTCAGCTTTCTGATAATAGAATTTTCAACCACGATCTCCCGGCCGCTGCCGTCAAGCGCCAGACCACTCTCTATAAGAAGTGTAGAATCGTCGCTGGCACTGACCCCCAGTCCAAATACGATTCCGGATCCGTTCATTGCCAGATTCATCAGACGATGTTTGTTTCTCGAATAATCCTGTTCCGCTTCAAAATCACGGACCGTCAGAAGCTTGCCGTAAAAATATCTGTTTCTCTCAATTGGAAAAAAATCATTAGCCATCGCTGCCGTCTCCTCCGATCACCGTATCAAGCTGAAGTGCCGTACTTTCATCAATTTTAACCATAGTGTAATCACCGACTATGGAATTTACACCGAGATATGAATGCCATCCAAGCTGCAGACCCTTTTTCAGAATTATGAGTTCCATCTTTCTGCCTGCAGGAGTGAGACTTTTCATATTCCTGATGAAAAACTCCTTATCGTCCCGGCTATTAAAGGTATTCTCCGGGAGCAGTATAAAAAATGTGTAAGGATCATTTCCGTAAAGTGATTCATATACTTTAGAATCCGGACAATCCGGATTCTGCGGATCCACTTCAAAATACTCTATTATCAGGGCATCCTTTCCTGTGAGACGCTTTACGGATCTGAGTATTCCCTCACGGGTAAACATCGTTTCATAATTTACAAAAGCATTTCTTATCCATTCTCTGATCCGATCATCAGCATATCTGTTTCCCACGATCGATAGCCACTCGGCTAACATCATGAGGTTATCCATGCCTTCCGTATCTATATCAAAAAGTGAAGGCAGCGAACTAATCTTTTTCTCCAGATCAAGGAACATGCTGTTATACACCGATAGAAAACGACGGGTAAATTCATCTTTCTGATAGATTGCCGGCAAATAATCCACCATGTGATCACCATCGGTACTGATCGCGATCTCGTCAAGAACCGGTGCATCCGTTCCACCTGCAGAAAACTCCAGACCGAGTCTTATATACCTTCCTCTCCGGTGCAGCAGACAATCATTTGCGCGCGGCACCGGTAAACCTGCCATTACATAGAGCTTTCGCCTTATCTGCTCATCTGTCGCATTCATGTCAAATTCCGTTGCTTCACCTGTACCGTCCCAGGCATACGCATAAGCACTCACTGCAGTATTGTCCGTAAATGACCCTTTTATGGTCATACGATCCCATTCAAATCCTGTTTCACCGCTATCTATAACAGGAAGGATCAGAAATGCCGATCGTGTATTACGGATATCCAGCCTCAAAGAGTCCCCTTCTGTAAGAAACCCTTTCTGATCACAGCATTTCCAGTCTTCCGATCTGCAGAAATGCAATTGTTTCTGTTGTCCGCCCATTTACCATTTATCTCCCTGATACTCTCAATTTCCTTAGATATGCTATTGCATCCTTTGGTATCACAAGATCTCCGTATGCATTTCTTGCACATTCCGGTGATGATGTAGAGATATTTATACGGCTTACGCTTAATACTCCCCGTATCCCGGCAACCGCCGTTTCAATATCCATAAGCGCTATCGCATCTCCGATCTTTCGGCGCCTCCCTGTCTGGAAGCTTTCTGCTATACGCTTTCTGATCTCCTCGGATGAAATTTCTTCATCTGTCATGATCTCCAGGCTCACATCCACCGGGATATAAACCGGACCGGTCACTCTGACCATTGTTCCAACTGTTCTGCGAGACTCAATGTTCTTTGATACCGCCCTTATGAATCTTTCATCAGGAACAGGATTGATCTCATCAGAATCCGGGACAACCACTACTGTTACCACAGGACAACGGGCTTTCCGTGTAGGTTCTTTGCGGTCAAAACCGGCTATCGCCCGTGCTTCTCTCACTCTAAATCCCGGTGTTTCTGCTGCCGCCCGCTCAAAATCAGCCTGCGTCACGCATTTCCTCGTATGTGTCAGGCGATATCTAAACCGCATCATCGCATCACTCACCGTTTCACGGTTTCTTCCGCCTGATGCTTCATCATTTTCTATCTGCTGCAGATTTTCACTGAAATACAGCCCTGCATTTTGAGGAATATTTCCTCCAGCACACTCTGACAGTGCCATTTCTGCTACAAATATCGCATTCTTTCCGGCAGGAACTATCGCTCCTTTTTTTCCATCTCCGAAAATGATACATTCCCTCTCACTGTCATACATAAAAACTCTCGAACGGCTGTCACAGGAATAAAAATCATTTACTTCATGCCATTCTTCCTGCGCTATCGTTCCGTCCGGTTCCCTTGTATCGCAGATAAGAGTGAAATAGTCATGAACCGGAATTTTTCCGTTTAGTTCCAGCTGTAGTTCCTGCCCCGGCATGCCGGTCGAATCAAAAAACATATCATAAAAATGAATAGGATCCGTCATGCAGACCTTCAGGTTTTCCTGTCCGTCCTGCAGTGCTTCCTCAGTGTTGACAGAAAGCGTTCTGACGTTCTCACCTTCATCCTCTTTCTTTACGTCTGCCTGTGTCCAGCCTGTATCTTTTCGAACAAAGGCTGTAGGCTCTCCGACAAGTCCGAGTGCATCGTCAAAGGACAGCTTATATTCCGGTGCACTCTCCGCTGTAAATTTTCTGATGTCTGAAATAGTCTGCTTTTGAATAGCTCTAAAATGACCAACTTCAATATTCTTTATGATCACTTCCTCTTCACATCCCGGATCGACAAGTGTTCCTATTATGTGTTTGCCATTCGGCTTAAAAGTGATCCGTCCGCTATGAGAAAGAGAATTGGTTTCGTCTACTACTACCGGGTCATCTGACAGTGTCTCAGAAAACCATTCGATGATCCTCGGAGCTTCTGTTCCCTCTTCAACAGGGTTTCGTTTTGTCCTGCTGTGCTCGGATATTTCAAACCACACAGATATTTCCGTATCCTCTGTATCAAATTCCAGAACTATCTCTGTCTGCCTCTCTCCCTCAAAGTTAAAGGGGCTGAATCCTGCACCTTCCCTCAAAAGAGGTCTCACATCGACGGCTCTTCGTCCATCGATTATATGAACTCCTGTGAGCTGCGGCAGTGTATCCGGTATCTTTTCCGCAAGTTCAAAGACGATGCCTTCTTTTGTTTCGAGTCTTGTGAGAACAGGATAGTCCCGCTCAGGATCTTCATATATCTTCAACATACATTCTGCTGCTTTTTCATGCAAAAGATGTGTTCCTGTAAGAGCCAGAAGCCTTTCCGCGATCTCGTCACTAAAAAAGTTCAGCTGGTACTGCTGCATTTCTTTGTACCATGCAAATAGATCCACGAGCGTTATTCCGGGATCGGACAAATTGAAATTTGTCCAGTTTCCGGAAAGACCGGGGATTCGTGATACGGAATGAGCCGTAATCTCTTCAAATGTCTGATTGTCCAGGTTTTTTGACTGAATCATGACTTTTCCTTACATTAAAGATCCTTACAGATCAATGACGATCCTGTGTTCTCCGCTCCTTACCGTGACAAACGGGAGATTCGAATCGGATTCTATAGGTACCAGTATCTTCTTTCCATTTTCGTACATAACACCTTCGAGGATAACTTTCCGGACTGAACGGATCTCATGGATGTTTTTGAGCACCGTGTAGACTTCGCCTATCCTTATCTGATCACCTATGTCTCTTTCTGCCCATCGCACATTTATGAGGTTTTCCAGCGCATTCTGGATTTCCTGCTGTACGGCTGCCGCATTATCCGGTGATGTGATGACCACCTCGATATCTGCCGTAACTTCCATCTCTGTAGAAGTCAGAACCGATAAAAATCCGGAAGAAATAAGTGTACAGTCACATCTCTCTTCCAGGAAGGATTTAACATGTGCACATAGTTCCTGATTGGTCCGCTCATTTCCGCCTGACATACCGGTGATAACTACAGTGATATGCCCCGGCGCTTTTTTTCCAAATTCATCGATACCGTCAAAGCTCTTTACATGAGCTACATTTCCAAAATTCTCATATATCAGCTGATCGAAGTCCGTTATTCCTATCGCGCGATCCTGATGACGTATCCTGAATTTTCCGTATTTCTCTATCCGTTCTCTTCCGATCTTTCCTGTACCGCCATTCATGGCAACTACATTTCTGACTCCCGAGATACGTGGAACAGGTATCAGAAAATCCTGAAGCTCGCCTGCCTCTGCATTTCCTTCTGCCCCTCCGCCGTAAGTATAGGAAACACGTATATTTTCAAATCCTTCCGGAACTATTTTTCCGTATCTGCCATCACCAAATGTGATGACTCCCGTGTACGGATCCAGTCGGTATATCCTGTCTTCGCTTTCCGCCGTATCACACTCTCTGATTCTCTTCCAGCGTATCCAGTAGTTAACCTCGCCATCCTCGTTTTCCGTCTTACGGATGTCTTCCGGGTAATCCCTTTCAAGCATATTTATGGTTTCGGATTTTATTCCCCGGGTCTCATTTACCCATACCTCTGTCTTTATCACAGGCACATTTAAGAGCTGTATACGTCTGTTTTCCTCATACGAGTCTGCTGAAAACAGTTCATCCTCCGCATGCTGCCTCTGAACTGCCTTTGTCACATTAAAGTCGATGAATGAAACAAGCGGTGCTGAAATATTTTCCCGGATCGGATTGTATCCCGCCGTTATACGCAGCCAATAGCCGTCCCTGCCAAAAAATCTGCCTATTTCGGACGTCCGGTTAAAATAGAGAAATACCGGTCCTGAGTGTACCAGGTTTCCTGTATCATCCACTATGTGAACCGGATCAAATCTTTTTCCTGTCCACAGTTCAAACTTTAATTTTCCACTTATGCCTGAGTGATTGCTTATAACAAACATCATGGATAGAGGCATCCCGGATAAAGGTCTGTCAAACCTCATATAGATTGCCGGAATTTCATCCTGCATGTCTTTATAGACCGTAAAAGCAAGCTGGCTTACGCCGTCCCATTCCTTTGATTCTTCCTGCTCTACATTATTCAGAGCCTCAAGTCTTTCTGCAGGTCTTTCTGTTGCATATGCCCATTCCAGATCGACGCGCTTTACAAACGGAAGCAGCCATCTGGGTCTGATGCTGTAAGCATTTTCTACACTTACTACACGGGCTCTTATAAAATAACCATTAACCGCATTTACTTCTGTTTCCTGAATATCCTCCGGAACAGTAAATGTCAGTACCAGTGATTCATCTGACTGACCGGAGAAAGGATTAACCGATCCGGATACATTTAATACATGCCATCCGAGTCCGTTGTAGTACTCCCAGATCACTTCATTCACATATACGTCATCTGGTTCCCGCACTACAGCCGCTTTTTTATCGATGACCAGCTCACCGTAATTATATTGCGGTCCGCTGTGGTCAAAGGCTTCGTAGGTGATGATCGACATATCAAAGCTCACTGCTACCTGCGCTCCGCGCTTTGTAAGCACATCATCAGAACGGATGAAAAACTCTTCATACGGTGCCGGAATACGTCCGAAACAGTACCCGCCTTCCTTATCCGAGAGACGGAATTCTCCGAAATATAATCCATCTGAACGGATCTTTTCCGAAGATCTGCCGCTGACATTCAAGCCCCGGATCCTTAATTCTGTGTCATGTTCAAAAAATTCACACTGCACATATCTGTTTCCGTCCTCATCCGGCATCAGTTCTCCCTTATCCTTATGAAGAACGAGCTTTCCGGCTTCGATAGATATATTCTTAAATTCCTGCTTTCCATTCTCGGAAATCCAGCTCCAATGTACATTTTCTTTATTGCTTAAACGTGTCAGTATATCGTTTCTAAGGAACTCCGATTCTGCCAGAGGATCTATCTCTATATCAGCTTTTCCTCTTAGATGCAGGATGCTGTTTTCCGAGATTCTGAAAATATGCTTTTGCAGGTTTTCATGATTACCACATGAAAAAAAGCTCTCCGGATTTTCAAAGTCAAACTTTTCGATACATTTCTGTTCCGGATCTATCAGAAATACATCCTGTATTTCGTTAGAAGTCGCATCTATCGGCTGTTCTGTCTCATATACGATATTCTGCTCATTTCTGGAAATATATAAAAGTGAGTTTTCCGGGACTCGTACAGGATCTGTGATCGAGCTGTCCACTGTAAATCTCACCAGTCCTTCTGCAGCAGCGGGTTCTGCTTCCTCTACTCCGAGGATATTTAAGAACTCGTCGTAAAATCGCTCCGGTGTTTCATTTAAGCGGTCGATGATACCTGCGTACATTTCCGCAAATATCTCGGTAAGTACCGCTGCCGGATCGTCCGGGTCACCTTCCTCATATCTCCACTCAGGTACGTATGAAGCCGCGAGATCCTTGACCTGCTTCAGGACATCTTCTTTTTTTCTATCATCCACAAGTACATGCTTCATGTCATTTCCTCATCGAGATAAAACGGGTAGACCTGATTGTATCTGTTATTTGTGCTCCTTATGGTATAGTCCACGATTATCTTCAGAGCACCTTCTATACCGGTTTCTTCACAGTTCACGGTCACATCTGTAATACGCGGTTCGTCCAGTATCAGCTGACGTGACAGTTCATATGAGATAGTTTCTTTTTCTGTATAGCTTGTTGGTGCAAACGCAAAATCCGCTGTATTTGCGCCAAATTCCGGGCGCATCACACGTTCTCCCCTGTACGTGGAAAGGATGATGCCGATCGATTCTCTTATATTGTCTTCCATATCCGATACTGCCATCTTTCCCGTTCTCGGGTCTATCTGTAACGGAAATTTCCATCCGCTTCCTAAAAAATCCCGTGCGCCCATATACTTCTCTCCTCTATGATCATTAGTTAATATCAGATTAAACGAAGTATTTTTTTCTGAGAGTGCATGTTCAAAAACGAAGGCGCAGCGGGCTGCGTCGAGGCTTTTGAATATGTGCTATCAGGAAAAAAGACGAGTTTAATTGATATTAACTCCAGTAGGTCCCTTAAGATCAGCACTCGCACCTTTCAGAGTGAGCTTACCGGTGGCGTTGACCGTGGCCGAAGAACCTTTTAGTTCCATGGCACCTGTTGCGGTGCCTTTTATGCTGGCACCTTTCAGGGTTACATCTCCTTTGGCATCCAGTGTTGCCTTACCGTCGGAGGTCAATTCAAGTTTTGTATTTCCTGCTGCCATGGTCAGTTTTTTGTCGGCTTTTATTTCTATTTCACCGTCTTTTAACTTTAGTGTTATGGTATTTTTCTTATTTTTGTCTTCAACAGTGACTGTTTCTTTTTCGTCATCAAGAACGAGCTGTGTGCCCTTTGGCGTTTTTACTTCGATCTTTTGCTTGTCTTTTTCCTCATGGATATGTATCTCGGTTCCGGTGGGTGTCTTAAAACTGTACTCAGTATTTTTTCCATCCTGAATAGTATAGGGAGCAGTACTTGTCTGATCCCAGACACCGCCGATCACATACGGACAATGCGGATCTCCGTCGAGATAACCTATGAGGACCAGATCATCCACACAGGGAAATATAAACGTTCCCGCATTTTTACCGGAAAGCGGCTGTATCACATCACACCACTCGGTTTCCAGCACAGCCTTTTCGTTATCATTTGTGACCGGTTTGCAAAGAACTCTGTTTTTATTCTCCGGATCTTTAATATTTGTCACATGAGCGAGAGTCAGTCCTGTTTTCAGCGACCGCCTCTGTATGTCGTCAAACTGACTTAATTCACCGTCGTAAAAATCAAATGCCACGTCTTTATCCCCTTAATCCGCACACCTCAAACTCTGTATAATAACCATCTTCTGTCAAAGACTGTGTAACTTCGCTTATGAAATAACTTCCGTTTGATTTCTTATCTACGCCCTTGATCTTTATGAATCTGCCCGGGATCAGGTCCGGAAGCCCCATACATCTGCCTCCGCCTCCGGCGAAACCGAAATTCATATAATCAAGCACATTTTGTGCCATATCCTTACATTCTTTTTCCGACTGAAGGAAGTTCATTCGGAGAACTCTCGTAGTTTTATCGAGTCCCTTTACTTTTTCTGCTGCGGTTTCACCCTTTCCGCCGAATTTTCCGGGAGCATTTGCTTCGCCCCGAACTTCCTTTTTGTCCTTTGTTCCATTACTTATGACTACTACTTTACCTACGGAATTTCTGTTCATCGCAGATGATCTTGTAAATTCGAGAAGACACTGCCCAAGCGTAAGTTCTATGAGAGCAGACGTGTTTTTCATAAGATTGGAAAAAAGCATTTCCCCATTTATCACGCAAAAGTTTACGAAACACATCTCAGCCATCTGACTTAAGAAATCATAATTGCTGCAATTGGTATCTTTTCGTATCTGCGTCGTAAATTTCGGAAGCGTATCTATCGTCACAGAATTTACAAGTCCTGCACTTTTACAATCATTTGTAAGTTCTGTAACTACTTCATTTGTGGTCTTCTTTCCAAAATCTTTTCTTTCACCGCCGCTCATTAAGAGCCCCATGCCGTCCATTGCAGTCACGGTGATACTGGGCTGATGTTCGCCGCTGTAAGTCACTTCAAAGGAATCCACATATCCGAAAAACACCTGCTTCTTGGATTTCATGTATCCCATTTTTATAGTGACCTTTGCACCTACATCTATGTCATCGAGAAGGCTTTCAAGCCACTTTCCCTTCTCATAGTCATACATACCTGAGACCTGAAATTCTGCCGTTCCGGCTCTGTTTCTCACTGTCTGCTGGACTTTTAGATATGTTATGGGAATCTTCATCCCGTCGATATTTGTAGACCCGACCTTTATCTCTGCTGTGGGAGACATGAAAGAATCATATTTTTTTTCGAGACTTTCAACGTCATAGTTCCCGCTTTTATCAAATCCGCCCATATGCTTTCCTATTCGATCGCAGGCACTCTGATCATCTTTCCGCTTCTAAGTATCCTTGGATTGCTGATGTTATTTGCTTCTGCGATAGCTCTCCACTGTCCGGGATCACCGTACTCGGAGGATGCGTATGACCATAGTGACTGTCCCTGTTCAATAGTTCTGAACTTAGCAGTATCTGGTGAGCCAAAGGGATTCATCTTTACCTTTGCACCCATTTTTGTGAATCTGAAAAATACACAATCCATGGTCGCTCTAACCGGTATGCCCATATCTGAAAACTTTATGAGGTTCACGTTGCAGCTTTTTAAGAACCCTTCAAACTGCAAACTCGACCATTCAACCTTTACAAGCGGAGGGATATGTGCGCTTGGCTCTATCTGCATGAGGCCGTAGACCTTATCTGTCAGCTCCCGCACATCAAAAAACTTTGCCAAACTATTTACTACCTGTGATCCCTTGAGTTTCAATCCATCCGCTACCGATGGGGCATTTTTTACACCTGTTGAAAAGCTGTCAAAGAACAGCTGCATCGACAAGGTCTCAACTGTACCATAAGTAAACTGAACCGCCGGAGTATCAGAATCAAACGCCGGATCCATACCGAACTCTGCATTTTTTGATAACTGATATGTCGTAGGATTGTATTCCACGTAGAATTTTTTCTTCGTGATCATGTTTGTGATCTTCATTTTCCTGACCGGCGTATCCATATTCAAATTTCCGGATCCTGCATACAAAGGCAATCCCTCCTTATCATCAGACCGGTGTTAAATACGTCCGATCCTGCGTCGTTCCTTACGGATACGTTCTTCGACCATCTTGAATACCCGATCGGCTGTGCGCCTGATCTCTGCTTCACTGATCCTTGCTTCTCTTCTTTGCTGCGGCTTTGACTGATCGTCTCCGATATTTCCGTTATTCTTAAATGTCAGACTCTCCGGCGCACCGTATCCTGCAAATGCCGGATTCACCCAATTCACCGGATTTTCCATTGCCTGTCTCACAGCTTCATCCGCATGAAGAGTATTCATGCTGCGATTTGCGAGAGTCTGCATGCTTCCTCCGGCTCTGTTTGTCATAGGATTATTCCAGGTTGTCATCGCAGGCGTATCATCCACGGTTACTTCCTCAACCTCACCCCTTATGAACTTGTCAGCAGAGGTACTTGAGTTTCTGTTCTGTACGATATCTCTCATGGGTCTATGTGCTCCGGTCTCTATCTCTTTGTCTATCATGCTTTTTAAGAGATCCGGATATGAAGTACCGTAGTCCATCGCAATGGGTACGTACTGCACCTGTGTATCTCCATTGATCTTTTGCTGTATTGCCTGTGCTTCCATTGGTTGTAGAAGCTTTACCGTCATGCCACCTGACATTCCGATCCTTCCTGCATTTTTTTGAACATTGTGTCCAATGCTTCCCTTTTTTAGAAGAATTACTCCGGATATATCTTTTGAAGAGGATAGCTTCTTTAAGATTTCAGTATCGATAGATGAATGTTGGTCGCGTATATTTTGTATGTTATCTGGTCTTTTTGAACTTTCCATACGCTCTGATGATTTGTTATTGTTTGACCCCCTCACTAACGTATCTCTATCCGTAACGCTATTTGTACTGTATTCTCTATTATTGCTATTGATGCTATCTCTAGACGAAATATCCGAACTCTTTTTACTATGATTTCTTGTCAATGAAGGATCGTTTTTTTCTTCATGCTCTATGACAAGATTACTTAACTCTGTCGGTCCATAGTCACCAATCTCAGATAAAAACTTTTCCGGTAACTTCTCTTTAAGCAGTTCATATTGCTTTTGGGCTTCACGGATGGTGATATCACGGACTGATGATTCTATTTTCTTATTTTTATTTCCCGTATCCGCTTTATCATCGCTCTTTACTTCTGCGTTTTCCTTTTCAAGCCCCTTCAGAAGTTCTGTGATATTTGAAAAATTTGAACGAATTCCAGATGTGTTTCTGTTACCCTTTACATCTGATCGAACGTTTGCATCTAACCGAACGTTTGCATATGACCGACCACTCGCATTTGATCGACCACTCGCATTTGATCCATCTTCATCCTGAACCCTATCCGAAATCTCCAGATTTATCAGTTCTTCCGGTGAGTATGCTGCCAGCATTTCCGGGGAAAGCTCTGATGGATCTGTCATCATCTTCATTTCATGAGAAAGTTCTGACGGGTTAGTTATCGTTGTCATTTCATGTGAAAACTCTGTCGGGAAAGCTTTCTTCTTTGTTTCATGTGAGATATCCGACGAAGTTATTCCATTATTCATCTCATGAGAATGCTCTGACGAAATGCTATTTCTTACATCTTTTGTTCTTCTGTCATCTGCATTTTTTTGATCATTATCAGATGATTTTTTATCATCTGATAATTTCTTTCTATCACTTTCACTTCTGTGAGATGTACTGCGTATTTTCTCGTAAGGCGTATGAGTTGTTATAGTTTTATCAGTACTTTCACTACTTATTGATAAATTAGAGTTCCTATGTAACCGTTCAGACCCCTTCTGTTTCTGAATAGTTACATTTGCATTTTCTTTAGGTGTATTATTTGCTTTATCTTTTGAAATATCCTCGGATCTATTATTTCCGGTGAATTTATTATTCTTTATAAATTCCGAATTTACGGAACTCTTTGAACTATCTGACGCATTTCCATGAAGTGAATATCCTTGAGTGTTTTCACGCATATATCGATCTGTGCCAATATTTCTATCTATTCCACGTCTCACACTCAAGCCGGCATCATTCTGAGAAAACTCCGGCATCTCAAGATTAACCAGTTCTTCAGGCGAGTATGCTGCCAACATCTCAGGAGACAATTCTGACGGAGCGTTCATCGTCTTCATTTCATGAGATAATTCTGACGAAGCTGTCACCGTCTTCATTTCATGAGAAAGTTCCAGCGGATCCGTCATTGTCTTCATCTCATGAGAAAGTTCCAAGGGATTAGTTATCGTAGACATCCCCTTCTTTATTTCATTAGAGATATCTTTCGTAGCTATTCCGTTTTTAGTCTCATTGAAATACTCTGGCGGAACATTTACGCTTTTCGTCTCATAAGGATACTCTGACGGAGCAGTTACGCTTTTCATCTCATTTGAATATCCTGACGGAGCAGTTACGTTTTTCGTCTCATCTGAATATTTTGACGAAATATTTACTTTTTTCGACTCATCGTAATGCTCTGACGAAGTGCTTCTTACATCTTTGGTTCTTATATCATCTGCATTTTTTTGTTCATTCTCAGATGAGTTTTTATTAGTTGATAAATTCTCTCTTTCGTGTGATGTACTGCGAATTTTCTCGGAAGGTATATCAGTTGTTGAAGTTCTATCAATACTTCCACCACTTACTGATGCGTTAAAGTTTGTATGTAAGTGTTCAGATTCCTTCTGCTTCTGAATACTTGCATTTTGATTTTCTTTGGATCTATTATCTGCTTTACTCCTTGAAATATCCGAATTTATATTATTTCCAACGGATTTATCATTCCTTATATAATCTGAGTCTACGGTATTTTTTGAGCTAACGAACTCTTTTCCTTTAATCGAGCCTCTCAAAGCATTTCCGTGACTTTTTCTATCTATTTCAGTATTTCTACTTTCGCCACGTTTTACACTTAATCCATCATCCTGAGAAAAATTTTGCATCTCAAGATTTATCAGTTCTTCCGGTGAGTATGCCGCCAGCATTTCAGGAGACAGTTCTGATGACGCATCGATCACCGTCTGCATTTCATGCGTGATTTCTAACGGGTTAGTTACTGTCTGCATTTCATGCGTGATTTCCAACGGATTAGTTACCGTCTGCACTTCATGCGAAAATTCAGTCGGAAACGATTCCTTCTTTGTTTCAAACGAGATGTCTGTCGAAGTTATTCCGCTATTCAGCTCATGAATATTCTCTAATGGAACCGTTACATTTTTTTGCTCATCACCTGACGAATTTAGGTTGATCCTCTGTACTTCATCTCTGTGAATTGCAGAGGTATTATCAATTTTTCTATCACTTACTGATACATTATTATATGTATCATCGTTAGTTATATTTTTTACTGAACTCTTGGAATTATCTAAAGTTCTGTTATTTCCAGTATTACTCTCATTATTTCTTCCTCCGGTTCTTTTCTCCTCCGCTTTTTTATATTCCAGTATTCTTTTTACCGAAGGCGAAACACTATACCTCGAATTATTTTCAAGATTTGTCCGGCTTCGCTCCAGTATGCGCTTTTCTGAAGCTATGACTTTCTGTCTTTCATGGATCAGACGAAGCCGTTCTTTTGAAACTTCATTAAGTCGCTCTATATAAGCAGTCTTATCTATGCTATCTTTACTACTTATTCCGCTCTTACTGTTCTTTTCACTTTCGCGGATAACCATATCCGCTCTGCTAAGGATTTCCTGCGCTTCGTGAGTGAGCTTTCCTGCTTCATTTTCAAGCGCATGTAGATGAGCTTCGACCATCTCAAAAGTCAGATCGTAGCTCAGATTGATCTCGGTCACGGCTTCACTTTTATTTTCTTCATCCTGAGACTCATCCAGAAACTCAAGTTCCTCATACGGAAAAAAATTCTGATTTCCCCTTACTCTGTCCAGTATCTGCTGTGTAAAGCTCTCCACGAGCAGTGCCTCAGGACTAATAAGACGATTCCTGTCGACCACTGACATATTTAATTTTGTCATTGCGATAGAACCGTCTTCTCTCAAGTGCAGCCTCCATACATGAATTCTATTCTACTAACTGCCAACGATGGCGAATTACTGTTTAGTACAGGTCCGCTGTAACTTACAAGGACCGCACTGTTTATGCTCCAGGACCTGACTTTTCTGCCTGCTGCATCCTTCAAGGTTATTTCTCCGTCCATCGAGATGCTCATTCCGGAATTTACGAGCTTCATCCACATGGCAAATGAGTCTGTGTCTGTCACCGTTCCCTGTTCCAGTACCAGTCTCTGTGGTACACCTTTATCCAGCAGAAAATTCGGTGCCATTGATCCACCCTCGTAATAGGTCTGATAGCTGACTTCCATTCCCAAACCGCTTACTGAAGTAAATCTGCCGCTTAGCCCCGATAAAGCTCCGACAATACCTCCAATAACTCCAAACGAAACTTCAAAATAGGCACCGGAAACATATTTTTCAGTTACTTTCTGTTCCTGCATATCCTATCCCTCATCGTCAAACACAAATTCTTATTTGACTGATACCGATCTGTTTCCAGTACCGTTACCAATCATGCTTCGCATTCTTGGACGGTACTAGGATCAAGTATTATTACTAGCCAATTTCTTTTTTAATTCCTCTTCACCCGGAGCACGTCTTTCAAACCCCGAATAAGCAAATTCGATCGATTCCATAAGTACTCCGCTATTTAATGAACTCATATTTCCCAAGGAATAAGAAACCGGATAAGCGCCGTAAAGATCCCAGGCAACGCCTTCCTTACCTTCTTCCGTAAGGACAACTATATGTATTGTCTTCCTGACTGCCTTTTTTTCATTTGCGCCTCCCTCAAATGTAGGAAAACAGCTAAATACCCAGTCAAGGAACCGGTTGCCGAATGTAACTCCGCGAGTCAACGTCAGATTGCTGTACTCAACCGTAGCCGGAACTACTCCCTGCGCTCCGCGTTCATCAGCTCCGCTTCGCATACGGAGAACATGATTCACAACCCTTATACCGGAACATTCGGAAAAAGCAGCGTCCTCCGGCTCGCTCTCTCCATCCTTTGTATATCCTTCTCCGCTAAGCGTCACTCTAAATCTAAAGGAACGCAAAAGTTCTGCATCTGGCATATTTTAACCCTTACTTAAATTCAATCCTGTTTTTATCTTCTCCACTAAGTTTTCTGTTAATGAGCGATATCTCTCTGCACCATCTGCGCCTTTCCCTATGATCCATATTCATGAGATCATCCTGATTCCAATGCAGATAATATGCGAGAAATGCCATCTCTTCATAGAGCCTGTCAGGTGGATAGCTTACAAGCCCTGATTCAATAAAAAATCCAGCGGAACCTCAAACTCTTTTCCGCACTCCGGACAGGTTACTTTATATGAAGGCATCTCCTTCATGTTTATCCTCTGATAAAAATCCTGCAGATATGCAAGATCCATCGTAAACAGATTCTCGATTATCTGATTTGACACCTTCGGAAGTGTTCCGAGCTGTGTGATCACTCTTGAAAGTAATATGATCGTTAAATATGAAGAATTTGCCTGTACTCTCGGATCTCTTAGCGGCAGAATCTCGTCTGCTGCCGTTGCAAGTCTCATTTTTCCTGTTTTATGTACCTCTCCCGACGGATCGACATATCCTTTCGGAAGCTCAAATTCAAATTCAGTCTGCATTTGTACTCTCCCCATTGTGCAACCTCTGTCATAATAAATGTCAGAACAGGGCGCAGGTGTACTGCGCCCCATTGTGATTATTCAGCGCACTATCGTCAGATCGGTGAAGGTGTTCCGGCAGCAGCGCCTGCGGTTGTTTTCCAGATACCCTCATGGCAGATTTCAAGCGACTCGATAGCCACTTCATTACCAAGACCGGAAAGATCCGGAATGTTGTAGCCTACCGGCCATGCATTGATAAGAGTCCAAACCGGACCATTAGCGCCGCCGGCATCATCAAACAGTGTGATGACAATATCATGACGAACCAGACCTACCGGTCCTGCTTCATTATTCGGAGCTACCGAATGAACCCAGTCCAGGAAGTCTACATCAGTAGTAGTCCCCCAACGGAGTGTAATGTTGCCGAAAGTTGTAAGTCCCGGCAGTTTACGTGGTGTATTCCTTAAGTCGTCGCCTTCACGGTATTCAACGACTGCGGTTGCGAGATTCATTCCGGATACCTCGGAGAAACTTGCACGAGCAATTCCATCGATTTCTACCTGGTACCGAAAGACTCTATACGGATAATTAATAGCCATCGTTTAATCCCTCATTTCCTTTCCTATTTTTTACTATGATGTCATGTACGGATTATTCTGAAGCGGTCTTCTGCGTAATGCGGAAGATTACAAATTCAGCAGGTTTAACAGGTGCGATTCCGATGTTGCAGATAAGTCTGCCGTTATCAATATCATCCTGTGTCATTGTCGTAGGTCCGCACTCTACGAAATAAGCCTGCTCAGGCGCTGTTCCGGCAAGTGCGCCGTCTCTCCAGCACGTTGCCAGGAAGGACTGGATCGTCCTTGTAACTCTGGACCAGAGCACCTCGGAATTAGGCTCAAATACAACCCAGTTTGTATTGTTCTTGATGGACTGCTCTACATAAATGAAGAGACGTCTTACGTTTATGTACTTCCAAAGTCCATTGGAACTCAATGTCCTTGCGCCCCATACACGGATTCCGCGTCCTGTGAATGCACGGATAAGGTTTACACCGATAGGGTTCAGGATATCCTGTTCAGCATCATTATAGTTGCAGGAAAGACCTGTGCATCCGGATACAGTTTCATTTGCAGGAGCCTTGTGAACACCTCTGTCGGTGTCAACTCTTGCATAAATACCTGCCATAGCGCCGGACGGAGGGAAATAAGCTGTGCGCTTAAGCAGCGGATCGAGCATCTCAAGCCAAGGATGATAAATAGCAGCATAGGTGCTGTCGTACATATCACGGAAAGCTGAGATCTCATCAACCTTCTTCTTGTCGATAGGAATATCCAGGATAGCAAAGCAGCTGGTCTTATTCTCACAGAAAGCGATCAGTGTTGACTGAACTGTAGGATCTGTGACACCCGGGATTGCCATAATGGATACATTGTTATTCTCGATAAATGCCTGCAACCCTGTACGTTTGCCCGGACCATTATCAGCACCTACATATACATCAGGAGTGATCTTTCCTGTTGAACCGTCAGATCCGCCTGACAGAGTAACAGAAACAGCTGCGTCATTTCCGCCAAGCTGTGCGATAGGTGAAGGATTAGCTCCTCCGGAAGCCGGAGCCGGTGCAGGCTTGCTGTCCTTGCCGTCCTTACCGTCTTTGCCCTTATCAGGTGAAGGTGAAGGTGCCGGAGCAGATGCAGCTCCTGCTGCCTTTACGCTAAAGCTTACGATCTCGGACTTCTCAGCGCGGATTCCGATATAGTTCGCAGCGAAAGGATTCAGGGAAACATCAGCAAATGTTTCTTCTGTGTCATCGATCTTAACAGTAACCGTTATTTCACAGGTACGGATGTACTTCTGTGTGACGATCGATTTATCTGCTACATCAACAGTCGGAGCTGCTTCCAAAGTAACAGTCTTGTCCATAACTGACTTAACTGTTGCATAAGCTTTCTTGCTTCCGTCAAAGAGCTCTACTACATCACCTGCATTGAATCCGTCAGGATTCTTTACGGTGAGGTCTGCACCTGTAGCAGAGAAAACCTGTGTCTTTGCCTTTGACGACGGAACAGCAGTGATCTTGATGCGGTTACCCCACTCACCGGGGTTAGCTGCCTCAGCATGAAGCACGCCGAGATCTCCGGCTGATGCCTTTGCATCATCAGGAGCTACTCTCATGATGTATGCTCTGGAACCACCATTCAGGAAAAACTGCTCTACAGCGTATGGAAGGAATCTTGCATCGCCATATCTGGCATCACTTAAATATCCTCCATAAATTCTCTTGTAATCAGCAAAGCTGGTCACAAACTGCGGAGCTCCAACCACTGTACCGCGTTCTGCAAGTCCGATAAACCCTGCTGTGCTTGTGCTGACGCCTTGCATCGGCACTGCGCCGGAGTCGTATTCTTCCGTATATACGCCCGGATGTAAATACTCTGCCATTCTCTTTCTGCTCCCTTAGCGTTTAAGGGAACAATCCTCCTTCCCAATGGGTAACATGTTTATCTGCATTTTGAGGCTTCCGACGCCCTGTTCCAAAAATGAACCATCACACTCGCGTTATACTCGATTGCGCGCGCCAGGCTCTCCATAGAACTAAAAGCATCAAAAAGATCTGCAGAAGTGCGATATGTCAAATGAGCTTTATACAACACAAAAGCCCCCATGACCGATTGTAAATTTACGGAATTACAAAATTCATTTCCGTAATTCTGATCCATACACCTGAATGGATAAATACCCCATATCATAACCCTGTCATTTATCACTTCAAATTCCGTAGTCCATACATGTCCTCTGTCACGGAACTGCAGGCTGTAGTGCCCGTTTTCCCCCATATAAGTGTATGAATTGTATTCAAATAGATATTTCAGTTCCTTATCTGCATCACTACTCTGCCAGTTCGACGAGTTCGGGTGCTTCAGTTGAAATATCATTTACAGTATTCTCCTCATGTTCTATAGAAAAATTCCAGGATATAAGCTCTGTATTTCCTCCACCGCCAAGTATTTCCTGAAGCCTTTGATTTCCAATGGATTCAGAAAGGATCTCCAACGTGTCGGCAGGCAGATATCTTATGAGCCACGGCGAAGCTCTTAATTCTGAAAGCAGTTCCTGCAAATTGAACTGTGAAGCACGTTGTTCTTGAATTTGCTGTTTTTGTATCTTGCCTTTATCCGCATCTGAACGGCTCTTTTCGACTTTACTGCTGCTTTCGGAATCAGTCTTCATTCTTCTGTTTCATCTCCGAAGTCATTATTCTCTATGCTATTCTCAGAGTTCTCATCCGTCGCATCATTGTTGTCCGGCGGTATGTCCTCTGTGGACATTTTTTCGCTTTCGTTTTGCAGTTCTGACTGAAAATCCTCTGACATAAACATCTTTTCTGCTTTTCTCGCATTATCCTGAAGATTACGCAGATGCTCCAGAAACTGTTTTTTCATCTGGGCTTTCTTTTCAATCACATGTTCTAGTTTAAGTATGCCTGCGTTGATCGCATTTTTTTGCTCATCGGAAGTAGTTGATCCTAACTGGTTCTTGTATTTTTGAAGAAGATCCTTTTCTCTGTCATCAGTAAGGAACGGATACTGTTTCCGCATGGTTTCCATACCATCAGGTCCCATCTTTCCCTTTGCGATATCTTCCATGTGCTTCATGGTATAGCGAGCATCACGTATGCTGTCCACCACAACACCTACCGCACTCTGTTCGAAGCCGGGATTAGTGATGACTTTTGCTCTGGTCGTGCCGGGTATATTCCGATGCTTTGAGCTTTGCTGAAAGAGTTTACGCTCTCTGTTCATCTTTACATCCGGAGTCTCCACTGACCTGTTTAGACACGAAAAAAACATGGCTTTACTCGTCCCGTTCATGATCGCAGACGATAATCCACCTCTTTGAAAAGCCATATCTGAAAACTTTTTCAGATGCGTTTCTTCTTCTCCGCCCTTACGGGGCACATATTCATTTGAAAAATCTGTTTTTTGCTGATTTGAATTACCGGAATCGGTCCTAAGATCTGATTCCCCCTTATAAGTGTCTTCCTTACCCTGCGTTTTATCCTGCGCTTTTCCCTTTGCTAAGTCTTCGGTTCTTTCTCGTCCCGAAAGTTCAAAGCTCTGTCTGAAACTTTCATTAAGTCTCCACACAGGATCGCGATCCGAAAACTCCCCAATCTCCGTCACACGCGCGATCTGCTGCTTTATGTCATCCGCATTTCGCGGCTCACCTCTGGCAGTGTTGTCTCTTTTTTCTTTTAACAGTCTGCTTTTTATCTTGAATCACCTCTAACCCAACCAACTTTATTCGGTTTAATTGTTATCCTACCCTTGATTCTCATACGTTACTGTTCACTCGCTTTCAGCTCACTCACGTAACGGATTTTGCCAATTAAATCGCCTGTGGCGATGGGCAAAATCCAATGACTATTCAACTTTTTTGGTCGTAAACTCCGCAGTAAATGCTCCGTTTACGTGTGAACTGTAACTATATTACGACTGTTATTTGATCAATTTGTACAATTTTTAATACAATTTTAATGCGTATTTTATAGCTATTTGTATAACCACATAAAACTTTAAACGATTTTATAGCCCTTTTCAATAAACTCGTTTAAAGTATACAGCATTTTATCAGGTACAAAAAATTGCAGCGAAGTGTCTATTAAATACACTCCGCTGCCTGTATAGATCGAACCTATAAAACTATAACAAATCTTTATTCAATACATCATTCATTTCGTACTGCGAATTTGGCAACCTCATAGTCAAGTTCAAAAACCATCTCCTCAGTATCCTTAAATGCCTTTTCAAGATTTTCTATTTTTGCTCTGATCGCCAGGATACTGTCTTCTATACTATCTACACCTATAGATCCCTGACCGCTTACATCACTGATCTGACCGATAGATGCCATGAGCGATTCCATATCCTCATTAAGTTCCGCCGACATCATCTCAAGCTCTGAAAGAACAGAATCTACATAATTTTCGTAGTCTTCACTCTCATGCAGATATTCCTGCCGGTCTCTCGATGCTTTTCTGTCATTTACGAGATCAACCATGCCATTCTTGAAAACTGCCGTACGGTCATCAGCAACTTTTTTATGAAGCTTCAATATCTTCTCAGTAGCTCTCTTCATTTCCTCAGATAGTTCTTCCGTACACTTCCCGACAGTTATGGCAAATTCCGTGAACTGATCCATTGATGCAGCTGTTTCCGTGAAAACCGCCGACAGGTTTTCAATATTCTCACATATTTCATCCAGATCAGCTCTGACTTTTGCAAATCCGGAATCAACCACATCATTATTCTCTTCTACCTTTGTCGCCATCGATTTCACATCTCGTATTACTTTTCCGACTGCAGCTTTCGAAAATTCCAGTTTTTCCGCGAGCATTCCGAAGTCATCTTTTCGTTCAAGCATTTCTTCGGATATTTCTGTGGTAAAATCTCCTCCTGCCATTTTTTCTATATACGAGAAACTGGTACTCAATGCTTTGACTATAGATTTCGATATCCACCGTGCAACCAGGAATGTGAATATAACCATAAATATTGAAGATGATAAAAGGATCGTGGCTACAAACTTTATCCTTTTATTCATTGCAGCTACCTGCTCTTCAATATATGCATCAATATCATCTACATAGTTTCCTGTTCCGATAACCCATCCCGTTTTCTCATTTACCATGCTATAAGCACGCTTTGGAAGCGGTACCTTTCCATCTTCCTTGGCAAACTTGTAATCAACGTAACCTCCGCCTCTCTGAGCAGCTTTTATGATCGCTGATACAAATTCAAAGCCATCCGCATCCTTGGCATGAAGTCTCATGGTTCCCTCAGCTTCAGTACCAAGCAAAACCACATTTTTTCCATCTATCTTATCCGCCCAGAAATATCCATCTTCACCATAGCGGATCCCCCGCAATGCTCTGGCAGCAAAATACAACGCTTCATCCTGCGTTGCGTCCCCATTCTCAGCCATCGACATTACACCATCCACCATCGATGACGCATTCTCAACCTGCTCTTTTATCCGCTGGTCATAATCCGCTCGTATGGCCTCACTAAGTCTGTTGGTTGAAATTTTATCCAATTCCATTAAGGAAAAGAGCGCCATAAATATGATGAGCAACATACCAAACGCAGAGATTCCCACAATGATTATCATCTTAAATCTGACATTTATATTATTCATAAAGGTTCCCCTCAAAGTAAATTTTTTACAAAAATGCGCTTTGTTTTCAAAGTCCATAATTACCGGACTTTAACCTCTGACACCTTATATATCGGACGTAATTGAGAAAAAATGTATTTATTTCGTATACAGAATAAAGAAAAGAAAACGCCCCTTTCCGAACCGATCATCAACCGGTTTAGAAAAGGGCATTGTTCGAAGAATCGACAAAGTCGGTTTCCTTATTTTTTTATGATCATTGTCCGATCATTTTCAGAAGTTCTTCCTCTGTAATGACAGGGATCCCAAGTGCCTGAGCCTTATCAAGCTTGCTGCCGGCTGCTTCTCCGGCTACCAGATAGCTGGTCTTCTTTGAGATGCTTCCGGTGCATTTACCTCCGTTTTTTTCGATCAGTTCCGTAGCTTCTTTTCGTCCAAGAGTCGGAAGTGTTCCGGTAACTACGATCGTTAATCCGCTAAGTGCAGTTCCATTTTCTTCCTGTTCAGGATTTTCCATTGTAAGTCCTGCTTCACGGAACTCCTCGATCACTTTCTTATTTGCCTCATTTGCAAAAAAGTGAACAATATCGTTTGCGGTTGTGGCGCCTACATCCGGAATTTCCTGCAGCTGTTCTTCAGACGCAGCCATGAGCTCATCAATGCTCTTAAAGTGCTGCATGATAGTCTTTGCTGTTCTTTGACCTACATTTCTGATACCAAGCGCAGTTAAAAGACGTGCAGGTTCATTATTTTTCGAGTTTTCGATATTTGCAAGGAGCTTATCGGTATTCTTTTCCTTTCCGATAGTTCCTTTTTCTATCAACTCATCTCTGTAATCCTTCAGATGATAGATATCTGCATAGTTTTTCAGATAACCTTCGGTAATGAGTGCTTCTACCAGCTGATCACCGAGACCCATGATATTCATGCAATTAAGGCTCGTGAAATATGCAATGGTACGTGTAAGCTGTGCAGGACAGGAAGGATTTATACATCTGATATCTGCTGTGTCTTCTTCACGTTCAAGTAATTCTCCGCAAACGGGGCAAACATCCGGTGCTTTGAAAACTGTTTCCGGTTCTTCCACGCATCCATTAAGCTTCGGGATGATCTCTCCACTCTTAAAGAGTTTGTATCGACCGCCTATACCTATCTTCATTTCATTAATATAGTCCTGATTATGAAGGGTCGCCCGGGATACATTTGTACCACAGAGACGTGCCGGTTTTCCGGTCTCGCTATCGTGGAAAAGACCTGTAAAGGTGAGCTTTCCCGTTCTTCCTACATCCACAAGGATCTCATCCATTGTGATCACGCGTTCTTCCGGCGGATACTTGTAAGCTATATGTCCGCTGGAGTATTTGCTGCCGGAGGGGAAATCATTTCTGTATGCGACCTGATCGATCTTAACTACTGCCCCATCTATATCAAAGGGCAGTTCAGAACGCATTTCTCCAATTTTATTAATGACATTTATTACTTCGTCAGCATTCTCGCATCTTTCATGGAAAACAACCGGTACACCCGCATTTTTAACGATTTCCATGCCTCTCACATGACCGGACATGATAGATGCCGGTCCATCCTGAACATTAAATACAAACATTCTAAGTCCACGTTCTTTTGTAACCGCGCTGTCAAGCTGTCTGAGCGTACCTGCTGCGAGGTTTCTCGGGTTAGCCGCTTCTTTTTTTCCGTCACGTATCTGGATTTCATTAAAACGCTCAAAATCCTCATGTGTCATATAGACTTCGCCACGAAGTTCCAGATAATCCGCATCGATATCCAGAGTTTTCTTTACATCAGGGATCACCAGTGCATTTACTGTAACATCTTCACCAACGATACCGTCACCACGGGTCTCGGCAAGCTCCAGTTCCATGCCATTTCCGTCAGCTTTTCTCCGGTAACGGAGACTCATACTGAGTCCATCGATTTTTTGCTCTACTGAAAATGCTGCATCAGGATGCATGTCCTGCACTTTTTTAACCCAGGCACGGACATCCTCTGTGTCAAATACATCCTCAATAGAAAGCATAGGAACGTTATGTGTGACTTTCACTCCGGCCTCTCTTTTTGCCGTTCCGCCAATTTTTTGAGTCGGAGAATCAGGTGTCACCCACTCAGGATTTTCTTTTTCCGCTTTCTTAAGTTCCTGCATCAGCTGATCGTATTCAAAATCAGATATTTCCGGAGAATCCTGATCGTAGTAAAGATTCATATGATGATCGATTTTCTTTTTTAATTCGTTATATTCTTCAAAAGTCATTGCTTTTAATCCTTAATGTAGTATTTATCTATTTCTCAATCCTGAATTCCGGCAAGATCACGCAGCTCGTTTACTTCTTTATCAGACAAAAGCCTGTACTTCCCGGGTTCAAGTCCATCTAATGTGACCGTCATGAAGCGTATGCGTTTTAGTTTTGTTACAGTATAGCCAAAGAATTCTGCCATACGACGGATTTCACGATTCATGCCCTCTGTAAGGATACAGTTATAGGTATTCCTGCCCGTTCTCCTGATCTTGCAAGGTAGTGACTTTCTGTCAGGAAGGAGCTGAAGACCGCCCTTCATCATCTTTTCCAAGACCTCATCCGGAATTGCTTTGTCTACCGTAACTTCATATTCTTTTTCATGTCCGTATCTCGCACGGAGGAGGCCGTTTACCATACTGCCATCATTTGTGAGTAGTATAAGCCCCTCCGAATCTTTATCCAGACGTCCGATGGGATATACTCTTTCAGGATAACCTACAGCATCGACGATATTATTATGAGCTTTTCCCTGATCTACTGTAGATGTTACGGTTCCAACCTCTTTGTAAAAAGCCAGGATGACCTGTTCTACACTATCCGGTGTTGCCTTTATCTCTTTTCCATCGAGACAGATCTTTTCACATCCGGTCACTTTATCCCCGGGAGACGCAATCTCACCATTAACGGTTATCCTTCCCGCAGAAAGATACCTGTCCGCCTCGCGTCTTGAACACACTCCTGAAGCTGACAGGTATTTATTGATTCGTATAGGTTCTTCCATAAAAAATCCTTTTTTAATAAACATGGACCGGCATCAGGTAACTGTGCCGGTCCTGTAATAAACAAGATGTAAGGGTCAAAAGCAAATACGTGAGACCTTTCCAGGATCAAAGATCAAACTTCCAACCAATCTCTGCGAGTTTCAGATGCATATCAACCTTACGGAAAACATTCATCGGTATAAACGGCTTCTGAATAGAATCAGCCGCACCATGATCATAAGCTCTGGCCTTTGTAATAACCGATACATCATTCATCGTAATGATGATTGGCAGATTTTCATATCCGTCCATAGCATGGATCGCTTCCATACAGCTGATACCGTTCATCTCTGGCATATGCATATCCATGAGAACGATCTCCGGATTGAAATTTTTGACCTTTTCTATTGCTTCTGCTCCGGATGAAGCAGTGAAAAGATCATACCGATCTGACATGACATCCTTAGCTTCCTGCAGGATGGATGGCATATCATCGACAACAAGAACCCTCTTTCCCGTTTTGCTCATTTGATTTATACCTCCGTTTGCCGAACAGCTCCTCTGTCCGTTTTTCAAAATACTCTCTCCGGATCCCCCTCACTCCGTTCGCTGGAGATTGACGCAAATCCTTACTTTATGTTACGATATTTTGCAAATTAAAGCAAGTGTTTGTGTATTGTCATGTATACATGATTCCCAAAAAACACCCGACAGAGGAGAAGAATAAATGATCAGAGACGAACTTGACAGCCGTGAATGTATGCTTTCATGCGAAGTATTTCCGCCAAAGAAAGAAGACGCTTTCACAAAAGTCTTTAATGTTTTAGATTCTATAGCTGAATGCGACCCTGCATTTATCAGTGTCACCTACGGAGCCGGTGGTTCAAATGCCGGTAAGCATCTCGAAATTTCTTCCTATATTCAGAATAAATTAAATATAGAGACTATTGCTCATGTGACAAGTGTTGGTTTTAATCGTAAGGATCTGGACGATGAGTTGGATCTTTTGGAGAAAGAAGGTATTTTCAACATCCTTGCCCTCCGTGGAGATCGTCCGCAGGATATGACAGACGAAAGATATAATTCCCGTGAATTTGAACATGCGTCAGATATGGTTAAGTACATCCGTGCGTCTGATCGTTCTTTCTGTATCGCAGGTGCCTGCTATCCTGAAAAGCATTTTGAAGCACCTGACAAACTTACCGATATCTTTCACTTAAAGCAGAAAGTTGATGCAGGATGCGATTTTCTTATAAGTCAGCTTTTCTTTGATAACACTTTCTTCTACAGATTTTTAGAGCTTGCGGCAAGAAACGATATCAATGTGCCGATACATGCAGGTATCATGCCCATCACATCAGCTACCCAGCTGGGACATACTGTATCTCTTTCCGGTACCAGTGTTCCAAAGAAGCTTGCTGATATCATCGCAAGATACGGTGATGATCCGGAGGATATGAAAAAAGCCGGCATCGAATTTGCAGTAGATCAGGCTCTCGACCTTGCAAAAGCAGGTGTACACGGCATCCATGTATATGCCATGAATAAGCCTGAGCTTTGCAGAGAGATCTTCACAGCTGTACGTGAGAATTTCTGAGATAAATTTTATTAATATAATCTAAAAAAGACCGACTGCACTTCTTTTATTGATGTGCTGTCGGTCTTTTCTCTAAAATTTTTATTCCCACTCCTGCTTTCTGTCGCGGAGCATGAGATCACGGATTCCGTCTTTTGGATCTTTTCCGTGGAAGAGAACATCATTTACTTCATGGATGATAGGTATCTCAACATTATACTTTTCTGCGAGCTGCATAGCTGCCTTTGCACAGAAAACTCCTTCAACGACCTGATGCACTTCTTTCATGGCTTCATCAGCAGTTTTTCCCTGTCCGATAAGGATACCTGCTCTTCTGTTTCTGGAATGCATGGATGCGCAGGTAACGATCAGATCACCGATACCTGTCAGACCGGAAAAAGTACGCTCTTTTCCGCCGGCAGCGATTCCGAGACGAGTGATCTCAGCAATACCTCTTGTAATGAGGGCAGCCTTTGTATTATCACCATACTCCAGACCGTCTGCGATACCTGCAGCAAGCGCGATGACATTCTTGCACGCTGCACTGATCTGCATACCAAACGGATCATCAGAAGTATATACACGGAAAACTTCGCTCATGAACACATCTGCTACATAATCAGCATCTTCGATATTCTTACTTCCGGCAACGATAAGAGTCGGCATACCGCTTCCAACTTCCTCAGCATGAGTCGGGCCGCAGAGAACAACTGTCCTTGACTGAGGGATTTCCTGTTCGATAATATCCGTAAGAGTCATAAGGGTATCCTCTTCAAGCCCCTTAGCTACGCTTACGATAACCTGCCCCTCCTTAACAAAAGGAGCCATTGCCTTTGCTGTACTTCTTGTAAAAGAAGAAGGAACCGCAAGTACCAGCATATCCTTATCTTCGCATGCTTCTTTTATGTCTGTTGTATACGTTGTGCTATCAGCAAGCTTTGCACCCGGGAGCTTTTCTGTCTGCTCATGATTTTCTTTTAGAAGATTTATCTCCTGCTCGATCGCAGACCACATGGTCACTTCATGTCCATTATTTCCAAGAAGCCATGTAAGGGCAGTTCCCCAGCTTCCTGCTCCGATCATTCCGATTTTTTTCATAACAAAAGTCCTCCTCTGTTTGAACTATGGATCTCAGTGATTTTTTCTGTATTTAAATGCTAAAGGCTGCGGAATTAAGCCGCAGCCATGACATTATTAAGTATTTAAACGATCCAAAACCTGTTAGGTTCTGAACTGTTTCTAAGAATTCAACCTCTTAAAACGCTCTGCCTCTTCCTGATTCTTTTCATGATTCAGATAAGTATGACGTTCTTTTCCTGCAAGCAGTCTCTGGATATTTGTTCTATGCTGCCAGAAAGCCAATGCCCCGAGAAGGAACATTATTATATACATTTCTATAAGATGCGGCTGATCCATCACTGCAAACTCTCTCCAGCCTGTCTGTCCCATTACTACGAACTCGATAAAAAGTCCAATCCACACCAGGAGTGAACCAAGGGAAACGTAATGGGTAGTAAAGAAAATGCCAAAGAAAGTAACAAATCCAAGTATAAAAAGCAGCGGATCAAAAAATCCTATAACAAGACCTGCTGTAGCTGCGATACCCTTTCCGCCTTTGAAATGCATGAAAAACGGAAAATCATGTCCGAGGATAGCACCAGCTGCAGCATAAACCTTGAGAAGCGGAACCAGCTCAGGATTGCGGTTTCCGAAAAGGAAAACCGCTATCTGGATAGCAACTATAGTCTTCAGCGCATCACAAAGTAGTGTGATAACTCCTGCTTTTACGCCAAAAGTCCTGAGCATATTTGTAGTACCGGCATTACCGCTTCCAACTGAACGGATATCCATTCCTTTGATCTTTCCGTACAAATATCCGGTCTGAACAAGACCGCAGCAATAACCAATCAATATACAGATGATTCTCTCCACCATCGTAAATTATAAGCAGCGCAAATTTTTGTACTGCTCTACCTCCTCTGTAATGCCAGTTTATATCTGACAAAAAATTGTTCTTATGAAAGTCCTGATTCCTTTTCACTTCGTCCGCGGATAATGAATCGAAGCGGCGTACCTATAAATCCAAATGCTTCACGGATCTTATTCTCAATATATCGTGTATATGAGAAATGCATCAGTTCAACATCATTTACGAAAATAACGAACGTCGGCGGCTTGATACCTGTCTGTGTAATATAGAAAAGACGAAGTCTCTTGCCTTTATCCGTCGGTGGCTGCTGAAGCGCTACTGCCTCTGTCATGATCTCATTAAGTACACCCGTCTGGATCCTGAGGCTGTGACTCTGGATGACACGGTCGATCTCTTCAAAGAGCTTCGGAAGTCTCTGTCCTGTCTCGGCAGAAATAAAGATCATATCTGCATAAGGCATGAACGAAAGCGTATCTGCTATCTTTCGCTTAAACTCATTCATGGTCTTATCGTTCTTTTCGATGAGATCCCATTTATTAACCGCGATGATACAGCCCTTACCTCTGTCATGAGCGATACCCGCGATCTTTGCATCCTGCTCGGTAACGCCCTCTGTAGCATCGATAACGATAACAACGACATCAGCTCTCTCTACCGCACCTACAGTTCTGACGATCATATAGTGCTCAAGAGCTTCCTTTATCTTATTCTTTCTGCGGAGTCCGGCGGTATCGATAAATACATATTCCTTACCGTCATGAACGACCGGCGTATCTACCGCATCTCTTGTCGTTCCCGCGATATCCGATACGATAACTCTCTTTTTACCGATAAGCTTATTTATGATAGATGACTTACCTACATTCGGCTTACCTACGATCGCGATCTTCGGTCTGTCATCTTCTTCCTCCCCTACCTCACGGTCCGGGAAGAATTTAACAACTTCATCCAAAAGATCACCTATACCTGTCATCTGACCTGCAGATATCGCCACAGGATCACCCATTCCGAGATTATAAAACTCATAAACGTCGAGCTGCATCTTCTGATAGTTATCTACTTTATTTACAGCGAGTACTACAGGCTTTCCGGAACGACGGAGCATATCAGCAACCTTATCATCCGCATCAGAAAGTCCCATCTGTATATCCGTGATGAAAATGATAACGTCTGCTGTATTGATAGCTATCTCAGCCTGCTCTCTCATCTGCGAGAGGATGATATCCTTTGAATCCGGCTCGATACCGCCTGTATCAATAAGTGTAAAATTTCTTCCATTCCAATCTACATCAGCATAAATTCGGTCTCTTGTAACACCCGGTTTATCCTGAACAATAGAAATACGTTCGCCGGCAAGGACGTTGAAAAGTGTTGATTTTCCAACATTTGGTCGTCCAACCAGTGCAACGATCGGTCTACTCATATTTATCTAACCTTTTTACCTTTCCTGCCCTAATAAGGCACGGATAAAATCATTTCCATCCGATTTTATAATATCAACCTTTACTTGTAAAGCATGCGAAATATCAGTGAGTGTCATGTCATCAAGTAAAACTTCTGTATTTGCACGCAAAACATTCTGCGGGAGATAAAGTACTTCACCTAAAGGCTTTCCCTTAAGCTGTGCAACAATATCCTGTCCTGTGATAAGTCCGCTGACCGTGATCATCGGTCCAAAGAAATCATTTCTAATAGGATAATTATGAACCGTAAGCCCCGGATATAACTCCCTGAGACGCTCGATCATCACGACTTTTTCTCTGTTCATAAGCATTCCGCCCGCAACGGAGATCTCCCTCTTAAAGTTCGGATCCGGAGTAAGCGCAGCCAGTCCCTCGTCAAATTCATCCATAAATGAACGGATCATTCCCACACCATTTTCATATTGAATATATCCGTCATAATTATCTGCTGAAGGGATCGGCTCCTCCGCAAGAATATAGAATTCATCACCGGCATGGATAAAATGCGTATGATGTTCTGCGTAGATTTTCTCCTGCCAGCTGTGGATGAGCTTAAGTGTTTCTACCGCATCCTCTTTTGTAAAAGGTTCCAGCGGATACAGTCCATCACGATACTTACTGAGTCCTACAGGCACGACCGATACGCTTTCCAGATACGGTATATACTTTGTAAGATCACGTATCGAGCGGTCAAGCTCTGCACCGTCATTTATACCCTTACAAAGAACTATCTGTCCATTCATACGGATACCGGCCTCTGCCAGTCTGTCTACCTTTTTAAGAGCTTCGCCCGCAAAACGGTTATGCAGCATCTTGCAGCGGAGTTCAGGATTTGTCGTCTGAAATGACACATTTATCGGATCAAGATGATAATGAATGATCCTCTCTATGTCATGATCTGACATGTTTGTGAGTGTCACATAGTTTCCCTGAAGGAATGAAAGTCTGGAATCATCATCTTTGAAATAAAGAGTATCCCTCATTCCCTTAGGCATCTGATCGATAAAGCAGAAAATGCAGTTATTGTGGCAGGATCGATAATCATCCATGAGTCCGTTCTCAAATTCGATCCCGAGATCTTCATCTTCGTCTTTATCGATCTCCAGCTCCCACTCTTCTCCGTCAGGCTTTTTTACAACCACGGTTATGAATGTATCTTCTATTAGAAACTGGTAATCGAAAATATCCTCTATAGGCTTTTCATTTATAGAAATCAGTTCATCCCCCGGCGTGATTTCCATTTCTTCCGCAATACTCCCCGGCAGGACACTTTTTACAATATGTCTGTTTTTCTTTTCTTCACTCATATTTCTTTATTCCTCCGGGTAAAAAATTTTTGTGAGCCTAACCATTATATAGGCTTGCCTTATAACTGTCAAAATGATACGATAACTTTGTTTGTCAATCGGATGAATGGTCGTCCGAAAATTTCATTCATATATGGAAGAATGTGAGGCTTTATGATCAACAAGTATCTAGAGAACACTATGCCGGCAGCCCCCCTCAAAATTATTGTACTGCCCAGCATCAGTGAATTCGGCAACAAAGTAAATGATTATCTTGTAGAGTTCAGAAAGGCTGTTAACCAGCCCTACCACGACAGTCCGGCTTTCGAAGGCTATCGTATGGATAACTACATGATCAACTTTGATGTACCACGTTTTGGTTCAGGTGAAGGAAAAGCGATCCTCAATGAGACTATTCGTGGTAAGGACGTTTATATCATGACCGACGTCCTGAATTACTCTCTTACTTATAAAATGCACAACTTTCAGAACCATTATTCCCCAGACGATCATTATCAGGATCTGAAACGTGTGATCGCATCTATCGCAGGTAAGGCTCATCGTATAACAGTTATCATGCCTTTCATGTATGAGAGCCGTCAGCACAAGAGAAGCGGACGTGAGTCCCTTGACTGTGCTCTTATGCTTGAAGAGCTTGCAAATATGGGCATTTCCCGTCTCATCACTTTTGATGCCCACGATCCGTCCATCGCAAATGCTGCACCGCTTTGCGGTTTTGATAATTTCACACCTTTCTATCAGTTCATGCAGGCTCTGCTTCATAACGTAGGTGATATGAAGATCGACCGTGACCATATGCTCATCATCAGCCCGGATGAAGGAGCTCTTCACCGTGCTGTATACTTCGCAAACGTTATGGGCGTTGACACAGGTATGTTCTATAAGAGAAGAGATTATACCAAGGTTGTTGACGGAAAGAACCCTATCGTTGCTCATGAATTCCTTGGTGACAACGTTGAAGGCAAGGATGTCATCGTTGTCGATGATATGATCTCTTCCGGCGGAAGTATGATCGACACCGCACGTCAGCTCAAGAAGATGAAGGCAAAGCGTGTATTTGTATGCTGTACTTTCGGTATCTTCACAGACGGTGTGGAAGCATTTGACGAAGCATACAAGAACGGCATAATTGATAAGGTTGTTACAACAAACCTTTCTTACCGTCGTCCTGAGCTTCTTACACGTCCTTGGTATCTGGAAGCTGATATGACTAAGTTCATGGCATCTATCATTGATTTCTCAAATCACGATGTAACCATGGGACACGTTATCACACCTACAGAAAAGATCAAAAAGATCCTTTCCACCTACAACAATACAGAAGGCGTTCTTAAGGATTGATAATTCCGGAGATGAGGCACATCTTGTGTCTCATCTCTTTTTTTCTTATCCGTAATTCCAATGAATTTCGAGATTTTTCATTATCTCCCGGGTACATACGGAAAGGCATTACGTATCCACCGAACTTTCGATCCTCTACCCTGTGTTTCAGTAACTGCAAGCACATCAAATCTGTATGCCAATTCCTCAGATAAGCCGTTCTTTGCACGAAAATGGTCCGAAACCCGACTTATTATCCGCTGTTTATTTTTATTAACAGCCTGTTCGGGAAGTCCGTGTTCCTCACTCTTTCTGTATTTCACTTCACAAAATATCACCGATGCAGATTCTTTAATGTTATAATCCCTGCTGTCTCCCCTGGGATCTATGGCGATAATATCTATTTCTCCTGATCGCACTCTGAAATTTCGCGCAATAATGCGGCATCCCTGTTTTTCAAGAAATGCCGCAGCATCATTTTCTCCTCGTGTTCCAATGCTCCTGTTATTTTGTTCTTTATAATTCAGTTTATATTACCTCCGCTTTGGATTTGCTTTTTGATTTTGATTATATAGATCCATTTTCTGCTTAAGTTTATCCATACGGTCTACAAATACAAGTACTTCTGCGACCACTTCATATAGTTCCGGAGGTATAGCATCTCCAATGTCAAGAGACGCCAGTGTGTCTGCCAGCTTGCTGTCCTCATGAACAGGCACATCGCTTTCTTTTGCCTTTTCAATGATCCTTTCCGCAACCCGTCCCTTACCTGATGCAACAACTGTAGGAGCAACAGTAGCCGGATCATATGCAAGAGCGACTGCAGTCTTTATTCTGTTTCTTCTCTCTTTTTCCTGTTCCGTCATAATCTGCTCCTCTATAAACATCTATAATTTTGTATTATCAGGCTCTTACATCAAATCCTGTCACCTGTAATAGTTTCTGATTTACACTTCGGTTAAACATTATGTCCGGTACGCTTTTTGCCTCTTTATTGAGAGATACGTCAGAATGCACCTTGTACCCACGCTTTTGAAGCGCTTTATCGAGTTCCGGCAGATGCTCACCTATGAAATCAAGCAGAGATTCTTCCTGCAATATGAAGTGCGTCTGAACCTTTTCAGCCTGATCCATAGAAACATGGATATCCATCTGTCCCAGGTGCTCCATATCCAAATGCAGTAATGCCGAAATATTGCCATTTTTCTTCGCAAGATTCCGCTTATTGGTATAGACATACAGATCGCCGTGTGCTTTTGACTGATTCATCTTTAGCGGAAGCTGAACGTACGTCATCACCTGATTCATCTGCTCTATAAAGTCCAGATTTGAGCTAAGACTCTTCATGCCCTGAGCAAGTTCCGTATCGCCCTTTCCCATATTATTCAGCATCTGAAGTGCCTGCTCCGCCTCATTGGCGATCCTTGAAAAATACTGACGGACATTTTCTTTATTGGACACTTCCTCCGGTTTTAAGAGAAACTGATCCATGATCCCGTTTTTAAGTAAAAACTGGTATGGCTTGCTTTTTATCAGTTCCTTCGCAGCTTCCTGCATTTCTTCACCATATTTTCCATTTATCACCGCGCTGACCATAGCTCGCGTGAGCCTCAGCGTTTCTCCTGTCGTAAACTCTCCCTGCATTATCTTTTCCGCAAGCTCGGACGGTGTACCGATCTTTAAGAGTGAATCTGCAAGTTCCCGAGCGCCTTCATTTCCCAACAGTTCATGTACATTATTTGTCACATGCCCTGTAATATCATGAGTCGTTTCAACCCCATTTCTATTAATAGCAGGATTAACTGCGGTACTGTCAGAATTATTATCAGTTCCACCATCTCTGCCTGTAAGAAGATTATTGGATTGCAGATCATCCCTGTCTTTTCCTGATGAATCCGATGATTCGGTCTCTCCACCCTCAGCAGAATCCGGCTTTACCGACGAGTCCACTGCCTGCACCGGCTGGTTCACTTCTGTCAATTGCAGATTTGACATATCTATTCCAAATGCAGAAAACAGTGCTGTAGGATTTCCCTGCACAGCCTGAGCGGCAGCTGATACAGTCGCGATATTCTGCTCTCCAAAGAAAAGCTTCGTAATATCATTATTTGCAGTCGCGGATTCACCGGCGAGCTCTGCGAAACCTTTAGACAATCCATCGACGCTGTCTGCTATCTGATACTGGTTTGATTTATACAATTCAAATTCTGCTATATTTTCTTCTGTAAGGGGGATTCCGATCTCCGTCATCTGAACGATCGTCGTAGCTGATGCAGACGGATGCGCTGCAACCAAATCTGCCATACTATTAAGAGCCGGCGCATTGATAGGAAGACCTCTTTCCATCATGGAGCCAACCATTTCTCCATTTCTCTCATTAAGAGGAAGTCCCGCCTGCATAAGAGCACGACCAATCTCACTGTTTCCATCGAGATTTGCATAAAGCGGTGTAATTGTTATTTTAGAACTGGAAGCACCGCTAACCTGAAAGGAAAGGGTCTGACCCATAGAAAGAGCCATGTTTTGATTCAGCTTTGCGCTGATAGTAGCATTGTTTGCAAGGAGAAGCTGAACAGTACCGTCTTTATTCATTCCAACGATCTGCCCTGAAAACACATCTCCACTTTTTACGTAAATCGCTTTGCCTGCGTCGACCATATCGGCCGGCGCACTTTGCGTAACATCACTGACATTAACACTGCGATTTATATTTGAACCGGTATCATAAAGTCCTGTATTGGGATTTATCTGTATATTCATATATTTAACCCACGAAATTTCCTATGAAACTCCTTCTGTGGATAGGACAGGGACCGATTTCTTTTAGAGCAGCTACGTGCGCCGCACTACCGTAGCCTTTATTGCCGGCAAAATCATAGCCCGGATACTCTTTATCATACTCTACCATTACATGGTCCCTCGCAACCTTTGCTATTATGCTGGCAGCTGCGATAGATGCACTCTTGGCATCACCCTTTATGATCTTGACCTGCGGTATATCCACTTCCGGAATAATAACTGCATCGTTCAATAATATATCGGGTTTTACGGATAATTTCTGAATAGCCTGACGCATTGCCTCGTAGGTTGCCTGAAGGATATTTATCTCATCGATCCTTTCAGGTTCCACACGGCCTATCGCCCATGCTACAGCCTTTTCTTTGATCTTCTCAGCAAGAATCTCGCGCTTTTCTGCAGACAGTTTTTTTGAATCATTGAGGTACAAAAGATCGCAATCTTTTGGCAGGATCACTGCGCCTGTCATCACAGGTCCGGCAAGAGGGCCTCTTCCAACCTCATCAATACCACAGATAAATTCACAGTCTTCATATTCTCTTTCAAAGGAAAACATGTTATACATCCGCTCTTTTTCCTTTTCAAGAGCATCTATCTTCTTCTGTGCATTTCGGATAAGTGTTACAACTCCGCTTCTTTCATCCGCGGAATAAGCCTCGATCAATACCTGTAGATCCTCAACGTCTGTATTTTGAAATTTCTCTCGGATGTCCTTAATTGTTTCTGCCATGATCTATCGCCTTTACCTTACGATACCAAATTTATCTAAAGGGCTGAGCCTGAGCCAGACTCTTCCCATAATGTCACTTTTCTTTATCTTTCCAACTTCCAGAGAACGGGAGTCCACGCTGTCATTTCTGTTGTCTCCCAGAACAAAATACTCATCTGCCCCGAGAAGGACTGCTTCTGCCGAAATACCGGCATCTTTAATAAGCGCAGAACCATAGTGATCTCCCTTTAGTTCAGAATCATTGATAAAAACCACACCTTCTTTTATCTGAACCGATTCTCCCGGAAGACCTATTATTCGTTTAATATATACAGAATCAGGATCAGTCGGACACGGAAAATCAACGATATCAAACCTCTTCGGCTTACTGAAGCGATATGTGATCTTGTCCAAAAGAACATATTCGCCATTTGAAAGTGTCGTCTCCATAGAACTTCCATCAATCTCATTTCTCTGACCGACAAAAGTTATAAATAAGAAAGCTATAACAAGAGCCAATAAAACAGTAATGCTTCCCGATAAAAGTTTTTCAACTGCCTTTTTCCGCATCTGTTTTCCTCATTATCATTTAGGATTTTACATGATCAAGTGTGATCTTTCCTATCTTTCCGCTTCTGAAATCGTCAAGAATAAACTGAACTGCCCTGTCTGTATCAGGAACGCCGCCTGTCTTTAACGCGTTTCTCTTAAGTGCGGCACTGGTCAATGCATCTGCAAATCCCATATCTCCAGTAATATTATACATTTTCTGTATCATATCCGGATGCTCTGCATTCATCTTTTCTATAAATCTCTGCACCAGATCATCTCGATTAAGCGCATCATCATTCATAGAACCAAGAAGTGCCAGATGGAATCCTGCCTCATCATCATCGATCTTCGGCCAGAGAATACCAGGAGTATCAAGGAGTTCCAGATTCTTTCCGAGGCGAACCCACTGCTTACCCTTTGTGACACCAGGTTTATTACCTGTCTTTGCAACAGTCTTTTTTGCATACGAATTAATAAACGTAGATTTACCAACATTAGGAATACCAACGACCATCGCACGCATCGGACGGTTAAGAATACCCTTTTTTTTATTTCTCTCGATTTTTTCCTTACAGGCTACCTGAACTGCATTATCTATCTTTCTCAGGTTTTTACTGTTTCTGGAATCAAGTGCGATCGCAGTGATACCCCGAGCTTCAAACCATTCGATCCAGGTTTTTGTCACATTTTCTTCTGCAAGATCCGCCTTATTTAATAAAACAAGGCGTCCTTTTCCCTGACCCAAGGTATCTATATCCGGATTTCTGGTAGATAAAGGCGCCCTGGCGTCCAAGAGTTCTATCAGGAGATCTATAAGCTTTATATCCTCCTGCATAGCACGCTTTGCCTTCATCATATGTCCGGGGTACCAATTATATGCCATGTTATTCCCTTTCTTATTTTACACGTCCGATTCCATCATCGCCACCTGCCATATGGAACCAGACCTTACCAACGATATATTCTTTCTTTATATTACCAAGATTTACAGACCGGCTGTCCTCTGAACTGTTACAGTTATCACCCATAACGAAATATTCATCTTCACCGAGCTTCATGAGATCCTCTGCTACACCTGCGTCTGCTATTTGGTCATCAAACATTTCATCCTGCGGCTCTCCGTTTAAATAAAGCACTCCGTTCATTATCTGAACCGTGTCGCCGGGAACAGCTACCACACGCTTTACAGAGTAATGCGCATTAACATTTCCATTCGGCCTAAAAGCTATTACATCACCTCTGGAAGGCTGCAAAATATTATAAACCACGCGATTTAAAAATACGACCTGTCCATTATGCAGCGAAGTTTCCATCGATGTTCCGATCACGGTCGTCCTCATTCCCAATGTAAAAACCAGAAAGAACGCCAATAAAACCGCTAATGCAACGATAAATATCCATGATGCCGCTTCTGATATTTTTTCACTTGAAATCAGTTTCTTTCTCTGATAAAAAGAAAGTCCGTTATATCTCCTAGCCAATCGAATCTGTCTCCTTAAGCTTAATTAGTAAAAAGCCATCGCAGAAAACTGCGATGGCTCGTCTCGTCTTTTAACTGATTATCAGTCAACGATTTCCTTAAGCTTAGCCTTCTTACCGTTGAGCTTTCTAAGGTAGAACAGCTTAGCTCTTCTAGCCTTACCAGAACGAACGACCTCAACCTTCTCTACGTTAGGGGAGTGGATCGGCCATGTCTTCTCAACACCAACACCGTTGGACTGCTTACGTACAGTGAATGTTGCACGATTGCTTCCGCCCTGCTTCTTGATGATAGTTCCTTCAAAGATCTGTACTCTGGACTTATCACCCTCTGTGATACGGTTGTGAACACGTACTGTGTCACCAACTCTGATCTCCGGTGCATTCTGCTTCAGCTGCTCAGCTTCGATTTCCTTAATTACTGTGATGTTCATTAAATTAAACCTCCATTGTACCCTTCTCCGCTTTGTCCCATCTGTACTCTACGGGTTCAGGCAATTTGACGTTCTTAACACATTAGTATAGGCACTTCTTCGCCGCGTGTCAGAGGACCATCTCCTAAAGACATGCGCTATGCAAGTCTCACAAGCTAAAATGATATCATTAATACACACTTAAATCAAGCATTTTTATTTGGTTAGATGCATTTTCCGTTTCATGATAGCACAGATGATGCAGAAAAGGACCGCTGTTCGGTAAAAAGAACACCGAACCAGCGGTCCTTATTGATCATAACCTATAGTTTTCGATTGATGATTTATCGTAACTGTTCTGAATAGTTACGATTTATCTTACAGTAAGCTTAAGTGTAAATACCTTGTTGGATCCATCCATAACCTTGTACTTAATTGTATAATTACCGGGTTTAGTAAATCCGATAATTCTGGGATCGCCATTACGATTTGCAGATGCAACTACACAATTCTTGAGCTGACCCTTTGCCATAGAGATCTGATACTTAAATCCGCCGCCTGCTACATAGTAGTCAGGGATAGCATTTCTCTTCTTGTTGTATGTAAGGAATACTCTTCCACCAGTAAGTGTGTAGGGATCAGAGATATCATAGTATGTATTGCGAGCCGCAGAAACCTTATAATTACTTGAATACTTAAATGTATATCCCCTTCTGCTTCTTCTGTAACGGATAGGTCCAAATGCCTGGATCTTATTTGTTACTGTAAATGCGTAACTTACAGTCTCAGAGCCGATAGTTGCTGTTACTGTTGCTTTTGATCCGATAATTACATTCTTGCTGCACTTAACAACACCATTCTTTACAGTAAGAATAGTCGGATCGCTTGTTGTCCATACTACACCCTTTGAAGATGTCTTCCTACCTGTAAGATCACCGATGCTAAGCTTAATAGTACCGCCGTTACCGATCTTACCAGCCATATATACGCCGTAATCACCGGACGGGTCAACGATAGTGCTTGTTGTACTTCCTGTGTAATTCTTTGCTGCATTTACAGCTGCATCAGCCTGAACAAGACCAGTTACATAATGACCATCGTATAAATACTGCTGATTATTTGTAGTAGCCATGAGGAGTGATTCGATGGCTCTCGGTGTATCGATAGTCTTTGTAGAAACAAATCTGCTGTTAGCAGCATACATAAGAGCTGCTACTGCTGCTACCTGCGGTGTAGCCTGAGAAGTACCTACCATTGCTGATGCTGCAACTGAAGGACCAGCACCTACAGAACAGATAGGATTCTTCGCAACTCTCCTTACCATATCTGCTCCGCCGCCCGGTGCGGCGATATCAACCCATTCACCATAGTTAGAGAACGAAGCCAAAGTATCGTCTCTATCAACTGCAGCTACAGAGATGACATTATCATATCCCGCAGGGTATGAAATAGTATCTGTAGTTTCGTTACCTGCTGCAGCTACAAGAGTGATACCCTTTTCAGCAGCCTGGTTACATAACTCCTGCATAGAGGGACTGTACTGTGTTCCGCCAAAGCTCATGCTGACAACCTGAACACCCTTTTCAATAGCCATCTGAAGAGCTTCGAGCTCATCATTGGTATAAATGTTACCATCATAAGAAATCTGAACGGAATAAATATCTACATCCGGTGAAATACCGAATCCCAGATATCCGTTATTCTTCTCGGCACCGATGATACCGGAACAGTTTGAGCCGTGATCATCATAGTCAACGCCCTTATATTTTGACTTATATCTTACAGTTGCGTCTGCTGTTATCCTGCCTGTTCCGGCAAACTCAACAGAGCTGGTATTGATACCCGTATCAAGTACGGCAACAGTTACACCCTCACCTGTAGTAACTTCCTGTGCAGTGAGAGAATTGATCTTGTCATGGAACCACTGATAATAATCTGCATCAGAATCAGCCCAGGGATCGTTAGGCTTTCCATCTGCTGCAAGAACAGTTGCATCCTTATCACCTGTAACGAAGTCACCCTTTACAGCAGGTGTAACTGTCTTTGCTCCTGCCTCTTCAACTGCCTTGGCAAGGTCTTCATAATTTACGGTATCGATATGATCAATATAGTTCGGCTCAACTACAGTAGTTGTAGCCTTTGCCTCTGCTGTCTCTGTAAGAGCATCTGCTATATTACGATCAAAATCAAGGACTGCCACGCCATGTGCATAGCTCTGCAGCTTAGCACCGTACTCTTCAGCAACCTTCTCGGCATCTTCTTTGCTTTCTGCAAGGAAAAATCCCTCTTCCTCAGCATAATCAACACCAGCCTCGAGAGTCTTAAGCTCTGCAGCCTCTGCCTTAAGCTCTGAAGCAACCTTAGCAACGGCTGTAACACCGTCAACAACCTCTTCATCTTCTGATGCTGCCTCTGCAGTTACAACTTCTGTCTCTTCCTGTACACCATTGACTGATTCAGACGCATATACAAGGCCTGACATACTAACTGTCATTGATGCAACGAGGAGAAGAGCGGTCAATTTCTTAAATCTGTTCTTCATGTTTCCTCCAAATTGATAACTCCTGATTTTTTTCTTTTCTGCTCCCCATCCTTGGATAAAACAAAAAAGACCGTCGTGACTCTCCGGATAAAATCCGAAAGTCACACAACGGTCATATTTTATCATTGCATTAATTTTTGAACAAGACTTTATGTACCCGATATTGTACAAAAATTGTATTTTTTGTACAATTCTTAAGTTTTCCTTAAATTTTAGACAAAGAATGAATTATTTCTTAAGCACAAATGACCTCATCTTACACTTTTCTTCATTTTTTCTTTGTAAAAACTGCTGCCCGGTAAATATATCACCGAAGCAGCAGTCTTAGAAACGTTATGCTTTTATAATGACCTTGAAGGTCTTATTTGATCCATCCAAAACTTTATACTTTATAGTATATTTTCCGGGCGAATTGATCTTTATATGAACAGGTTTTCCGTTTTTACCGTTCTCTACTGTCATTTTTTTCTGCTGACCCTTTGGTATCGTAATATCATACCTATAATTAGAGTTTGCTGCGTAATACCAATAAAAGCCTGTCTTTTTATTGATATCCCACATCAGCCGGGCCTCTCCGCCTGTAAGATAATAAGGATTTGTCAATATATATGATCCGCCTACTTTTCCGTTTCCGATCATATTGGACTTAAACTTATAGACATATTTATATTTATGTCCATTTTTCTTTATCGAAGTATGACATACACCAAACATCTTTGGCTTATATGATACAGTAAAGTTGTATGTCACTACACTTGTACCGATCGTTGCCGTCACTTTTACCTTTGTACCAATTGCTGCTGTTTTACTGCACTTTACTTTTCCTTTTTTTACTGCAAGAACAGACGGATTATCACTAGCCCACACTGCAGTCTTTGCGACTGACTTCGCAGCTTTTACATTACCTGAAGCATCACCCACTGCAAGCTTTAATGAACCACCCTGACAGATCCTTCCGGAAAGACGTCTTCCATACCATCCTGCCGGATCAACAATTGTATAACTGGAACCGGCAGAACCGCTGTAATCTTTAGCCATCTCTACAGCTGCGTCAACCTGTAAAAGTCCCGTCACTACATGATCCTTGTATTTATACTCTTTTTCATCTGTCGTTGATAAAAGAATTTCCCTTATCGCATTTGGTGTATCAATAGAAGCATCCTTTTTAAATTCAGGGTTAACCTCATACATAAGAGCTGCAGCTGCCGCAACCTGAGGTGTTGCCTGTGATGTACCCGCATATCCGGTATAGTCCTTGGATGCCCCATTTGGTGCTTCCGAATAGATATACCGACCACCACATGCAACAATATCTACCCAATCTCCGTAATTAGAAAAATCAGATAATGTATCATCTTTTTCAGCAGAAGCAACAGCAATAACATTTTCATAACCTGCCGGATAAGAAATCTCATCTGTACTCTCATTTCCCGCAGCCGCTATGATCGTAATACCCTCTTCTGCAATATCTGTACAGACTTCCTGGAATGAATCACTTGAACCCGGTCCACCAAGGCTCATGCTGATAACATTTGCCTTATTTTTAGCCGCCATTTTCATAGCTTCCATTATATCAGCGTCTGAACCACTACCTTTATCATCCAAACCTTTTATCGAATCGATCGTTGAATCACTCGCAACTCCAAAACCGTGAAGGTTATTATTTTTTACTGCACCTATAATACCTGCGCAATTTGAACCATGTCCATTTCTGTCAACACCATCTGACATAGACGAAACATAATGAACTTCTGTATCATCCTTAAAATCCCTAGTGCCACTATTGACATATATTCCTGAATCAATTACAGCAACTCTTACTCCCTTTCCTGTAGCCAATTCATGCGCTTCTAAGGTTTTAATTTTATTATGAAACCACTGATAGCATGTGCTACTTTCAGCATACCATGGATCATTCGGCGCAGCAGTTGCAGTAATACTCATTTCAGTGCCATTATCATTTGCATCTTTCAAATCCTGCGAATTCTCAATACTTAGAACATTGTATGACTGATCCTGCTTCTCTTCATTGTCCGGACGTACTCCATCGATATGACGAATGAAGTTAGGTTCAACAACTATCGTTGCAGTCATTTTATCAGCAGTCTCATTAAGCGCATCTACTGTATTTCTTCCAAAATCAATGGTTGCAATGCCTTCCGCATATCGTTTGAGCGTTCCACCATACTCTGCTGCAATTTTTTCAGCTTCTTCTTTTGTTTCGGCTAAGACTACACCTTCACCATTTACATAGTCCACATCGGCACTAAATGATCTAAGCTCTGCTGCTTTTTCTTTTATCTTTGCAGAGACTTTCATTGCCGCAGTCACGCCGTTTTCTTCTGTAGAATCAGCAGTAACTCCTGTTTCTTCTGCCTCGGCTTCCTCCGGTATCACATCTTCGGATACAGTCATATCCGGAATGTCATCCATGGAAACTTCCGAAGCATATGCTCCTCCGGACATCCACAATGTCATCGACAGTGCCAGAAACAGAGCCGTCAATTTTTTTATTCTTTTCTTCATATGCCCCTCCTAATACAAGCAATGATCTCACTTCATATCACTTATATATACTCCTTTCAATTACAGTAAAAAAACAAAGATTCCGCTTTAGAAATATATCGGCATGAAGAGAACAAATCCTTATTTTATTCTTAAGAAAAACGAAAATTTAGATATGACAAAAATGACTTAAATTGTATAAAAGAAAAGTTTCTCGAATATACCTCGCTAAGTGCACCGCATAAAAAAATCACCGAACAATCTCCACAAATGAGATCATTCGGTGAATTCATTAATATATTCCTCTGTTTCTCAACCACTCTGCGTAGAGGTCAGGGCGGCGTTCGGCTGTCCTGTGTATTGACTGCTGCATGCGCCAGAGGTCTACTTTTTTGTGATCACCGGATAGAATGATATCCGGTACTTTTTTGCCCTTCCATTCTGAAGGACGGGTATACTGCGGATACTCGAGGAGACCGTTTCCAAAGGATTCGGTTTCTGCTGATACATCATTATGAAGTACACCGGGAACAAATCTGGATACGGCGTCCATCATTACAAGCGCCGGAAGCTCTCCCCCGGTCAGCACATAGTCACCGATAGAGATCTCATCCGTAACGATCTCACGTAGAATACGCTCATCTATACCTTCATAATGACCGCAGAGAAATACCAGATTGTCAGCAGTACTCAGTTCCTTTGCAAGGTCATTATTAAATACCTTTCCACCAGGCGATGTAAAGATCACACGGGTCTTTTCTTGTGTACCATTATCCGACTTTTCACCTGCATGCGCCGCAATATTCTCCATAGCTCGCTGATATGCCTGCCAGACCGGTTCACACTGGATAAGCATGCCTGCGCCGCCGCCATATGGATAATCATCAACTGAACCATAGCGATTTTGTGAAAACTCTTTTAAGTTTACCGTATCGAGATCCACTAATCCGGTTCCCACAGCTCGTCCCATGATACTTGTCTGCATGGCATTTCGGATCATATCCGGAAATAAAGTGATTACCTGAAAATACATACTTATTCCATTCCGTTCAGCAGATGAACTTTCATTACGCCATTTTCAAGATCCACATCGAGGATACACTGCTGAATGGCAGGTATCAGTATCTCTTTTCCGGACTCTCCCTTAACGGTGTAAACATCATTTGCACCGGTATGGAGGATCTCCGTAATTTTTCCGATCTCTCTGTCATCGTCAGTTACTACTTTCAGACCGATGATATCTACTTCAAAGTACTGACCTTCCTTAAGATCTGCCGCATCCTCACGTGTTACGAGGATATTCCATCTGCGATACTTCATTACATCATTTATATCATCGATACCACGGAACTTTACGATAACCAGATTCTTAAAATACTTTACATTTTCTATTTCTGCTTCGACTTCCGTTTTTCCATTAGACAGCAGCACTTTCCCAAAAGACGAAAAGCGGTCAGGGTCATCCACTGTCGGATAAACCTTGACCTCTCCTCTTATGCCGTGGGTGGAAGTAATTGTGCCTGCTGACACATATCCATCACTGAACAATTTCTACATTCACCTTTTTGTTTTCTCTTGAAGAAGCGGCCTTGACAACAGAACGGATAGCCTTGGCAATTCTACCCTGCTTTCCGATAACCTTCCCCATGTCTCCGGCTGCAACTTTAAGCTCTACTTCGATGGTTCTATCATTCTCGGTTTCGGTAACCTGTACCTCTTCCGGATGATCTACAAGTGCTTTGGCGATAACCTCTACAACTTCCTTCATCGTATACCTCCTCCATATTGCTGCGACTCACGCGCCTTAGAAAGGATTCCCGAAAAAATTGCGTTACGGGTTCCCCTCACGAAGCAGGAATTATGCGAGGATGCCTGCCTTCTTGAAAAGTCTGGCAACAGTCTCTGTAGGCTGAGCACCGTTAGCAAGCCACTTCTTAGCAGCCTCTTCGTCAACCTTGAATGCTGCAGGCTCCTGAAGGGGATCGTATGTACCGATCTCGTCAACTGCCTTTGCGCAGCTTACGGATACACGTGAATCTGCTACTACTACTCTGTAGAACGGAGCCTTCTTCTTACCAATTCTCTTTAATCTGATCTTAACTGCCATTGTTGTTTCTCCTTAACTTAATTAAAATTAATTATTAGCTTTTATATATTTCAAATGCATTATTGCATACTGAAATCAACACATATTTAACGCATACCTCTCATGAGGTTTGAAAGATTTCCGAGACCGCCGAAACCGCCTCTTTTTCTGCCCTTCATCATTCCGGGCATCTTTTTCATCATTTTCTGCATTTCCTTAAACTGTTTTACCAGTCGGTTTACATACATGATGTCCACGCCGGAGCCCTTGGCTATTCTCAGCTTTCTCTGTGGTGTCAGGATATCCGGATTAGCTCTCTCTGCCTTTGTCATGGAATGAATGATCGCTTCATTGCGGTTCAAGGCTGTTTCATCAACCATACCGCTTATATCCTTACCGCCTGTAAGTCCCGGCAGCATACCAAGGATAGAAGTGAGTCCACCCATCTTTCTCATCTGATCCATACTGGTCAGATAATCGTCAAAGTCGAACTTTCCTTTTTTAACTTTATCCTGCATGCCCTTCGCTGCTTCGACATCAACCGTTTCAGCGGCTTTTTCGATAAGCGAGAGCACATCACCCATACCAAGGATCCTGGAAGCCATTCGATCAGGATAGAACTGCTCCAGATCCGAAAGTTTTTCACCCATACCAACAAAAAGAATGGGCTTTCCTGTTACTGAACGGATTGAAAGGGCTGCACCGCCTCGAGCATCACCATCCATCTTGGAAAGGATAACGCCGTCGATTCCGACCTTTTCATCAAATCCACGGGCAACATCAACTGCTGCCTGACCTGTACTTGCATCTGCAACAAGGAGTGTATCAAGTATCTCAACATGCTCCTTGATGCGTTTCAGCTCGTCCATCAGCTCTTCATCAATCTGCTGACGACCGGCTGTATCGAGTATAACGACCGTATGGCCATTCTTTTTAGCATATTCAACTGCGGCTTCCGCGATCGCAACAGGATCTTTGGAATCCTCCATCGCGAAAACTTCAACGCCCTGCTTTTCACCGTTTATCTGCAGCTGCTTGACAGCGGCGGGACGATAAACGTCACAGGCAACGAGCAGGCTCTTCTTGCCCTTTGTCTTGAGCTTTCCTGCAAGTTTTGCGGTAGTTGTTGTCTTACCGGCACCGTTCAGACCGCACATCATGATAACTGTAACACTCTTACCGGGCGCAAAAGTCAGCTCTGTTGTATCAGATCCGAGGAGACTTATCATCTCTTCGTTAACGATCTTGATAACTGTCTGTCCGGGATTTAATCCGTTAAGAACTTCTTCACCGACAGCTCTCTCCTCAACTGACTTAACGAACTGTTTTACTACCTTGAAGTTTACATCTGCTTCCAAAAGAGCCATCTTTACTTCCTTCATGGAAGCCTGGACATCTTTTTCAGTCAGTTTTCCTTTGGATCTGAGACCCTTGAAAACATTTTGTAGTTTTTCTGTAAGGCTTTCAAATGCCACTATAAATCACCCAATATCCTGTCTGCCAGATCCTGTATTTTTTCCGCTTCCGGGCTTTCGATTTTTTTTGAAAGCTCGCGTATCTCACCGGCAAAGGATTTCATCTCTTCAAATTTTTGTACCAGATGCAGTCTTTCTTCGTAATTTTTCAAAGCTTTTCTACAACGGGCTATCATGGTCGATACAGCCTGTCGGCTTATACCATACTGCTCTGCAATCTCCGCCAATGACAGATCTTCCATCGTGTAAGCATCATATACTTCACGCTGACGGTCATTCAGAAGTTCTCCGTAAAAATCATAGAGCAGTGCTTCTTTTGCAAACTCTTCCATCGCAGAGACCTCCACAACATACGGAATGATAACACAGAGAATGCCGAGTGTCAACACTAAATATTAACACCCGGCATTTATTAATTTTGTTACTGTTCACTCGCTTCCAGCTCGCTCACGTAACGGATTTTGCCAATTAAATCGCCTCCGGCGATGGGCAAAATCCAATGGCTTTTCATCTTTCTTGGTCGTAAACTCCGCAGCGTAGTGCTCCGTTTACGTGTGAACTGTTACTAATTTTCAACTGAAATATTAAAGCGTTGCTCTTACCTGCTTGGGACGGAATCCCTGTTTATCAAGTGCTGCCAGGATACGTTCTTTATGGTCTGTTCCAAACGCCTCCATAGTGATACGGAGTTCCACTGCAGCTGAGCGGTTAATGGTGATGAACTGATTATGCTCAAGCTTTATTACATTTCCGTTCTGCTTTGCGATAACTCCTGCAACACGCTCAAGTTCACCCGGCTTATCCGGAAGAAGTACTGAAACAGTAAAGATCCTGTCTCTGAGGATAAGTCCCTGCTGCACAACTGATGACATGGTGATAACATCCATGTTTCCGCCGGAAAGGATCGAAACTACTTTCTTACCCTTACAGGTCAGCTGCTTCAGCGCTGCTACAGTTAAGAGACCTGAGTTTTCGACAACCATCTTGTGGTTTTCTACCATATCCAGGAAAGCCATGACGAGATCGGAATCCGGTACTGTGATGACATCGTCAAGATTTTTCTGAAGATATGGGAAAATATTCGCTCCCGGAGTCTTTACTGCTGTACCGTCGGCTATAGTGGATGCTGACGGAAGTGTTGTGACCTTGCTGTTTCTGAAAGATTCACTAAGACATGCAGCGCCTTCCGGCTCAACACCGATGACTTTTACCTTTGGATGCATGAGCTTTGCAAGTGTGGAAACGCCTGTTGCCAGTCCGCCTCCTCCTACAGGAACGAGGATGTAATCTACAAGAGGAAGTTCCTTAAAGATCTCCATTGCGATAGATCCCTGTCCGGTAGCTACTCCCAGATCGTCGAAAGGATGAACGAAAGTATATCCGTTTTCCTTTGCAAGTCGAAGTGCTTCCTCTGCAGCATCATCATACACATCTCCGTGAAGGACTACCTCGGCTCCGAGGGCCTTTGTACGATTAACCTTGATAAGAGGTGTTGTTGTCGGCATTACGATGACTGCTTTGCATCCAAATACCTGTGCTGCATATGCAACACCCTGTGCATGGTTTCCTGCTGATGCAGTGATAACGCCCTTTGCACGCTCAGCGTCGCTCAATTTGCTGATCCTGTAATATGCGCCCCGGATCTTATATGCACCTGTTCTCTGCATATTTTCCGGTTTAAGGTAGACATTATTTCCGCAGCTTTTTGAGAAAAAATCACTCTGAATGAGTTTTGTCTCAAGGGTTACTTCCTTAACCTTTTCAGAGGCTTCCTCAAATGCCGGCAGTGTCAGAAACTTTGTGTTGTCGCTCATATGATCTCCTTAAATTCATGCCAGTTCTTATTACTAAGAAATATCTGACGTAGTGGGACGTCCTTTTTTTCAGCGCATGGTAGCAGGCATAAACATTTGTCTGTTATTAAATTGCGTTGTCGTATTAAAGCGTTAATTCTAAAAAGAACTTGAGCAATATAATCTACCTTTTATTCGGATTTGTCAAATAATCCATTAACAAATTTATCCGGATCGAACCTTTCAAGGTCAGTCACTTTTTCTCCGAGGCCTATATATTTTACCGGTATATGAAGTTCGTTCTGGATAGCGATAGCTATTCCACCCTTTGCGCTACCATCTAGTTTTGTTAAAACGAGTCCGGTAACATCGGTCACTTCCATGAACTGCTTTGCCTGAGAAAGTGCATTCTGTCCGGTGGTTCCATCAACGACAACAAGTGTCTCACGGTTGGCATCAGCATACTCAGTCTTAATGATCGTATTGATCTTATTAAGCTCATTCATGAGATTCTTTTTGTTGTGAAGTCTTCCTGCTGTATCGCAAAGAAGGATATCTGTGTTTCTCGCTTTTGACGCCTGTATAGAGTCAAAAATGACCGATCCCGGGTCTCCGCCTTCTACGCCCTTTACAATATCAACATCTGTTCTCTTCGCCCAAATGTCGAGCTGATCTATGGCAGCAGCACGGAATGTATCTGCTGCAGAAAGCAGAACCTTCTTTCCTTCGTTCTTATACATGGCAGCAAGCTTGCCGACAGTAGTAGTCTTACCTACTCCGTTCACGCCTACTACGAGCACAACAGACTTACCTCTTTCAAAGGCATAAGGATCATCACTTCCGGTCTCACGGAGTGCTTCTTTCATGTTTTCCATCAGAAGTTCCCTGCATGCAGAAGGCTCGGATATGCGCTTTTCACGCACCTGTACCTTTAATTTCTCGATAAGCTGCTCAGTTGTGGCGATACCGACATCACCCATTACGAGATTTTCTTCCAGTTCCTCGTAAAACTCCTCATCAATTTCCTTGTATCCTGTAAAAAAGCTCGTAAGTTTAGAAAAAAATCCCATAAATACTCCTTAAAATCACTTGTATTCGTCGCTGGTCAGATCCACGTTTACCTGAGTGGAAACGCCCTTTTCCTGCATTGTAACACCGTACAGGCGGTCAGACTTCATCATTGTTCCTCGTCTATGTGTTATGACGATAAACTGCGTATGATCTGTAAGCTTTGTCAGATAGTTTGCAAAACGGTCTACGTTTGCCTCATCAAGAGCCGCCTCGATCTCATCCAATAGACAGAATGGCGACGGCTTAAGAGCCTGTATAGCAAACAAAAGCGAGATCGCACTGAGAGCTTTTTCTCCACCGGAAAGCTGCATCATATTCTGCAGTTTCTTTCCGGGCGGCTGTGCGATGATCCTTATGTCTGTTTCCAGAAGGTTTTCAGGATCTACAAGTTCCAGTGTACCCTTACCGCCGCCGAAAAGCTCCTTAAATACAATATCGTATTCTTTTGCAATTTCTGTGAACTTTTCAGCAAACTGCTTTTTCATGCTCGTATCAAGCTCGGCAATGATATTATTCAGATCTTCCTCTGCTTTCACGAGATCATTTCTCTGATCATTCATAAATGTATAACGTTCATCCAGGCTCTTAAATTCCTCGATAGCGTTTACATTTACATTTCCGAGATTCCTGATGGCAGTTTTTACTGCATCAGTCTCCTTCTTCATTTTTGAAAGATCTGTTAATTCAGGATTTTTGAGTTCTTCCGCTGCACCTCTTGTCAGTTGATACTCATCCCACATATAACCGGTCAGATAATCCTGACTTCGTTCACTCTTTTCTTTCTGAGCATTCAGTCGATCTATCTCGCGCTCTATACTGCTCTTTTTTTCTGCAAGTTTTTCACGAAGGTCAACGATCTCATTGCGGCTCTTTGACAGTTCTTCCTTTTTGGTGATCAGTTCTTCCAGTTCCTTATGACGGGTATCATTATTGTCACCAAAAGACTCAATCTGTTTTCTGAGTTCATTGATCTTTTCTTCTTTTTCTTTGATCTCGTTTGCATCGTTTTCGAGATTTTTCTTATTCTGCGTAATCTCAGACTTTGCATGAGCCAATGACTCTTCCAGTCGTCTGATATTCTGTTCGCCGAATTTCTGCTCCTGAAGGAGTGATGCATTACTTAGATCCGCCTCGTTAAGAGTTTTTCTGAGCTCACTTGCCCGTGCTGACTTCTTTTCATGATCTATGGTCAGTTCTTCGTTCTTTGCAGTGAGTTCTTTCTCTGACTTCTCAGACTCAGCGAGCTGTGCTTCGATCTCTGTCTGATTTTCCTTTAACTGACGAATATGCTCAGTGATCTCATCATTCTGACGGACCATTGCAGAACTTCCCTCAGCAAATTCTTTCTTTTTATCTTCCAGATTCTTTAAGTTGAGTGCACAGGTATTCCTGCGAATTTCTGCATCTTTCTGGTTTTTCTGAGTTTCTTCACGAAGCTTATTGTTTTCTCTGACAGCGTCCTGAATATCCTCTTTTTTAGCAAGGCAGGCATCTATCTCCTTAAGGGCATCCTTTATCTCTTTCTGGAAATTGTCGATCTCACGACCTCTTCCGAGAAGTCCACCCTTATTTCGGAATGATCCACCGGAAATGGATCCGCCGGGATTCAGCGCTTCTCCGGATAACGTAACGATTCGTGTCTTGTATTTGAATTTACGGGCGATCGCAAGAGCATTATCCACCGTATCTACAACGAGGTAATTTCCAAGGAGGCTGGATGCCACCTTTTCATACTGCTTATCAAAGCTTACGAGTGTATCCGCCGCGCCGATCGCACCTGGCATATCCAGAGCTTCCGGATAGCCGAGCTCACGCTCCTGTATGGCATTTAAGGGTAGGAAAGTCGCACGTCCGGCTCTCTCATCCTTAAGGTACTTGATCATACGCTTTGCGGTCTCTTCGTCCTTTGTAACGATATTCTGGAGATTTCCGCCAAGAGCTGTTTCTATAGCTGTTTCATACTTTGCATCTACATGAATCAAGTCAGCCACTACGCCGCAAAGGCCACGTTCTTTAGATTTCTGTTCCATGGTCTTTCGGACAGCATTTCCATAGCCCTCATATCTCTCTGCCATATTTTTAAGAGATTCGAGTTTGGACTTTTTCTCGTGATAATCGATTTCCAGCGAATGATGCTTTGTATCGATTTTCTCACGTTCTTCGCGGAGTTTTCCTGCTTTTTCTTCTATCGATGCCAGTGTCTCGTCATTTTTACGTATTTCATCGTTTATGGCATCAAGTTCCTTAACACCATTCTTAATTTTTTCCTCGACGTCAGACTCATCTGATTTACTGGTCAGTAATTTCGCATTAAGCTCTGCTCTCTTTATATTTGCCTGTTCGAGCATCGCGTCATAACGATCCTTATTTCCTCGTATAGAGGAACGGCCATTCAGGAGATCGATCACTGCGCTCCTGTTTTCTTCGATCTGTCTGTTAAGCTCAAATATTTCCTTATCAAGTCCGGTCAGTTCATCACGTACAGAATCAAGCCCCTCCGTACCGGCAGCGACCTTTGCATCTGTTTCTTTCTTTGCTTCCCTTGCTTTTTCCAGTTCTGCCGTGAAGCTCTCCTGTTCTTTCTCAAGGTCAGTTATTCTTCGTGTGAAATGCTCATCACTTGTCTTAACAGTATTGATCTGTTCTGTAAGGACATTGATCTTTCCCTCGATCTCACCCTTTAATAATTTCGAGCCATTGATCTCGTTTCTCTTTTCCTCGATCTCATGATCAAGCTCCTCAATCTCCGTTCCGCTCTCTTCATACTTTATCTTGCTTTCTTCAAAGCTTTCAGTCACTTCACGCAGATCGTTCTGTGCGATATTGCCCTTCTTTTCGATATCAGAAAGAACCTCATCAAGCCTGTCAGACTCGAGAAGGAATACGTTAACATCAAGTTCTTTCAGTTCTTCCTTCTTTTTCAGATATTCTTTTGCAGTCTCAGCCTGTTTTGAAAGCGGTCCGATCTGCTTCTCAAGCTCAGATAAAATATCGTTTACACGCACAAGATTGTTCTTTTCATCCGCAAGTTTTTTCTGTGCGGCACTTTTTCTTCTCTTGTACTTAACGATTCCTGCCGCTTCGTCAAAGAGTTCACGGCGTTCATCCATTTTTCCGGAAAGAATCTTATCGATCTGACCCTGTCCGATGATCGAATAGCCTTCCTGTCCGATACCTGTATCATAAAAAAGCTCCTGTACGTCACGCAGACGACAGTTATTGCCATTCATCAGATATTCGCTTTCACCGGATCTATAGACACGACGAGCTACAGTAACCTCGTCATACTCAACATTAAGCGCATGATCAGCATTATCCAGCGTGATAGCCACATATGCATAACCCATGGGCTTACGTGTCTCTGTACCGGAGAAGATAACATCCTGCATGGAAGCTCCTCGAAGTTCCCTTGCGCTTTGCTCTCCAAGCACCCAGCGCACAGCATCCGCAACATTACTCTTTCCGGATCCGTTAGGACCTACGATACCGGTTATTCCTCCCTTAAAGGAAAACTCTAATTTATTTGCAAATGATTTAAACCCCTGTATTTCAATACTCTTTAAGTACACCAGCTACCTCATCCCGTCCGTATGAACACGGACATTTTTTTGATACCGAAGCTATCATCGCTTCAATAATGCCTCATAAGCCGCATGCTGCTCTGCGCTCTTTTTTGAGCTGCCTGTTCCACAGGCAATTTTTTCCCCATTTATAAATACTGCTACCGTATATTTCTTTCTGTGATCCGGACCGCTCTCATCGATAACTTCGTAAGAAAGTTCATCGCCTGTCTTCTGAGTCATGATCTGCAGTCTTGACTTTGAATCATGGAATAACTGCTTGTGCTCGATATCTGTCAGCACATATTTCTTTATATGTTTAGCCGCCGGCTCCATACCTCCATCGATATAGATCGCACCGATTATCGCCTCAAATATATCCGAAACTATGGAATCTCTGTACCGACTGCCCTGCATTTCTTCTCCCCTGCCAAGCAGGATGTAGTCACTAAGTGAAAATGCTCTGGCACAAAATGCAAGCGTAGGTTCACAAACAAGAGAGGATCTGAGCCGAGTCATATCGCCCTCGGGCATTTCCGGATGATTCCTGTAAAGAAAATCACTGACCGTCACCTCAAGAACCGCATCCCCCAAAAACTCCAGTCTCTGATAATCAGCGATCCGATTGATCTTCATCTCATTTACATAGGAACTGTGGGCAAGTGCGGATTTAAGGAGATTCTTATCCTTAAACACGTATCCGATCTTTGCTTCTAAGCTCTCAGGATCAAACTTTTGCATAAAGCATATCCTCCAATTACATAAAACAGCAAGTGCCCCTTTCCTGCCGCAACAGAAAAGGGGCGCAAAAACATTCTAAATTTAGTTCTGAGCTTCTGCAGCTTCCTTGATCTTCTTTACAGCATCTCCAACTGTAACGATCTTCTCAACCTCTTCTGTCTCGATATTGATATCAAACTCCTGCTCAATACCCATAATGATCTGGAAAACGTCAAGAGAGTCTGCACCAAGATCATCCGCAAAGGTTGACTCCATAGTAACCTCGTCCTTATCTACATTCAAAACGTCCGCAATAATGCTCTGTAACTTTTCAAATTCCATCTTTTTTATTCCTTTCAACAATAAGGGGCAAAATACTTTTTATTCTTTTACTGTGATCCTGTCGCGGATCTTTTCATTGATCTTTTCTTCCTTAAAGGAAACACACTGAATGATAGAGGTTGTAACTTCCTTATGTGTAGCACTTCCATGTGTTTTAACCACAAGTCCCTTAAGTCCGAGAAGCGGAGCTCCGCCATATTCCGAAGCCACATACTTTTTCATGGATTTCTTAAGTACCGGCTTTATAAGAAGACCGCCAAGTTTTCCACGGAATGATGACATAAGTCCATTTTTAAGCTCGGAAAGTAGAACCTTTCCTACACCCTCGTACATCTTAAGTGCAACGTTTCCGGCAAATGCCTCACAAACAATTACATCAGCTGCACCCTCTGCAATATCTCTTGCCTCGATGCTTCCTGTAAAATTAATATCAGGGCAAGCTTTTAAGAGCGGGAATGTCTCTTTAACAAGGGCATTTCCTTTATCCTCCTCCGCACCGATATTAAGGATAGCAACTCTCGGATTTTTAACTCCAATGACGTTTTCCATATAAATGGAACCCATCTTTGCAAACTGAACAAGATGATCCGGTCTGGCATCTACATTTGCACCACAGTCGATAAGCAGTGACACACCTTTTGCTGTAGGTATCACAGGTGCCAAAGGAGCTCTCTCGACGCCCTTTATACGACCTACGATAAATGTTCCGCCAACAAGGATAGCTCCTGAACTACCTGCCGACACAAAAGCATCGCAGGTTCCATCCTTTACAAGGTTCAGACCAACAACTATGGATGAATCTTTCTTTCGACGTATTGCCATTACCGGCGGCTCAGCCGTTTCGATCACTTCTGTCGACGCTACTGTTGTGATCCTGTCCTTTGGATACGAATATTTCGCAAGCTCAGTATCGAGTACTTCCTGAGTTCCGACAAGATATACCAAAATATTATCTCTGAGATTTACCGCATCTACTGCACCTTTAATGATCTCAACAGGTGCGTTATCGCCTCCCATGGCGTCTACTGCGACCTTTACGATTTCTGACATAATTGCCTCCGGTTATTTTTTAACTGCCTGATTTACTATACAAGACTGCTATATAAAAATCAAGAGCAGCGAAATATCAGACTACTAAGCCGAAAAAAACGTCATCGGTTTTACCCGATGACGTTATGATTCATCTGAAGATAACACTCAGTCCTGAGCGATGACTTCTTTCTTATTGTAAGTACCGCAGTTCTTGCATGCTCTGTGTGAAAGCATAAGCTCGCCGCACTTCGGGCACTTTACCAGGTTCATAGCCTTCATCTTCCAGTTAGCTCTTCTCTGGTCTCTGTGGCCTTTAGATGATTTATTCTTCGGGCAGATAGACATCTTCTACACCTCCTTGATCCGATTTTTCCGTTTTCGTGGTACTCGTGAAAACTCATACTGTTTGATTATAATCATGCGTCATTTGAATGTCAACATAAAGTTTTGACATCTCTTAAAAATCTTCCGGCAAAAGGAAATATCTGGTACATCCGCAATTGGCCTTATATACTTTCTGCCATACCCGCCAGATATACTGACTTGATATATATCTACGGCGAAGCTTTGTAGTATCTATCAGCGCGGATACTTCCATATATAATTCTTTTGCAAACTCTGATTCAAATTTCATATCCATAATTTCAAATCTCTCCGGAATTTCTCCTATTCATACCACTCTCGCAATTCTAAAACAAATTACATCCTAATTCAACATCTATTTACTGGATTTTAAGAAAAAAGAATGTCACAATATAATTTATGAATATTACAGGAATAATTGCTGAATTTAACCCTTTTCATAATGGACATATGCATCTTTTTAACGAAGCTAGAAAAAGGGGTGCTGATCATTTGATCGTGATAATGAGCGGGAACTTCGTGCAGCGAGGTGAACCTGCTGTTTTTGATGCACATATACGCGCTGAAATGGCTCTGCGCAGCGGTGCCGATCTTGTGATCGAGCTTCCGGTGCGATATGCCTCTGCAAGTGCCGAAAAATTTGCATTTGGCGGAGTGTCTCTTCTAACTTCTCTGGGTGTGGTGGATCACCTTATATTTGGAAGCGAAAACGGACGCATCGACAGGCTCTCAAAGATCGCAGAACTTCTTTGCCTCGAACCCGACGATTATCGTTCTTCATTAAAAAAAGCATTATCAGAAGGCCTGTCCTTTCCTGCCGCACGTGAAAAGGCAGTTCTTTCCTGCCTGGATTTTTCTGAAAAAGAACTCAGTGAACTTCTTTCCGGGTCCAATAATATACTGGCGATCGAGTACCTGAAATCTCTTCAGGCATTGAATTCTCCAATAATTCCGTTAACCATCCCACGTTTAGGCGAAAACTATCACGGTACAAAAGGTCCAACAACCGACGTATCCGACGATACTATAGTCGACGTCAGTCATTTTGTCTCTGCAGAAAGCATACGAAAAAAATATTTTGCCGGAGGCAATACAACTTGTAGCGATAAGGAAATAATTAAATATACATTAGAATCTGTCCCTGCAGAAATTCATTCATTTATTTCGGATAATGATTTTATAAATCATCCTGTCTGCGCTGATGATTATTCACTTATTCTTCGTTACCTGCTTCTCTCTGCAGCTCAGGAAAAAATATCATCAATTGATGGGATAAGTCCTGATTCTGCAGACAGAATATACAAAAACAAAAAAGATTTTGTAAGCTTTACAGAATTTGCACGAAACATTGCTACCCGCAGCATTCCTTATTCTGCAGTCTGCCGAAGTCTCCTGCATCTGATACTTAAATTAGATAAAGAATCCTCTGAAGGCAACGGCATAAAGGTAAGCAATTCTGTATATGACGAGCCGGAATATGCCCGCGTTCTTGGCTTTAGGCGAAGTGCAGGAAGACTTTTGCACGAAATAAGTAAAAACTCCAAAGTACCCATAATAACAAAAGCGTCCGATCAAAGAAAACTCTTAACCGGACGCTCTGCGGATCATTTTATGGAAGATATTCGTTCTGCTGAGATCTATGAGGGAATACTGGCCGAAAAAGCCCATAAAGCTTTTCGACCGGAATTATCAAGACCTCTTGTCATCATTTAATTCTTAAAGCTGTGGATCGGTGCGGGGATACGTCCTCCACGATTCACAAAGTTCTCACAGCCAAACGGATTTATCGGCATTACAGGCGCATGACCTAAAAGGCCGCCGAACTCAACCGTATCACCGACCTTCTTTCCGATAACAGGGATGATACGTACTGCTGTAGTCTTCTGATTTACCATTCCAAGAGCCATTTCATCAGCAATAAGACCTGAAATAGTTGTATTCGGAGTCTCACCTGGGATAGCGATCATATCAAGACCAACAGAGCATACACAGGTCATTGCTTCCAGCTTTTCAAGTGTAAGAGCGCCTGCTTCTACTGCATTGATCATTCCCTGATCTTCACTGACCGGAATAAATGCACCGGAAAGACCGCCTACATAACTGGATGCCATTACACCGCCCTTCTTTACCTGGTCATTAAGAAGTGCGAGTGCTGCTGTTGTACCGGGAGCTCCGGCATACTCAACACCGATCTCCTCAAGGATATCAGCAACCGAATCACCAATAGCAGGAGTAGGTGCAAGCGAAAGATCCACGATTCCAAAAGGAATTCCGAGACGCTTTGATGCCTCACCTGCAACCAGCTGACCTACACGTGTTACCTTAAACGCGGTCTTTTTAATGGTTTCGCAAAGAACTTCAAAGTTCTCTCCGCGAACCTTTGAAAGGGCTGTCTTTACTACACCCGGTCCACTGACACCGACATTAATGATAGCATCCGCTTCTGTAACACCGTGGAAAGCGCCTGCCATGAACGGATTATCATCAGGAGCATTGCAAAGGATAACAAGTTTTGCGCAGCCAAGTGAATCGTTATCTTTTGTCTTTTCTGCAGTCTCTTTTACGATATCACCAAGGAGACGTACCGCATCCATGTTTATACCAGTCTTTGTAGATCCCACAACTACTGAGGAACAGATAAGATCTGTCTCTGCCATTGCCTGAGGAATAGAAAGGATGAGATTTTTCTCGGCAGACGTCATTCCCTTTGCAACAAGCGCTGTATATCCTCCGATGAAATTAACACCTACAGTCTTTGCGATCTCATCAAGGTTCTTAGCGATAGATACAAAATCCTCCGGTGTCTTGCAGGCTGCTGCTCCGACAAGTCCTACAGGAGTAATGGAAATACGCTTATTTACGATAGGAATACCAAATTCTTTTTCAATATCCTTACCTGTGGAAACGAGATCTTTTGCAACTCTAAGGATCTTTTCGCGGATCTTTGCATTAAGACGATCAAGATCAGAATCTATACAATCAAGGAGGCTGATTCCGAGTGTAATGGTACGGACATCGAGATTCTCCTTTTCAATCATGTCATTGGTTTCTTTTACTTCGCTTAAACTTAAATTTAACATAGCTTTCCTTCCCGGCAGAAGATATTTACGGGTAACTGTTCAAAACCTTATAAGTTCTGACAGTTACGGTTTCATTATCAAATCCTATGCATAGAATCAAAGATTTCTTCTCTCTGACACTTTATCTGAACACCGATCTCTTCACCGATCTGGGCAAGTTCATTTGTAATATCATCAAAAGCCTTTGTTGCCTTCTGCAGGTCAGCTATCATCATCATGTTAAAATATCCGCTGACAATAGTCTGTGAAATATCCAGAATATTGATATCGTTATTCGCAAGATATGTACAAACCTTTGCGATAATTCCTACTGTGTCTTTACCAACTACTGTGATGATCGTTCTCTTCATTTTTTCTCCTCATAAAAGGCTTCATTTCAGACTGTTACTGAGCCATCTTAATGCGGTACTTTACACCATTAAAGCCCATTGCAACAAAGTTTACTTCATACAGGATAAATTATCAAGCCCCCGATATGCATAAAAGTCGAAAAAATCCGTCAGAATAAGTGAAGTGATCACTTTATCCTGACGGATAATTTAAGGATATGTGTTTATAACATCACGCCTGTAGAAGCGGACTGCATTCACTTCTTACCGCCACATCCAGCATAAACTTTCTGTCCGCAAGCTCCGGATGCATCATAAACAGCTCCTGCTTAACAGTTTCATAAGCAAGTTCTTTCATATTGTTTTCATGACTAAGGTGTCCGAGAAGCACCGCCACCAGTTTATCCGATACAACTTTAGATATCAGTTCTCCGGCAGCCTCATTGCTGAGATGCCCTCTTTCTCCCAATATCCTCTGTTTTAAATAATACGGATATGGTCCGACCTGCAGCATATTCACATCATGATTTGATTCCATGAGAAGGATCGACACGCCTGCAAGATTCTCGATAATGTAATCATCGTATTTCCCAAGATCTGTGCAGACAGCAACACTGGTACGGTCATCATCCGAAAAAAGTGCCGGTGCATCACCACTCACTGCAAAATCTGCTCTCCTGTCCGTGAGGCGGTATGCCACAGGTTCTGCCGCATCATGAGATATACTGAACGGTCCCACCTCTATATCTTTCAATACAAATGATTCATCCGCTTTTATCTCATGAAAAAGTTCCGGCTCGATCTTTCCGCATTCCCCTGACGCGAGGATAGCCTCTATCGTTCCGCCGGTAGCATAGATTGGCAGATGATATCGTCTGGAGATCACACCAAGACCGTGTATATGATCCGAATGTTCATGTGTTATCAGCACTCCGTCCATATCCGCAGTACTGAGCCCTGCCTCCTTCAGACCATTTTCGATCCTTTTACCGGATAGCCCTGCATCTATGATAAGATTCGTGCTGCCGCTTCCTACATAGATACAATTACCGGAACTTCCTGATGCAATACTCATTAAACGCATAAAATTACTCTTTCCAATAGATACTGATGACATCCCCGTCATGCAGGGATTCCGTAAAGTTCGCTTTGCGTCCGTTAATTTCAGTCACTACGCTGCTGCCATGCGGTGTCTTCAGATCAAAATCAATAAAATCAAAAATATCAACATACATATAAACCGGCTTACCTGTCATACGGATCAGATTTCCGTTTGCAATGACCTCCATAGTAGTCGGTTCTTTTGGAGTTTCGGACTCTTCCGTTGTTTCTTTCGTTTCAAAGGTCACCGGCTTACTCTGAGCCGCTGTATTCTTTGAGGCAAAAGCCACACTCTTCTCTATTGCATTTTTAGGTACTGACACGTTGTTATTCTTCCATACGCCCCGCACACTCGTTATAGTATGCGTCTCATTTGAAATTTGTTCAATATGATCCAGTATTTTTTTTGCTCCATATTCTGACTGCATTCCTGTAAAGTCCACTTCTTTTTTCTCCTCCGGATTTTCCGCTTCTTCTTTTCTTGGAGATAGTTCGGTCGCTATATCAGGGAGGGTTTCAGAGATATTCCCCTGCAGTTTTTCCTCAGATATATCAGAATCCTCGTATGCATCCAGTCCCAGATCAAAACCTTCCGTAAGATCCGGTTCCGATTCCGACATACTTGTATCAGCATTTGCTTCAAAGCTTGCTTCCTGCTTTTTCTGTTCCTCCGCGTATATTTCTTCTTCCTTGCGACGTTCCTCCTCTAATGCCTTCTGTCTTTCCTCGGCTTCTTTCCTAAGTTCTTCTTCAAGAGCTTTCTGCTTTTCTTCCGCTTCTTTCTTTATTTCTTCTATATCGACAGGTGGATTATCATCTTCTAAAGTCCACTCAAGCGTGAAATTATCATAAACCTGAGTTTCCGGCAGCGCCCTCTCATGATTAACAAGGATATCTTTGCCATGAACCGGCTTTACATCCATAAAATCGATTATCTGCTGCACTGTACAGTACCTCAGCATTTCGATCACATCACCATTCTGTACCTCATAATAAGCGCTCTTTAACTCACCGTTTACAGACGCACATTTCGGAAGCGACACAGGCTTTCCATTTACAATGACTGTAATATTATCAGAAAATTCCGGAAGCCGTCCAAGCGGTACGACCGGAGGTTTTCCGGCAGATGAAGGCTTAACTACGATATTATCTCCGGATTTGATCTTTTCTCCGATAGATACAGGCTTTCCGTTAAGAGTGATCTCTGCAGGCTCGCCGGCATCACCACGTCTGACACTCCGACGTCCGTTTATAGTAAACTCTATATCCGGTCCATGTTTCGGGAAAATATCCTCATTCGGGAATTCTGCCTGCATTGCCGCATCAGAGATACGCAGAGTCGAATTATCATACAGCTTTATCTGCTTACCGTTAAAGCTCACAAATACAAAGTTATTCTTTGAACTGTAAAAATTAAGACAGATTCCGATAGGTGTTACAAGCAGTGAATCAACATCAACATTCTTAACCTGAAAATCCACATTTTTCAGCACTTCTTCGCCGCGCACTGCGACACGGGTTTCCTGTATCCCCTGCTCTCTTGCAAGACTTTGTGTAAACCCACTGGCTTTTCCGCCGCCGCCAACTACAAATATCGCGCTGACAGGCTTATCACCATTAAGTTTCTTTATCTGCTCGGATATCTCATGAGTCATGATCTTGATCACAGGTTCCATTATTCTCTGCACTTCCGCAGGATCAATTTTTTGATCAATACCCATGATATCCTTATATTTGATACCGGCTTTCTGCTTCGCAGAGCGCTTTATCTCCTCTGCCGTCGCAAAGTCCGTAAGACATGCCTTTGCGATAGCTTCCGTGAGCTCGTCACCGGCACTGGGGATCATTCCGTAAGCAACTATCGCTTCGTCTCTTGTGATACAAATATCACTTGTTCCCGCGCCTACATCTACTAGTGCGATATTCAGCATGCGATATGACTTTGGAATAGCCACTTCCATAGCTGCTATAGGCTCCAGCGTAAGGTTAGCCACCTTAAGATCTGCCATCTCGACAGCCTTATAAAGACCATCCACAACTTCATCCGGAAGGAATGTCGTGATAAGATCCGCCCCGATCAGGTGTCCCTTATGGTCAGGAAGGCTGCTCATCTGATATTTATTCAGATAATAACGTTCAACAGTGTATCCTACGCAGAAAAAATGAATCCGTAGGTCATTGTCACGTACAAATTCCTCATACGCTTTCTGTGCGCCCTGCATTTCAAGCGCGTAGACCTGCTCTTCCGTAATATCCTGATCTTCACCAAGATCCTGCTCTACATGAGTCGTGACTGTACGGAGCACACGACCTGCAGCAGCAATGCAGACCTCCGTAAGAGACTGTCCTATATCTTCTTCGAGCAGCTTCTTAACTTCACGAATTTCCGTTGCAACGCCTGCTATATCGTGAATCTGTCCGTCAAGCATCACTCTTTCAGTGTGCTCCATAGAGCGAAGCGCGATAACATGAAACTGCTGTGCTTTGTAATACCCAACAGTTCCAACTATAGAACGGGTTCCGATATCCAGTCCAAAAACCAACGGTTCGTTTGTTTTTTTCAAGTTCTGCATAACTCCCCTTCCCCCAAAAAGAAATGTCATCCGAGTTCCAAGAGTTCCCTAAGCTCTCTGATACTCTGCTCCTCACTACCTGAATTGTCGATAGTATGAGCGCAGTACTTTCTAAATACCTCGTCACTCGACTGCGAAGCCATTATCGAGTCGATCTTTTCATCAGAATATCCTCTGGATGCTTTAAGTCTCTCTCTCCTGACATTCTGATCCGCATAAACATACCAAAGTTCATCGCAGATCTTGTCATACCCTTCTTCTATGAGGAGAGCTGCCTCCAGAAAATACCAATTGTAAACACCTGTATTTTTTTCTTTTTCTATATCATTCAGCACATATTCTTTTACGGCAGGGTGGATAAGATCATTCACCCTGGAAAGGATATCTTTATCCGAAAAGATCCTCGCTGCCATTTTCTTTCTGTCGATCGTACCGTCAGATGCCAGTACTTCACGCGAAAGGATATCGATCAAAGGTTCATAGCAGCTCCCACCGATCTCGCAGAGCTTATGTGCTGTCTCGTCTGTTCTGACAACCTTCATTGACGGATCTTTTTCAAGAAACGACAAAATCGTGGATTTACCGGCTCCAACACCGCCTGTTATTCCTATTACTCTCATCAATGTGCCTCAAACCAGTTTTTGCCGCACTTCACATCGATCACAAGCGGGACTGCCAGTTCTGCCGCGCCCATCATCTCACGCTTCAGGATTTCCTGCACTTTTTCTTCCTCACCGATCTTTGTCTCGATAAGAAGTTCATCGTGAACCTGGAGGATCAATTTAGACTCCAGATTTTCATCCTTAAGCGCCTTAGCCACACGTACCATTGCGATCTTTATGATATCTGCCGCTGTTCCCTGTATCGGAGCATTCATAGCAACTCTTTCGCCAAAAGACCTCTGCATAAAGTTAGAGCTCTTTAATTCCGGCATAGGTCTTCTGCGACGGAAGAACGTCTCAGCATATCCTTTTTCCTTTGCCGAAGATACCAGACCATCCAGATAATTCTTAACACCGGGATAGGTCTCAAAATAACGGTCGATATACTCTTTCGCTTCTTTTCTGGAAATCGAAAGTCCCTGTGACAGGCCAAAGGAGCTGATTCCATATACGATACCGAAATTTACAGCCTTTGCATTACGTCGGATCTCCGGTGTCACCTCAGCTAACGGCAGATGAAATACCTGCGAAGCAGTGATCGCATGGATATCTTCATCCTGTTTATATGCGTCAATAAGCTTTTCATCGCCGGAAAGAGATGCAAGGATCCTAAGCTCGATCTGAGAATAGTCAGCATCTATAAAAGTAAAGCCGTCTCTCGGGATAAATACTTTTCTAAACTCACGTCCAAGCTCTGTACGCACCGGTATATTCTGCAGGTTCGGATCAGCCGAACTGATACGGCCGGTGGCAGTGATGGTCTGATTAAAGGTAGAATGTATCCTGTCTTCATCCTCTATATAGACCGAAAGACCATCCGCATAGGTCGCTTTTAATTTAGAAAGCTGCCTGTAATCCAGCACTTTCTGCACAAACGGAACTTCCGGCGCGAGTTTCTCGAGTACCGCCGCAGATGTGGAATATCCGGTCTTTGTTTTCTTTCCGCCCGGCAGCTGCATCTTGCCAAAAAGGATCTCTCCGAGCTGCTTTGGAGAATTAACATTAAACTCTTCTCCAGCACCTTCGTAAATTTCCTTTTCAAGAAGCTGCATCTTTTCACCGAGTTCTGCACTGAATCTCTTGAGTTCATCAGGCATCACACGGATACCACTGCACTCCATTTTAGATAACACGTGTGTGAGCGGCAGTTCCACTTCTTTCAAAAGCGCTGTCATACCCTGCTTCTCGATTTCTTCTGAGAAACCGGGTCCCTTTTCAAAAGCTTCCATCGCGCCGCTCTTTGCGTCGATAGGCGTGCCATAATCATTACGAAGCGGATCCAGGAGATAATCTGCAACCTCAAGGTCGATAATATTATCGGACATAGGCAGTTCTGCAACTTTCAGCAAGTTCTTCAGATCCGTAACATAGATAGTTCCGACAGACTTCTCAGCAAGCGAGATCAGATGAGCTTTTAAGTACATCGGAGAAACAAATCCATTTCTCGGGATATACCACGCATGATCCTCTGTAACTATAGCCACACCAAGGATTACTGCTTTAGCTGCATCTCCGTGCATAAGTGCCGCATGCGCTTCCGCGATCTTCTTTTCATCATCCGCTTTTTTATTTTTTGATGAATCCAGACTGTCCGCCTGTTCTTCTGATTCAAAATCTACAGCAAGGCCGACTACCTTTGCCTTACATGCATCATTAAAGCACTGCTCTACTTCTCCGAGATCAAGCACTTCATCGAATCTATTGATGCGCTTGTCCTCAGCATTTTCCGCAACTTCTCCAAATTTCTTAAGAAGCGACTTTAATTCCAGTGAACGGATAAGCTCATATGCCTCTCCTGTAAAGAGGTCATGCATCTCAGAATCAGCTTCAGAAAGATCAATATCTGCCTTGATGTTGATAGTCGCAAGAGTCCTGCTGAGCTCAGCCTTGTCAAAATTTTGCTCAAGCGATTCCCTGATGCTCTTTTTTGTCACCTCAGGAATATGCTCTTTCAAAACATCGATATTACCGTATTTCTTCAAAAGCTCTGTTGCTGTCTTCGGACCGATTTTAGGAACACCCGGTATATTATCGGATGAATCACCCATAAGAGCCTTTAACTCGATGATTCCTTTTGGCGGAACTTCGAATTCTCTAAATACATCGTCAGGATAATACTCTGTAACTGTCGTCTGTCCCTTTGACGTACGGGGAAGGAGCACCTTTATATGATCTGTAACCAGCTGCAGAAGATCTCTGTCTCCTGAAAGGATGGTTACCTCATATCCCTTTTCCTCGTATTTATTTGATATAGTACCTAAAATATCATCTGCTTCAAGTCCGGCTTTTGACATCACAGGGACACCCATTGCTCCGAGAACTTTTTTCATAAGAGGTACCTGAGTACGAAGTTCCTCCGGCATGGGTTTACGTGTTCCCTTATATTCTGCATATATTTCATGTCTGAAGGTCGGTGCACTCTCATCAAACGCAACTGCGAAGTGATCCGGTTTCTCGTCCTCAAGGACCTTCAGCATTATATTTACAAAGCCATATACTGCGCCTGTATGTGTTCCGTCCGAACTGGTCAGATCCGGCACACCGTAAAAGGCACGATTAAGCATACTATGACCATCTATCAATAATAACTTTTTACTCATTTAGTGCTCCATTAGAAATAAAATCAGATTAACTAAAAGCAGAAAGCAGGCAGCGCCCTCCACGAGAAAAATGACCGCTTTCAGGCGCTCTGCAAATAGGATTCTCTGTCTCGAATGCCAGATCCTGTCATCCAGTTCCTTCTTTAGATCGAGAGTCTCGCCGTTTTCCAGTCTTTTAAGCCCCTCCATGAGAAGGTAACGGATTTCCAGCTCGTCTCCACATTCACTGCAGGTAGAGATATGATTCAGAAGAAGTTCCGTCTCCTCGATATTTAATTTATTCTCCAGATAAGGCTGCAGAAGATCCTCTACATCCTTACAAGACGCCCTGTTCTCCATTATCGGCAGATACTCTCCCCAGTCCTTTTGTTTTGTAACAATAATAGCACATGCACACTGATTTTAAAAGGCAGAGTACCCTCAGCACGGGTTTAGTACTCAAAAAAATGCACACATTTACAGTGCCTGCCATTTCTGTGCTATATCGACAACGATCTTTTCTGCATTCCATCCGTCTTCCGACACGGTGATGTCTGCATATTTCTCATAAAGAGGTACACGTTCTTCATAGAGATCATGAAGTGTCTGACCTTCTTTCAATACTACTCCGCGTCCCTTTATATCGCTTAAGCGGTCATCCAGTTCCTCAAAAGGCACTTCCAGATAGACCACGGTTCCTATTTCCCTAAAATGCTCCATTTCCTCCTTACCGTAAACGGCACTTCCACCGGTTGCGATAACAGTGTTTTCTGCGTTTATTCCGGAATTAATACGGTTTTCTATGTCTATGAACCCCTGGACTCCCTCTTCCTCGATAATGTCTGCAAGGCGTTTTCCGGTCTGTTTCTGGATGACGATGTCTGCATCTATAAAATCCATTCCAAGGACCTTAGCAAGAATAACACCTGCTGTGCTTTTTCCGGACGCAGGCATTCCAATAAGTACGATGTTTGATTTTTTCATAATGGCTCCTCTAAAGCTTTTTCAAAACGTTTGGGTTTAATAATACAACAAACCTTAAAACGAATAAACCTTAAATTCTTAATATATTTTTAACACTGTCATCATATGATATAATCTTGAACGTTAGTTAAAAATTTCAATAAACAGGTAATAAAAATGAACATCAAAACACAGAAAATAACATTTGGAGCTATGATCGTTGCGATATTTGCTGTGATCTTACTCTTAAACCGCCAGACGGGTGATATGTTTGAATCACTCTTTTTCTTTTTATTTCCGATCCCAATGGTCGCATATTCTGCGAAATATGGACTTAAGAGCAGTTTCGCAGTTTTTATATGTACAATAATGTGTACTATGCTTTTCGGAACTATCACCACTGCATTCTACGCCATAACTCAGGCGCTTGTCGGTCTTGTTTACGGCACCTGCCTCTATCATAAAAAAGATCCCGCAAAAACCATTCTTCTCATTATGTTTTTATGCGGAATATTGAGTATAGCAAGTTTATGGGTAACATTTGTAATTTCCGGTATCCCCATCAGTCAGTCGGTCTCAGAGCTGAAAGTCATGATGAATACTTACATGAATACTTTTCTCGATCAGGCAAAAGCTTCCGGCAACTATGATGATGCTGCGATTGCCCAGCTTACCGAATCATTTTCAAGACTGACTTCTGACTCTATGCTCACACGTATCGTCTTTATATCTACCGCAGGAACAGGTATCCTTCAGGGCGCGGTTATCTATATGCTGAGTTCCGTGATCCTGCGCAGACTCCGTTTTTCGGTGCCAAAGGCTCAGCCCCTGCAAAGCTTCTATCCGCCCGAATGGACCGGCATCGTTGCGCTCGGCGCTACATATATGATGCAGTTTACCATGGTAAAGCCTCTTACGAATGAAGTATTAAATGGCACTATCGAAACAGTCGGGATCTGCTGTTCCATGTATCTATTAGTTTTTGGTGTCATGGCAATATCCATGTTTTTAAGGAGAAAAGCACACATAACAAAAGGAGCTGCAATGATACTGACAGTTTTACTCGTATTTGTATTGTATGCTCTGCTCCCCTTTGCAGGATGCGCTTATATTTCTCTGGGTCTTCACAGATGGCTCGACAGAGACAATAACAACAGTTCTTCTTTACAGCATGACCAATGATCAGAAAATTCCAATAAATTTCCTGTAAACAAGTTACGCTAGGCTCGATAAGACCTCGCCAAGCGAACTTGCATAGCACGCACTGCACAGCATAGCTTCAATCACGCAAATCATAGATTTGCTATTTCAGCCATAAGCTCGAAAATACCTCGCTAAGTGCTCCGCATAACTTAGAAAAGGTGCTTGCCAGGATCTTTACGATCTCCGGCAAGCACCTTTTTTCAGATCTCAGAACCGCCTACACGTTCTATGTGCATGGCAAGGTATCCAATCTCTGCCTCCTGATATGATTTATGAAAACTCACGGACATTTCATCACATATACTCTGCGCGATAGCGAATGTCTCAGGAAACTTTACTCTCATATAATCATTGATATCCAGCTTGATCTTCTCTCCGGTAGTCATGCGGATAAGCATGTAACGGATGTGATTCATCAATCTGTTATAACCAAGTGACGTCGTTTCCAGATTTACATTTGCGCGTTTCCTGATAGCTGCGATACACTCATTGACCGCATGTGCGATCTGCATAGCCTGAGAAACGCTTTCGTCCTCTATCGCCGAATGTACATGGAGTGCTAAATAGCCGACCTCATCATCGGTAATATCGATCTCAAAGGTCTCCTTAACCACCTTTCTTGCCACCTCTGCAGTCTTATATTCCGCATGGAAAAGAACCTTTATATCATCCGTCATCGGATTTCGGATCTTTTCTTCCTTCTTCATGCGATCCACGGCGAACTGCAAATGATCAGCAAGAGAAAAAAGAATCTTTCGGTCTACCTTTCCGAAATTCTTCTCTGCTTCTTTCAGAATCACGTCTGCAATTTCGAGACAGGCGGGGTTAACCTGCTTTACAATGGCTTCTGCCTCACCTCGCTCGGTAGTGCTCTGAAGGGAATAGACAGAACTCTCCGCATCTGCTTCGATACGCTCAGCGATCTTTCGTCCAAATCCTATTCCTTTCCCCATTATTAAATACTCTTTTGCATCCTCATCAACTGTAATCACTGCATTGTGATTAAGCACTTTTGTGATCCTGTACATCAACTTTTCCTCATATTCTCCAGTATACCGACAACGTGGTAACTTCAAACATCAAGGGCAAACAGGGCACCAAGTGCCTTGTTTGCCCTTGAGCAATAACCACATAATAGCAAGTAGAGAAAAGTTACGCAAGATTATTCATAGAAATCCACTGCGAAAAGTTCCTCTCCTGCCTTGATCTCTCCGGACTTCAGGAGGCGAACATCCTGCTTGTCCTCATCAAGCTCTGTAGCAAGGACCGGTGATACGATGGACGGAGCATTGTTCTTTAAGAACTCAAGATCAAGCTTAAGGAGCGGATCGCCCTTCTTCACCTTCTGTCCGTTCTCAACGAGTGCCTCAAATCCCTGACCGTTGAGCTTAACTGTATCGATACCGATGTGGATGAGCATATCAACACCAGAATCTGTTACGAAACCAATTGCGTGCTTTGTATCAAATACATAAGCAACCTCTCCGTCTTCCGGAGCACGTACGATATTGTCAACCGGTGTAACTGCAGCGCCGAGACCCATCATACCCTCAGCAAAAGCCTCATCAGGTGTTGTAGAAAGATCTGCAGCAACTCCTGTTACAGGGCTGGAAATAACAACTGTCTTTACAAGCTTCTTCTCTGCCTTTGCAGACTCGGAAGACTTCTCTGCTGTATCATTTGCAGCAGCATTTCCCTCATAGTATGTTGAAGGAACCTTCTCAAGATAATCCTCAAGGTTTGACTTGATAACTGTTACGTGAGGTCCATAGATAACCTGTACACCATTACCCTTGTGGATAACACCTGAAGCACCTGTAGCCTTCAGCATAGCATCATTTACACGTGCAGAATCATTAACTGTGATACGAAGTCTTGTTGCGCAGCAGTCAACATCAGAGATGTTTGCCTTACCGCCAAGTCCGTTCATGATAGCTTCACTAACAGCATCATCAGCTGAAACTTCGCCTGCAGCATCACCTGCCTGTCTCGCTCTGTAATCAGCCTTTGTGAAAAGCTTTGTCTCCACGTCATCATCCTCACGACCAGGTGTCTTGAGGTCAAGCTTCTTGATAAGGAAGCTGAAGATGAAGTAGTAAAGGAAGAAGTAAATAATACCAACCGGGATGATGAGCATCCAGCTTGTCTTTGCATTGCCCTGAAGGATACCAAACAGGAACAGATCGATGAAACCGCCGGAGAATGTAAGACCTACAGCGATATTCAGCATATGAGCGATCATGTAAGCTGCACCGGCAAGGATAACCTGTACAACGAAAAGGATCGGTGCTACGAACAGGAATGAGAACTCGATAGGCTCTGTGATACCTGTAAACATAGAAGCAAGTGCTGCGGAAAGAAGAAGTCCGCCTGCTGCCTTTTTCTTTTCAGGTCTTGCTGTACGATACATAGCAAGAGCACCACCCGGAAGACCGAAGATCATGAAAATGAACTCACCGGAGAAGTATCTTGTAGCATCAGCACTAAAGTGAGTGATGTTAGCAGAATCAGCAAGCTGTGCAAAGAAGATGTTCTGACCACCTTCTACCATCTGACCTGCAACCTCTGCTGTTCCACCAACTGCTGTCTGCCAGAAAGGCATGTAGAATACGTGGTGAAGACCGAACGGAATCAGGGATCTCTTTACGATACCGAAGATAAGTGTTCCGAAATATCCTGAACCTGTTACAAGTCCGCCGAGTGCATAGATACCATTCTGCACGCTGGGCCATATGAAGAACATCAGGATACCCACAAATGTGTAAACAAGTGTTGAGATGATCGGTACGAATCTGGAACCGCCAAAGAATGAGATAGCAGCCGGAAGCTGGATCTTATAGAAGCGGTTGTGCAGAGCGGAAACACCAAGACCAACAATGATACCGCCGAATACACCCATCTGAAGTGATGTGATACCGCAAACGCCTGTAACTGTTCCTGAAAGAACGCCATCAGCAACAGAGCCGTCTGCATTGATCATTCCGGAGATGGAAAGCATTGTGTTGATAGATGCGTGCATAACAAAGTATGCGATGAGAGCTGCAAGTGCTGCAACTTCCTTTTCCTTCTTCGCCATACCGATAGCACATCCTACTGCGAAGATGAGCGGCAGGTTGCCGAAGATGGTATCACTTACGTGGCTGAAGATCAGCATAAGAGAACGCATAGCTGTTCCCTGGCCGAAAATAGCCTCAAGGTGATAAGTTGCGATGGTTGTGTCATTTGTGAATGAGCTGCCAAGTCCGAGCAGAAGACCCGCTACCGGCAGGATTGCGATAGGAAGCATGAAACTTCTTCCTACTCGCTGAAGTACGGCAAAAATTTTGTCCTTCATTAGAGTTACCTCCCTTTCGTGGATAATATCGGGAGTTTACATCTTTTTAGCAAGCTTAATTTCAAACAAAATAAAAAGCAGGCATTAGCGATATAAACTTATCCCATTGGTTAAGTGTTATATCAGTTAATGCCTGCTTAGAGTTACATACTGACGGATTATAAATTAACATGTCATCCGACCTATGTCAACACTTTTTTCAAAATTTCTTAAACGTTTTCGTAAGGATAAATTAAGGATTCCCAAAATTGTCATATTTTGCGACAATTTCAAGAATCCTTAAGATCAAATAAGATCAGATGTTATCCAACGCCTGCTTTAGATCATCGATAATATCCTCAACATTTTCGATACCTACAGAGAGTCTGACCATATCAGGTCTTACTCCGCCAGCCATCAGCTCCTCATCTGTCATCTGACGGTGTGTTGAAGATGCAGGATGAAGTACGCAGGTATGCGCATCCGCTACATGTGTAGCTATGATAGCGAGTTTAAGATGCTTCATAAACTCCTCTGCTGCGCTTCTGCCGCCCTTTACACCAAATGAAATTACACCACAGGTTCCGTTTGGCATATACTTCTGTGCACGCTCATAGTACTTATCACCCTTAAGACCCGGATAAGTAACATACTCTACTCTTGGATCTGCATTCAGGAACTCTGCTACCTTCTGAGCGTTTTCGCAATGACGCTGCATTCTTACAGCAAGTGACTCCAGACCAAGGTTTAACAGATAACAGTTCATAGGAGACGGGATAGATCCAAGATCTCTCATTAACTGTGCGGTTGCCTTTGTAATGTAGGCTCCCTCTTTTCCGAATTTTTCTGCATAGGTGATTCCATGATAAGAATCATCCGGTGTACAGAGTCCCGGGAATTTATCTGCATTTGCCATCCAGTCAAATTTACCGGAATCGATGATCGCACCACCTACAGTTGCATCATGACCGTCCATATATTTTGTTGTTGAATGTGTAACGATATCTGCTCCCCATTCAAACGGTCTGCAGTTTATCGGTGTTGCAAATGTATTATCAACGATCAGCGGTACTCCGTGTGCATGAGCTGCATTTGCAAAACGCTCGATATCGAATACGATAAGTGCCGGATTTGCAATGGTCTCACCGAATACTGCCTTAGTATTTGGCTTGAAAGCTGCTTCCAGCTCGTCATCACTGCAATCAGGATCTACGAATGTGAAATCTACTCCCATTCTTCTCATGGTTACGTTAAAGAGATTGAAGGTGCCACCATATATTGAAGTGGATACCACTACATGGTCTCCTGCTCCTGCGAGGTTAAATACTGCATAGAAATTTGCAGCCTGTCCGGATGAAGTAAGCATTCCGGCCGCACCGCCCTCAAGAGCTGTGATCTTTTTTGCAACATAATCATTTGTAGGATTCTGAAGTCTTGTGTAGAAATATCCTTCTGCCTCAAGATCAAACAGCTTTCCCATGTCTGCACTTGTGTCGTATTTGAAGGTTGTGCTCTGAACGATCGGGATCATTCGGGGCTCTCCGTTTTTAGGCGTATATCCTGCTTCGATACATTTTGTTTCTGGTCTCATTTTTTCCTCCAGCGATTATACTTACTCGTGTTTTACTTTGTCTGAACCTGATGACACGAATTGCTTCGCTTCTCACGAAGCTCCCGCAATTCTAAAACACTCGCATTCCGCGTAATTACGCTACATGCTCGTGTTTTACGGGTTCAAAATAAAAAATCCTCTTCGTGCAAGCACGATCGGATTTTTTGCTTTGAACCCTGTCATCACATCATACCACTTTAACGCGTTAATTTTCCACATTTCCCGTAGGAAATTGTGAAATTTTTTCTGATTTATAATAAATCCATCTAAATTCCCGAATAGTTAAAAGGAGACCGCCACCCCACGGATGACGATCCCCTTTCGTATTTTACAGTTTATTTTGTCTTCCTAAAGTCGTTAATAAACGCCTCTGCGTCTTCCTCGCTCATACCCTTATTAGATACCAGCTGATCTCTATACCAGTCGTAGGCAGGCTCAGAAGATTTTACGAAGGAATCTGTGTCCATTTCGTCTCTGTCTGTTACTTCCAGGACACCGCTCTCTTTCCATTTATTAATGATTTCATCGACTTTTGCTCTGTTAAGTGTCTTCTGATACTCTGCTGCTTTCTTCGCGTTTTCATCTATTACTGCTTTCTGCTCGTCAGTAAACTTATCATAAGCTTTCTGATTTATGCAGAGGAAAATGCAGTCATAGTATGCGTTCCATGCCGAAAGATACTTCTGAACATCCTGTACTGATGCAGAATCTATTGATGTCTCAGGATTTTCCTGTCCGTCCATTGTTCCCTGCTGGAGTGCTGTATATGTCTCTGCCCAGTTCATAGCTGACGCATCACATCCCCAGAGGCTGTAAACCTGTGCACAAAGATCATTAGAGCAGATCCTCATCTTTATGTCTTTAAGATCCGACACGGACTTTATCGGATGCTTGGAATTTGTGATCTGACGGAAGCCGTTATCTCCGATTCCTTCACATACAAGACCGTATTCTGCAAGGACATTCTTTAAGTCCTCTCCACCCTTACCGTTCATAACAGCATCAATATCATCATAGTTTTCAAACTGGAACGGCATAGACACTACGTTAAAGCGCGGATCAAAGTTTGCATAGATAAGGTTCGAATGAAATGACACCTGTAATGTGTCACCATCTATCAACGCCTGGATACCTGCGACCTGATCACCATTTGTAAGCTGTTCTCCGGGGTAAACGTCTATCTTTACTTTTCCGCCTGTAGACTGCTGCATAAGGGCATTGAAATAATAACCTGCCTGTGCCCATGTACTTCCCTCACCTGTCGAGCAGTCAAAATTCCATGTAGTCTCGGGCCACTCATCATTTCCCTTATATACAGCAGCATTGAGCATTGCATCATATTCAGATGAATTATCGTAGTTATGATAATTAAGTCCGCCTTCCGATAACATCTGCGCTGCTTCGCCTTTATATTCTTCGGCTTTTACAAATACAAGACTTGTCTTGGGAATGTATGTAACAACCATAAGCACTGCAAGGCAGGCTGCGATCATCGGCATAACTGCCCTTGAGATCATAGGAAGTGTCACACGGACGAACTGCTTTACCTCTCCCACTGCCTTCTTTGAAGTGTCTTCGATCTTAAGTCCCATTGCCACAAACAGATTTACACCAACCGGAGGTGTAACCTGACCGATAGCGAGGTTTACTGTGGCTACGATTCCAAATGCAACGAGATTGTAGCCGAGACTCTGTGCAACCGGAGCCATGATAGGGATAAAAATGTACATCGCGGAATTCGCATCGATAAAGAAACCTGCTATAAGGAGTATTACATTGATAACCAGCAGGAATACGATCTTATTTGCACCGATCGTAGTGAGCAGTGCCTGCGCCGCTTCCGATATACCAAAAAGTGTACAGCAGTAAGAAAACAGTGATGCCGAAGCAACTATCAGCATGATGCCGCCTGAAGTCTTTGCTGAATCCACAAATATTTCAAAGAGATCCTTAAGTGTAATATCACGATAAATAAATACCGCTACGATTATACCGTAAACCACCGAAACCGCTGCCGCCTCGGTAGGTGTGAAGATCGCTCCGTAGATACCGCCAAGGATGATGACCGGCATGAGAAGTCCCCAGATGGCATCTTTGAAGCTAGCCCACAGTTCCTTTCCACTTCTCTTTTCGTGTGCAGGTTCAATACCCTTGCGTCTTGCCTCGATATAAACTACCAGGCAAAGCGCTGCTCCCATGAGTACTCCGGGGATTATACCTGCCATGAAAAGGTCGCCAACGCTCTGTCCTACGATAGATGCGTATACAACAAATGCTATAGACGGTGGGATAACGATCGCAATGGAACTGGATGCTGCCATAAGAGCCTCTGCAAATGCAGGTGAGAAACCTGATGCGATCATGGCCGGGATCAGAACTGCTCCGAGAGCCGCAACTGTCGCCGGACCGGAACCTGATATCGCACCAAAAAAGCAGGAAACGACAACACATACTATCGCCATACCGCCTCTGGTATGACCTACAAGATCATCAATAAAGCGAACAAGCCTGCCCGAGATACCTGCCTTTGCCATGATATTTCCGGAAAGAACAAAGAACGGGATTGCGAGAAGCAGGAACTTTGCGATACCTGTATAGGTATTTGTCGCGATCATTGATAACGTAAGTGATGAAAACTGCGGATCAAATGTCGACGCATAAAGTATTGCAAGAGCGCTGCTGGCTCCGAGACAGATAGCGATCGGCACACCGATAGCCAGCATTACAAAAAATGAGATAAAAAGGATTGCTGTTATCATGCGATCTCAACCTCCTCTTTTTCTTCATCTTTTACTTCAGCTGCTCTATGTTCTGACTGAAACGTAACGCAATTCTCTACAAAATGTAGTGCCAGCGATACACCGCCAATTACTATAAAGAACCAGAATACTGACTTTGCTATGTGAAGTATAGGGCTGTAGGTACCGTCGATCATCATTCTGTGCGTTCCTTCATATACGAGCACCAGACTGTATATTACACAAACGATAGTCTGAAGAAGGTTCAGAACCTTCTTTCCCTTAACTCCGAGCATATCCTGCAAGATGTTTAGTTGTACAAGCTCTCCTTTTCTCGCAGCTACACCTGCTGCCAGCATAGAGATCAGAACAAATACCGCAACGGTGATCTCCTCTGTAAATCCCCACGAATGCTGGAAGATCTTTCTGGCGATCACGTTTCCGAATGTCAAAACAAGCACCAACACCATTGCCAGCGCAAGAACGACGTTCTCTACCTGTACTACTACATGCATGATCTTTTTGTACGTCTTCATATTTCCCTCCCTTAGTTAATATGATGTCAGGATCGAAAAGCCGTAAAAAATCTGATTGTGCTCGTGCCCTGACATTTGTATAGATTTTACCACGTTAAAGTAGAAAAGGTAGGGACAATTTTAGCCTAATTAGGTTAATATCGATCAAGTTGTATTTAAATGCTTGTGTTTATTGACAAATATTAACATAAAAATGCGCAGAGATTTTATCATCCCTGCGCATTCGATCCGGTTTGCTTTTACTATTATTTTTTTCTCTCGGATATAAACCTTTGTGTACAAATATATGCCACTATTTCCAAAAACTGCTGAACATGCGCCGCATCTCCAAGTTCATGATTTTCTACACATATATATCCAATGATACCTTCCCGATCGTACATCGGTGCTGCAATGAGTCTCTCTACTCCGTTCCTATGAAGATCATCGTAAAAAACAGAATGAACCTTTCCCATAGTACTTATGGAATCAACACGAATACTGGGTACTTTTTCCAATTCTTCTACCCAGTTTTTTATATCCTCATAGGTTCTGTCTACAATTTCATCTTTTCTGGACTTACTTTCTCCTACACAGTATTCATAAGTTTCCGAGTAAGTGACTCTGTCTGTCTCGATAACATAGAACCGCGTTGCAGACACCACTTCCGACACTTTTCTCAGCATCTTATCCATCGCACTACGGAAATCAGGCTCGATGTTCATTAACTCCGCGATCTCTTTTACCTTGGAGAACATCATATTATGCATATTTTCCTGCACATTATCATTATTGTCCCTAATGACAAATACAGTTACACAGCATCCGCTTTCCGATAGAGGAGCACAGTAGAAATCAACCCAGTTTTTTACTACTCCTGAATAAGCATGTCCGCTTATGTACTCACCTCTCGATACTCTGTAACAGGTATCCAGCCATCCGTAGTTTGTATTAGGATAATTCTCGTTATTTCCTCTTCCTAACAGATCTTCACGACGTCCATTTACAAGCTCACAGAACTTGTCATTCACATAGACATACATGATATCAATAACTTTTTCATTCTTTTCATCCATTATCGGACGGGTAATGATGTATGGCAGAGGCATGTCCTTATAAGGATCAGGAACAACATCCATACCAGACATTGCTATATCTGAAAAAGCGCCTCTCACGTCTGTATCAAGTCTGGTCCGTGCTAACGCAGCAACTGCAAAGATATCCTGTCCTTCAGATCCTCGTGCCAAGCCGGCTTTAACTCTTAATCTGCAGTCACGCCCATCGACATCTCGTATTTTTTTAAGTTTTTCTACACATTTTTTTACTTTTCCGTATATCTCTTCCTCACTGATATTCCGGCGCATAACAGTAAATTCACCGCCGTTTGATCTAGCCATGTTTGCAGTCGATGCAAATGAGCATCTTAATACTTCCGCTGCTCTCTTTATGAGTTCGCGTCCTATTTCGATGCCAAAGTCCTCACGTATTTCTTCATAATTATCTATTGTGATGATCACATAGAAATAGTCTTCACCGTTTGTCCTGTAATTATCATCAAGATATACCGCAGCTTCCTGAAGTCCGCGCGGATTCATAAGACCGGACATCGTATCAATGACACGCTCTTTATCTATATTTTCAGCCTTAGGGAAATCAATATCTATATCAAAGAAATATCCCATGAGGCCCACGATCTCTCCACCATCATAAATAGGGAACTTTGTCGCAGCTATATCATGTATGATCCCATCGACTACATTTTGTCCCGGTGAATTTAGGATGATCTCACCCTTATGAAGAACCCTGTATTCATCATTCATATAAGGATTATCATCAACATGCCAGCCAACCTCTTCATCTGTTTTCCCAAGCACAACATCTGCCGAAGGAAAATCATAATAATCAAGAAACGCCTTGCTGACTCCCTTAAATCTCCTGTCTTTATCCTTCCAAAAGACCTTCATACCGGAATTTTTGACAAAATTCCCCCATAATTCATCCACAGTGCCGCCGTTAGAGCTGATACCGTAATAGTCCTGCAGAAAACCGACCATTTCCTTCTTATCTTCATAATCCTCGATTCCTGAGGGCTTAACACACAGAATATACTCTTTACTGTCAAAGCCATAAGGTGCCAGCACTGTAAATTCCAGCCAACAATAACTGCCATCGTCCTGTCTGATCCTGAACATATCAGAGAATGAGCCTCGTTCCGTGAACTGCAGTCTTTCAAGGATATGCTCTTTCGTCGTAAATTCATTCCAACGAACAAGGTCTTCTTTATGTATCCGTCTATCGAACCCCGAAATAAATTCTTTGAAATTAAGGATTTCCTCACCGATCTTCTTTGAAAAAACATTACTGGATATAACTTTGCAGCTATTTTTATCAATGTTCAGCACATAAATACTTCCATAAATATCCGCAACATTTTTTCGTACAGAGTCGATCAATTCCGCCTTTTTCTTTTGTTCATCGTAGAAAGTCTTATCTATCTCACAGATCAGCATGTGCATGTCTCTGGAAACAGAGACCACCTTAAACGAGAAATTATAGTAATGCTCTCTCCTCTTCAGAGACATATAAGTCAATTCATTCGTGGAAATGGCTCTTTCAGCAAGTCTCCGGAATTTTTCTCCGAGAATATGAACAGACGAATTAAAGATATCTTCAATACTATCCTGTTCCAAAAGACCCATTTGCTTAAATATTTGCCTAAATTCATTATTAGTGAAGACAATATTAAATCGCCTGTCACTAAAAGAAACAAGCGCAAGAGGCCAGCCTGTTACAACATCTATCTCTCCGATCTTTTGATAAAAAGCTGCCTCCTCACGGCTTTCCAGCTCTATATTCTTTTCTCGTAAATTCTTTTCCTGATCCAACGGAAGCATGGGCTTTCCATAGTAGTAGCCCTGTATGCGTTCACACCCTATTTCCCGCAAAAAATCAAGCTGTTCCTCCGTTTCCACACCTTCTGCAAGAGTATGGATACCAAGGCTCTTTGCCATCTTAACTATGGACGTGAGGATCTTACGTGCGCTTTCATTAAAATTACGCAAAAATATCATGTCTATCTTCAACTCATCAAAAGTAAACTCCTTTAATGAGTTAAGTGAAGAATATCCGCTTCCGAAATCATCCATCCAGACTTCGATTCCCGCATCATGAAATCTGTCTATAGCTTTTTTCATGATATCCGAATTTAAGACAACAGATGATTCTGTTATTTCCACGCAGAAAAGACTGCGCCTCAGGCCATTGCTGTCAGCCGCAGATGACACGACAACAACCGGATCGCAATAATCAAAATCAGACCTTGAAATATTCACTGACACCGGGACTATTCTTTCCCCTGCCATCAAACGTTTCTTTTGTATTTCAGCAACACGATTTATAACGTATATATCAACCTTATAGGACAGTCCCTTATCCTCTAATAAAGGAATAAAGAGTCCCGGTGAGATCATTCCGTATTTCGGATCTATCCAGCGTACAAGAGCTTCCAGCGAACACAGTTTTCCTGACATGGAACGGACAACCGGCTGTAAGTATACTCTAATCCATTTTTCTGCGATCGCTTGATCCAGGTGACTCAGGATATGCTCTTGCATGATGTAATCAGAGGACATTTTGTTGTTGTACCAGGCATATCCGGATTCATATACTCCACGTCTGGAATCACAGGCGATACCTGCTCTGTTGCACTGCAGATCTATAGAAACATCCGGGTCATACGGATATATTCCTATCCTTATCTGGAGCGTTTTTCCTCCATTGGCACCACGCAGATCAACTATAAATCCCTTTAATACTTCCTCTATGTTTTCAGCATCCGCATAGGCACAGTAATGATCTTCTCCAAAGCGCGCGCAGCACTCCAGTCCAAACCATTTCTTTAACAGATCTGCCACAGCTATAAGCAGGCGGTCTCCCTCCTCATGACCGTACTTACTGTTAAAGCCTTTCATACCGATGAGATTCATAGATAAAGTCACCGGCTGTTTGCCTTCTTGATACATCTTCTTCTCACCAATTCCGGCGAGCTCCAGGAAATACCACATATTAGGAAGTGTGGTCAATGTATCATACTTGACCTGAGCTATAGAAATGAACACACAAAATAGAGGACCTTCTTCCGGATCCACATAGAATCTTCCGAAATCCTCAACATAACGGCTGTAACCCGTACGAGTAATGACCCTGTAATAAATTTTTTCGCTCGTTTCCTGTTCTAGATGATTCTGCCGGACAATACTGTTTTTCACAGCTGCCTTATCATCAGGATAAATGATCCCACTGAATCTGCCGCCGGTAAACTCAATGAATTCCGAAAATGATCCGCACTCAAATATCTCCAGCATGGCTTTATTTGCATAGAGGATCTCTTCACTGTCATCTGCCCTGTATATAATGAACCCACCAGGCATAGCAGCGAATCCGTTCATGATATATGACCGGTTAAATTCAGTGTTTGTGGTGTCTGCTTCACTCATTTGATAACCCCTCATCGATCAAATATGAGTATATATGGAAATCCATTTCTACAATTATTTATCGGCATTTTTTTGAATCTCCGTAACGTTTACACACACAAAAAAAGACGGTTTTCACATACGTGAAAACCGCATAAATTCAGCATTTATTAATTAAACCTAGTTAACCTCGACATTGTTTCCATCCTGATCCACCACATATCCGTGGCCGGATCCGTCAAGATCTTTTACAAAGAGAGCTGCCTCATGCACCTGTTCTCCGTTTTCGATAAGAGAAACCTTTCCCTCTTTCCCTCTTTCCGCATCATCTTCACCGAAATTTGCCAACGCGTCGCATATCTTATTATAGGGATTTTTCCATTTTCCCTGTTCGTCCGGCACGTCTCCGTGGGCAATGGAAACATATTTTCCCCTGCCGTTCGCATGCATTTCATAATCCCGCGGGATACATTCCAATGCATGAGATTTTCCGAGTTCGTAGATTTCCTTTACCTGCTCTATGTTTTCCGGCGTTTTCCCTGTGGAATTCTTCCACCCCCTTGCTTCCCACTTTTGATATCTTGGCTCATCAGGGAAGTTATGGGCAAAACCGCTGTAAACATAGACACTGTCTGTCATAAAGTAAACTTTTGCGCCATCAGGTACTTTTTTTAACCCTTCTATTGCCCCCTGAAGTTCCATCTGGTTATTTGTAGCGCCTATTGCCGAGCCATAACCTTCAGCAACGATCTTGTGATCTTTATTGACTACCACATAACCGTATCCGCTGGTTTTTCCCTTTTTATTCTGATTTCCGCGTGCGCCGCCATCCGAGTGGACTTCATAATACTCACCGTCGTATTCCGGCTTAAAGTCCTTATGAACCACGGAAGCAGCTTTCTTTGCTGCCGCTGCAGCAACAGATGTCTTCGCATCATAAACTTCACTTGATGACTTATATCTCGAAGCATAACCGGAATCCTGTTTCTCAAATGCCTCTTTTGCTTCCTCCATAGAACCATATCCACGGAAAACAGGACCGGAAAACCCGTCAACCTGTGCTTTACACTCAGCCCAGGTCATATAAATCCCGGGTTTTCTGCCCTTAAAAACAACATATGCTTTTTTCATTTAATTACTTTCTCCTGAGTCTCAGTCTCTCCGGATGAACAGCATATCTCTGCGCCGTTTCCTCAGTGATCTTTCCTGATTCCAGAAGCGCAAGAATGCTTTCGTCCATAGAAACCATATTTTCATCCGGACTAGAGTATATCACACCATCGAGCTGATGCACCTTACCATCACGGATCATATTTCTAACTGCAGGATTCATAGTCATGATCTCAAACGCAGGGACAACACCACCCTCTGTGGACGGAAGCAACTGCTGAGATACAACCGCATTAAGTACGGAAGAAAGCTGGACTGTTATCTGCCTCTGCTGATTAGCAGGATAAACGTCGATAATACGGTTTATCGTATTTGCCGCGCCCATTGTATGAAGGGTAGACAATAACAGATGTCCTGTTTCTGCTGCTGTCATTGCAACTGAAATTGTCTCAAAATCACGCATTTCTCCGAGAAGAATTACCTGCGGACACTGACGGAGCGCAGCCCGGAGTCCCGTTACATAACTGTCCGTATCAACTCTTACTTCTCTCTGGCTCACGATACTCTTATTATGCCTGTGCAGGTACTCGATAGGATCTTCCAAAGTGATAACATGCGATTCTTTTGTTTTATTTATGTGATCTATCATGCAGGCAAGTGTTGATGATTTACCTGATCCTGCCGGTCCGGTTACGAGAACCATTCCGTTTGGCTGTTCACAGAGTTTAACAATGTTTTCCGGAATGTGATATTTCTCCGGTTCAGGAAGTTCAAATGAGATAACGCGGAGTACTGCTGAAAATGTACCTCTCTGTTTGTAACCGCTCACTCTGAATCTCGACAGACCCCTGACAGACAGTGAGAAATCATCATCTCCCCTTTTTCCAAGAATTTCTATGTCTCTATTTGCAAGGTCATAGATTTCCTTTACAAATGCCTCTGCTTCTGCAGGTGTCAGACCTTTTTCTCCCTCTTTTATGATCACGCCATTTTTATAAAATGACACCGGGCGACCTGTCACGATAAATATATCCGACACATTTTGATCAACTGCTATTTTTAAGATGTCTGTTAACATGTTTTCTCCCCTTTATAATACACGATTTTTTAATTGTCTTCTGCTTCCTGTCAGTTACTGTTCACTCGCTTCCAGCTCGCTCACGTAACGGATTTTGCCAATTAAATCGCCTCCGGCGATGGGCAAAATCCAATGGCTTTTCATCTTTCTTGGTCGTAAACTCCGCAGCGTAGTGCTCCGTTTACGTGTGAACTGTTACTCCTGTCATTCGGATGGTCCCTGTGGTCCTCCGCCGCCCCCATTATCTGTTTCAGTTATAGGAGCTTCCCAACTGGAAGTTTCAGTAACCTGCCATCTTATTATCTTATAATCGGTCCCGTTATTTATTGGAAGGATCGTCACTTCCAGATTTTCCATGCCAACCCCGAAAGGTACATAGTATGTTGTTTCTTCCGGTGGGATCTCTTCAAGTTCCGCCAGATATTTTTCTGCCTCGTTGCACGCTTCCTGATAGCTTTCCGCCCTTTTCTCTATTTCATCACTCATTTTCAGGCTGCTCCGCGCTATGGAATACGCGATCCCGCTAAAGGAAAAGAGGCATATGCTCATAAAAACGACTACCAGCATAGGGAGACCGATAGAAGCCGGTGTTTTATCCATCGCTTTCTCCCCCTTTCTTTAAGGCATGGTCAATAGTGACTGTATAAAAAGGTTCAGTATCAGCGTTTTCTGCCTCATCGGATTCATCATAAAAATCCACTTCTGCTTCATAGAGCCTTCCTGCTACGAACGGACTGACTGTCACTCTATACTTGTCTTCACTATATCTCATTTCATAGATCCCGTTATTATTTACGAAACCATAGTCCTTTAAAGATCTGTCTATCTCAGTTTCCTCTGACTCAGAGCGAATGATCTCAGATATATCATCAGCTTTATATACTGCATGTTTCTTTGCTTCCGCCTCCGACGACATTGCATAAGCATTACCAAATATAGACATCGTCACAGCTACGGACATACTGAAAAAGCCAACTGCGATCACAAGCTCCAGCAATAAAAGCTGTCCTGATGAAAGTCTGTGCTTTTCTCTCATTCTTCATCCCTCATCTATAAACACCGGTTTATATCTGTCTTAAACCGGTCTGTTGCCAGTACCGTTACCAATCATGCATCGCATTCTTGGACGGTACCAGGCTCTTTAATCGCGCGGTGAACTCTTTAATGATACTATCGCCTCCGAGTTATTGTTATCATTGCCTGAGAAATTGAATCTTAAGAGATCATCCGATATTTTTTCTATATCCATATCGTTTATCTCCAGGATTTCCGTTCCGCTGTCTTCCGTGCAGTTTGACAATTCGGATTCCTCTACATACAGTTCCCGAAGTGTTCCATTATATACATAGATATATGTCACATACGGCTGATCTTTCACCATTTTATCCAGTCGGACTGCCTCATGTCCCATATAATCCGTAACACTGATGTTGCCGAGTTCGTCGTGACTCCTTATCTTTTCCACCATGTATCTCGCTGCGATATCCGTATCCTCAGCACTGCCCGAGTGCTTAACGATACTTCTGTAAAGCTGTACGGATATGATCACGAAAAACATAACTGAAAACGTAAATATCAGAAAAAGCGCCACGGGAAAAATGTCAGAAATACTAGTTCGTTTTTTCATTATCATTTTTCTCCTCTATAACATTGACCGTAACGATCGGCGGTATCTTACTTCCACGAACCTCATACTCTATGGAAAACAGATCCGTATCATATGAAAGCCCGTATACTCTCTCGATATAATCAAGCGTTTTAGGATAACTTCCGGTTGTCGCATAACTATAGGTTATATCTCTCTGGATTGCTTTTTCGAGGCTTTCTTTCTGACGGGATACATTTCCCTTTCGTGTATAGTCAACGCTAATAAGCAGGAATACCAAAAGTCCTGCACTGACGATCAGCGTGATGATCAATTCTTTTCCTTTTTTCCTGTTCTTTCTCATATCGAAGAAACTACCCCCAATAACGGAAACATAACAGACAGAAGAATAACACCGATAACGATCGAAAGTGTGACTACCAGAGTCGGTTCGATAGTCGCAAGCGCATTACTCATACTTGTCTCAGCTCGTCTCTGGCAAAGCTCGGAAATCCTTTCCATAATTGCATCCGATTCACCCGTCCGCACTCCGATGGCCATCATACGTGCATTTACTCCCGTAAGTATCCCGGATTCCCTGAGCGCTTCGTCAAACCTGTCTCCATCAGCCAGACTTTCCCGACATTTATTTATCTTTGCCGTGAATCCTTCATCTTCGATGATCCCGGCAACCATTTCAATTCCAAAATCAGCAGAAAAGCCCGATCTGATCGCAAGCGCCACGCCTCCTGCAAAACGACTGGTTGATATATCATTCTGAAGTTGTCTGAAAAATTTGAACTTATTTAGAAATGCTCTTCCAATATTTCTGCCCTTTTCTGTACGAATACACAAAACAAGGATAAGCATTGCGACGGCAAGAAGTATTGCCAGCACGACCGCATACTGCCTTAGCAGCGCGCCTACATTGTAAAGAAATCCCGCGATTCCCGTCATTTCAGTTCCAAGCTGGCGGAAGACCTGACGAAATACGGGCATGACTTCGATCAATAACAACAATATGACCGCAAGGATCATGCACGCCATGATCGAAGGATATGTAACTGCCTGTCTCACAGCCTGTCGGATTTCTTCTTCTCTCGTATAATGACGACTTAAAGAATCCATTACATTATCAAGCGTACCGGTTTCCTCTCCGATCTTCGCCATCTTTACTACATATGGAGGGAATAAGCCTGTTCTCTCCATAGATGACGCGAGATACTCTCCGCTTTCGAGTCCGTCAAGGATTGCCGTGTACATTTCTTTTTCTCTTTCGGAAGCTTCATCATCTCTCTGCAGCATATACAGACCTTCAATAGATGAGATTCCCGATTTGAGTATCATTGACATCTGTGCACAAAAATAGGACAGTTCATCGTTATCTAATGTTTTCATATACCTTCCCCTCCTCATCGTCCTAAATGTATTTCGGACAGATAGGATGATTTATAAACAACCCTTACAAAAAATTTTACATCACATTATGCATTAAATCCATGAATATTTTACGTTTTTTGCATAAAACTTGTATATTTGATTTATTGAGTGTATATTAGAAAAGTTCTGCCGAGAAACGGCATTAAAATTAATCATGATCTATTTTAATATTTATAAGAAAGTGAATTAATATACATGAGTAACACAACCAAGAAACTTCTTTTTATACTGCCATCTATAACCGGTATTCTGCTTTTTATGATACCGGTAAAATTTAACGGAACCTGGACCGTTATCGTAAAAATAATTGCCGACTTTATTTCAGCTGCTATCGGCAGCGCTCTTCCTATGCTCTGCCTTGGTATCCTTACTATATCTGCTGTTTTGTCGATCCTTGCCCAGACACGGATAAATATATTCTGGCACAATAAGATCCTTAGAGAAACGTTTCTCACCAGCCCTTTCTGGACGCTTGTACGTGTAGCCGGATGCGCGCTCGCATGGATCACTTACTTAGATCAGGACACTGGCAGATACGCGATCATTTCCGGTGCGGATCAGGGAGGCTTCATATTAAATGATCTCCTCTGCACTCTGGTCATCATTTTCGCCATCGCAGGTCTCCTGCTCCCACTGCTCCTGGATTTCGGTCTCCTGGAGTACATCGGTGCCATCCTTACAAAATATATGCGCCCTCTCTTCACGGTTCCGGGACGCGCAGCCGTTGACTGCATAACATCATGGATCGGTGACGGCACACTCGGTGTTATGCTTACCTGCAATCAGTTTGAAGGAGGCTACTACTCCGAGAGAGAAGCTGCAGTCATTGCAACGACATTTTCCGCAGTTTCCATCACTTTCAGTCTCGTAGTTCTTGATCAGGTTGGTCTCGTGGAGATGTTTGGTATTTATTATATGACGATCGTACTCATAGGTATCATATGTGCACTGATATGTCCCCGTATTCCACCGCTTAGTCACAAAAAAGACCGATATTTCGTGGAAGGAAAGCACATGAGCGAGACCATCCCCGAAGGCTATAAGAACTCAAGAGAATACGGTATGAAGCTCGCTATGGACAGAGTTTCAGAGCACAAAGGTCTCGGAGCATTTATTTCAAGCGGATGTATAAATTCTGCGAAAATGTGGTTCGGCGTGCTTCCGACTGTAATGTGTATCGGAACAATAGCTCTCATCATCGCGAACTACACTCCGGTGTTTGAATGGATGGGCATCCCCTTCCGTCCCCTCATGCATCTATTGATGGTACCTGACGCAAACGCCGCAGCATCAACGATGATCGTTGGATTCGTTGACATGTTCACACCATCAATACTTATCGCAGGTGCCGGTGCATCAGCAATGACGCGTTTCATTATCGCTGTTGTATCAGTAACACAGGTTTTATATATCTCCGAGATCGGTGGTCTGATCCTCGCATCAAAGCTTCCGGTAAGTCTCCTTGAGATGTTTGTGATCTTCCTTGAAAGAACAGTGATCTCACTCGTGATCGTGTGTCCACTGGCACATATTTTGTTTTGACAATATAGAATTTCTTTTTCGCTCCGTACTATACAACTTTACGGAGCGATTTTTTATTTTCTAATCTGTCATCGCTATCTTGTACAATAAAAAATCCACTTAAACGCTTAAAATTCCGTCAATTATCCCAAAAAGTGCAAAAATGTCACTCTATTTATAGTAAAATCACGTTGTAGTGTGTTCACATTCTTTTTTTATTTTTTGAGGGGGTACTATGGAGCAAAGGGAAAGAAAGGGGAAATTAGTTCGAAAATTAGTATTTATCGCAGTCGCTGCTATTGTCGGAATTGCGACCGTGCTTGTAATCATCAGTGGTTTTCTGATCAATAATATTTACGATACCATGATAAAAGAGGAACTTCGTGTTGCCGACGCGGAAGCCGGAACAGGAAATATCACTTTTCCTGCTCCGGTGTTTTTTTGCTTGACATATATAGTCGCAGAGACTATTATTTGAATATAGTTATTTTGACTCTTTCATTAATTCTTTATTCCAAAGGAGGCGAAAGTGTATATACCTGAAACAAAAGAAGAAAAGGAATATCTCGATAAATATGATTCCTCAAAATACGAAAAACCGTCAGTAACTGCGGACATCGTTATTTTTACACTATCCGACAATAACGAATTATCCGTACTTCTGATAAAAAGAGGATGTTATCCTTATAAAGATAAATGGGCTATCCCCGGTGGATTTGTCAGTATGGACGAATCCATAGATACCGCAGCCGCAAGGGAATTAAAAGAAGAGACTCATCTGACTGACATCCCTATCGAGCAGTTCGGTACCTTTGGAGAAGTTGACCGTGACCCCCGTATGCGAGTTATATCCATTGCATATATGGCATTTATACCCAAGAGTGCTCTTTCTTTCAGCGCAGGGGATGACGCCGCGGAAACCCAGCTTTTCAAGATCAGTATCGATATCGACGGTCTCACTTTTATCGGAGACAGAAATGTCATAAAGGAATCAGATCTTGCGTTTGATCACTCTGCTATTATCAAAACCGCGATCAAGCGGCTTCGTAACAGGATCGAATACACAGATGACGCGTTCAAATTTTTGAAGGATGATCAGTCCTTTACGATCTACGAATTAAAAAAGATCTATGAAACTGTCACCGGAAAAACCGAGGACACAGGTAATTTCAGACGCAGCTTTTTTAATAAATATGTAAAACCGGGTCTCGTAGTAGACACAGGATCAAAGACCGAGAACAGCGGTCACCGAAATGCAGCATTATATTGCAAGCTTCACTAAGACATCCGACAACTTCTTTCAGATAAGAATAAGGTTTTATAGAGGAGAATAACCATGGCTAAACTTTTGATCGTAGTAGACATGCAGAATGATTTCGTTGGGGGCGCGCTGAAAAATGATGCCGCAGAAAAAGTCATCCCAAACATAGAAAAAAAGATCGAATCCTACCTGCTGAACGGTGAAAACATTGTTTTCACACGTGATACACACAAAAATGATTATATGGAAACTGAAGAAGGTAAAAATCTCCCTGTTCCACACTGCATCGAAAATACTGACGGCTGGCAGATCGTAGATAAGCTTAAGCCCGATGAAGACAATAGCCTGATAAACGTTTTTAACAAAGATACTTTTGGATGTTCAGACCTTTTTGAATATTTTAGAAAGACAGGAAGTGAACATTTCAGTGAGATAGAGCTTGTCGGTGTATGTACAGATATTTGTGTCATCTCTAACGCTGTGATCTCCAAAACAGCTTGTCCAAACGCGCACCTGATCGTCGATGCTGCCTGCTGCGCAGGAGTCACACCTGAGAGCCACGACACAGCACTTAATGCTATGAAAGCTCTCCACGTAGAGGTAAAAAATCAGGGAAGTGAACCCTGGAGATAATTCTCGTTACTGTTCACTCGCTTACAGCTCGCTTCAGTAACGACTTCGCGCATTTATGAGAATTCGCATAACGTCTAAATTTTTTCGGAGGATAAAACAATGAAACTTGATCAGATAATCATATCATTACTGGAAACCGATCTTTATAAATTCAGCATGGGACAGGCGATTTACCACCAGTTCCCGGGATACAAAACAACCTGGACATTTAAATGCCGAAACACCGACGTTCACTTCACTCCTGAAATGGTAACAGAGATCAAAGAGCAGATAAAAGCCTACTGCGACCTCCGCTTTACAGAAGAAGAACTTGAATATCTCGATGGTATCAAGTGGATCAAGGGCTCTTATGTTGATTTTCTCCGTCTCTGGCAGCCCCGCTTCGAGGACTTCGAGATCACAACCGATGCTGAATGCGGTCTTGCTATAGATACAAAGGGAACCTGGCTCAATACTTCCATGTATGAGATCCCGACTCTCGCTATCGTAAACGAAGTTTACTTCCGTATGCAGTATAACTACGATGAACTTCTTGAAAGTTTCAAAGAAAAGCTCGACGAAAAATACAACAAGCTCCATTCAGGCACATGGTATGCAGGCGTTTTCTCCGAATTTGGTCTCCGCCGCAGACTTTCAGCTGAAGCACAGGCTCTGGCTGTCGAGAAATTCTCACACTTGAACGATACGATGGAATGTTCCTCTAGCTTTATCGGTACAAGCAACGTATATCTCGCAAAGAAATTCGGCATCACTCCTGTAGGAACTATGGCTCATGAATGGATCATGTGCGTAGGTCAGGGAAATCATAAGCATAACCCTGCTTACTCTAACTGGTACGCGCTCAATGCCTGGGTTAGAGAATACGGCGTACTTAACGGAACTGCCCTTACCGACGCGATCACTACCGACTGCTTCTTAAAGGATTTCCAGCTAACATTTGCTACCCTCTTCTCCGGTGTAAGGCACGACAGCGGTGATCCGATCGAGTGGGGAGAAAAAATGATCAAGCATTACGAAAGTCTTGGTCTTGATCCCAAAAATAAGACTCTCCTCTTCTCTGATTCACTTAATTTCGAGAAAGCCGATGCGATCTTCCGCCACTTCCATAACAGGACTAAGGTTGCCTTTGGTATAGGAACTTATCTTTCAAACGACACCTCGGTTCCGGCACTTAATATCGTTATGAAGACCACCGCCTGCAACGGTCAGGACGTAGCAAAGATCTCCGACACTCCCGGAAAAGGCATGTGCAGAAATCCCGAATACGTTGACTACCTGCAGAGATGTATCGACTGGAGAATGCAGCACGAATAATTATCCGTTTTTGGCAAAAGCACTCGCGCCCGCTATAAACATCGGTTTATAGCGGGCGCGATCATGACCACAATTATCCTATTTCAAGAGCTAGACCTTTGTCATTTTTAAGCCCTCCGTAGAGATCCTTTTTCAAACACATCTTATAATAATTTACTCAGACGTATTAACTTGTCTTTTATCCTAATGTCATGTTTCTTTTCAAGCTCTCGAATCCAAATAGTATCTTCTTTCCTATATGGTTCTTTAAGAAAACGTCTTATGAATTTTGATATCTGACTTCGGAACGACCAACCAAGTTCCGATGCCGTATTTACTGCATCAAAATCTTTTACAGTTTGTAATACATCTGTTTTTCCCATCAAATATCGTAATATCAGTACATCAGCAAAAGTAAATGGCATAACATCATCTTCGAACTGAAGAAGCGACATATATGGTCCGCCTTGTTTTGTGTCATCAGTCACTAAAGAATATGCTCCTAATGTCTGAGCAAGTGAAATGGCGTATACTTCTCCTAAATCACCACTTCCATATAAAAGTCTGTTTTCTTTGAAATTATTCTCAAATATTTTATAAACTGCCAAATCTTTTAACTTTTGATCAGTGTATATCTCAATTTTTCCTGAAGCAATATCTGCATCAACTATTTCAAGTACATTTCTCCCATGGTTTTCAAGCTCTATATTCCGGATTTGCTCATATATAAAAACGCCCTCGTCAAAAACATCGAACAATACACGTTGAAGCCCCGCTTTATATAGATGTATGATAACATTTGTATCCAAAGAGGCTCTCAATCTTCCAGTCCTCCAATCAGATCATCCAGATCATCATCTTCCGAGGGAAAATCAACAAGTCTGTCGCTTATATCTTCTATAGTGAGCTGATAATAATCCAACACTTTTTCCAGCGTTTCTTTTGGAACCGCATTATGATTGTAATTATATATAACATAATCTATATACTCATAAGGGATAACTATTTCATTCCCAGAAACATTTAATCGCGCATTTCCTCCAATACTTCTAAGAAGATTTCCGACCCTTTTTTCAGTCCGCTCGGTTTGAAGACGTGTTTTTTGATTTATATCAATTATCCCCAAAGACTCAAGCCGATTTAATGCCACATCATAGCTGACATTAAACTCAGACATCATCCTGGCTATATCCATGCCAGACAATCCATTCTCCTCAAAATCCGGAAGTTCAAGATCAATAAAACGCTCAACCACTTCTGACGGCATCAACAAACAAGCTGCAAAATAATTTGCTTCCTGCTCTTTTTCATCGACGTTAATTCCGGCAATCGTTGAATTATTATCAATAAAAGATTTCTCACTATTTATGTGAAGAATAACGTGTCCTATTTCATGGGCCAGAGTAAAAATCTCTCTTGAAAGTCTAATACTCGTATTTATGAAGATGATAACATCATCATCTTTTAACAAAGCAAAGCCCAGATCCGCATCCTCTCCCAGCGGATATCTAAGTAGTTTATACCCCAGGCGATCACATTCCTTAAAAAGATCTATGATCCCATATCGACTGATCTTACATTTTTCTCTGAAGGAATCAGCTTGTATCCGGATTTCCCTTTTCCTTCTGCTATGCATATAATGCTCCTTATTCCATTTCTTTATGCTGTAATTTCGTATACATGTGCTTATTTGCATAGAAAAGATCCAGCATATCAAAAATCTTTTCGGAAGAATTCCCGTCAGTTCCCGAACGATACTCTATTACAGGTTCTTCATCAAGAACCCTTGTAATATCACCGACCGTCACATCCAATAATTCTGCAATCTTCGCAAGGATATCCAGTGTAATGCTATTAGTACCGTTTTCAATACGTGCATATTTTTGTCTGCTAATTCCGAGACGTTCTGCAACCTGTTCCTGCGTGTAATTCCTTGATGTTCTCAAAACCTTTATACGATCACCCAGTAATGTAGTCATATCCATCACTTCCTTCCTGATTACATTTTATCACAAAGCAAATTGAGGTCAACAGTCAATGTTATGTTTATGCAACACCGGCACAGTACTATGTTATGATATTGTTCCATATAGTGTTTTTCTCCTAATAAACCTTCATTTGTATAAGTAAAAAAACTGTCACAACAAATGGCAGCCGCAAATGATTATTGCGGCTGCCATTTAAACACTATACAAAAGGATCAATTCGTTATCGTGATGATGTCTGAAAGAATGTAATTAAACGTAGGATACGAAGTGTTCTCGTTTTCTATGTAACCCTTTCTTAGATCGATGGTTTTTGATGGATCATCCGGATCGATTCCGATGTAATCTCCCTTGAATACGAAATCTACTTTCTTACGTTTGAACTTTTCAATAGCACTATTCATGGCTTTCTCAGTTCCCTGAGCTGCAACCTGGTGGTTCAGGTCGATCATTTCTACCCAGCCCTTTTCAAATCCGGCAGATACATCTGTACCATGTATGTGTCCTGAAACAACAGATTCGATCTTTCTATTGGACATAACTGCATCTGCAGCTTCCAGTACGTAGGGTTCCCAGCAAATTCTTGAGGTGACGAGAGAGGATACAGGGGCTACTTCTGACATGCTCTGATTGTATCCGACGAAGAAGACCATTCCGTCTCCCGCGTTTTCTTCACAGGCAATGGCAGGACCAATAGTGTCTGTATGCTGGGAAATGATCACGCAGCCGTTATTTATAAGACGTTGTGCTGCGCTTTTTTCCTCAGCATAACTGCTCCAGGTATGAGTGTATGATACCTTCATCACAGCTTCAGGCACAACTGACCGTACTCCCAGGATGAAAGCCGTATAGCCTGAAATGACTTCTGATGTTGGAAAGGCGGCAACAAATCCTACAAGAGCCTGATCCTTTGTGATGATCCCGTCTTTTATCATCTGGTCGATCTTCATGCCGGCAGCAATGCCGCTTACGTATCGTCCCTGATAGGCTTCTCCCTTAAAAGTATGGTAATTGGCGGGGACTTTTTGTCCGCTCATATCCATGTATGAAGTCTGGCAGAACTGAGTATTAGGGTATTCCGGAGCCAGCTTCATTACAAGCTCACTGTAGCCGTTGAAAAAAATGATGTCGCAGCCCTGATCTGCAAGATCCCGAAGGGGTTCCTCCATTTCATCATCAAGGACATTGCTGCAGGTTAAGATCTGGACTTTTTCGCCATATTTCTTTTCAAGAGCGTCTCTTGCAAGTGAAAAATTGTAGGTGTATAGAGTACTCTCATCGTTGTCGTAGATAAAGCCGACCTTAAGACTGTCCTTTCCTCCGGTAAAATTAAAAATATGAAAAAAGCCAATGAAAGCTGCCAGTAATACAAGGCAAGTTAACAGGGTGGCAATGTAAACCCTTTTCATTCCTTAGCTCCTTTCTCATCTGCCGAATCTTTTTGTACATCTTTTTGCATTTCAGCAGCCTGAATTTTTTTATCTTCTTCAACACGGCGTGTAAGTTCTTTTTCTGAATCTTTATCCAGATTCTGAGCTTCTTTCTGTTTTTCTGCATAAAGTGCATCCAGATCGATAACGCCTCTATCCACTAACCGTAAAAATGCATCCAATGCATCCGGATCAAACTGGGTTCCCCTTCCGCGTTTCATTTCGTTCATGACATAATCTGTGTCCATGTGTTTCCTGTAAACACGGTTAGATGTCATGGCATCAAATGCATCAGCAACTGCGATAATACGTGCAAACAGCGGGATTTCTTCTTCTTTTAATCCATCAGGATATCCACGGCCGTCATAACGTTCATGATGGTATCTGGTTCCATCCAGAACATGTTCTACAAGGGTGAAGTCCTTTAGGATTTCCGAACCGCCAATAACGTGGGATTTCATTTTGGCATATTCTTCATCGGTAAGCCGTCCGACTTTGTTCAGAACGCTGTCCGGTATTCCTATCTTTCCAATATCATGCATCTGGGCGGCTTTACGCAGACTTGAAAGCTCTTTTTTCCTGTGTGGACCCTTGAAGCAGTTCATTTCATCGGCGATCAGTACGGAATACTCAGCAACCCTTGAAGAATGCTGGTGTGTACGGACGTCTTTTGCATCAACTGCATTAGCGATCGCCATAACGGTTTCGTTTGCCATATTTAACTTTATCTGCTGTTGGTTAAGCTGACGCTGTACTACAAGCCAGGTGAACCAGACGATGAATAGTATCAGAAGAATGAGAACATATGCCATAAATCCCGGTTTTTCATATATTTCCCCTTCTTTTATCAGTTCAAAGGTACGTTCCTCAAGAACTTTTTCGCCTGCACTGTCAATAATGGCGAGATGGAAGGTGTATTCTCCGGAGGGGATATTGCCGTATATGATACTACCTAGACTATTCTGAGGAACTATTGTCCATTGAGTATCATAACCATCCAGAAAATAACCAACGTTGGGTTCCTGGATAGTGTAATTCAATATTTCAGGGTCAAGTTCCACGCGGTTTACGCTTCTTCCGACAGATATGACTCCGGTGCGGGGCAGTGGCTGGAGTACATTGTCAAGGCGTACAGACGCGATCTGCATTCTGTAGGAACGTATGTCGCTGTTGTATTTATCTACATCAATGATATATACACCCATATCACAGGGAAGGAATAATTCACTGCTTCCGTTATAATAATTCCAGGAATTAGCAGTGAGAGAGGTGCCAAGACCTCTTTTAGCATCCAGAAGTTCCCACGCGATCTCACCGCCGGCTACCAGTTCGTCGCGCTCTACAACATAAATTCCTGCGCTTGACATGACAAACAATGTATCTTCATCCTTGACCCATATATCATAGTTGTTGAAATATGGGAACTTATCAAGAATTCTAATTGCTCCGTCAGGATCGAGGTAACACAGGCTGTTGCTGGTGACGATGAAAACTCCTTCGGACTTTGGATCTTTTACGGTTCGTAATATTACGCCGCTGCTTAGTCCGTCATCCCGGGTTAGCATCTTCTGTATCTTACCGTCTTTGATAACGGCAATGCCGTCGCCATCTGTTCCTGCGAGAATAGAGCCGTCATCACGTTCTGTAAGTGTCAGGATCATGGAATTGATAAGCCCGTCTTCACCTTTTATTGTCTGCGTTATCTCATGGTTTCGGATAAAACTTATTCCTGTATCTCCTGCTGCGAGGATAGTACCATCAGAAAGACCTGTTACTATACGGGCACGGTTGCCGAAGCTTCCGCTTTCGGAATTATATTGCCATGTTTCTCCGTTTGAGGAGTATTCCAGCAGGCCATCTCCATAGGTACATACCCAGAGATGATCACTATTGTCCACATACATACAGCGGATACGTTTTCCATCCAGAGCTTCGGTCAATTCATTAAAAATCTGTTTGCGGCAATTCTTGTCAACAACATCAAGACCTGTATCCGTGCCGATGTAGTAGGAATTCTGCCAGCTTACAACAGCGTTTACTACCCGTCGTTCCATTCCGATAGATCCATAAACATCCTTGAAAGGAGATTTGGACAGTCGAAGGAGACCAAGTCTTGAGGACGAAAACCATAGATTTCCCTGATAGTCACAAAGCATGTTATCAATGGAATTATCGAATGTATTTGTATTTAATGGATGATAACCCGTGTCGTCTACATAGGATACACCGTTGTCTGCAGAGACAAAAAGTGTTCCGTTATCTAAGTAACTCAGATCATTTATGCTGTTTACACCATCGAGGGTGGTTTCGTGCTGCTGCTTAAATTTGCCTCCGGAAATGTCGTAGGTGTAGATATGATCTGCTGATGATCCGACTTTCAGTTTTCCATCAGAAGAAAAGACGCAGCAGTTAAAAATTTCTTCTTCATCCGGCAATGATAGAGAGTCCAGAATTTTACCATTTTCCATCAGGAAAAGATTTCCGTCTGAGGTAACTGCTGCTACATGGCCATTTTGGTCTGCTGCTATGCTGCCAGCATATTTCACTTCATCGAGGGTGTTTGAAGCCTTCAGGCCGTTATTCATGGCCACAACAAGCATGCTGTTTGTGGTGCCGATGTAATAATAGCCGTCGGAAGCGCGTACGATGCTGCGGACAGAATTGGATGGCAGGCCGGAGGACTGATCCAGGACATTTACTATTTTTTCATGGATCATGATAGACAGGCCATTGTCGTTGGTTCCTATCCAGAGACGTCCTTCTTCATCTACATAAAGGCAGTTAACATTTTTAACAGATTCAAAGTTATCCACCCAGCGGAATTCGCGTCCGTTATATCGGTATAGTCCGGCATAAGTGCCTATCCAGAGAACGCCGTCATTAGTCTGGGCAATGTCATTGGCTTCGCCGCAAGGTAGACCGTTATTACTGCTGTAAATGCTTTGAACGTAGTCGTTGTAATCTATGGAATCTGACTGATTTCGAGCTTCAGCGGGAGAGGATATGATAAGGGACAGAACCATCGACGTGCACAGGAATAACGTGATACCTGCAGCAGTCTTGCCTGAAGCAGAGATGTTACCTTTTTTACCGGTTTCGCCTCTGCTGTCCATTATCATAAGAGTCACATATACTGCAGCCATAGTAAGAATCTTATCGGGAAATTCAATCGTGAGCTGTCCTAAAACCGTGCATATAAAAGGCGGCCATCCTTTATCTAAAAGATAATCAATGACACCGTTACCCCATATATTACCGGTATATCCGTTTGAAAAAATGAGATTGACGGGCACAGAAACGATCAGTGCCGTGAGCATAGCTAAAGAAGCGGCAACCATAAAGCCGTAGAAATGATCAAACCAATGCTTCTTTGCTGCCCTTCCTATGATAAAGGCAAGAGCGACACTGGTGACAGAGTATGCGGCAGAAATGTGATTCACCACGCCGTATGCAAGATTTCCTGTTACGCCCACAATGGCACCGCAGACCGGCCCGGCAACACAGGAACACATTGCCGTGCCGAATGAATCGGTCCAAAGAGGCAGCCCTATCGAGACAGACAGAAGTCTTCCGAAAACATTCATACATACGCATAGCGCAACAAACAGAATAATCTTACCGACTTTCCATTCCTTCATATGATACTTCCCCCTTGTGCCGTGCACGAACCCCTTTATCATGCATGGCTTTGTATCTTTAACTCTCGGATCATATATAAAAATTTACAAAAAACCATATTAATTATAGCACTGTTTAGATACGACACAGTGGACTAAGATTTGTACAATTTTTTTGGGGGAAGTAAGAATGGACGTCAATGCCTTAGCATGGATTAATATTTCAATATTTTGATTATTATAAGAAATAATCATTTTCCTTTCCCATGGGGACATTGATTTTTGCTCCAATCTAACATCGGTAAAGCATGCCATGTCAAAAAAGACTGATAAACAGTGGCTTTTATGATTTAGCCACAGTCTATCAGTCTGTGCATGTCAACTATTGAAATCACAGTATACAAGAATGTACGGTGCTATTAGAGGACAAGAGCTAAGCACGCTCTCCTACCCAATTTTATTTACAGCTTTCCACCGGAAGTTGCGATACCTTCGATAAACTGCTTCTGGAAGAATACGTAGATAACTATCATCGGGATACAAGCGATAAGTGCTGCTGCCATGAGTTCCGGATACTTCGCAGTGAACTGTCCCTGCATCTTCGCAAGCGCACTCGCTAGAGTTGTCTTATTGGTATCAGGGCAGACGATCATCGGCCACATAAGATCTTTATACGCGAAAACTGCGGTGAAGATCCCGAGTGCGACCATGGATGACTTTGTAAGCGGTGACATGATAAATAAAAATGTCTGACCGATATTGCAGCCATCAAGTCTCGCAGCTTCCTCAAGTTCTCTCGGAAGTCCCATGTAAGCCTGCCTCAAAAGAAAGGTTCCAAAGGCTGTTACCAGACCCGGAAACAACAGTCCCATCATGCTGTTAGTCCAGCCGAGCTTACTCACCATTACATACTGCGGGATGATAAAGATCTGTGAAGGGATCATCATCTGGAAAAGCACAAGTCCAAACATCAGATTTTTGCCTGCAAAATTAAGTCTCGCAAAAGCGTATCCTGCAAGAGTCGCAGTTAGAACCGCGCAGAGCACTCTCAAAAAGATCATCAATATAGTATTGAAGTAGAGCCTCACGAAATTTACGTTTTTCATGACTTCAACAAAGTTTTCAGTTCTGAGTCTCGACGGAAAGATCACAAACGGATCAACCTGAGTAGATTCACCAACAGTCTTAAACGCTGTAAGAGCCATCCATGCAAAAGGCACCAGCATTATAAAAGACATTATTACAAGAACTATATATATTACAATCTTCTTTCTATCTCGCATCTTTCTCACCACCTTAATTATAATGAACCCACTTTTTCTGACCTATCATCTGCAGGATCGTGATTATCAGAATCACCACGAGCAGAACAACTATTACTGTGGAGCCGTAACCTTTATTACTCTGTGAGAATGAATACTTATAGAAAAGGCACACAAGAGACTGAGTCTTATTTAGTGCCGGATTGTTGTTATCAATTACCATGTAGATCACGTCAAATACCTGCATCGCTGCAATTATTCTTGTAACCAAAACAAAAAATATCGTCGGTGAGATAAGCGGAACCGTGATATTAAAAAACTGCTGAACACCGGTAGCCCCGTCTATCGAAGCAGCTTCATAATAGTCCTTTGGTACTTCCTGCAGACCTGCCAGGAAAAGAACCATGTTGTAACCAATGATGGACCAGATACCGATTATCGCGATTGAATAGATCGTGATCGACGGATTTGAGATCCAGTTTATCTTTACATGTAAAATATTATTTAAGAGACCAAATTCGGAATTATAGAGCCATCTCCATACCATTGCTATTGCAGCAGGAGCAGCTACCATAGGCAGGAAAAAGATCGTTCTGAAAGTACTTCTTCCCTTTATCTTTCCATTTAGAAATACAGCAAGTACAAGAGAAATGAAAACAGATATGGGAACCTCAACTATAGCATACTTTATAGTGTTCCAAAGAGCCTGCCATACTTCTGAGTCTGAAAAGACTTTTTGATAGTTAGCGAACCCAACGTAGATATTTCCTTTGCCAAAATCTCCCGTCTTAAAAAAGCTCTGATGTATCGTCTGAAAGATAGGAATGATGTTCAGAATTATAAGACCGATCATCGTAGGAAGTATAAAGAGCCATCCCCATATGAATTCACTTTTTTCCCGTGGTGTCATTTTGTGTCTACCTGTCATAAACCAAAGCCTCCCAACAAAAAGAACCGCCGCGAAGCATCGTAACTGACAGTTCTTTGTTTCTAAATAGGGAGCAGAGGAATACTCCCCCGCTCCACCTGTTTGTGAATCGTAACTGTTCAGATTCCTTGTTTCTGAATGGTTACGTAAATTAACTTTACTCTTCACTAAGTGTTCCGTTCATGCTTTCACAAATTTCTGCACATACAGTCTCTACATCCTTATCGCCTGTCCATGCTTCCTTGAGCTTCTCTGTCTGCATATCCTCCCAAACAGTTGTGTACTTTGAGTAAGGTCTGAATACGAGATCTGCATCCAGCATCTTCATATGACCGTTCAGATCAAACTTATCTGTGCAGTTAACCCACTTATCAGAGCATCCCTTATATGCTGACATTGTTACACCGAGTTCAGCCTGCTTTTCCTGCATTTCCTTAGAACCAAGCCACTCAATGAGGCTCCATGCTGCATCAGGATTTTTTGTATTAGCAGATGCTGCCCATCCGAGGCCATTGTAGATAGATACTCTCTTGCCTGTCTCTGCATCCTTAGGAAGTACAGCTACATCACAATTCTCAGCTGTATATTCATTGTCCTTAAAGCCTGCAACCATCCATGATCCCTGAGTAACCATAGCAACCTTGCCGGACTCAAAGAGGACATCTGCACCTGACTCTGCGATAGTATTAAGATCAGGACAGCTTCCTGCCTTAACCATATCTACAAACATCTTTATAGCCTTGATGGTACCGGGCTGATCGTAACCGGACTTCTTTTTATCATCGCTGATGATGTTTCCGCCCATGGAGTAAACTGCATTATAGAAAGAATCCTGGTTATTTGACGGTGCGATCGCATATCCCCAGTGATCATCTGTTGTAAGCTTAGCTGCTGCATCTACAAATGTATCCCATGTCCATGTATCATCAGGATAAGGAACGTTGCACTCATCAAACATTGTCTTGTTGTACCAGAGAGCGATAGTATCAATATCCTTCGGAACCGCATACTGTTTGCCGTTTGACTGATAGAGGTCTACTATTCCTTCATAGTAGTTAGCCATATCTATCTTGTCACTTGCTGCGATCTTGTCTGTAAGATCCATCAGCATGTCATTTTCCATATACTTCTGAGCCTGATTGGAGTGCATCCAAAATACATCCGGAAGTTCTCCCCCCGTTGCACCTGCCTCGAGAAGTGTCCAGTAATTATCCCACTTAACAACCTGGATAGTAGCCTTAACGCCGGACTGAGCTGACCACTCATCGATGATCTGCTGAAGTCCTGCTCTCTGGTTTTCATCCCAGATCGTAACAGTAAGCTCTCCTTCAACGCTTCCCTTCATTGCATCTGTCGCTGCTTCTGTTGCTGTTGATGCTGCCGATGCTGCTCCATCATTTCCTGCTTCTGTACTCTGTGCGGATCCGGATGATCCACATGCTGCCAGAGACAGAGTCATCACAGCGCTCATCAGTAACGCTGCCAGTTTCCTTGCTTTCATACTTTAACCTCCCGTAGTATTATATACAGTTCTTGTTACAGTGACATTTTTTTGTCCGTAACTACTAAATAAATATTACATTTATTTTCTTCCCCTATGTATGGGATAATAGATACAATTCATGTCATTTTGTGACATCGCTCTTCAGCACATACAATTTCGAGGAAAAATCGCCATTTCCCATATACCAAGGCTCATCTCCGTCCGGTATGGATAATCCTCCGTTCATCAGGAGATCACCAAAAATTTCCCCCTTTCCGTTCACGATATATTTGCGATCCTCATCAAGTCCTCTGAGTCTGATGCGCTGCTGTCCTTCATTCGGGCTTTTCAGATTTTTATATACAGCTACGATCGCTGTTTTCTTATCCTCAGAAACAACCATCCACGCAGCGAGATTTTTTTCAAAAGGAGAACTAAGCCTGTAAAGATCACCATACTGAAGCAATTCCCTGTACTCTTTCATAAAGGCTATCTGCTCTTTAACAGTATCAAACTCTTCATCGGGGATTTCATTCAGATCCAACTCATATCCAAAAGTTCCGAAACATGCGATATTTGCCCTGTCGGCGATGCTCATACTCCTGCCTGTCTGCAGATTCGGAGAAGCTGATACATGAGCGCCGACAGTCGATAACGGATATCCATAGCTCGTTCCGTACTGGATCTTTACTCTCTCATGCCCATCCGTATCATCCGAGCACCATGCCTGCGGCGCATAATGCATCATACCCGCATCAAAACGTGAGCCGCCACTTGCACATGATTCAAAAAGTATCTCCGGAAAAGCTTTCATAAGTCTCTCATAAAGATCATAAACGCCTAAAATATACTTATGATAAACCGTTCCCTGTGCCTCAGCATTTTCGCCCTGACTGAAACACTCAGTTATGGAACGGTTCATGTCCCACTTCACATAGCTGATGCTTGCATTTGAGAAAACCTCATAAAGCTGTGAATAGATATTGTCAACGACTTCCTTTTTGGAATAATCCAAAACCATCTGGTGTCGTCCGAGAGTTTTGGTACTTCCCGGAACTCCAAGAACCCAATCGGGATGTGCTCTGTAAAGATCAGAATCTTCATTGACCATTTCAGGCTCGATCCATATGCCAAATTTCAGTCCGAGTTCATTGATCTTCTCTGACAGGCCTTTTATACCCTCGGGAAGCTTCTCCGTATTTACAAACCAGTCACCAAGTCCTGCATAGTCGTCATTTCTTTTTCCGAACCATCCATCATCCAGTACAAAAAGTTCTACACCGGCTTCCTTTCCCTTCCTGGCGATCTTCAGAATCTTCTCCTCATCAAAATCCATTTCTGTCGCTTCCCAGTTATTAAGAAGGATCGGACGGGGTTTGTTCTTGTAAGGACTCCTGACCAGATTGTTATTCATAAAGTGGTGAATACTTTGACTAAGACTGTTCATACCATCATCCGAATAACTTATGATAACTTCAGGTGTTTCAAATTCTTCTCCTGTTTTCAGCGGCCACTCGAACCATCCGGGATTTATACCCATAAGGATCCTGAGTTTGCCATATGTATCCGCCTCCGCTTCGGCTATGAAATTTCCGCTATAAACCAGATTCAGTCCGAATGCTTCGCCATGATCCTCATCAGTGTTTTCCCTTTTTACTATTACAAAAGGATTATAATTTGCGCTGGAATGTCCACGCATACTCTCAATAGATGTTATGCCATGGGAAAGACTCCTTTCTGCAGGATACCTTTCTCTTCCCCATGCCCCTTCAAACTGAAGCCAGTTGTATTCATTGTCCGGCAGATCGATACAGCAGCTGAGTGCCTTAGTGATCTTTACCTCATCATTTCCGGTATTTTTTATCCTTGTATGCCTGCAAACCACCGGATAGTTTTCAAAGATCGTATAAAACAGCGTTACCTCAAAGCCGGCAACTTCATCCACGCATAATACCTCGAGCGTCGCTGCTTCATCATCTGAATTTGTATAGGCTGAAGGAAGCCCCGGGATAGCCTTCTTTCCGTGATAAATGCTGTGCGTTTTATATACCAGATTTGTGACTCTTGATCCGGTTTTCTGCATGATCTCATATGCCGGTTTTCTAAAATCTCCGTTTCCAAACGCGGGATACTCCAGAAGAGCCAGTTCTTTTGAATAGTTCTCATTTTCTTTCAGATTGCAGCAAACAGGCCTGATCCCCTTTGTCTGTGGATATGAAATGATCTGATCTTCATTTATTTTCTTTCCGAAATACAACTGCCCAATCTCACCATCAGGACAAACTCCTATGCAATAGCTCATCTTTGAATTAAAAAGATGAAACTGCTTTTCTTTTTCGTGAATTATTATTCCCATCGTTCCTCCTACAGAGCAATTTTGCTATAATAATGTTCAAAATATTGTCTCAACGTTACTGTTCACTCGCTTCCAGCTCGCTCACGTAACGGATTTTGCCAATTAAATCGCCTCCGGCGATGGGCAAAATCCAATGGCTTTTCATCTTTCTTGGTCGTAAACTCCGCAGCGTAGTGCTCCGTTTACGTGTGAACTGTTACGTCTCAACTATCTTTCATCATTATAGAAACATGATCACTGTATGTTGATGGCAAAATACTTTATAATAATGTCAATATGTGACATGTGAACTTGGACAAACGGAAAAATGATCGTGCTTACACGAGAAGTTTTTTAGATTGGGGATACAAAATGATAGTTACCGGAGTTGATAAATGCAAATTTTTGGACTATACAAAATCAAATGACTTCTATTTGTACGAAGTCGGAAAATATAAATGTGTTCCATGCTACAGCTACGGTCCTATCGTCAGGACTAATACAATTTTTCACTATGTCATTTCAGGAAAAGGCTATCTGATACTTGATGACAAACGATTTGATATCCATGCAAAGCAGGGATTTTTAATCCCTGCAGGCTGCAAGGCTTATTATGAAGCTGACGAAAACGAACCCTGGGAATATGCATGGATCCACGTAGATGGTCCCAGAACCGCAGAGCTTTTTAATAATGCAGGTGTAAATCACGAAAATCCTATTTTTACTCCTGTTTCCGATGCCTCCGTGATCGTCAGATGTATAGACGCGATATACGATAACAGCAGCAAAGAATGTTATTGCTATTCAAAGGTCTATGAGTTATTTGACTGCATTGTTTCAACCTCTGCAAACCGTGTGCAGACACATGCAGATCCTCGTCTTACCTATGTTAAAAGCGCCATCAATTTTATCCGTGTTAAATATTCCGAGCCGATAGGCGTACAAGAAATTGCAGCAGCAAGCGGACTGAACCGCAGCTATTTAACACGCCTTTTCAAGCATGCAACCGGTTACACTCCACAGTCTTATCTCTGCTCTTACCGCATGAAAAAAGCGACCGAGATGCTTTTGGAAACTTCCGAAAGCATAAACTCGATCGCCTTACTTGTTGGTTATTCAGATTCTTTTACTTTTTCAAAAGCATTTAAAAACTACAAGGGTCTTTCTCCAAGTGAATATAGGAAACATCCTCAGGTCGGAGAAGACAGGTGAAGCATCAGACCTTAAAGAATCCCATCTGTCTATGAAGCTTTTCTGAGATTTCCTTTAGGTTCTCCGCGCCTTCCTTAAGCATGGCACTCTTTTTCTCCGTGTCATCGATCATTGCGCTGAGTCCCATAGTACTTGAAAGCATGCTTTCAGTTCCGCTCGCCTGGACATTTGTTACTTCTACCATTCTACCGGAAATCTCATCGACCTCATTCGCATTTCCAAGCATCTTCCCCAGCTGTTCGCCGGTTGCCTTTACCTGATCGACAGTATTTCCATAGGAACCAACTATAGTCTCAAGTATCTCCACTCCGGCTTTTATATCCTCAGCACTCTTTCTCGTAGCAGTGCCTGTTTTTGCCATGAGATCTGAAATATTACTGATAAGTTCTTCGATCATTCCGGCATTTTCATTACTGGTTTCCGCAAGTTCCTTTATCTCTTCTGCAACTACAGCAAATCCTCGTCCCACTTCTCCCGCTCTGGCTGCCTCGATGGATGCATTTAGCGACAGCAGGTTTGTCTGAGACGCGATATCTTTGATAACAGACGTAATGGAAGAAATCTGCTCGGCAGAATTTTCAACATTAGTTACATGAGACACCAGCTCGTTAATGGATTCCTGCGCCACATGCATGGTCTCAGTTACTCTGTTCAGGTTCTCTGCCGTTTCTTCGGAATCACTATTCAAAGATCCCATATGCATCTTTGCTTCATCGCTGGATGCTGAGGTCTCATCCGCTATCTGCGACAAACTTGCCGAATCAGTTGAAAGATTCTGAATTGTTTCATTTATACGCTGCATTTCATCAGAGATCTCATCAAGCGACATTTTCTGTGCTATAGTAGCATCGTTTAGTCCGCCTGCCATATCATCAAATGCTATAGCATGTTCTTGCAGATCATTTGATGTATTATCCACATCTGTAATAATAGATCTCATCTTTTTTATATATGCATGAAGACTATTATTGATATCTGTTATCTCATTATCAACACCCTTATGGCTCGGATCAAAGTCAACTCTCAGATTTCCTGCCGCCAGTTCATTGATACCATCAGCAGCTTTCTTGAGTCCTACCATCATTCGGTTTACAGTTATGGTTACGATCATGGTTATTATAAAGAAAATAGCCAGTGCAGCGATCACAAGCCATGTGAGCAGGCTTACAAGAGTGGCATAAGCGTTCTTTTCACTCTCATATATCATGAGATACCAATCAGTACCTTCAACATTATTAACCGTAGTAACATATCTCCCCTTCACAGTACTGATCACTTTATTGGGAACATTCTTATCAAAACCATCGAGAAGGCCGATCAGAAATTCATCCTTTGTATCAAGCCTTGTGTTACCACAGTAATCAAGATCGCTGGCAGCTATGACCATTCCACTCTTATCATCTATGAGCAAAAATGAAGAATCCAGCTTCTTACTTTCTTCTTCTACAGTATTTCGTATATCATCAAAATGAAGGTCTGAGGCAGCAACACCTATAACATTTCCGTCTTTGTCTTTTAAGTTCTTTATACAGGTTACGGTATAGTCTGTGTCGGTTTCAAAATATGAACACTTATCAAACTGGGCTGTATCACAGGTCAGACCAAAAGTCAGCCAGTCAGACCCTATAAACTCCGGCCACTCTTCTTTTCCGTCATGGGAAAGCGTCGTTCCATTTTCATCATTATACGTTACATAGACGCCTTCACTTCCGGTCATGATCGTCGCTGCCCATTCTTCCATATAGGCAGTATAGTTATTCTCATCACCAAGATAACCTGTTTCATACTGATTAGCTATGAGCTCAAGTGTCGATATACAGTAATTACTCCATACCTCGATTTTTCGGCTCACGCTTTCACAGCTGCTCATCATTCCCTTTTCGAGCTGCTTTGTATAACTTGTTCTTACCCTGGTAAATATTATAAAGAAGATCACAAAAACTATGACCATGAGCAACGGAATTACATTAAGCAATATCTGTTTTGAAACACTTAAGTAATTCTTACGTTTTTCGGATCTAATATTTTTTAAAAATCTACCCATACTATCCTTACCCCTTGACCTAATCCAGAAAAACTGGTTTTTTAGACATTCTTATACTTCTATTTATCGGATAGTATGGGTTGTTATCTGATATTTTATTAATTACAAAATAAAGTACATAGAACCCTTTTTTCGAACTCTTAAACTTCTTTGTATTTCAGCAGCTCTTCTACGTATGCTTTACCATAGGTGGACATCGTACTGCCCTTTCTCAAAATATATCCTATAGTAAGCGGATCTTCTTCCTTTAGTTTTATCGATCTGAATCCATCAAGTATCACGTCTTCGCCTGTTAATAATCCGGTTCCTATGGAATATCCATGAAGTTCTGCTATGAGTTCCATAGTGGTAGCGCGGTCATCAGACTTTATCATTTTCTCAAAGTCATAATCGGCCATCGCTTCTTCCGTAAGATAAAAATTACTGTCATTACTCTGATCAAAGGACACGCAGGGATAATCCGATAATTCCTCGATAGATATTTCATCTCTGCCTGCAAATTTGTGATCTTTCCATACATAAGCATAGGTTTCTTTGACCATGAGCGGTGTGAATTCCAGGCCGTATTCTTTTATGAGTTTCTTTATCAGGTCTTCATTAGTCCGTGAAAAAGAGATGATACCGACCTCACTCTTCATATTTTTAACATCTTCTAAGATATCCTTTGTCTTTGTCTCATGGATAGAGAAGATAAATTTATCCGGATAGTTCTTTTTTATTACCTCAGAAAACGCTCTTATCGGAAAATTATAGTGCTGGGTCGAAACCGAAAACCTCTCTTTGTCACTGTCCTTTGAGAGATATCTTTCTTCCAGTATCTCGTACTGACCGACAACTTTTTGCGCATATGTGATAAATTCACGTCCCGCATCAGTGATCGATATACCCTTATTTGTCCTTTCAAATATCAAAATACCAAGTTCTGTTTCCAGCTCTTTTATGCTGGCAGAAAGCGCCGGTTGGGAGATAAAAAGCTTTGTAGCAGCCTCTCTCATGGATGATGATGATGCAACTTCGAGAACATATTTTAACTGTGAGACGTTCATTTTTTCCTACCTTCATTCATTTATTACTATGATGACAAGGTCATAAGTTTAACTATGAGCCGCTAGTATTGTAACACTTTAACCAATTAAATTACACCACTTTCGTAGGAAATATTTATTCTAACGAAATTCCTATGTTACTGTTCAGACGCAACCGGAGCACTACGCTGCGGAGGTTGTGACCATAGAATAAGGCGAGCCATTATGATTTTGCCCATCGCCGTAGGCGATTTAATTGGCAAAATCAGTTACTGGAACGAGCTGTAAGCGAGTGAACAGTAACATTCCTATAAACAAGCACCTGACAGAAGAAAAAAACTGTACTCCTGTCAGGTGCTCTGCATATTGCTGATCATATTTATTTTTTTCCTCTGAATCTCTCGATGTCGTGTATTCGTGATCTTTATACCTGTATATCAAGCGTCATTCCATCTGCGCCTGCAAGCGCCGGCATCGATACCTCTACGCTCGATGTGTAGGTTACTGACGGCATACTAAAAGTATTTCCTCCAGACGAACCTCCCGACACTGAATTACCTTTTTCCATCTGATGCTTTATCATGCCCTTTAGGTAATCCATGTCAGCTTTAACTATAGCGCGGCTCTCCGCTGCCCTATGCTTCCGCTTTAGCTCTTCAAGTTCTTCTTCACTCATATGAGGATCTATGATTTCAATATTTTCGAGCATTTCCATTTGTTCCTCGAGTTCTTTCAGCTCTTCCTCACCAAAGTCAGAGATCATCTTATTCAGCTTATCAAGCATTTCTTCCGAAACTTCAGAGCTTCGTTCTTCTGCCTCAGCTGCCGCTTCTTCCAGCATCTCCTGACGCTCTTCAAAGATCTCATCCTCTTCCTTAGTTACTTTTTCTTCCTCTGCGGATACTAAAGCACTTTGGATATCGTCAGATGCTTCTTCCATCTTATCCATGTTTTCATCACGCCGCTGCGTATTAACAACCATCTCTTCCAATTCCAGATGATGTTTTTTCTTCCGTGCGACCATTTCCATACGTTTTGCATGAGTAAGTGCCAGCTGCAATTCTTCCGCATCCCCATCGCCGGATGAGATCTGTCTCCTGACTTCCACGACCTTTCTTTTAGCCGCGAGTACCGCCTGCCCCGCACTCACAGAGGTCTTTGCCCTGAGTATCTTTGCCGAGACTTCTTTATAGCTATATCTGACCGGCTTTTTAACTTTCTCTGTTTTCTTGCTCGTGGATGAAGTCGACAGATCCAGATAACCCTTTACCTTATCCTGAGAAACTCCTACAAAAGTCTTGGGGCCTTCAGTCTTTTTCGTACTAAGATTCTTTATAAGCTCCCGCATCTCCTCAGAGCGACCGGTACCGGCTCCTGTCTTTTCTGTGGTCCTGACCGCAGCATTATCAGACTTTTTTTTGTTTCCTCCGGATTTTTTCAGAAACGAAGAAGAATTCAGAGTTTGTGCATAAATCGTAATATCCATATCACGCCCTCCGTTCGTCCTATCCTCTAAAATCAACCTGTCTGCCTATCATACGCTCTTCATTTGTAAGAACACGGTCTGAAGCCATTGCATACGAATACTTCTGAACTTTTGAAATGAGATTATCCAAGGAATCCGATCCTATCGTGACAAATTCCTTATCATCTATATCCCTTAAATCTTTATCAGAATCCTCGGTCTTGTCAGCTTTTTTATCTTCCTGTCTCTTTCGTATACGCTCTTCACGTGCCTTCTTTTCAGCAGCCTTCTTATCGTGGATCTTCTTTTCCTTCTTCTCAGCAGCCTTTTTCTCAATGCGCTTTTTCTGCAAATCCTGAGATTTTTCTACTGTTGCAAAGAAACTCTCTTTTCCATTTGAATCTACAGACATTCCAAAGTTCTTTACATTCGCGCCGCTGCTGACAAGGCTGTTCTTTGCATCAGAAAGCTTACTTTGTGATATGGCTATTATTCCTTCATACTTTTTTCTGAAGGATTCGTCTGTTGCCATGCGTTCCAGTTTTTCTTCATCGATCAAAACAACCATTCTCTTTGAATTGCCATATGATGCCGCATTTTGCTGCACCTGGGCCTTCATATCCTTGCTCACGGCAATGAAATCGAGATTATGAAATTTCGATTTCAGCTTGCTGTAATAATCCTTTGCCTTATCAGAAAGCTGCACATTTCCAATTGTGTTTCCATATTCAGTTTGTCTCGGAACCAGGGAACTATTCGTATCGATAGGAGACCAGCGCTGTACCTCAACTTCACCGGCTTCCGTCTCCTTTGCAAGATTATCATGATCCGCTTTCTGAGGTCGTTTTTCCGAAACCTTATCAGACCTCTTATTCACGTTTTTCCATGATTCATTCATCTGCATATATGCAGAGATACCCATTAAGCCTGACATGACGTGCCACCTCCTTGTATCGTGGAACTGCCGAAATCCATTTCATCACACAAAAACACTTAGGGTCTTCTTTCTTTATATCGGCACGTCATGCAGTTTTCTATAGATATGATGATTTCTTAATAAAAAAGTTTAGTCTCCATCGCGGTATCTTCCATAAAGAAGTGTTACCCCATATCTGCTGTCAGGATTTTTTGAAAAGAGAATATCCGCATAGCCCATATAATCTTCATCACCACCATTGCTCTCATAGTAAGAAGGACCTGTAAGGAGAATATGATCGTCATCCTCATAGTACTTAGTTTCGGTGATCCTTACCCAGCCTTCCCCATCAGCCATCAGGGGATAGAAAAATCCATGCTCAACTCTTTCATCTTCGAAGGCAGTAAAGTCTTCCTCGCCATAAAAGTCCTTAAACAGCTTTTCTGCCTTCTCCAAAGGAACCGCTGTCTCGTCATTTACTTTGACAGCCAGATCTTCATGAAGATTACCATTAAGCAGCAGGACACTGTCCGTAATCTGATGCCTAAGTGATTCTTTGTCCATATTATCCATTTTTGAAAAAACAACACCACCACTATTAAGGACTCTTCCAAAGGTCACACAATCCGCCATCTCAGAAAGCGTTTCGGCATTAGAAGGAGTAACCGGCTTTGTTGTCAATAGTTCGTCGACTTTTGAAGCATATTCATCTGAAGAATTGTCAAAATCAGCCGATGCTTCCACTTTTGTTTTATCCGCTTCCTTAAGCTCTTTTGCATAAGTCTCGATATCAGGGATCTGTAAGTCTTCGTAGTTGTTATAAGTCTCCGTAAAGACATCAGGATAATCCTTGAAGCTTAATTTTACGCTCTGGGATCCGATCGCGTAGCTTCCCATGGCATAGTCCTCAAAGTAGATCACGATTCCGTCATAATCCAATGCCCAGGCAAGGTTTTTAGCGTTATCTGAAAGCCTTTCGGGAATTCCATCCTTGAGGTTTTGAAGATCACTTGGACAGGACTCGAAATAGTCTTGCAGATCCTCATTCTGCTTCTGAAGCTCATCCGCAATTATTTCAGGCAAGTTTTTCGTCTCTTTTACCACATCAGAAAAAGCTATGGATTCGCCGGTTACCGGATCAAGATTACACCCCTTAAAACTTGCAACACCATGGGCTCCTGCAAGGTATGTATACTCCAAAAGTGAAAAGGAGAACACTCTGCCATCAGCTCGAATGGGCGTATAGCCATGATCAAGCTCATACGGGAGAAACCATCCTGAAGCTATCATTTCTGCGATATCATCTTCGCTGCCTGTAAAGAAATCCAGTATTTGCTCTTTGTCATCCTCTGCAATCTCATCGAGTTTTGTCTGCAGCTTGGGAAACATCGCTTTGCCGCTGCTATCGAGCTCGATACTATACATATTGCTCATTGCAAGTTCTTTCTCTCCGGCAACAAAGGAATACGGATGATTTTCATATGTATAATTTATAGGTGCATCAAGGTCTATATCCGATACAGCATCCGTGGATTCAGTACTTTCCCCCTCTGCGGCAGATGCACTGGTCTCAACTTTTTCCTTAAGTTCCCCTTCATTACCAACTAACCTGTCCTGCTCTTTATTCCCCCCGCATCCTGCGACAATGCAAGACAAAGTTAAAGCCATCACTATACACATCAATTTTGCACGTTTATTCTTCATCATAACCCCCTCTCTAGTAACTTTATTATAATGATATAAAGTTCAAAAGTAAAAAAGCCTTTCAGGCATCTGTCCTTCCATACAGGGCTAATGGCAGTTTATACATTCTCACCCTATCCTTTTCGATCATTCCACGGTCATCAGCGCCATGAATGATCGAGCTGGTGATTACATACATATTGTCCTCGGCGTCATAAAACCAGTTAACAAACTTACCTACAACGCTGTATGCGCACAAGCGATTGAAGTCATGATCAAAAATCCGAACATATCTGCTTGTTCCGAATATCAGTAGTTTTTTGCTGTGCGCTTTTCTATAAATGTGTACGACTTAGGTAGATTTTCATTTTGAATAATAGTTCTATCCTTTAGGTCGACCACAAAATCATCATAGATAACCAAATTTCTTTCCGGCAAATATGTATATCTTGCGCCGACTATACGAAATTTCATAGATTGTTCTATCGGAATCAGTACAGTTTTTATGAACTTCTTATTATCGTCAAATAGGTCAAAACGCGCATACCTGCTATTCTCATGTTTTTTGTATTGATTATATTCGCTAACCCTTATGATGAAACCATCAATTATATACATATCAAGAGAAAGACAAAATAAATCTGTATATATATCCGAATCCTTTACCTTAGCCAACTCAGGATTTGGTTCTTCAGGAAATTCCTCATTCGAAACACTTTTAATCTTTTCAAAGTCATAAGGTGGGTTACTTAAGTTTTCCTTCGGAATTATCCCAACATCACCAATTTCCTTGATTTTTTTCGGATCATCGATGAAATAATGACACATACAGGGCGGTTCCAAAAACACCAAGTTATCTTTTGGATCCCCAAATATCCAAATATTTGTCCCTTTCGGTTCTCCGGTTAATTCAGATATTGGAATATAATAATCAAAAACCTTTTTTAAATATGGATTTTCACCCACGGTTACCTGATAACAATTGACCTTTCCGTAGTCGATACCGTCCCTTGTAGGTTCAACGGTTCTTATAATTCCCTGATGATCATCACTTTCTGATCCGGACGTATAGTAACTTACGACATCCCCGGGAAACTCTGCGAGTAACTCAGGTCTTGTAGATTTTATTTTATTTCTACTTTTTTCTTTTTTTATTTCATCAAGGACAGTATTCTTATCCGGAACGATATTTTCCTGTAAATCTTCATAAATATAACTGTCTATATATAAAGGCAACTGACAAATTGCACTTATCTTAAAAATTGCATCTTGAGGTCCATTATTATTTTTTAAGAGATATCGAAAAGCCTTTGCATCTTTATCATTTAGCCTAAGTGCCTCCACTAGTACCGGCACTTTTTTACTGATACGATCGTCAATACTAACACAGCTATATGCTGTCTTCCGACCATCCACCGTTACATACAATTCAAAAACATCATCATCAAAATAGTTGACGGTAATTACAGATGTGTTCAGATCTTTTGAAAGAGTTTTTGCAATCTTTTCCATCTTCTTAAAATCAATCTCACATTCGTCCTCAAGAATAGTATCCCATCCATTAACGATTTTTTTGATTGAATATCCCGCCGGGAGTATATATTCCATGTTACTTGGATTATATATATTCATGTTACAAAATTTTGTTCCCATAAAAACACCTACTTCTTCAATGATGATTTTTCACGCAAATTTTTGTGCATCTAGAATGGTATTTTACGCTGATTCCCAACATAAAACATTCAAGTTTATTATATTTAAGACAAAATTAAATATTTCTCTCACACATTTCGTTACTGTTCACTCGCTATCAGCTCGTTCCAGTAACTGATTTTGCCAATTAAATCGCCTACGGCGATGGGCAAAATCATAATGGCTCACCTTATTCTATGGTCGCAACCTCCGCAGCGTAGTGCTCCGGTTGCGTCTGAACAGCAACCACATTTCATCACGTCAGCGCGTGAATGCACGTGTTTGCGCACTTTTCTGTAAAGTGCTAGTGTATTATCGCTAAATCTCAAAGGTGGTAATCATAATGACAAAAAATAGCACAGCTATGGATATGGCCCACGGGCCTCTAATGAAAAATATCTTTATTTTCTGCGTTCCATTAATGTTTTCATACCTGCTGCAGATCGCATTTAATGCGGCAGACACTATCGTTGTAGGAAAATTTTCAGGGCAACAGGCACTAGCCGCAGTCGGAGCCACCGGTTCCATTGTAAGCCTCCTTGTCGCCCTCTTTAATGGTCTTTCTGTTGGTGCAAATATCCTTATTGCCACGCAGATAGGTAAAAAAGAGAACAAACAGATTTCAGATTCCGTTCATACCGCCTATTTTATGGCAATAACAGGCGGACTCCTCTTGAGCATCGTCGGTTTCTTTTGTTCATCCCCTGTTCTTAAACTCATGAACACACCGCCTGACATAATCGCTCTCAGCACTCTTTACATGCGTATCTACTTTATAGGAAGCATACCACTCCTGATATATGACTTTGGTTCCTCTATCCTGCGTGCACGCGGCGATACGACTGGTCCTACTGTGATACTTGTGATATCCGGTGTTCTGAATGTGTTCCTGAATCTGTTATTTGTTATCGGTTTTAATATGAGTGTCGCAGGAGTTGCAGCGGCAACCGTTATATCCGAGATTCTTTCAGCAGTCCTTATCACTCTGAGCCTTATGCGGCAGACTGACAGCACCAAGCTCTTCCTAAATAAGATCAAACCGGTTCCTGAATTTTTCAGTTCTATCCTTCAGATCGGTGTTCCTGCGGGGCTTCAGGGTATGATGTGGTGCATTTCAAACGTAGTTATCCAGTCATCCATAAACAGCTTTGGCTCTATTTCTGTTGCAGGTAACAGTGCCACACAGAATATAGAAAATTTCGTTTATATCGGTATGCAGGCTTTTTCACAAGGATGCACAACTTTTACCTCCCAATGCCGGGGAGCAAGAGAATGGGCCCGTATAAAAAAGATCATGTACATCTTCTGCATCTTGAATGTAGTAGTGTCCTTCATAGTAGGCGGAGCATCCTGGCTCTTTGGTCCGAAACTCTTGTCGCTGTACACAAATGACTCTGACGTCATCATCTCCGGTATGCTCCGCATGTGGTTTGTGGTCTTTTGGCTATGGATAAACGCACTCCTTGATATACCGGCCTCTTCTCTCCGCGGAATGGGCTTCAGCACCACTCCCGTCGTTGCTATGCTCATTGGTATCGTGGGGGTCAGACTTTTCTACATAGGCACCATTTGGCAAAGTTTCAGGACCCTCGAAAACCTGTACCTTATCTTCCCTGTTTCATGGGGAATAACGACCATTGCCATGTTTTTCTTATGGCATATATGCTATCGCAAGGCACACTAAATAACCCTAATCAGATTCGACATAGAAATAGCCGTACGATGGTATTCCTACACCAATGTGTAAAACATCACCGTACGGCTATATTTTTTATCCATGATTATTTTAGGCCATCAAGTATAACATACTACCATCCTTTTTATAACAATATTGTAATATTTCGATATTTTCTTTATATATTTTTCGACATCAGCTCTTATAGAAGTCATACACCACCTCCACTTACACAAAAAAATGTACCGATAGCGGCCTTGTCGCACTTGCCCAGATAATACGTCATTGCAATACAAATATTGAAAGACCAGAGAACTTTTCCGCATTCTTCTTGGCTCTTACCAGCACGTTGATCAAAACAACTATATTTGTCAAAACTGCTACGCCGCCAAGTATGCCGCCTACAACAAAATCGCTGCCCCTTATAGCAGGATAATTAAAAACTGTTCCGGCATCATACAGAGTATGTAATGCCATTGGGATGATGAGCGCCAAAGCCCAGTATAATGCAGTCTGTCCTTGGCTCTTTTGCTTGTTATACTTTGCCCTGCCAATGAACTCTCCCATGATCATGTTAAGTGTCATATGAGTGAACATTAAAGGAGTTCTGATCAACAATACAAGAATCGACGCTCCAAAAGTAAAGTCTTCCACAACTGTAAAGCCAAGTCCCACAGCCGCACCAAGTAGAATATACTCATAAACGTTGCATATCTTATTTTTTAAAATGGCGATTGTAATGACGATCGCAAGAAATTTAAACAGTTCCTCCACGCCTCCCGCTACGAAGAAAGCTGTATAAAAAGCTGCCGGCAGATTTTCCATTGCATCACCCGCTATCCCAATGCTTTTAAATGAATATACTAAACCAAGACCGGCAGGACCGGAAAACGGTACGCAAATTCCGCCCAAAATTATCGGCAGGATTGCCTGGAGTTTCCCTATAGGCACAGGAACTTCCCTTTTGATCATTCGAAGGTAAATAAATCCACAGATAACTAAGGCAAGTAATGAAGCAATGATCGAAATTATAGTTGTTTTTATATCCATGATGATTTCCTTTCCCTAAAAGTTGCTTTAAAAGGATCGCGCTCTTTACTACATTCCATTACTCTCATGATCATCTTATTATTTCCAAACAAAACATTATGTACATCAATGTTTGGATTATTTTCATCATTAGCTTTGCCATCGTAATCTCCTCATAGGTATTATGATTTGATTTTACAACAGCAAGAATCAACCATCAATCCAGTGACAAGCAGCATTCAGCATTATTTTCTTCAGTGCACCAGACATGAAATAGTTTTTGCTACTATAGATGGAAAGGCAGTTACTGCGCAAGAGCGATTTTCTTTGAATGCGACCTGTGCATTAAGTGAAATTGATCCTAAAGAGGTAGAACTCCTTCTAGTACCTGACGGCGATATTTCATCCATCGCCAATGAAGAAGTATACTCATTTATTCGTGCTGTTGTAGATAATAAGCATCTGGTTGCGGGTATATGTAATGGTGTAGATGAACTAGATAACGCAGGTATCCTTAATGGGATAGAATCAACTCACTCTGTTAAAGAAGATCTGGTCATCGGAGAATACGTGATTACCGCAAGAGGGTATCGTACTTTGCTTCATAACCGCCCTTGCGCTTTATATCCTCTGTTTTAAAAAAGATAACTTCCCTTATAAATGACCCTCTCGGATATCGCATCCTCATCCTTCTTTTGGAGTGTTGACCTATTCGACATCAGGATATAACGGGTCTTCTTAAGAGCTCTGGCTGCCTCTACATTACCTTCCTCGTAGAGACGCCTCTGTTCATCCTTGCGAACTTCACTGACCACTTTGTCATTGAAGTTCTTGACGATATGAAAGTAATCGAATACCGGCTGGATCCAATCACAATTTTCTTCAAATGCTTCCTGGAAATCAGAGTTCATGTCGCAGGCAACAGCTTCAACTCCGGACATCCAAGCCATCCCAACGTGCTCTATGAAGTCATAGACGACCTGCTTCGATTTACCATTTTGGATCCAAAGAACATGACCAGTTTCAAGATCAATGATATGTGTAGCGTAACGGCGACCGTTACGAAGCTTGAATTCATCTATTCCGAGATATTTAGCCTGTTTCTCAGGCTTTATAAGCTTCTTTCCATTATCGCTTGTATAGATGCTCTGGAGACGCTTTTTATCAATCTCTTTGACGGTGTTTTCTCCAAGCCCGGTAATCTCAGCCACCTGCTTGTTTGTGTACGTTCCTTTGGCAAGCAGATCGCAGGTATACTGATAAAGCGCATCCGTAATGAGGTGTCCCTGAGCCTTAAAAGAGATAAAAGGTTGGACTTATGGAGTAAAAAGTACAATGACGTTGTACTTTCAGACAAAAGAAAAAGACGCATAAACCATATGGTCTACACGCCTTACATCAGCATTGATGATTACTCCGCTCTATTATTTATGATTCATTAACCAGCTTCCCTGTCATATGCTCAGGAATGAGTTCAAGGCACTGTACTCTCGGCAGAGCATTTTTCAATTCCTTTTGTAAATACTCTTCATCATCCGTGAACTTTTTTGTGAGATTGGTACAGATTTTTATTGCAGTATCCTCATCCTCAACCAGCTTGATTCTGCCAAATACAATTACGCTGTTAATATTTAAAGCCCAATCGTCGTCTTTCCGATAGCCTTCATCCCAGGTGCAAAAGCTGACTTTATCACAAGCCTTAATTGCATCAATCTTGTGACCTTCCTTAGCCCCATGAAAATAGATTTTCCCATCCTCTTCACAATACCACTGGTTAATCGGTAAGCCATACGGATAACCATCCTCGCCAATCAGGGACAGGACTCCTCTCTTTGAATTTTTCAGCACCTCAATACACTGTTCATCTGTAATCTGTTGCTTAAATCTTCTCATCTTTCTAAACATAGTACACCTCAATCCTTTGCTAATAGTTTTAATCCTGCAATTCCAACTACAATTAAAATAACACATATAACCTGTGGAACTGACAATTTCTCATTAAAAAGAAAAATCCCAAGCAGCGTAGTACCCACGATTCCCATGCCTGTCCACATAGCATAAGCTGTTCCCAAAGGAAGCTGCCTAAGTGCGATCGACAAAAACACAGCACTGGCTATATACCCCACACCGGTAATAATTGATGGAATCAGCACAGTAAATCCGTTAGACATTTTCATTGTTACCGCCCATGTTATTTCAAGAGCTCCTGCAATAAACAGATAGATCCATTTCATTAGAAAACCTCCATATAACAAGTTACGCTAGGCTCGACAAAACCTCGCCAAGCGAACTTGCATAACACGCACTAAGCTCGAAAATACCTCGCTAAGTGCTCCGAAAATAAAATACGCCATTCCCTTACCTGCTAAGACCTAACGGCAAAGGAATGACGTTTATCCCACTACTCGGTAGCAATGGGCGTCTTTTTAATTCAGCTGTTCTGATGTTACTTAATAATTCGGGTTATGTCAATCTACCAATATCCATATTTACTGGATTTTCAGATAATCGTTACTGTTCACTCGCTTCCAGCTCGCTCAAGTAACGAATTTTGCCAATTAAATCGCCTCCGGCGATGGGCAAAATCCAATGGCTTTTCATCTTTCTTGGTCGTAAACTCCGCAGCGTAGTGCTCCGTTTACGTGTGAACTGTTACAGATAATCCTCTTCTGCCACCGATTCACACCATTCATTACTTGTCTCCTCGCCTTCTATCTCAATGGCAAGATGTGAGAACCATGAGTCAGCAGCTGCACCATGCCAGTGCTTTACATTAGCAGGTATATTTACTACGTCCCCGGGATGAAGTTCTCGTGCTTCTTTTCCCTCTTCCTGGTAAAATCCTCTGCCTCCGACACAGATAAGCATCTGTCCTCCGCCATTCTTTGAATGATGTATATGCCAATGGTTCCTGCATCCGGGTTCAAAAGTCACATTGTAAATAGGAATCTGTTCTGTAGAAACCGGTGCAAGATAGCTCTGTCCATCAAAATACTGAGCATAAGCATCATTTGGATCCCCTATGGGAAAGAAAATAGTATTCTGATAACGATCCTTGTCTGTAATCTCAGTGACAGGCTCATTATATACTTCCTTTGCAAGGTTAAACACAGCCCATGCCTTCGGCCATCCGGAATAAAAAGCAACATGTGTAATAACAGCAGCCATTTCCTTTTGAGTAACGCCATGATTTTTAGCGTTCATGATATGATATTTCAGACTGCTGTCTGTAATTCCCTGAGACATTAGTGCCACAACTGTAATGATACTCCTTGTCTTTACATCAATGTCCTGATTATTCCAGTTCTCTCCAAATAAAATATCATCATTAAAATGCGCAAAATCCGGTGCAAATTCTCCAAGCTGTTCTCTTCCAGCTGTCTGTACAATCTTTTCGCTCATATTCCTCACTCCTTCTATTCAAGCTCTAATCCTGTTAACCAGTTCTTTAATTGAAATTATTTTCTTATGAAATCTTTATCCTTATCCGGCATACTGTTGTCAGAGACATACCTTTCTACAGTCATATGAAGATCATATTTTTCGCGAAGTTCCATGATAGTCTGCATCATAGGTGAAGCATGATGGACATCAATAGACTCCTGATCCTCCCAACTATCTATTAGAAGAATTGTCTCAGGGTCATCCAAAGACTGATAATACTCATACTTAAGATTTCCTGCCTCATTTCGTATTTTTTCAACCGTTCCGCTTTTTGTCATTTCCTCTGCAAATCTTTTTGCAGCACCATCTGTTCCTTTATAACGTAAATTAACTGTAATGCTCATCATAAACCTCCGATAAGTGTTGCTCCAATATTCTTCTTCATTTTAAGTTCCTTTCTTCAATCATAAGATCAGCTTTAAAAACTGATAAGTCATTCCATAAATTGTCACATCCATATGAGAGAGTTTTACCTCATCCATTGCTGATATCTGCTTATCTGTAGGATATGAGTATGGATATATCCCGTACATATAAGGAAAGAATGCATATCTTATCTGTGCGCTTTTCTCTTCCGACACACCCAGATGTTTTTTCAGGCATTCATCAAACAGCTCTACGGAATCCTTAAAAACTTTCTTGTATTCTATAAGGAGCTCAGCCCTGCTGTTTTCCTCTATCTCATACAGATTCATGGCAGAAATTTTCAGAAGTGTCTTACGTTCCTCCATAGATTTTGCTATTGCTCTCGCCAAGGTATCTTTATCCATATCAGCGTTTCTTCCGATAATGCTTTTAAGAGCTTCATTCCACTTCATATATTCACGGGTCAAAAGTCCTAAAAAGATTTCTTCCTTAGTCTGAAAATAATTGTATATAGAAGGTCTGGAAAAACTGGTCTCTGTGCTGATAACCTTTATGTTAATGCTCTGAAAGCCCATTGTTTCATAAAGCTTCTCACAGGCATCCATTATTTCCTCTCTTCTTTTGTCAATTGTTTCTTTATTTTCTACTGCCATGATTTTTACTCCTTAAACTGTGTATCAATACTTTTATAATATCGTCTGGTTGACACACAGTCAATTGCAGGACAAAAAAATTATTCCATCTTCTTCTCCCACATGCGGATAAGATTCAGTTCCAGACTATCTGCTGTATTCTCAAGAACCTTTATTTCATCCTGGGTAAGCTCTACATTGCAGGCTTTCACAGCATCCTCAACATGGCTGACCTTTGTAACACCGATGATAGGTAATGCCCCTTTTGCAATCGCCCATGCAACGGGAATCTGTGCCGGAGCTACATTGTACTTATCTGCTACTTCCTTAAGCTTCGCGTTCATGATCTCAAGTTTATCAAGTACCGGATTGTAAGTTTCTGCTCTTCCCGATCCTGCAGGCATAGGGTTCTTTGTATCATATTTTCCTGAAAGAGCTCCTTGTTCCAGAACCATGTATGCCCAGAACTGAATTCCATTTTCTTTGCAGTAATCAACAATACCTGAATCCTCTGAGGATCTGTTGAGTAAGCTGTAATGATTCTGTACAGCACCAAGTTTAAGACCGTGCTCTTTTAGGATTTTATCTGCTTCTTTTATCTCGGCAAGATTGTGATTTGAAACACCAATCACAGGTACGTTTTCTTTTCCTTCGAAATACTTTGCAACTTCTGTAATCCACTTTGGAGCATCAACAGGGTTATGCACCCAGTAAATATCCATGTTGTTGATACCAAGCATTTCATATTCAGTCGTTAACATGTCCTCAACCGGAGTTTTGGAAGTGTAATCCGCACACTGAGGAGTCAGTTTGTCTGAAATGATATATGAATCTCTCGGGAGATCTTTTATAAAACTTCCAAGTGTCTTTTCTGATGTTCCCATCCCATAAACATAAGCTGTATCCCAGAGGTTAAGCCCAGCCTTCATTGCTGCATCAAATATAGGCTTAAGCGAATCTGCTGTTAAATTTCCACCAAAGGTTCCATCGTTGCCCCAGGCCCATGCGCCAAGTACAATTTTCGGTAATGCTTTTACCATTTTAAGTTCTCCTTTCTGTTGACATTGTGTCAGTTGATGTTTGGATAATATCACCGATTTGACACAGTGTCAACTCTTTTTTACATATCTTTTTTTAAAAGAGATTTTCCGTAACAGTTCATATTAATGCTGATTAGTTTATCCGCACTTTCCGCAATTACTGCATCCGTTACATATTGGCTTCATTCCACATCTTTGACACTTTGTTCCAAAGAACTTTTTATATGACTCGGATATCTCATATCCCCATTCATCATGCAAATCAAACTTCATCGGCTTGCCTATAAAACTAAGTCCCGATAGATGTGCCTGCTCACTCTGAAGTCCCTGTTCCTCAATTTTATAAAGCTTTCCATCTTTATAAAATCGTCGTCCTGTACCACAGAATATAAACGTCACATTATATGCTTCACATTCATCTCTTAAAGATTTTACCCATTCATAATGGCAGGGTCTGGCTCCGCCGTAATTTTCACCATCACATAACACCTGTTCAATCTGACCATATTTAAGGTAGTTACGTATAGAAACAGGTCCAATAAAAGGTGCACACATAATTCCTTTATGCTTAAATGGTAGTTCCAGTAATATAGGTATTCTTTCATCAGTTCTTTTCTGATTCTCGCATGTCACATTGAAAAATACGTTTTCCCAACCTCCACCCCAATTAAAGGGTAAATGCTCAGCTACGCGATCAGGACGCTTTGTAAGTAGAAAAAATTTAACATCAGGTCGTCTTTCTATAATAGACCATGCTTCGTCCCGCCAGTCATCTGCTTCCTCTAAAAAGAAGTCAGAGGTCATGCATACCCTTAGCATCTCTCCACTTTTTACTTTATAATTTCCCTGACGATCTTTTGACAATGGATACTTAAACCCTGTTTTGGTTCTGTAAATGTTTGAGCCGTCTTTATCTCTTAGGCTGTCAAGGTAATACATATAGCAGTTTTGGCATCCCTCACTGCATTTTATACACCCATGCCACGGGTTCCAGATATCATGCATACTGATTGTCACCTCTTATACTCATTTCTTTTTTGCTGACTTTTTTACCCCCTCATGATAAAAATAGTTTGCCATGATCTTGCCCTTCTCCAAATAATCATCTGTCACAAAATCCAGGCGATTCCCTTAGCAAGCCGAATATCAGCATCCTTAAAGTGATTTCCCGGATTCAACTCAAAAACCGTATCTATACCGCTGTCTTTGTAATGCTCATAAGTCTCTTTAGTTTTATCTTCAACCGTGCCAAGCAGGTTATTTCTTGTTCGTGCCTCTTTATCTCCAAGAGAGAAATATACCCTGTCAGGCTTTCTCACAAAATCATTTTTGCTGACGTATTCCACAAAACCGGGAAACCACATTGAACCCGATGCACTCACGGCTCTTGAAAATATATCTGTTTTGTACAGGCTGTATATGGCAAATAAGCCTGCCAAAGAATATCCGGCTATGGCTAGATATTCCGGTTCGGCACCAAGTTCCTTCTTTATTGCCGGGATTATGCTGTCGGTAAGTTTATAAAGATATTTATCCGCACCACCTGTGCATGGACTGTCATTTTTACTTAAGGGCGGACATTCCCACGGTGACATCTCATCATCCCAGTTAATATCGCTTATAACCGCTAAATTCACCTTCTTATCTGCCATTGAACAAAGCGCACTGTAAATGCTGCTACCATTCCCCTGAAATGTGTTGGTAATCACAAGCGGAACAGATTTATTCCTGTCACCATATAAATAAACATTCTTTCCTTCAGCTATCATTTCCTTCATTTATCCTCTTTTGCTTCATATATCTCTTTTTCATGTTTAAAGCCCCAGTTCATGATTGAGTAAAACACAGGGAAAAGATCTTTCCCCATATCAGAAAGTGAGTACTCCACATGAGGAGGAACCTCGTTAAATTGGATTCTTGTAACCAGCCCGTCATCTTCAAGTTCCCTAAGGCTCTTTGTAAGCATTGTATTTGTTATCCCCGGCAGGTCTTTCTTTAGCTGTCCGAATCTCACACTGTCATAGATGCATAGTTCATACATAAGCTGTGATTTCCATCTCCCCGAGAGCATCTCAAGAAGAGGTGTAACGGGGCAATGCCCATCCTTTGTTAGTATTCCTTCCTTAACCCTTACCAAATATTCATCATATGACATATAGTCTTCGTTTTTCTGTGACATATAATACCTCCGTTCCAAACAAGATTTACGATATTACATAAATCTATTTTATCGAATTTAATTTCATGTAGCCATTCATGTCTTCAAATCCAAGGGATCTGTATAATTCAAAAGCCATATCGGAGCTCTCAAGATAGATCTTTTCAGCACCTTTCTTTGCCGCCCTCTCTATAAGATATCTGCATATCTCCTTTGCCAGTCCCTGCCTTCTGTACTCCTGCCTGACATATATATTCATAAGATAGGCGCATTTACCGCTGCGATTGTCCGGAGATGGCATCTCTCTATACAGGCAAACTCCACCACATCCCGCCAGTTCTCCTGACACATATATTGCACAAGCCACATGACCGCCCTTTTTAAGCTCTTCCTGATAATATTCTTCATTTTCTTTTCTGATATCATTCCACTCAGCATCCGAGAGCTTTTCTTTTTCCTGAAAAAAGACATTTGACAAAACCTCCATTCTAAGTGAAAGCAAAAGTTCCATATCATCTGCCTTAAGCTCTTTTATCGCTATATTATTATCTGTCACGCTGCCACCTTCCTTAAAACGTTTGGGAGTGCTGTTTTATCAACCTTACCGTTTGCATTAAGGGGAAGGCTCTTAAGCTCAACAAAATACTCCGGAATCATGAAATCTGTCAGATAATCCTTCATGTAATCTGTAATATCCGCAAGTTTGACGTTCTCTTTTTCCGGCACCACATAGGCAACCATGTAGGATAGATTATTGTCATCAACTTTTGGTGCTACATATGCTTGTTTGATAAGCTCTGACTTGGTAAGGATATTTTCAACTTCACTTACCTCAACTCTTTTTCCCTTAATCATTATCTGGGTATCTTTTCTGTGAAGAAAAGCAATGTTGCCATCTGGCAGATAGTAACCAAGATCACCGCTTTTATACATTCTTCCGTTTGCAGTATTTACAAATGCTTTATTCTCCTCAAAACGGTTTCCTATATACCCGTTAGAAACGCCGCCTCCGAAGATGCAGAGTTCTCCGACTTCTCCATCCGGAAGTTCTTTTCCTTCCTCATCCATGACTTTGATCTCTGTTCCAAGCACAGACTTTCCGACAGGGAATGTGCCATCTTCAAGGACATTATCCTTTGTGCATCTGCAATAAGAAGCGCACACTGTGGTCTCGGAAGGACCATAGGTATTGTAAACTTCCACCTCTCCAAGAAGATTTGTAATATAGGAAGCTCTTATAACATCTCCTCCGCTTATGAGGAGTCTCAGGCTCTTAGGTATTTCCGGAAGGTCATTGATTTCCTGTAAAAGATATGGGAAGCCGCTAAGCATAGTCACATTATTTCTTTTGATAAATCCGATAAGCTTCTTAACATCTGCTCTTTCTTCATCCGATGGAATCGCCAAGGCCGCTCCTGATAAAAGAGTTGTAAATACCTCTTCAACAAATATATCAAAGGAACATACAGAATGCTGAAGCATTATATCGCCACAGGCTGGGTGAAACTCATTGCAAAATGCTCTCACATAATGACATACATTTGCATTCGTTACAGAAACACCCTTGGGCTTCCCTGTAGTTCCTGATGTATAAAGGATATAAGCCAAATCCCTTTCGTCATATTCAGCATCACCTACTGCTGTTTCCTCTATAGCTAATCCTTTGTCTACAATTATATTTGTTAACTTGGGAAATCTGTCTGCATACTCCGTATTTGTGATAAGCACGCTCACCTCAGCCTCTTCCATCATGTATCTGACTCTTTCCTTTGGAAAAAATGGTTCAACAGGTATATATGCTGCCCCAGCCCGCAATGCTGCAAATATGGATGCTATCATTTCAACTGAATGATTCATCATTATACCTACTCTTTTGCATCCTTTGGGAAGTCTTGCAGCTATTGTATCTGCCAGTAAAAGCAGTTCCTTTCTGCTAAGATTTCTTTCATTATCAAAAACTGCTAAAGCATCTTTATTCTCATTTACCTGTGCCATGAATTTTTCAATTATTGTATTCATCTATTAGTATCTCCTATATTTCACACATATCTCTTCGTTACAATGCATATGATATAGGAAATATACAAAGCCACACAAGTACGCAGTTTTTTGAAACAAAGTATCACCGATGATACTTTTGTGTGACTATGCGGTGTATCTGGCACAAATTTTTTATCTGTACCACCAATATTGCCTTTACCCTATCATCTGTTATCCGCCTCAGTAAATAACGGTTCAGCAGATCATTGATAATGCTGATATTGGCAGAACGACCTTCTACAGTCATTTTGAAACCAAAGATGATCTTCTCAATCATATGGTTTGTGATTTTGCAGAAACAGTAAAATGGTGGACAAAAAATCAGTCCTACAGCCCTGAAGAAATATGCAGTTTTTTTCTATGAAACAACCCTGCTGTTGATCTGAATGTCATCTGCAAACAGATGGGAAGATCTCCGGACTGGATGCCGAACATCCTGCTCCGCGCCGACGGCTACGAGACATGTTTTTATAAAAAAGACTGATATGAAAATAGCGGCCTGCCGATTCATCACCGGAGGGCCGCTATACTTGCGCTCTATGGTTAATTCAGCTGAATATCCATCGCATATGCATAGGATATAATCTGTCCCGTCTTTGTAGCATTGTACCCCTTCTCTTTATGGGAATAATCAGAGATTTCCACGGAGCCGAAACTCTTAAACTTTTCATAGATTCGGTTAAGCATTTCTACTTCTGAATCTGAAAGAACACCTTCAGGAACATCACATTCAGGAATCACCTGGTGTTTTTCATATGCTCCATCATATATAACTTCAATATGAGCAAGGTGATCCGCTGCCATCTTCCCCAAGATCATATCAAAATTATCTGGTACCGGTCCATATGGAAGATGTGCATACCTCAAACCAGAAATAGATATTCCATTTTCCTTATAGAAAACCATATCCGAGTAGTTGAGTAGTTTCATTAGTTTTGTCTTAAGTAACCCTGTGCTTTTATGTGCAAAAAACAGCACCATAGCACAGAGTTTCTCATAGTCAAAGCCTTTGAATCCATTCTCCTCTGATGGAATTCTTGAAAAGAAAATTTCAAAAAAACGTCTACCTGCTCGATACTCTGTATCCTGCTCTAGCTTATCAACAGTATCCAGTAATTTTGCTTTCTGCCTTTCATCAAGAACGATCTCGTTTTCTGTAAGATATGTTCTCATATTTTCAGGCTCACGCAAGAATAACAGAAGACTATTATGCGCTTTGTCTTGAATTGATCCATTCTCATATCGGCAGATAGTTTTATCTCCCCAATTCAGGAGTTTTGCAAAGCTTCTCTGGCTAAGTCCATATTGCTCTCTGATCTTTTTAATCTCTTCAGGCAATAAGAGCTTATGTCTTCTTCGGTACTCATTATATGCCCGTATCAGAGTGGCGTTATCAAGCTCTTCACAATAAAACTCTTCACCACACTCTGCACAAACTAATATCTGCGCATCCACTTCAATAGATTCGCCACAAACGTCATATGATTCTCTCTTTGTAATGACCTTTGTTTCAACTTCTCTTCCACATTCCTCGCAATATTTTCTCATTGACGCCACCTCCTTTCCTAAGCAAAATCGTCCTCATGGAACGCAAGACATTTCAAGATATCCTCTCCGTTTTCCTGTACAATTTTTACCTTTACGTAAAACTGCATTCCATCAATGTTCTTCTTGAATTCCCATATGTCGCCAGGACGATTTGGATCGAAATCCTGCTTAGGGCCTTTGTAGTAATCACCGACAACAAGCCCTAAAATCTCATTCTTTGCATCTGCGATTGTAAGACCATGTTGCGCCAATGCTTGCATATTTTTTCTTCTTGGAACAAAATCGTATTTTCCTGCGGAAAGCAGCTTCTTAACTTCTGTAAGATAACTGGCGATGTCCGTCGTGCTCGCATGATTACTCACTCAGTCACCTCCGTGTACTTATATTATACTCAAGGTTCGTAAAAGGTCAAGAAAAATGCGGTCATATGACCGCATTAAGATGAATTACCTTTCTCGTGGCATCCTACACATACCTGTCTTTCCCCAAATTCCTTGATCCATACTATCATAGGAAGTGCAATAAGTATCTTAACTATTCTCATGATCAAATGCCCCCTTTCTCTTCTCATTAAGAACCTTATAAGCAATCAAACGAAGAACGTACTCCGGCATAACACGACGGCCAAGCTCCCACTCCTGCATCGTTCTATAAGGAATGCCAAGCCAATCGGAAAAGTCCTTGCGATTCATACCTGACTGCTCTCTGATCATTTTAAAAGCATAAGCCATCTTACGACGCTCTGCTTCGGTATCATCCTTAGAGGTTCTTTCAACCTCAATCTCAATTCCTTCTACGTTATATATCTCAGTCTTCATAGGCACTCTCCTTCGCTTATGTAGTCAGTGCGTGTATCCTACTATAATTATAATGTCGTCAATGACTACACGCCAAGGCAAAAAAATAGCGACTGGGATAATCCCAGCCACTATTTATCAATCATTATTCTTCGATGGTTGTCTTCTGCTGTTCTTTGGATTTATAGTAATCATCAAACAACTTATTGGCAGCATCAAGAGTATCCTTACTAATGCTAGGAAGTTCTCTACCCCAAGCCTTGGTAGCCATCTTGTATCCTTTTTCCATAGCTGCCTGCATTTCCTTCATCTTATCAACATCGTCACCTGCAAGAGCGCTTGCGAAGTCAAACAATCTCTGAGATGTCTGTTTTACACCCCAGTAACCGTCTTCAGAAATATCCTTCTGAGCCTGTGCCTTTGTAGCTGCATCAACAGTAAACTTACCGCTTGCAAGAGTTCTCCAAATGCTGTTTTCATCGGAAGCCTTTCCAAAGCTGTCAACCTGACCGGAAATAGTCTTCTGTACAAGATCAATGAGCTGAGATTTCCTAGATTCCATATCTGCTTTGAGCTGATCTACAAGCGCACTCCTGTCAGCTTTACTCATTTTATTGATTGAATATAATCCGGAACTCTGTGTGCTACCCTTCTCATAAGTAACACCCTGACCCTCTGCAATCTTATTGCCATTACGAACAGCGGTATCTACGTTCTTAAGCTTCTGTGCTGCATACTTCTCATCCTTTGCCATTCTCTCCATCTCTGATGTTGAGAATACGACAGATGTTGATTTTGTGCTCTGTTTAACAAGAGCCTTCTTATCATCAGAGTCGTTAGCAACAATAAAGTCGTAATCGCCATACTTGCTCCTAAGATCTGCAAGATAGTCTTGAGCTTTCTTTGAAAGTTTGTCTTCACTTGATTTAACAGCAGATGCCTCATACTGCGCAACGGCTCCCACCTGTGATACACCCTTAATTCCCATTGACATGAAATCAGTCTCCTTTACTTCATGATTGCATATTACTAATAAAAATTTGCTATAGTTTGTTCCTTTAGCACCATTTAATCAGTTACATCCTGAAATCTATTGAACGATACCTTATGACATTCATCATGTTCTTGAACAGGCTTTGGAATCCCAATATGTCCTGATTCAGAGCCTGTGACAAGTATCCATTCGCAGAGGAAACCCCAAGTGACATCTTAGCCGGAGTAATGTATTCCTTATACTTTTCAGAAACAGTATCAAGCGATGAACTGTCAGAATAGTCAAGTTTCGAGAACATATCCCTAATCTTACTTATAAGATCCTCATTAGTTGCAGACTGAATAGTCCCTACATCGCCGCTATTTAGTTTCGAGTTACTATTGAAACTATGTATACGATCAAGCATCTCTTTAGGGATAGGCTGTGCTTTTCTATAATATTTGGACACATCACTTCCCGATATATCAATGGTGCCTGCTCTTTCAAGCGTATCCTTTTCATGTTTTATTAGTGCGTCGTTGTATTCCTTCATCGCTTTATTTACTACCGCCGCCTGTTTTTCAGTAAGATTCTCGCTGGCATACGCCCTGACACCACCTGCCGCAATCTCCATTTCTGCATAGTTTCTGTAATCTATGTTCGTATTCTTACCAATTCCGCATCCAATTCCATCTACAGCAGCCTTCATGACAGCGCGGCATTCTTCAAGTTCCTCTCTGGTAAATGTTGCTCCTCCAACTGTAAAGTTTCCGTTATCATCAGATAAAAGCGGCATATCTTTCCTAAAGAACGCATCCAGCGAATAATTACAATATGCACCTTTCCCGGCAGTAAGACCACTTACACCGGTGCCTTCAAGCGAAGCACTTTCTCTATATGTTCCGTTCTTTTTTGATTCCTCGATCAGATCTATAGCAGTCGCCTTTTTCTCTTCCCAGTTTTCCCTGATCTTATTCTGATCAGCCTTATAGGAATTGTTCAAATTGTAAACCTTCTGCGGTATGATCTCTGTGGTGTTAAGTGTAGTTAAATCAATTGCCATACATTTGCCCTCCTTTGACTTTTGTTCTGAAATCCATTTCATACACATGCATCTACAAAACTTCCAACACCAACATCTACTGCCTCCACATCGGGAATGCAGTCAACGACACAGGAAAATGATTCTGATGAGCCCGACGTCTGCCCGATATTCCCGGAAGATACCTGTTTTTTCTCCTGCTCCAACCTATCAAACAGTGCCTTCAGATATTTAAGATCTGCACGCGTGATCTGACGTTCCTCATCATTCCGGTGTTTTCGTTTCAACTCTTCTATTTCTTCCTCTGTCATATCTCCGCTTGCACAGGATATCATATCCTGCAGCTCTGACATCACATCTTCCGCCAGCTCTTCTTCAAGTTCCTCTATCTCCTCCATCATCTGTTTCATCATTTCCTCTGAGATCTCCTCACTATCTTCAAGACCAGCCTTTAATTCATCTTTTCCGTATATCTCCTCTTCCTCACCGGGAACCCCCATCACACTACTTTCATTTTCAGCGGCTTCCTCTTCTTCCAGATGCCTGACCTTACGCTTTGCGATCCTTTCCATAGCTGCGGCATGTATGATAGCGGCAGCTATCTCACTGTCACCATATTCACCACTGCGCAGTTTCTTATATAGCCATGAAAGCTTTGCCTGTGCTTTTGCCACCAGCGGACGCGCAGCATCAGATGTCTTCGCCTGCATGATCTGCTTTGACATCTGCTTGAAATTGTATGGTAACCGTTTCTTCAGTTTTCCTGCCGAGGACTTGTTTTGACTCTTCCTTACATGAACTTTTAATCCTCCGGGAACTTCCTGAAAAGAGACTCCTGCGATTCCATTCATAAGCACCTCTTTTCCACCGGCCTCCGTGCCGGAATTCCTTATATACCTTATATAGTGGGTATCGGTTACCGGAACGCCACAATGAACCATGTTTGCGTGAACCGCACTTATTTTGCTGTGAACGGCAAAAAGGCGCTCCGATTATACACAGAACGCCTTACCTGATACTATTCCATCTTTGAGAAATCACTTAGATCCAACCATCAAAACGAGAGCCACCGAAGCCGTAATTTCCAAAATAAGATCCATACCTGCCGTAAAGTCCGGTACTTCCCAATGACATCTGACGGCTCTGCTGTTCCGCAGCTGAGCTGAGTCTTTGCGCAGAAGATCCTATGATTCTTGCAAAAGATCCGTTCGTACCAAGCATTGACTTCACTTTGTCAAAACCGGCATTCTTGAACTCTTCCTCGTTTATGGACATTCTACCATCTTTTCCTACAGAAATGCCTATTCCGCTGAGGCTTTTGGTCATTACTCCGGTCATCCTGGTCATGCTTCCTGCCGCACTGCTCACAGCCGCATTCGTGGTCTTGTTTACCGCATCCAGTGTTTCATTATAATTTGTCACGAAATCACTGGCTACCTTATATGCTGCATCCGCATCATATTTTTCCTCACTGGCAAAAAGACCCTCCTTGCCCGTATCTGTCAGTTTCTTTGCTGCCGCAGATAAATCGGTGCTCTCCTTAGAAACATTTGACAGGCCACTCTGCTGTGTGTAGGTACTGTAATTATACTTATTGACAGCTGAGTTCTTTTGTGTGGAAGCAGTCTGATTATTCCTTCCATAATAGGATTTGAGTGCCTTAGCGTATGATCCGGATCTCACACTTGAAAGCTGTGAAAGATTGCTATAAAGAGAACTGCCCGATCCGTACCCAAACAGACTGCCATAATTAAAACTGTTAAACCTGATCATCCCTTTCACCTCCTCTCCAAACAGGTATCTACTGTGATTATCGTAAGTTTTTTCACTGAATCAAGTGCCTTTACGCGAACCGCATCTATTATGTTGTAAACCGCACTCAAGCGCCCATCAGCATTATGTTGAGAATGAAATACAGCTTTCCATCCTTCTCTTCCTGCCTGATCTCTATATCACCCTTATATTTCGCAGCGATATTTCTTATATTTTTAAGCCCATATCCATGACCCGATTCACGCTTAGATGTTTCCGGCAGTCCGTCTTCTGTGATATATACTCTTCCCTGAATAATGTTTCTGACATTTATGATAAATACCCGCTCCTTTTGAACCGATTTTATCCTGATCTGAGGATCTGACACTGATGAAGACGCTTCTATGGCATTTTGCAGAGCGTTTGTTAACACCACACTGATATCAAACGGATTAATATCCAGACCATCCGGATATGCAAATGCGCTTTCGAAAGTGATCCCTTCTTTCTCACATTTTTCAGCCGTCTCCGACAACACTACATCCGTAACTGCATTTCCTGTTTTTATCATGGGCTGCAGGCTCTCGATATTCTCCCCAAGTTCTCTGATATAATCGGACAGTTCCTTGGTTTTTCCGTCTTCTGCAAGTCTTTCAATGACCGTCAGATGATTTCCAAAGTCATGGCGGATCCCCCTCATCCTGTCGTATATTTCCTCGATGTGTTCCACATGTCCGACCATATCACCAACCTGCTTTCTGGCAGAGTCCTTCACATACTCCTCTTCCTGCTTTTCCTTCAGCTTTTGGTATAGCACGATAACTGCAATGATCGGCACATAAGCCACCAGGCAAAAAAGAGCCCTGTATGGGTTTGCCGGTATGTTCTCTTTGATGCTTCCGTTTTCTATTCCGTCCATCCATAGAAAAAAATAGGATGACATGATCGGTTTTACCAAAAGCAGGCTTGCCGCCGGCGCAAGCAGCAGGATTAACTCCTGCCATGTCAGTTCATCACGCTTATACCGGTATGTCTTATGGAGAATCCTTATGACTGCATATAAGAGCATTAATGCAAGTCCGTACTGAACAGGATTCCATACTAAGAATTCAATGACAGTAGCCTCTACACTATGCTGATACCAATCGAATTTAAAAACAAGATTCCTCTCCCAGAAGCCTATTTCAGTAAACAGTTCTATAGACAGCCAACTTATCAGACGAAAAACAAAAAACAGAAAGACCTTCTGCACCAGATTTCTTCTGTTATCTAAGAGCCAGGCAATAAGAATTGCCAGAACTAAAAACCCGATAGTCAGAATCCTGTCCATCTCCTTGCTTGTTCCTGCATAGTTACAGACCAGCCACAGCGCATAGTACACTACCGCAGAGACATAAACGGATCTTTTGTTGCACATAAACGGCCTGAGCCAATATATAAGAAGAGCCACATTCAGCAACATATACAATTCAATAAGAACACGGATATACGCTTCCGCATATGACTGAAAATTATTAACCAGATATTCCATCATAGACCTTCCCTCCGTGTGTAATAGGAAAGGTAAGCTTTTATAAGATCCTGATATTTTCCCCGGGCAACGGGAATTTCTGCATCACCCACCCGGACGGACTTGGAATCATAGGATTTCACATAAGCCAGATTGATCAGATACGCCCTGTGAACCCGAAAGAAATCCTGACCGGAAATGCTTTCCAGTTCCGATATTCTCCCGTTATAGTCAACATTATCGCGATCCTTCATATGAAGAATTATCCGTCTGTCAAAGATTTCAGCATACACTATTTCCGACAGTATCACCTTTCTGTTTGAGCCGCCTGATCTTACGGTTATGACATGGGCGGAATGTTTTTCATCCTCTTTCTCCGTGAGAGTTTTTTCAATATAACGGACTTCATCAGCCTGCTCAATCGCGCGTTTTATTACTTCCGTAATTCGTTTCTTTCCAAAAGGCTTTACGATATAATTAAATGCCCCGACCTCAAATGCCTTGAACACCTCTTCCTCAAGTGCTGTAACGAATACAATGACCGTCTTCTTTCCATCCGCACGTATCATCCTTGCGGCATTCATTCCGTCAATCCCCGGCATCTGTATATCCAGAAAAAGTATATCTGCGTCGAATCCGGGAGCCAGGATACCCCTTGCATCAGCAAACACTTCAATCTCCATATCTCCAGATACTTCCCTGACAGACTCCTCAATCAGTTCCCGTATTTTCTTATCATCATCACAGATTGCCAGTTTCATATAACATCCTTCCTTTGGGCATACTATATCTATATTATCGGTTATTTCAGACGCACTAATGATCACCGATACGTGAACCGCAGTTTTTTTGTTGTGAAATGCAAAGCGGGAAGGCTCTGTACCCTCCCGCATTCCATACCTGATATGTTACATAAAATACTATTTTAGTCCCGCTATTAACCTTCGAATCTTTATCCACCGCCGTCTGAGAAGTAACAGATTTGGTAAAACTGCTATAATAGCTCGTCATACCATTTACATTGATCGTATTATTCATATCGTCACCAACCTTTCCTTATAAATCAAAACCATTAGGGATTTATATCATCACTCCATAAGCTGTTAACACGTTTTTTGTGGTATCTCCGAAAGCAAATATCCCCGAGCCAAGCATCGGCTCATTAAGAAAAGCTTCTATACTTCTCCTGTGATAAATCTCTTCCTGAATACATCTACGTTCATCTACGCTCCTACAGAAAATGTGGGCATGCTGTCATATACTTCTCTAAGTGGGCTCCAGTTCTTAAGGTCAAAACCTTCGCCCTCATCATCTTCCGCATCAGAAAAGACGTCTCCGCTTTCTTTTCCCTCTTTATCTCCCTCTTCAACTGTATTCGGGAGTTTCTCATAAGCACCTGATTTATGAAATTCTGTCGAAATACGATTGACAGCCGCAAAGATGTACTCCCTGTCAGGATCATTTTTTGATATGCCACTTAGGGCAGAAGATATGATCTGGTCAGCCTCTTCCTTGCTCTTTGCATGCTTTAGCTGTTCCTCTACAGCCTCTGCCATTCTCTGTACTCTCAAAGCATGTGCGTACAGAATGGAATTGGTTTTTCTTAGATAGTCCATCTCTTTCTGTGACAGCTTTTTACCAGATTGAAGCTTGGCAGTTATCTTGGCATCCATCTTAGTGCGGTCTTCCTCTGACATCTTTTCTATATCATTTCCACTTTGTAAGATATATTGGGCAAGCTCTTTGGATGTTGTAATCCTTTTTTGCTCTTCATGATTCGGGTTAAGAAATATATTCATAAGGCTTCTCCTTATTACGAGCCGTCGTTTGTTTCCTTCAAAAGAAAAAGCGCATTTTTCAACGAATTTCAACCCATTGAAAAACACGCTTCCATCGCTATTTAGTATATCGACAGATTAAATGATTTCCTTAACCGCATAAGAAATAATTTACATTTAAATTCAGAATCTTATATCTATTAGCCATTTTTAATTTTTTTCTGCTTTTGGCTAATAGAAGCATGGCATTAAAAAAACAGCACCGGACATTTGACTATCCGATGCTGTGTAACCTATCTGCTAACCTGGATCTCAATATAGCTTGTTACAAAATGAAATAATGTTGATATTTTTTCTTGATCTCCCAAATACTGAGTACCATCCTTCTACTGCAATAATTCACTATATATCTCTAAATCCAAATCCTTGTAAACATTAAATACAACCTTCATCTGGCTACCGGTCTCTGCCAGCCACGCTTTTACGGTATCAACAGCTATCTCTGCTGCCCTCTGATTTGGAAACATAAAGACTCCGGTTGATATACAGCACAGTGCAATACTCTCTACATTATTCTCTTCTGCAATATCCAAGCAAGATCTATAACATGATGCCAATAGCTCTTCATGTCTTTTAGTATACGATCCTTGCACTATTGGTACCACGGTATGAATAACATATTTACACGGAAGATTGTATGCAGGAGTAATCTTTGCTTTACCTGTAGGTTCCTCATGCCCTTGTGCTCTCATAATACAATTGCACTTAAATCTTAGAGAAAGCCCGGCTTTGCTGTGAATAATATTTGCGACACCCTTCTGAATCACACAGCTTGTCACTGCGAGACTCGGCATCGATAAGTGTGTCGCTATCGGCGAAAAAATCGTCGTAGTTCTCACCCGGCTGTCCTTTCAGGAACAGATGAACATTACTGTCCTTGCCTTCCTGGGTAACAATAATTCTCTCAACAATACTTCTGATAATTGATACAATGACTTCCGGATCTTCATCCTTCTCATCCTGCACCCATTCCATCATTTATATATGCACTGTCAACACCTGTAATCTCCGTATCCCTATCGCATCTGATTCCATATATTTCTGTGAATTGTGATAAATCCATCTGTTTAATCTGTGTTCCTTTAATATCCAGATAGCCAAGTTCAGTGTTATTAGTTAAATCGATGTCCTTTATACCTGCACAATTGCTACATGACAGATGTCTAAGCTTACTATTTTGTGAAAAGTCTGTATCACTTATATCTGTATCTGAAATATCAAGATACATGAGATTTTTATTATTACTGACATCAATCTCGTTTATCCGGCTCCCTGCGCAAATAAACGTTTCCAGATTTGGCAAATCAGATAATTCTACCCTTGTCATGGCTGATTTACTGCAATCCAGGTATTCAATAGATTTATTTGATGAAAGATTGATTGCGCTTATTTCTGTGTTCTGAAATACGAGTTCGGTTAATTTCTTATTCTCTGACAGATTCAGTCCTGTTATTTTGGTCTCGGAACACTTTAACTTCTGCAAATTGACGTTATGTGACAAATCAAGTTTTTCTATCGCTGTATCGTTGCAATAGAGTTTTTCAAGCAACTCATTTTTTGACAGATCAATGTCTTTGACCGACGAACCATAACAATCAAGATACTTTAATTCAGTAAGGTATTCTATCCCCGCAAGACTCGCCATATTTCTACATCCCTGGTCACAATTAATGTATAGTCTTTCAGCAAGGCCGATCTCATCACCTGACAATATGTTATTTTTATCCATATCGAATTTTTCTTTCAGATAATTTCTGAAACACTCGTCAGGAAAGTATTCTTCATTAAGTGGAATACTTTTATGATTTTCAGAATCCGCTTTTTCTGACTGATAATTATCTATCATATCATCATCTGTCACCTTATAATCACCATAATTATCAATACTATAAGCAGTCTTATCATTATAAATAACCCAGTCCTTCAGTACCTTATCATAGATAAACCAATGCTTTTTCCTTTTGAGATCTTCTTCGGATATTCCATTGCTTTTAAACCAGTCCATTATCTCTGCTTCACTGTAGTCAATAGCATTGCCGTCTTCACCGTATAACACCTTACCATTTTCAATCTTATACAGATGTATTTTATCGAATGAGAGTGTGGAATCTGCCAAATCATATCTGAAGTACATGTAATACATACCATTATCATATTTTTCACATAATTCAAATGATATATACCTTGGTTTTTTGTAATAATATATGACTATACCCTGATTTGGGTTCAACTCATCATCTCTGTATTCGGAGGTGATTGATTCATATTCATGTAAATTGCGGTATTCTCTTTCAGGATCTTCATATTTGAATTGAGGCAACTTATCATATACAGTCTCCTCTGCTTTAAAAGTAGCAAATACAGGTTCTATTTTACGCTGTCTTTCATAGTAGATTTCATCAAATATATTGTTTTTTGTTTTACGTGAAGGCATGAACAATTTTGCCGCAAAAATAAAACATACCACTATTACTGCGGTTACAATTATGTGTATAGTCTTCCTTTGCATATCTTTCGCCTTCTTTATCCTTCAGTTTTTTCTATATGTTCATGACCTGTAAGACTTATACTTCAACATCATTAAATGAAATAAACAATAACCTCCTCATGCGTAACTTATTTTTCCCTAATGATATTGTTACAGCCTGTTATGAATTCCTGCAGGTCATTATACATATTTTCAGTCCTTCCAATTCGTTGGTACTATTTTTGCACCATTCAAGAAGCATAGTTTCAAAGGATTTCCAAATATTGCATCTTTACGACATTTTCATTAAAAAATATAAATGCCTTGTGTGATAAATCTGCTATAGGATTATAATGGAAAATCATAATAAAACATATACCCAAGGCAATGGTATAACTAACCAATATAGGCCATATCTTATACGTTAATTTTATTTTTTTATTCAATAAATCTATAATCAACGGAATAATCATTATGATTGCAAAAATAGCGCTAACTATATTATTTATTAACCTTCCCGCTTCTGTATAACATACTGCGTACATAGTACCATCGCCAAAATCTACCGAAAGTGAAGGTTCCTGAAGATTAAATCCATAAAAAAAAGATATAAATATAAAACCATAAATAATAAATAATAATAATTTCTTTCTCATCATGTCCTCTGGCAATTTGAAGTTGTGCGATTAACTTCCGGTTTATTCTTCCATCAAGGATTATGTATTACATTTCTCTTTCCACTATTGGCAGTTCCTCTTACTTCTTCGTGGTAAAAGTAATCTACGATTGTTGGATGTCCTTTCTCTACTCTCTCATACGGAGTTTCATTATCAACAAACCTGCAATCATACTTTTTAGCCAGCTCTTCTGCTTTCTTTTCCAGCGCTTCAAAATAGCTGCGGTTCTTTTTATTATAGATTTCGTCATACAGTGGCACCAGATCTGGATGTTTATCGGAAATGTATTTCATGATATCTGCCTTAAAACCTCCGCGAAGATTCAGATTCTCAAGCCATACAAGGTCACACTGATCTTTTGTCCTGTCTATGATTGCTTCTATATCCGTAATCCCCGGGAACACGGGTGAAATGAAGCAAATTGTACGAATGCCTGCCGCATATACCTCTTTCATTGCAGCAAGCCTTCTTTCTATGCTTACTGCCGCATCCATATCATCTTTAAACTCTTCATCGAGAGTATTGATTGACCATGATACTGTAAGTCTGCTATTTTCATTGATCTCTTTTAGCAGATCCAGATCTCTTAGTACAAGGTCTGACTTTGTGCAGATAAGTATGTCCGCACCACTGTTCTTTAGTTCTTCCAGAAGTCTTCTTGTATTTTTATATGTTTCCTCTAGCGGATTATAACCATCCGTAACTGTTCCAATGATTACCTTCTGGCCAGCATACTTCTTTGGATTCTTTATTTCAGGCCAGTCTTTCACATCCATGAAAGTTCCCCATTCCTCCGTATGCCCTGTAAAGCGTTTCATAAAAGATGCGTAGCAGTATTTACAGGCATGGGGACACCCCACATAGGGATTCACCGAATATCCTCCAATAGGAGTATTCGATTTTGTCATTACACTTTTTGTTTCTATATGATTTACTTTGATTTTTGGTTGTTCCATATCCTCTGTTCCTCCAGCACTTTGTTAAAAGCATCCGGCATTTCCTGTATCATTTTTTCTCCCATAATCGGAACAAGATCTTCTTTCCAGAATACAGGAATGTTCAGTTCATGAGCCTGTTCTGTCAATGAATAAGCCCACCCGGGATCTGTTTTAACAGTCCTGCTCTTTGCACCTGTCATGGTTCCCACCACAATCCAGTCAATGCCTGTAAGATCAACCTTACCCGGATCATCGAACAAAGGCTCAAAGGTAACATGATATTTTTTTGCCTTCACATTGCTCCGCAGTGCATCAATACGCCATAACTCAGACTTTCTCGTAACTGTAACACCAAACCATGCATTATCAAGATCTGTTTCAAAAGACAGAAGATCCGGTCGTTTGGTAAGAAAAAGAAACTGGTGCTGAGGATTCTCTGCTATCTTTTTAAAGACTTCCTCTCTCCATTCCTCATGCCATCCCGAGAGATCGCTCATGCCGGTCAGCAGAAAATTCTGCGGCTTTTTCTTTTCCATCATACGAAGCTTTCCTTGAAAAAACTGTGGCTTTTCAAAATCATCTATGATGTGATAACGCCTCGTATTGTTTCTGGCATAGCAGTACGGACATCCAACAGTGCACCCTATAACAAGATTCATGTTCTGAATCTGATCTTTAATACAAATACTCATTTGTCACTCCATTCCTCAAGGTTTACCCTGATGCGGTTAAGATACTCTTCAAACTGAAGAATCTCTTTATCCGTAAAATCACGATAATAAATATTCCCCATCTCATTGGATACGGAGTCATAAGCTTCTTTAAGTTCTTTGGCTTTATCTGTGAGGAACAGAAGAGTTTTTCTCTTATCAGCTTCATCCGTTTTTCGGCTTATCAGTCCGTTTTTTTCCATCCGCTCAAGCATGGTTGTAAGTGAAGTAATTGCAAGTCCGCTTTTCTCGGAAATAATTTTAATAGGAACACCATCTTCCTGCCATAAGACATAAAGAATCCTTCCCTGAGCTCCGTTAAATGCATCAATGTTTTTTTCTGCCAGTATCCTTTCAAATATACGATCACCCAGCTGTTTTATTTTTGTAACAAGAAATCCACCATTTGTCTTCATAATTTAATACTCCTATATCGTAGTTTTATACTACGATATAGGAGTATTTGTGTCAAGCACACATATCATAACTTCCGATATAACACGCCAACTTCAGCCCGACAAATTGAAGTTATCTGACAGACTGCCATTCCTCTTTGGAAAGGCATGTTATGTGTTCCGTTCGGAGAACGCCCTCTATGGCACATGGCACATTATAGGCCGTATGATGATAATGAAAACCGCACTTCTCCTGAACACGCTTTGACTTTTCATTCCCATCAAAGTAACCACACCATATTTTATTTAGTTTCAGGTTTTCAAAACCGTAGCGCATCAATTCCCTGACTGCTTCCGGTATCAGCCCTCGTCCCCAATACGGAACTCCGATCCAGTAGCCGATTTCACCTTCTGAATCAGGAAGGCCAATATTGCTGGCTTTCCCAAGCATAAGTCCAATGCTGCCAACAGGCTGGCCTGATTCTCTTAATACTACAGCATAGGTCTCCGGCGCTGAAAGAACCCTCCTGATTATTTCACGGCTATTCTCTACACTTGTATGAACCGCCCATCCTGCGATTGGTCCCACATCAGGATGACTTGCATATTTAAATAAATTCTCCGCATCGCTTTCTTCCCACGGTCGGAGGATCAATCTTTTCGTTTCAAGTATCATGGCATACCTCTCTTACCAACGGCATCTCTGCAAACTGGAAATTGATAAGAACTATTTTGTTTATGCAGTAAGGCGAAAGCTGAATGAGATGGCATCAAAGACACATGGTGCAACAATGAAGCATATTGTAAAGAAGGATTTTGATGCTACTTTAATACCATATCCATCAATGGAGATACAAGCTGAGATATCCAATAACCTTGATAAAGTTTCAAGAATCATTTCTGCAAGAGAAGAGGAATTACAGAAACTGGATGAACTAATCAAAGCCCGATTTGGCGACTTCCCGGTAAACTGGAATTGTTGATATCAAAGCGTCAGTATTTCGCTCACGATTTCACAAACGTTCTTATTGACTGTATCCACTTTTATGGTGTCAAGTATTTGATACATGTTGATTCTTGCAACACTTCTGTCGATTACATCGTTACTACGGATCCCCCTGGCGATGTCAGCAAAGAGTCTTTTACGCAAATTGGTTTCATCGATCATAAGCGAAATCTTTATGACTCTCGCATCTCCTGTGTCCAGACTATTGATTATTTCGTCAATAATGGATTGTTCATGCATTATCCAGCAGAAAATGATATTTTTATAGGCCGTACAGTGGAGAAAACTATTCAGCAAGAAGCAGATGTTGCGCATGACCATGGCTTTTGTTTCTTCTGTTACCTGAAACGGATTGGCATCCCAACACCAATCGCCGTCAAGAAAAACACTGTTCGGCAACTCCTTTTTCAGCTGCTGACTTACCGTCGTTTTACCGACGCCCATTGTACCGCCAATCAGATATATTGTTTTCATATCCGTTCCTCACAAACACCGATTCTTAATTATTCTATCATGAGCAACACAAATGCAAAAAAGGGAGAAATGTATTTTCTCTTTAATACCGATAATTTCTTTTTCTGAAATCATGCCAGTTTATCCAAAAGCTCATCTATATCACTGTTAATGCATACGCTCCTATCTTCTATCTCTTTGGGACAGTATGCCTCTTTGTAATTTAAGCATGCATATGTAGCTTTTTCATTTTCCATTGTCATTTGCCAGAATGGATACTTAATTATTACTGGTGTATTGCTGCCTACCCCAAGCTCCAGGAAAAGCACATGCAGTTTTTCATGTCTTCTAAGGAAATCAGAATAAGCCGCTGATGCTCTATGCCAGCCTCCATCTTCAAGGAATGTATCATCACTTCTAAGATTCATGGTGACATCACTGCCATCAATCGGACACTTTGGAATCAAACTGCTGTCAATTTCCATTCTGACTCCACCACCAGATGGCATTGCAAAAATTCCATTCCCATCCTTAACAAATCCCTGAGATTCCATGGCATTCATCACCCAGTCTTCATTATCAAAGTTTTCCCTAATTGCAGGATTCAGACTTTGAAACAGACCAAAATCTCCCTGAGTGTAAAATAATCTTTTCTTATCAAAGCCTGCTTTCTGAAAGCAATGATCCACGTTTGTAGTAATCACAAAGTAATCTTTATCCTTAACAAGGTTATAAAGTTTTGTATAAGTATCTTTAGGTGCATCAAGGTATCTGTTGATGTAGATATACCTTGACCAATATGCCCAGAACTCTTCCTTGGTTTTGTATGGGTAAAACCCTCCTGAATACATGTCTTGAAAACCATATTTTTCTTCAAAATCAGAAAACCACTTTTTAAACCGGTCTCCACTGTACGTAAACCCTGCGGAAGTAGAAAGTCCTGCCCCGGCTCCAATAACAATAGCATCAGCTGTCTTTATTTCTTCTTTTAATCTGTCAAGCTGCTCTATATCATCATCTTTCCCAAGGGACATACCGCTGTTAAAGCTATGTATGGCACTTAAACCTTTTTTTATTGTTTCCTGATATCCATTTGGCTGAAACGATCTGATCTTAGCCGTTGTCATTATAAAACACTCCTTATAGCTTAACCATTTAACAGTTTTTCATATATTTCAAAATCAAGATCCTTAAATACATTGAAAACAATCTTCATCTCACTGCCTGTCTCATCAAGCCAGTTTTTAACTGTCTCTACAGCAATCTCAGCAGCTCTCTGATTAGGGAACATGAAAACACCGGTAGAAATACAACAAAGAGCAATGCTCTTAACACCGTTTTCCTCTGCTATATCAAGGCATGATTTATAGCAGGATGCCAATAGTTCCTCATGCTTTTTAGTCAGAGGTCCTTGAACTATAGGGCCCACGGTATGAATAACATAATCACAAGGTAAATTATACGCCGGAGTAATCTTAGCCTGCCCTGTTGGCTCTGGATGTCCCTGCTTTTCCATGATGCAGTTACATGTTTTTCTTAGCATGAGTCCGGATTTCGAGTGTACAATGTTATCCGCACAATTATGCAGGATTCTCCAGCAGCCCAAAAGCTCTGAATTAGCAGGATTCGTCAATGCATCCACCCGAAGTGTTGTCATGTCTCCTTGCCATAAATATATACGATTATCACTTTTTATGGGTTCTAAATCATTTATATCTGTAATGCCGGCACGTCTATTTTCTTCTGTTAGATATTCATCCTGTATCTTAAGAAATTCATCACTTAGATCTTTAGGTACCCATATATTCATAAGACCACGAAGTAAATCCTTCTGCCCTTGCTCATCATTTGGGATAGGATAATCACTTAGCTGGGATTCATCTCTTTGTAATTCTTTAATTAACCAAATTCTCTGTTCAGTATGGTTCATGAGATATCAACTCCCTTCTTTATTTTCCAGACTTTTAAAATAACTCAAGTCGGGGCACTTAATTCCCGTTCCCACTTTCCTATAGCTTCACCTGTGCATCCTACCAACTGCCCCAACTGATCTTGAGTGTATCCATATGCCATACGAATACTTTTTACTTTCTTACCGCATTCATAACCAATAAAATCTTGATATTGACTTCCAAAATACTCAGGGGTGTCGTTTAATTTTTGTAATTCTATTCCAACCTTGATAGCAATTTCTTTTATGGCATCAAAATACTTTCTTAATGGTTTTTGCCATCCTATTTCCCAATGCTCTAATGTTTCAGAATCACAACCGATAGATATTGCAAATTCCTGATATGTCATTGTTGCTGCTAGCCTTATTTGTCTTATTTTCTTACCATAATTTCCTTCAACAAATAAAGTATATTCATCCTTATAGCAATCAGGATTCTCAACAAGTTTGCTTAAACTTATTCATAAATTTCCTGCAATCTCTTTTATCTTTTCAAATCTTTGAGGTTTAGGATGCCTTTCCTCAAACTCACACTCCCAGACTGCAACCGTACATCTGTCTGTATCAAGCAATCTTGAAAATTCCTCTTGTGTGTAACCACCTTGTAGGCGGATTATTTGAATACATCTTCCATAGCCTGGCTGACAAAATGTCGTAAGTGCAGACAATGTTCCTGCTCTATGACATACGGAATCCCGGTAGTAATGATACAGCTCTGGGGACAAACAGATAAGCAGCTTCCGCATCCTTCTAAAAAGACTCTGAAGTAAACACCTCAGAGTCTCATTGTTAAGCTTCTTTTGCCAACAGTTCTTGCATTCCGGATCTTAAATCATTAAGAGTGTATTTTTTCATCTCTGATTCCATCGCTTCCTGGATGCTTTTCAACTTATCATCCAAAAGTAAATGGATATTCCTACCAACAGGGCACTCTGGATTTGGTGATTCATGAAATCTAAATAAATCTCCATCCTCCAAAGGCTCAATTGCCTGATACACATCATAAAAAGTTATATCTTTAAGATCTCTTGTAAGCTCTATTCCGCCTGTTCCTCTGATAACATTTATTAGCCCTGCGTTCTTAAGCTGAGTAAGTATCTTTCTAATGATGACAGGATTCGTATTTATACTGGCTGCAAGAAAATCGCTCGTTACCTTGTGTTCATCCTTAAATGTATCCACACATGTAAAAATATGAAGTGCAACCGTAAATCTGCTTGATATCTGCATTTTTAATCTCTCCATTCCATTTCGGTCGGCGCAGAACAATCGTCCACTAGACGATTGTTCTGCGCCCTCCTGCCATCATTTTACTTCGTAGCAGATGTAGTTGCAATGGTTACAGTCAAGACTCGCTCGCGAGTCTTTCGCGCCGGATTCGGGTCTGCTTCAGCAGACAAATTCCTGTCCGAATCCGTGCGCATCCTCGCGGAGCGTTTAACTCAGTCGGAGCTTGTACTCCGACTGAGTTAAAACTTTCCGTTTTCATTAGCCCATGTAGACTTATCAGCTAATGTCTCCATTACATCCCAGTGCTCTGCGATAAATCCGTTCTCAACACGGAACAGATCATAGTAGGTTGTAGGTACATCGCCAAAGGTTCCTTCCGAGCAGGCAAGAGCATAATCTCCATCTGCAAGAACCATATGTGTCTTGTTGTAAACCATCGAAATACCTTGCTTAGCCATAGCTTCAAGTGCAGCTCCAAGACCGGAAAGACCATCTGCTATTGCTGTGTTATGCTGAATGTACTTGTCTCCGTCATAATATGAAGTAAGCTTATCCGGATTCTCCCCGCGGAGTACATCGCCTACAAATCCGGCAACAACCTTACGTGTTTCTTCCTTGTCTACATCTTTCTTCTCAAGAGTTCCATCAATCTGAGTATGTCCTGAAGGATTAGGAGCTGCCTTGTCTGCCAGATTATCCCAGTGCTCTGCAATCTTACCGTCTGCATCGAATCTAAAAACATCGAATCCGACCTGCTCTCCTGCTCCTGCAAAATTATATACTGTCTGAAGGAAAACCTTATCTCCATCCTCGAATGCACGAATGTTATTAACTGTTGTTTTTACAGGTGCCTGTGCAAGTCCTTCAACTGCTGCTACAAATGCATCTGCCCCTGTTCCAAATGCGAGGTTATGCTGAATATAACCTGGTGCAAGAAGTTCCTTTGCCTTTGCTGTATCTCCTGATACGAATGTTCCGATGAGTGCTAATGCTTTTTCCTTATTTGTCATGATTATTTTCCTTTCCGGACTCTGCCCTGCGAGGTAATTATCCTCGAATGTTAAAAAGTCCATTGATGTAACCGTTGTGGTTTCATCTGATAGTGCAAATATATCACCTAAGAGATGTAACGTCAATAGTTACATCAAAATAATTTTTTAAAAAATTAGTGACTATAAATCTTTCGACTTATAGCCACCGTTTTTGTACCAATATATTTCTACTTTAATAATCCCTATCCCATGCTAAGATGTAAGGGTCAAAAGTAAATTTTGCCCCTTACTGATGTCACGGATTGCTTCATTGCTACGCAATTCCCGCAATCCTAAAACACTCGCATTCCGCGTAATAACGCTACTTGCTCGTGTTTTGCGGGTCCCAAGGTCTCAATCCTCTTTGTGCAAGCACAATCGGATTCTGACCTTTTGACCCTGACATCATGCTAATAGTTATTGTAACATCGCCATTTGAAAGCAACTCAGTCATGCCAGCCTCATCCTTATCAGATATGTGACCTAACCGTGTGTATGACCAGCTATTAGACCCATAGAACACTACCATCTGATTTCCGGAGTATAGTACAACGTCGCCTGAACTCGTTGTTGTCTGCTTATCATCTCTCGGCAGACTCTGTCCAATTGAGCCCACCTGTTCAAAACCGCCATACATTGACATCTGAATTGTAACATCACCGTCTTCAGCCATATTCCTCAGCGCCTCTACAGCCTGATTGTCTTCCCAATCCACATTAACTTTTGTATCGCCGATTTTCATTGTCATAGAACTATCTCCAATAGCTTCATCCTCTGCTGATTCATTTTCTGCGGCAAGCTGATACATAGTTGTTCCCTCCGGCGTGACATTCTCTTCTGGACTTTCCGTTTCATTATTTTCTGATGCTGATATTTCATTTACGGCACCCTGATCATCACTTGTGTTTTTGGTTGTCCCTGCACAGGCGCTCATGCAAAACATTATAGTCATACAGAATGCCAGAAAAATCATTTTCGTTTTCATCGCAGACTTCCTTTATTTTAGAGCTTTACCAAATTCGAAGGCTTCGTTTAACTCTTCAGTTTTTTTCGATGCCTCACCCATATCACCTATTCCTCCACAGAATAAGGACCCTGAAAATTCTGCCTTTCCAAAACAGTCAACCCACCCTTGGAGTCCACTAATTGCCTTTTCAGGCACAAACTCTTCATCCTCAGCCGCAACAGAGAGCATATATACATTCCTAAACTTATAGTCTGAAGGATACAGCGGATTGAGCCTATCCAAAAGAGTCTTCATCTGCCCGCTCATCTCGTAATAATAAATAGGTGTTGCAAAAACGAGAGTTTCTGCATTCTTTACTTTTTCTGCAATAGTGACAGCATCATCCTTAATGACACATTTTTGTGTATTTTGACAGGCCAGACATCCGATACAGAATCCGATATTTTTCCCTTTTAGGCTTATATGCTCCACATCATGACCTGACGCTTTTGCTCCCTCTATAAGCTTTTCAGTAAGTATATCTGAATTGCTATTTTTACGAAGGCTTGTTGAAATAACTAACACTTTACTCATATCATCCTATCCTTTATTTCTTTTCTATCGGTTCTACATTCTCTATCTTCTTGATGAATTTTGCAGGAACTCCTCCTACAATGGTGTTTTCCTCCACATCCTTTGTCACAACTGCTCCGGCTGCAATTACAGCTCCATCACCAATTGTCACACCTCTTGTAATTATCGCTCCTGCTCCAATCCATACTCTGTTTCCAATATGTATAGGCGCGCAGATCAGATGCCTGTCATAAGGATTCAAGTCATGATCCAGAGTAGCAAGAACGACTCTGTGCCCAATCAAGGTATTATCGCCGATGTAAATACCGCCCTGATCCTGAAAGTTACAGCCGGAATTGATGAATACATTTTTTCCGATGTGAATGTTTCTTCCAAAATCCGTATAAAAAGGTGGGAACAATCTGAAGCTTTCATCCACTTCCTCACCTGTCAGTTCAGTCATGATACTGACGATTTCCTCTGGCGTATGGTACCTGGTATTTAATTCCATGGTCTGCTTTATGGCAGCCTGGCTCTGCCTCATGGAACATTCATGCATTTCCTCTGTCATATCCGCTATTCTGTCCGAATTAAGATATGACAGTATTTCTTCAACCGTTATCATTATTTCAGGTTCTCCTTAAAGAAGTTTTCCAGCTTATCAAAAGGAATATAATCCTTATCCCCGCCATCATAAAGATCAGTATGTACAGCATCAGGGATTATCATAAGTTCCTTATTGTCTGCGTACTTGCTGTCTTTGATCATGTCTGCATAAGCATCCTTTGAGAAATAACATGAATGAGCTTTTTCTCCATGTACAAGTAAGACAGCACTTCTGATTTCATTACTATACTTAAGGATTGGCTGATTTACAAAAGATTCACAGCCGATCACGTTCCAGCCGCCGTTGGAATTAAGACTTCTCTTGTGGTAACCTCTGTCGGTCTTGTAGTAGTCATAGTAATCTTTTACAAAGAAAGGTGCATCCTCCGGAAGTGGATCTACTACTCCGCCGCCAAGCTTATATTCACCAGCCTTAAGGTCCTCCAGTCTCTGCGCGCACATAGCTGCCTTATGCTGGTATCTTGCTTCTTCACTGTCCTCTGAATCAAAATATCCCTTGGCATTTACTCTTGTCATGTCATACATTGTCATAGCAGCTGTAGCCTTGATTCTTGTATCAAGAGCTGCCGTATTGATTGACATTCCGCCCCAACCACAGATACCAATGATTCCAATCCTATCTGGATCTACCTTTTCATTAAGTGAAAGGAAATCAACTGCTGCCATGAAGTCTTCTGTATTGATATCAGGAGATGCCATGTATCTTACATTCCCACCGGACTCTCCTGTAAAAGAAGGGTCAAAGGCTATCGTCAAAAATCCTCTCTCAGCCATTGTTTGAGCATAAAGACCGGAACACTGCTCCTTAACTGCTCCGAATGGCCCGCATACAGCAATTGCAGAAAGCTTGCCCTCTGCATTCTTAGGAACATACATATCTGCTGCCAGGGTGATTCCATATCTGTTTACGAATGTTACTTTGCTGTGGTCAACCTTATCACTTTTCTTAAAGGTCTTATCCCACTCGGTTACAAGGTTTAGTTCTTCTTTTCTGATCATTTTACATTCCTCCGTTTTAATTATTTCTCCTTTTGAATCTGTCTTATCAAAAAATCCATGTTATCAACTTTTTTCTGGCTGTCATGAAGCTCATCCATAAGATGGCACCGGCATTTTCTAAGATCTCGAAGAAGTGTATCGGTGTCACCTTCTTCATACATCTTTTTCATAAAGTTTATTTCTTTCTCATTGCAGCCCATGTCCGAAAGGCCTTCAAGAATCTTTTCTGTATTCATCTTTTTGCTCCTTCTGACTTCATAGTAAATCCTTGACCAGATTTTCGCTAATGAATAAAATAAATATCATGATATTCGTTTTTGGAATAACACATAAATTGTCAGCTTTATGGAGGTTTTCATGGAAATAAAAAATCTCAAATACTTTCTTGCAGTTGCAAGGGAAGAAAATATGTCAAAGGCTGCTGATCAGCTTCATGTATCACAGCCCACTCTTTCAAAGACGTTAAAAGCATTAGAGGAAGAACTTGGAAAGAAACTGTTTGTAAGGCACAGTTTCAGCATTTCGCTTACGGACGAAGGTATGCTCCTTCGTGACAGGGCTCAGGATCTTGTTGCCATGTCCGATAAGATAGAACAGGAATTTAACTCCCTGGATGATATAACAGGTGGGGATATTTATTTTGGACTTGCTGAGAGCTATCAGATCAGATACCTTGCCAGAGAGATCTATAAGTTAAAAGAAAAATACCCTAACCTCACTTATCATATAACCAGCGGAGATACTGAGCAGGTTACTGAAAAGCTTGATAAGGGCATTTTAGACTTTGCTGTACTATGTGAAACACCTGACAGCAATAAATATGAATATGTAAAATTTCCGGAAGCTGATGTGTGGGGAGCAATCATACCTTCATCTCATCCCATTTCAGAAAAAAAATCCATCCGTGTCTCTGACCTGATAGGAGAGCCCCTATTTGTTTCAGAGCAGAGCTGGAACAATGAGATCAAAGTGTGGGCGAAAGACAGATATCAGGAACTTAAGCTTGAAGGCTCTTTCAGACTGTCCTATAACGGTTCCGTGTTTGCAAGGGAAAACCTTGGAATCTTACTTACTTTCAAGAACCTGATAAACACCGAAGGAACTGACATGGTATTCAGACCTCTTTCTCCAGAGCTAAAGTCAGAGTTATACATGATATGGAATAAGTATCAGACCTTTACTCCTATTGCCGAAAAGTTTCTGGAGCAAATAAAAAGGGCTTTCAAGTAAAATGCTTAGAGCTCACCCGATGAAGGTGAGCTCTGTTATATTCCGTAAATGTGCGTGAAGAGTTACTTCAATCTAAGGCCATCCTTGAAAGCCTCTCCAACTCTTCCATTTACCTTATAGTATCCATGCGTATAAGGATCAAAAGCAATAGCTTCAATAGAATCAATATCCACCTTGCCGTCTTTCATGTTGGCTTCCTCAACAGACGTTCTTAAAACCTTTCCGATAACACCTAGACCAGTATCATCGCTCTGATACTCTATGAACTCACATTCCATTGCGATAGGAAACTCATTGATCACCGGAGCATCCACAAGATTAGATTTTGTAAAGGTCATACCGCTCTTTGCAAACTTCTCCTTTTCGGTATTTCCGCTTGCAATACCGAAATAGTCAGCCTCAACCACATGCTTAGCATCAGCGATATGAACTACGAAGCCCTTTCTTGCCTTGATGTTCTGGACTGTCTTGTGCGTCTCTGTAAGGTTAAGGGCTACTTTATCTCTGTCGAGCATCGTGCCCCAGGCTGCGTTCATCACATCCACGCTGCCGTCCTCATTGAATGTCGATATCATAAGTACCGGCATCGGAAAAATCGCTTCTGTTGTCTTGATTTCCTGTTTCATTGCTTAAATCCTCCTTTTATCCTATAGAAGCTAATCTTCAGCTATTATTTCTGAAACTGCCACGAGAGTTGCTTCTCCGCTTATTGCTATCCTCCCGTTCTCCAGCATCTCGCAGTACAAATGCCCGCCTCTCTTAGAAGCCTGATATGCGTGTATACTGAGCTTGCCTAGTTCTTTTGACCAGTAGTCCCCTATCTGACAGTGCGCCGAACCGCATACCGGATCCTCTGCCACAAGAAGCTTCGGGAAGAAACTTCTGGAAACACAATCCGTATCCTCTCCTTTTGCAGTTACATCCTGTCCACGCCCGGGAAGATCAGCGAGTTTACTCTGATCAGGTTTCATGTTGCGGATCTGCTCTTCGGAATCAAATATGCATAAAAGATCCGGTCCCAGAACAGCCTTGACGGGACGAACTCCAAAAGCACTCTCCATCTCATCCGTTACCGGGATCTCTTTCTGTTCATATGTGGGGAAATCCATCTCATACAGGTTGTCCTTCTTCCTGACTGTCAGTTTCCCGCTCAGCGTATGAAACTCCACAATATCCTTTTCCGGCTCAACATAGTTCAGGATCACAAACGATGATGCCAGTGTGGCATGTCCGCAGAGTTCAACCTCCGATCCCGGGGTAAACCATCTGAGATGATACCCCTGCTCTTCCTTCACGATAAACGCTGTTTCACTCAGATTATTCTCCATTGCCAGGTTCTTCATGAATTCTTCCGAAGGCCACTTATCCATTACGCATACTGCGGCCGGATTCCCTGAAAATGGCTTATTTGTAAATGCATCAACTATATACTGTTTCATTCTGTCCTCCTCTGTATATCGGATATTTTTCCTTATCAGCTTCCGTGATCTTACGGATCGCACGACAGGGATTACCTGCGGCTCTGCAAAGGAAAGTCTTTCATGCAACTCCATTGCTGAAAAACTCCTTTATCTCCTGCATCCTGCTCACCTGATCCACAGAGAACGGGCATCTACTGTTACAATGACCACAGTTGATACAATCAGCGGCATTCTTTTCAAGTGCCATGTAATGCTCTCTCGCCATATCATCGCCAATATGTGCCAGATCATAGAACTTATTCACCGTTCCTATATCTATTCCTGCAGGACAAGGCTCACAATGATTGCAATATACACACTTGCCGCTTGCTTCCGGTGGTGCAAAAGTTCCGATGATACTGTAGTCAAGCTCTTCCTCAGATTTCTCATAATACTTCAGAAGCGCATCTATCTCTGATACGCTCTGTGCTCCGGGCAATACAGTAAGGATCCCCGGCTTATCGAGCGCATATTTTATGCACTGATACTGTGTAAGTGCCTTTCCAAAGGGCGAGGTCTTATCGCTTAATAGCTGACCTCCGGAAAAGGGCTTCATAACCGATATACCTACTCCCAGCTTTTCACATCTCTTATATACATCTGCTCTCTCATCCACGCCGCCATAAGCATACTCACCGTGGTTATAGTCATATGCAGGATTAACTGAAAACATCAACATATCTATGAGATTTGTATCCAGAATCTCCTGTATTACAGAAGGTGTATGGGATGATGCTCCTATATGCTTCACCACACCCTGGTCTCTCATATCCAAGAGGTACTGAAGTATGCCGTTCTTCTGATACTTCTCCCAATCCTTCGACTCATCCTGACAATGGATGAAGCCGTAATTGATATAATCAGTCCTTAAATCCTTCAACTGCTTATCTACTGATCTCTTCACAGTATCCAGATCAAGTGTCCATCCATATGTGCCCTTTGAATAATTAGCTCCAAAATGGATCTGATACATCACCTCATCCCTTACATCAGACAGAGCCTCGCCAAATATTGCAAATGCTGCTCCGTCTCCTGCGGCAAGGTCGTAATAATTGATCCCACTCTCATAGGCATGTCTGACAGTCTTTACAGCTTCTGACCTTTCAGCCTCTGCGATGTAAGCAGTCCCCATACCTATCTCACTGATCTTATCTCCGGTTCTTCGGTTCTCTCTGTATTTCATCCGGCACCTCTTATCTGCTCCCTACTCGAGAGTAATCTCCACATCACCATTTCCCAGCATCTCGGCTAGTTCCTCTTGTGTCATGTCGATATGGCCAAGCCTCGTATATGCCCAGCTGTTTGAACCATAAAAGACTACAATCTGATTGCCGGAATACAGGACGATATCTCCATATCCGGTCGTGATCTGTTCATCATTTCTCGGCAGGCTTTCCCCAAGTGATCCAACCTGCTCAAATCCACCGTACATAGACATTTTCACAGTCAGCGGACATAGTTCCTTCAATGCTTCTACCGACTCATTTTCTTCCCATTCAACCGGGCATTCTTCACCATCAATCATTAAGATCATACTTTCACCTTCATCTCCATTTATATCTTTTACAGACAGCAGCTCAATCTGTACATTAAGCTCTTCATCCACTGTCACTTTGTATTTGTGATCAAGATTATCAGCTATAGGTGACCTTTCCTCTACAACCACCGTCGTCTCACCCGGTTTTATTCCGGTAAAAGTTATGATCTTATCAAAACCGGAGCCGTCCATTTCCCCGTGATCAGAGCTATGATATTTCACCTCAGTTTCGTAGGAAACAATGCCTTCGTCAGCGATCAATACATTAAAATCGGGACCGCCTCCATCAAAAGACTCAAAGCTAAGTTTTGCTTTCTCACCACCGGCATTATCACTTGCCTCTTCCGTAACGATTTCTCCAGTCCAGTCCTCTATTCCGCCAAACTCATAAACATTCACATATCCCATATCTGCCAGCTTTTGTGAAGCTTCCTTGCTTCTTCTGCCGGTACGGCAATATACTAGTATGATCTGATTTTTGTCCGGTAACTCTTCCGGCGGAGTATCGGTAATACTCTCATTCGGAATCAGGATTGCGCCCGGAATGTGACCTTGTGCATATTCATCAGCTCTCCGAACATCCACGACGACATGACCATCATCATCCTGCATCATAAGCCTGGCCTCGTCCTGTGATATCTGAGCATAGGTAAGTTCTCTCACCATGCCGTCTCCATCCATTACCTGCCCGGTTTTTCCGCATCCAAATAACGAAAACATCAGACACACTCCCAACAATATTGATAATCTTAAGCTAATTCGCCTGCTTAAATGCTTCGTATTCATGCTCTGCTTCCTTCATCTCCGATGCCGTAAAAGCACACAGCTTTACGTCTATGTCATATTCCGGATAATCAGATGTAAATTTCCTATATGCTCTCAGGCACTGTTTCGTGGACTCTGCCACAGGATTATCAAGCGATCCGCCAAATATCCCGGAGCTGATAAGTGGAAAAGATATGCTGTGATAACCGTTATCCTTCAGCACCACCAGCGAGTTATAATACGCATCGAACAATTCCTTGAATGCAGTAGGTGTCACTGCAAAATTCGGTCCCACCGCATGAATGATTGCCTTGGCATTAGTCATCTTAAAAGCAGGTGTAATAACAGCATCCCCATCATTAAGCGGAGTTTTCTACTTGCTACAAGCTTCTGTCAGCTCTGCTCTTCCGGCTTTACTGAAAATCACACCGCATATTCCGCCACCTGCCCAGAGACCATCATTTGCGGCATTGACCACTGCATCAACAGTCTGATCTGCACAGGATGCGTTTATTAGCTCAATTTTGTTCATAGCAACCAAGTCTTCCTCAATCGTCTTCTACATCTGGCTCTGATATTTTAATTATATGAGTCGCCCGACAAATGGGGCACTTGAACCTTGAAAACTTAATACATTACCTTTTTTAATAGTATAATTGAGATAGGGTATGTTGGAGGTACA